>CAWGQT010000038.1:0-353482 GCA_963824755.1 uncultured Solirubrobacterales bacterium | reverse complement strand
CGCCACGAGCAGGGCGGCGGCCGGGTGGGCGGTTCGCTGGGTCAAGTGCGGCCGCGAGTTAGCAAGATCGTCGCAATCGAGCTAGCGGCTCAAGCAGCGAAAGGGACGGTCTTGGCACTCCGACGAGAGCGCTGGTCTGATCGAAAACCAGCGGTCCCGGGGAACGCTGGTCGCCGTGCGTCAGAGCGCTCTGATTATGCGAACTCCGAACACACGCCACCAGACGCGGCACTCGACGACCAGTCGGATTCCGCGAAACTCGGAAGTCCAGATAATGGATCTAAACCCGGAATTCGGGGTTAGATCCAGTGCCTCACTGTTTGGTCGTTCAACTTGAGGATCTCGGCGATCTGAGCAACGGTGAGCACCTCGTCGGGATTCATGTGACCTCGACGGCGCGCAGAATCCCATCCCGGACCGGAGCGGTCGGCGAGCCATGCGAGTCGACGAGCACCTCGATGCCCGGCGCGGCCCACCGGGTTCTGCTACGGCGACCATTGCGTGGCAGCTCGCGAGCGATGAGCATCGCGAGCAGCTCCGCTCTCTGTGGTCCGTCCAAACCGAGGGAGGCACTTCCGGCTGGCCGCAATGCTCCATCAGGTCCTCTGCGCGCGAGGAGGAACTCGGGCAGCTCGCCATCGCGTTCGCGCCAACCCGTGACGGTCAGGCGCTCACGTCGGCGATGCTTGTACTTGATCCAGGCGCGGCTGCGACCCTCGCGGTACGGAGCATCAACGCGTTTCGCCACTACACCCTCAAGCCCTTGTTCAGCGGTCGCTGCGAGGACCTGCTCGAACCGTCCCACGAAGTTCCTCGGCGATCGCCAGAAGGGACCATCGAGCACGAGCTCAGAGAGTTGGTCCCGACGCGCTTTGTATGGAAGGTCACGCACGGCTCGACCGTCGAGATGCAAGACGTCGAAGATCATGAGAGTCGCCGGCGGGGCGGACCCTCTGCGCCTGGATGGCGGGTGGCCGAGGCGATTGCGCAATGCCGCGAAGTCGGGTTTGCCGTCGTCCCCAAGGCACACGAGCTCAGCGTCCAACACCACACGCCGGCGACCAAGCGCGCTACCGATGGCGACGACCTCCGGGAACTCGTCCGTACAGTCGCGACCCGGACGCGACCGCACACACACGCGCCGCCCGTCGTAACGAACCTGGGCGCGGATCCCGTCCCACTTGACCTCTAGCGCCCAGCCTTCCGCCCTGGCGCGCAACCTTCACTTGCGAGCATGGGTGCGATGAAGCGGGGAAGCTCTTCGAGCGTCGCACGCACGATCCGACGAGCGTAAAACAACGAGCGACGGTAGGCGTCGGGGAGTCACCGAGATCCTCGAGCGGTCACGCGCGACTGAGTGCCGCGCGAATGGACGCATCTCCCTAGCAATTGATGAGATCGGGATGGCGGCGTTGGCTGCCCGACCCGGTACCTATCGAGCGAGATGCCAAAACAGCTCGCTCATCGCCACGCCGCGCCCGACCGCGACGCCGCCGACTCGGCTGACTGGCACGAGCTCGTGGTCGCTAACCCGACGTTCCTGCTCGAGCGCCTCGGGAGCGAATGCACAGACCTGCAGGGTCTGCGCGAACTGACGGTCAACCGACTTGACGCGATCACGGCGCAGGGCGAGGAGTCATGTGGCCGGGTTGTCTGGCGCCAGCGGTTCCGGCAACGGCGAAACGAGGTGATGGGCTTGTGAGCGGCGCACCCCGAGATGTGTTGATCCCGCGTCAGATCGCCGCCTGCTCCGGGTTTTCCTACCGCGCGGTCCTCGCGGACCATGCCAGTCCGGTCCAACAGGTCCGACGACGCCCTCGAGCGGGGACCCGGCGCGATAGACCTATCCCCAGACGCGCGCGCCAATCGTCTTGGAGCATCGATGGGCGCGAGCAGCGCTGAGGCGCGAGTAGCGCAGACACTGGTCTTGGCGATTCTCGACGAGCTGCGGACGAACCCAGGCGCGCGTCAAGAGCTGCGCACGCTGTTGACTGAGCGCAAGTCCAACGAACGTCTCCTCTCCCCTAACGAGGCCGCCGAGCAGTTGGGCGTACACCCCAAGACACTGACGCGGGCGGCTGCCGCTGGCCGAGTTGCGGGGGCCAGGCGAGTCGGTCGCCATTGGCGCTTTGACCCTGCCGAGCTGGCGCTCGAGCCCCCACGCGGCGCTTCGGCAGCGCCCAGACCCCTCGCTCGCTTGAGCTCGCGGGCTCGCGGCGGGGCGGCGGATGCGATTCGGAACGGCGGTTCCCGGTAGCGAGGGGATTGGTTGCGCTTTGTGTACGGGACACTTCCCGAGATCGTGCGCATCACACAAGGTGAAGGAGGACGGATGCCGAGGAAGCCCGGGCGCATCACTCCCGGTGCTCACATGTGGTTCGCGGATGCCGCCGGGCAGGAGCGCATGCCCAATGCCGAGGACAGGTGTGACGACCTGGTCCGTCAGTCACTCGCCCACGGCGTGGGCGTGCGTGGCGCCGCGCGGGCACTGAAGATCGACACGGCGACGGTCAGCCGTCGCTACGAGCGGGGCGCGGAATGAGCGTCAGGCCGAGGGCTCGCAAGGACGGCACGCGCGGCTGGGAGGTGCGCTGGCGGGAGAACGGCGCCAACCGATCTCGGGGGTTCGCTCTCAAGAAGGATGCCGACGCGTGGGACCGCGAGGTTCAGCGTCGAAAGCAGCTCGGTCCGCTCGCGGTCCAGCAACTCACGGCTCGAGGCGGCCCGACACTTGGACAGTGGGTGACGGAGCGGTGGGCTCCCGAACACGCTGTCATGCTGGCCGACTCCACGCGCGAGCGCTACGCCGAGGTCTACGGCGTTCACATCGCGCCGTGGCTCGATGACGTGCCGCTCGGCCAGTTCGGCGCCCCGCTGCTGTCTGGATGGCAGGCCGCGCTGATCAAGGCCGGCGTCGGTCACGGCACGATCCACAAGGCCCGCACGCTGCTCTCGAGCGTGCTGCGCCACGCCGCCGAGAACGGAGCGATCATGGCCAACCCGCTATCGGTCGTCCGCAGCCCGCGCTCAGAGCCACGCGATGCGGCGCGTCCGCTTGCACCCGCCGCCGTCGAACGCATCCGCGAGGCGATGCTCAGCCCGCCCGACCGGGAGATCAGCCCCTCGGCGCCCGGACAACGCGCCAGACGGCGCTACACACTGCCAGCGCCCGGCACTCCGCGGACGCGCCAGCGGGACGCACTGATCGTGTCGATCCTGGCCTATGCCGGCCTGCGACCGGGCGAACTGCGCGCGCTCCCGTGGGAGGGATTCCAAGAGAACACGATCCTCATACAGCGAGCGGCCAACCCCGACGGCTCGAGCAAGGCGACGAAGAACCGGCAGCATCGCACCGTGCGGCTGCTCTCAGCGCTCGCGCAAGACGTTCGCGAGTACAAGCTCGCGATCGGCCGCCCGCCCGAGAAGACGCTGATCCTGCTCGACGACGGCAGGCCGTGGGACAAAAACGCGTGGCAGATGTGGCGCGCCGACCGTTGGGTACCGGCGTGCCGTGCGGTGGGACTCGATCCCGTCCCGCGCCCGTATGACCTGAGGCACTCGTTCGCCTCGCTGCTGCTCGCGGAGGGCAAGCAGCCGATCTGGTGCGCGAAGCAGCTGGGGCACACGGTCGCGGTGTTCCTGTCGACGTACGCACATCTCATCGACGAGTTCGAAGGCCGCGAGCGAATCGACGCGGACGCGGAGATCGTGAAGGCACGGCGCGAAGTCGGTACGCATCTGGTACGCACCGCGGCGAAATGACACCTGCGCTTCGGCCCCACCGCCCGACGAAATCCCTGTAAATTCTGGTTATACCGCTACCGGGATTCGAACCCGGGTTTCCGCCGTGAGAGGGCGGCGTCCTAGTCCCCTAGACGATAGCGGCGAGAGACAGAGCGCAGTTGGACTCGCGCGGCGCGCTCACCGCGGGCTCGGCGGTGCGAGCGACGACACGGCCGGCTGCGCCAAGCGTCGTGTCGAAGCTTAGCGTGCGTCCCCCAAACTGCTAATTTCAACGGGCCCGCGGCTGTGGCGGAATTGGTCTACGCGCACGGTTCAGGTCCGTGTGGGCGCAAGCCCTTGGGGGTTCGAGTCCCTCCAGCCGCACCTCCAGCCGCACTCACGAAAGGTCGCGCTCCGCGACTAGCTGAGTGTCGCCGACGGGGCAGATCGGCCGCCAAACAACTACATTGCGCAAGAGCCAGCAGTGCCCGCGGGGTCTTGGAGCGATGTGGTCGCCAGAGCAGCCACATTGCGCAAGAGCGACCAGGCGGATTCATCTGGTCGTCGCAACACCTTGACCGAGAGGAGTTGCGATGGGCGAGAGAAGTCGGGCTTCGGATTTTGCGCGGGTGCGTTCGCCGGGGCGTCTGCCGTCTGGGCGGCGGGAGCATCGGGTGCGTTTCTGGGCGGCGGTCGCGCGAGGGCTCAGTAGCCGGGAGGCTGGTGTCCAGGCGGGCGTGTCGCCGGCGGTTGGTGTCCGGTGGTTTCGGAAGGGTGGGGGGATGCCGACCGTTACCCAGGCGCCGTTGTCGGGGCGTTATCTGTCGTTCGCTGAGCGGGAGGAGATCGCGATCCTGCGCGCTGGGGGGTGTGGGGTGCGGGGGATCGCTCGTCAGCTCGGGCGTTCGCCGTCGACGATCTCTCGTGAGTTGCGTCGGAACGTCGTGAGGTGTGGCGGCGTCGTTGAGTATCGGGCGAGCTCGGCGCAGCGGTACGCGGACCGGCGGGCTCGGCGTGCGAAGCCGGCGAAGCTGGTCGTGAACGCCGGGCTGCGACGGTATGTGCAGGACCGTCTGTCGGGAGCTGTCAAGCGGCCCGATGGGACGGCTCTCGACGGTCCTGGGGTGAGGTGGATCGGGCGGCGTCACGGTCTGCGCAAGGATCGGCGCTGGGCGAGGGCGTGGAGCCCTGAGCAGATTTCCAATCGCCTGCGCTTGGAGTTCCCCGATGATGAGTCAATGCGTATCTCGCACGAGGCGATCTACCAGTCGCTGTACGTTCAGGGGCGTGGCGCGTTGCGGCGTGAGCTGACGGCCTGTCTGCGGACCGGGCGGGCGTTGCGGGTCCCGAGAGCTCGCACCAGCGGTCGCGGTCGCGGGTTCGTCAGCGACGAGGTGATGATCAGCCAACGCCCCGCCGAAGCCCAGGACAGGGCGGTTCCCGGCCATTGGGAAGGCGACCTCATCATCGGAGCGAGGAGCTCGGCGATCGGCACGCTGGTGGAGCGCTCAACCCGCTTTACGATGCTGCTCTACCTCCCGCCGATGACCGGCCAAGCGCCGGGAGTAAAGGACGGCCCCGCGCTAACGGGGCACGGCGCCGAGGCGGTCCGCGACGCGATCGCCAGGACGATCGTCACGCTGCCTGAGCAGCTGCGCCGCTCGCTGACCTGGGACCAGGGCACCGAGATGGCCCAACACGCCCAGCTGCGGATCGAGACCGGCCTGCCGGTGTACTTCTGCGATCCACACAGTCCGTGGCAGCGCGGCACCAATGAGAACACCAACGGGCTGCTGCGCCAGTACTTCCCGAAAGGCACCGACCTCTCCAGACACAGCGCCGAGGACCTCGCTGCGGTCGCCTCCGCGCTGAACAGCCGACCGCGCAAGACGCTCGGCTGGAAGACGCCCGCCGAAGCGCTCAACGAGTACCTGAGAACCATCTAAACCAACCACGCACGATCGGCCGGCGGGTGGCAGCCGCTCAAGCGCAGGCCCCTTGCCCCCTGGCTCGCGTTCGCCACCGCGCCCCTCCCACCGCTCACGCCGGCCACCGAAACGGCGGCTGGGGAAGGGAGCGATCACGGCTAAACCAACCGCAAGCTCCCTGGCGCCTCGCCGGCCCGGATCCCCTCGCCGCCCTGAACGACAGAGTCAGGCCGTGGAGGTCACGCCTAGACGACCAACCGCCCAGAACTCAACGACAGCCCGACCCTCGGCCACCCCAGTCCATCCCCCACGAGAGGTACCGTCACCTCGACAGCTACTGTTGCGAGGACCGGTTGAGCCCGAGCCAGTGCCCGCGGCGTTTTGGAGCGATGTGGTCGCTGTCGCCAGAGCAGCCACATTGCGCAAGAGCGACCAGTGCCCGCGGCGTTTTGGAGCGATGTGGTCGCAGTCGCCAGAGCAACCACTGTGCGCAACAACGGCGGTCGCCGGCGACGCTTTCGAGCAATTTGGTTGTCGAAGGGATCGCCGGCGACGCTTTCGAGCAATTTGGTTGTCGAAGGGATCGCCGGCGACGCTTTCGAGCAAATTGGTTGCTCGAAGGGATCGCCGCCCACGCCGGGCCAGCCTGACCCAGCGCCACCGGTCACAGCCACCCCTTCTCCTCCGCCACCCGCACCGCCTCGGCCCGGTTGCGCGCGTCGAGTTTCTGCATCGCGGAGGACAGGTGGTTGCGGACCGTTCCCGGCGACAGGTACAGGGCGTGTGCGAGCTCGGCGACGGTCGCGTGCTGCCGGGATGCGAACAGGACCTCGTGCTCGCGCGGCGTGAGCGGGCTGTCGCCTTCGCTCAGCGCGGCGGCGGCGAGGCCCGGGTCGACGACGCGTTCGCCGGCAACGGCCCGGCGGATGGCGGCCGCGAGCTCGGCGGCCGGCGCGTCCTTCAACAGGAAACCCGCGACGCCCCCAGCCATCGCGCGGCGCAGGTAGCCGGGACGACCGAACGTCGTGAGGATCAGAACGCGGCATTCGGGCAAGGCCGTGTGGAGCTCTTCGGCCACCTCCAGCCCGGTCTGGCCGGGCATCTCGATGTCGAGAAGCGCGACGTCGGGGCGGACGGCGCTCGCCGCGGCGAGAACCTCGTCACCTCGCGCCACCTGAGCGACCACCTCGATGTCGTCCTCCAGCGAGAGCAACGTGGCGAGCGCGCCGCGAACCATGCCCTGGTCCTCTGCGATCAGCACCCTGATCACGCCGGACCCACGGGAACCGTCACCGCCAGCCGGAATCCGCCCTCCGGGCGCGAGCCGGCCTCGACTCGTCCATTGAGGCCCTGTGCCCGTTCCGCCAGTCCCGCGAGGCCGTGGCCACCGTTGCCGTTGGCGGAAATCGAGTCGCCGGGCCCGACGCCGTCGTCCGTGACCTCCACCTCGGCGTCGCGCAGGCTCGCGCCGATCCGCATCGTGCAATGACGGGCGCCGCTGTGTCGGATCACGTTGGTCGCGCCCTCGCGTACCGCCCATGCGAGAACCGACTCGACTCGCGGATCGAGCTTCACTGTCGCGTTTTCGATGTGCGCCTCGATCCCGGCGGCCGACAGCGCCACTCGTGCCCCGGCGAGCTCGCCCTCGAGGGTCGGCTGGCGGTAGCCACTGACCGCCTGGCGCACCTCGCTCAGAGCGTTGCGGGCGACCTCCTCGACGTCGGCCACCTCGCGGGCGGCGTCGGCGGGACGCGACGGCAGCAGCCGCCCCGCGAGCTCGGCCTTGATCGTGATCACCGACAGCGTGTGGCCGAGCAGGTCGTGCAGGTCGCGGGCAAAGCGCTCGCGCTCCTCGGCCACCGCCATACGCGCGAGCTCCGCACGCGCTTCCTGGAGCTCCAGGTTCCGAGCGCGCAGGTCGCGCATCAGCAACATCAGCAGCCCGATGCCAGCGGTGCTCGCGACCGCGCCGAGCGTGGTGCCGCCGGATGACCCGCCAACAGCGGAGGTCACGCCGGCGAGCACGACGCACAACCCAACGGCGGGCAGAACGAGGCTGTCTGGGCTGATGATCGCGGCGCACGCGGCGCAGTAGGTGAAGAGGAATCCCCATCCCGATTTCTCGGTCAACGTGAGGACGGTCGCCACCGCCAGCAGCAGCCCGAACATCACCAGCGGCAGGGGGCCCGTGTCGGCGCGGCGCCAGCTGAGCACCAGCCCCAGATAGCCGCTGACGAACAGCACCGCGCCGAGGATGATCACCCCGTGTGGAAGCGAGCCGCGGTGGTGACCCACCGCGTCCAGGAGCGGGAAGACGATGAACGCCAGCCACACCGTCGAGGCAACGATCCGCACACCGCTCGAGCGGTGCGGGCTCATTGAGCTGCCAAGGCCGCCGCGGGCTGCGAACCCCAGCCCGCGAAGGCTCGGGATCAACAGGCCGCGACGGCCCCCGAACCGGATGCCGTCGGGCTCCGTCACGCCACCTCGCCCTGCGGCTGACGCAGGAACCTGATCATGAGGAACACGCCGACCGCGGTCCAGATCGCGAGCGTGCGCAGATCCGCGCTATTGAAACCGGGCGCGGCCGTATTCGGATTGAACGCGTACTGAAGGCCATCGGCAAGGGCGCGGATCGGGAAGACCTTCGCGATGTCGACGACCCCCGAGGGCAGCGAGTTGGTAGGGAACCACACGTTCGAGATGAACGTGAGCGGCAGAATGACGAGGTTGACGATCACCGGCGCGGCCTCGGCATTCGGCAGGAACCGCGTGATCCCGATCCCGAGCGTCGTGAACGCCGCGGTCCCGAGGATCAACGTCACGATCAGCGCCGGAAGCGTCTCGACTCGGACGTCCACCCCGTATGCGATGGCCCCGACTCCGAGCGTCACGATCGTCATCAGACCGACGATCAAGATCGTCGACCCGACCCGAGCGGCTACATACGCCCACCGCGGGAGTGGTGTTCCCTGCATCCGCTTGAGCACGCCCTCGTCGCGGAGGATCGCGGTGCCGATCGCCATGTTGACGAACGTCGTCGCGATCACGCCGTACGCGAGAATCCCAGGGACGAAGAAGTCGTCATACGGGATCCCGCCGAGGCTCGAGATGTGGTTGCTCTTGTTCAGCGACCCGAAGATCACCAGGAACATCAACGGGAACACGAACGTGAAGATCCCGCGGCCACGGTTGCGCCAGTAGGCGCGCTGTTCATAGCGGATCTGCCAGCCGACCAGGGACAGATCGCGCTTCGGCGGTGTCATTGTGGTGGCGCTCATCGAACGACCTCCTCCCTTACGTGATTGTGCTCCCCCGATCCCGTCAGCTCCAGGTAGATGTCCTCGAGCGTTGGCTGCGTGACTGAGAAATGACCGAGTTGGATGTCGTGGTCGAGCGCCCAGGTCGTGATCCGCTGCGTCGCGATGACCGCGTCGGCCGTCGAGATCAGCACGCGGTCGCCCTCGATCGAGCGGCCATCAGCCGGAACCTCCGGGATGTCTCCCAGCGACCATCCGGCGGGCAAGATGAACCTGATCTCCGCGGGCCGCAGGTCGCGGCCGCCAAGCTCGTCCGGCCGTCCGAGCGCGATGATCTCCCCTGAGCGCATGACCGCGACCCGGTCGGCGAGATGCTGCGCCTCGTCCATGTAGTGGGTGGTTAGGAACACCGTCTTGCCGAGCTCGCAGAGCGATCGGATCGTCGACCACGCCTGCCGCCGCGCCCCCGGGTCAAACCCGGTCGTGGGCTCGTCGAGAAAGATCAGCTCCGGGTCGCCGACCAGCGCCAGCGCCAGGTCCAGCCGCCGCCGTTGCCCCCCCGACAGGGCCTTCGCCCGCACCCCTCGCGAAGCTCCAAGCTCGACGAGCTCGATGACCTCGTCGACCGGACGGCTGCGCTCGTGGTAGCGGCCGTACATCTCGACCAGCTCCGCGACGGTCAGATCGGATTGCACGCCGCACTGCTGCAGCACGATCCCGACGCGCTCCCGCAACGAACGCTCGCCATCCGCCGGATCCATGCCGAGGACCAGCGCCTGACCGTCACTGCGCCGGCGATAGCCCTCGAGGATCTCAACGGTCGTCGTCTTGCCGGCGCCGTTGGGGCCGAGCAGACAGAACACCTCGCCCCGAGCGACGTCAAAGCTGACACCGCGGACGGCCTCCACCTCGCCGTAGGACTTGCGCAGACCGCGCACTTCGATGGCGAGTCCCTCCTCCGATGAATGAGTGAATGTCATGCGATGCAGCCTAGGAGGGCGACTGGCCGCGCGTAAGTGGCGGGCGGCCGAAATCAGCTATGACATCCGTCACGGATTGGCGGCCCGATCGGGGCCGCGGCCAGCCGCGTGAGCCTCACGTATTCCAGTGCTCGAGCACCTCGTTTTCGTGCTCGTAACCGAGCACGTTGACCGCGCCGGCCGCAAGCGCCAGACGCGCTCCGGCCGCCACCTCCATGCGGATCCACCTGACCCCCACCACGCGCAGGATGTGCCCGTGCGCGAACGCGATCGCGTCGCCGTCGGCCGAGCGCAGCCGAGAAAGCACGCGATCGGCACGCGCTCCGACCTCAGCCGGGCTCTCACCGCCGGGACAGCCGTCCCGCCACAGGCTCCAGTCTGGATCGCGCTCGCGGATCTGAGGCGTGGTCAGTCCTTCGTAGTCCCCGTAGTCCCACTCGTGCAGGTCGCCGCACAGGACCGCCGCCGAGCCGAGGCCGGCGAGCTCGCATGTCTCGCGCGCGCGCCGGAGCGGACTGCACAGGACCAGAGCGAACGAATGCGATGACAGCCGCTCGGCGAGTGACGTAGCCCGCTGACAACCCGCCTCGGTCAACGGCAGATCGGTGCGGCTGGTGTGCCGCCCATTCGCGCTCCATTCGGTCTCGCCGTGCCGGATAGTGAAGATCGCCACGACCGCGCCCCAAACGAACGCCGCTTAGCTGTCCCCGGCCTCATAGGCCTCGGCGGCGATCATCTCGCGCGCCTGCGCCTCGTCGACCGGCGAGCCCTCGTGTTCGGCATCGATGTGCGTGCGCAGGACCCGCGCCAGCTCGTCGTCGGTGGCCGCGGCGAGCGGCTCGCCGCATATGTTGCACTCGATCACACGCTTGCTCATCAGATGCTCCCTTCGTCGGCAACGCCGATCATTGCGCGACCTCGGTGGTCGTAATTGTGGATCTCCTCGAAGCGCGCGTCGCCGGCCCCCGCTGCAGCTCCTCCAGCTCCTGCTCGGCCAGCAGCGCGGCGCCAAGAACGCCGGCCCGGACGCCGTGGCGCGCCATCCGGATCGTCGTGCACTTTGCCAAACCGGGCAGCACGTGGCTGAGCGCGGCCCGCCGTGCGGGCTCGAGCAGCAGGTCTCCCGCGCGCGCCACGCCGCCGCCGATCACGACCTCCTCGGGATCGAACGTGTTGATCACATTCGCCACGCCGATCCCCACCCGCTCGGCCCATAGCTCGACCATCCGCACCGCGAACGGGTCGCCGGCCAGGGCAGCGTCCACCGCCTCGACCCCGGTGGCGGGCTTGCCTTCGGCGACCAGGCGGCCGAAAACCGAATCGGGATGCTCGGCCGCGGCGACGGTCACCAGCCGGTCAAGCGCGTGGCCGGCCGCCTCGTACTCCAGAGACCCTGGCTCAGGAAAGCCCGCCGGCGCGGGAATCTCGCGGAACTCCGAGAGGTCGAGCCCGACGAGCGTGTGACCGATCTCCCCTGCCCCGCCGGTCGCCCCCCTGTAAATCCTTCCGCTCAAAACCAAGCCACCACCGACCCCCGTTCCGATCGTCAGCATCACCAGATGCCGCGCGACGAGCCGCAGGTGCTCGTCGTGGGCCTCCGCGAGCGCCGCAACCGTGGCGTCGTTGTCAACAAACACGGGGACTCCGAGCCTCTCGCCCAAAACGCTCCGCAGCGGCACATTCGTCAAGGGGATGTTCGTCGACGAGACGATCGTCCCCGTCCCGAACTCAACCACCGACGGTGCGCCCACCCCGACCGCGGCCAGGTCATCGGAGCGAACACTCTGGACCATCGAACCCAGCTGGTCGATCAGAGCGACGGATCCACCATCGAGCCTGGTTGGCTCGATGAGCGACTCGCTGAGCTCCTGCCCGCGCAGCGAGGCGACAGCGATCTTCGTGCCGCCGACATCGACGCCGATCACCGAGCCGCTCACGGCAAGCGCTCCGCGGCCGCGGCATCGAGCAGCACCACGACCTCGTTCGCCCACCCGGCCACCAGCGAAGCCGGCACCTCCGGAGTCGGGGAAGCGTCGGGGCCGAACGCCTTTGCGACCACGTCGGCCTTGGCCGAGCCCTCGATCAGGAACACGACCTGCCGGGCCAGCCGCAGCGCCGGCAGCGTGAACGAAACCCTGGGCACGTACGGCTCGTGACCGGCGTCGGGCACCCCGATCACCAACCGCGAGCGTTCCGAGAGGGTCGGCTGGTCTGGAAACAGCGACAGCACGTGCCCGTCTGGCCCCATGCCGATCAGGAGCAGTTCGAACTCGGGCGGGCCCGAGTCGCGCAGCTCACGCTCATAGGCATCCGCCGCCGCGGCGAACCCGAGCTCGCCTTGGATCCGGTGCACCTGCGGCTGCCCCACGCCAGGACCCAACCGATCGAGCAGCGACTCCTTGACCATCCGATAGTTCGAGTCCTTGTCCTCCGCCCCCACAGCGCGGTCGTCCCCGAACCAGAAATGTGCCTGAGTCAGATCGACCCCGACGGTCTTGACCGCCTCCACGAACTCCTCGTATGCGACCTTCGGCGTAGATCCGCCCGCCAGCACGAGGTGCGCCGGTCCGGCGGCCGCGCCGACCATCATCGCTGAGCACGCCCGCCCGGGATTCTCGACGACCTCGATGTGGACGCTCATACCGGGCAGAACCCTCTCGCGGCCTCGAGCGCCGGGCCGTACGTCGGGTCGCGCAGCAGCGCCTGGCGCACGCCCTCGCCGAGAATCCCACCCTCGCCGCGGGAAGCGCCGAGCACCTGCCACACCTTCTCCTGCCCATCGGGATCGCGTTGCCGGGCACACAGACCGCCGAGGCCGCGGTCGAGCGATAGCGAGAAGCCCTCGCCGCAGCTCACGGTGACTCCGCCGAGCCCCGGCGCCTCCTGATCGATTGGCTCTAGCACGACCGACACCTCGCGCGAGTCGGCGCGCGCTGACCCACTCAAGATGCCGCCAAGAGAGTGCATTGCAACCGGCTCCCAGCCAAGGCGCGAAGCAAGCCATCCGGCGAGCATCAGCGCGCTCGCGCCCGAACCCTCGCGGTGGCGAACGGTGAACTCCGCGATCGAGGAGAGCGCCGACCGTCGCTGCAGCGAATCGAAGCTCGAGGCCAGGCGCTCACGCCATGGCGTCGTGCGCAGCCAAGCGAGATCGACGACATAGACGCTCTGCAGCAACTCGGCAGCCTCGACCACGGCTTCCGAGGGAGACATCACGTCGTCGGAGTCGATCAGCATCACGTCGGTCATGTGCAGCAGCGCTCGGACCGCCTCATCGTGACCATGAGGCGACCACAGCACGGTCGGTAGCTCCGAGACGATCACCGGGTCGACGATCGTGTCCAGGCTGCCGACATGTCCCGGTCCCATGTCGATCTCGACCTGCTCGTGCATCACGCCGAGCGCGCGGTCCTTGGGCTCGTCGTAGCTTATCGTCGCCAGCGCGTCGAGCGTCCTCCGACCGTCCTCGACCGCGCACAGCACCGTGCGCGAGGCGTTGTAGCGCCCGACCCGCTCGAGCCGGTTTGAGACCTCGCCCTTCCACTCGCGGTCGACGACGACCACCAGGTTCAGCACGCGGGCCGGCGCCAGGCCGCGGTTGGCGGCGTGGCGCTTGCGCAGCATCTCGCGCAATGCCACCTCGATCGCGTCGGGAGTCGTGTCCTGCTCGGCCCAGACGTCTTCGCTCACGACCGCGCCACCTCCACCAAGACGAGCCCCTGCCTCGACACCAACCTCAAAGCCGCCGCCACCGATTGCCGTTCTGCAGCAGTACCTCCGCCTCCTCGGGCCCATCGGTGCCGGCCGCGTACTGCGCGATCGACGACGTTGTGTCCTCGTGCCAGGCGGTCAGGATCGGGTCGATGATCCCCCACAATGCCTCGATCTCGTCGTTGCGCGTGAAAAGCGTCGCGTCGCCGCGCATCGCATCGAGGATCAACCGCTCGTAGGCCTCCGGCGACTCCGACAAAAACGCGGTGCCGTAGCGGAACTCCATGTTGACGGGACGGATCCGCATCCGCGATCCGGGGATCTTCGCGCCGAGCGACACCGACACACCTTCGTCAGGCTGGACGGTAAGGATGATCTGGTTTGCCTGCACGCCGACCGAGCCGCTGCTTTGGAACGCGACGTGCGGCACCGGCTTGAGCGTCACGGCGATCTCGGTCAGCTTTCGCGCCAGCTGCTTGCCGGTGCGCAGGTAGAACGGCACGCCTGCCCACCGCCAGTTCGACACGTGCAGGCGCAGCGCCGCGTAGGTCTCGGTCCGCGAATCGGGCGCGACGCCCTCCTCCTCGCGATAGCCGGGCACCGCAACGCCGCCGACCACACCCGGTCCGTACTGTGCGCGCAGCGCCATCGATGCGACGTCCTCGACCCGTGGCGGCACAATCGCCTCGAGCACCTTCAGCTTCTCGTCACGCAGCCGGTTGGCTTCGAACGATGCGGGGGGCTCCATCGTCAGCAGCGCCAGCAACTGCATCATGTGGTTCTGGACCAGGTCGCGAAGCGCGCCCGCCCCTTCGTAGTAGCCGGCTCGCCCGCCGATGCCGATGTCCTCGGCGGCGGTGATCTGCACGTTGTCGATGAAGTTGCGATTCCAGACCGGTTCGAACAGGGCGTTGGCGAACCTGAGCGCCATCAGGTTCTGAACGGTCTCCTTGCCCAGGTAATGGTCGATCCGGTAGACCTGCGCCTCGTCGAATACGCTCAGCACCTGCGCGTTCAGCTGGCGCGCCGACGCGAGGTCGTAGCCGAACGGCTTCTCGATCACCAGCCTCGTTTCCGCGCCCTCCAGCGCATTCAGCCCCGCCGATCCAAGCTTGCCCGCGATCACCGGGAAGAACTGCGGCGCGGTCGAGAGGTAGAACACGCGGTTGAGCAGCTGACCGGCCTTCTCGTCGAACTCGTGCAGGGTGCGGTCGAGCTGGGCGTACACGCTGTCATCGTCGAAGGAGCCCGAGATGTAACGCATGTCGGAGAGCAGCCCATCGAGCACGGCCGGATCCGGCTTGCGCCGCGAGAAGCGGGCGATCGATTCCCGGGCCATCGCTCGGAAGTCCTCGTTGGCCTGATCCCGCCGCGCGATCCCGATCAGCTCGAACCGTTCGGGTAGCCCTCCCTCGTGCGCGAGGTTGTACAGGGCCGGCAGCAACTTGCGATGCGCCAGATCTCCGGTTCCGCCGAAGATCACCAGGGTCGTCGGATGTACCGGAAGGCGCTCGAGGCCCTCGACCAGGGGGTTCTCGCCAACCTCGGTCTCAGAGATGACCGCGCTCATGCTCCTGACAGTGTTCCCGCTACGACCCTTGCAGCAACCTGCTGATCCGCTCGGTGAGCGCACGGATCGCGCCCGCCGGGTCGCCATCGAGCTTGACCCGCTCGGCCGGCAGCCCGTGCGAGCGCAACGTTTGCAGATCGCCGGCCGACTGCGCCGCGATCAGCGTTCCGAACGAGTATCCGGCCCCCGGAATCTCGGCATCGCGCTGAGGCTCGTTGACGAGTTGCAGGAAGCGGCCGGTTGGAGGCCCGCCCTTGTGCAGCTGCCCGGTCGAATGTAGGAAGCGCGGGCCATAGCCGTAGGTGGTTGCGGCGCCGGTCAGCTCCCGGATCGCCTCGCGCATCTCGGCGACGGCGGCATCGACCTCGGGGGAGAATGGCAGGTAGCCCATGATCGCGACGTAGTGCGGGGGCGCGGCATCGGCGAGCAGCGCACGCAGCGCCGCATCGTCGGCCTCCTCGACGGCCGGTACCGATCCGGACGAGAGCACCTTGTTCGTGTTGTCCTTGGCCTCCTGCACGTTCGGCTGATCGAACGGGTTGATCTCGAGCGCCCACCCCGAGACCGCCACCGCGAACTCGGCCAGGAAGAAGACCCGTCCAAGATCGACGGGCCCGTGCGCCGCGAGCGTCAAGCAGGGGTGCCCCGCCCCCGCCAGCGCCTCAACGGCGCTATCGACCTCATCAGAAGCCGTCTCCGCATTGCGCAGGTAGACGAACACCCGATCGGAGCCGTACACATCGGGCGCGCCCACAGGCTCCCCCGCGACCGGAAGGATCCCGCGACCTTGCTTGCCGGTCGACTCCGCGACCAGTTGCTCGACCCACAGCCCAAAGCTCTCGATCGGCGGCGAGACGATGAACGTGAGCTTGTCCCGCCCGCTGGCGCCCAGCGCCCCGATCGTCGCGCCGAGCCACAGTCCTGAGTTCGACTCGCTCGAGTCGTAATGCGCGCAGTTCTGCTCGGCGACCTGGCAGCGATGCAGGAGCGCAGCGATGTTGATGCCCATCAACGCCGCCGGGACCAGCCCGAACAGCGACAACACCGAGTAGCGGCCGCCGATGTCCGACTGGTTGATGAAGCAGTGACGCAGCCCATCGTCCTCCGCGATGCGCACGAGCGGACTCCCGGGATCGGTGACGACCGCGAACTGATGGGGCCCCGCAAGCGCCTTGAAGTGTTTGTAGTGCGACAGGGTCTCGACCGTTCCGCCCGACTTCGAGGAGACGATGAACAGCGTCTTCTCGATGTCGATCGAGTCCTGCACGGCCAGCACCTGGTCGGGATGGGTCGAGTCGAGGACCTGCAGGCGCAGCCCGCCCGGAACCTCGCCGAACGACTGGCGCAGAACCTCGGGTCCCAGAGATGACCCGCCCATGCCGAGCAGAACTGCATCGGTGAAACCGTCCTCGCGTGCCTGCTCGGCGAACGCGTCAAGATCGGCGGCGTGCTCGAGCATCGGCTCTGAAACCGTCAGCCATCCGAGCCGGTCTTCGATCTCCGGGACTGGAGACCCACCCACCCCGCGGCCCCATAACAACGCATCGCGGCGCCATACGCGTTCGGCGACCTTCTCGCTGACCGCGCGAGACACGCGCGCGGCGACGGGTTCCTGCATGTCGGCGGGGATCTTCGCGCTGATCGTCGACGGCCGGCCGGTGACGACCGCCGACCGGCGTTCGTCGATTCCCGCCAGCAGCGTCTTCATCGCGTCCTCGAATTGCGCCACGCCTTCGACCAGCAGTTCCTCGGTCACCTGTCTCATGTCGATCCCGGCGTCGGCGAGCGCGTCCAGGTCCGCCGTCGGATCTTGCTCTCCGGCTGGACCAGGCGACGAACCGTGATCGCCGAACGCGATCAGCGTCGCCAGCGGCATCGTGTTCACGGTGTGCGGAGCCACCAGCTCGGCGACGTACTTCGTGTCCGGGTAGTGCGGGTTCTTGGTGCTCGTCGAGGCCCAGAGCGGGCGCTGGACGGCGGCGCCGGCGCTGCGCAAGGTCTCCCAGCGCTCGCCGTCGAAGATCTCCTTGAACTTGCGGTAGGCGGCGCGCGCGTTCGCGACCGCCGCCCGGCCCGCGAGATCCTCACGACCCAGATCCGACAGCTTGCGGTCCACGTTCGTGTCCACGCGCGAGATGAAGAACGACGCCACGGAGTTCATCTCGAGCGATTTGCCCTCCTCATGCCGGCGCTCCAGGCCGCGAATGTAGGCCTCCGCAACTCGCTCGTACGCCTCGACGCTGAACAGCAGCGTGACGTTGACGTTGATGCCCTCGTGGATCGCTTGTTCGATCGCCGGCAATCCTTCGGGCGTGCCCGGGATTTTGATCATCAGGTTCGGCCGGTCGACCGCCTTCCAGTACTTGTGCGCGGCCGCCAGCGTCTGCTCGGTGTCGTGCGCCAGGTCGGGGGGCACCTCGAGCGAGACGAACCCGTCGCGCCCGCCGGACTCGCGGTGCACGTCGAGCAGCACATCGGCAGCGCTCTGCACGTCGCGGACCGACAGCCGGTCGTAGATCGTCTGCGCGTCGAGCTCCTCCTTGGCGAGCAGGACAAGCTCCTCGTCGTAGTCGGTCGAGCCGAGGATCGCCTTCTCGAAGATCGACGGATTGGACGTCATCCCACGCAGCGAGTCCTCGGCGATCAGCCGGGCGAGCTCCCCACCTTCGACGAGCGTGCGGCGGATCTGATCGAGCCAAACGCTGACGCCGGCCTGCGTCAACGCTTCCAGCCGGGGGTTGACCTTCGTCGCTGTGCTCACTTGTCGATCCTCCTAATCACTGAACACGCTTCACGACGGCGCTGCCGGTCTCTGCAACCCGCTCTGGTGTGAAGCCGAAGTGCTTGTACAGCGCGCCCGCCGGCGCCGAGGCGCCGAAGCTATGCATCCCGATCGTCTCGCCGGCGTCGCCCACCCATCTGTCCCAGCCGAACGTGCTCGCGGCCTCCAGCGAAACACGAGCCCGGCACGAGGGCGGCAGGACCTGGTCGCGATAAGCCTGGTCCTGCGCGTCGAAGTGGGTCATGCACGGCATGCTGACGACGCGCGTCGCAATCCCGTCGGCCTCGAGCAGATCAGCCGCTCGCGTGCAGATGTGCACCTCGGTGCCGGTCGATATCAGGATCAGATCCGGCGGCTCGGGCTCACGGAATGAGTCGCGAAGCACATATGCCCCGCGTTCGATCGCGTCCCGCGGGACCGCGGCGGGGTTCCAAGTCGGGATCCCCTGGCGCGAGAGCACCAGCGCGCTCGGATGATCCTTGGACGCGATCGCATGGCGCCACGCGAGCGCGACCTCGTTGGCTCCCGCGGGCCGGATCACGGACAGCCCGGGCATCGCCCGCAGCCCGGCCAGCTGCTCGATCGGCTGATGCGTTGGGCCGTCTTCGCCGAGGCCGATCGAGTCATGCGTGTAGACGAAGATCGAGGGACACCCCATCAGCGCGGCGAGCCGCACCGATCCCCGCATGTAGTCGTTGAACGTGAAGAACGTCGAGCCGTACGCGCGCAGGTAGTGCAGGGTCATGCCGTTGACGATCGCGCCCATGCCGTGCTCGCGGATGCCGAAGTGCAGGTTGCGGCCGCCATAGGTGCCGCGCTCGACGCTGTCGGCGCCGTCGATCGTCGTCAGCGTCGAGGGCGAGAGATCCGCCGAGCCGCCGACCAGTTCCGGGACCTTTGCCGCCGCCCATTGCAGAACGGTGTGGGAGGACTTTCGCGTAGCGGTCATCGTTCCCGACGCGTGGAACTGCGGCACGTCTGAGTCCCAGCCCGGGGGAAGCTCGCCCTTGACCAGCCGTTTGAACTCGCCCGCGAGGTCGGGGTGCGCCTGCTCGTAGGCGGTCATCTTCTCCTCCCACTCCGCCTGCTGCCCGGCGCCGCGCTCGATGCAGCCGCGGAAGTGCTTCAGCGCCTCCTCGGGCACGAAGAACGGCTCCTGCGAGGGCCACCCCATCGCCTCCTTGGTCAGGCGGATCTCCTCCTCGCCGAGCGGCGAGCCGTGCGCCGCGGCAGTGTCCTGCTTGTGCGGCGAGCCCTGCCCGATGTGCGTGCGCACGATGATCAGCGACGGGCGGTCCTCCACCTCCATTGCGTTATGGAGCGCCTGCTCGAGCTGATCTAGCTCGATGTTCTCCTCGAGGTCCTGCACGTGCCAGCCGTAGGCCTCAAAGCGCTTGCCCGTGTCCTCGGTGAATGCGAGCGCCGTGTCGCCCTCGATCGAGATGTGGTTGCGGTCGAAGAACGAGATCAGCCGTCCCAGCCCGAGGTGGCCGGCCAGCGAGGACGCCTCACCCGAGATCCCCTCCTCCATGTCGCCCTCGGAGGCGATCACGAACGTGTGGTGATCGACGAGCTCTTGTCCCGGCTGGTTGAACCTGGCCGCGAGCATCCGTTCGGCGAGCGCCATCCCCACGGCATGGCTGATGCCCTGGCCGAGCGGACCGGTGGTGACCTCGATCCCCGGCATGTGGCCGTACTCCGGGTGGCCGGCCGCACGCGATCCGAGCTGACGGAACTGCATGATGTCCTCTTCGAGGCTGACCTCGTAGCCCGCTAGGTACAGCGTCGAGTACAGAAGCATCGAGGCGTGGCCGCAGGAGAGCACGAAGCGGTCACGGTCCGGCCAAGCCGGATCGCGCGGGTTATGCTTCATCACGCGCGTGTACAGAACGTACGCCAGCGGCGCCAGCGCCATCGGCGTGCCCGGATGGCCGGAGTTCGCCTTCTGCACCGCGTCCATCGACAGAGTGCGGATCGTGTCGACGCACAGACGGTCGAGCGCGGTGGCAGATTCTGTCGCCGTCACCGGAGAAGTTGATCGCGGGACACGATGCTCAGCATAAACCTAACGCCCTTTCGCTAAACGACGCTCTTGTGAACGGTGTTGGGGGTGGGTGGGTACCCCATCATCCCATCAGCACCTCGTAGCGCCCGTACTCCTCGAGCGGAACCGTCCGCAGCTGCTCGACGGCCTCCCCCAGCGGCACGAGCTTGATCTCCGTCCCGCGCAGCGCGGTCATCATCCCCCACCTGCTGTCGTGCGCGGCATCCATCGCCGCGAGCCCGAACCGCGTGGCGAGCACCCGGTCGAACGGCGTCGGCGTGCCGCCGCGCTGGACATGTCCGAGCACCGTGGCGCGAGTCTCGAAGCCGGTCCGCTGTTCGATCTCATGCTCGAGTCGGGCCCCGATTCCGCCCAGCCGTGGATGGCCGAACTCGTCGAGCTCACCGGTCGCGAGCGTCATCGCGGTGCCCGCTTTCGGCACCGCTCCCTCGGCGGCGACCACGATCGAGAAGTAGCGGCCGCGCATATGACGCCGGCGAATCATGTGACAGACCTCGTCGATGTCGAACGGCATCTCCGGGATCAGGATCACGTCGGCTCCCCCCGCAATGCCCGAGTGCAGCGCGATCCAGCCGGCATGCCGTCCCATCACCTCGACGACCAGGATCCGGTTGTGGCTCTCGGCGGTCGTATGCAGGCGGTCGATCGCCTGGGTGGCGACGTGAAGAGCGGTGTCGAACCCGAACGTCACGTCGGTCGCACCGAGGTCGTTGTCGATCGTCTTCGGCACTCCGATCACGCCCAGCCCATCGGCGACCAGCCGGTTGGCGACACCGAGCGTGTCCTCGCCCCCGATCGCGATCAGTCCCTCGAGGCGATGCGCCTCGAACGTCTCGCGCACCAGTTGGAGCCCATCCTCGCGCTTGTACGGATTCGTGCGCGAGCTGTGCAGAATCGTCCCACCGCGCGGCAGGATTCCGCGCGTCGACTCGATCGTCAGCTCCTCGAAGTTGTTCTCGAGCACGCCGCGCCATCCGTCGCGGAATCCGATCACCTGATCGCCGTGCTGGTCGATCCCCTTGCGAACGACAGCACGGATCACCGCGTTCAGTCCAGGACAGTCGCCACCACCGGTAAGCAGGCCCACGCGCATTCGGGTGAATCCTATGCATTGAGTGGTTCCTTTCGGAAGTACTCCTGTGGCTCGCGAAAACCTACGCCGTTGTAGGGTTCCAATCGGTCATGACTCGTTCACAAAACCGCCGCCTCTGGGTCCTCGTCGGGGGCGCCGCTGCGATCGGCGCAGCGGCCGCAGCGGAGCGACGTCACATGCGTCTGATCGCCTCAGACCCTGCGCAGGAGGTCCTTCGGACGCCCCCCACCGGGCGCGAGATCACCGCACGCTCCTCCGACGGCACGCAACTGCATGCCGAGGAGTTCGGCCCCTCCGATGGCCAGACGGTCGTGCTCGCGCACGGCTGGACTGAAACTCTTCAGTACTGGATCTACGTCACGCACGCGGTCAGCGAGCGCGGCTTCCGGGTCGTCGCCTATGACCTTCGCGGCCACGGCTCCAGCGAGGCGGCGGCCCAGGGCGATTATTCGATCCAGCGCTTCGGCGAGGATCTCGAGGCGATCCTCGACGCCGCGCTGACCGGTTCTCAGCGCGCGGTCATCGCCGGCCACTCGCTCGGAGCGATGTCGATCGTCGCCTGGGCGGAGCACCACGAGGTGGCGCGCCGGGCGAGCGCGGTCGCGCTGCTCAATACCGGCGTCGGCGATCTGATGACCGAGCAGTTGCTGATCCCGCTGCCGGCGTTGGCGAACGTGCTCAACAAGTTGGCACCGCCGCAGCGGGTGCTGGCCTCCAGGGCGCCGCTTCCCCGCTTCTCGACGCCGCTCAGCTCCGCGATGATCCGCTACGTGGCCTTCGGCCCGGAGGCGACGCCCGCCCAGATCGCGTTCTACGAGCGGATGTTGATCGCCTCGCCGCCGGACGCGAGGGCCGACACGGGAATCGCGATCTCCGCGATGGAGCTCCATCACGCGTTGCCACGGATCACGGTGCCGGCGCTGGTGCTGGGCGGGGAGAAGGACCGGCTCACGCCTCCCTCCCACGCGCGCCGGATCGCGTCGGAGCTGCCGAACCTCCAGCGACTGATCATCCTGCCGGACACGGGACACATGGGTCCGCTCGAGCGACCGCGCGAGATCACCGAGGCGCTGGTCGAGCTCGCCACGATCGCCGCCGACGCGCCAGTTTCTCTACAGACTTAGTTATATTTGGGTCGGTGCACATCGACCCCTTCATCGTCTTGGGCAGTGCGATCGTCGGGCTGCTGGTAGGGATGACGGGAGCAGGAGGCGGAGCGCTGATGACGCCGATGCTGATCCTGCTGTTTGGCGTGACGCCGTCGACGGCAATCTCCAGCGACCTCGTCGCCGCGGTGGTGATGCGCCCGATCGGTGCCGGCGTCCACCTGCGCGCAGGCACCGTGAACTTGAGGCTGGTCAGGTGGATGGTGCTCGGCTCGGTCCCGGCGGCATTCCTGGGCGCATACGTGCTTCACCTGTTGGGGAACTCCAAGAACGCTCAGACCAACATCGAGACGATCCTGGGGGCAGCCTTGCTCGTCGGGGCCGGGGCGATGGCGGTCCGCTTCGCCCTTGACCGGCGCCACGGTCTAGAACGCCAGGGGGTCGTACACAACGTCAAGCCTCGACCCCTGCCTACGCTCGCAATCGGCTTGCTCGGCGGCTTGATCGTCGGCATGACCTCGGTCGGTTCCGGCTCGCTGATGATCGTGCTGATGCTGTTCGTGTACCCAATGCTCGGCGCCAACCAGCTGGTCGGGACCGACCTGGTCCAGGCCGTCCCGCTGACGATCGCCGCGGCGCTCGGAGCGCTCGCCTTCGGCCATGTCGAGATCGGCGTGACGGCTTCGCTGATCCTCGGCAGCGTGCCGGCGGTACTGGTGGGCTCGCTCCTCTCCTCGACCGTGCCCGACCGGTTCGTCCGGCCGGGAATCATGTTCGTGATCTTCGCCTCGGGCCTGAAGTACATTGGCGTCGGGACCACGCAGCTTGGATGGATCCTGTGCGGCGTGCTACTTGCCGCCGCCGCCCTGTGGCTGATAGAAGCAAGACCTTGGCGGCGCTTCCCGAGCGCTGCCGAGACCCCGCCAGACGTGGAGGAGTTCGATGTCGACCACATCCAGTTCGCCGAAGACCGAACGCCTTGAAGTTCCGGTCGCCGGCGGCACACTGAGCGTCTGGCGGCTGGGAGAGGCGCCGCCGGATGCACCGACGCTCCTCGCCGTACACGGCATCACCGG
Organism: uncultured Solirubrobacterales bacterium; assembly: GCA_963824755.1. Classification (GTDB taxonomy): domain Bacteria; phylum Actinomycetota; class Thermoleophilia; order Solirubrobacterales; family Solirubrobacteraceae; genus Palsa-465. The sequence continues at coordinate 330,188 of CAWGQT010000038.1, read as the reverse complement.
CTCGAGCCGATCCTGGATCGCCGTCGCCCGCGCGCTCGAGGGCCGCGCCACGCTGCTCGCTCCCGACATCCGCGGCCGGGGACGCAGCAACGAGCTCCCGCCGCCGTACGGGATCGCCTGGCACGTCGAGGACCTGCTCGCGGTGCTCAAGCACTTCGAGCTCCAGCGCCCGGTGATCGCGGGCCACTCGCTGGGGGCCTTCATCACCGCACGGCTGGCCGCCGACCATCCCGATCGCCTGCGCCACGCGGTGCTCGTCGATGGTGGGATCGAGATCCCCGGCAGCGAGGGCGCCGATCCGCAGGAGTTCGCCGACGCCTTCCTCGGCCCGGCGCTTGCGCGGCTGCGGATGACATTTGCGACTCCCGAGGAGTACCGCTCATGGTGGCGCGCTCACCCCGCCTTCACATCAGCCGACGTCGCCGACGAGGATCTGAAGGCCTACGCCGACTTCGACCTGATCGGCGAGCGCTCCTGCATCTCCGAGGAGGCGGTCCGCGCCGACGCCGGCGAGCTCGTAACGATGGCGGAGCCGGCCCACCACATGACCGTGCCCGCGACGCTGCTGGTGGCCCCGCGCGGGCTTCAGGACGGCCCTCAGCCGATGCAGCCGCTCGCACGCGCGCAGGCGTGGGCTGCCGAGGCGCCGGAGCGTCGCCGCGCCGTGCTCGTTCCCGATGTGAACCACTACACGATCACGCTCGGCGCGAAGGGCGCCGCGGCTGTCGCTGCCGAGATCGCAGCGGCGTCCACCGGCCAGTAGGGGCTGCTGGCGCAGCGTCCGTGGGGCCGGGAGGGCCCGTCCAGACCGCGTTGCCGGTTCGGTTGTCTCCGAGGTCGCCTTCGCGGTGCCGGCCCCGTCCGTGCCCATTCCGCCGGCCATCGATGGCCGGCGGGATTGGGGTCCCGCCCACGCGGGACTTCATACAGACAGCCTCCGTCCCACTGAAGCACGAATCGGGTGGGCCGAACCCCCACGACGCTCCAAAACGCCCGGGCGGCCGGGCGAGATGGAGCAACGTGGGTGCAGGTGCTATAGCGCCCACACCGCGCCAAAGCGCCAGAGCAGCCGACCGCTTTGGAGCATTGTGGGGATTGGTGGCAGCCCGTATGGGCGGGATCCCGTTCCCCAGCCAAAGCCGGGCAGACCATCCTTCGAGGCAAGCCTGGCGCAAGCCGACAGCCCCGGCCCACGCACCCACCAAGGCCGTCTGGATGTGCCCTCCCGGCCCCACGGACGCCGAGCGAAGCGAGGCCCCCTAAAGGGCCTCGTCGAGCTCCCCGAGCCGATCTGTCAGCCGCAGGTTCTCGGAGTAGTCGACCGGGCAGGAGATGATCGAGACGCCGTCGTCGGCGAGCGCCTCGCGCAGCGTGGGCAGCAGCTCGCCGGCGCTGCCGATCCGGTAACCGTTGGCGCCAAAGCTGCGCGCAAACTCGATGAAGTCGGGATTGCTGAACGCGACGTGTGAGTGCTCGCCGAGCTCGAGATCCATTTTCCACTCGATGAGCCCATAAGCGTTGTCCTCCCAGATCAACACGGTCAGCGGGATCTTCTCTCGCACCGCCGTCTCGATCTCCTGCGAATTCATCAGAAATGCGCCGTCGCCGACCGCGGCGAGCACCTTCGCCTCAGGCTTCGCCAGCGAAACCGCGAGCGCCCCTGGCAGAGCGAACCCCATCGTCGAAAGCCCGTTGGAGATCAGGCAGGTATTGGGCGCGTAGGTCGGGTACAGCCGCGCCATCCACATCTTCAGCGCGCCGGTGTCAACGAGCACGACGTCCTCCCGATCGAGCGCCGCACGGGTATCGGCGACGACTCGCTGCGGGGCCAGCGGGTATCGGTCATCGCTTTCGCCGCGCTCGAGCTCCTCTCGCAGCAGCGACTGCGACCCCGCCAGCGGCGCGCCGGAATGGGTGCGCGGATCGGTTGCCTGCGCCAGCGCGTCGAGCGAGGCGCTGATGTCGCCGATGATGCCGACGTCGACAGAGTAGTGAGCATCGACCTCGGCCGGGAACCGGTGCACATGGATGATGTGCTTACGGCCGTCGGGGTTGATCCGCACAGGATCGAACTCCTGCAGCTCGTAGCCCACGGCGACGATCAGGTCGCAGCTGTCGAAGCCGAAGTTGACGTAGTCGCGGCGCATGAAGCCGATCGTGCCGATCCCCAACGAGTCGTCGTCGGACATCGCCCCCTTGCCGTGGAATGTCGTCACGACCGGCATCTCGAGCTTGTGCGCGAAGCTGATCAACGACGTCGTGGCGCGGTTGCGCGCCGCTCCGTGGCCCGCGAGCACAACCGGCCGGCGGGCCTGCCCGAGCAGCTCGGCGGCGCGCCTGACCTGGTCGGGGTGGGGCGCCTCGGGGCGCGGGATGTTGAGCGGGAGCGGCCCCAGTTCCGGATCGGCGTCGCCGGCATCGACGTCCTCCGGGATCGCCAGGTACACGGCGCCGGGCCGCTCGGTCTGCGCGGTCTTGAACGCTTTTCGCACCATCTCCGGAATCGCGTGCGGGGAAGGCACGCTCGCGGACCACAGCGTGATCGGCGCGAACAGGTTGACCAGGTCGATGAACTGGTGCGATTCCTTGTAGTTGCGGTGCTGCCCGACCTGCGCTGAAAGAGCGACGACGGGGGTGCTGTTCGTCGTCGCATCAGCCACGCCCAGCTGGAGGTTGATCGCGCCCGGCCCGAGCGTCGCCGACGCGACGCCGGCCTTGCCGGTGACGCGGCCGTACATCTCCGCCATGAACGACGCCCCCTGCTCGTGGCGGGTCAGCACGTAGCGGATGCTCGAACCCGCCAGCGCCTGGATGAGGTGGATGTTCTCCTCGCCGGGGATCCCGAAGATCACCTCGACGCCTTCGTTCTCCAGGCACTTGACCAACAGCTCGGCGGCGCCGACTTTCGTTTCCACGGCCACGTCGCCATCGTAGCTAGGCTTGTCTCAGGTTGGGATCTAGGGGGTTCTCGGGCGGGGTCCCCTACCCTCTTAGCCGTGCCATACGCGCCCGACCTGTCCGGCGTGGTCCTGGATGACCGCTACGAGCTTCACGCGCTGATTGGCGACGGCGCGTTCGGCCGTGTCTACGGCGGGCGCGATCGGCGCCTAGCGCGTGAGGTCGCGATCAAGGTGATCAAACCGTGGTGGGCCGACGATCCGGAGTGGGCGCGGAGCCTCGAGCGCGAGGCGCAGCTGCTGGCGCGCGTCAGCGATCCGGGCATCGTGCAGATCTTCGACACCGGGAATGCACCCGAGGGTCTGTATTACGTGGCCGAGCTGGTCCACGGAGAGAGCCTTGCCAGCCGCATCGCGCGCGAGCGCATCTCGCCGGTGCAGGCGCGCAAGCTGGCCGAGCAGATCTGCCGCGCCCTCGGCCACGCGCACGCCTGCGGCGTTGTGCACCGCGACGTCAAGCCCGCCAACGTCCTGATCTCCGATGAGGGGCACGTCAAGGTCGGCGACTTCGGGCTGGCGCGGCTCGCCGAGGGCTCGAGCGATGGCGAGGCCGGAGCGATCGCGGGTACGCCCCGATACATGTCGCCCGAGCAGGCCCGTGGGCAGCCGGCGACGCCGGCCAGTGACGTCTACAGCGTCGGCGTCGTGCTGTACGAGATGCTCGCGGGCAAGCCTCCGTTCGCGGGCGGGTCACCGGTCGAGCTGGCGTGGCGCCACACGCACGAGCAGCCCGCGGCACTGCCCGCCGGTACTCCGCGCGACCTCGGCGAGATCGTCAAGCGCGCGCTGGCCAAGGATCCCCGCGGGCGCTTCCAGAACGCCCACGAGATGGCGGACGACCTCGCGCGCGCGCATGTCCCTCCATTCCGGCCCGAGCAGCGCCCGCGCCCGCGCGAGGGCGACACGACGCGCGTGGCACCCCGCTTCGCCTCGCGCCGGAACGTGAACCCGGCGGCGCGCAGGCGGAGCATCGCCGCGCTCGGGCTCGTGCTCGGGCTGCTGTTCGCGATGGTCGTCGCCGCGATCGTGCTCGCGGCGCCGGCGCGGGTGCGGATGCCGCGGCTGCATGGCCTGAGCAAGAACGCGGTCACAGCCAAGCTCCGCCGAGCGCACCTGAAGCCTTCGTTTACTCGCGCCAACAATCCCGCCAAGCCCGGAACCACGATCGAGCAAACGCCCGCGGCGGGGGCGCTGGTCGACGAGGACTCCACGGTCAGCGTCGTGCTCAGCAAGGGTCCTCCGCCGGTCGAGGTGCCACGGCTGGTGGGTCAGTCCTCTGGCAGCGCCCGGACGATCCTCGGCTCGCTGGGCCTGATCGCGAGCACCCGGACCGTGCCCGCCCCCGGCGTGCAGCCGGGCCAGGTCACCTCACAATCGCCGGCCGGCGGGTACGTCTCGCGGCATGCCATGGTCGTCTTGTCCGTCGCGGAGACGCCGCGCTGGCGACCGGTCACGTATTTCACCGGGACCAGCTCGGTCCCGTTCAGGATCCGCGCCAAGCAGTGGCGCGTCGTCTACCGCATGTCCTTCGTGGGGACGTGCACGCTGATCTTCTTCTGCGACGGCCCGACCGGGCACGTGCTCCACGGCGGCGGTGGTGGATCGGTCGCCGACTTCGGCATGAATGACGGCGACACGCAGACGCAGACATTCCAAACCGGGCCGGGCGTCTATCAGGTGACGGTCAGCCCGGGCTCGGACACCACGCGCTGGTCGTTCGAGGTCGACGACTATTACTAGGCTTACCGGGCGCGCTCGGCGCGCAGCAGCGCGAGCCCCGGCAGCTGGGGCAGCGTCTTCGCCACGACCTTCCCGAAGCCGGCACCGGCGATCCAGCGCGCGACCTGCTCGCGCGAGTATGTGTCGGCGCTCGAGGTGAGGTGGAAGAACAGCCCCAGGAAGCTGCCGCTGTCCGGTCGGCGTCCGGGCGGGCGGTCGTACAGGTCGAGCACGCAGATCGGTGCGCCTGGGCGCAGCACTTCGTGGACGCGCGAGAACAGCTGCCGCGCCTGATCGGGCGAGAGATGATGGACGATGTTGAAGATGAGTGCGCCGTCGTGCGGACCACCGAGGTCGGCCGTGAACATGTCGCCCTCGACGTGGTGCACCCGGTCGGCCATGCCGGCCTCGGACACGATCTCCCGGCCGATCCGCGCGCTGCCGGGGAGGTCGACGACCGTCGCCTCGAGCTTCGGGTGGCGCCGGCAGCACGCCATCGAGAACTCGCCGTGCCCGCCGGCGACATCGAGCAGCGAGCGGGCTTGCTCGGACAAGGCGACAGTCTTCGCCACCGCGGTGCTCGAAAGACGCGCCAGCTGGTACTGGCCGACCATGTACGAGCGCCAGTAAGGGTCATCCGGCGACTTGTCGTGCAACTCGATCGAGCGCCCGTCGCGCACCAAGTCCTCCAGGCCCGCCCACCAGCTCCAGTAGTGGGCCGTGTCGGCGATGAAGCCGCCGACATAGGTCTCAGAGGCCGGATCGAGCCACTTCGCGGCCCGCCGCGCGATGCTGTAGCGCTCCGAGGAGTCGAGCTCGAGCTGTCCCGCGGCGACCAGCACGTCCAGCACGCGGCGCACACCCTGCTCGCGTAGGTGGAGACCCTGGGCGAGCTCCGCAGCCGTCTGCGGCGTCCGCGCGAGCTCGCCAAGCATTCCGGTCTCCTGCGCGACCTGTAGCGAGCGGGCCAGCGGCATCCCGAACATCGCCAGCCCGATTGGAACGGGGACCAGGTTCAGCGCGCCACCGACAAGCTCAGGGATGTTGTCGTATCGGACTCCGAGACGCATGCCCTGCTTTATACGGGCAATGGAGCCGGCTGGATCAGCCGATGCTCACGATGTCTGGATGCTGACGCGTGCGCGCAGGCCGCCTAGTTTCGAGGCACCAAGCGATAGCGAACCGCCGTGCCGCCGGGCCTCGGCTTCGACGATCGCGAGCCCCAGCCCGCTGCCGGCCGCCGTCGCACCGGGACCGCGCTGGAAGCGACGCATGACGCGTTCGCGTTCGGCCGGCGGGATGCCGGGTCCGTCGTCGTCGACGACGATCTCCGCGCCACCGTTCCGCGCGGCGACGCGCAGGTTCACGTGGCCGCCGGCGCGGCCGTGGTGTGCCGCGTTCTCGAGCAGGTTCTCGATCACGCGCCACAGCCCGTCGCCGTCGCCGGTCACGACCGGACCGGAGCCGGGTAGATCGACCGCCACCGTGAGCTCCGGGTGACGGGTGCGGGTCACGAATACGGCGCTGTCGGCGATGTCGCCGAGATCGACCTCGGCGGTGGTGGCCGCCAGGCCGGACTCTCCGCGCGCGAGGCTCTGGAGCCCGTCGACCAGCCGGTTCATCCGCTCGGACTGATGTGTGGCGACCTCGAGTGCGAGCTGCCGCTCCTGCGGATTGGCCTCCGTGGAGGACGCGATGTCGAGGTTCGAGCGGATGCTCTGCAGCGGCGTCCGGAGTTCGTGCCCGGCGTCGGCCGCGAACCGCCGCGCGGCCAGGAGCGCCTGCTCGCGCGCGGAGATCGCGCCGTCGAGACGTTCGAGCATTCCGTCGAGCTCGCCGGCGAGCGCCGCCACTTCGCGCGGCTGGCCAGGCGCAGTCACCCGCATGGCGAGATCGTCGGCGTCGCTGATGCGCGCTGCGCGCCGCCGTAGCAGCTCCAGCGGTCGCAACGCGAGCTGCGTTACGAGCAGCGTCCCGATCAGCGCGATCACGAGGCCGGCCACCGTCGTCCAGATCACGGTTCCTCGCAGGCTCGCAGCGCGAGATGAGATCTGCTCGGGCCCCGCGACCTCGACCCGTATGCCGCCGGGGCCGGACACGACGGCGCTGCGCCACTCCGCGCCGCCGGCCTTGACGGATCGCGCTCCCGGACGAGCCGGCACCGGCGGAAAGCCCGCGGGCACCGTGCCGACGGTCAGCCGCTGGCCCGTGGTTGGATCGACCGCGCGTACGAATCCAATCTGGCGAATCGGACTCGAGTTGTCGCCGGTCTGTGCGAAACCGTCGCGCAGGGGCCCGAGCCCGATCGCCGCGGCACTCGGTGGCGGCGTGCGGCCCGCACGCAGCGGCAGGACGCGGCCGCTCGCGTCCTGCAGCACCAAGGGCACGTTCTCGTGGAGCGCGTGCGAAGGGGGCGGGAAGCCCAGCGCGCCGGTGATCGACGGCATCAGGTTCCCGGCCACGCGCTGCAGCTCGCCGTCCGCGTCACGGCGGTCGCGCTGCTCGGTTGAGGTCACGATCACAAGACCCCCTCCGATCAGTACCGCCGCCACGACGAACAGCGCGCCCGCGGCGACCCTCGCACTGAGCGAGGAGAGGATCACGGCCGTCGCAACACGAAGCCCACGCCACGCACGGTCTCCAGTATGCGTGGCGCTCCGGCTGTTTCCAACTTCTTGCGCAGGTAGGAGATGAACACGTCGAGCGATCGGCTGTCGGGCGCGAAGTCGTATCCCCACACGAGCTCGAGCAGCCGATCCCGGCTCAGAACGGCTTCTGCGTTTCGGGCGAGCGCCGCGAGCAGCTCGAGCTCCCGGCGAGTCAGCCCCAGATCGCGGCCCTCCCAAGTGGCCGTGGCCTCGGATACGTCGATCAACAAGGAGCCGAGCCGCAACGGCGGCTCGACGCCGTTGACCTGCTCTGTGTAGTGCACGGCTCGACGCAGCATGGCGCGCAGGCGCGCCACCAGCTCGTCCATCGCGAACGGCTTGACCAGGTAGTCATCCGCTCCGGCCTCGAGACCGGCGACGCGATCATCCACCTGGTCCAGTGCGGACAGCACCAGGATCGGAGTCTCCAGGCCGGCCGCGCGCATTCGCGCTGCGACGATCCGACCGTTCAGGTCGGGAAGGCCGATGTCGAGTACGACGGCGTCGATTCCACCCCTGGACACGGCCTCGAGCGCTCCAGATCCATCCGCCGCGGTGATCACGGAGTAACCCTCGAGCTCCAGCCCGCGCCGCAGCGAATCGACGATCGCCTCGTCGTCGTCGATCACGAGAATCCGGGCAGCGCCCATGCCGGCAATTGTCTCGCCCATCGCGGCAAGGTCGCACCCGAGTGTTAGGGATTGCCTAGAAGCTCGCGGGGATCGATGTGTTCTGTTGCGCCGAGCTGATCTGCGAGAGCAGTTGCGAGCCGCTCATACCGCCCTGCACGACGATGCGGGGTAGCCGGTAGCGATCGCCGCGCGGGCTGGCCCAACCGGGATTGAAGGTGCTCGCCCCGACGTACCCGGCGGCGTGGACAGCGGCGACGACAGTCGCGTCATAGTGGCCCCCTGGATACGCGAACCAGTTCACTGGGACGTTGTAGCGGCTGTGCAGCGTCTGCTTTGAGCTCGTGAGCTCGGTCTGCAACTGGCTGCTGTCGAGACTGGTCAGATCGCCGGCGCTGATGCCCCCGCTGTCGATCTCCCATCCAGCTGCGAGCAGGCCGCGGATCTGCGCGTCGGTGATCCCGCCCTCGGACTGCGGCAGGCCATTGACCTGAACGTTCTCGACGCCCACCCAGGCGAGCTGCTTGAGCACCGGCAGTGCGTTGGTGTACTGCGACGCATAGCCGGTATCGAAGGAGATCACGATCGGCTTGCCAGCCGGCAGCGGGGTGCCGTGTATCCAGTACGCCTCGAGCTGATCGAGCGTCACAGCGCGCCAGCCCGCCGACTTCAGCGCGTTCATCTGAGCGGTGAACTGGTCGGCCGGGACGTACAGCGAGGGATCCGCCGAGCTTCCGGCCGGCGCGCTGTTGATCACGCGGTACACGAGGATCGGTACCGAGGCCGTCCCGCCCGTGCTCGTCCTCGAACCAGACCCGCCCGTAGAAGTGCCGCCCGAGCTCGCGGAGGAGGCTTTCTTTGCGTGCGATCCGCCGCCCCCGAGCACGATCGCGCCGAGCACAACGACGAGCGCGATCAGCGAGCCGAGCGCGGCGAGGCGCGCGGCGATCAGCCGGCGGTGGCCCTCGCGCGGGTACTCGTCGCCCGGCTGCGTGGTCACGCCAGAACCTCGTCGAGCGTGCGTCCGCTGATCACGGACCTCGGTTGCTCAGCAACGATGTCGGATCCCGAACGGGCCTGCTGGTCGCGCCGCTTGACCAGCAGCCACTGCGGTTTGGCGCCGGCTCGGGTGCGCTGCAGCGCAAATCCGCCGTGGAGCTTCTCGCCGTGCAGCACGAACACCGCGTGACCGCGCGCCAGCGCCTCGGGCCAGGGCACGCGGCCACCCTGCTCGTAGGTGCCGCGATCCCAGACGATCGCGCCGCCGGCGCCCAGCCGCCCTTCGAACGAGTTGTGCGATGTGTCGTGATCCTCGACCTCGACCGCGAGCCGCTTGACCGAGGGATCGAGCGACGGGCCCCTCGGCACGGCCCACGATCGCATCACCCCGGCTACTTCGAGGCGCAGATCGAAGTGGTGGGCGGTGGCGGCATGCTCCTGAACGACGAACTCGCCGGCGCTGACGCCGCGAACCGCGAACTGCTCGTGGCCCTCGGCCTTGACCCGTTGAAGGTCCACACCGGCCGACGGTCCGGACCGCAGAAAGTCCGCGAATCGCGCGATCGCCTGCTCCTCGCCCTCGGCGTGGATCTCGAGTCCGCCGCCGTCGACTTGCCGGACCCACCCCATCACGCCGAGCTCGCGCGCGCGGCGCGCAGCGGCCTGCGCGTCGCCGCCGGCGGTCGCCCGGAACGCATGTATCGAGTCGCGGTCCACGGCGGCAGCGTACCGGCGCCGCCGCCGGACCTACTTGAGTCCGAGGAACCGGCGCGGCTCCCCGACCATCTGACGCTAAGCGGCGGTCAGTTCGCGTTCAGCGCGAAGCCAGTTCGCGAGTTCGTCGTGCCCACCCTCGTCGAGGTGGATGTAGTAGGCGCGCTCGGCGATCTTGTGGCGGGTCGGCGTGCGCCGGCGGCTCTTGGGCTTGCTTGAAGTGGCGCGCTTGGTCGCCGTCTTGGTCGACTTCTCGGCCATCGTCTTCCTCCTGGTGCGGGTCGTGTGCATGCGCCTCACATTGGCGGCGTGCACCGTCTTCTACGCCGGGACGCGCAGACCTGCTCGGCCCCTAGCGCCCGCGTCGTCATCGGGAGGATTCCGGACGGCGCACGTGCTCCTCGAAGAACGCGAGCATGCGCCGCCACCCATCCTCCGCGGCGGCCTCGTCATAGCCCACCGCCAGCGGCGTCGGCACCCGCGCCAGCCACGCCTGCCAGCCGTCGACCTGAGAGAAGAACGAGTGGCCGACCCCCTCGTATCTCTTGACCTCGTGCGGCACGCCGAGCGATTCGAGATGCCGCTCGAGCAGCTCCGCCGTGCCGCGCCCGAAGATCCGGTCCCTGGAGCCGTAGCTCGCGACGACCGGGCAGACGCCGGCAAGCCGCTCCCGATCTTTTGGCACCTCCCCGTAGTTGACGGCGGCTGCCCGGAACCCCGGCTTCGTTCCGGCGATCAGCGCGAAGCCGCCGCCCTGACAGAAGCCGGCCACCGCGATCCGCTCGCCGTCGACCTCGGGGCGCTGCGCGAGGATCTCGCGGGCCGCGAGGATCGCGGCGATCTCTCGCGAGATGCTGCGCCGCGCCATGTCGACGAGCACACGGGTCAGGCACGCGATCCGGGCGCCGCCCGAGTACATGTCCGGCGCCATCGCCACATAACCCGCATCGGCAAAGCGCCACGCGATCCGCCGGATGTCGTTGTTGAGTCCGAACGACTCGTGCAGTACCAGAACCCCGGGCGACCGACCGCCTCGATCGCGGACGAACAGCTCCGTCTGCAGCACCGTGCCGCCGTCCAGCGGCACCTCGAGCGGCTGTCCCTTGCGCGGCATCGGCGGGACGATATCGATGGGCCTCGCTTCGCTCCTGCGAAGCAGCAGCCAAATCTATGTTTGTTTTCAACATGGACGGGAATCCTGTTTAACGTGCCGCTCTATGCGTGCGACCGATGCGGGTTCGCGAGCACTGCGTTTCGGGCCGACGCCGCCCGTGCCCACCAGCTCGACTATCCGACGTGTGCCGGAACGATTCGCATGGTTGTCGATCCCCAGGCTCGCGAAGCGCAGATCGCTCGCTCAGGGATCCCGGGCCGGCGCGCGCTCGATGCCGATCAGAACCGCTATCCGGCGCACCAGCTGTTCGTGCCCGCCGCGGACGCTCAGCGGTACGTCTAAGCGGTCTTTGGCGCAGCGCTGTCAGCTCGCAAGCAGACGCTCGAGCTGGTGGAGGCACGCGATGAGCGCGATGGGGTAGGCGATCAATGCTCGACGACCAGCACAGCGGTGTCGTCGGCTTGCCGCCCACCCGCAAAGTTGGTCAAGGCGAGCTCGATCGCGCTGACCGCGTCCGCGGCTTCGGTGGCGGCCCGGAGCGTCTCGCTCAGGCGCTCCTCTCCAAATCGATCGCTCTCGCCGACCGTATCCGTTACGCCGTCGGTGTACAGGACCAGCTGATCGCCGGGCTCGAGCACAACCGTGGAGGGCTGCCATTCGGGCTGCGCGTAGGCTCCGAGCAACGGTCCGAAGCGGCCCACAGCACGTGGCTCGCCGTCGTGGAGCTGGTACGGGGGCGGATGGCCGGCCAGAATGATCTCGGCTGTCGCGGTTCCCGCGTCACACCGCAGTAGCACGCAGCAGAGGCTGACGAGTGCGATGTGCGGACGCTCGCGAAGCGCGGCATTGAGCTGGACCAGCGCCGCGAGCGGATCGCCAAGGAGCTTTGCGGCGGTGCGCAACGTGTAGCGCGACAGCGAGGTCAGTGCCGCGGCTTGTGCGCCGCGCCCGGCCACGTCGCCGACCAGGACGATCCAGCCACCCGGAACATCGAATGCGTCGTAGAAGTCACCGCCGACATCGGTGTCCTCGCCGGCGGCGCGATACATGCTCGCGAGACGGAATCCGGGAATCTCCGGAAGCCGTGGCGGCAGCAGGCTCTGTTGCAGCGTTTCCGCCACATGCGAGCGTTCGGTGTAGAGACGGGCGTTCTCGACGCCGGTCGCGGCTCGGCGCCCCAGCTCCTGGGCAAGCGCGAGGTCGTCCGCATCGAACACGCGACCCGACTCCGCGCTGACGAGCGACAGCGCTCCGAACGGTGGCCGGCCGGGAACCGCGAGCGGCACGAGGATCACCGAGCGAATCTGGAGCTCGGCCACGAGCGCCTTCTGCTCATCCGCCAGCTCGGCCCGCTCGAGCAGCTCGGGGGTGATCTCGGGCATCAGCTGTGCCTCCCCGGTGCGGATCACCTCGGCCGCCCCGATCGGCGCGTCGATCCGTGGCGGGTAGCGTTCACCCAGCCTGCGCGCGGCCTCCACCTTCCTGGGGTCTGAATGGGCAACCGCAACCTGCTCGAGGACATCGCTGCCCCCGCGCAGCAACTTGACGTCCGTGACGTCCTCGATCACGCTGACGATCAACGAGAGCGACCCATCGACCGAAAAGACCGGAGTCGCCTTGTTGACCAGCCATCGCTCCTGCCCGGTGGCCCGGACTACGTTGCGAACGAGCACCGGATCGGCGCGCTCTCCCCGCTGCGCACGGCTGGCCGGCAGGTCATCCAGTGTGAGCCGCGCACCACGTTCGTCGAACATGTCATACCGAGCGACCAGCGATCCCCGCGGGGCGCCGGTGACCTCACTGACCGAGCGCACTCCGAGCAAACGCGCCGCCGCCGGATTCGCGTACACCAAGCGGCCCGCGCGATCTCTGACCAGCACGGCCTCCGCGAGATTGGCGAGCGTGGCCTCGAACCGTTGCTCTAGCCCGGTGACGGTCTCGGAGAGACCGGCGTTGTCCAGCGCGAGCGCCGCCCGGCCCGCAAAGACCTCGGCGAACCGCACGTCCGCCTCGTCGTAGGCACGGCCCGAGGCGCCGACCGCGCATCCGAGCACCCCCAGCGTGCGACCTCGCGTGCGCAACGCGACGAACAGTGCCGAGCGCAGACCCAGGGAGCGCAACAGATCGAAGTCGGGCTCAGTGCCGGCCATCTCGCGCAGTTGCTCCTCGGTCACGGGTGAGAGCAGCTGGCTCTCACCGCTGGCGATCAGGCGCGCCATCCCGCTCTGCGCATCAGCTGGCGCGCCGCGCTTTAACAGCGCGCGCCCCAATGCGTCGGCGGCCGGCGCCTGCACCCTGGCTCCCAGGTGACGGAGCTCGCCACCCTCCCCCACCGCGTCGAGCGCTGCCACGTCAGCGAACGCAGGCACGACGACGTCCAGGAGTCGCTCGATCGTCTCATCGAGGGAGAGCGAGCCGTCTGCCACGTTCGCCGCAGCCGCCAGGAGCTCGAAGCGAGACAGAGACATGCTAGAGAGCCTGCACGGCTCCGACCGCCTGGTCAAGCCCGCGCGCGTCGGCTGGCCCGGTCCGCCGGACGGAGCGCTGGGAGAGAGTGAGCAGCGTTCCGTCCGGCCCCCTTTTTCGAGGTTCGGCATCCCCGTCCGACACCAACAAGAGTCAGGCGAATACCCGCGGATCTTTCAGGTCAAACGAGGACCCCGCACGTTGCGCGAAAAGGCGCGTCCTAATGCGACGTCTTGGCCGGCACCTGCCAGTTCGGTCGGCGCAGGGCGTGGAGCAGGAGCGGCGGGAGCACACCGACGAACAGGACTCCGCCCAGCAACGCCGACGCGTAAGGAGCCGTGCTGATATGGCCGAGCTGGCTGGGCGGTAGCAGACCGACCGCACACGCAGCCACGGACGCGGCCGCGCCGACGACGCAGATCGTCACCAGCGCCGGCGCGCGGTAGCCACGCTCGTGCTGAGGCTGGCGCCGCCGCAGATTGCGCGCCGCCGCGAACATCAGGACGTACATGATCAGGTAGACCTCCGTCGCAAGCGCGGCGAACACCCAGTAAGCGCGTGAGACCGTCGGAACCACCGCGTATAGCAGGCCGATGACCGTGATCACGACGCCCTGTGCAACGAGGATGTGAACCTGGACGCCGTTTGTGTTGAGCTGCTGGAAGTAGCGCGGCAGATAACCGCGCTCGCGGGCGATGTCGACCAGGCCGGTCGATGGGCCCGTAAGCCAGTCGAGCAGCCCGCTGAGCGATGCGGCCACCAAGCCGAGCGCCACCACCGGTGCGACGACATTGAGGCCGAAGTGACCGAGCAGGGTCTTGAAGGCCTGCATGACGCCGGCGGTGAAGCTGATGTTCGCCGCTGGGACGGCGATCGAGATCGCGAGCGTCGGCAGGATGAACACCAGCAAGATCAAGATCACCGCCACGAAGATCGCTTTGGGAAATTGACGCGGAGCGTCCTCCAAATCGTCGACGTGCACGGCATTCACCTCGACCCCTGCGTAGGTGAAGAACCCGTTTACGATCAGGACGACGCTGGTCAGGCCGTGCCATGGAGGCAGTGCATGATGAACCGTCATCGGGGCTGCAGAGTGATTTCCCTGCAGCAGATAGATCGCCGCCAGCACGACCAGCAGCAGGCCCGGGATCAGAGTCCCGATGAAGATCCCATACGAGGCCAGCTTGTCTGCGGCTACGACACCCCGCGCCGAGACGAGCACGGCCGCCCAGAACACGACGATGATCACGACGCTCGTGTAGATGCCGCTGTGGGCAAGGCTGGGGTTAAAGCCGTAGGCCAGCGTGCTCGCCACGTACGCGAGCACAGCCGGGTAGTAGAACGTTGTCTGGGCGAACTGGCACCACACGGCAAGCAGACCCATCCTCGGCGACAGCCCCTCTGACACCCAGTTGTATACGCCGCCCTTCCACCCCGAGGCCAGCTCGGCCGAAACCAGCGACGCTGGCACGAGGAACACGATGGCCGGCACGACGTAGAGGACAACCGAGGCGAGGCCGAAGACGGCCATCGCGGGCGCAGCACCAAGGTCGCCCACGGATCCCAGGGTGAGCAACGCCATGGCGAACCAGCTGAGGTACCGTGCCCTCATCGCGTGTCGCTTCGCGGCGCTAGGTGCGCGCGGGATGAAGAGCGCGAGGCGTTGCGCTTCACATGCAGTTTACGCGGCAGTAAAGTTTCGGCCGATGAGAGCCCCGGTTTCGGAGCGGCAGGATGAAACCGACAGAACCTGATCGATGCTCGCCGGAACAAACGCCGGCCGGGCGCCGGCCGGGCGCGCATCACCCGGCCGCGTCGATGAGGCTCGGATCGACCTCGCGCAGCGCGCCAAGCAGGAACGACTCGCACAGCGCGGCGGCGTGAGCTACGTCGATTTCACCTGCGGTCACGTCGCGCGCACAGGCGGTGAAGATCGCGCTGATCATCCTCGCCACCAGACGAGCCCCACGCGGGCTGCGCCGCCCGGACACCTGCACGACCAGCTCGGCGATCCGATCCACGATCTCGTCGTTGGCCCGCCTGATCGCCGCTGCGGCCGTCGGATGACGCTCGCCCTCCGCAATCAGCACGAAAGCATCGGGTCGTTCCCGCACGAGATCGAAGTAGGCGCTGCTCCACCGGTGCAAGCGCCGCCGGAACGGCTCGCCGTCACCACCGGCATAGGCGTCGAACAGGCGCAGCTTGCGCACCTCGTACTCCCGTTCGACGGCGGCCTCGAACAGGCGCTCCTTCGAGCCGAAGCGGGCGTACAGCGTCGGCTTTGTCACACCGGCTTCGGCCGCTATCGCATCCATGCTCGCGCGGTCGAAGCCCTGTGCCCCGAACACCGCCGTGGCCGCATCGAGCATCGCTTCGGTGGCGATCCGGAAGCCCGGAGGAGCCGGGCGAGATGCGGGCGAGTTGGCCATTACCGAGTACCTAGTTACCACAGAGGGAGGTCACACATTGAATGATCGACTAGATCATCGACCCGCGACGATCCTCGCCGCCCTGGCCACGTTGCTCGGGCTCGCGCTCACCGCGCTCGCGGTCGCATCCCCGGCGCGGGCCACGGTATGGCTGTGCAAGCCGGGAACGAGATCCGATCCCTGCGACCCAGGGCTCTCCACGACCGTCTACAACCCGGCGTTCACGCACGCGACCGGGGTCCAGCATCCACGCGCGCAGGCGAATCCCCCGATCGACTGCTTCTACGTGTATCCGACGGTCAGCGACGAGAAGACCGGCAACAGCGACCTGACGATCCAGGACACGGAGCGCTCGATCGCGCTCTATCAGGCGTCGCGCTACTCGCAGTACTGCAAGGTCTACGCGCCTATGTACAGGCAGGTGACGCTGGCCGGGGCCGGGCTGCCCGGCTCTGGTAGCGGCTCCACGTCTGCGCCGAATCCCAAGCTGGGGGTCCAGGACGTCGAGAGCGCGCTCACGGACTACCTCAGGCATTACAACCATGGCCGTGGGATCGTGTTCATCGGTCACTCCCAAGGGTCGGGCGTGCTCGAGGTCGTACTCGCGAAGATGGTCGACCGCAACACGCGGCTGCGCAAGCAGCTGGTATCGGCGATCCTGCTCGGCGGCAACGTTCTGCAGAAAGGCAACACCGGCATCGGCGGCACCTTCAAGCACATCCCCGCGTGCCGTAGCGCCATCCAGCTGGGTTGCGTGATCGCTTACTCGACTTTCGACCAGCCGGTGCCCAGCGACAGCCTGTTCGGCCGCCCCGGTGCGGTCAAGGCGCTCGGCCAGCCGGCGCCGCCGAAGGACGACACGGTCCTGTGCACCAATCCGGGCAGCCTCGCCGGCGGCAGCGGAGTGCTGAACGTGATCCAGCCGAGCGCGCCGTTCGCGCCCGGCTCCTCGATCTCGGCAGGGATCGCACTGCTCCACTGGAATGTGCCGAAGCCCGCCACGGTGTATTGGGCCTCGCCCGGGTCCTACAGCGCGCAGTGCGTGGACTCAAACGGCGCGCACGTGCTGATGATCGCGGCGCGTCACGGCTCCCAGACGCCGACCCCATCGCCCACGCCGGGATTCGGGCTACACCTGCTGGACGCGAACATCGCGCTCGGCAACCTGATCTCGATCGTCCACTCGCAGTCGCGCGCCTACGTGGCACGTGGCGGCAGATAGCCCCCGGTAGGGATCCGGACGCGAGGCGGCGGCTCCTGATGGCGGTCGCCGCCTCCGCCCGGACGCACGGGACAGGTGTCGTCGCCAACGTGCTCTCCTCTCCTCCGCTCGCTCTACCCGATGCTTCACAGCAAAATCCGGTCCTGGACATCCGGGCAGATCGCCGCGCTGGTTCGGGGCTACTTGCGCGTTGGGCCCGTGTGTACCGGGGCATGCGTCCGTCGGCGGCTCTCGTCCACAGGGTCGCGCGACTCTAGGGTCGAGCCACCAGAGGGAGTCACACCCACAATTCCCCCGGATGCCGATCGAGAGCCTCGTTGACGGCGTGATGAGTGTCCTCTGGCCCGGACTGCAGAACCGGCTCGACGACGCAGCTGCATAGCAAGAGCTCAAGGCCGTCCGAGCCGCTTGGTCTTGCGCGCGGCCGCCGCCAGGATCATCATCCAGGGGTCGACCATAGGAGGTCTCACCGTGTGCCACGAAAGGTGGTTCAGGCGCCGGGCCAGGGATGAGGAAGCGAGCCGGCTGATGTGGGATGAGTTCGAGCGGACTCGCCCGCTCAGCGATCCCGAGGTGACCGAGGAGGAGCCGGAGGTCACGCTCGAGAAGTCGGACCCCACGCGGCTCGCAGCCAACGATTGAGCCGCGCGCCGAGGAGGCGGGCTCCGGCAGTAGCGCCAGGAGCCCGTCGCTTCCCTGTGGACACCTGGCAGTGGCGGAGCTGTAGCGCGGCGGACGGTACGGTGTCCGGGCGTGGCTAGTTCGGGAAGTGGAGACCGGATCATCATCGATAGCGATCAGGTGATCGTCGACCTCGATGAGCTTGCGGCAGGGTCCGGTGGGCGCCTCGGCGGCGCCAACCGTCTGGCGTGGGGTGAGGACTGGAAGGCAGCTCGGCTGTGGTTAGAAGCGAAGCTCGAGCCGCTGCCCGTAACGGCGACCACGGACACCGCGGGGAACCTCTGGGCCGAGATGGAGGGTGCCAGCGACGGGTTCATCATCCTCGGCTCGCACCTTGACTCCGTGCCCGACGGCGGCTGGCTGGACGGCGCTCTCGGTGTCTGTGCGGGGCTCGGCGCGCTCCGTGCGCTGGCCGCGACCGGCACTAAGCCGCCCGTGGGGGTGAGGCTGGTCGATTGGGCCGATGAAGAGGGTCGGTTCGGTAGGTCGTTGGTTGGCTCGAGCGCCGCGGCCGGCACGCTGGACCCTGACGAGGTCCGTGACCTCGTCGACGCACGGGGCGTTCGGCTGCAGGACGCCATGGCGTCTTGCAGTGTCAACGTGGACGATGCGACCGCCGCAACCGCGAGGCTCCGCGGCGCGCTTGCCTACATCGAGCTCCACATCGAGCAGGGCCCCGTGTTGCTGAACAGCGGACGCCTGGCGTCGGCCGTCTCTGGCACATTCGGCGACGAGCGATACCTGATCTCGTTCACCGGCCAGGCCGCGCATGCAGGATCAACCCCAATGCGGCTACGCCGTGACAGTTTCGCCGCTGCCGCGACCGCTGCGCTGGCGGTCCGCGCGGTCGCTGTCAGGCACGAGGGGGTCACAACGGTGGGCGGCGCGAGGTCCCACCCCGGGGTGATCACCGCGGTCGCGGGTGCGACCGAAATGATGCTTGACATCCGCCATCTCGACGCCACGACTCTGGCGACGATGGTCGCTGAGTGCCTTGCGGCCTGCGATCAGGCTGCCGAGCAGTTCGGCTGTAAGGCGGCCACGAGACGCATCTTCCGCGCGGCTCCCACGCGGTTTTCTCCGGAGCTCGTGAACATCGCGCGCGAGGCGGTGGTGGCTGCCGGCGGCGGCGGCGGGCCACCCATCCCCTCCGGTCCGCTTCACGACGCGACGGAGATCGGCCGAGTCGTTCCGGCAGTGATGATCTTCGCCCAATCCGATCCGCCGCTTTCGCATACCGCGAGCGAAGACTCTCCTGAGGATGCCCTCCGCATCGCTATTGACGCGTACGCGCGAACGGTCGGCAGAGTTCTCGCTGAGGCGGCGGACGCGCCCGGGGGCATGCACGGCGGACGCGGACGGCCGGCACATGGGCGCCGGTAGGCGCAGCGGAGCGGATCTGCGAGTGAGCGCGCCCGCCCTGGCCTTCCACCGCGCGCTCCCCGGCTACGCACCGACACCGATCCACTCGCTCGAGGCGATCGCCACCGAGCTCGGTCTGGGTGCCGTCCTCGTGAAGGACGAGTCGGATCGGCTCGGGCTGCCCGCGTTCAAGATCCTCGGCGCGTCGTGGGCGATCGAGCGCGCGCTCGTGGAGGCGCCCGAGGCACACACACTGGTCGCTGCCAGCGCCGGCAACCACGGGCGGGCTGTTGCCCGTGCGGCGGTGTGGCGCGGCCTTCAGGCGTGCATCTTTCTTCCGAGTCGCACGGTTCCGGCTCGCCGCGAAGTGATCACCGGCGAGGGCGCCGAGGTGGTCGTCGTCGACGGCACCTACGAGGACGCCGTGGAGGCAGCGAAGGCGGCGGCCGAGCAGGCCGGGGTGGTCGAGATCGCCGATGTTGGTAGCACCGGGCCCGCGCACTGGGTCATCGATGGCTACGCCACTCTGTTTGCCGAGGTCGCCGAACAGGCGAAGGTTGACCTGGTGCTGGTTCCGGTCGGCGTCGGCTCGCTCGCGGCAGCCGCGGTGCGCACCGGCCTCCCGGTCATCGGCGTGGAACCGACCGTCGCTGCAAGCCTGACGGCGTCGCTGCGGGCCGGCGTGCCGACAACGGTGCCCACCCCCGGCACGATCATGGCTGGTATGGATTGCGCCCAGATCTCGCTCGCAGCTTGGCCGGATCTTCGGAGCATCGCCAAGACCGTGACAGTGTCGGATGACGAGGCGCTGCGCGCCCTCTCAGAGCTCGACGCGCACGGCCTGCGCGTAGGCGAATGTGGCGCGGCGCCGCTGGCGGCGCTGCGCAAGTTGGATGACCTCGATCCGGCCGCCCGCGTTCTGCTGGTTGCGACCGAAGGCCGCACCAGCTAGACGAGTCATCGCCCCGGCACCCCCTCGCCCACTACGATGGGCCTGTGAACGGAGCGCGTGTGCCCGGTGGGGTGGTGCATAGACTGCCGGCGGACCTGCGTAAGGCGCTGGTCGCCAACGCCACGGCACTGGATGCTTGGAAGGACATCACGCCTTTGGCCCGCAACGAGTTCATCTGCTGGGTCGAGGATGCCAAGCAGCAGACCACGCGGGAGCGGCGCATTCGGCGGACCCAGGAGGAGCTGGAGGAAGGCCAGCGCCGGCCCTGCTGTTGGCCTGGATGCAAGCATCGCGAGCGCAACGGCAGCTAGCGGTAGCCTGCTGCACTCGGCGCTGGCGCGAGAAGATTCGTGACCAACACCCGCCATCATCCGCTGGCGGCGTTCGAGGCCTCGGAGGCCGGCGGGGTGATCGTCGACATCCGCTCGCAGGACACCCGCGAGGTTCACGGCGTCATCCCCGGAAGCGTGCATATCCCGCGAACCGTGCTCGAGTGGCGGGTCGCGTTGGACAGCCCGTGGCGTAACCCTCACCTGGGGTGTCTCGACCAGCAGCTGATCCTCATCTGTGATCACGGCTACTCGTCAGCCCTCGCCGCAAGCAACCTCGTCCAGCTTGGCTTTCGACGCGCTGGTGACGTCATCGGCGGGTTCGAGTCCTGGAAGAACGGCGCCCTTCCGATCGTGCCCTGCCGCCATCGCCTTCCTGAGGTTGATGGTCTGTCGGGGATGGGACCCCCGGAGTACGGTTACTGCGGCGCCGTCGACTGACGCCCCGCCGGATCCACGAGACGGTCGGCCGGCAGCTCCGCCCAAACAGCCCTGCTGTCGGCGTGCTTCTCGCTGCCCCAGGCCATCGTCAGTTGCTCGACGACCCACAGGCCCATGCCGCCCTCGCCCCTCGGCGCGGCGAGACGCGGGGTGGTTGTTGCTCTGCCGGGATCGAGCACGGCAAACCGCACGCGGTCGTCAACACGACCTACATGAACATCGAGCAGATCATCCTCGGTGCAGCCTGAGTGCCGCACCGCGTTGGTCACCAGTTCGCTGGCGACCAGCGACATGTCCTCGACGATCCGGTCAAGCTGGACGCAGCCGGCGAGGGCGCGGCGCACCTTTGCGGGGGCATAGTCATTGCAGCGCACAGTCATCCGCAACAGCGACGCCTCCATGTTCGGGGGATACCCGCTCAATGCAGCACGCATGTACCAGCGAACGCCGGCTGTGTCGGGGTGCTGACGTCGGTCACCGCGAGCGTATAGTCGTGCCCGGTGAGAATCACGCTGACCGCCGCAGGAGTTGCGGACGTCCCATCCCTCGCGGGGCTCTGGAAAACGACGGCGAGCTGGCTGCGTGCCGAGTGGCAACGGTAGACGAAGCTTCGCGATCGTCTGAGGCAAGTGCTCAGTAAGGCGTCGCGGGACATGAGCAGATCGGCGGCGGTCGTGCTCGTGCTCGGCGTCCTAAGTGGGTGCGGAGGTAGCGGCTCGACCCACGCCGGGACGGCTGGGCAGGCCACCGTGCCCGGGACGCCGACATTCATCCAGAGCGCGCCTGCGGGAACCTCGCTCGCCTCGGCGGGTCGTGATCGGCTCTGGAACTGTGGGGGTGGCAACGTAGAGGTACCAGACCGTCCGTGGGTCTCTCAAGACGGTCGCGTCGATGTGTCAAAGCGGCCCGTGATAGCTGGAGCCGAGCACTGGAGAAGTCAGCTACAACTGAGTTGGGTCGACGATCACTTGAAGCTCTCTCTGAGCGGTAACGGACTCCCTGCAACGACGTCCGGCTCCTATCCCATCACCGCCCAAGAGGGAGAGATTTATCGTTACTACGTCGCTCTCGGCGAGAGTCTTGGATTCCCGAAGTCGCAGACCGTTGCTCCGATGCGGATACAGAACTTTCATTGGACCGAGGGATCCAACGGCGGAAAGCTCACCCACCCGAGCTGCGTGCCTGCAGGACCGATCGGCGTTCTCAGCACCGGGGCCCTCCTGTGGTCAGCCCTTGAGGCAAAAACCATCGACTTCACCGCCGGGATGCCTGCCGACCGCTGCTTCGGCACGGTCGCGCCGCCGCCGCAGCTCGGGATGTACCACTTTCACTCGTTCTCTCCGTGCCTGGATACAGGGCCTAAGAACCAGGCGTCTCCGGTTCTCGGCTACATCTTCGACGGCTTCCCCATAACTGGACCCCGAGGACCTGGCGGCCGACTCCTCACCAACGAGGACCTGGACGAATGCCACGGTATGACGAGCACGATCGACTGGCAGGGACGCCCAACCCGGATGTATCACTACGTGTTCAACTATCGGTTCCCCTACTCCGTCGGCTGCTTCCGCGGACCATTCTCGGTACGCGACTCGAATCTGTTCGAGCCACCGCAATCGGTCGGCGGCCCCTCAGTGCGCCCCCGCTACGCCGCCCCAACTCAACCGGTTGCCAACCCGGCGCCAGACGCGAAAGGGTCGTGAACGGCTAGTCGGTCGTCAGCGCGGGTGATCGCCATCGAGTTCCTCGGCTTGAGCAGCCGCGGGTAAAGATGGACCCCCTTGCCCCCGAAGATTTGATCGAATGTCCTAGGTGATAACCGTGAAGCGAACCGCCGGGATATTGACGAGCGTGCTCCTCGCAATCACCACCGTCGGCTGCGGCGGCACTTCCGATAGCAGCCAGGTGGCCTCCACCGTGAAGGCATTTCTGACAGCACTCGCCAACGGAAACGGAACTAAAGCGTGCGATCAACTGACAGCGAGCCAAGCTCAAACTGTCGTTCAGCTCTTAGCACAGCAGGGCGTGACCAATTGCGCGGCCGCGGTGAGCAGAGCCGCCAGTAGCCTGAACGCCAGCGATAAGCAGAAGCTGCTGAACGCCAAGGTTGTCAACGTCCACGTCTCCGGTAACAGCGCCACCGCGGACATCCAAGGCGGGACGCAGCCCGCGACGCTCTCCAAGGCCGGCGGCCGCTGGTACATCTCGGCTGGGATCAGTCCGTAAATAGCGGCGCGCCGTCGCGCTGCTCAAGTGCGACCATTGGGTCATGTCCGCTGTCGAGATGCCACGTGCGCCCTCGTTCGCAGATGTCGAGGCTGCTGCAGGGCGGCTCGACGGTGTGGCGCATCGGACGCCGCTCGTGACGTCCCGACTGATCGACGACCGGGTCGGTGCCCGTGTTCTGTTCAAGGCGGAGGGCTTGCAGCGGATGGGGGCCTTCAAGTTCCGCGGCGCGTACAACGCGATCTCACAGCTATCCGCCGAGCAGCGACATCGGGGCGTGGTTACGGCGTCATCGGGCAACCACGCGCAGGCTGTCGCGCTGGCCGCTGCGCTGCTCGGGACGAAGGCGACGATCCTGATGCCCGCTGATGCGCCCACGTCCAAGCGCGCGGCCACCGAGGGTTACGGAGGGACGGTGATTGAGTTCGATCGCTATCGGGAGGACCGTGACAGCCTGCTGGGCGACCTTGCCCGCGAGCTGCGCGCGTCGATCGTCCACCCCTACGACGACACGCGGGTCATCGCCGGCGCCGGCACCTGTGCGCTCGAGCTGGCGCAGGATGCGGAGCCGCTCGGTACGGTCGTTGTGCCTGTTGGCGGAGGGGGTCTGCTGTCGGGCACGGCAATCGCGCTGCGTGCCGTGTCGCCCGCGACACGCATTATCGGGGTCGAGCCCGAGGCCTCGCCTGACGTGCAGCAGTCATTGTTGGCGGGCCGGAGGGTTACCGTTCCGATCCGCCCCTCGATCGCCGACGGTCAGCTGCTCACCACCCCAGGTGAGATCACCTTCGGCGTGATCGCCTCACTCGTCGACGAGATCGTCACGGTGACCGACGCCGAAATCCTCGACGCCGTCCGGCTCCTGTTCGAACAGGCCAAGCTGGTGGTCGAGCCAAGCGGGGCCAGTGCGTTTGCCGCCGTCCTGGCGGGCCGAGTCCATGCTGACCCGATCGGGATAGTGCTCTCCGGCTCGAACGTCTCGGCCCAGCGCTTCGCCGAGCTGATCGGCCGCTAGCTGGCTCTTATCAGCGCGCGGGCGTGTCCGGTGGGTTTGTACCCGCAGCGTGCGCCTCAGCCCGCGAATCTCCCGGTGGCTGTCAGCGGGCTGCGGGCGGCGAGATGGGGCATGTAGTCATCGACAAAGACGCGCGCGACGAGTTCTTGCCGGGACGAGACATTCACCTTCTCGAACAGGCTCTTGACGTGGTCCTGGACGGTGTATGGCGAGAGGACCAGCAGCTCGGCGATCTCGGGATTGGTCAGACCGCGCGCGAGCAGCCCCGCGATCTCGCGCTCGCGAGCGGTCACGCCGTGCGCTTCAAGCTCAACGGCGGTCGATTGCGGGCTGGCCGCGCGTTCCAACACGATCGCTACGCGACCGGCTACACCGCCGTCGGGGAGGGAGGCGTGCAGGGTGATCCAGCCCGCCGCGGTCGGAACCGCCACCGTCCGCGGCGCTCCATCGGGGTCGAGCGGGCCAGTGCGCGTGAATGCGGCCAATGCGAGCAACGCACTGGGTGGTGTTTCGTCGCTGTCGGCCTGAGCACTGGAACGCATCGCCGCCATGAGCTCGTGGGCAGGTGGCGTGATGAGTTCGACCTCGTCGCTGGGGCCGAGCACAACCAGGCCTGGACCGGCCCCGCCCGAGCGACGCCCGGCGTCGAAGCAGAGCGATGTCCGGATCCCCTCTGCGACCAGCGTCGTGATGCTGGCGAGCGCGGCGATGTCCTCGGCGTTGAAGTCCGCTTGGTCGTCACGGCGAGCGATGTGGATCGCGCCCCAGCAGCGCCCGCGGCTGACAAACGCTGCACGCAGCTCGTAGGGGATCCCGGAAGGAGCGAGCACGTCGCGGTAGCGGGTGCTGCGCTCCGGATGATCCCCAGTCGCCTGGCTGAGCGTGCCGACAGTGACCCGGCGACGGGCAAGGGCGGCAAAGGTGTTCACGTCGGGCACGAAGTATTCGCTGGCGACGATCCCCGCTCCCGCGGCCATCACGGTCTCGGGCGTGAAGATGCCGCTGGTGAGCAGCTCGTGCGGGGAGTCGCTGGTCATTAGGCGCGTCTGAGGATCGAGCGTATGCCAGCACGCCGCGCTGCTCGGGACGACCCGGCGCAGCCGGGCCGTGACCTCGGCGAAGTACTCCTCGCGCGGCAGGCCTCGGCTGCCGAGCAATGCAACATCCTCGACAAGACGGCCCAGATGCCAGCCTCCTGCGGGCACGACGCGAGTATAGGACCGGGCGGTCGCTGCCGTGACGCGCAGGAAATATCCCCGTGATCGAGGGATCGACACGAGCGGGCGTCGTCGCCAAGCTAGGCGGCGACTGAATCCCCTACTTCAGGAGGCCAGCGATGACAAGCATCGTGCCGACACCCAGCATCGACGCGCCGAACATCTCACCGATTGCCCTCGCAGCGCAGGAGGGCGAGGCGATCTGGTTCCTCGGCATTCTGGCGACGATCAAGGCTTCAAGCGAGAGCACCGCCGGGACCGTCGCGGTGATCGAGCATCTCGCACCGCGTGGCAGCGGCTCGCCATTGCATGTGCATCACCGCGAGGATGAGTGGTTCTATGTCCTTGAGGGTGAGCTGACCTTTTGGGTCGGGAGCCAGGTGATCGATGCGCCTGCTGGATCGTTCGTCTACGGGCCTCGTGAGATCCCGCACACGTTCGCGGTCAGTTCCGAGACCGCCCGCTTCCTGCTCGTCACCGAGCCGGCCGGCTTTGAGAACTTCATGCGCGCGCTGTCGGAGCCGGCGACAGAGCTCGTGATCCCACCCCCGGCGACCGAGCCGCCCGACATCGACGCGATGACCCGCCTTGCCGCCGAATACGGCATCGAGATTCTCGGCCCTCCCGGGATCCCCGCGTGACCCGAAGTGGCCGCCCACTGCTCAAACCCGCGCAACGAACCCCAATCTTGAGGAAGAACAGATGCACGACAAAACATGGAGGTTGTCGACCCGATTGATCGCCTGCGCGGCCGTCGCATGCGTGTGCGCCGCGCTCGCTGCCACGGCGAACGCGGCGAGCCCTCGATCTGAATGCCCGCCGAACGTCGCCAACTGCACCACCGTCACCGGAGCGTCGCTCACGGTCACTTCTGGGGCGCGACGCCTGCTCACGTGGGTAGCGTGTCCGGCGAGCCAGCGGTCGGTCGGATATAGCTACTCGGGCGGCGATAACACCTCCGAGGCCCAAACGATCGTGAGCGTGATCGTGTTCCCCAATTACCCGAACACGCAATTCAGCTGGACGGGAGTGCCCAACGCCGGCAGGACAATCTTCTTCACGATTTCCGAGAACGCGCTGCCGAACCACACAGTGA
The DNA here is from genome assembly GCA_963824755.1 of uncultured Solirubrobacterales bacterium. Lineage (GTDB taxonomy): Bacteria > Actinomycetota > Thermoleophilia > Solirubrobacterales > Solirubrobacteraceae > Palsa-465. The sequence continues at coordinate 303,975 of CAWGQT010000038.1, read as the reverse complement.
TGGTGCAGCCCCGGATCGGGTGCGTCCCAGCCGGGTCGATGCCGACTCCGTCGCAGCCTCAATGTCCTCCCGCGGTTGCCAACTGCACCACCGTGGACAGCGCCTGGGTCGCGGCGGGCCCCGCCGACGGCAGCCTTGCGGAGGTGCGGTGTCCGTCGGGTGACTGGCCGGTTGGCTTCAGCTATGCCGGAGGGAATGGTCCAGACACTGCGGTCGCAATACAGATCTACCCGGGATGCCCCAACACGTGGCATGTGTTCGCTTCGACGGATTCAAAGGGACTTGTGTTCTTCCGGGTTCTCGGCAGTCCGCCGTCGATCCTCGGGACCTCCAGCTTCTCTCCAAGCAGCGTGCAGCTCAGCCTCGGATGCACGCCGGCGCCCGCGACAGGGACCAGGCCCGGGAACGTGCGCGCTTCACAACGCATACGCACCTTTACGGTAAGGCTTGCCCCTGCCAGCGTCCGAACCTACACGCACGGGTGCCGCGCTGGCACGCGCCTGCTCCGCGGCCAGGCGACCGTCGAGTTCCGGTCACCTCGCAGGCCTTCCCGGTCAGAGCTGACTGCGGTGAAGCTGCGTGCCACACGGCGCGGCAGTCGGGAAAGCTGGCGGGTGACGACAAGCGGTGGACTGCGTCATAAGGGTGCGGTGCTGACGATGTTCCTGTTCCACAGTGCCAGGTAGCCACTGAGAGCCCGGCACGCGTCGGCGGCAGGCAACGGCTGCACCGCCGGCGGAGATCAAACCGCCAATGGAAATCGAACCGCTATCCACCGATCCCCGCCCCGGGGGCGGCGCTCGCGCCGTCCGGGACCTCGCAAGGCAGCGCCATCGGGTCGTAGTGCGCGCACACCGCAAGGGGGCTCTGGAAGAGACCGACCGACGGCAACGCCTGGCCGGTGAACGAGAACAGCGTGAGGTTATCGTTCGGCGTGCCCGCGCCGGGCTCCCAGCCCACACCCGGAATCCACTCGGGCTCCCAGTAGAACAGCCCGAGGGCAAGATGACGGGGTACTTGCGCCAGGATCGAGAGCAGATCGTTGTAGAACGACAGCTGCCCGCCCGGCGTGGCCGGATACCCGGGCTCGAGCTGGCTGGCCTGCCATACGAAATTGCCGGTGCTGTCGCCACCGGCCAGCGTCCACGCATACTGCGACTCAGCGATCACGATCGGCTTGCCGTAGCGCGTCGCGAGGTCGTCGACGCTGGTGCGCATCGCCTCGAGCGGGCCGTGGAAGAACGAGTAGTACGACGGCCCGATCACGTCGAACGGCACCCCGGCCGAGACCATGTGGTCGAAGAACCTCACACTGTCGGCGTTGTTGCCGCCCTCGTCGAAGTGCAGCATGACGAGTAGGCGGTGGCCGGCGGGGTTGCCGGTCCGTGCCCCCTCCACCCCGGCCTTGAGCAGCGTCATAAGGTTGTCCCAGCCGGTGTCGGCGCTCAGTTGACCTGTCCGACGGGCCATAGGATGCCATTGCGGATCTCGTTACCGATCGAGACCATGTCCACGGGCGTGCCCTGCGACGCGAACGCGCGGATCACGCTTTGGGTATAAGCTGCGGACGGTGTCGGTCAGCTGCGCGAGGTCCTGGCCCTCCCACGCCGCCGGGATGGGATCGCGGCTGCGGGCGACAAGCTTTACCTCGACATCCACTACTCGGACTTCTGGGCCGATCCCCAGCACCAGACCAGCGTCCGCCCAGCAGATGTCGGTGCCCGCCGGATAGTCCCGAGCGTGAACCCGAATCCGCTCAGGTGCTTGACCGCTCCAAGATCGACCGTGAGCGTGCCAGTCCACTGAGTGGAGCACCAGTTCGTCGAGGCGCTGCCGTCGATCGCGTTGCTCGCCGGGTCGCCGGTCTGCTCGCTAGATGCCGTCGCGGTGCCCGTGAGGGCAACATTCAGCGCCGTGCCCGGTGCCGGCCCAGGGTCGCCGAGGGCCGTGCCAGCGGTGATCCCCCCACCCCCGCGCGACAGCACGCCAACGGCGATCAGAGCCGCGGCCGCAACGAACCCGATCCGAACGGGAAACCGACCGGCACGCTGCCACGTTCTTCACCTCCCTCGCGTGTTATCGCTCACATTTACCCGTCCGTTGCCGCCGGGAAACGCTCGGCTGGCCGAGCAAGGCCGTGGTGGCGCTGGCCCAGTACGCTCGGGACGATGCCGCTGGCCTATCGCCTGATGTACGCGATCGGCTTCCTCCCGTGGGAGACCGGCGAGGTCTCAACGGAGCTGCGCGCCCTCGTGGAGGGCTCGCAGGCGCTGCCGCCCCAGCGCGCGCTGGACATCGGCTGCGGCACTGGTCTGCACGCGGTCTACCTGGCCGACCACGGCTGGGAGGTCACCGCGCTCGACGCACTTGAACGCCCGCTGCGGCGCGCGCGAGCACGCGCAGTGGACAGCGGCGCAACCGTCGAGTGGATCAAGGCCGACGTCGCAGACCTCGGCCAGATGGACCTTTCGGCTGAGTTCACGCTCGTGTTCGACCGTGGCTGCTACCACGGCCTGAACGATCGCGAGCGCGACGCATACGCCGCCGCCGTCACCGAGCTGACAGCCCATCGGGCGACGTTGCTGATGATGGCGTTCGCTCCCAACAGGGTGCCGGTCGGTCCCTCGGGCGCAGACGCGGCCGATATCACTTCCCGGTTTGGGGAATGGGAGCTCGCTGCACACAAGCCAGACAGTGGCCAGGCCCCAGGTGGGCCCCTGCGCGATGTGCCGCGCACCTGGTATCGGCTGACCCGACGATGACATTCGCCGCGCAGCGGGATTCGTAGACCTCGTGGCCTAGGATTGCGCCGTGCCGTTCACACTTAGGAACGTCCAGGTGGATCTGGAGGATGTCGGCTCTAGGTTCGACGGCGCGCCGGACCTGGAGTTCCGCTTAGCGACCAAGGCGCTCGAGCTCGAGGAATCCGGCCTGAGCTACCAGCGCCTCCCGCCCTGCTACCGCTTTCCGTACGGCCATACGCACAAGAAGCAAGAGGAGGTGTACGTGGTCGTGCGCGGGAGCGGGCGGATGAAGCTCGACGACGAGATCGTCGAGCTCAAGGAATGGGACGCGGTGCGCGTCGCGCCCGGTACGTGGCGAGGCTACGAGGCTGGGCCGGACGGCCTCGAGATCCTCGTCATCGGCGCGCCCAATCTCGGCGAGGCCCCGCGCGAAGACGTCACTGGTCAGCGCGACTGGTGGTCTGACTAGTAGAGCCGGCCGGTCGGTTACGCCGCGAGTCCGAGGTCGGGCCGGCGGCTCGCGCTCACAACACTCGATGGCCACCGTAGTTTCCCCAACCCCAATTCCGCGTTTGCACCGGTTGTGGGCTTGAGCGGGCGCGTCTTAGATCGGTGTCGCTGTCCCGCTGAGGGACGGACTGAATAGACGAGGAGAGAGTGGAGGTGGTTGTTGTGCCCGAGCGCGTCGATGTGCACATGCGGGACAGTGATGCGTTCGCGTGGTACATGGAGAAGGACCCGCTGTTGCGGTCGACGGTTGTGTGCGTGCTACTCCTCGACGGCAGCCCCGACTGGGAGCGGCTGCTGGAGCGGCTGGAGCGCGTCAGCCGGATTGCGCCGGGGTTCCGGCACAAGGTCGTGGCGCCTCCCCTGCGGCTGGCCACGCCCCGCTGGGTCGTCGATCCCGATTTCGACCTCTCCTGGCACGTCCGCCGGTTCGAGGCGGCGCCGCCGCGGACGTTGGCGACGGTGTTGGATTTCGCGCGCAAGACGGGGATGGCCGGTCTTGACCGCGACCGGCCGCTGTGGGAGAACACCTTGATCGAGGGGCTCGAGGGTGGCCGGACAGCGCTCGTAATGAAGCTTCACCACTCGCTGACCGATGGCGTTGGTGGCATGGATGTGGCGCGACTGCTCTTTGACCTGGAGCCGGAGCCCGGCGACCTCGGACCGATGCCCGAGGCACCGTCGGGAGAGCACCTCGGCACGGTCGATCTGGCTAGGGACGCGCTCGGCTATGACTGGTCACAACTGTTCGACTTCTCCAAGCGCCGTCTTGCATCGGCGCCCGGTGACGTCGCGCACGCGGTTCGCCATCCACGCGAGACCGTCACTGAGACGATCGCGACCGGCGGGGCAATCGCTCACATGGTCGAGCCGGTTTCCGACACGCTGTCGCCGGTCATGACCGAGCGCCACCTGGCGTGGCACTACGACGTTCTCGACCTCCCTCTGGTCGAGATGCTCCAGGCCGCCCACGCGGCGGGCGCCAAGCACAACGACGCTTTCCTCTCCGGCGTCACTGCCGGGCTGCGCGCCTACCACGAACAGCACGACACCCAGGTCGATGAACTCCGCGTCACGATGCCGATCAGCATCCGCAAGGCAGATGACCCCCTGGGTGGCAATCGCATCACACTGATGCGGTTCAAGGTCCCCGTTGGCATCACAGACCCGAGCGCTCGGATGGCGGAGACTCACCGCCGCTGCGAAGCCGTGAAGACCGACCGCTCGCTGCCGTACACGAACGCAGTCGCCGGCACGCTCAACCTCTTGCCGCGCGCGTATATCGGCGGAATGCTCAAGCACGTCGACTTCCTCGCGAGCAACGTGCCCGGAATTCGAGTCCCTCTGTATCTGACGGGCGCGAAAGTCGACAGCTTCTACGCCTTCGGTCCCACGATCGGCGCGGCGCTGAATGTCACGCTGATGTCTTACTGCGGCAGATGCTTTGTCGGCGTGAACATCGACACGGGTGCCGTGCCCGATGCCGACATGCTCATGGACTGCCTGCGACAGGGGTTCGACGAAATTCTCGCTGTCGCCTAGGGGCGCGGTGGCTCGAACGTACGTTCGTGCCGAGGGGCTTAGACTTCTTCGTGTGTCGCTCGTCGTCCAGCCCTCGCTCTTTGGCTCCTCGGGCGAGCTCGGCGTCACCGACCTTGGCGCCGCGGTCGAGCGCCGGCCGCTATCTGAGGGCGCGTGGATTGACGTGCGCCGAGGCTTCGTCACCGCAGCCGACGAGCTCTTCGATGCGCTCGTCAGCGCCGTGCCGTGGCACGAGGAGCGGATGCGCATGTACGACAGCACCGTGCGAGTCCCGCGGCTCCTGGCGCGCTACGAGCAGGGGGAAGCGGCGCCCCATCCAGTGCTTGACGACGCCCGCTCGGCGCTGAATGCCCACTACGCCGAGGAGCTCGGTGAGCAGTTCGTCAGCGTCGGGCTTTGCCTGTACCGCGACGGTAGCGACAGCGTCGCCTGGCATGGAGACCGCATCGCCCGCGACAGCCCGCGCGACACGATGGTGGCGATCGTCTCGCTCGGTGCCACCCGCCCGTTCGGGCTACGGCCGAGGTCCGGCGGTCCGGGACTGCGGCTCCGAGTCGGTCACGGGGACCTGCTCGTGATGGGCGGAAGCTGCCAGCGAACCTGGCTGCACGGCATCCCGAAAGTGGCCAACTGCCTGGGCGCGCGGATCAGCATCCAATTTCGCCCGCACTGGGGCGCCGATCTTGCCAACCCCACCGCCGACCGTCGGGGCCGGTAGCTAGTAAGGGCAAGCTTGGGCTCGGCTCGCCCGACGAGGATCCGGATGGCGGCCGGACGTACACGTGCGCGGAGCAAACAAGGCTCCACGTGTTCCCGTCCGCCGAGGGTGCCGGCGCCTCCGGGGCGACCGTCGCTGGGTGGTATGTGTCCGATATCGAGCCGCAGCCGGGTCCCGAAGATCGCGCCGGCCGCGCTCGTCGCTGCCTCAGAGGGCGCTTCACCCGGACTGGGTGACGACGTCCGGACGCCACGCGGCGAGACTGTCGGCAAGCCCTGAAAGGAGAACACCGATGGCAACTGAGTCCGGCGACACAGAAACGCCCCTGCTCGACCTGCTGGCGAGCATGACCGCAAGCTCCGTGGAGACCGCAGACCTCGATCCAAGGTCGTTGATGCTTGTCCGCATCGCTGCCCTCGTCGCGGTCGATGCTCCTCCGGCCTCGTACATGCTGAATCTGGGCGCCGCGGGCGAGCTCGGCTTCACGGCTGACGAGGTCGCAGGGGTGCTCGCGGGGGTTGCCCCGATCGTCGGCACCACGCGGATCGTCTCGGCGGTCGGCAAGCTCGTGCGGGCGGTGGGGCTGAAGCTCGAGCTGGGAGAGCTCGAGCAGTACATCGAGGAGTAGTCGGCAGCAGGGGCGGCCCGCTCCCGCCCCTGCCTAGTCCGGTGTAGGTGCAAGCGCAACTGCACGTCGCGCGGGACTGGTTGCGATCACGCCGTGCGTGCGCCCCGTGGGTCGTGCTAGCGGAGATCCTCCTGGCGACGCCTTCGAACCTGTTCCTGTTCGCGAGCGGCGCGAACCTTGCGCGCCTCCTTCTGCGTCTGTTCGTTACGCTGCGCGATCTCTTTCTTGAGTGCGGTAAACACCGCGTCGGCCGTCGACCGTCCTGGTCCGGGTTGGTGACTCTGCTCCGTCACTGGACACACGCTCCTTGTCGCTCCCTATGAAGGCTGGACCACAGGACGAATGCGAGAGCGAGGCACCGGCCGTGGAGACCGCCTCTCCAACGTTACCGGTGCCCGCGCCTCGGCCGCGAATCCGCGTGGTCGTAACGCATAGCGCCACGCTCCGCGGGGGCTCGGCTCAGGCCGTGGCGGCGGCCGCCTTCGCCTGCATGAACGTGACCAGCCTTCCCCGTTCCTCATCCCACAGCTTTAGCCTGACCGCGCGCAGACCATCGAGCAGCGAGAGCTGCGGCACATCGTGCAGAGCGGGAGTCTTGTCGTGGGCTCGTTGCAGGTTGTAGTTGGGAATCCGCGCGTTGAGGTGATGCACGTGGTGCAGCCCGATATTGCCGGTGAAGAACTGCAGGATGCGCGGCAGACGCAGGTACGAACTGCCGCGCAGGGCCGCGTCGCTGTAGCTCCAGTTATCGCTATGGCGCCAGTACGCACCTTCGAACTGGTGCTGGACGTAGAACAACCAGATACCGATCGATCCGGCGAGCATGGCCGAGGGTGCCCACACGATCAAGACGTCCTTCCAGCCAACCAGCCAGCAGAGTCCGGTGGCAACAACCACCAGGACGCAGTCCGTGGCAAGCACGCTGTGACGCAGGCGCGGTCGCTGCGACCTCGTGGCGATCCGCGGTCCGATGATCATCGCCATGATCGGCCCCAGGCCAAACATCACGACGGGACTGCGGATCAGGCGATATGCCAGACGGCCCTTCCAGGAGCGCTGCTCGTATTCGGAGATTGTCAGCGTCACGATGTCCCCCACGCCGCGGCGATCCAGGTCACCCGAGCTGCCGTGGTGTACGGCGTGATCGTGACGCCAGCGCGCGAAGGGCGAGAGCACGAACAGTCCCAGGAATCTGCCCAGGTGACGGTTGGCCCGCTTTGACGGCAGCAGCGACCCGTGGGCACAGTCGTGGAACACCACGAACGTCCGCACCAGGAAACCCGCCGCCGGGATGGCAAGCAGGATTGTCAGCAGCCCGAAGGCGCCAATCATGAGGAACATCAAGACGATGAGGGCCACGTACGGAACTACTGAGGTGGCGACGTCCAGCAAGCTGCGCCACAGGCGCGGCTGTGCATAGGCGTTGAGGTCTTGAGGCTCGAGGCCAGGCTCAACTGAAGGAGACATGCGGACCGCTCCGGACGGGTCGATTAACGCGGATGGCCGAACCCAGCACCGCCCTCACGTGAAGCCGCGAACCGACAATCACAAGAGCGGTGGGCCCGAAGTAGCGACACAGTCCCGCAGCAGTACCAAACTGGCGCCGCCGGGGAGCCTCGAGACACCACTAGCATAGCGGGTAGACAGGTGCATGAGGCGCAGCAGCCGGCTAATTGGGCGCCGTGACCTCCACGGCACCAAAGCCCGGCAATGGGCCGTCGACGAAGAACATCTCGATCGTGATGTCTGGATCCACGTGGGCTTGCGACAGGAACGCCACGACGGTGCGGCCGGTCAGCTCTTCGATCGTGTCTTTGTAGCGCTTGGCCATCATCGACTGAAACTCCTCCCGCATGGCCACCACTCGCCCCGGCTGTCCGCTGTCCATGTGGGTCTGCTCGAGCGCCGTGAAGCCGCTGCCCCGCATTACGACGAGGATCACATCGTCGAGCGCGTAGGTCTTTGCCTTCATCGGACCCCGACCGTAGTGCTCGCGAAGGAGCCCCACGATGGCAGTGGAGATCTGCGCCAGGAGCCGCCCCCCGGACTCCGGGTTGAAATACTCCCGATCTGCGCTCTGCTCCACCAGCCGCTCCTTCGTCCAACGAGATCCGCGAGATCCCGACTGTCCGGCGGTTTGCGATTCCTCGACCCGGCCCAGGCTGGCGGAAATCGCCTCTTGGAGCCTTGTCGGTCCCAATACGGTACAGCGACGCTCTGCGAGCCGTCAATCGCCTGCGGGACCTGCCGCCTCCAACGATTCAGGCTGTAGCACGAAGGCCTCGATAGAGGACTCGGCGGTCGTGTCGGTGCCGCTGAGAAACACGTTGACCGTGCGATGGGTCAGGCGCTCGACGGCCGCGATCAGCTGCGGCCCCATGGCACGCTGCATCGCGTCTCGCTGCCATCGAACCAGCTCGGCATTGCCGGCGGCCACGAGGTTCCGCTCTCCCCGGGTCGCGCCATCCTCCAACAGGCACACCACGACGTCTTGGTGAACGAACGCGCGCGACTTGGTCGCACCCCGACCGGTGAAGTCGGCAACGAGCTTGCCGATCTCGTTCGCGAGCGCCGCGTTCAGTGCACCTCCGGACAACGGCTCGCCTGTTGCGGGCACTTCTGCCTCCGACTCCATCTCGTCCTGGTGGAGATCCACGCGGGCCGAGAGAAGAAAGAGCACCCGTGCGAAATCGCTCTGGAGGCAAGCATACTCGTGCCTTACATCAGAGCACAGGGTCAACTCATCTCGTTCGGCCTACTCGCTTGCGTTCCGCAGGGGAACCAAAGGCCAGCTGGTGTGGTGCTACGGTCAAGCTGGCGGGGTGACATCCGTCGCTTGCGAGGTTCTGGTAGCCGACGCAGCGACCCCTCTCTCCGATTTCTAATCATGACCGACGAGGAGCGCCCCTATCCCTCTCGCGAAGCCCGTCCCAAGCAGCAGGAAAAGAAATGACCGCTTGCCCGATCGCGAACGCCTGATTGCGCGGATCCGACAGATCCGTCGCGCTCCCGCGGCCCGCGCACCGTCCCCGCCGGACGCCGGCGCCGAGCATGACAGCGTCCGGCTTCAGGCGCTTCAAGAGCGCCTCGATCACCTGGAGCAGCTCGTCGAAGCGCTTCAGGACTCGGTCCACCGCGACTCAGACCGCCACAGCAAGCGGATTGCCGAGCTCGAGGCGCAGACTCGACCCGGCGCGCTCGGCATCGCCCTGAGCAAGGACGTCCGCGACCGCGGTCTCTAGCCGGGGTGCTGAGGCTCGACGGGCTCGGCCCGCTCCAGCCTCAGAGCTGGACCGTTCTCGGCGGGGCGGGAGGTCTGGCAATTTGCGTCTTTCCAGGTCGTCGCGGAGAGCCGCCACGGCTTGCGAGACGCCCCAGCCGCCTGTAACGTTAATGTCTCTCGTCGTTCGGGATGCGGCCACCGGTTGCGCCCTGGGCGGGCACGATACAGCGGCACGAGTTCATGGTCACACGGTGGCTGTGGAGCCAGGGTCGTGACGAGGACGGAGTTGTCCTACGACCCTAGGAGTGGACGCATGTGTCCCAGCCATGATCGCGGCGGCGCAACCACGCGGTCTACCGACGCCGCACGCTTGGCGATCGTCTGCTGGTCGCAGCCGCCCAGCGACGCGGATCAGGCGGTCGCGTCCAAGCGTGCTGCAGCTGATGATCGCGCCATCGAGCGCGCCGCCGCGGCTCCTACGCCATCTATACGTAACGGAGCGCCGCCTATGAGCAGCTTTGAAGAGCACGGCCTCATCATGGCCAACGTCGATCACGCGTCCGCGTCCGACCTCGACCCGCTCACCGCGCACGAGCGCGCCATCGTGGGTGTCGTCTCTGAGCTACGGGCCGACGTCGACGCAGCATCGATCACGGCCTTGGTGCGCGAGGGGGGCGAAGCCCTCGAGTGCGTCCGCGAAGCGCTCGAAGTCCTCGGCGAGCTCGACCCGCAGCTCCTGGTCGCTGTGGCGCTTGATGCGCTGGTCTGTGCGCATGTCGACGATCTCGGCGCCGCGCGATAGAGCCGCTGAGTCAGCAGCAACCGGGAATCAGCGTTGGGCGCCAGCGCGCAAGCGAGTGGCCCCGCGGCGTGACCGTCCGCCCTTTGGGCCTGCATGCGAGGGGTTCGTCCGGCGGTCCGTCGCCGTCGTGGGCAGGCCATGCTCGAGACCGAGCCTGGTGGCGAGCCGGCTGACGTCGTGATGCTCGGTCGGCGCGACCAGCGTGATACCGATGCCCTTTGCGCCGGCGCGGCCCGTCCGGCCGATCCGGTGAACATAGGTCTCGCCGTCGGCGGGCGGATCGAAGTTGATGACGTGAGAGATCCCGCTGACGTCGATCCCGCGGGCCGCAATGTCGGTAGCGACGAGGGTGTCGACGGCGCCAGATTCGAACCGCGCCAGGGCCTGTTCGCGCTGGCGCTGCGATTTGTTGCCGTGCATCGCCACAGCCTCGACTCGGTGAGCGCGCAGCCGCTTGACGAGCCGGTCGGCGCCGTGCTTGGTCCGAACGAACACCAGCGTCAGCTCCCGGTCGCGCCGCAGCTCGCCGACGAGCGCATCGATGCGGTGCTCATGTGCGACCTGGAGGAAGCGGTGCTCGATATTGGTTGCCGCGCGCCTGGCCGTCGGGCCGCGCTCGTGGATGGCTGGGTCCCGGGTGTATCGCGTGGCCACGCGGCCGGCCTCGCCGTCGAGCGTTGCCGAGAAGAACAGCGTCTGGCGCCTCTCCGGGCAGAGCGCGACGATTCGGTCGACCGCCGGCCGAAAGCCCATGTCGAGCATCCGGTCAGCCTCATCGAGAACGAGAATGCGGACGTTCTCGAGCGTGAAGGCACCGCGCGCCAGGAGATCCTCGAGACGACCAGGAGTCGCGACCAGCACGTGCGAGCGGGCCGCGTCCCGTGCCTGCTTGACGAGGCCGACACCGCCGTACACCGCCGTCACCCTGAGCGCGCGAGCATGCGAGATCGAGCGAATCTCGTCGACGATCTGTGTAGCGAGCTCACGCGTTGGCGCGAGAACCAGCGCGGCCGGTCGCGGACCATCGGCCTCGATCCGCTCGACGAGCGGGATTCCGAAGGCGAGTGTCTTGCCCGAGCCGGTCGGGGATTTCGCGAGCACGTCGCGGCCGGCGAGGACGTCGCCGATCACGTCGCGCTGGATCGCGAACGGCTGTGTGATGCCCTGTTTAGAGAGCGAACCGAGGACGGCGTGCGAAACGCCGAGATCGGCAAAGGACTGCGTAGACATGTAGGACTCCTTGGCGGCGCTGGGGCCGCGAACGATTCGGGAGGCTATTGCTGACCCGAACCGCTACCTGCGGGACCCAAGCGAGCTGCCTCGCGGCCGACGGCGTCGACCGCTCCAGACAACGTAGCAGCTTCAGCGCCAGCGTCGGCTGGATCGCATGCTGCGTCAGATCAGCTCGGCCTTCGCGAACGCCGCTCGCGCAGCCGCTGCTCGGCGGCCGCCAGGCGCCGCTCGAGGTCCCGCAGTTGCGGGGTTGGTGCCTGACCCCATCTGTACAGCTTGGCCCGTAGAAGGGCAACCCGGTCCTTGTAATAGCGCTCGTCAGCCTCGAGTAGCTCGATTTCCTGCGCGGAGCTCACGAGTCGAACTCCTGCACGGAGTACGCGCTCCAGCCGAGAACCTCGCGACATCCACCCTCTGGCGAGATGTCCGCTTCGCGCCAGACGACAAACGGTTGGCGTGGGCCCATGTCGAAGATCGCCATGACGGTGCCACCTCGCAGGGGATCCGGCTTGCCCACCACCGTCATGCAGTCGATGCTGCCCCGGCGTGTCCACAGCTTCTCGATTCGCCGCCCGCTGGGACGCTGGCCAATCTCGAGCTCCACGCGCATACGCATGTCACGATACGCAAGCTCCAAGGCGCGGCCGCCATTGTCACTGGAGATGCCGGGGATGAAGAACGCGGCCATGCGCAGTCACAGGCCGCGCTCGCGCGCGTCCTTGCTCAGCGCGACGCTCAGCGCGGCAGGCTGTATCCGAGCCTCGAGCTCGGCGATCCGTTTGCCCTGTCGCTCCGACTCCCGATGGATGGAGTCCTGAAGCGCTTCCACGAGCTGCTCCAGCTGCTCGACTCGCGTTTGCAGAGCCTGGAGCGCAGGCGTGTCATCCTTGGACGCAACCTTTCGAGGCGCCGTAACCGACGCCGCGGCCGTGCGGCGGATCTGCCGGATGCGCGCGATCAGCCGCTCACGCTCACGCATGATTCACCACTTCGCTGGACGTTTTGGCTGAGGCAGGACGGGCGGGTAACGGCAGCGCTCCTCCTCGGTCATCTGCCGGATGACGAGCCCGCCGTTCTCGACCTGTTCAGCGACGTACTCAAGCTTCTCCTGCCGCTTCTCCTCGGCGCGTTCTCGTGCCGTCTTCACCAGACGGCCCCACGAGGTGGGTCGAGCATTGCACGTCTCCCTTCGCCGGCGCGGTCACTTCGTTCGGGGGAGATTCGCTGCGTCGGCTAGATGAACCTCGCGGGCGACCAACGAAACCCGCCACGCTCCACCGTAGCACGCGCATGGAGCCGATCCGCGAGGGCCGATCCAAGGGAGTACTCTCGGCCGTGGGGCTGACGCGTCGTAGCCGAGGCTCACCACGCAGACGCGCCGGAGCCAGTCATCGACGGGCACGCCCGCGGATGTCGAGCGCGTGATTCTCGACGCCGCGCGGCGCGCGATCATGGAGTTCGCGTGGTTAGATGACGCCGACACGGGCGAGCGCATCGGAATCAATCCGGAGTGTGTCGTCGTGCTCCGAGGCTCAGGGTCCTAGGAGGCCGCCGTCGCGCGTCGCAACGCTAGGCCTCTTTCGGCTCCGGCGTCTCGCCGAGCCGCACCGAGTCGTTTGACGCAGCCTGTTTGCGGGCGTCCTTCCTGGCCTGCTTGTCGAGCCGGCGCTCGCGAAGTCTGTGTTCGCGAGCGAGCTTCGCCATGGTCGTCTTCTTGTTGCGCTGTGCCATCTTGTCGTCCTTACGTGTCGGGTGTCGCCGGCGATCGTATGGCCGCCCGCCCATCACTCAGCGCCGGACGGGCTGGCTTGATGCACGGCCTCGAGCGGCGGAGGCGCGAGCGCTCCGCCGTCGTGGCCTCGGCGTTGCTACAGCGCGTGGACGTTCGCCGCCGAGGGACCCTTCGGTCCCTGCTCGGGGTCGTAGCTCACCTTCGCGCCGTCATCGAGCGACTTGAAGCCGCTGCCCTGAATGGCGCTGTGGTGAACGAAAACGTCATTGCTCGAGTCATCGGGTGTGATGAACCCGAAGCCCTTGTCGTTGCTGAACCACTTAACGGTTCCTGTTGCCATGTTGCTTCCCTCCGGGATATGTGCGGCGAAACTCGGAGGACGCTGCTCAAGCAACGACTGCGGAAACGCGGGCACCTTAAACGTTGAGCCACCGCTCAACCAGTGGTGGGAGTGTAGCGCGCAGCTAGCAGCGTTCACACGTCACCCTCGACCAGGCTCACCTCTCGCCGTCCTCCCACGATGCCCGTACCGCCTCTTGCTCGCTCCCGGCGGTCTGTATATGAGCGCGCCACTCCTCGGGATCGAACCGTGCCGGCTCGGTCTCCTCGATGAACCGTTCGAGCACTGCGACGAACCGTCCCGGCGCCTCGATTTGCGGCAGATGTCCGACCCCGTCGAAGATCTCCAGACGACTGCCGGCGATGGCTTCGTGAGCACGCTGGGCGTGGTGGGCGGGGATAATCGGATCGCGCGCTCCCCACACGATCAGCACCGGCACCCGAGCGGCCAGGTAGAGCCGGTCGCTAGCGTCGACCACCTGGCCGCGCGTGTCGACAACGCCACGCAGGGTGGCGAGGAACGCTGTCCGGCGATCATTGTCGGCGAGCGATGCGTAGCCACGAGCGACCTCGGCGACATCAGCGTTCGGCCGCAGCCCAACCGCGGCCAGGCCGCGCCCGACGGCGGTTCCAGCCTTGGTCGCCGCGCGGGCGGTCGCGGCGATGAACAGGTCCGCGCCGGGAAGTGCAGCAGCCCGCAGCACCGGGCTCACCTCCTGGCCGAGGCCACCGCTAGACACGAGCACCAGCCGCTCTGTCAGTTCGGGGAAGTGATACGAGAGCTCCATCGCAATTCCACCCCCGAGCGAGTGGCCGACAAGCGTCGCGCGCTTATGGCCGAGCATGATCAGCAGATCACGCAGGCCCACCGCGTGCGCCCCGAGCGAATAGTCGCCCGCGCCAGGCGCCGAGGTGCCGTGCCCGGGCAGGTCCGGCGCGATGACCGTGTGACGGCGAGCTAGCGGCTCGATCACCGCGTTCCAGTTCTCGTTGCTGCCGGCTATTCCGTGGATCAGCAGCAGTACCGGACCGGCCCCCACCTGGATGTAGGTCACCTGGCGTCCGTGCAGATTCGCGGTCGTTCGCTCCATCACGGTCATAGCGACACCCCGGGGTTGGTCACCCTCGCGGCGGGCGCGGTGACGTCGGGATTGTAGGTTGTGTGCATCGCCGTCTCCTGTTCGGTATACAGCGCCGGTAGGCGGGTGCGCATCGGGACGATCCCGTAGCTCTGCGACCAGGACTACTGAGAAGTCCCGAGCATTCCGACGGGCCGCCAGCAACGGAATCAGTGCGGCGCTCCTCGATCTTGATTCATGGCGCCGCGCAGTTCTACGGACGAGGTCCACACCGGGCTACGGATGGCGGTGGACCGTCTGAGGATTACCGTGGAAGAGCCCAGAATGATCGCCCCGAAGGGAGTACCAATGGCTCAGACCACCCGCAAGCGAAGCCCGGCAAAGGCGCCGGCGACTCCCCGCCGCCGTGCGGCTTCCAGCAAGCCGGCAACAAGGATCGACAGGACCGCGGAAATGTCCGACGAAGTCCTCGAGTCGGTCGAGAAGGGTCAGCGCGCGGCGATCGAGGCCGTTCGCAAGTTCATGGACACCGTCGATCACGCACTACCTGCACATGGCGAAGGCCCATCCAGGCGGCAGGAGATCGTGGACTCCGCGATGGAGATGACCGACCGACTGGTCCACACTCAATATGACTTCATCCGCAAGGTGATCGACAGCGCCGCTAAACCGCTGAGCAGGTCAGGCGACGGAAAGTAAGTCGAGCGCGCCCGCGCGGCGTGCATGCACGACCGAGGCGCGTGTCCCGGTATCCCAGCGCCTAGTCGACGCTAGGCCGTTGGGTGCTGGTGTCGTTGGCGGGTTTGGCGATGGGCTTCGATGAACCGTCCGGTGGCGAGGGCGGCGCCAATCGCGAGCTCGCCTCCGACCAGGGTGGCCGCCACGATCTCGGCGAACTTCGGCGCAGTGCCGTCACCGCGGCAGTCAAGCAGGGCGAGGCACTCGCTTTGCGCCGGCAGATTGGTCCCGCCGCCGACGGTCCCGACGACGAGGTTCGGGAGCCGCGCGAACACATACAGGTCCTCGCCGAGGAGCTCGGCGTCGATGAACCCGATGCTGGCGTTGACAACCTGCGCGACGTCCTGACCGCACGCGATGAAGATCGCCGCCAGCCCGTTGGCGAAGTGCGCGTTCATCCCCAGCGAACCTGCTTGCATGGCGCCAAGCCGACCTGCGTCGATGAACGCGAGGAGCTCGCGAGGCGAGACGCCGAGGTACGTTTCGAGAACACCGGCCGACAGCGTGAGGTCGATCGCCACTTCCTTGCCATAGGGGCGGAAGAGGTTGATCGCGGCGGGCTTCTTATCGCTCGAGTAGTTGCACCTCAGGTAGTAGCGCTCGCAGCCCGTCGTCCGGATCGCGTGACGGCAGACCTGATCGACGGCGATGTTGACCATGTTCATCCCCATCGCGTCGCCCGTCGTGAACACGAACCGGGCGAACACTCTCCGCCCCAGGACGAGTGTGTGCAGCTCCACCAGATGACCGTGGGCAGTCGTCTGGGCGGCCACTTGAGCGAGCTCGTCCAGATGATCATCCAGCCACTGCGAGAACGCGATCGCCTCTCGGGCGTTGTCGAGCATGAAGCATGGCGTGATGTCGAGCGAGTCAGCAAGCACGTACGCGTTCGCGCCACCCGCCTCGGTGATCGCGCGCATCCCGGCCTGGTAGGTCGAGACGAGCGTTCCCTCCGTGGTCGCGAACGGGACATAGTAGGTCCCCTGAGCGTGCGTGCCGTTGACGCGGATCGGTCCCGCAACGCCGAGCGGCACGTGTACCGCTCCGACCAGGTTCTCGATATTGGAGCGCACCTCCTCCGGCGCGAACGCCGCCTCAGCGGCTGCGTCGAACGAGTGTCCTGTGTTGTGCTCAAGCCACGCGCGGCGCGTCGCCGGATTGGTGCCGAGAATCTGCAGTGTGGTCATGTTCAATCGGCTCCCGCATTGGGTTCAGCTATCAGCAGCTCGCCGCCGGCCATCGTCGTACCAACATCGATCGCGGCCGCATCGGCTCACGTTAACAACAACGGCTCACCGCATCGAGACAAATTCCCTAAGTCCACGGCGGGAACTGCTGACGATCGCCGACAGACGAGACCTGGAACCGGACTCCGCGATCGTGGCCACCAGCCTTAAGTCAGAGGGCTAGTAGGGTTTATGGCGCCCGACGAGGTTGAACCGTGATGCACGTCGATTGCCGTCAAACCGCTCACGACCTGCGCCACATTCCGCGAGCCGAAGCCAGCGGCGGGGGATGCCGTGGCAATTAGTGGCGCGCCAGCGGGGTCGGCTGAGTTTGAGCGTCGTTCCGCGAAGCTCAGCCGTGAGGCGGCGGAGCTTGAGGCGGAGCGCGCGGAGCTGGAGCGCTTCCGCAAGGGCTCGCGAGAGCGGGGTGATGACGCTGGCCGGGCTGAGATCGACCGTCGCAGCGCCGAGATCACCAGCAGGACCGCGAAGCTGAGGGCCGAGGAGGCGAAGCTGCAGCAGGAGCGCAGCCGGCTGCTCGATCAGCGCGAGCTGGCCGTTGAGGCGCGGGAGCATGCTCTGCGCCCGCGCGAGTGGGTCGCCGATGAGCGTGACCGAACTGCGGACGCGCGTGAGCAGATCGCTGACGAGCGTGAGCGCCTCGCGGACGACCGTGAGCGGCTGGCAGATCACCGAGAACGCGTCGCCGATGAGCGTGAGGGCGCCACCGAAGAGCGCGAGCGGGCGCGGGTGGAGCGCCTGGGAGAACGGCTGAGACGCTCGGAAGAGCGGCACGGTCGCTCGGAAGCCGGCGGTCGCAGGGAGGACGCGGAGATCCAGCGCGAGATCGCCGCGAGCAAGCGGGAGGCCCTGGAGTTAGAGGCACCGGAGGCGGATCCTCACGCTGAACCGCCAAGGTAGGCTAGGACACCCACCTCTGACAGGAGAGCGAGATGCCGGCGGACGAGGCGGCCCAACTGCAAGACGCGCTCAAGGCGATGCAGGACGCGCGCAAAGCGGGCGACACGCGTCGCGCCGAGACTGCTCTCGAACATGCTCTGCTGACGGCGTCAGCCGCAGGCATCGAGAGTGATATGGATACGGTCGTCGCCGCCGTCCGGTTGCTTCAACCGGCCGACGACAACGGCACGACGCGGCTCGAGGTTCGTGACCAGGCGATGACCCGACGCCGGTGGTTCGAGGTCAACGCAAACGGAGAAGCGTCCTGGGGCGACCGGTGATCGAGTCGACACGTCCCGTTTTGCCCGCGGTCCGGCGCGTCGCGCACTTGCGGACGTCGGAGCGCACGGAGAGCTCTTCAGACGTCAGCTGTCGTGTCCGCGTTTGAGGGGCTCGCCGGGTCGCCCCGGCGCGAGCCGCGGTCCGGATCCATCAGGGTAGGGGGTCGTTCCGGGCGGTGTCGGATGCCGCGTCGACCCTTGCAACCCCAGTCTTATCAGGCTCGAGTCCCGCTCCTTGGACCTGCTCTGTCCACCCCTCGGCGTTGTCATACCAGCGACGCGCGGCGGCCCCGTAGGGGTCTGAGTACCAGCCTCCGGACGGCTTGCGTACCTCCTCCGCCGTGGCGACACGAGTCCTTCGAAACCTGAACGCCATAGCGGTCCCTTCTCCTGTGCGCGTCTCCGCGCTTCAGCGCCTGCACTCAAACGAGGGAAGGTGCTCTGTTGGCGTCTCTGTCGCCCATACAAACGACCCGTGAGGTCATCATGAAACGGTGGCCGGCGCGAGCAATTCGGCAACTGGGAGCAAATCGGCCCGAACAATGAGTGTACCCCACCACCGCAACGCCACCCAGACCTGGGCGCGGTCCACACGGCTCATCACTCGCGGGGGCTAATCCCGGTGCTCCCGAGCGCTCAGGCGCGCCGCTCGCCGGCCTCGGGTGACGGGGGGTCGACCAGCTCGAGTGCGCCGAAACCGGGGACGGCCCCGTCCATCAGGAACATCTCGATCGTCAGATCGGGCTCGACGTGGGCCTGGCTGAGAAAGGCCAGCACCTTGCGTCCGGTGAGCGCTTCGATCATCGCGGTGTAGCGCTCTTTCATCACCCGCTGGAAGCCGCGACGCATCTCAAGCACCCGGTCTGGCTCGCCGCCTTCCATCATCGTGCGTTCGATCGCGGTGAACCCGTTGCTGAGCACGCACACGATCAGATTGTCGAGGACATAGGTCTTGGCCTTGATGGGCCCGCGACCGTAGTGCTCGCGCATCAACGCGACGATTTGATTGGTGATCTCCGCCAGCAGCCTTCCGCCGGCCAGCGCCGGAGTCCCCTCCTCTTGTGGGCCGTCCGTGCTCACGTTCGACGGCTGGATCGTTGGCCCTGTTCGGTCCTCACTCGTGCTGCAGATGCTTTGTTGCTTTGAGCTGCCCCGGCCACGCAATCCCGGAACCGAGGCCTTCCGAAGTCCGTGATCGTACCCGTCGACGGAGTCTGCTGCGCTCCGGACCCAAAAACGAGTACAGTCACCACAGGTTGGAGGCTGGGCGAAGTGTCGGGCTGCGACAGCACGGCCGCGACCCAGCACAGCTAGACGCAAATCGGCGCGTCCGCTGCGGCCCCTGGGGCGGCACTCGGGGGCGTTGCGAACGCAACGTATTCCCATCAGGAGTGGTCGTGCCACAGGCATCGCCCGTCGATCTGAGGCAAGTTGAAGCGCTGGGGCCGTCGTTCTGGCGAGAATGCTTGGCGCCATACACCGAGCCCCGGATCGGGCGCGGCGTGCTGGACCTCGCCACCTCCGTCGTTCCGTATCTCGCCCTGACCGCAGCGGCATACGCGCTGGTGCAGGTCTCCCATCTGTTCGTGCTGGCGCTCGCCGTCCCGGCGGCTGGCTTCCTGCTGCGCACCTTCATCGTCTTCCACGACTGCACGCATGGATCATTCCTCCCGAGCCGCACGGCCAACAAGTGGGTGGGCGTCGTGTGCGGCCTGATCGTGTTCACGCCATTTCACATCTGGCGGTATGAGCACGCGGTCCACCACGCGACAGCCGGTGACCTGGACCAGCGCGGCATGGGAGATGTCGACACCCTCACGGTGGCGGAATACCGCTCGCGCTCCTGGCCGCGCCGGCTCGAGTACCGGCTGATGCGCAACCCGTTCGTGCTGTTCATCCTCGGGCCGCTGTGGGCGATGATGCTGGAACCCCGACTTGTGCCCGGATGGGCGCGGCAGCGTTTCTGGCGGAAGATCGTCGCCACCGATGTCGCGCTCGTCGCTGTCATCGGCACGCTCTGCGCGGTCTTCGGCTGGAAGGCGGTCTTGCTTGTGCAACTGCCGCCTGCCATGCTCGCCGGCGCCGCGGGCATCTGGCTCTTCTACGTGCAGCACCAGTTCGAGGACGTCTACTGGCAGCGTCACGACCACTGGACCTACCCAAGGTCGGCCCTTCGCGGCAGTTCGTACTTAAAGCTGCCAAAGGTCCTTCAGTTCTTCACCGGCAACATCGGGCTCCACCACGTCCACCACATGAGTCCGCGGATCCCCAATTACAACCTCCAACGCGCACACGACGAGAACCCGGTCTTTCACGATGTCCCGACCCTCAACATGTGGGATGGCATCCGCACGCTGCGCCTCAAGCTCTACGACGAGGAACGGGGCCGTCTAGTGAGCTTCTCGGCAGCGAGGACCGCCGCCCAGACCGAAGCTCGGGCAACCGCGTAGCGCGGTATCGCCGCCCGCGCTCGCAGACGCTCATGTCGGCGCAAGCTCGGGATCGTCTGCGACGGCGCGTCGGAGCGCTTCGTCGAAGCTGATCGGCTCGATGTCGAACAGCGCCATGCCGGAGGGGTCGGTGACAACCGTCGGCACGGCAAGTCCTTCGATCAGCGGTCTAGCTACGCCGGCGTCCACCGGTGTGACGAGTCCGATCCACAGTGAGGAGAGCCACGGGGTGATCAGCGGCACCGGGATCCGCGGCCGGCGGCGGATTCCGAGGACTTCCGCCATCCGGTCGAGCATCTCGCCGTAGGTCAGCACGTCGGGGCCGCCGATCTGAATCTCCTTTCCCGCTGACGCTTCGATCGTCAGCGCCTCGACCAGGTGGCTCAAGGTGTCGTCGATCGCGATCGGCTGGGTCGCGTTCTGGAGCCACGCGGGGGCGATCATCGCGGGGAGCCGCTGCACGAGGTAGCGCAGGGTGCGGTAGGAGTCGCTCTGCGGCCCGACGACCATTCCAGCGCGGAAGTAGGTCAGCGGAGGGCCGTGCTCCCGCAGCGCGAGTGCGGTCTCGTGCCGGCTGCGCAGGTGCTGCGACTGCGGGCGGTCACCGAGGCCGCCGAGGTAGATGATCCGCTCGATCCCCTCCGCACGGGCCATGCGGGCAAAGGCGGTGGCGGCGGCGCGCTCGCTGGCGGCGAAGTCCTTGGGTCCGCCTCGACCCATCGAGTGGATCAGGTAGTACGCCACGTCCATCCCACGGCCTGCGCCGCGCAGTGTTTCCGGACGCAGCGCGTCTCCCTCGTGCAGATCAAAGCCCGCGCTCTCGAGCGCGCGGGCCCGCGTCCCGCTGCGGTCGCGCACTAGGCATCGGACTTCCCGTGTCGAGCCTGCCACGCTGGCCGCGAGGCGCCCGCCGATGAACCCGGTCGCGCCGGTCACGAGCACGCGCGCGCTCATGATGACGCGTCGCGCCAACCGCTGAGGCGTACGCACTCGGCGAGCAGCCGCTCGCGCTCCCGCCGGGTCTCCCGTGTCCATCGCAGCCAGTGCGTGGGGCGCGATCGACGGTCGTGCCAGAACCGGCCAGAGCTGCTGCCCGGTTCGGCGGCAGCACCGAGCCAGACGATCGTGTCGGCGCCCTCCGCCGGCGTTCTGAGCAGCGGTCGTGTCACCGTGTAGAAGCGAGGCAACGAGGATCGCACGCCTGGGGTGTCCGACCACCCCGGGTGCATCGAGTGGACCACGACCCCTGTGCCCGCCAACTGCTCAGCCCAGAGCTCGGTAAGGATCACCTCCGCACGCTTGGTGCGCGCGTACACCTTCGGCCCATCGAACTCCCCGCGCTCGCTCTGCAAGTCATCGACCCTCACCTTCTGCGTATACATGCCACCAGAGGACACGTTGATGATCCGCGCCGGGGCACTTTCCTGAAGCATTGGGATCAGCAGGTTCGTCAGCAGAAACGGGCCGACGACGTTGGTCGCGAGCGTCAGCTCGATCCCATCGGCCGACACAGCGCGCGCTTCGGTCATCACCCCGGCGTTGTTGACCAGCACATCCAGCCGCGAAGCCTGATCCTGAAAGCGTCCGGCGAACTGCCGGACTGACCCAAGCGCGCTGAGATCGCAGACGCCCACGTGCACGTCGCCGTTACCGGACCGCTCGACGATCCTCGCGCGCGCTTGCTCGCCGCGCTCCCGGTTGCGGACGACGAGCCAGACCGCGGCGCCCAGACGTGCAAAGCCCTCGGCGGTGGCCAGACCAAGCCCCGAGCTCGCGCCCGTGACCAGCACCACCTTGCCCTGCAACCGCTGCAGTTCAGACGCGGTCCATCCCCGACTGCGGATCCGGTAGCCGACGTTCGTGAAGCCGCCAACCACGGTACGGTCGAGGACGTCGTCGAGCAGCGAGTTGATCATGCGCTCAGCGAAAGGTCGGGCCGCTGGCTGTGATCCGAGCCTGTCCGGTACATGCGTGAGGCGATCCGCGACCGGGGCTTAGTCAGCAGCAGCTGGACGTCGCAGATCCGCCGCTCCGCGAAGCCGGCTTCGCAGTAGGCGAGGTAAAGCGTCCAGAGCCGGCGGAACCGTTCGTCGTAGCCGCGGTCCGCGAGCTCGTCAGCATGGGCCGTGAAGTTCTGGTGCCAGCGGCGCAGCGTCTCGACGTAGTGCGGCGTCAGGTCCTCGAGCCCCACCGCCTGAAGGTCGGTTCGCCGGGCCACGCTGCGGGTGATCACCTCGAGCGAGGGCAGGCATCCGCCGGGGAAGATGTGGGTGTTGATGAACGACTTCGATGCCTTTTCGACCTCGTAGGCGCGGTCGTCGATCGTGATCGCCTGCAGCAGCATCGCGCCATCGGGAGCAAGGAGCTCCGAGCACTTCGCGAAGAAGGTGCCGAAGTGCCGCCAGCCGACCGCCTCGATCATCTCGATCGAGACGAGCCTGTCGTAGCAGCCGCGCAACTCGCGGTAGTCCTCCATCAGCACCGTGACCCTGTCGGTCAGTCGCGCGCGGCGGACCTGCTCGACGGCGTAATCATGCTGCTCCCGCGAGATCGTGGTCGTCGTCACATGGCAGCCGCGCGTCGCGGCGGCGTGAAGCGCGAACGCACCCCAACCCGTTCCGATCTCGAGCACGCGATCCTCAGGACCGAGATCGAGCTGCTCGCAGATGCGCTCGAGCTTTGCGACCTGCGCCTGCTCGAGCGTCGTCCCCTCGTGCTGGAAGACCGCACAGGAGTAGCTCATCGTCGGGTCGAGCATCCGCGCGAACAGCTCGTTCCCGAGGTCGTAGTGGGCGGCGATGTCCCGCCGGCGCCGAGCCTTGGTGCTGCGACGCAAGAGCGCCCCAGCCCGCTGCAGCGGCCACCGAACCGGCGCAAGCCGCGAACGGAGCCTGTCCAGGCCGCCGGCGTTGCGCGCCGCCAGCCTGATCAGCGCCACCAGATCGGCTGAGTCCCACAGGCGCTGGGCGAAGGCCTCAGCCATCCCGCGGCTGCCCCGCAGCAGCATCCGCCACGTCCGTGGGGAGGCGATCCGGACAGTCGCAGTTGGTGAACCGGAGCCGAACACGAGCCGCGCATCCCCCTCGACGACGATCAGGCTGCCCACCTTGATGCGTCTCAGCAGGAACAGCACGAGCCGGCGTGAGAACCAGACGCTCATGCCCGTCCGGCCTGCGAGTGGCGGTGGACGCGCACGCCGGCGAGCTTGAGTGCCAGCGCGTGTGCATAGATCAGCGCCAGCAGGCGGACCGTCGCGAGCGGGTAGCGCAGGGTGACCCCAGCCATCGACGCGCGGGTCAGCTCCCGGCGTCGCAGCGCCAGCGTCGCGTCGAACACAGCGACGCCCGCGCGCTTCGAGGCGATGTGGACGGACAGCGACTGGGCGGGCGCAGCCGCCCGAGCGTCGTAGCGATGATCCATGCCCATGAACGGCGAGACGTGGAGTGCCTTGTCGAACTCACCAGCGAGCACCGCAGAATCGCACTGCTTTCCATCGATCACGTACGCGTGCCGCTCCCCCCAGGGAGTGTTCGTCACCTCTGCGACCAGCGCCTGGACCCGCTCGCCGCGCGGCTCAAAGCAGTAGTAGAAGCTGACCGGGTTAAAGCAGTGTCCGAACGATCGGAGCTGCGTCAGCAGCCGGATCGGGCCCCCCGGGCGCGCCCCGGTCTGGTCCTCCACCACGTCGCGCACTGCGCGGTGCAACGGCACAGCCGGATCACCCAAGTAATCGCGGCGACGAAAACGGGTCAGGCCCGGACGCCGGGCGACCAGTCGGCCGTCAAGCAGCCCCGGGAGCTCGTCCAGGTCGAGATACGCCAGGACCAGCCGGTGGCTGAACTCGCGCCCGGGTTCGAAGCGCCGGTGGCGAATCGTGCCCTCGTAGATGCAGCTCGCGCTCACAGCCGCGCCCCGAAGCGCTCGCCCACCCGCGCCGCACTGAGAACGCCGTCCTCGTGGAACCCCCAGCCCCAGTAGGCGCCGCAGAAGTGCGTCCGATTGCGCCCGTCGATCTCACCCACGCGCGCCTGCGCCTCGACCCCCGCGGCCGTGTACACAGGGTGTGCGTAGGGGATCGTGCGGATCACGCGTGCCGGGTCGATCGCCTCCGTGCGGTTGAGCGTCACGCAGAATTCGCGCTCCGCGCGCAGCGACTGAAGCCGGTTCATGTGGTAGGTGACGGTGGTCATCCCCTTCGGCTCGGGGAGCAGGTGGTAGTTCCAGCTCGCCCACGCCCGCCGCCGGCGGGGCAGCAGCCGCACGTCGGTGTGGAGCACAGCCTCATTTGCCTGATATGGGATCGCGCCGAGAATCTCGTGCTCACGATCACTGGCATCGCGCAACAGCGCCAGCGACTGATCGGAATGGGTCGCCAGGACCACCTCGTCGAAGCGCTCCGCTTCACCGGCACGCGGCTTGACCAGCACATGTTCAGCGTGACGTGTGACTGCATCGACCGGCGTGCGCAGCCGCAACCGACCGGAGAACGCCCCGGTCAGCGCCTCCACGTACCGAGCCGAGCCGCCACGAACCGTCCGCCAGTGAGGCCGACCACGGAACGAAAGCATGCCGTGATTGTCGAAGAACTCCACGAAGAAACGGGCGGGAAAACTCCACATCTGGCGCGGCGCGGCCGACCACACCGCAGACGCCTGAGGCATGATCAATCGCTCGATGAACGCCCGCGAGAAACGATGACGCTCCAGCCAGCCTCCAAGCGAGACTCCCTCGGCTGGATCGCCGAGCAGCTCTCGAGCGGCACGGTTGAACCGACCCAGGTCGGCAATCATGCGGTGAAACCACGGGGTCAAGAGGTGTGCGCGCTTTGCGAACAGGCCGGTCGGAGATGCACTGCTGTATTCGAAATCCCCTATCCCGTCGCTCACGCTGAAACTCATCGTCGACCGCTGCCAGCCAACGCCCAGGCGCTCGAGCAGCCTCTCGAAGTTCGGATAGTTACGGTCGTTGAAGACGATGAACCCGGTGTCAACCTGATGGGTCTCGTTCGGCGTGTCGACGCGCACCGTGTTCGTGTGCCCGCCCGCATAGCGATTTGCCTCGAACACCGTGACGTCGTGCGCCCGGTCCAGCAGATGCGCTACCACCAGCCCCGAGACCCCGGCACCTACGACAGCAACCCTCATCTCAGCGAACACCCTTCGTAAAGCCGGGGCCGACGGACGCACCGCCGCAGCCGTCTGGACGATGTCCTTGGCGGGCTTGTGCGGACCCGACGCCGACGAGGCGACCGCGCCCGGTGTCATCGCTCCACGTAGAGCGACGCGCTTGAGCTGTAGCGAACGACCTTCTCACTTGAAAAACACTCCTTTGTACAGAGACTGTCCAAGGACCGTACAGGCTGCTGCACGATTTTGTCAAGTGTCTGTCCAGAGTCTGTACACTCACCGCATGGATGCTCACGAAGCCGATCGCGGGCCTGTGCGGATCGGGGAGCTGAGCCGCCGTGTGGGGGTGACGCCGGAGGTCCTCCGCGCGTGGGAGCGTCGATATGGGATCCCGTCGCCCGGCCGCACCGAAGGTGGATTCCGCCTCTACGACGAGGACGACGAGCGACGGATCCGTCGCATGCTCCAGCACCTCGAGCAAGGCCTGTCGGCAGGCGAGGCGGCTCGGCTCGCACGAGCTGAGCCGCCAGCCCGACTTGACCCCGCCGCTTGGACGGGTGACGGAAGCGGGCCGCCGACGGCAGCTGCCCTCGCCGAACAGCTGCGCCAAGCGCTCGACGGATTCGACGACGTCGGCGCTCACGTCGTGCTCGACCGGCTCCTGGGTTCCTACCCGCTCGAGACCGTCCTGCGGGACGCGGTCCTTCCCTACCTCCACGAGCTTGGCGAGCGCTGGGCCCGCAATGCGGCATCGGTCGCGCAAGAGCACTTCGCCAGCGCACTGCTGCGCGGCCGCCTGCTCGCCCTGGCACGCGACTGGGGCCGCGGTCGCGGCCCCCACGCACTGCTCGCCTGCATTCCCGGCGATCAACACGATCTAGGGTTGATCTGCTTCGGCCTCGCGCTCCGCGCTCACGGCTGGCGCATCACCTACCTCGGAGCCGATACTCCGCTGCTCACGCTGATAGAGACAGCGGATCTGCTGCAGCCCGCGCTCGTCGTCGTCAGCGCCGCGATTCCCGAGCTGGCGCAGAGCGCTCTCGGCGGCCTGCGCGAGCTCGCCTGCGTCTCCCCCCTCGGGCTCGCCGGCCGTGGAACCGATGCCAGGATCGCCGAGACCGTCGGCGCTCGATGGCTCAACGAAGACCCTGTCGCAGCCGCGGCGAGCACCGCTACGCCTGGGGCTGACGCGAACCGAATAGAAAACTGATTCGCGCGCCCGGAGGCCGGCGGTCGAGCCAGTAGACGACCTGCGGAGTTGTGAGGTTGTGCTTGATCGCCCTTTCCGGGCGTGGCTCGAGGTGGGCGTCCGCTACTCAACTGGCGGCGGTGGCTCTGAGCCGGAGGTCTTCGCGCGTGAGGCGGTAGCCGAGCGAGCGGCTCGCGCCGAGCCGCTCGTAGTAACCCTCTGTCCGGGTGCGGATGTCGAGCCGCACGCCTCCCGCGCGCTCGAGGCCCTCGCGCAGGAGCCGGCCTCCGAGCCGACGCCCTCGCCAATTTCTCTCGATCAGAAGCATCGAGACGTGGGCCTGGATGAGCCCATCCGACTGTACCTGGATCGCGCCGACGACCCGCTCGTCCTCGATCGCCACCAGCGTCGTCACGCCTGGCGCGCTCAGCGCGCGACAAGTCCGCTCGACGTCTGCCGTGTATTCGCTCCAGCCCTCTGCCGCAACGAGCGCGACCAGACTATCGAGGTGGGCCCTTGCGAACGGCTCGATCGAGGGCTCAGTCATGTGGCGTCCGGCGGCTCGGCGAACGCGATCGCATTCCCGTCCGGATCGGGGATCTTCACGTGGCGCACGCCGTTGGCGTAGGTCTCGATCGGTTGATACTCGATCCCCTGGCCCGCGAGGCGCTCGAGCAGCGTGTCGAGCCCGGTAACGGCAAGCGTGATCCGGCCTGCGCCCGCGTGCGTTGTGTTTGGCTCGATGAACAGCCAAGCGCGCTTGTCGATCTCCCAGAGGATCTCTTCCCCGGCGCGACGGTCCGGGAGCCGACCTAAAAAACGCGTGTACCAGTCGATGCTGGCGTCAAGGTCGGACACCGGGACGCCCGCAAACAGGTGGGTGATCGCGCTCATCTCGGCATAGCCTCCTGTGTCTAGACGCAGTCTCCGTTGGGTCGCTCCGTTCAGTCATACGACCGCGGCGAGGCGTCGAACTCATCGGTCGCCACAGCGTCCGCATAAACGTCCGCCCCCCGGCAAACAGAAGCTTATGTGCGCGGTCCGTACGGCTTCTGCGTGCACCAACGCTCGGCCACTGTCGCGCCCCGATGGACGAACAGCGGACTCGTCGATCCGCTCAGAGTGCCGCTGCAGCTAGCTACGACAGCAGCGGGACGGGATCAGTTGTCTTGACATAGTGAAGGAACTATCTAATCTGGCTGAAGGTGACGCGGATCTCTCGGAGGTGGCGGAGCCGAGAAGGGGCGCCCAGCGAATGACCTCAAGCCTTGCCCTCGCATGGACGACGAGGCTGTTCGGAATCGCCGGAGGAACGAGCGAGCCGAAGGGAGCTACTGGAGTGCTGATCAAATGCAGCTACCTGTGGTCAGTTGCGACGACCGTGTCGGGCGTGAGGGGTAATCGCAAGCGTGGCCACAATGCTACGAAGGGCGAACGTCAGGAGTCACGCATATGTGCCTAGTGCCAGGGTTGGCAGACGGCCGGTTCTTGCTGTCTAACGAGTTCCTCCCCGAGGAGTTGGCGGTCGACGTCGACTGCCATTGCGGTGGGTCCCCCCGAGCCAGCGGTTCCCACCGGGACGGTGTCTCGCGGCGGGAGCTTGTGGTCGGTGGTGGCTTCGCTGCGGCCGGACTCTTGTCGGGCGGCGCGTTCTCCACAGCATTGGCCGCCGCCAGGACGACCACGAGGCAGAACGGCCCCGATCGAGTCGTCATGCTCGGCCAGAACGGGGGGCCGGTGTTGAACAAGTATCACTCACAGCCGACGCAGTGCCTGGTCGTGAACGGCTCGTCGTACATGATCGACCTTGGAGGCGATGCCGCCCGGCAGCTCGTCGAGGCCGGGCTCGACTTCACGCCCGTGCGACACGTCTTCGTCACCCATCAGCACCTCGATCACACGGCCGGATACGCGGAGTTCGCGCTGCTCGGTTGGCAACACAAACCTAACCCACTGGATGATGGTGTGGAGCTGTGGGCTCCGCCCCCGATCTCAAAGATGTGGCCGCAGCTGCAGGAGCTGTACGCGACAGGGATCAGCCTGTTCGAGGAGATCGGCTCGTCCTCGTTCTCCGAGATTCTCAAGGTTCACGAGTTGATCCTCCCCAAGACGGGCGTCGTCAAGGTGACGGAGGACGAGAATGTGATTGTTCACGCCACCCACGTGTACCACGGGCCCGAGGTTCACCACGCCTACGCCTACCGCTTCGACCTCAAGAGTTCCGGCAAATCGATCGTGTTCTCGGGAGACACGACTCCGAACCAAAATCTGGTCGAGCTGGCACACGACGTCGACCTGCTGGTCCATGAAGCTCAGATGAATCGCAACATCCCGATTGCCCTGTCCCAGGTCGACCCGTCGGAGCGCGCTGCTCTGAGGAAGCACCTCTTGGATGCTCACACCAATGTCACCGACGTCCCGAGAATTGCGAAGCAGGCCGGCGCCAAACGAGTAGCCATGTGTCACTACTCGCTGGATTTTCGGGCCAGAGCCTTCGAGAATGCGGCGAAGAGGTCCGCGGCCCAGGTCAACTACCGGGGTGAGGTTCTGGCTCCCGACGACCTCGAGGTGGTCTATGTCTAGTTTGAACGAGCCTCCTGGACCTGTAAACGAGCTCGCGGACGACGGCGCTTCGTTTTCAGACGACCGCCACCGCTCACCGGCTGCTGCACCACGCGCGCGTCGTTAGCCTCGCTCCAATCGACCTCTGCCTCGACACCCGCCTCTGAGCACAGCGGCACGAACACCCCGTTGAGTAGCTCGCCGACCTCCTGCCGGCGCTCCCGCACATACCGCCGGACCTGCCGCTCGGACACCTCGACACCGTGCTCGTCCGCAACCGCTCACGATCCGCCTGGACAATCCCGGAAGGGCCGTGCCGGTCGGACCGGTGTAGAGCAGATGTTCGCCGATAAGGGCGAACATGAGGGGTTATCCGTCACGGGGACGGCCAGGTTGCAGCGGCTGCCCCCGCAGCTCACGGACGTCGTGGGGTGAACTCGATTGCTCCGTCCTCGCCACGGATGACGCCCTCGCCCCGGGCAACTCGACAAGTACCTCGGCCATGTTCGCATTGTCCGCAATCTGATGGCCGATCCTGCGCGAGGCCGAGCTCAGCGCCAACCGCGTGACTCCCTCAGGCGTCAACCAGCCAGGCGTTAAGGCGAGCAACTCGCGGCTGCTTTCATGCACACCGAGCCACCAAGCTTGCACTCGAGCCGCGACCCAGGCGGCGAAACGCCACGGTCTCGGAGCCGGACCTAACGAAAAGTTGTCGTTCCGGGCGTCACAGATCAGGAGCGCCGCGGATCCTTAGAGGTATATGCGCAGATGGAAGCAGGCCGCGGATGCTGACTTGCTCGCGAATGCGAGGAGGGATCCGGACTGGGAACGATCGCGCCGGGGCCAGTGCAAGCCATCGTTTCTACCGGACGCGTTCGCGTGCTTCTACGACCGCTACGAGACGGCTGTGGTCGGGTACTTCACGCGGCGGACCAGGGATACCGGTTTGGCGGTCGAGCTGACTGCTGAGACGTTCGCGATCGCGCTCAGCGCCTCTGGGCGCTACCGCGCTGACGCACCAACCGCCGCAACATGGTTGTCAACGATCGCCCAGAGCGTCCTGCTCAAGAGCCCTCGCCGGGGCGGGTTGAGAACGACGCGCGGCGACGGCTCGGAATGGCGTTACGACTCGATCTTTCAGACGCGAGTCGGGAACGCGTCGACGCCGCGGGCATCGGAGGACTGGGTCGAGGGGCTGCTCGACACTCTTCCACCCGACCAGCGTGACGCGGTACGAGCTCGCATCGTCGAGGACCGCTCGTACGCGGAACTCGCCCAAGCGCAGCGCATGAGCGAGCCCGTCATCAGGAAGCGTGTCAGCCGTGGCCTGGCCAGTCTTCGCCGTCATCTTGAAAGGACACCATGACCCTCATCCCTGAACTGCGAGCCGACCTGCGCGCAGCAGCGCTCCGCCAAGACCGCCGCTTGACTCTTCGACGATCAACGCTCATGCGCCCCCGGCTGCTCATGACAAGCGCCGGGCTCGCACTCGTGGCGGCGACTCTCGCCGTCGTGCTCATCCTCTCCGCGAGCTCGGACACCTCTCCCGCCTACGCGCTGATCCGTCAGCCAGACGGCACCATCACACTAAGGCTCTACCGCCTGACCGGCGACCTCAAGAGTCTCAACGCTCGGCTCGCTCGGATGGGAATCGATGAGACCATCGTCCCTGTGACCCCAACCTGCACATACCAGTTCCCGATCTACCCCGCCGGCAACGCGAGCTCGACGATCACGCTATATCGCGGACGCAAATACCTCGCTCCCGGCGAACAGGGAGTGATGGCCGCCGAAGCCCTCCCCGAGCGCAAGATCGCAATAGCCCAGGGGGCGATGAAGCCATGGGAGATACCGCCCTGCTTCGCGACCCTTGCCAATACGCACATCATCGTCCAGAGCACCCCCGGCAATCAGCCCTAGTAACCAAGCGGCTGGCGCTCGCCGGTGGTGGTCGCTACCACCTGCGAGTACTGCGGCTTCGTTGTCGACTCGACCGCGCCGTGTTGCTTGGCAGGAAGGTTCCGGCCCGCCGGGGCTCTGGCGGTCAGTGACGCGGGTTACCGCGCGGGTTGATCCCGCAGGTCATCGCCGTGTTCACGAAGGCCTGAGAGTGGGCGTGGTACGAGTCCGGGATCTGGAGGTACGCCGCCCCCGAGCCGAGGACCGTGCCGTAACCGGGCGTGGGTTGTGGGGTGCCGATCTTCGGATCGGGTAACTCGGGGTAGCCGTGCTGGCGCATGCACGCCGCCCACCGCAGCAGCTTCGCGTGGTCCTGCGCCGCCTGCTGCGGCGTCTCGGGCCCCGAGCTGGGAGCGATCTTGTGCGGTTCCAGGCCTGCGCACGCCGTCCGCGCCGACTTGAATGCGGGCGAGCTGGTCGATCCGGGATAGGAGAGGCCTCCGTTGTTGGTCGGGTCGGGGTAGTCCGTCACGCCATGCGAGCGCATGCACCGCGCGAACGCGAGGGCCTGGGAGGTGAGGTTGGACGTCGTCGAGTTTGACCCCGGCGGTGTGCCGCTCGAGCCGCATGCCGCAACCGTCAGCGCGCAGCCCGCGGCGAGGCTGAGGGCGAGTAATCGGGACATGGGCCGGTTGTACCGGTAGAGGGATCACATTGACGTAACAGCCGGGCCGACGCCGTGAGCGCACCCAGACGCACCGCCAAGTACATGACAGCCGCCGACGGCCGCGGGGACGTGATCCTTCTTTTCAGCAGGTCCACCAACACCGGGGATGGTGCTATAGACGACCCGCGGCAAGCCGTCTCAAGGACTATCACCCGGGCGGTTGGCCCTATCAAGACCGCTGCGCGTATGCGGTCGACACACGCCCACTGCAACAAAGCGGGTGTCGACGCGTCTCCCGCGAGCTTTGCGCTTTACCACGCTTAGGAGGTGCGGGCTCTCGGCCGCCGAGATGCGTGTCGTAAGAGGAAGGCAGGTGTCGGCCCTGCAGCGCGTTTCCCGTTTCGGCGAGGGCAGCGTAGGGTCGCCGATGTGTGTGGAGCGTGCTCTTCATCGAGAAGGGTGTTAGAGCTGTCGAGCGTGACTGACGTCTACAGGCCGCCGAGCAGTTCGCGCAGCGCGCTGGTGTAAGCGTCGAGCGCTGCGCGGCCCTCGTGTGTGAGTGCGATCGACGTGCGCGATGCTCTGCCATTACCGGTGGTCTCGCTAGTGAGGTAGCCGGCTTCCTCGAGCTTACGCAGGTGGGTGATCAGGTTGCCGGGGGTCAGGTCGAGCATGCTCTGTAGGCGGGTGAAGGACAGGCTGTCCCGGTCGGGGAGCGCGGCCAGGGTCGCGACGATCCGCAATCGCGCGGGGGCGTGGATCACCGGATCGAGCGCGTCAGTGCCCATCGGCGCCTCCCTTACGCGCGGCCCAGCTTGGCGGTCGCGGCGGCGTAGCCGACGACCCCGATGAACAGAGCGATCCCGGCTGCCAGCCACGCTCCACTCGGTCCCACGAACGCGGCGACGACGCCGCCGGCGACGACCGCTAGCGCGGTGCCGAACTGCGGCCAGTCGGCCTTGCTGGCGGCGATCCCAAGCACGGTCGTGCCGACGATGATCAGCGGCGCGGCGGCCGGAATCACCCCGTACACGATCGCGTTGCTGGCGCCGTAGTGCTTCATCGCGCCCTGAAGCACGGGGCTACCGAGGACAAACGACACCAGGATCGCGATCCCCTCGACCCTTTGCTGCCTCACCGAGGGCCCGCTGACGCCGGTCGTCGCGCGCCGGTAGACCTTCACTGATACGGCGATCGACACCGCCACCGCCGCGTACACCAGCCCGACCACCCCTAGGTTCGGCCCCTTGTAGGGGTGCTGCCCTCGCGTCGAGAGCCACAACGCGCCGTACGCGACGAGGATCACGGCCCCCATCAACGCGGTGCCCCACGGCGGGCTGAGATCGAACTGACGCTTCGCATCGCGCTTGGTCTGCTCGAGCAGCCGCGCCGCCTCCCCCGGATCGAGCCCGTCGCCTTCGGCCATCGTGGACTCGTCTATGTCGTGTGTTCCTTGCATCGCGCTGCTCTCTTCGTTTAGTTTGCGACTCAAAGCTTAGTATACTTTGTCGTTCAAAGTCAAGGCCCGGATCACCGACTGGAGCGGACGAGTTCCGCGGCTGCCCGCGGCGTACGATCACGCGCCTGCTCCCCGGAAAATTGATGTAGACGAGCCGGGCGCTCGCACTGTCACAATCGAGCACGGAGAGCGACATCCGACGCGATCAACGTGCGAGGGCTCGGACTCCCAATGTCGCGGTTACCGATGGGGACACAACACAACACCTACACGGCGTACAGCATCGGCTGCGCCAGCGTGTGGGGCGTCATCCTCCTGCTCGGGCGGCGCCGGTTGGACGCTCAGACCTGGAACACGCTTCGGCTCGTGTGTAGCGGCTGGTGGATGGGATGGACCTCGGCCACCATCGCCCGCATCGGCTATCCACCGCCCAAGGAGCTGAGCCCTTCGGGCGAGAAGCGGCTGCGCACCGTCTCGATAGTCCTGGTCGCGCTCGGCCTCATTAGCACCCGTCGGATGTTTGCCGCGGGTAAGCGACCGCCGGGAAGCACGCCCTGCGCCTGAGCCGGGCCGGCAGGACCCGAGCCGCGCGCCGGCGGGCCAGGCCCATCCAGCGCCACGATCTGAACCAGCGCCCTACCAGTGGAAGGAGTTGTCCGCCAGAACGAGCCGCGGGACCTGCCCTTGCGCACCCGTGCGCACCCACCCGGCGCGTCGCGCGAGCGCCCGGATGCCGCTCGATGTCGTTCGTGGCGGGCGATCTTGATGACAGCGGCCCTAGCGCAACGTGTCGATCAGGTGGATGGCGCTTCTAGGAGTGCGAGCACGATCGTCGCGAGTTCCTCTTGCAGCGCTGGCAGGGCGGCGCTTCCGGAGGCGTAGAAGGTGTGCTGGAGCACTTCGCTGATCGCGCCGACGATCGCAAGTGCGCGAACGTGAGTGATCGGCGCAAGCGTCGGCTCTTCTCCGCGCAGGAAGTCGCGCACGGCGACGAGCCTGGCTGCGAGCCGGCGCCTGATCGCACGCTGGCGCTCGGCGGTCGCTCGGCCGAGCGCCTCGGCATCGGCGGCGACCAGGAGCACTAGACCGGGCTCCTCGAGGCAAAGTTCGAGCAGTTTGGCAATGTACGCGTGCGCCGGGGTGGGGTACTCGCCGGCGGGGGGCGGTCCGATCGCGAGGACACGCTCGAGTACTCTTTCCGCGGCATAGTCCACGGCCTCAAGGAAGCAGTCCTGCTTATCTGTGAAGTGCTCGTAGAACGTGGAGCGTGCAACGCCGGCACGATGGACGATGTCGCTCAGCGTCAGCGACGTGAACCCCCGCTCGGTCCCAAGCTCGACCGTCGCGCGGAGCAGCCGCGTCCGCTGCGAGGCCGCAACCTGCTCGCGGCTCAGGCCGTGGCGCCCCTTCGGAAGCGATCTGATCGTCGAGATAGTCCGGATGATTCTAGCTTTAGTGAACTTGACAGTCCATGAATCGGTCTGCTTCTATGAACTCTCGCGTTCTTCTCGGAAATGAAGGATGGAGGGCATGTCCGAAGAGGTCGGATGCAGGTGAGGGATAGAGGCGCACTTCCGAAGAGGTTGGGTGATGCAGCTGCAAGAGGACACCTCCCGGCGACGAGGAGGCTGCCCGCCAGCTGGCTGGTGCTGGGTGCGTTTCTGCTGTCGGCGGCTGCGCTCTGGGTGGGCGCCACCGGCGCGCTCGGATCGTCGCGCCGAGCCGTCCGGGGACGAGCGACGGTGGTCGTCCGCTGGACGTCGTACGGCGTCCCTCACATCTGGGCGACCACCTACTTCGGCGCCGGCGAGGGCTACGGCTACGCGTTCGCCCACGACAACATCTGCACGATTGCGAACGACTACGTCACGGTCGACGCGCAGCGCTCTCGGTTCTTCGGGCCGCACGCGACATACCAGATGCCTCTCAACGGAACCACCGTCAGCAACATCGACTCGGACTTCTTTTTCCAGCAGATCATCGACTCAGGGATCATCGACAAGCTGCTGGCCCAGCGCCCGCCCCTCGGACCGGTGGCGCAGGCCAAGCAGATCGTTGCCGGATACGTAGAGGGCTACAACCGCTACCTGCGCAGCGTCGGCGGCTCGCGCGGGGTCCCCGACCCTCGCTGCCGTGGCAAGAGCTGGGTGCGCCCGATCACCACTGCCGAGGTGTATCGCCGCTTCTACCAAGTCGTCGAGCTCGCCAGCGGCGACATCGCCATGCAGGGAATAGCCGAGGCGGCGCCGCCGACGCCGGCTCGGAGTGGCCGCGCGCTGCTCGGCGCAAGTGAGGCCTCGCTCGACCCTCGGCGGACGGCGGAGCTGCTCGCGCGGCGTCTGCCCGAGGGCGGGATCGGCGCGGGCGGGATCGGTTCGAACGCCGTCGCAGTCGGTAGTGCCGGCACCCGCGACCACCGCCATGGCCTGCTGCTCGGCAACCCTCACCTTTCCTGGGTTGGGGACGAACGCGTCTATCAGGCGCAAATCACGGTGCCGGGCCAGGTGAACGTGGAGGGCGCTTCGCTGTACGGGCTGCCGAGCATCAACTTCGGTCACACCGCGACGATGGCTTGGAGCGCCACGGCGTCGAAGGCCTTCCGCTTCACGCTTTTCCAGCTCAAGCTCGCGCCGGCCTCGCCGACCACCTACCTTTACGATGGCCACCGCGAGCGGATGACCAGCCGCAAGGTCACCGTCGAGGTCCTGCAGCCGCACGGCTCGTTGGCGCCGGTCACGCGAACGCTCTACTCGACCCGTTTCGGCTCGGTGCTCAACTCGCTCCAGGGCGTAGCGCTCCAGTGGACGCCGGCGACCGCCTTCGCGCTCGGCGACGCCAACGCCGACAACTTTCGCGTGTTGAACACGTTCTTCGACATCAACCGCGCCCGCTCGGCGCCGCAGGTGTTGCGCACCCTCGAGCAGACCGAGGGGGACCCGTGGTTCAACACGCTCGTCGCCGACAAGGCCGGCCACGCGCTGTTCGCCGATGTCGGCGCGGTCCCCAACGTCTCCAACGCGCTGGCGTCCCGCTGCGACACCGCGCTGGGTGCCTACACGTTCAGCCAGGTGGGTCTGCCGATACTTGACGGCTCGCGCTCGGCGTGCAACTGGGGGACCGACAAGGATGCCATCGAGCCGGGCCTGTTCGGTCCGAGTCACCTGCCCCACCTGTTCCGCTCGGACTACGTGACTAACTCCAACGACAGCTACTGGCTGTCGAACCCCCATCAGCCGCTGACCGGATACGCCCGGGTAATCGGCGACGTGGGCACTCCGCGCTCGCTGCGCACCCGGATCGGCCTGATCATGACTCAGGCCAGGGTGTCCGGGACCGACGGCCTCGGGCCGGCCGGCTTCACTGTCACGGGCATGGAGAACATGGTGTTCTCCGACCGCCAGTACGCCGGCGAGCTGTGGCGCGAGCCGCTGGTGGCGCTGTGCCGCAACCTTCCTGGTGGCCTCGCGCTGACGAGTTCCGGCGCACGAGTGAGGGTCGGTGCCGCCTGCAACGTGCTCGCGAACTGGGACCTGCACGAGAACCTCGACTCGCACGGAGCGGTGCTGTTCCGTCGGTTCGTCGACCACGTGATGGGCGACAAGCTCTCGCCGTTCTCCCATCCGTTCAATGTGAACGACCCGGTGCACACGCCTAGCGGCCTGAACACCGCCGATCCGGAGGTGTCGATCGCGCTCGGCGACGCCATCCAGGACCTCGACGGGGCGCACATCCCGCTCGACGCCACCCCGGGCGACGTGCAAGCCGTCGTCCACGATGGGGTCCGAATCCC
The DNA here is from genome assembly GCA_963824755.1 of uncultured Solirubrobacterales bacterium. GTDB lineage: Bacteria > Actinomycetota > Thermoleophilia > Solirubrobacterales > Solirubrobacteraceae > Palsa-465. The sequence continues at coordinate 267,081 of CAWGQT010000038.1, read as the reverse complement.
GATCCATGGTGGCCCCGGCGACCCTAACGGGGAGTTCAACGCGATCGGCGCCGCCTTCACGCCCGGCACAGGGTTCGGCCCGATCTTGGGAGGATCCTCGTTCGTCCAAGTCGTCAGCTGGAACAACGGACCCTGCCCGACTGGCGGCACGATCCTCACCTACTCACAGTCGGAGAACCCGCTGTCACCACATTTCGACGACCAAACGAAGCTGTTCAGCCAAAAACGTTGGGTCCCCGATCGGTTCTGCATGACCAGCGTACTACGCGACACAAAGCGCACGATGGTGCTCGAACGCGCACGGTGAGCGAACCTCATCCCACCTCATCCCACCGTTACCTCAGCGGCCACCCTGTCGGGGTCGTTCCTCCTCCGGTCTGATCGGAGAGACTGCGCAGGAGGAACGGTCAGCGATGCTTGCGCGGCGCTTGGCTGACCGGTGTGGACCGCAAGGCGCTGGACATCGGGGAGCGCGTCGCAGTCACCGACGGAGTCAGCTGCGAAGCCAGCTGTCAAACACTCCGGCCACAAGCTTCATCACGGGAGCAAAATCAGATCGGCGCGGTGATCGGCTGCAACGCCTCGGCGGACTGCTGCTGGAACCTTAGGCAGAGGGCGAGCCCTCGCGAGCGGTTTCTACACCTCGGCGACGAGGTTCTCAACCTCCCGCAGGTCGCTGATAGCCCCGCTCCTTTGCAGACCGCCCGGGCCGCCGCCCCGCCTTGAGCGTGCAGCTCGGGGATGCGCTCGCACGGATCGAGGCTTGATCGTTGGCTGAGCGAAGCTGTACCCATCAGAGCTGTGCGCGAACTGCGCCCTGCGGGTACTGCTTGCTGGGAATGCTCACGTAGTAGCCGCTCGGGTCGCTCCAGATCTTCTGAGTCAGGGTCCGGTTGACTCGGACGCATCCCTGATGGCGCAGGCGCGGACCGGTTGACAGCGCGAGGGCGACGTTGCCGAGACGCCCACCGGTACCGACGTGGACGCGTGCGGACGTCGCGTCCGTGAATCCATGCAGGTGGGAGAAGCGCCAGCAGACGAGCGAGTCTCCGTGAAACGCGATGATCGCCGCACCGATTCCATGCGGGGCGCCACGCGGCGTCGCGGCAGCGCCCGTCAGTCTCACGCGATACACGCGGGTGGGACGCGAGCCCGAGGGCATACCGGCCCGGTGCCCTGCTTGGCTGCTGCCGGAGCTGGTGCCTCCGCACCCGGCCAGAGCGACGGCGAGCGCGATGGACGTTGCTAGCAAGCGATTCCGGTTCATCGAGCGACCGAGTCTCGGCGACAGGTCTCAAGCTCCCATTAGCCCCCGATGAGATCGCGTTCACGCAGGGATGAGTCTCGCCCGGTAGGTACTGTAAGGCCGGTCGAAAAGTGCCCCACTTGCGCCGGTTGAAAAGTGTCCCACCCTGCCCTGACCGGCAAGGTCGCGCACCCGACGGGCGACGATCGAGCGTTGAACTAGGCGGCTGAGGACGCGATCACGCCCGTAGCTCCGCTAGTAGTTGTCCGCAGCGACTGATCGGCTTCCACGCGATGCGGTTGCCGCGGCTGGGCGCGACTATCCGCGAGTGCCGAGGTTCCCGTCGAGGCCAGAGACTCTCCGAATCTCGGCTTTAGCTGGCATGGTGGCCGTCGGCTGGCTGACGTTGATCGGAAACAGCTTCAAGCGCAACGAAATTGTGAAGTTGGACGTTGGGCGCCTCGGGCCGCAGCGGCCTACTTGGGGCGCGACCCGAGCCGGCGGCAGGGGCGCGATCCGCAAGACGATCTGGATCAACCCGAGAGTCCCTCGGGTTGGGTCGTGGTCGCCTGCCAGCATGGCTGGGGGATTAAGGCGACCGCGAGCTTCAAGACCAGGCGGGACGGCGGGCGTGGATGGAGGTCCTCGATCAAGGTGCGGCCGGTGAGTGGTCCAATGCTCCGGCGCCTCGCCGTGGTGCCGATCATCGCTCTGACGCTGGTGTTGGTCGCCGGTCTGGCGGGGTCCTCTTCGAGCGCCGGCCTCCGCGATCATCGCGCCGCGGCAGGTCAGCGGCCGAATATCGTTTTCGTGCTGACCGATGATCTGGCGTGGAATCTGGTGACGCCTCGCTTCATGCCGCACGTGATCCAGCTTGAACGTGACGGCGAGACATTCACGCGTTACGTCGTCTCGGATTCGCTGTGCTGCCCGTCGCGTTCGACGATCTTCACGGGGTTGTTCCCGCATGACACGGGCGTGTTCACGAACGTCGGGCATGACGGAGGCTATTACGCGTTCACGCATCACAAGCCGAACCTCGAGACCAGGACATTTGCGGTCGCCACTCGGCGCACCGGCTATCTGAACTCGATGATGGGCAAGTATCTGAATCGGTACGGCGAGCCGGCGATGACGACCTACGTGCCGCCGGGCTGGAGCGACTGGCATGTCGCCGGCAACGCATATTCGGAGTTCAACTACGCGCTCAACGAGAACGGAACGGTCGTGCGCTACGGCGGGCCGCCGCCGGCCGGAAGCGCCGCCAACTACCTGACCGATGTGCTCGCCGCCCGCGCGAAGACATTCATCGATCGGGCAGCGACGGCCGCCAAGCCGTTTCTGCTAGAGGTCGCGACGTTCGCGCCGCACTACCCCTACACGCCAGCGCCGCGCAACGCGGCCGACTTCCCCGGTCAAAAGGCGCCGCGCGACACGTCGTTCAACACGCTCAACGTCAACCCCCCGGACTGGCTCGGTAACCCAAGGAAGCTGACCGTCGGCGAGGTGGCGCAGATCGACGCGGAGTTCCGGATGCGCGCACAGGCGGTCGAGGCCGTCGACCAGTTGCTCGCGGGTGTCGAGGCAGAGTTGGCCAGCCGCGGACTCGCCCGCAACACCTACATCGTGTTCAGCTCGGACAACGGCTACCACATGGGCCAGCACCGGCTGCTGCCAGGCAAACAGACGGCGTTCGACACTGACATTCGCGTACCGCTGATCATCGCCGGTCCCGGAGTGCCCGCAGGACGGACGATCGCCGAGGTCACGCAGAACGTCGACCTCTACCCCACGTTCGTGCAACTCGCCGGCGGGACGCCTGCTCAGAGCGACGGACACAGCCTCGTGCCGCTGCTTCACCCCAGCGGCTCAGGCGCCCCGACCAGATGGCGCACGATCGCGCTGATCGAGCACCACGGACCAACCGAAGCCGGCGACCCGGACTCCGAGAACGGGGAGCGGGGCGGCAACCCCTCGCCCTACGAAGCGATCCGCCTCTTCAACAAGCAATACGGCAACGCCGTGTATGTCGAATACCGGCGGACCGGCAAGCGCGAGTACTACAACCTCGCCACCGATCCCACCGAGCGCAACAACACCTACCCGCGACTGAACCCGAGGATTCAGGCGCAGCTCCACCAGCTCTTGCTCGGTCTCGAACGCTGTCACAACACACGCGCGTGCTGGGCAGCGGCCGACCCCGCAGCCGTGGGGTAAAGGCCTTCTGACCACGGTCCGCACCCGAAAGGCGGCCGAGCCAGCGCCGAGGTAGCTTATGGACGGTAGCCCGGCAGTTCGATTCGGAAGGTAGCGCCGCGGCCCGGGTCGGACTCGGCGCGGATCGCGCCGCCGTGAGCCTCGACGATCGCACGGGCGATCGCGAGCCCGAGACCACTGCCTCCTCGATCGCGCGAGCGACTGGAATCGAGCCTGCGGAAGCGCTCGAAGATCTGCTCGAGTTGCTCGGGCGGGATTCCAGGGCCGGTGTCGGTCACGGAGATCTCGAGTCTGGAGTCGTGCGCCCGCGCGAGCACCGCGATCTGATCGCCCGAGTCCGTGTGCGCGACCGCGTTGCGTACGAGGTTGCGCAGCACTTGGGTGAGCCTGTCGCGGTCTGCCATGAGCGTCCCGTCTACTGCATGGAGCTGGAAGGTACGATCGCCGAACAGCGGTAGATCGCGGCGCAGATCCTCGAAGAAATCCTCGAGATCGATCTCGCGCGGCTCGACGAGCTGACCGGCCTCGGCGCTCGCGAGCGTGAGCATGTCGGCCACAAGCCGGTCGAGTTCGTCGAGGCGGCGTAGCAGCGTCACGTTGGCTTCGTGACGGACGCGTGCGTCGGTCTGGTGGTCAAGGATCTCGACCTGTGCGCGCAGCACAGTCAGCGGCGTTCGCAGCTCGTGCGAAGCGTCGGAGACGAAATCACGCTGGCGTCTGAACGTCCGCTCGAGCCGGTCGAGCATGTGGTCGAACGCGTCCGATAGCACACGTACCTCGCCTCGGGCCTGCATCGGTCCGGCGCGCATCGAGAGGTCGCCGGCATCGACGGCCGCGGCGACTCGAGCCATCCGCCCCAACGGCGCGGCGATGACGGTCGCGAGCCCGATACCGGCGAGCACCGCCAGCAGCAGCGCCACCAATCCGACCACGAGGAACGTGCGCCTCAGACTGGCCTGGGCCTCTTCAACCGGCTTGAGCGGATTTGCGACCCGCAGCATCCCGACGATCCGGCTGCCGTCTCGGATCGGATCCGAGAGGACGCGCATCGCGCCAGCCTCCGCGACAGTCGCCGTCGAGAAACCGACCCGGGCATCGAGCAGTCCACTCGTCTCGTGGGGAGACGCACGTTCGAGCACCTCCTGGCGAGCGATCAACTCCTCGTTGTTGCTGACGGTACGGCCACCGTTGACCTGCACCACGATGATCAACGACTCGGCGTGGTAGCGCTGCCCGGCGATGAACCGCGCCGCGGTGCGCTCAAGCGCGGCCGCTGGCGAGAGCGGCGAACTGGCGCTGAACTGATGCCACTCGGCCACTTGCGTCTTGAGGACCGAATCGATCTGTGCACGCAGGCGCGAGCTGGTGCCGCTGTAGAGCGCCAGGAAGCTGGCGCCCACCCCGATCGCCGTCACCAGTGCAATCGCCAGCGCGAGCTGGGCGCGGAGACTGGCCGGCAGCAGTCGCCTAATCACGGGGGACGCGCAGCCGGTAGCCGACGTTGCGCACGGTCTCGATCGGATCCGCGTCGCCTCCGTCGCCGAGCTTGCGTCGCAGGTAGCCGATGTAAACCTCGAGCACCTTGGTGCCGGGATCGAAGTCGAAGCCCCACACCGCGTTGAGAATCTGCTCGCGAGAAAGCACTTGATCGGGGTGGCGCATCAGGTACCCGAGCACCTCGAACTCACGGGCGGTGAGCTTGACATCGTGACCGTCGCGTTGCACGCGCCGCGTTCGCAGATCCATGTGGATTCCGCCGGCCTCCAAGACCGAAGACTCGCGCTGTCCGGGTGCGCGCAACTGGGTGCGTACTCGCGCGAGCAGCTCGTCGAACGAGAACGGCTTGGTGACGTAGTCGTTCGCTCCACGGTCAAGGCCCTCAACTCGCTGCTCTACCGCGGCTCGCGCGGTCAGCACGATCACCGGTAGCTCGGGCAGCCGCGCGCGGATTCCCGCGAGCACCTGCAGGCCGTCCTTTCCGGGCAGGGTCAGGTCAAGCAGAACGAGAGCGTAGTCACCGGTCAATGCCGCCGCCTCGCCCGTCTCGCCGTCGTGACAGACGGTTACGGCATGCCCCTCGGCGTGCAGACTCTGCTCGATGAAGCCCGCCAGCGTTGGCTCGTCTTCGACCACCAGGATCCGCATCTCTGATCCCAGCTTATGGGCTTTCGCAGCGAGAACCGCACGAGTAAGGGGCTTCTGAACGGTCTCTTACCGCGCTCTTGAACGGCACTTTCATCGTGATCAGCGTCCACACCAAGCGCCGGTTCTAGACACACATTTCCCCAGGAGGATCAGATGAATACCCGAGCATTCGCGATCGTCGGCGCGATCGCCGTCCTGTCGCTCGCCGCCGCGCCGATCGCCGCCCAGGCGGACTCGCCGTCGCACCACGACAAGACCAAGCTCGAGCGCGTCGACCGCAGCCGCGACGCCGGTGGCGTTGGCCACGTCGACAAGAAGTCAGTCGACAAGAACAGCGCGGACACCCACCGCGACCGTTGACGACCCTAGCCTTCGACAGGCAGTGAGAAGGCAGCCCGAGCGCGATCTCCGCGGGTGGACGCTCCCCAAACAACACCCACCCACCGCCGCTCATAGCTCGGTGGTGGCGCGCAAGGTGAGGCGTTCCGGCGCCGCCGTGGATCCTCACTATGCAGCCGCTGCCAAAGAAGATTCGGCAGGACCGGCACGCCGGATACCGTTTGCTCATGACCGCCAAGCGACAATTCACCGCAGACGAGGCGCGAGCTGCCGGCAAGCGCATCGGAATCGACTGGAACACCTCCAGGTTCGATGTCGAGCAGTTCCGAATGGGGATGGAGGTCGAGCTCGAGCACGGCACTCACGATCCTGAAACGAACGTGACCGACGACAACGTGGACGTCACCGCGAAGATCGCTCGCGCCCATCTGAACGAGTTCCCCGACTACTACTCGCGGCTTGCACGGATGGAGGCCGACGCCGAGCGGTATTGGGCTCACCGAGAGCGCGGGCCGTCCGAGTGATCGTAAAAGGCGCCGTCGCGGTCGTGCCTACGCAAGCTGCGTTGGCTGAGCGAAGCTGCACCCATCAGAGCTGTGCGCGAACTGCGCCCTGCGGGTACTGCTTGCTGGGAATGCTCACGTAGTAGCCGCTCGGGTCGCTCCAGATCTTCTGAGTCAGGGTCCGGTTGACTCGGACGCATCCCTGATGGCGCAGGCGCGGACCGGTTGACAGCGCGAGGGCGACGTTGCCGAGACGCCCACCGGTACCGACGTGGACGCGTGCGGACGTCGCGTCCGTGAATCCATGCAGGTGGGAGAAGCGCCAGCAGACGAGCGAGTCTCCGTGAAACGCGATGATCGCCGCACCGATTCCATGCGGGGCGCCACGCGGCGTCGCGGCAGCGCCCGTCAGTCTCACGCGATACACGCGGGTGGGACGCGAGCCCGAGGGCATACCGGCCCGGTGCCCTGCTTGGCTGCTGCCGGAGCTGGTGCCTCCGCACCCGGCCAGAGCGACGGCGAGCGCGATGGACGTTGCTAGCAAGCGATTCCGGTTCATCGAGCGACCGAGTCTCGGCGACAGGTCTCAAGCTCCCATTAGCCCCCGATGAGATCCCGTTCACGCGCAGACAACCCCAACACAGCAACGACTCACTCCTAGCAGGCGGTACCGCCTACGACGAACTGGCCTGAGCCGCGTCCTCCCAGCCGACTACGTATCCGTGGATGTCGTCAGACAGCTTCTCCAGGTTCAGCAGCGATCGGTTGCGCACCGTGCGCGACGTTCGGTAGTTCCCCGGTCGCGTGCAACGGATCGCCACCGATTCGAGTCCGACGCGGATCACGTACCGTCGATGGCATGCCGAGCGCGCTCGCTGACGAGTTACTCCCGACGTTCGATGTGTCGGACGAGCTGGCACTGGTCGTTGGCGCCAGCGCGGCCGAGGTGTGGACGGCGCTGATGCACGTCGATCTGATCGAGGTCGGCCGTCGCCGGCCGCTCGTCGGAGCGTTGGGCGCGTTGCGTGCCCTGCCCGAGCTCGCGAGTCAACTCCTCCACGGCGAGCGCCCAGCAGCACCCCCGGAGCGGCTGACCCTGAGGGGCACCACTGAGCTGCCCTTCGACGGCGGTGGCTGGGTGCTGCTCGGCGAGCGCGAGGGACAGGAGATCGCGCTGGGGCTCGTCGGCAAGTTCTGGCGGCCGGTGATCCAGTATGCGCAGGTGGACGCACGGGGCTTCCCGGGTTTCTCAGATCCGGGCTACGCGAAGACGGTGTATGCGCTCGGCGTCCGGCCGATTGGCGAGCGGTCGACGCTGCTGTGGGGCGTCATGCGGACGGCGACCACGGACGACAGCGCCCGGCGGTGGTTTCGCCGCTACTGGACGTTCGGCGTCGGGCCCGGGGCTCACGTTCTGGTCAACGGTCTGCTCGACGTCGTCCGAGAGTCCGCCGAGGACGGCGAGCTCGCCACGCCCTTCGTCGCCTGAGCGCTGCCGAGGCTCGGTTTGGCAGCTGCCGCCGTCACGGCGGCCGCTGCCATCAGAGGATGGTCCGCAACCCCCGGGCTGACCGCAGCTCTCCCCAAGGCAGACCTCGCGCTGCGCATCGTGGCGGTCGCGTTCCTCCTGGGCGGCGCTCTGATCGGGTTCGGGCACCCTGCCGCGATCGTGCTCGTCGTCCTCGGACTGCTGGTCCTCATCGCGGACCAGGCTCTCAAGCGCAGGCCACACAAACCGGCCCACTGATCGCGGAACCGACCGCAACGCGTGCTCGGAACGCTATGTAGCGGCACCTCCGAGTCATCAGTGGAACTCCGAAGCCGACAACGGGCGTTGCTCGGATGTGGATCAGGCCCGCGCGGGTCATCTTCGAGGATGTGCGTGCACTCACCAGCGACAGAACATCCCGCCTGCTCGGAGCGGAACTGAGCTGGAAGCGCGTCCTCCGCACAGACATGCCCACGTGGATCTCGCGCGCACTCAGCCTCACCGGATTCCTGATCGCCGCGTATCTCACGACCGTCTACCTCAAGAACGTCCCGCCGGTATGCGGGTCCTCAGGCGGATGCGCGACGGTTCAGCACTCCGCCTACGCGAACCTGGCCGGTATCCCGTTGCCCACACTCGGGCTGTTCGGGTACGCGATGCTGTTCATCACCGCCTGTCTGCCCGGTCAGCGCGCACGAACTGCAGGGATGGTGTTCACGGTGCTGGCGATCTCCGCGTCGTTGGTCCTGACCTACATCGAGTTAAACGTGATCCACGCAGTCTGCGTCTGGTGCGTTGCCTCGGCCACCTGCGCGTTCTTCCACGTGATCGTCAATTCCGCTCGGTACGTTCGTGGCGAGCCGCTCTTGAGGGGGAGCGCGCGAAGGGCGTCGGGCGGGGTCGCCCACGCGACGGGCGTCGATCGAACGTTTGAACTAGGCGGCTGAAAAAAGGATCACGCCCGAGCCCCAGGATTCAGGCGCAGCTGCACAGGCTGCTGCTCGCTCTCGAGCGCTGCCACAACACACGCGCATGCTGGGCAGCGGCCGACCCCGCGGCCCTGAGGTAAAGGCCTTCTGACCGGCCCCTTACCGCGCACTTGACCGCGGCCCTCACACTGGTCGAATCCACCAATCCGCGCCTCCGGATGACGGCGCGTCGCTCCCACAAGGAGGCCCGATGAACGTCCGCACACTCACGCCCAAGCTCACCGGCGCCGGTATCGCCATCGCGATGGCGGCCGCTCCCGCCGCGGCCCTGGCCGCGGCATCGACCGCTAACTGGCAAATACCCCTAAAGTCAAGCGCCTCGTACCCCAAGGCGGCCGGCAGCGCCCAATACCAATCCCAGCCGGGACAACGCGAGATCCAAATCGAGGTTCAGCACATCCCCTCGATGGCCGGCAAGACAGTCATCTACTCGGCCGCCGGCATCACGCTAGGCCACGCCAAGGTCTCGCGGGTGGGGCAGGCGGACATCACCCACAACACCGAACTGCGTCAGAAGGTCCCGCCGATCTCCCACGGCTCGCCCGTGACAGTCCGGACGGCCAGCGGCGTGCTGATCGTCTCCGGCCGGTTCTAACAGCAGCGGCCGATCGCGCTTCAGCCGCCGCCCGCGCCAACGCGGACGTACCGTCGCCCGCCCCGTGGCTGACAGGGGGCGTCGGTCAGGCTATCGCGCTCCGAAGAGGCGGGCGGCCATGATCAGCATCTGATCCAGGTGGGCTGACCACAGGTTCCAGTTGTGGCCCCCCGAGTAGATCGCGTAATGGGCATCCGCTCCCGCCGCGCGGAGAGCAGCCGCCATGGGTGGGGTCTGCCCGCGATCACTGTCGCCGTTGCCGACGTAGAGGAACGCGCGCAACCGATACCTGGCCAGCTCTGGTTGAAGGGTTCGGACGTAGTCGCTGGGGCTGTTGTAGGCCAGTTGCGCGCGCGTGGCGTGGGAGAAGACCCCGCCGCGGGTCTGGGTGAAGTAGCCGGACCACACCTGGACGAGACCGAACAGCGCGACTTGGTGAAGGCCGATGTTGGCGGCGCCATACGCGCCGGCCGAGAGGCCAGCAATGGCCCGATCGCCGCGCGAGGGTAGCGTCGCAAAGCGCTGGTCGACGTTCTGTACCACGTCCACGACGTAGCTCTCGAACCGGCCCGCGGGGGTGTTGGCCCATTCGGAGTCGGTCGCGGTCCTTTCTCCGATCCGTCCGTCTGGGAAGACGAGGATCATGGGTTGTATGACATGTCGGGCGATGAGCTTCTCGAGCCGGGTCTCGATCCTCGCGTTGACGGTGAAGGCAAGCGGACGACCCGGCATCCCGTGGAGCAGGTAGAACACGGGCAGAGGCCTTGCCGCCGTGTAATCGGACGGGAGATACACGAGATAGTCCGCTCGGCGGCGCAGCGCTTCGGAGTAGAACCTGACGGCGAGCAGCCGGCCTTTATGGGGGGCGGCGCGCCGAGTTGCGGTGGCCCGAGCACGTGGCCGGGCGCTTGCCGGGCGGGACGGCGTTGCCCGTAGCGGCGCAGGCGCTTGGGTCGGTCTGGCCTGTGCGCGGGCATGGTCGCTGGGGAGGCCGAGCGCAGCGATCAGCGCTGCCGCGACCGCGGCGGCCAGAGGCACGAGCACAAGACGCCTCCGGGCGGCCCAACCAGCTCTAAGCGCCAGTCCGGGGCGGAGCCGCAGGCCACCGCGTAGCCCCGGAGTGAGTCTGAACGGGTCCGCGCCCAGTCGGCGCCAAACGCCGGCGCTTCCCGCGGCCAGCAGTAGTCCCTCGATCCAGGGACCGATCCCCGGCGCACGGTTCAGGAGCACATCGCTGAGCCTCAGGTTGCGGGCCAGCGCGAAGGCGGCGTCTGACGCCAGGAGCAGGAACAGCGGTCCGAGGATCGCCACCGACACGAGTCGAGCCGAGCGGCTTGCGCGGCGGAGGGCCAGCCCGAGGACGGCGCCGGCGGCGAGGCTTGCCACGACCGTCGCGGCTAGGGGCTGCGCGTCGAAGCCTGCGAGCTGGAGGAGGGGCAACGCGTCGGGAACCGAGGGCCCGATGGCGAGCGGCTGCAACCCGCGTAGGGCGTAGAGCAGCCCTGTGGCGACGAGTGAGCAGAAGCCAACGGCAAGGAACGCGAGCACCGCCACCGCCGCGACGCGGCTTGCGTGGACCAGGACGGCCGCGGTCGCCGGCTTGGGCCACGAGCCCGGCTTGCGCTGAGTCGCCTCGGTCTCTTGTGCTGGCTGCGCCCTGGGCTCGGCCGAGCCGACCGCTGAGACTGTGACGATGAGCCGTTGTTGCGCTCGCGCCAGCGGCCAAACGCACGCGAGCACCACGACGATGGCCACGCCGTGGGCCACACTCGCGGCCGGAGTGGTGCCGAACGGCTCCCCGAACGCGAGCACGCCGAGAGCGGCCGCTGTCACCGCGGTGAGCGCGGTCATCAAGGAGATCGGCCGCACCGCGTCGCCACGGCGGAGAGCCGCTTGCAAGCAGAGGAAGCCACCGACGGTGCAGAGCCCGGCCAGGACGGTCCAGCCCGACAGCAGGCCCCCCACCCCGTGGACGCGCAGCGCCACCGCGTCGGCCTTGATCGCGGCGTCGGCGGCTCCGTAGAGCACGCCCGCGGCGATCGCGTGCGTGAGGTCTCCCGCTACGGGGCCGAGCACGGCCGCGCCCGCCATCGCCAGCGTTGCGGCAGCGATCAGGACACCCGCGTGCAGATGACCGTGACCGGCGGCGAAGCCGATCGGGAGGGAGACGAGGCCGATCGCGATGATCCCGATGGCCGCAAGCTGTTCTCGACTCACGGATTGCCCGACCAGCCGGGCGGCCAGCGGCACCGAGAGGGCCAGGCTGCCTGCGCTAAAGGCTTGAACCAGAGTAAGCGGAGCCAGCCCGACAGCGATGATCGCTCCCGCGAAGCCGAGCCAGCCGACGCCCTGGCCGATCAGCCACGAGCGGTCGCGGAAGCCATCGATTAGGCTGGGCCGGCCGCGCGCGAGGGCATTTGAGTGACCGCGCTGCTGAAGCACAAACCCGAGGTTGATCAGGGCGCCCGAGATGAGCGCCAGGAGCAGGGCGCCCAGCAGTCGCAGCTCTGACGCCGGCCGCCGGAGGTGGCGCGCCCTAGAGTTCGAGAGCGCGATGGCGGGCCGGCGGGTTGGAGCGGACGTCACGGCTGGCCCAGCCTGGGAAGCATGGCCGACGGGAAGGCTCCGGCCAACGATCACGGGGCGGGCGAAGTCCGACGAGGCCAGATCCAGCATCTGGTTGAGCCTCGGGTACCACACGGACCAGTCGTGCCCTCCCGGATAGAGCCTGGCCTGCACCTGTGCGCCGCGTGCGCTCAGAGAGTTCACGATCACCGACTGCTGGCGGCTCGCCGGGTCGCTGCGCCCGACGAACAGATACACCCGCAGCGGATATCGAACTAGTGAGCGGCCGAGGTGCGCAAGCCGGTCCAGGGGGCTGTTGTACGCCAGCGTGGCGGGATTTGCGGCGGCGAACACGCCGGTGCGCGTCTGTGTGAAATAGCCCGACCAGGACTGCACGTTGGCGAAGGCCGAGAGCTGGTGCAGCGCGATGTTGAGCGCACCGTAGGCGCCGGCCGAGAAGCCGGCGATCACGCGGTCTTGGCGACGAGGCAGCGTAGAGAAGCGCCGGTCGACGTTGTGCATCACCTCAAGGACATAGCTCTCGTAGTTCCCCGAGGCGGTGTTGGCCCACTCGGAATCCGAAAACACACTGCCGCCGATCCGCCCGTCCGGATAGACGAGGATCATCGACCGAGCGCGGCCGAGGGCGAGCTGGTTGTCGAGCCGCACGTCCATGTTCGCGATGTCGACGAACACCTTTGGCTGACCGGGCATCCCGTGGAGCAGGTAGTAGACCGGGTAGCGCCGATGGGAGCTATAGCCCGGCGGCAGATAGACCATGTAATCGGCCCTGCGGTGGAGGGCCGCCGAGTAGTAGTTGACCGCGAGCAGGCGCCCGGTCCCGGCGTGGGGCAACGGCATCAGCGCGACGAAGCCCCGGTGCAGGTTGTAGTCGCGTCCGTAGCTGTACGCCCCGAGTAAACCGACGACGATTACGCTCCCGGCCGCAAGCAGGATCGCGGTCTTGACGCATAGCTTTCTCATCCGCCCAGCCGCTCCGTCAGCTGCGGTGGCGAGGACGGCCGTGCCCATGGATCGCCTTCCGGCTCCGGTCTCGCGCTGGGGCGCCGCAGGTACCCCTCGGCCTGCAGGACGCGGAGCACTGACCGCGGCAGGGCGATGCGGGACTCGTAGATCATGTAGCGAGGACGCCAGCTGGGGAGGAACTTCTGGTTGAAGAGCACCAGGCGGTCCATCTGAAAGCGCTTCCCCAGCCGGTTGAGCGCGAACTGGATGAGCGCCTTGCGGACGCGGCTGCCCGCGGGCCCGCGCCTGACCAAATGGCCGAGCCCGGCGTAGTTGAGGCTCACCTCGGGGACGGCATGAGCGCGCGCGAACTCCAGCGCGTGACAGACGAGCGCCTCGTTGAGTCCGTTTGGCGTCTCCCCCACCCGGCGCATCGTGTCCAACGACAGCTTGCCGCGATGGGCGAGGAATCGCATCACCGCCTGCAGCTGGCCGCTGGGCGACCGCGCCAGCACATACAGGTCTCCGGGTCGCACCCCCAGCTCGAACTCGCCGAGGCTCATCGCAAATCCGAACAGGCGCTGGCGTTGCGAGCGCCACGCGGCCTCGAGCTCGTCGATCTCCATCTCCAGCGCGTGGTCGATGTCACGTCCTTCGCGCACGGCGATCTGCCACCCACGCCGCTCCACGCGACGCACCGACTGACGCAGCTTGCGGACCGGGCGGCCTTCCAGCGTGAAGTCCAGAGGATTGACCACGGCCTCCTCCCCGACGCATTTGGCCCGCAGGCCAAGCGTCCGATAGGTCTCGAGATGACGTTCGGACCCGCCATAGACCGCAAGCCGAAGGCCCGCGGCGTGCGCGCGCTCGAGCAGCTGTGCCAGCACCTCGCCGGCGCAGCCGTCCGGGCCCACGGGATCGCCTGAGACCACCACCGTGTCGCCGATCACCCGGTAGGCCACCACGCCACCGGCGCAGACCTCGAAGCGCTTGTCGGGCCGCAGGATAAACGGCGATAGCGAATCCTCCCCATACTCGTCGACGATCGCGCGCGCATGGTCGAGTCCGGCCTGAAAGCCCTCGCGGTCCGTCCATTGAGGGCGGCGCAGATACCGCACGGCGAGCAGCAGGCTGACGAGCGCACCCACGAACACCACGTCGATGAAGAGCGCCCACTGATCCGGGACGTGGCTGCGAACGAGGATCAGCGCAGGAACTCCCCGAAGCGGATGGAAGTCTCGTGCGGCCCGGATCACGCGCGCCGCGGGGGCCGCGAGATCGGCCAGAGCAGCCAGACTCCACGCGAGTCCCGCCAACGGCAGCGCGGCCATCCCAACCCGAGACTCTTTCCTCGTGCGACGCTCACTTAGGCGGAAGCGGCGCAGGCTCGCGGCGGCGGCTGAGATCGCCGCACTGGCCACGAACGCCGCGGCCGTCAGCCAGAAACCCTCCAGAACGCAGGAGATCACGGCGACTGTCGCGCCGATCCAGAGCGCGGCGGCACGGCGATACCTCAGGGGGCGACCCATCGACCCACCCGGTGGAGCGGGGCACCCGCGTTGCCAGAATGTCCGGTGTGAGAGCTCGCCAGTTTGCCCGCGGTGCGCTCCTGATCGTCGCGGCAGCAGCGCTGCTCGCCGCAGGAGCCCTGATCGTCTTGGCCGCCCACGGCCGTGCCTCGCGCGCCGCGACGCGTCGCGTCGGAGTATCGCTCGCGCGCACGGTGTCGATTACGTGCAGATCGCCGTCTTTGGGCGGTCAGTTCCCAACCCTGGTCTATCTGCCGGCGTCCTACCGTTCTGGCAGCCGGCGCTATCCCGTCGTCTACTTTCTCCATGGGCTTCCGGCCAACCCACAGTCCTACACGCAGAACGCGTTCATCGCCCACGCGCTCGTGTCCGCCCGCGCGGAGGCGATCGTCGTCACGCCCCAGGGTGCACGCGAGAACGACGCCGACCGCGAGTATCTCAACTGGTCCTCGACCGAGAACTGGCCGCAGGCGATCAGCCGCGACCTCACGGCGTGCATCGATCACCGCTTCCGCACGGTCGCGAGCCGCGAGGGTCGCTCGCTGATCGGCCTTTCGGCCGGGGGTTACGGCGCCTTCAACGTCGGACTTCGGAGCCTCCAAACCTTCGGCGCAGTCGAGTCCTGGAGCGGCTACTTCGTCGGTACCGATCCGAGTGGCTACCACGTGCTGAAGCTCGGTTCGCCTGCCGCCCAGCGGGCAGCAACCGTCCCAGACGGTCCCGCTCTGGTCAAGGAAGTGGCCCGCTGGCCGTCGCTGATCGCGTTCTACGTCGGCAGCTCCGACGACCGCTTCGCCGACGCCAACCAGGCCTTCGACGCGTCGCTGCGCAGGTACGGCATCGCCCACGTGTTCCGCGTCTACCCCGGCGGTCACTCCGGGGCGCTGTGGCAGGCGCAGGCTCCGTCCTGGCTGGCCCTGGCAATGACTTACCTGGCCACCGGACGTACCGTCCTGCGCCGCAGCTGAGCCACCCATGACGCGCCTCGGGGACAACGCCCCGCTCCTCGCCGGCCGGACGGGCGGCGCCCACAGAAGCACATGGTCGAGTCCGGCGCCGCTCATCATTGACGGATGCTCCTTAGAGACATAAGGTCGTCGTCAATCCAGGGGGCAGCTGGATTGCATTCCGATTACGCAACTGCGTGACTTCTCTTAATCAGCGCGTGCGTCAACGTCCCGCGCTGCGCTGGGCTCGCGCCGATCGCCAGCAGAGCCACGCGACGTGGTCGGCGTTCACCGGTAGGTTGGCCGCGCGCCAGCAGCCCGCGCGCCCTTGCGGCCAGAACATCGGCGCCGCCAGACGGCGCGGGTCGTAGCTGAGCGGGTCGCCGAGCGCCTTGGCGAGCGCTTCCTTGCTCGACCACATCGAGCTGGTGTGCTCCTCCGGGTTGCGCAATCTCGCCCACTCGGTGATTTCCTCGGGTGTGCAGATGCTCTGTGCGAATGGGGCGTCGCACGGTTCGAGTCGTTCGATATCGATGCCGACGGCGTCGTCGTGCCATGAGACGAGCGCGTATGGATAGCGGTACGAGCGCGTTGCATGCGGTGCGCCCGCTCCCTCGGAAAAGGTGCGAGCCCAGTCTCGAAGCCCGGACTCGTCGACACCGGCCGAGCGGGCATCGAGCAAGTACGCCTCGGGTGCTCCTTCCGGACGCGCGAGAAGGATGGCGTCGGCAGGCATCAGACGGCGACTACGGGGGCGCCGTGCCAGCGTGTCTGGGCGGGCAGCTCTTCGCCGCGCATCACGACCGAGCGCGCCTCGACGCTGCATTGGGCGCCGATGGTAGTGTCCGGCAGCATCGCGGCCGCGGGGCCGAGCGTGGCGCCTGGGCCGAGCTTGGCCGGGCCGATTCGCATCAGGCGGTCGTGGAAGAGGTGAGTTTCGACGACGGCGTTGCGGTTGACCGCGCATCCCTCGCCGAGCTCGGCGACGTCGAACTCGGTCACGGTGAGCGCTTCGATCCAGACGTCGCGCCCGACGGTGGCTCCCATCATCCGCAGATAGGCGGACACGATCGGGGTCGCGACTGCTGAGCGCAGGAGCCATGCTCCGGCAAGTTGTTCCTGGCAGGTGTTGATGATCTCGTCGCGCCAGACGAAGAACGAGTACAGCGGGTGCTCCCCGGCGCGGTAGCGCCCCATCAGCGCCCATTTGATCGCGATCGTGATCAGCGTCGCGCTCACGCCTGAGCCGACGAGCATGATCGGAGCGGCCAGCATCATCGCCCAGAGTCCGCCGGCAGTACCGATCGCGCTGAGCCCCAGGAACACCGATCCGGCGAGCATCGTGGAAACGGTGGCTGGCAGGAGGATTCGGATCAGCTCCATCGTCGCCCGCGCGAGGATCAGGCGCCGGGGCGGGTTGGTCGTGCGAGCGGGATCGAACTTGTCGGCGACCCGGGGAAGCTCGAGCGCTGGTGAACCGAACCAGGACGTTCCGTCGGTGCTCGCCGACGGAGCCGTCGTGAGCACGCCCACGAGGCTGTCGTCGCCGACCCGCGTGGAGGCCTCGAGGATCGCGCCGTTGCCAAGGAAGCTGCGGCTTCCGACCTGGATCGGCGCGACGTACAGCCAGCCTCCGCGGGCCTTCGCTGCGGCGAGCACGACGTCGTCGGTGGCGAAGCTGCCCGCACCGAAGCGGGTGAGGCGGTTGAGCCCAACCGCGGTAGAGATCTCGGTGCCCTTGCCGATCTGGATGCCGGCCAGTCGCAGCCACGGACGTGTGTAGAGGCTCGAGTAGAGCGGGAACAGCACTCCGCGGGCCTGGTTCATCAGCGACTCGCCGAACCACAGCGCCCAGCCGACAGTTCCGTCGTCCCGATGCCATCCGGCCTTGACCAGCGGCGAGACTGCGCGGACCGCAACCGCGATCAGCACCGAATACGAGAACACGAAGCTCAGCGCCAGCAGCGGCGCGAGCATCACGATCGTCGTGGCCGCCGACGCGATGCTGACGTTGCGGGGCGCAAACGCCCCCACCAGCAGGATGCCCGGAATGGAGGCAAGCAGCGGCACGACACTCTGTGCCGCCAGGCCGGCCGCGTACATGGCCTGCAAGCGCCGCCGGACCGGCGTTGCCGGGGCGTCCCCCTCGGGCCAGCCTGCGCCGGCTTGGCCGATCGGCCTGCCGGGCGACCCGGCCCAGCGCTGCCCGGCGGGCACGTGACCACTGATGACGGTCCCGGCCTCGAGCTCAGCGCCGGCCCCGATCGACGCTCCTGGCATCAGCACCGTGCGGGTTCCCACACGGGCGTCGGGACCGATCCACAGCTCGTCGATCACCAGTTCCTGCCCGTCAACCCACCATCCGTGGAGGTCGACATCGGGCTCGAGCGTGGCCCGCTCGCCGATCCTGACGAGGCTCGTGGGTGGCGGCAGCGTCCCCAGCCGGGCACCGTCGGCGACCGAATGGCCCATGATCCGCGCGTACCGCACGGCCCATGGCGTCCCGGCAACGGACTCGAGGTGAGCGATCTCGGCCAGCCGCTCGACGAACCAGATGCGTGAGCTGACCCAGCTCCCGCGGGGGTAGCGACCGGGTTTCAGATCCGCGAGCAGGACCCGGCGTGCTGCGAGCACGAGCCCGACGCGTCCCGGGGCGCTCGTGAACACGAGCCATCCGAGGATCAGCCAGGCCCAGCCGACCTGGGGCCCAACGCTGGCGATGCGATCGAAAGCGAGGATGCCCAGCAGCCATTGCGGAGCGGCGAGCGCGATCAACGCGAGCGCCCCAGCGGCGCGGATCGCACTCCACCGGCGGCTCACGAGCGCACCCGTGGTGGGCGCCTTCCGGTCGGACGTGCCGAGCTGGTCGAGCCGCGTGCCGAGCTCCTCGAGGCGGCGGTGGTTATAGACATCCGCGACCGCGACCGCGGGGAAGCGCTCGCGCAGCGCGGAGGTGAGCTTCGCGGCCGCGAGCGAGCTGCCGCCGAGCTCGAAGAAGTCGCTGTCAGGTCGGATCGCGACGGGGCCTAGTTGGTCGGTCCAGCGTTCGGCGAGCCATGCCGCCGTGCCACTGAGGTCGGCGCCGTGCGTGGCTGTAGCGTCGGCCGGCGCGGGCCACGGGAGTGCGTTGCGGTCCACCTTGCCCGAGGCACCTTGCGGCAGCTCCTCAAGCATCAGGATCAACGGGACGAGAGCCTGAGGCAGGCGCTGGGCTAACTTCGCGCGGACCTCGGTCGGGTTGACCTCGCCGACGACGTAGGCGACGAGCAGCTTGTTGCCGGCGGCGCTCTCGCGCACGACGGTCACGGCCGCCTTCACTCCCGGGATATCGTGCAGCTGGCCATCGACCTCGCCTAGCTCGATCCGCCGGCCGCCGATCTTGACTTGGTGGTCGCGACGGCCGATGAACACGAGGCCGCGGGTCGTTTCGCGGACGACGTCGCCCGTGCAGTAGGCACGCTCCCAGCCCAACGACGGGATCGGTGGGAAGCGTTCGGTGTCGAGCACGGGGTCGAGATATCGGGCGACGCCGGCTCCCGCGATCACGAGCTCGCCTGGCTCGCCGGTCTGGACCGGCTCGCCGTCGTCGTCGAGGATCGCCGTCTCCCAGCCGTCGAGCGGCCAGCCGATCGTGACCGGTTCCCCACGGTGCATCTGCGCGGCCGTGCTGACGACCGTCGCCTCGGTCGGCCCGTATGTGTTCCACACCTCGCGGCTGGCGGCGAGACGCCACGCGAGTGGCTCTGGGCATGCCTCGCCGCCGAGGATCATGAGCCGCACACCCGCCAGCGACGCGTCGTTCCACATCGACGCGAGCGTCGGGACGGTCGAGACAACGGTCACGCCGCGCTGCGCAAGCCACGGGCCGAGCTCCGACCCGGCCCGCACGATCGATCGTGGCGCCGGGACGAGCGCGGCTCCGTTGCGCCAGGCCAGCCAGATCTCCTCGCAGCTGGCGTCGAATCCAACCGACAAGCCCGCAAGCACACGATCATGACGGTCAACCGTCCACAGTCGCGCCTCGGCGTCGACGAATGCGGCCGCGGTGCGGTGGCTGACGGCGACACCCTTGGGCGCGCCGGTCGAGCCGGATGTGAAGATCACCCAAGCGTCGTCCTCGATGTTCGGCGGGCGATCCGCGCCGTGCGGGTTCGCGAGCCGCTCGGTCGTGAGCCCATCGCGCACCACGCAACAGGCGCCGGAGCGCTCGAACACATCCGCCACCCGGGCAGGCGGATCGTCGGCGTCGACCGGGACGTACGCCGCGCCGGATTGAAGGACACCGAGGATCGCGACGTAGAGTTCGCTAGTGCCGCTCGAGACCTGGACGCCGACCCGGTCGCCGGGGCCGACCCCGAGCGTGCCCAGGCGCGCGGCCAGCCCGAGTGCCGTGTCGGCCAGCTGGCGGTAGGTGAGCGTCGCGTCGGAGGCGTCGATCGCAACGCGATCTCCACACCGAACCGCCGTGGCGTTGAAGATGTCAAGCAGGGTTCGCGCCCGCGGCGCGGCCGCCCTGCTGGTAGTGATCGAGAAGCTCATCGGTGAAGGCGAGTCCGGATGTCAGCGCCTCCCAGCGGTGGCCAGACTCTCGGCCCGGCCACCGCGGTCGGAGGCTCCGTCATCAGCGATCGCGCCGGCTGTCCGCGCCGTTCTTGTCGACCGACTTCTTGTCGACGTGGCGAACACCATTTGCGTCGCGATTGCGGTCGACGCGCTCGGTCTTGCTGGCGTCATGATGCGACGGGGAACCCGCAGCCAGGGCTGCGGCCGGCGCGGCCGCGAACGCCAGCGCGGCAACGGAACCAGCAACGGCGATTGTTCGTGATCTCATCTTCGATCTCCTGAATTCGTGCGCCTTACAAGATGGGCGCTGTGGATTGACGCTGATCACGATGAAAGGCCTGGTCAAGAGGGCGGTAAGAGACGGTTCAGAAGCGCCTTACCGCCCCGATTTGGCCTGCACCAGCGCATAAAGTGGTGGTTGAGCTGCGGATCTTGGTGATCGAAGACGAGCGCACCCTCAGGGGGTTCATCGAGCAGGCATTGCGCGCCGACGGATATGCGGTCACGGTCTGTCATGACGGGGCCGAGCGGCGAGGCGGCCGCGCTCACCGGCGACGCCGATAGCGCCGCGCTCCCCAACGCACAGGCGGGAGCCGCAAAGCGCAGAACGCACGCTCAGGGGTTTGCGCCTTTTCCACCCCTGAATGCGCCCCTCGCCAGCCGCACAGCTGAGCGATTCTTGGTCCCCCATCTACGACCACCCGGCTCTATGCGCAGCGCGGGACAAAGCGCCGGTTTGCATGACCTTCCTTGCACCTGCCGGGCTCGGGACTCTTGCGTCGGTTCCAGCAGGCTTACCGGGTCGACCAACGAAGAGCCCAGCTACTAGCGGGGTCTTTGTCCTGTCCATCGTGTGTCAAGGCCGGTTGAGAATTGACCCCGTGGCGCCGGTTGAGAATTGACCCCCCTGTTGGCTGGGTGAGGACAAAGCGACCGTCGTCGCGAAGGCCGAGCCCGTAGGGCGAGGCCTGAAGCGGCGATGGTCGCTTTAACCGCTCCTCCGAGGGACCCCCGCCGAAATCGACGTGTTGTAAGCCCGTCTGCGGCCCTCGGCGAGCGCGTCGAGGGGTATCGGTCACTCGGTTTCGACGCTTTGCCGGCCGGGGCGGGGTCCGAGGTCGCGGTCCTTGAGCCGGTAGGAATCGCCTTTGAGGCTGAGGATCTCGGCGTGATGTATGAGGCGGTCGACCATCGCGGTGGCGGCCATGTCGTCGCCGAAGATCTCGCCCCACGCCGAGAACGGCTTGTTGCTGGTGACGATCATCGACGCGCGCTCGTAGCGGCGGCTGACGAGCATGAACATCAGGCTCGCGGCTTGGGGGTCGAACGGGATGTAGCCCACCTCGTCGCAGACCAGCAACGGGATCCGCTCAAGGCGGGCGAGCTCGTCATCGAGCTTGCCTTGGCGTTGCGCGTCGGCGAGCAGAGCGACCCATTCGGTAGCGGTGCGGAACAGGACGCGCTGGCCGGCGAGGCACGCGCGGACCCCCAAGGCGATCGAAATGTGAGTTTTGCCGGTTCCGGGCGGGCTCAACAGGATCACGTTCATTTTGGCGTGGAGGAAGTCGAGTTGGCCGAGGTGCTCGATCACCTGCTTCTTGACGCTGCGCTGGAAGGTGAAGTCGAACTCCTCGAGGGTCTTGTGGGCGGGGAACCGGGCGGCGCGGATCCGCAGCCGGCCGCCGGAGGACTCGCGCGAGGAGACCTCGGTCGACAACAAGGCTTCGGCGAACCGCTCATAGCTCCACTCCTCTTGGCGGGCGCGCTCGGCGAGGTTCGGCAGCGCCCTGGCGGCCGCGGGGGCCTTCATCGCCCGGAACAGGTGGGTGAGCTCTGAGCTGCGGCTCATGCGATCAGCTGGTCGTAGACCGACAGCGGCCGCTGCTCGACGATCAGCTCGTCGACGTCGGGCTGGCCGCGGCGCTCGCGCAGCGCCCGAGCGTGCTCGAGCGCCGTGATCGTCTTGTTCTTCGCGAACACCCTCTCGTGCCGGGCGGCGAGCTCGCCGGAGTCCAACGCGACCGCGACGATCTCCCGCTGGCTGACGCGAACCTCGACGCGACGGCCGACGAGGTTCGGATCCAGCGAATAGTCGTTGGTGTCGAACCGGACGTGCGGATCCGGCGGCACCCGGGTCACCCAGCGGCGGTCCAGGTCAGGCTCGCGAGTGGGCAGCGGGCGCATCACCTCCCGCTCCTCGACCAGCCTGTCGATCGGACGCTCGCGCAGCGTCTTGTGCGTGCGCGCGTTGGCCTTCTCGAACCACGCGTCGAGCTGCAACTGGAAGTCGAGATGGTTCGCGAACCGCCGCCCGGGCTCGAAGTTCGTCTCCAGGTAGCCCTGCAGCCGCTCGACCGCACCTTTCGCCTGGGGATCCGCGGGCTCGCAAAAGTACCAGCCGACCGGCAACTGGCCGCACCACGCCGCATACGCCTCGGTCGGGCGGCCGCCGCCGGCGTGCAGGCACCCCTCGCGATCCCACACCATCAACCCCGGCAACGCGCCGAGCGACCACACGCAACGGGTCATCCCCCACAGCACGTCCGGCGCCTCCCTGCTGAAGATCAGCGCGCCCGCGCCGGCGCGTGAGTACCCCAAGCAGCAGACCACGACCCACGCGCGCCGGACCTGGCCGTGACCGACCGGCACCGGCCCAGAGGTCTCCCACAGATCCCACTAGCAGACCTCGCCCGGCCGATAGACCGTGCGCTGATGCGTGCGCAGCTTCAAGAAGATCGGGCGGATCTCACGCAGGTAGTCATCCACGATCGTCTTGCCGCCATCGAACCCCAACGGCCCGATCTCCTCCCGCACCCTCACACCCGCGAGGTTCGGATCGTCCTTCAACAGCCGGTGGAGCTCGTCCTTGAACGGATCCAGCTTCGACGGCCGCTCCGGCACCCTGAATACCGGCGGGTCGGTCGACCGCAACGCCGCCCGGATCGTGTTCCTCGACAGCCCGGTCCGGCGCACCAGCTCCTTGATCGGGACGCCCCGCACGAAATGCTCCCGGCGCAACTCCGCCCAGCGCTCCACCTCCAGCACGCCTTCCTCCCGGCCTCGATCAACACGACCGAGCCAGGCTCACGATCACCCCGGACGCCTCCGCCCACATCCACAGGTGGGGTCAAATCTCAACCGGCGAAGGGAGGTCAGTTTCTCACCGGCGCCGACATCGTGCAGACCGGATTTGAACCTGCGCCAGCCCGGCCCCATGCCGGAGAGGTGAGGTGTCGGCTAGGCGGAATCCCCCGTGTTTATTGGATTTGCGTCTGTTGAGTCTTCCTCTCGCGATGCTGGAAGCCCGCCAGGAGCACTCAAAGCTCCTGACGTCTGCGCTTCGCTACGTCAGTCACCCGCGCCCACCAACAACCTAACCCGTCATGACAGCTCCGACAACCCCCGGCGATGACATCTGCTGCCCAAATAGCGCCCATCCGGATGCCAATCCGACCGACTTCGACCGAAACCGAGCTCACAGGAGCCGTTCTGAGGCGCTCCGCGACCGGTCCGCGACCGACAACACCCCCAAGAATTGTTCGCACACGCCCTTGACTTTCTTCGGTCGCCAATAGCAAGGTCCTCCGACTTGTGACGGTGACCGCGATCGTCGGACGCGATGACGAGCCGGGCGACTTCTGGGGTACGGATCGTCGCCAGAGGACCCGTCTGCTCGCGGCCGTCGAGACGATCGCTCCGGGAGAATTCGATCGTCGCGCGGGTGGCGCGGGTCCGAGGGACGGCGCTGCGAGTTTGGCGGGAGCGGAAGCGATTCGGCGCCAATCGCCGACGAGCGCAGCCGTCGTGCGGCCAGCGTCCACGCGATGAGCGCGCAATCGCGAGGCAGTGATGGCTCAATATCGTTGATGGTCTCGGCCATGACGCATCGCGCTTGCAGCCCGGTTC
Source organism: uncultured Solirubrobacterales bacterium (assembly GCA_963824755.1). Taxonomy (GTDB): domain Bacteria; phylum Actinomycetota; class Thermoleophilia; order Solirubrobacterales; family Solirubrobacteraceae; genus Palsa-465. The sequence continues at coordinate 243,082 of CAWGQT010000038.1, read as the reverse complement.
GATCGTGCCTTGAGGCGAGGTAGGATTCACCGTCGATCCGATCTGTCAGGGGGAATATGAGGGCGATGAGCACGAGTTTGAGGGACCTGCGCGCAGACTTGGCATGCTGGCGTTGGTTGATCGGGTTGGTAGTGATCGTCGTCGCGTGCTTCGCGGCCTCGAGCGCCTTGGCCGACTACCCCAAGGTGACGAAGTTCATCCCCGCCAATCCGCCCGGGGTCATCCCGATGAACCGCCCAGTCGGCGACGACTTCATCGATTCGATCGAGATCCACGACACGGAGGGCGCCTACGCGGGGACAGTGTTCGCATTCACCAACCCGAACTCAGCGTCATCGACGGGGTACGTCGTCTCTGGCGAGGTCAACGCTTCCGATCCCGCTGTGACGCAGTTCGTCCACGACAAGGATGGGACCAAGCAGGTCAATAACTTCTGGTACAACCAATTCGGGCTCGGGGTCGAGCACATAGGCTTCGCGGTCGCGCCGGCGGGCTACTACACGCGGGAGCTCTATGAGCGCTCGGCCGATCTCGTCGGGTGGGTCGCCTGGAAGTACCACATCCCCCTGGACCGCGCACACATCCTCGGGCACGACAACATCCCGAACTCCGTGGGCGATGAGCATGTGCAGCACTGGGATCCCGGCCCTGCGTGGGACTGGCCGTACTACATGGCTCTCGTTCACACGGCATACAAGCGCTGGTCGCACAACGGGCCGTTACCGCCGGCGGAGATCCCCGAGCGATACACAAAGCCCAATAAGAAGATCCGGGAGATCTCAGTGGGCGACAAGTTTGCCTCGGCCCGCGACTGGTTCCTCTGGACCACGGGGTTCCAGAACGGCTTCACCAACGTATACGCCGACGAGGACGGCCGGCCGGCGCTTAGCAGGCTGGTCAGGGGCGCCAGCAACCCATCGACGTACGTCCCGTCGACGAAGATCGGGGACCCCCCAACGTACGATCAGCTCGACTTCTCATGCGACAACTTCCCGTGGTCGATCATCCCGAACACGGCGTTCGTGCTGTCGGAGGTCTCGGTCAGTGACCTCCGCGCAAAGGCGGCTTGGGGAGAGGACTTCGCACTGCTGGGCACGAAGCGGGTCCACGATGTCCTCTACGACAAGATCGACTTTAACGGGACCGTCGGATGGGTGCGCAGTTCCGACACCAGCGAAGGCTGGGGCGCGCTCGTCCGATTCCGAGGCGGATCCCACCCGACAACGCTGTTCAGCGGTCCGGAATATCCCGCAAAGTATCTGGGCAACACCCTGGACACGCGCATGTGCCCGGACTCCACTTACGGGTTCAGCAGAGACGGGCAGACGTACGTTTCGCAGCTCAAGCGCTTCTCACAGGGCCAGGTCTGGTACCAGATCGATTACAACCACCGGGTCGCCTGGGTTCCGGCCGACGAAGTGACCGTCTCCGCTGAATAGCAGTAACTCGGGGCGCCGAAGCTTCCCGCGCCGAGGGTGCGGCTACCTATCGCTTCGTGCTTGCAATCAGCTGCGCTGGGATGAGGCCGGCATCCTTCAGCCGGCGGAGCCCGGCGCCCGCTGGGGTGCGGGTCGCGGGCCGGTCGGCCGTTGCCGAGCCGTTATCCGTATATGCAACTCCATCAGGTGCCCCCGGGTCGGGGTGCGCATTGGAATGCGCTAGGTGGTGTTGGCGGGCGGGCGCCAGTACGAGGCAGTAGTCAACCCTGTGGGCCTGGCTGGTCGTGTCGGGGTCCTCGAATGAGACGTCGGTCAATACCACGTTGCGTTTACGAGCGTGACGGTGAGGTTCTCCGTGTCCGGCTGCAAGCGTCAGCCGGACGTCGCGCACCGGCATGCAGAGCGGACTTCCGATCCCGCCCCGAACCCCAACCGCGCGACGATCGTATTCCTGGTGGCCGTCGGGAAAAGTGCCGTCCGGCGCGTTTAATGGAATTCAGGGCATGCCGCAGAACTTCATCGCGTGCGACCGCGAGCAAGTGATGTTGTTGCCGCCGTCGCTGTTGGATTGGGTGCCGCCGGAGCACTTGGTGTGGACGGTTCTGGTGTCGGTTGAGGAGTTGGACCTGTCCGTGTTCTATGAGGTGTACCGGCCGGATGGCCACGGCCGGCCGGCGTATGACCCGAAGGTGGTGGCGTTGCTGTTCTATGCATGCGCGCAGGGGGTGCGCTCGTCACGCGGGATTGAACGGAAGTGCCGGGAGGATGTTGCGTTCATGGTGATCACGGCGATGCGGGTGCCGGATCACTCGACGATCGCGGAGTTCCGTCAGCGGCACGAGACGGCGTTGGCTGGTCTGTTCACGGATGTGTTGGGGTTGTGTGAAGGCGGGGTTGGTGAACGTCGGGGTGATCGCGATCGATGGCACGAAGATCTCCGCGAACGCGTCGATGGACGCGAACCGTAGCTATGAGCGGATCGCGCGCGGACTGCTGAACGAGGTGGATGAGAACGACCAGCGTGAGGATGAGTTGCACGGTGACGCGCGCGGGGATGAGCTGCCCGAGCAGCTGTGCACGCATGAGGGGCGGCGGGCGGCGCTGCGGGAGGCCAAGCGCAAGCTCGATGCCGAGCGCGAGATGGCTGGTGATGGTGGCGAGGTGTCGGGCGCTCGGGAGCCGATCGTCGCGTTTGATCTTGATCGTGAGCGGTCGCTCAACAGCGAGAAGGGTCGGCGTGGGTGGCTGCGGGAGGGTCGACGGCAGCTCGACGAGCAGCGCGAGCAGCAAGCGCGGCCGATCGCCCGCTCGCGGACCGAGCGGTTGAACGAGCCAAAGCGGAGGCTCGAGGAAGAGCACCAGGTCGAGCTTGAGTCCAACGCGGCCTACGAGACCTATCGGGCGACCGCGCGCGACAGCCGAGGGCGACGTCTAGGTCACCGACCGGATCCCTACACGCCGCCGGCGGTGCCGACCGGGACGATCAACACGACCGATCACGACTCGCGGATCGTTCGCACGACGGGAGAGCCGGCGCGGCAGGGGTACAACGCCCAGGCGGCGGTCAACGAGCACCAGATCATCGTCGCCGCCGAGATTACGATCGACTCGCCCGACTTCGGTCACCTCGAGCCGATGGTCGACGCTGTCGAACGGGAACTGGGTGCTGTTGGTGTTAGCGAGTCGCCCGAGACGGTGCTTGCCGATCCGGGGTACTGGCACAAGCAGCAGATGGAGAACGTCGTCAGCCGTGGAATGCAGGTGCTAATTCCGCCGGACTCGGGGTTGCGCACCAACCCGCGTCCAGGGTGGGACAAAGGGATGTACGCGTTCATGAGACTGGTGCTCTGAACCGAGCTCGGCAAGGCGCTGTATCGAAGACGGATGGCCACGGTCGAGCCGGTGTTCGGCCAGATGAAGTTCAACCGCGGGTTCGACCGGTTCCAGCGAAGAGGCCGGTCAGCTGTGCGCTCGGAGTGGCGACTAGCAACCGCGACCCACAACCTCCTGAAGCTCCACAACCACCAGATCGCCGCCGCAGCGCCCTGAAACGGGCCTCAGGCGGCCATGCCGCCGAGTTCGCCGCGAACACCGCGCCGACACCGACCGCCGCGACCCACGGCGTTCGACCGTTTATCCGACAGCCACCTGGAGAGCAATCGTCCCGACGCGCCCCAAGCCCGGCGATGCCTATGACGACATAGCACCTGTTCGGACCTTTGGCGCGACCGGCGCGGAAGCGTGAGTGGTTCGTATGGAGGTGGCGGCATGGTCTCGCGCCCCGCCGGTGGCTCATTCGGCATTCGAGAAGAAAGGACGTTCCGCCCGCGGTTTCTCAAGCGAAGGGGAAGGGTTGTGTCGTTGCGCCGCTAGTGCGAGCTCGGGGCCCTCAGATCGCGTAGCGGGCTGCCCGCGGGACATCGCGGCGTGACGGGCACATCACGGCGTGACCGGGTCCGCGGCGTCGAAGCCGTACCGGTCAACCGACTGAAGATCACTCGTCGGGCGCGACCCGGACGCCCGAAAGCTTCGGATCCTCGCTCAACAGCCGATGGATCTTCTCCTTGAATAGCTCGAGTTTCGATGACCGCCTCGGCACGCTTAGCGCTGGCGGCTGGTTCGACCGCAACGCGACCCTGACCGTGTTCCGCCCCAGACCCGTCCGCCGCACGAGCTCGTTGATCGCACGGGCCGGTCGGAGCGGAGCTAGGTGCGCTCGCTCGGGTCACACTCCCGCCGGCGGGCGAAAGTTGCACGTGCGCGATTTGCGACGGAGCCGCCGCGGGGCTCGAGGTAGAGGAGTCGAGATTCCTAGGGTGTCGCCGCCCGTGCGATGCTCGCGCTGTGGTTTCACCCGTCGCGCGTGACCTGACCGACCCGGCCGAGAATCAGGCGGTGCTCGATTGTGCGTCCGCGCTCGTCGCCGGGGAGATGATTGGGGAGGAGATCGTTCTGGCGCATGGGGCCGCGGTGGCGGCAGAGGCCGAAGCGGTGTGCCGGTCCCGTGCGCGCCTCGTGGCCGCTGGGGGTGCCGGGCACGTGAGCGTGGTCTGGGCGATGTACGGTGAGACGGGGCGGATGGTCACGCGCGAGGAGCACCCACACGGCGAGGATTTCGTCCGGATGAAGGCGCGGCAGTTGGACTGGCTCACGGACGGGACGGGCGTGACATGGAGCGTTGTGGCGGTGGACGACGGCTGTCCCGACACGCCGTCCAGCGCGGAGGTGATGCGGCGGATCGTCGCCAGCGACGGTTATCCGGCTGAGGGCCACCGCGCTATGACGGTGCTGCGCTTGGCGGACCTCATCGATGACGGGCCGTCGATCGGGCCTGCCTTCGACCGGCTCGCGGGGCCGGAGCAGTCGCGCAAAGGGGGCTCGATCATCGCCGGTCTCGCGCACGCCCTGCGTGTGTCGGTGACGGGCAGGCATGTGGTGGCCTACACGGATGCGGACCTGTCGGCCAACCTTGCCCAGCTGGGCACACTCGCGGCGCCGATCCTGCTGCCAGGGTTGGGTGATCGGGTCGGTGACGCAGCGCCGGCGATCGCCGTGCTCGGTCAGCGGTACGGCGTGCCCGAGGCGGTGCTCGTGAAGCCCAGCGGACCCGTGCGTGAGCCGTTCAGCACCGGCGGCAAGGCCGACAAGATCATCGTGCTGTTCCGGCATGCAGTCCGAGCGACACTAATCCCCGAGCTCGCGCACGTTCCCGACACGCAAGCGGGATTCAAAGCCTTCGATCCGGCGGCACTCCAAGCGGTGCTCCCGAAGGTGTCCTCGTTCGACGAGACGTTCGATGTAGAGCTGCTGATCCACCTGGCGCAGGAGTACGGAGCGGCTGCCTTGGCGATCGAGCCGATCGTGTTCACCGAGGACTTCGCTGCTACAAACTTTCCGTCGGCGGACCCCGATGTAAGGCATCTGGCGATGATCGAGCAAGTCGTCCGGTTGTATGACCGGTTGATAGCCCGGGCACGACCCGCGACCGGCGAGGCGGCCGCTCTGCTGGAGCTTGCCCGCGGGCTCGATCTGCACTCCTACGTGCGGCTCATCGAGGGCCTGCGGGCGGAGGACGCCGGGAACGACTCACTCTTCGACCGCCGCTGGCCCGCCGCGCACCTCCGCGCGCTCCTCGACGTCTGAGGCCACGCAACCAATAGCCACGCGAACGAGCCGAACACGCCCGGTTTGTCGGCCCGCGTGCACGCGCACCTCTCATCGCATAAAGATCCACGGATCCGGACGCGTCGGCGACTTAGAACTCTTTCGGTTTGCCGCGACCGGCGACCGAACCGTGATTGTCTCGGCGGGTGCGCCGTCATCGAGGCCCCGACGGTGGCTCGTTCGGCCTTTCGAGCAAAAAGAAAAAAGAACGAAAGGTTGTGACGAATTGTTGCTGTCTCCGATCCTTCCGTGACTTGAAATAGCCCCCTGAGCCGAGCATTGTCGATCCGACGACCGCGTCGGCGCATGGGGTTAGCCTGGTTCGGTGCCACTGCAGAACCGCGTCACGCCGCTCGGCGATCTGATCGCCACGCCTGAGCGCGGGCTCGTCTACGGCAACCGTGGCTGCCTTCACGACGAGCATCGTGAGATCCGCCGGCGACACAGCACCCGGCGCTGGATCGCTTGCCGGCTTCAGTTCCGTGGTCGGCGCCGCGCGCCGCTGATGGCGCCCGGGCGCTACACCGAGCTGTTCTTCTTGGATGAGGCGACGGCTCTCGCTTCGGGTCACCGCCCGTGCGCCGAGTGCCGGCGAGCCGACTACAACCGGCTCACCGAGGTCTGGCGAGCGCTCCACCCAGACCAGCACGGCGCCGACGCGATCGACGCTCAGCTCCACTCCGAGCGGCTTTTCAAGCGGACGCCCGTCCGCCGACTCCACGACGTCCGCTACGAGAAGCTGCCCGACGGTGCCTTCGTCCTGCACGACGATCAGCCTTGCCTGGTGATCGGGAGTCGGCTACTGCCGTGGTCGCCGGGCGGCTACACCTCGTCGCACCGACGACCGAAGAACGGCGCGGCCGCGCTGGTCACTCCCCCTTCGCTGGTCGCCCTACTGGACGGGGGGTGGACTCCCGTGGTCCCGCTGATCCATCCGTCAGCGTCAACCTAGCGGCGTGCCAAGGTTGATCGCCTCGGTAGATCGCGCGCCGGCCCGTGCACGGTGCGATCCTGCTTGATGCGATCCTGCTTGAAGTCGTTGACGCCTGACCGCCGGTCATCCGATTAGTGCTTGGTCGCAGAGGGGGTAACCCACCCCCAGGTTTACGACGAGCTTCTCCGCGCCGGAGGGAGAGAGCTTGCGGCGCAATCGGGGCGCGTGGCTCTGGTTCCAACTGCTTGATGGCGTCCGCGAACTTGGCGTCGTCTCCCAGGCCATTGCGTTCCCCCAGCGGCGCCATTGAGCCGGCGCTGTAGGGTCTGCGGGTGGCGGAGATCAAGGGTCACTATGAGGAGCGATTCGCGCCGGTAGCGCAGGCCCTCGCCCAGAGCCTTGCTTCGGGGGCCGATATCGGCGCCTCGGTGGCGGTGGTGTACGAGGGCGAGTTCGTCGTGGACATCTGGGGCGGGTATCTGGACGCCGAGCGGACGCAACTCTGGCAGCGGGACACGATCGTCAACGTGTGGTCGACGACCAAGACCATGGCCGCGGTATGTGTGCTGATGCTTGCCGACCGCGGAGAACTTGACCTCGACGCGCCCGTCTCGCGCTACTGGCCCGGGTTTGCCGAGGCGGGCAAGGAGCAGGTCCTGGTCCGTCACCTGATGAGCCACACCTCGGGCCTGTCGGGGTGGGAGCAGCCGGTAGGGGCGTCTCAGCTGGCCGACTGGGATCGCTGTACCTCGATGCTGGCTGCGCAGGCGCCGTGGTGGGAGCCCGGAACGGCGTCAGGATACCACGCTCTCACCCAGGGCTTCCTGCTCGGCGAGGTCGTCCGGCGCATCACCGGCCAGTCGTTGGGCAGGTTCTTCTCGGAGAACGTCAGCGGGCCACTTGGAGCTGACTTCCATATAGGGCTGAAGGCCGCAGACGACGCGCGGGTATCTCCGCTTCATATGGCCAAGCCACCCGACCTCGTACGCGCGGGAATCCCGGAACTGGGTATCCGGACGCTCCGCAATCCGGCCGTGGAAGCGGCCACGGCCATGGAGGAGTGGTGGCGCCGGGCGGAGATCCCGGCCGCCAACGGTCACGGCAATGCCCGCTCGGTGGCGGCCATCCAATCGGTGGTTTCGAACGGCGGCGAGGCTCGCGGCACGCGGCTGCTGTCGCAGTCAACGGTTGAGCGCATCTTCGAGGAGCAGTCCAACGGGGCGGACCTGGTGCTCGGTGTCCCGCTGCGCTTCGGGATTGGTTACGGGCTGGCCAGCGCGAGCATGCCCATGGGGCCGCGGTCGTTCAGTTGGGGAGGCTACGGCGGATCATTGGTGTTCAACGACCTCGACGGGCGTCTCACCGTGGCCTATGTGATGAACCGGATGGAGGCCAATCTGCTGGGTGACCAGCGTGGCGCCATGATGGTGTTAGGGACGATCGCGGCGCTGGCCAGCGGCTAACTCGAGCTCTTACCACGCTCGTCAGGGGCTGGCCGAGCCGGCGCTCAAGACTTCTGTGTTCGTCCTGTCGGAGTGATTGCTCGGATGCCTGCGCTCCGGGGCTGATTCGCCGGAGCGCCGCTGGCGTCCTTGGTGATTCGTGGCGGCGCGCGATCACTGCGAATTGGGATCCGCGCACCACCGGCTCATCCGGTGGTGCGACTCAGGCGAGCAGCGCCTTATCGCACAGCCCGGTAGCCGACCCTCGCACGTTCACGACCAACTTCGCTGGTGCGGCCGTTGCGAGCTTGTGCCGAAGCCGGTGCGCGTGGTTGTCGAGCGTCCACTTGTGGACTGGGCTGCGAAAGCCCCACACGTCGCGCAGCAGCTCTTCGCGCTTGAACACCCGGGTGGTGCGCTCCCGGTCGGAGATGAGTCAGGCGATCACCCGGCGCATGTCGCCCTGGTCGTAGATCGTGTAATGCTCGGCGCGCCCGAACAGCTGCGCGTACTCGCGTAGTAGGCGGGCGCACACGGAGTGGAACGTCGCTGCGGTGACCCGCCGGGCGCGCTCCTGTCCGAGTAGCTCGGCAAGCCATAGTCGCAGCTCGCCGGCGGCCCGGACGCTGAACGTCACCGCGAGGATCTGTTCGGGCCGCGCCCGTTCGGACTCAAGCAGGTAGGCGATTCGGTGGGTAAGGGTCCGGGCTTCCCGGCCGCTGGGCCCACGATCAATAGCAGCGGGCCGTGCGGTACGTGATGGCCTGGGCCTGCTCGGGCGTCAGACCTCGAGCAGACCGGATCCGGGCGGCGCATGCTCGCGCCGCTCCGGCTCGGGATGTGAACCCTCACCTCCTTCGGTGAGCAGACCGGGGTTGATTAGGCGTTGTGCCTACACCGCGAGGGCGTGCTGCCGGTCAGCGAGGTGCGCTGTTGCAGTCACGATTCCAGCGTGTGCACGATCCAGACGTTTGGCTCCGAGTAGCTCCCACGGTTGCGGTGATGGTCGATCTCGACGGGGGCCAACCCTGCCGGGAACGTGTATTGCCCGTCGGCTGGGAATCTCATTTCGGTCCATTGCTCCCATTCGGCGACTGTCGCGGCGATTCGCATCGAGTGGGGGATCGGCTTCATGATCTGGCCGCCGCGGCGGGTGTGTGTCCGGATCCAGGGGTCGAACGGTTCCCCGTTCTCGCGCGTCCAGGTCACGTACTGCTCGATTGGGGTGATCGGGTAGCGGTCCTTATGGCTGGGGCGAACGGGCGCGACCAGGTAGGTCAAGTCCGCGTCTCGAGCGAGGTCGGCCATGATGTCGAGCATCCGGTTGGCCAGGCCTCCGCCTTGGAATCGGGGTCTGACCTCTGCGGCCAGCGCGCACAACGCTGTCGGGCTGCGACCTGCCTTGCGGGCTTCGAACGCGGCGTCGAGCATCGCGTCGTCATCCTGGACCAGTCGGGCTCTGGCGCCTAGGTCGGATACTTCGCGAATCCCGCCAACCGTCATATCGACCAGACCGGCGTGGCCTATCGAGCAGCTCGGGATGCTCCGCGAGCGGAGGGGCGTTGGTTTCAACGCTGCACGGTCCGGCTGATGCTGATCTGATCGCCGTCATGAATGCGATCATCACCGGTGGAGCTGGTGACATCGGCGGTGCGTGTCTCCGGCAGCTGAGCTCGACCGGAACGTTCTGATCGCGTCCCGGGCCCTGACTGACGGGCGCACCACCGTGGCAGGATTGATGGGGTATTGGTCCTTGGCGCCAAGCGCTGATCAAGGGAATATGTGCCGATGCCGCGAACGCGTCATGTCCTGGTGCTGGCAGTCGAGGACTGCATGTCACTCGACGTCCTCGGCCCAGTCGACGTGTTCCACCACGCCAACAGCAAGGTTCCAGGTGCATACACGGTCGAGGTCGTAGGACCGACAACGAACGGCACGGTCCGGATGGAGAACGGCCTGCATCTCGGAGTCGCACCCCTCCCCCAGCCGCCCCCGCGCCACGACACCCTCATGATCGCGGGTGGATCCGGCGCGCGGAACGCCGTCAACGACGAGGCACTCGTCGACTGGGTCGCAGGCGCCTCCCGGCATGCGCGCCGCACCGCGTCCGTCTGCACCGGCGCGTACCTGCTCGCCGCCGCTGGTCTCCTCGACGACCGCAGGGCCACCACCCACTGGTCGCACTGCGATGACCTCGCGCGCAGCTACACACGAGTCCGCGTCGACCCAGATCCCGTCTTCGTCAACGACGGCGACGTCTGGACCTCAGCCGGTATTACCGCCGGCATCGATCTCGCCCTCGCACTGGTCGAGCAGGACCTCGGCCCTCAGGTCGCGCTCTCGGCCGCGCGCGAGCTCGTGGTATTCCTCAAGCGACCCGGCGGACAGTCCCAATTCTCAACCGCACTCTCAGCCCAGCAAGCAGCACGACCCGAGTTGCGCGAGCTTCAAGCATGGATCGCCGGGCACCTCGATGAGGGGCTCACCATTCCGGTGCTCGCCGAGCGCGCGGTTATGAGCGAGCGCTCATTCGCCCGCGCCTTTCACCGCGAGGTCGGGCAGACACCAGCCAACTACGTCGAGGCGCTGCGCATCGAACGCGCACGCGACCTCCTCGAGGACGGAGCCCCATCGCTTGAAGCGGTCGCACAGGCGACCGGCTTCGCCAGCGCCGAGGTGCTACGCCGCGCCTTTCACCGCCGCGTCGGTGTCTCACCGGCCGAATACCGCGAACGGTTCCGTCTCACCGCCTGACCGGCCCCAGAACAGAATGCTCGCCCTGCGCCCAAACTGTGAACTGTGCAACGTCGATCTGCCTCACGATGCACCTAACGCCCGGATCTGCAGCTACGAATGCACGTTCTGCGCCGACTGCGTCGAGAACGTCCTGCACAACGTCTGCCCCAACTGCGGCGGAGAACTCGTCCAACGCCCGATCCGCCCCCGGCATGCTTGGCGCCCCGGCACGGGCCTCGAGCACGATCCACCTGACACTGTCCGCCGCGCCGTCGGGTATCCGATGGAAGACATCACAGCGCTGACACAGAGGCTCGCCAACGTGCCGCCCAGTCAAAGATAGCCGGAAGCCAGGAATTCGAATGACAGGACCAATCAAGTCTCACCCGAGAGCACATCAGCGACCGTCCGGCCGCACAAGTTCTAGTTCAGTCCTGCTTCGTTACCGCCGCGTGCATCTCGGTCATCCCGACGACGTAACTGCCACGCACTGGAGCCAGGGCATCGGCTTGATCGAACACCGACACGCTCACGCGTCGTGATCGAGTCGTTCCGAGCCGTGAGCCACGTGTCCCTGCCTCAGCCGCAGCGGACACGCCACCCGGTCACAAGGACTACGCTCCGAACGTGATGCCGGCAGGATTCTCCGTCCGCAATCGGTCCCAGACCGTGACGATCGTGACGCCGCGTGGCGAGGTCGAGGTAATCCGTCAGGAGATGCGCGGTCTGAGACGGGGCAGTTCCTGGAGCTGGTTCTGGCTCGCGCACAGGCGGCGCAGCGGCGGGTGGAGCGAGGCCACGACCCCACGCGAGGCGATCAGGAGGGCGACGCTGCTGCCGCCGAGCAAACTCCCCACTTGCCTGAACGAGGCTGCCGCTGAGGCTGAGCGCAAGATCACGGCCGTTGAGACCGAGGACGCCGCGCCGAACGCATCATCCACGCCCTCCGAGTCTCCCGCGGCGGACGAGTAAGGCGTGGACCTTCCGAGCCAATCCCCTCGTCAACGGGTGGATTGCCGTCGCGATGCTCGGTCGCGTGATCACCACCGTGCCGCGCCCGCTCCTGCTCGGCAAGCGCTAGCCAGTGCGGTCACCGAGCTGGCTCTCCCAAAGGACGAGACGCGCTAGCGGCGCGCCTGTGGTAACCAGTGTGCGCTGAGTCAATGGCGGAGCGACATCCTCGTCGCCGTGCGTCAGACCGGCCCGGGATCGAGCACGAACCTCCTGCCCGAGGGTTTAGTAGTCCCGCGTTGCGTGCAGTTGCGCTCAGTTTGATGCCCCGTTTGATGCCCCGGGGCCGGGTGTCCGTAGCACCAGTACTCGCGACTCGACGTTGGCCTTCGGCGATCAGTCGCGGTAGGCACGGCCGCGTGGCGGTACGCGCAGGATCAGAACCGTGCGGGCCTCCGTGTCGCGGTTGAACCGCACGCGCCAGTCGCCGACCCGAGCCGCCATTGCGGCGGACTGATCGCGCTCACGCGTTTGATGTCGCCGGTGGGCTGGTCGCTGGCGAGACCCTCGATCGCGATGAGGATCCGCTCGCGCACGGGCCGGTCCAGCCGCCTAATGTCGCGAGCCGCGGGACGCGTGAGGTCAACGCGCCAGCGCTCCGGAGCGCTCACCGCGACTCGGCGTCAAGCTCGGCGCGGAGCTCCTCCAGGGTGATCGTTTCGCCCCGCGCGGCCGCCTCCAGCGCCTCCTGGACGGACGCCTCCTCCTCGGGAGTCGTCGGCTCGTCATCCAGAGGCGCATCGTCAAGGAGCCGGGTGAGAGCATCACTCCGCTGGTCGAGCAGTCGCAACGTCTCCGCGGCCTCGTCCTCGGTCAGCTGCTCGACACGCTCGCGTAGTCGTTCCTTGGCGGTCATCGCCCCTGAATGGTAGGGCCACGCTCCGGTTGCGCGGGCAGTGTTGGGTCGGCCGGGGCGAAGACGCCGTTCACGAGCTCGGCCTCGTTGGCGCCAGGCGCGTAATGCGTGTAGACCATCGTCGTCTTGACGTCCGCGTGGCCATCCACGCCTGCAGCGTCCGGAGTGGCACGCCCGCTGCCGCACAGCGCGTGCCAAACGTGTGCCGCAGATTCGTGGAAGCGGACCTCGCGAACCCCGGCACGCTTCAGGATCCGCTTGAACCGCTTGCTTACCTGGCTGCGTTCGAGCGGGTGACCGGTGTGCGGATGGCCGAAGACGAGGTCGTCCTCGGCTTGATAGGCCGATGCTTGGACAGCAGCTCCAGCTGCTGTCCAACGCGATCGGCCATCGGCACGGCTCGTGACGATGTGCGCGACTTGGGCGTGCGGAACTTCCCTTGCACGTAAGGTCGGACGACCCGGATCTTCTGCGCGGGCCAGTCGATGTCTCGCCATCGCAGGCCTAGCAGCTCGCCCTGACGCAGGCCGGTCATCGCGGCGGTGAGGTAAAGGGCCCGGTCAACGCGCGCAAGGTCGTCCTCGAGCACAGCCTCAGGCGTTGCGCGGTACCGGTAGATCGCGGTGGCGGCGATGCATCCGAGGTGCTCGCCGACCTACTGCCATTCCAGCCGTTCGATGTCGCGCAGCGTCCTAGCTTGCGCCGCCCCGGCCAGATTCGCCGGCGTGTGCCGGCAAACGGGTGTGCTCGCGGCCTCGAGGAGCGCGTCCAGCTCATCCTGGTCGAGGAAACGGATGTCCGTGTCGTCGTCCTCGGGCGATGCGGGCTTCTCGACTGTCCGGCACGGGTTGGTGTAGGACCAGCCCTGCGAGACCGCGAACTCGAAGATCCCGTTCAGGCGGACATAGAGCTTGCGGACGGTCTTCACCGACAGCGCGGTCAGGCCGCGGTCGAGCCGGTCCTCGGCGTCGAGGCGTGCATCGATGAAGTCCTCGACATCGTCAGCGGTGATCTCGTCGACGGTCTTCTCCGCGAAGTACGGCGCGAAGTGGATCCGGATCTCCGACTCGTAGTTGGCGAGGGTCGTGTCGGGCTTGCGGCCGCTGCGCGCAAGCTGCTTGATGCGGCGGTCACCGACCTCGGCAACGGTCATCCGCTCAGCCACTGGCGGCGGCGCGGAGTCCGTTTGGAGGATCCGCTCTCGCAGCCGAGCCTCGGCCTGCGTGCGGGTGAGGCCGTCGCGACTGCCGGGCTCCCGCACCGGTCCGAGTGAGCGCTTGACCAGCCGGCCGCGGACGTACCACTGTCCGTACCAGCGGTTGCCCTTCTCGATCACGGCACCGGCGCCCCGCGGGCGGCGCTGCCGCGCCCGTGTGGCACGGGGCGTACTCGGTTGGTCCTGGCTCACGACCCCGATCGACGGTAGCGGCCTGCCCGGCGGAGCGCCGTTCCAGCCGGGACAACTGATCGCCGTCACGACCTGCGTCGACACCGGCCCGGCTCGATGCGACCGAGCCACGCTGCTCTCACCTCAGGATCGTGATGCCCTTGCCGGGCAAGCGTAGGCTGCGTTGGGTGAGCGCCGACCCGCGGTGCATCTGAGTCTGGGGCCGAACCGAGCGGGCACCGAGAATCTGCGTCCCAGTCAGCTGCGGCTTTATCGACGCGCCTGCGGCAGTTCGTGCGGGCCGTCCGTGAGGGTGACCAGGCGACGGTCGAGGACGTCATCCTCCGTCTGAGCGGGTCACGACGGGCGTTCGCTCCGCTCGCGTTGGTTGTGGGCGGGTTCGTGATGCTCTTCAGCGGGCTCAAGCTGCTGTTCACGAACTGGCGGCTCATGCTCGTTCAGGTCCTGCCGGCGATGTGGATCTGGCTCGCGATGTACGACCTCAAGGCACACGTACTGCACGGCAAAACCTTTCACGTCCTGCGCGGCCTGGTCCTGGTCCCGATCGTGCTCGTGATCGCCGCCATCACTGCGGCCAGCTTCTTCCTCAACGCCGTGTTCGGATTCGCGATCGTGCAACCCGGCACACCGAAGGTCCGGCCGGCGTCTGCGCAGGCCCGCTCCCATCTGAGGGTCATCCTCGGCTCCGGCGCCGTGGTCGGGGTGCTGCTCGGGCTCGCGACCACGGTCGTCACCCGCTGGGGGCATCCGTGGTTCGCGATCTCGCTGAGCGTCGCGCTCGCGGTGATGATGGTGTGCTACATCGCGGTCCCGTCGCGGCTAATAGGCGTCAAGCCCACGACTTCGAGGCGGGACAAGGTGACAATGAGCGCCGCGGGCGGCGCGGTTGGGGCGGTCATCTGTACCCCGCCCTACGTGCTCGGGCGCGTGGGGATCTTGATGCTCGGGTCGCCAAGCCCGTTCATCCTGGCATCTTGATCGTAACTGTCGCGGCAACGCTTCAAGCGGGCGCCACAGGCGCGGTCAAGACAGTCAAGATGAGCGCCGCTACTTGCCGGCGATCCGCCTACCGCACGCGACTCAAGGGTTGCCAGCGACCCAGCGGCGCCAACCGAAGTCGCCCGCCTGGACCGCAGGAGACCGCGGCACCCGCAGTGCGCCGAACGCGCGGCACACCGGATGATGGTGTAACTGCGGGGACGGTAGGACCCTGGGTATCACCCCATGTGGATGATGCGTGGTGGCAGAGGACTGGCAAGGTCGGAGTCGCGCCCGTCAGGCGGGCGCCGCCCCGAGACCGAGGTCAGATCATGAGCAAGCCGTTCAAGGGCATCATCAACGTCGATATTCGCGACTCGGTTCCTGATTGGGCGCCGTTTGAGCCGGCGAAGGCTCCCGATGGCGCACCGAGCGTGATGTACATCGTGCTCGACGACGTCGGCTTTTCGGCGATCGGCTGTTATGGCGGGCCGGTGGAGACGCCTCATATCGACCGGATCGCGGCCAGCGGTATCCGTTACACGCAGTGGCACACGACGGCGCTGTGTTCGCCGACGCGGTCGTGCCTGCTGACCGGGCGCAATCACACGCGCAACAGCATGGCTTGCATCACCGAGGCGGCGATCGGGTTTCCGAATGCGAGCGGGACGGTCCCGCCGGAGAACGGCATGCTGCCGGAGATCCTCGGCGAGCTGGGCTGGAACACATACATGACGGGCAAGTGGCATCTGTGCCCAACCGACGAGATGCACCTGGCCTCGACGCGGCGCAACTGGCCGACGGGGCGTGGGTTTGAGCGCTTCTACGGGTTCCTGGGCGCGGAGACCAACCAGTGGCACCCCGACCTCGTCTACGACAACCACCCGGTCGACCAGCCCTCCCAGCCCGAGGAGGGCTACCACTTGACCGTGGACCTGACCGACAGGGCGCTCGAGTTCATCCAGGACGCCAAGGCCGTCGCGCCGGACAAGCCGTTCTTCCTCTACTACGCACCGGGGGCATGTCACGCTCCGCACCACGTACCCAAGGAGTGGATCGAGAAGTACAAGGGCCGATTCGATATGGGCTACGAGGTGATGCGCGAGCAGACGCTTGAGCGACAGAAGAAGCTCGGGATCGTCCCCGAGGACACGGAGCTCCCGTCGATCAATCCGATCGGGACCCCACAGGACCGCAAGGGCCCGGACGGCAAGCCGTTCCCGCAGCTCGACTTCACGCGCCCCTGGGGTTCACTGTCCGATGACGAGCGCAGGCTGTTCTCCCGCATGGCTGAGGTGTACGCGGGCTTCCTCGCCCACGCTGACGACCAGATCGGCCGGCTGCTCGCGTACCTGGAGGAAACCGAGCAGCTCGAGAACACGATCGTCGTCCTTGTCTCAGACAACGGGGCCAGCGGCGAGGGTGGACCGAACGGCTCGCTCAACGAGAACAAGTTCATCAACCAGGTTCCCGACGACATCGAGACGAACCTCGCGATGATCGACGAGCTCGGGAGCCCGAAGACCTACAACCACTACCCCAACGGCTGGGCGATGGCGTTCAACACGCCGTTCAAGATGTGGAAACGCTACGAGTTCAACGGCGGCAGCTGCGACCCGTGCATCATCTCCTGGCCGAAAACACTCAAGGCCAACGGTGAGATCCGTCACCAGTACCACCACGCGATCGACATCGTCCCGACGATCCTCGACTGCCTCGGCGTCGAGCCGCCGGAAACGATCAAGGGGCATGTGCAGAGCAGCTTTGACGGCGTCAGCATGCGCTACAGCTTCGACCAGGGGTCGATCCCGTCCGCGCGATCGACTCAGTTCTATTCGATGCTCGGCTCGCGGGCGATCTGGCACGAGGGCTGGAAGGCGGTCACCACCCACCCGACCGTCGCCGGTTGGAGCCATTTCAACGACGACATCTGGGAGCTCTACCACGTCGAGACCGACCGCTCGGAGGTCCACGACCTCGCGGCGGAGCATCCCGACAAGCTGCGCGAGCTGATCAACCTGTGGTTCTCAGAGGCCGGCACCAACGGCGCGTTCCCGCTCGACGACCGCTCGCCGGTTGAGATCATCACCACCCCGCGCCCCCAGATCACCAGCCCGCGGGACCGCTACCGCTACTTCCCCGGCGTCGCCGAGGTCCCGGAGGCACAGGCGGTCAACATCCGCAACCGCGACTACATCATCGGGATGTGGATCGACATCCCGGCACCGGGGGCAAGCGGGGTGCTGTTCGCACATGGCTCTCACTTCGGTGGCCACACGTTGTACGTCAAGGACAATCGGCTGCACTACGTCTACAACTTCGTCGGCATGCTCGAGCAGAAGATCGTCGCGAGCGAGGACCTGCCGGTCGGCGACAACCTCCTCGCGTCGGCCGAGTTCGTCAAGGACAGCGACGGCAAGGCAGGGGTCTGCACGGGGACTCTGTCGCTCTACTACGGCGAGAAAAGGGTCGGCGAGGGGAAAATCAAAACCCAACCCGCAACGTTCGGCCTCACCGGGTCCGGGCTGACGGTTGGGCGCAGCCTCCACGCGATCACCTACGACTACCCGGGCGAGCGGCCCTGGCCCTTCACCGGCGGCAGGATCCACTTCGGCGCCGTCGATGTCAGCGGAGAGCCCTACGTCGACCTCGAACGCGAAGCCGCCGCAATGATCGCCCGCGAATAGCAGCCAGCGCCGCAGCACGCACTACCCGCCATCAACCGGCGATCCGGGGACGCGGGCCTCTCCCCACCCCACCGGTACGAGCTCCAACCGACACGATCAATAAGCACGGGAGCACGGATTCTTTGTCCTTCAGTGCAAACGTCCGCGTTCACCACGGCTATACGAACACGTCACCGCGGACCCGCGCCAGCACGAAGGCACGACCGGCTCCGAGACCAGTCGCGGGCCATGCTCGTCGCCAATTCCGCGCATCGCGTGCTTGCTGGTCGGCGCCGGCTCGCTGCTAACCGGTGGCTCCGTCGAACGGCGCGCGACGTGTTCAAGCCGGCTGCGCCCCGGTGGGTTTCAGGCGGCCGCTTTCACCCAAGGCGGGACATCGGCCTGGGTCTGTGTGTGCGGATATCGGGCTTCCGCTTCGATCTGTCCGAGGCGCGAAGCGGCAGTCTCCTGACGTGGTCGGTCGTTGAGCGAGAGGATCGGGCAGGCGCCTCTGGGGATCGCCCGGCGCGGGATCTTTACTCCGAGAGGAGGAGTTCATGTCCGACTCGTCGTTGCTCGACGTGACCGGGCGTCGTCGCTCGCCGGCGGCGACCCCCGGCTTCCTGTGCGGCCGCATGCCACACAACAAGGGGTTGCAGTATCCGCCCGATCCACCACGGCCCGAGGAGATCATCCTTGTCATGCGCCGAGCCGGCCACGACCGCCATGGGCTGCGGATCCGCGGCTTGATAGCCGTGCTGTGGCGCGCTGGACTGCGGATCTCTGAAGCGCTAGCCCTGACAGAAACGGACATCGACAACGTCGCTCGAGCAGAGGAAACCGCGCAGGTAAGGGCGGTCTATCGGGGCTCTTACCGGCGTCTTGATCGGGGGGTTCAAGCTGCCAGTCATGTACTCAACCTCGTTCGGCGAACTTCGCACCGAACAGTCACCTCGAGAGGAGGTGAGAACACATGGCCAAGAAGGACGACCTCCGCAAGGACACCAAGAAGGACCGGCGTGACCGTTAGTTCTCGCCCACTGGAATCTGCAGCCGCGCCGGCTGGCGAGCGATGCCGGCGCAGGCTGCAATCCGGCTCACCTGCTCGCGCATGACCGATGCAACACATCCACCCATGAACACCGATTGCGATCCCGCCCCGATCCCGTGGAGGCGGGTTTTCGCGCTTCCGGGACCGCTGCGCGGCGGTGTGCTCCCGATGGGCGGGCTGACGGTCAGCGGAGCGCTGATCGGGCTCGTGCCGCCGCTCGTACTCGGCGCGCTGATCAGCGCGCTCGTCGCGCGGAATGCGAGCGCTCATGCGGCGCTGCCGGCGGGCGTCGTTGCCGTGGCGATGCTGCTCGAGGCCGGCGCCTATGTTGCCTCCGATGGCATGTACGCGAGGAACGTCAGCCGTCTGTACCGAGACGTGCGCCTGCAAATGTTCCGCGGCGCGGTTCGTTGACGGACGGTTGCGAGTGCCGAGCAGACAGCGGGTCTGCCCTCCCGGTTTATCTCCGACGCGGAGACGCTGAACAGATGACGCTCGCCCCAGGTCCATGTGACGCGATCCCGCTGAGACGAGCGACCTGCTTCGGTTGCGGCGTGGTAACCGGGCCGTCTGCGGTTCGTCCGGTTTGGGGCTCGGGTCGTCCGCGACTGCACGAACGGGGTCTAGCGTGTGGTATTGGCAGGTTCGTGATTGCGTGGGCTGTGCGGTGTGGTGTGCCTGATCAGCGTGGTTGGCAGCGAGGCCCCGTGGATTCGGCCGCGGCCCTCCGCGGGCTGCTCGAGCGGCCATCCGGTCTCGATGTCGACGGTGCCGACGCCCGTGGGTCTGCAGCGCGCGAACGGGGGCCCGGTCGGACGGATGCGGTGCTGGTGCATGAAGGCGTGGAGTTCGGCGAGTGAGTCGCGGATGAAGCGGCCGCTGTCGCTTTGGTGGACGCGTCCGCGGATCAAGAGCACGGCTTGTTGGTCGGGTCGCTGAAAGCCGCGCTGGTGATACTCGCGGGTGGTGAGCGGCACTCCATTGGGCTGAGGCACCAATGACGCGCCCTGGACGGGTCGTTCGTGATTGCGTGTGAGTTGGAGGAGGGTTGCCGTGGTCATGTCGCGTGCGTCCTCGTTAGGCGGCGGCTGGTTGCTGCGGTGAGTGTTGGCTCGTCGGGGATTTCGCGTCGATCAGCGCGAAGCAGCGGGCGACCGCGCCGCGGACGCTTTGCAGGCCGAGGCTGATGTCTACGAGCCCGTCAAAGCCCCAGAACGCGCGCTGTGCGAGCAGGTACACCGAGATCAGGACGCCGACGTGCTGTGTGCCGGCGAACGCCGCAACGACGACGGCGGCGATCGGACCCAGCTTGGCGAGGCCGCCGGAACCCTGCAGATTGATTGCTTGCAGCCACCCGAGGCGGACTTCGGCCGCCAGGACGCGGTCCGCGACGACACGGAACCTGCTCGCCGAATGCGGGTCCTCGCGGCGGCCAAGCTCGCGTGAGACTGACCGTGTCAGGTGCTCGAGCTCCTCTTGGCGGCGTTCGGCGGCGGATGCGGCGGGTTCCTGCATCCGTCTGGTCACGATCCAGGTCAGGGCGAGCTCCGGCACGACCACCGGGATCGTCCACGGTGAGAGCAGGCCGAGCGCCACCGCGGCGGTCACGAACTCGACGAGGAGCATCGATCCGCGGTCCAACACCGACACAGTGACCCCGACGGTCTCGGCGTCTGAGATGAACAGCGACGGCAGCCCGCGCTGCTCGTCCTCGTCGAGCGATGACCGTCTGCGGGTCCCCTCGAACATCTGCATGCGCACGTTGCGGTACAGGCGACCCTCGTTGCGGGTCGCCATCCCGTCGGACAGGACGTATGCGACGGCCTCGACGGTGATCGCCAACGCGATCAGACCCGCGAGCAGCCCGGCCTCTGTCGTGTCGTTGCTCTCAACCAATGCATCGACGAGAACACCGAGCGCTAGCGGCGGTATAAGACCGACCAGCACACCGCCGGTGCTCAGCCCGACCATCGCCGCGAGCCCGCCGCGAATCGGCCGCAGCAAACCGGCCAGCCGCCGCCAAGGAAGCGGTGCCGGTCGGTCATCAGAATCGTGCACGTCAACCATTCGAGCTCCTGGTCGAGATCACGCAGCACCTCCAACCCCAGTCCAGGCGCCCGCTGCATGTGGCGCCCGTCGCGCCACACGCTGATGTGGGTGCGACGCGCCTGGCGCACACCCAACACGAGACTACTTCTCCCGCTTGGCGTCCTTCTTCTTGTCCTTCGGATCCTTATCCCTGGCCTTCTTCGGCAGCTGTGCTCACCTCCTTTGAGGTATTGAGACCGACACCTTCATCATCTCCCCCACCGCGCTCGGCCACATCCGCGGAAAGACGCACCCGGCCGCGAGGAACTACCTATGAACTACTGACCCACGCGCGGCGTCAACCTCGGTCGCCCGGCTGATTGGACAAACACCATGAACAGCCATGCTGTTCGGCTTTGGAGGCTGCTCAGCACAGGTCGGCGCTGAGCCTCTGAGCCTGAGGACCATTCAGCCATGGTTCGCCTTCCCGCCGCAAGCGCCAGCCAGTTTGGCTGCAGGTCCTCGGCGCCTGACCTGGATCCCGGCGCATCGGTAGGGTTCCGTAGCGTCATTGCGGCTGGCAACGGTTGCGCGGCCGCACGGGATCCCGGACGCTGGGGCGATGAGCCTCAGGCCATGTCGCGCCGCACGTTGATGCCGCACCTGCCGCGCGGCTCGACCGTCGCTGCGTCGGTATTCCTGGCGGCGATCGTCGCGGGCGCCGCGACGCTGATGCTCGGCACTCGCAGCCGGCCGCCAGCCCCGGCCGCGGTTGCGCCGGGCTCGGTCGCCACGCGGCCGGTCGACGCGACGGTCGCGCTCGGGACAGGCTCGCCGGTGCCGGTGCCGAGCTCGTTCCTGGGCGTATCGACCGAGTATTGGACGGTCCCGGTCTGGGCCCGGCAGATAGGCCTGCTGGACCGGGTGTTTGCGCTGCTCTCGCAGGACGGGCCGATCCGGTTGCGGATCGGAGGCGACTCGGCCGATCACGTGCGGTGGGCTCCCACCAAGGAGCTGCCCGAATGGGTGTTCGAGCTGACTCCGTCGTGGCTGCGGCAGACCAGCCAGATCGTCAGCCAGACCCACGTCAAGGTGATCCTCGACCTCAACTTGGTGACCTCGACACCGGCGCTCGCCGCGCACTGGGCCAAAACCGCCGTCGCGAGGCTGCCGCATGGCAGCATCACCGCGTTCGAGATCGGCAACGAGCCTGACATCTACAGTCGCAGCGCCTGGCTGCGGATCACCGCTGGGCCGGGCGGTCCGCCGCTGCCCCACCGCATCACCGCGACGAGCTATGCGCGCTCGTTCGCCTCCTACGCGAACGTGCTCGCCACGGCCGCTCCGGGCGTGCCACTGCTCGCGCCAGCTCTCGCCGAGCCGCAGAAGAACTACGGCTGGGTGACCAAGCTGCTGCGGGCCACGCACCCCGGCCTGGCCGCCATCACCGCCCACCGCTACCCCTACTCCGCCTGTGCGAAACGCGGCTCGCCGACATTCCCCACGGTCGCGCGGGTGCTGAGCGAGAACGCAGCGGTCAGCATGGGGCGCACCGCGCTGACCGTCGAGCACATCAGCGACCGGGCCGGGCTGCCGCTGTGGCTGACCGAGATCAACTCCGTCACCTGCGGCGGCACGAACGGCGTGAGCAACACGTTCGCGGCCGCGCTGTGGGCGCCCGATGCCCTGTTCGAGCTCGTCCGCGCCGGCGTCGAGTCGGCAAGCGTCCACATCCGCGCAGACGCCATCAACATGGCATTCTCGCTCACGCGCAAGGGCCTCGTCGCGTACCCACTGTTCTACGGCATGGTCCTGTTCGCCAGGACGCTCGGGCCCGGGGCGCAGCTGACCCCGGTGCACCTCACGGCGCCGGTGGCGCTGCATCTCAAGGCCTGGGCGGTGCGCCTCAACAGCGGTGTCATGCACGTCCTGCTGCTCGACAAGGGCCCTCGCTCGGCCCGCGTGCGGCTCAAGCTGCCCTTCACGGGCACCGCGACCATCGAGCGGCTGACCGCTCCGAAGGTCACCTCGACGGGACACGTGACACTCGGCAACCAGCAGCTCACCCCCCACGCCACATGGGCGGGAACGCCACGCACCGAAACCGTCGCTCCGACCGCGAACGGATACCTGATCAGCGTCCCGCGCTACAGCGCAGCACTCGTGACCGCGCAGCTGCGGCCGGGCTCGTGATCGCGGTGGAAGCGAGCCCCCGACTCCCAATCGCGCGCATCACCAAAGCAGTCTACGACCGGGCTCCAAGCCGCGTCAGCGCCGACCCGGGGAGACCCGCTCTTGCGACACGGCAAGCATGAAGGCCTCGTCGTCCAACACCCGCAAAAGCGCGGCGTGCAGGTCCCGCTCATCGGCCTAGACCGTGGAACTGGCGCACGGCTCGATCGCGTCGACGACTTCCCGCGGACGGGTCGGGGTGGGAACGGACCCGACCCGAATTCGACAGCGTTGAGCAGGTACCCATCCGCCGGGACGAACACACAGCCCCAGCCCATCGGGCGACGTGCCGCGGTCTGTAGGCGATCGGATACGTGCCTTCGCGCCACGACGGGCAGCTCGGCAACGCCGGCGCTCGTCCCGTGGTGCGCGGAACCCGCGCATCTTGCAGATGATCGCTTCGGCGTTTCGGGGTCGCAGACGGGACGAGTGCAAGGGCGAACGCAGGAATGGTCCGCAGCCGCCAACGCCGGACGAGCGCTTGGCCACAAGCTTGCGATCACCTGCGCGCCGGGCGCGAACCCGCAGAATGTCGGCAGTAGGCCCCACCTGCTGAAGTGGTCTCGGCGCTCCTTGTCCGCAACTCCGCGCATCCGGTGCTTGCTAGTCAGCGCCGGGTCCGTGCTAGCACCGCGCCCGCTCGAACGCTCGCGACCCGTGCTGATTCGGTCTTTCCACGCGGCGCCACTGGCCACCACCGCGTGGCCGCTTTCACCCAGGCGGAGACAGCACGATCGTCCTCACGCCGGACATAACGCTTCCGCTTCGAGGGCTCGGGCCTCGAAGCGGAAGCGGCGGCTCGGCAGCCGCCTCGGCGATAAAGCGAAAGCGGTAGTCGCGAGATGCCCACGTTCGACGCTACGCGGGCGTCCGGAATGAATTGCGGCGGAGGAATGCCTCGCGAGCGAAGCGGGTCTTGCCGACGCCGCTGTACGGGGCGCTGTGGCTCCCAGGGAAGGGGTGCTCTGCCCGCTAGTCCAGGCAGTCGACGGTTGCGAACCATCGAAGACCGTTCGGCGGGGTTATTGTGACTGCTTGGCCCGCAACATGCCGCTCACACTGATCAGGACGATGGGTTCATGGGAGCCGAACGTCGTGTCGGGAGCGAGCTCCCGTCCGCGCCCGCGCGCGACACAGTCTCACTACTAGGCGGGCTCGGGGGTCACTGGTAAGGTGCAAGATCGAGGTGAACGAGACGGCAGTTGTCGTAGGGGCGACGGGGCTACTGGAGCGCTCGACAGAGCTCTCGACCTTGGCCGACGCGTTCTCATCGGTGGTCGAGAGTCGTCGCGGACGGATGATCCTGATCTCTGGCGAGGCCGGGATCGGCAAGACGTCGCTCGTGCAATGCTTCTGCGATCACGCCAACGGCACTGGGCGAGTGCTGTGGGGGGCGTGCGACGTGTTGTTCACTCCGCGCCCGTTCGGGCCGCTGGTCGACGTCGCGGAGGCGGCAGGCGGGGAGCTGGCGGACGTGGTTGAGAGCGGAGCCGTCCCGTACGAGGTTGCCTCTGCGGTTGGGCGAGCGCTGGAGCAGCACCGCGCGTCGATCTTGGTGCTCGAGGATGTGCACGCCGCCGACGAGGCAACGTTGGACGTCCTGCGGGTGCTTGCCCGTCGCGTGGACCGGCTGCCGGCTCTGGTGATCGCCACGTATCGGGATGTAGGCCTGGGTCGCTGGCATCCGCTCCGCGTCGTTCTGGGAGAGATCGCGGCGGTTGCACCGATCGTCCGCCTTCGGTTGACACCGCTCTCGCGCGAGGCGGTCGCGAGTCTCGCCGCATTGCAGCGAGCGGTGGCCGACGATCTGTTCCTGAAGACTGGCGGCAACCCGTTCTTCGTCACGGAGGCGCTGGCAGCGGAGGAGGAGGAGATTCCCGCGACCGTGCGCGACGCGGTGCTCGGCCGTGCGGCGCGCTTGAGTTCCGGGGCGAGGAGGTTGCTCGACGCGATCGCTGTGGCCGGGACAGAGGCGGAGCTGTGGCTGCTCGAGGCGATCGCGAGCGACTGCTCCGAATGCTTGGAGGAGTGCATCGGCTCCGGCATGGTCGTCGCCCGTACGAGGACGGTCGCGTTCTCGCATGAGCTCGCGCGACTAGCGATCGAAGAGTCGATTCCGATGCAGCGCAGGCTCAAGCTCCACCGTGCGGCGCTCACCGCGCTGCAAGCAGCCCCGGACGGTAGGTCCGAGCCGGCGCGGCTTGCGTACCACGCGCAGGCGACAGGCGACGCAGAGCTGGTGCTGAAGTTTGCGCCGGCGGCGGCAGCGCAGGCGTCAAAGCTGGGTGCACATCGGGAGGCCGCGATTCACTACGGCCAGGCGCTGCGGTTCGCCGAGCTGATTCCCCTCCAGGAGCGGGCCATGCTGTTCG
This sequence comes from uncultured Solirubrobacterales bacterium, assembly GCA_963824755.1. GTDB lineage: Bacteria > Actinomycetota > Thermoleophilia > Solirubrobacterales > Solirubrobacteraceae > Palsa-465. The sequence continues at coordinate 217,765 of CAWGQT010000038.1, read as the reverse complement.
CCGCCCGCGCTTTCGACTTGTTTGTGACGGTGCAGCTCAAGGAGGCGATCACCGCCCAGGAGCAGGCGCTGTGCTGTTTTGAGGAGCTCGGCGTCCGTCCCGCGCAGGGCGCAGCGCTCGCGTTCCTGGCGCAGCTCCATTGGCAGTTCGGAAGCCTGCCGGCAGGCCTGGCCACCGCGCAGCGCGCGCTCGATGTGCTCGAGGGCCTCCCATGCGCCGAACTCGTCGCCGCCTACAAGATGATGTCGGTGTTGCTGCTCGCGGCGGAGGAGCCGACGGCCGCGATGACATGGGCTAGGCGCGCCAAGGAGCTGGCCGAGGAGCTCGGTCACGAGCAGTCCCGTATCTCTGCGCTGCAGATGGTCGGCTGGGTGGAGTTCTTCACCGCCGACCGTAACGGTCTGGACAAGCTCGCCCGAACACTTGAGCTGGCGCGAGCAGCGGGCTTCGAGGATCTCGTAGCGCTTACGTATGTGATCATCGTGCGGACCGCTGGGCGCCTGCGCGAGTACGAGATCTCAGCGCCATACGTGCGCGCTGGGGTGGACTACTGCAGCAAGCGCGATTTCGACGTCTGGCGCTATTACCTGCGCAGCTGGGAGTCCAACCAGCTGCTCGCCGAAGGACGGTGGAGCGACGCGGCGCAGACGGCGCTGATCTGTCTCGGCGACGAGAATCCGTTCGCCCGAATCCACGCACTGGTGACGCTCGGGCTGGTCCGTGCGCGGCGGGGAGACCCGGACGTGTGGGAGCCCCTCGATGAGGCCGTCGCGCTCGCGATGCCGCGTCACGAGCAGCAGTGGATTGCCCCGGTCGCGATCGCGAGGGCTGAGGCTGCGTGGCTTGAAGGCCGCCACGAAGCTGCGATCAGGGAGACCGAGCTCGCGTACGACGACGCCGGACGTCTGGGCAGTTGGTATCTGGCAGGCCTCAGCTATTGGCGCTGGCGCGCAGGTGCTGACGAGCCGGTGCCGACCGTCGGGGAAGAGCAGTACCGCCTCGAGATGGCCGGAGAATGGGCCGCGGCGAGCAAGCGCTGGGGAGCCGGCGGATGCGTCTACTCAACGGCGTTCTCGCTGATGGACGCGGACGATGACGCAGTCCTGCACCGCGCACTCGGAGAGTTGCAGGCTCTCGGCGCCAAGCCGGCAGCGGCGATCTTCGCCCGCAAGCTCCGCGAACGCGGCGCTCTCAACGTGCCTCGCGGCCAGCGACCAGCGACCCGCGCCAACCCCGCCGGCCTGACTGCACGTGAACTCGAGGTCCTCACGCTCCTTGCCGACGGCCTGCGCAACAGCGAAATCGCCAGCCGCCTGTTCGTGGCCGAGAAGACCGCTGCTCACCACGTTTCGGCGATCCTCGGCAAGCTCGGCGTGTCGAACCGCGTCCAAGCCGTCGCGGAGGCGACACGACTCGGAATCGTCGGTCACCAGCAATAGGCGTGCACGTCAGCGGCCGCGGCCAGGCCTAGGTTGGGCCTCCCGGCCGGAATGGCTCAGCCCTGGGGCGGGCGCTTCTGGCGCCCGCCAGCTCGAAGGCCTCCGACCGACCGCGGGCTGCGCAGCCGGCTGACGATCGTCATTTGTTCCCCGCACGGCCCGACTCGGATTCTCGATCTCGTTTGTCCCGACCGTGCCGGCGCCGCCGCAAATGACGGTCCGCGTGGCCCAAACATGGGTACCGGCGAGGTCCAACATAGGGGGTCCTCCCGATGCGGCTTGCTGCGGCTGCTCGTAGGTTCGTGGCCTGCGAACCCGCAAGCCAAATAGGAGGGTTGATATGCCGCGTTACATCGTGCAGCGCACGTTCCCTGAGGGACTGCAGATCCCGATCGCCGACGGCGGAGCCGACCTCTGCGAGGGTGTGGTCGATCGGAACGCCGAGGAAGGCGTGACCTGGCTGCACTCCTACGTCAGCGAGGACCGCCGCAGCACGTTCTGCGTCTACGACGCGCCGACCCCGGAGGCGATCCGCAAGACAGCCGCGCGCAACGAGCTGCCGGTTGATCAGATCACCCGGGTGAGGGTGCTCGACCCCTACTTCTATGCGTAGCCCGACGCTCCATAGCGTGCTCGCGAGACTGCGCCCTGGTTGCTGAGACCGAAGACGCGAGAACCGACAAGGCAGGTTAAGGTGATGTCAGAACAGAGTGAGGCGATTGCCGCTACGTTCGTTGCGCCCCGCGGGATGATCCGCGGCGCTGTTGCCCAGGTCGCGGCACGCGAGGTGATGGGCGCCGTCGGCCACATGACAGCCTCGTCGCCCGGCTCGGCGAGCAAGAACGGCAGCTCCCTGCTGCGGAAAGGTCAGATCGGTCATCTGTCGGTGCTTACCGACCAGGTTGTGCTGTTCCGCGCGCGGCGTGGGGCGTTCCGCCCCAAACCCACCGAGGAGACGATCGCGTCCGCGCCGCGAGAGTCAGTCCACTCGGCGAAGGTGGACAAGAAGCGGATCGCTGGAGTGCTTGAGATCCGCTTTGTAGACGGCTCGTCGTGGAGCTTCGACGTTCCGAAGATCCATCTTCCGGGAGCGCTGCGGATCGCCGCCGCGCTCACGCGGGCGTGACCACGGTCGAGACGAATGATCAGCGCTCGGAGGCGATGATGATCACGCAGAGACGTGTACGCAGTTGCCTGCTGCAGGGGTTGCTGGTGCTGGTCTGGGCGGCTGCGCCCGCCACGCCTGCGAGCTCCGCGCGATCGCTGTCCTGGTCCGCGGGGCGGGTCAGCGGCTCCCCGATCCTGATCGCGGTGGCGTGCCCGGCCAGCAACCTGTGCGTGGCCTTCAGCAAGAAGGTGTTCGTCTCCAAGGACCCAGGTGCCGGCGCGAGGAGCTGGAAGCCGGTTCCCGGGCTGCAGATCCCGCCGAACCTGCTCACCATGGAGTCCATCAACATCTATGACGTCGCGTGCCCCTCCACGCACCTGTGCCTAGCCGGCACCGGCGGCCAGCTGGTGTACACGACAAACCCGCTGGGCGGCGCGTCCGCGTGGCACAAGCTCACGCTCGATACGTTCGGCGAGATCGCGGCAATCTCGTGCCCGTCGGTGCATTTCTGCGTGGCGCTGATCCAGGTGCCGCCGACCTCGGGTGATTCCAACGGCACCGGCAAGGTGTTCTTCTCCACCAATCCGGCGGGCGGCCGGAGCGCGTGGAAGCAGGGCGCGACACTTGCGAACGACTCCCTGCAGGGCCTCTCGTGCCCGTCGGCCGCCCTTTGTGTCGCGGGCGGGCAGGGCGGCGTCGACTGGACGACCGACGTCACCAACCCGCTCGCAGCATGGCAGTCCCAAATCGATGGCCCCGGCGTGATCGACTCGGTCTCCTGTCCGTCGACCAAGCTCTGCCTCGCCGAGCCCGAAGGCGCTCTCGACGGCTACCACGACATCGTCACGACTGACCCGAGCTCCGGGAACTGGCGCAAGACTCCGGTCGGGACCGGCTTCTTGACCTGCGCATCGGCCTCTCTCTGTGTCGGTGTTGGCTATCCCGGCGTGGCCGTATGGTCCTCGACCAACCTGACCGGCGGTAAGCCGGACTGGCAGCTCACCCGTATCCGGAAGACCAAGCACTACCAGTACCTGCGGGCGGTGTCCTGTCCGTCGAACTCGTTCTGCGTCGCTGTTGGCGACAAAGGGTGGGTGGCCGTCGGGGCCGCCAAGCCGTAGCGCTTGCGTAGTCGCTGAGACGCGGCTCGCCCCTCCGCCGCTGATCACAGTGCCCGAGGGGGTGTCCGTCGGGGAGCACCTAGCCACGGCTGGTTTTACTCGTTCAGCGAGGACAACCGCGGCACGTTCTGGGTCCGCGATGCGCCGACCTGGAGGCGATCTGCCGGGCCTCTGGGCGCCGCAACGTCGCGGTGCTACGAGCGCTCGGTTTCCGCTCGGGTTGGGGAGGCGGCCGCGAGGCCGCTCGGCTCGGGGCCGCGGGGTCAAGATGGGTACCGACCGGCCCCAATATGGGGAGGGCTCCCGATGCGCAGGCATGCGCACACTTCTACCGTTGCACCAGTTAGACCGAGTGATTGGAGATGGCTGATGAGTAGAGCGAGCAGGGCGACATTGGTGGTGATCTGCGCGGCTATAGTTTTGGCGGGGACGGCGGTCGCGGCGTCATACAGGGCTGGCACGTACACGGCGGGGAACCCGTCTACTGGCGCCGGAGTCCACATGACGGTCCGGCGCGGGTCGTTCAGCGTCCAGGTGATCCGTTATCGCGAGAACTGCGCGTACGGGTCGCGGAGGACCGCCGACTACTTCAGGTTCAGTAGCGGCACCGCGGCATCGCTGACGGGGAGGATCGCCCAGGACGGCCGGTTCTCGGGCCACTTCGCCGATAGCGCCGGCGTTGTGACGGTCACCGGTCGCGTGCACGGCAGCGGTGCCACGATCGCCAGCGCCGAGCACGGTCCGTACAACCCGGCAAGCACCGTGCAGCCGAACTTCTGTCACGGCTCCCATACCTTCCAGGCCACGTGGCGAGCGGGCTGAGTCGACCAGATCCACGCGCCATCTGCAAGCTGTGAGAGACCGTGGCTGGGCTAGTCGTGCTGAACCGTTCGTGCCCCGCGTCACTGCCCCGGATCGCGGGCGCATGCCGGCGGCGGGGGTGGTTGAGGGGATTTGGGTGGGCGTTTGCGGTGTGGTCACTGACGCTGGCCTTTGCCGGGTCGGCCTCCGCGGACACGACGATCGGATTCGATGACCTGCCGCCTGGGACGGTTCTCACCAACCAGTTCGCGAACGTTGGAGGCTCGGGCCAGGGGGTTGTGTTCGGCCCTCTGCCCGGCGAGGCTGGGGATAGCGTCGCGCGTCCATTCATCGCCAGCGCTCCGCAACAGGCGCACTCGGGTACCCAGGTTGCCCGGATTGACTGTCCCGACTGCAACGAGGGCTTGGGTTTCGTGCCAGACACCACCGGCACCTTCCCGAGCGCCCACTCGCAGGTGTCAGTCTACGTGGGCTACCTGGGATCCCCGGGGCCCGTATGCATTGCCGGTGGGTCCGCCGTCACCCGCTGCGCTGATGTGACACTCACCGCATATGACGCAAGCGGCAACCGGGTCGGCACGCAGGCGACCGCTCGAGTCGGGCAGGGGCAGGCATTCACGCAACTGGCCGTCTCGACACCGTCGCCGCAGATCGTTGGATTTGAGATCAAGGGGAGCGCCGATGACTCCAACAAGCAGATCGCGATCGACGACCTCGGTTTCGATACCCCGTCAGCGCCGCTCCCACCGGATTTCACGCTGACGGCGGCATCAACGGCCGTGGCGGTCACCGACGGGCAGAGCGTGAGCGATCAGATCTCGATCGGGCGGATAGCGGGTTCCGTCGGCCAGATTCAGCTGGACGTCGGCGGGCTGCCCGCCGGGGTCCACGCGCAGGTCGCGCCCGATCCCGCGGACTCGGCGGCGACGCTTACGCTGAGCGCCGACCGGACGGTCACGCCGAGTCAGGGCACGATCACGGTCACCGGCACACCGTTGTCTTCGAGCGCGGGCAGCTCACCCCGCACGCTCACACTGAGCCTCCGAGTGGAATCCGCCTGCGAAGACGTGCTCACGGCACAGGAGTTGATAAACGCGCTCGGGTCTGGGTGCCAGCGCATCTACGTCGACGATTCGGCCAACATCGATCTCGCCTACGTGGCGCTGCACCACGACCAGTTCCCCGGGTACGACGCGCTGAACACCTACGGCGACCCGCAGGGCGCGGTTATCCACATTCCCGACGGGGTCACATTGGCAAGCGACCGGTCGCCTACGCATCTGGGTGGCAGGCTGTACATGTCTCAAAACCTCACGGATCCGGGCGCGATGCTCGAGCTCCGGTCCGGTGACCGGGTCGCGGGACTGAGGCTCGACGGCTACAGCCAGGGCAGGGGCGGCGATGAAACGTGGACGATCGAGCCGGGCAACAACATCGGGACCACGGACGGCCTGAACATCTCAACACCCGACGTGTTCATCGACAACAACGAGATCTCCGGCTGGCCCGGGTCCGGCATCAACGTCCAGAACGGCTCCTACGAGGACTGGCCACCCGGCCCGATCGTCAACGAGCCACGCCCGCCGCGCAACTCCCAAGAGGACCGCACGATCGCCGCCCTGGCCCACCGGATCCACATCACCAACAACTTCATCCACGACAACGTCGGATGCATCGACGGCTACGGCATCGTCGTCGGCCGGTTTGCACTGATCGACCACAACGTCTTCGACTACAACAAGCACGACGTGTCAGGCGACGGCACCCCGGGCACCGGCTACATCGCCGAGTCCAACCTCACCCTCACCGACGGAGTCCAGTGCCGCAGCGATCACGGCACTGGCGATCTCGGCTACGGCGGCCACTTCGACATGCACGGCACCGCAGGCGGGTCGGGCAGCAACCACGTGGGCGGGACCGCAGGAACGTACATCGAGGTCCGCGACAACGCGATCCGAGGAGACCAGCGATACCAGACCACTCTCGGGCTAAGGGGAAAACGCCGGCCCGCGTTCGACATCCGCGGTACCCCCACGGACAAGGCGATCTTCGCCGGCAACGTGACCGAGGCCCCGAGCGACAAGGCCGTTGCTGTATCCGGGCTATCGCTTGGTCAACTACTCACATTCCGTCGCTACAAGCTTCTAGTCAGCGATAACAGTTATAGCGTGAACACCTCACAGGAACTGGCGGTCGGCGACTTCGACGGCGACGGGTGCAGCGACGTGTTCCTCGCCACCGGTGCTGTGTGGGTCTACTCCCCCTGCGGAAGGGGCGCCTGGCGCTACCTCAACACCTCTCGCTACCGGCTCGGGCAGCTTGCGTTCGGCGACTTCAACGGCGACGGCAAGACCGACGTGTTCCTGCAGAACGGAGATCGATGGTACGTCTCCTACGGCGCAACGACGGCATTCGAGCCCTTGCCCGCCGGCTCCAGCATCCCGACCCGCTACTACCGCTTCGGCGACCTAAACGGCGACGGCAAAACCGACATCTTCCGCGCCAACGGCTCCCACTTCTATTACTCAAGCGCCGGCGCCACCACCTGGATTCCTCTAGCGGCATCGCACCTGAAGATCGGCGACGTTCGCCTATGCGACTTCAACGGCGACGGCAAGACCGACGTCTTCAGCCTCGCCAACCACCAATGGTCAGTCTCATACGGCGGGACCACACAATGGCAGCACCTCAACAACCGGCTCTCCTCAAACCTCGGCGAGCTCGTATTCGCCGACTTCAACGGCGACGGCCGCTGCGACATCGCACGCGCCCACGGCCACGGCTTTCAGATCTCGTGGGGCGGAACAACACCCTGGGATACCCAACCCACCCGCTACCAGGCCGACGCCACCTTCACCGGCAAGCTGCTGGGCAACTTCGAAGGCGGCAAGCGCCAGGACATCCTGGACTTCGCGGTCAACGGCCACGCGCTCGAGCGGTTCCAGCTCTCCAGCGACTTCGGACCCTTCAACGAGTTCTGGTCCCAACAGAACATGCTCTGAAAACCATCCCTCACCACTCGGGTCCACGACACGTGCACGTCGCCGCGCCTACCAACCATTCGGTGCCACGGAATCTGCGCGTCGTGGCCGCGGTGCCGGCCGGCGTGTCGGATCCGCCACAACGCGACTCTCAGCCGCAATCCGGCTGAGCCCGAACACTTCACGGCCACTGCGCTGCGCTCATCAACCGCACCGCTCGTACTAGCAGTTCATCTGGTGGAGCCGCCAACGAGAGGGTTTGCGGGCGTCCGATGGCGGCGCACCGACCTTCAAACGTTAGACCGGCCGAGCCCGAGATCCGTTCCGGGGTCACCTTGATCACGCGAGAAGCTGGCAGCGCGTCCTCGGCTTGAAATGCCTTGAGGGCGGATGAACAATGTGGGCGTGGTGCGACATGCCGTGCCTGCCGAGGATTTGGACACCGCGGGGGGCCTACTCGAGCGGGCGACCGAGCTGTCGGTGCTGGGCGATTGCTTGAAGGCGGTCCGGCGGAGCTCGCGTGGGAGTGTCGTGCTCGTCAGCGGCGAGGCTGGGGGTGGCAAGACGGCGCTGTTGCGGCGGTTCTGTGGGCGGTGCGACGAAATGACGCGGATCCTGTGGGGCGCTTGCGATCCCTTGTTTACTCCGCGTCCGCTCGGCCCGCTGCTCGCGGTCGCTGAGAGCGCCGGCGGCCAGCTCGAGGAGCTCATGGCAGGGGGAGTGCTACCGCACGAGCTCGTAGCAGCGGTCGTGCGCGAGCTGCGGGCACGGGCTCCCACGATCTTTGTGCTCGAGGACGTGCATTGGGCGGACGAGGCGACGCTAGACGTTTTGAGGCTGCTTGCCGGGAGGGTGCATGAGGTTCCCGTTTTGATCATTGCGAGCTACCGGGACGATCAGCTCGATCGGACTGACCCGCTGCGGATCATGCTCGGCGAGCTGCCGAGGAGCCAGACGATCGCGCGGCTCAAGCTGGCGGCCCTCTCGCCGGCGGCCGTCGCGGAGCTGGCCTCGCCCCACGCGGTTGACGCAGATGAGCTTTACCGCAAGACGAGCGGCAATCCGTTTTTCGTCATCGAGGCGCTTGCCGCGCAGGACGAGGAGATACCGGAGACCGTGAGGGACGCGGTCCTCGCCCGGGCTGCGCGGCTTAGCCCTAAAGCGAGACGACTGCTCGAAGCGGTCGCGGTGGTCCCGCCGCAAGCCGACGTCTGGCTGCTGGAAGCCCTTGCCGGAGAGGCGGTCGACGGCCTCGACGAGTGCCTGGCGTCGGGCATGCTGATCCCCGAACCGGCTGGCATCGCGTTCCGTCACGAGCTCGCCCGCCTCGCGCTGGAGGAGTCCGTCCCGCTGAACCGGTGCGTCGAGTTGCACCGCCAGGCCCTCGTGTCGCTCTCCGCTCCGCCCGGCCGTGTCCCTGACCTGGCACGGCTTGCGCACCACGCAGAGGCGGCTGGCGACGTCGACGCGGTGCTGCGTTTCGCGCCTGCTGCCGCTTCCCGCGCAGCCGCTCTCGGTGCGCACCGCGAGGCCGCCGCGCAGTACGCAAGAGCGCTTCGCTTCGGTGATCGGCTGGACGCGGTCGAGCGGATCGAGCTTCTCAAGCGTCGAGCTGAAGAGTGCTACCTCACCGATCAGTACGACGAAGGAATCTCGGCGCTGGAGCAGGCGCTCGAGGGCTGCCGAGCGCTGGGTGACACGCTCAAAGAGGGCGACGCACTCCGCCGGCTTTCGGAGTTCCTCTGGTGCCCGGGCCGGACGAGCGAGGCCGAGCGTTGCGCTCGGGAGGCGGTTGCGATGCTCGAACAACTGACGCCCGGTCGTGAGCTTGGCTTGGCGTACGCCAACCTTGCTTATAACTGCCTCTTTGCGGCGCGGGTGGGGGACGCGCTCGCTTGGGGTCGGCGCGCGCTGGAGCTCGCCGAGCGTCTCGAGGAAACGGATATCGCCCTCGACGCGCTGACGTTGCTTGGCCGGTGTCAGGAGGACTTTGAGTTGCTCGGGCAGACGCTCGAACGTGCTCGGCGCGCTGGGCACTACCGGCAAGCTGGATCCACTTACTTCTTCCTCGTCAAGGCTGCGGTCGACGGTCGCCACCCGGCGATCGCACACACGTATCTGGAGCCCGGCATCGCGTACTGCGATGAGCGAGGGCTCGAGCTGTCTCGCCTGTACCTCGTTGCGTATCGCGCACTACTGCAACTGCACGAAGGGCGCTGGTCGGAGGCGACCGAGGCCGCTGCGGCGGTGCTTCGGATCCCCCGCACTTCGACGACGCCACGGATCGTGGCGCTGGTCGTGCTCGGACTCGTGCGGGCTCGGCGCGGGGATCCAGAGCACCGAGCTGCGCTCGATGAAGCGTGGAAACTCGCGGAGCCGACAGGCGAACTGCCGCGACTCGGGCCGGTCGCAGCCGCGAAGGCGGAGGCCGCGTGGCTGGCAGGTGACCATGATGCCGTCGACAAGGCGACGTCAGGACCGCTGGCGCTCGCACTCGAGCGGAAAATTCCCGGGCTGATCGGGGAGCTTGGCCTGTGGCGGCGTCGTGCCGGCCTCGACGCCGAACTTCCCGTGGGGACCGCGGAACCGTACGCGCTCCAGCTTGCAGGCGATTGGCAGCGCGCAGCCGCGCTGTGGCGTGAGATCGGTTATCCCTACGAGGCCGCGCTGGCGCTGGCCGACGCCGACGACAATGGCGCGCTGCACCAAGCGTTCGAGCAACTGCACGCGCTCGGCGCCCGGCCCGCCGCCGCGATCATCGCGCGCCGCCTGCGGGAGCGCGGCGCGCGGAGTATTCCGCGCGGCCCACGGGCGCGGACCCGGGAGAACCCAGCCGGCCTCACTGCCCGTGAGCTTGAAGTGCTGGCGCTGGTGGCGGATGGTCTACGCAATGCGCAGATCGCCCAGCGACTCGTAGTGTCCGAGAAGACGATCGATCACCACGTCTCCGCGATTCTGCGAAAGCTCAACTTACCCACCCGAGGAGCAGCAGCCGCCGAGGCCGCGCAGCTAGGTCTCATCAGACCAACATAGACACCGGCCTAGCCCCCGCAAGTCAACGAGAGTTCCGTGCTCCACAACACGGGGCCCGTCTGTCGAAACCGGCGCGCCTCTCCCGTAGGAAGAACTCTTGGAACAGCCTCGGGCGGTGGATCAAAGTTGCGTGCGTCGGCAAAGCGAGTCTCTGCACGATCGGTGTAGTTGACCTCCTCCCCGCCAAATAGCGCAACCGACCGGGGCCGGATCCGAGACTGCCTCGACCGCTACAGGCCATGGATGATCCGGTCATCGCTGCGTCCCGAAGGCATCGTTCGACTCCTGATCGGTAGAAGGAGGAAAGCGATCGCGTTCGGGTTGGGCAGCCGATGCTCGCTGTGGTGACTGCCGTGTGGGCGCCGGGTGAATCCTGGGCCGCCTGTGCCGGTTGAAAAGTAGGCCACCTGGCGCGGCGGCTGGTGGCGTTCGGCATCGATGGGCCGTCCAGCCAAGATAGGTGGCGGCCGCTTCGAAGATAGGGAGTCCTCCCGATGCGCCTGGTCGGGAGGGCTCGTACGTTCACCTGAGTGTCGGAGAACTTTGAGGTGAGGCATATGCGAGTCTGCAGAGCGTCGATCGCGGCGAGCTCAGGGGCCGGCCGGGGAGACTCCTCGCTCGGCCGCCGCGGACGGGGCGCGGCCGGGGACCGGCGAGTCGGTGGGCGTGGCGCGCTCGGGCTCGTCCTGGGGGTGCTCGTCGCGGTCGCGCAGCTGTCGCCGTTGCCGGCGGCCGCGTCGAGCGCGGGTGTGTCGTCCCCGCTCAGGCCGGTGCTCGCGTTCGGCGCTAACGGTGGAGGTCAGCTTGGGAACGGGACCACCACCAACAGTTCGACGCCGGTGCGGGTAACCGGGCTGACGGGCGTGGTCGCGGTCGCCGCCGGCGGGGCTCACACCCTTGCGCTGCGCTCCGACGGGACCGTGTGGGCGTGGGGAGACAACAACGCGGGGGAGCTCGGTAACGGCGCCACCATAGACACTGGTGGGGTCATCCCTTGGCCTGGGAACTACAGCTCGACGCCGGTGCGGGTGTTGGGGCTGACGGGCGTGGTCGCGGTCGCCGCCGGCGATTATCACAGCCTCGCGGTGCTCTCCGACGGGACCGTGCGAGCATGGGGATGGAACCAGATGGGGCAGCTCGGCACCGGGAACTCCTACAATCGCTCGACGCCGACGCAGGTGTCGGGGCTCACGGGCGTGGTCGCGGTCGCCGGCGGGTACGAGCACAGCCTGGCGCTGCGCTCCGACGGGACCGTGTGGGCGTGGGGATCCAACAACCACGGGCAGCTCGGGAAGACGACCACCCAGTTGCCCTTGCGACTGAGCCTGACGCCGGTTCAGGTCAAACTGACGGGCATCGTGGCGGTCCGCGCGGGCGAGTATCACAGCCTCGCGCGGCGCTCGGACGGGACCGTACGCGCGTGGGGATACAACGCCTATGGGCAGCTGGGCGACGGGACCACCGCCGACGAGTACGCGCCGGTGCAGGTGACCTCGATCAACCACGGCGGGGAGGAGCTCGGCACCGGCCCCGCTAGCAACGACTCTCTGGTGATCGGCCAGCCGTACGCGATCGCGTCGCCGTCGTCACTCGCGTTCCCCGCCGCGCAGGTGGGCTCGGTGAGCAGCTCGCAGACGGTCACAGTGACGAATGCGGGCGCCGCCCCATTATTGATCTCGGCGGCTTCGCTGGTGGGTCAGGACGCGAACGCGTTCCAGACGTCGGGCGACGGCTGCTCGGGCACCACCGTCGCGGTCGGCGCGTCGTGCACGATCGGCATCCAGTACTCCCCGATCGCGTCCGGGCCGGCCAGCGCGCAGCTGCAGATCTCCAGCAACGGGCCCACGCCATATCCGCTGGTCGCCTTGTCGGGGACGCCGCTGCCGGGGCCCACATCCCCGTCGCGCACGGCATCCGTCACCTGCACGCCGGCCAAGATTGCGCCCGGCACGCTGACGCTCACGTGCAGGCTCGCCACCACCGCAGGAAAGCGCAGGCACACCCTCACGATCCGCCTCTCCCGCGGCACGCACACGATCGCGACCGCCACCACCGCCCGCTCCCGCGCACGGACCCTCGCGGTGCGCCTGCGCCTCCCCCACGGCCTCACAGCAGGCCGCTGCATACTCACGATTACCATCACCAACCCCACCACCCACACAACCCAAGAGCTCAAACTGGCCGCCGTGCCTCGGCCAGCGCGGCAAGACACGCGCACGTAAGCACCAACCCCCGCGCCGCTAGCTCCGACTGCCCGACACGTCGCCCGCGATCGAGCTGCGCGAAGCCACCGGCTTCGACCCCGACGCCGCGCTGCTGGATCGGCCCACGAGGAGGCGTCCGGATCGAGGCCTGCGCCAGGCCTGCGATGACCGAGAGGGGCACCGCACCGCGCCCAGGCAGACTGCCGCTTTCACCCACGCCCGGCCGTATGAGTGGCGGGCTCGGGCCCGGCGAACACTTCTCCTTCCCGTCGTCGGACATGCGAAGCGGAAGCGCAGGTTCAGTGGCCGCGTCGGCGATAAAGCAGCCACCCGCGAGAGCGAGAACGCACGGCCGCGTTACGTGCCTTGAGGAGCAGCCCAGCTGGCTTGTGGCAGCGTGACTGCTTCGTCACGGATGGGAGCGGTGGGTCGGGGTGGTCGGCGGAGCGTCGCAACTCGTCCGAATGAGCGGTCTTATTGGGTCGGATTGCGCTACGCCGCGCTTCTGATTCGCCACGGTCACGTAGGTCCATGGAGCCGGGTTGTGTTCCGCGATGAGGTGCGGCGGCCGGTTGACCGCATCGGCTGGGTTCTGGTCGGGGACTACCGTGGATCGCAACTTCGGGGGCGACGGGTCTTCATCCGGTTTGAGATGTTGCCGCTCTTCTCGCGTGGTGTTGTGGCTCGTTTAGTCGGGCAGAGTTCTGTCGGTGGCGGCTGAGAAGCCGCCCTTTTGTCCGTCCCCTTCGTGGTGCCGAGCGTCGCGGCGTGGGGGGGCTGGTGTGGTGGTGTGCTTGCTGTTGCTCGCGGCGGGACCGGCGGCGGCCCAGACGGATCAGTTCTCGTGGGCGGGGCCGTATTCGCTCGAGCACGCCGGGTCCCCGAGCCTCCTGTCGGCGTGCCCATCTGGGTCGCAGTGCACGACGGTCGACCAGTCCGGGAACGAGGTGACGTTCGATCCGACCTCGGGGGCGGTGAGTACGGCAGGCGTCAGGCCGGTGGACAGCGGCCGCAGGCGCTCCCGGAATGGTCGATACAGCCCGAGCCCCAGCCCGGGCCAGGAGGGGATCCGGGGAGCGAACGCGCTCACGACGGCCGGTTCGGGTCTGGCGTAGGAGCGAGATCGTGATTCCCGCGTATCTGGAATCGCCCGCCCTCGGGGGCGAGCGACTCCATGAAGCCCTCCACGCCGAACTTCGACGCGGCGTACGCGGTGCCGTAAGCCGCGCAGCACGGGGGTCGGGCTGAGGTCGACTCTCCAGGGTTCACGCCGGACAGGTTCACCCGCGCCGGGAGGGCCGGTGTTGGTGCTGGATGCTCACGCCGGCACCGGCTCGAGCCACTCGCCGCTGGCGATGGTCTGGTCGCCCAGCTGGAGAGCCTCGGACATAAGGTCATCCTCGAGGAGCTACCCCAGGCCGCCTGAAACACCAGCCTCCCTACCCCACGGTCATTTTCCTGTCAGGGAGACGGCGGGGTGGCTGAGCGGAAACCCACGTCGGAACATGAAACCGGGTGCGGGCGTGTAAACGATCGAGCGTCGGGAGGGAATGGCGGGATAGGCGGTCGCCGAGGTCCGCTCCGACCACTGCACTCCACTTGCTGGTGCTCCGAAAGCGCGGCCGAATCTCTACCGCGTGATGCACTGGACAACGAGGATCAGCCCTGCATCCCGAGTCGATCATCGGTGCGGGTAGGTCGCGATGTGCGGCGTCGGGAGCAGCTGCTTTTCCCGGTGACGGTGTAGCTTGCTCCGGAGTGGGGCTTCCGGTCGTCGTGGTTGTCGGCGATCAGGTAGAGCTCCTCGACGTCTTGGCCGTTGGTGCGCCGGCAGAATATGACTGAGCCGTTTTGAAGGTCTCGCCGTTGCCACCGGGAGCGGGTGTCCGCCAGGACCACGAGGTCGCCCCACGGCTTCATCCCACTCGCGGTGATCACGACGGCTCTGACCTGGTCGCTGATCGCGATGATGTGCTCGTACTGGGTGCCCAGCGGACCAAGGCCGTCCTTGGGCCCCACGACGGTCCTCCGCGTACCGACGGTGAGCGTCGATGGCGGCCGGACGAATTCCGGGCTCAGTAGCTCGGGCGGCAGAACCGCGCCTATCTCACGGTCGCCAAACCGTCCGCGGCCGAACAGGTGCGGCGTTACTTTCGGGGAGAGGTAGCGGCTGAGGTCCTCGACGGCGAAGGACTTGAAGTCGTCTGCCCACGAGAGCTTGTGCGTGGCCAGGTACTCGCGCACCACGGAGTCGAAACCCCTCTGATCGATGACGTTGAGACTTTCCGGAGACCTATCCACTTTCGCCCGCGCGCCCTGCACGGCGGACCACAGCCGGAACACGGCGCGATCGCTTCCAGTGCGCTGGGCGAGCCAGATCAACCACACGTAGGCTCCGTACTCGTGCTCATGCTCCCTGTTGGTGAGCCCGGCCGTTGTGCCGCGTTGAAACGCTTCGAAGAACCTAAGACGCGAGTTGTCCTCGGCGCCGTACTTGTGCTCGGCCCAGGTCGCCATCGCCTCCCCCAGCCAGGTGTCCACTGCCGGCCAATTGTGTGCCATCTGAAGCACGTGGAAGAACTCGTGGATCACGGTCGCGTCAGTGAGTCCCTTCTTCTCGTTGATGACCAACGCGCCGCTCGACGTCAGGCCTCCATCTCGGTTCTTCGAGAACGGGGCAACCGGCCTGGCGAACCCATTGGCTGCCCCAACCGCCTCGCAGAAGTCGGGGCACTTCCCGAGATGAACCGCCTCGTTAGGGGCCGTCACGTAGACGCTGATCCTCCCCCCGTTGGCCTTAGGAGTGATCGGCGGGCCGAGCCCGTTCGGCTCGGGCGCGGTCTCGCGCGGCCACACAGCGTCGAGATGGATCGCTACCGCCGGGGCGAGCGCTTGGCCGAGCTTGTCACCCTCGCAGTACCACACGGTAAAGCGAGCCTTGCCTTGGGCGCCCTCCCGCGGTTGGCAGGTCTTAGCCTTGGTCTCCGCGGCCGCAGGCGCCACGCCGACCACACCCAACACACCCGCGCAACAGACACCGAGCACCAGCACCCGCCTGCACGCCGCCACCGCACCGGCAGGCAGCCGCCGGCGGCCCAGCACCATTCGCCCGGACCTCGCACTCATCACCGCACTCATTCGCACCCTCGGTCCGTATCGCTTGCCCCATTGGCGGCACTCGCGGCCCCACGCTGACCGCGATACTAGCTCCTCCCCGAACAGGTCGACGATATTAGGTATCCGGCGCAGGTAGCCGCCGCAGCTGACGTCGCAGCCGCGCCCGCCTACGATCCTCCCTCGCGCCCATGACGCTTGTTGCGCGCAAGGTCCTACGCGCGAGTGGCCGCCTCCCGATTGCCGTGCTGTTCGAAGAACGCAGCGCCGTGATCGTGGAGTGCCGCGAACGTCTCGTGCTTCCGCTTCGGGACGAGGAGGATCGGTCAAGGGTTCGGACTTTCGCAGTCTCGAAATGGCAGAAATAGACCGGGTTCACCGGACGCTCGTTTTGTTCACGGCGCGCTGATTGGCCAGACGAGCGCTTCGCGACGATCGCGATCGCCCGCTCGCTGTCGAACACGTCACCGCTCCCCGAGCAAAGCGGCCACGACATTGACGTCGACGCCGCCGTCGGGCGTGGCCGCTCCCGGACAGAGGGAGTCACGATGACCGCGCTGGCTCCGCGTACATGCGCAGATCCGAACGCAGGTCTCGGCACCGTAGACGGCGTCCGTCTCGCATCTCGCCAGCAGCGAGGCCCGCCCCGAGCTCGGCCCGCGCGTCGTCATGGCCGAGTGCGCCGAGCACCTGCAAATTCGCGAATGCCGGGCCGCACAATCCGGCCCGATGCGGGCGATCGTGGGCCCCGCAAATTTCAGATGCGGGTCTCGCCGAGTTGCTCGGCCCGCACCCCCTTCGCGCGGTAGGGGCGCCTCTTGGGCGGGCCCAAGATCGCCGCCGCCCGCCGGGCCCGCGCACTTGCACGACATCCGCGCAAGGCAGGGCGCATGGCTCTGTTCCCTGCTTGGCCGGCGAAGCGGGCGCGCAAAGAGGCCGATCGGACATCGACGTCGCCGTGCTCTCGCGAGAAAGCAGGCGCGTCGGTCGAACCCCTTGCCCTGCGCGACGCTCGTCGACAGCGAGATGCGCGAGTTTGGCGAGGAGGAGGGCGCGACGTGTCCACGGGTCGAGACCTGCGTTAGTGCTCGCGCGGGTACGTGACTCGCCGAGCATCGGCTCGATGCCCGCCGCGCGCTGAGAACGATCGGGTAAGCGGGAGCGGGGAGCTGCCTAGGTTTCGACCGCGAAGATGCGCCAGGGTCCTGGGACTCCCCTGAGGTCGTGTTCGCCGCGATCGGTGAGCGCTAGGCCTGAGCCTACGATGAGGTCGCGGACCGTGCTGCTGACGAGAACTTCGCCCGGTCCGGCGACGGCACTGACGCGCGCACCAATGTGCACGGCGATCCCGCCCACGTCATCGTCGGCGAGGAGTTCGCACTCGCCTGTGTGCAGCCCGGCGCCGATCTCCAGATCGAGGTCGCGGACGCGGTCGCGGATCGCGATTGCGGTGCTGATCGCACGGCTGGGACCATCGAACACGGTCAGTGCGCCGTCGCCGAGCGACTTCACAAAGCGGCCTCGGTGATGTTCGACCTCGTCGCGCACGATCCGGTCGTGGCGCTCCAGCAGCGAGCGCCACGCGCTATCAGCCATCCCAGCCGCGCGCTCGGTCGACCCGACGATGTCGGTGAACAGGACGGTCGCCAGAACGCGGTCGCTGACGACCGGACGCCGCACGCCGGTCAGGAAGTGCTGGATCCCATCCGCGACGGCGTCCTCCCGGCCGAACCACAACATCCGATCACCAGGAACCTGCACGTAGCGTGCGTCGGGGATGTGTTCGGCGACGTAACGCGAGTGACGCTCGTCGAGGTACGGATCGTGCTGCTGCCGCAGCACAAGCACAGGGCACTGCACGTTAGGCAGCACGTCACGCACGTCCGTCTCACCGATCATCGCCAGCGACTCGGCGGCCGCGGCAGGACTCATCGCGAAGCGCTGTAACCGTGCCCACGAGCCTCGGAGCCGCTGATCGCCGATGTGGGCAGCGAACGGGTTCTCGGGGGAGTCCTTGCCCCACGACTCGACGATCGCATCAACCATCCGCGCGCGCTGCTCGATACTCGGCGCCACTCGTAACCCGCTCCTGCCACCAAACGGGACTGCGGCGAGATCAGGACGAGTGCCCGCACGAGATCCGGATGTGAGGCCGCGTACAGTGCCGTCAGCCCGCAGCCCTCAAGCCAGGACGCCAACGCCGGGTGCTCGGAGCCGACGGCACTGATCACCGCCTGCACGTCATCGATCTGCTCCTCCAGCGGCGTCGCACCGGCGATGCCGTCAGACATGCCGCAGCCGCGCCGGTCAAACAAGATCAGCCGCGAGAACGACGAGAGCCGTTCGTAGAAGCGAGAGAAGGCCGGCAGGTCCCAGTAAATCTCGATGTTCGAGAGGTACGTGGGAACCATGACGACATCGAGCGGCCCTTCGCCCACCGCCTGGTAGGCGATCTGCAGATCACCACTTCGCGCGTAGTGCGTCGCGGGAACGCCCACCGGGCACGACTAACCGCGGCTCACGCGCTCCTAAGGCGACGACTCCAGCTTCCCTCGACCGAGCTCCGCAGCAAGCGGCGCTGTCGTCGCACCTCCTTACGCCCAAGACCAGCAGTCCGGTGATCCCGCGCAACCCTGCCTGGTCCGCCGCTTACGCCGTCGTCTCGTCGTGTCGCGGCAGGAGCTCGTCCCACTGAATGCGGCCACGAGATCGGCGGCTCGCCGAGTCTGGAGCACGAACGTTCGCCTCACCGACTCCGAGACCCGCTCCCACTCGGTCGGCGAGCATCTTGGTGCCGACGGTCACGCACCTGGCTCGCGCGGATCTCGAGCATCTCGCGGGACGGGCGCGGCCCCGAAGCGTCAGACCGACCTCCGAGGCGCGCTTGCCGCGCATTGCGGGGAAGCCGGCGCCGCGGCCAAGGTTCTGGTCGTGGGTGCAGAGCAGGTCCCGATCCTTCCGTCCAAGCGGGCCCGACGCGGCGTTGTCGCTTAACGCCTTGAGCGGCCCGAGAGTGTTGTCACTGTCCGGGTCGTGGGGGGGTCTCGCCGGGTGGATCGCGGCTAGGTCTGGTCGGCAAGGATGGCGAGGAGGTCGCCGACGTCCTTGCCGCGGGCGAGGGGGTCAGGCAGGCGCGCGTGGGTCTGGATCTCATATTGGTTGCGGCGGCCGTTGCGTTCGCGCGTGATGTAGCCGGCGTCGGCGAGTTCGTCGACGATGCGGTGTGCGGCGCGTTCGGTGATCCCGATCGTTTCGCCGATCTCGCGTAGGCGGATGCCCGGGTCTTGTGCGATGCAGAGCAGCGCCGCGGCGTGCTTGGTGAGAAACGACCATCTGGGTGCGCTCTCGTCGCTAGTCACCTTATACATGATACACATTTCTAGAATTTCTATGCTAGAATCTGCGGTCTACGGATAGGAGCATCCAATGGGAATTCCTGAGATCACTCAGGCACTAAAACGCGAGACCGAAGCCTGGAACGCGCACGACGCTGATCGCGTCGCTGCCTGCTACGCCGAGGACGCGGTGCTGTACGACGTCGGGCTTCCTGAGTCCCTGCGCGGCCGCGCGGCGATCCGCGACTCAGTAGCGGGTTACCTCGCCGCCTTCTCGGATTTTCACGTCAGCATGGGCGAGCTGGTTGTCTCGGGCAACCGAGCGGCCCAGGAGTGGAAGGTCACAGGGACAAACGATGGCGAGCTGTTTGGTATCCCACCGACCGGCAAGGGCGCGACCACGTACGGTTGCGGGACGGCCGAATTCGGCGAGGACGGGTTGATCCACCGCGCCGGTAACTACTGGAACGCCGCCGCCTTGCTGCAGCAGCTGGGCGTCTTGCCTGAAACGGCTGGCGCACCGGCATAAGCCGCAACACAGATCGGGGCGCTCCTCCCGGCACGCCGGGAGCGAGCGCCCCGAGACCTGCACGTCGCCCCAAACGCAGGACGTGGGCTCGGCTTCGCCCTAGGGCTTCCTTGCAGCAGCGGTCTCCTCGACCCGATCCGGCCACCGCAAGACTGCAGGTATGGGAACGAACGGGAGCAGCTCCGCCAGCCGCGGGGCGAGAATTGCTCCGCAGCGGGAAAGCGGGTGCCTGCCCGAACGGGCCGCGAGACCTGCAATTCGCCAAAGGTGTGCATCCGGTGCTTGCTGGCCCGCGCCGGCTCCGTGCCAGCACCGCGCCCGCTCGAACGCTGGCGACTCGTGCCGATTCGGTCTTTGGCGGCAGCGCCGCCCTCGGCCGCCGCGTGACCGCTTCCACCCACCAGGAGAAGCCTCTGCACGCACAATCCACAGCGGTCAGGCGTCCCCTATCGGCCGAGAGCAGCGAGCTCAGCGCGCACGCCGCCGGATCACAGCGAGGCAAGCGTTTGATGCCCCTTTGATGCCCTTGCGGAGGATTCGTCGTGCGAAGCCTTTCAACGAATAGCCCGCCTTTGCAGGGCTTTCACTAGTCGGGGAGACAGGATTTGAACCTGCGACCGCCCGGCCCGCAGCCGGATTTAGATGAGTCTTGTAAGGTCCGAATCGCCTGATTTGGTGGGCTTTTCTGTCCGTTGGATCAAGTACGATTCGGTCAAAATGGTACATGAAACAGTACATGAGCCCGACCGCCCGGCCCTCTGTTTGCGCTCTGATCCGCCGTGTACCAACCGTGTACCAATTTCGGCGATCGGCCGGCCGCACCGATGACCGCTACGAACGGCAAGCCGGGCCGGCGCGCGTACGGAACGGGCACATTGCGCGTGGTCGGACGATCCTGGATCGCATCCTGGTACGGACCTGACGGTCGGCGCATTCAGCGCAAGGTCGGGACGGCGCGCTGCGAGGCGCACGCTGACGGGCTCACGAAGGCGCAGGCCGAGCGCGTGCTGCGCCGCATGCGCGAGATCGACACTCCGCGCGCTGCGCGGGATGGCCGCCGGGTCACCATGGAGGAGGCAGGCAACGAGTTCTGCCAGCGCCTGGAGCTGAAGGGTCGGCGCAAGTCGCACCGGCTGACGGTCGCCTCCGATCTGCGCAATCACATCGCGCCGTTCTTCGCGAGCAAGACCTTGGACCGGATCAAGCCGGAGGACATCGAGCGGTATGTGGCGGCGAAGCGCAAGACGCTCGCGGTCAAGACGATCCGCAACCACGTGAACACGATGCATTCGATCTTTGACCTTGGGTTGAGGAAGGGCTGGTGCCAGATCAACCCCGTCAAGCAAGCCGACCGGCCGACGGTCAAGAAGACCGAGACGCGGATCCAGTTTCTCGACCAGGACGAGCTCGAGAAACTGCTCGCCGCGAAGTACCCCGACGATGCCTTCGGGAAGATCGAGCCGACGCTGTACCTGACCGCCGCGATGACCGGGCTGCGGCAGGGCGAGCTGCTCGGGCTGCGCTGGCGCGACGTCGACGTCGAGGCACGCAAGATCCGCGTCGTATCGCCGTACGTGCGGGGCGAGTTCGGCGATCCCAAGTCGGCCGGGTCGGGCCGGTCGGTCCCGATGGCAGAGCGGGTCGCGCTCGCGCTCGGCGAGCTGCGGGGGCGCTCCCACTACGCGCACGACCGCGACCTCGTGTTCTGCCACCCGGAGACCGGCAAGCCACTTGACCGTTCGAAGCTCATCCGCCGCTTCAAGCAGGCGATCGACCGCGCTGGCGTCCATCGGATCACGTTCCACGAGCTGCGCCACACGTTCGGGACGCGGATGGCGGCCGCCAGCACCCCGATGCGCACCCTTCAGCACTGGATGGGCCACGCGGACTCCAAGACGACGCAGATCTACGCGCACTACCAGCCGAGCGACCAGGAGGCCGACGCCGTCGATCGCGCATTCGCGTGACGCTGGGCCCCACGCGCCCGTCAGGGCTCTGGTTCCGCGAGGTACGGCTCGATCCAGTCCCGGTATGAGCCGATGAAGTCGCGAGCTGTGTCCCGAACGAGGATCGCCGTGCGATGCACGTCGCCAGCGGGCGTCTGGACATAGCTGTGCTCGATGCGTGTCCGCGCGTTCTGCGCCTGGACCAGCCGGCTACAGAGCCTGGCGGTGATGATCTTGGCGTCGCGCATGGCCTCGAAAGCGATCTGCGTCGCCGACCCATGGGTGTCCGCTGGTCTCCGCAAAGCCGCGAGCTTGACGCCGGCTTCGGCGAGCTCGCCCACGTAGTTCTGGACGCGCCCGAGAGCTCGCTCGACCGCCTGCACGCGGTTGTACGCGTCCATGTCCTCCGAGGTGTTATAGGCCGCCTTGAACTGCTGGACGTCGAAGTCCGTGCCGAAGCTCGCCATCGCGTGCTCGAGCGCTGCGTACTGCCTCGGGAGGTCCTCGAGGTGACGGACGATCGCAAGACGCCAGCGCTTCGTGTCCACGGGCCTGGCGTCGGGATCGGGCATCGTCACGGCGCCAGCACGCGGTCAAGGCCGGCCAGGGCGGCCTCGGTGCGCTCCGCGTGTCTCACACGACCTGTCCGTCGCAGGCTCGACTCCCGGCTGCGAAGTCGTGGCCAGAGCCCTTCGCGGTCGACGAGCACCCGCCCGTCGGCGATCACGTCGGCGAGGAATGACGGTTCGCTCTCTGCGTCCTCGAGGCGGACCACGTCAACACGGCGCCCCGTCGCCGCCGTGAGCTTGGTGGCCAGTTCGACGACCCGCTCCAGGTGTGGATCACGAAGAGCTACGAGCACGTCGACGTCGCTTCCGGGAGCCGCGGTACCTCGGGCCACCGATCCGAAGAGCAGGGCGAAGCGGACGTTGTGCTCGGTGCGTAGCGCTGCCCTCAGAGCCGAAAGCAGCTTCCACGAGCGACGCACGTACTCCCGCTCGGACAACGAGATGTCCAGCGTCCGCGGCGATGGCCGAATGGCACGAAGGCTGCCTTCCGCGACCGCGCGGCGAAGCGTGCGTTCATGCACACCTACCTCACGAGCCAAGAGGGCCAGGTCCGTCATGAGTCCATTGTAGACCAGGCATGTGTCCAATCCACCACAATCATGTGTCCAATCGGGGCCTGCCGCCTACCGCCGGGAGCTAGCGTCTACTCGTCGTCCAGCGGCGGATATTGGGGCGGTGCGGCTCCGCGTCGCTCGCTCACGCGGGGCAGCGGGCCGCCGCCATCGATTCGCTCGCGCAAGGTGAGCATCACGCGCCATTCGTCGCCGTAGTCGAAGACGTAGGCGATCCGTTCCCCTATCTTGAGGCGGAGTTCGTCGATGGGCACGTCCGCGGTCTTGCTGTCGGTGTCCGGGGCGCCTGGGATCACGCGCTCGGCTGCTGCGTCGCCCCAGAACTGGCCGTCGAGCCAGAATGAGTAGAGGTGATCGTTCTCCCAGTTGAACGCTTGCTGGATCGCGTCGTGTAGCGCGGTGAGGTGTTCGTGCCCGGCAACGGCGACCTTGGCGCTGACGCCGCCGACGTTGTGCAGCTCCGCGTCGAACACGAACACGGCGCGGCCGGTCACCTCGGTTCGGGTTCGCCCGAGCACCATCCTGCCGGCTGGACTGAGCGAGACCAACGTACGCCAGCTCTTCGGCTCGGCAGGGTCAGGCTGGTGGTCGACCAACCCGTACGCCTCGCCTCGGCAGAGGACGTCGCCGACGACCCACGAGACTCCCTGCTCGCTCGGCGGGCCCCCGTCGGGTCCACGCCAGCCCCACTGCGCCGCCTCGTGCGCCGGCCTGACGAGCTGCTCACGGGTGCACGGTGCGTTCTCTTCGAGCTCCTCGACGACTACGTTGGCGACCATCGCCGTGAAAGGATCACCGCCACCAAGGTCCAATCCGAGGTCGTAGAGCAGCGCAATCGGGTCCGCCGCGAGCTTTCGCCCTCGGGCAGTGATGAGCAGCTTGCGCGTGCGCCGGCGGACGAGCCGGCGCCGCTTGAGTCCTTCGTGAAGCGCTCCGAGCAGGGGCATGTGCTCGCCTCCTCCCGGAGTCGACTCGAGAACGTCTCCCTGCTCTCCGCGTACATCTCGCTGAGCATCTGCAGGGTGCCGGCGGCGTCCTCGAGCGACTGTGCGCCTTGGGCCATCAGCTCGCGGGCCGTGGGCAAGCGGCGTAGCGCCGTGCCCGCGTCCACCGCGCGTCCGGCGGCCAAGCGTGCGTACAGGTCAAAGACGCTCAGGCTCGGATCTGACCCCGGATCGCCGCTCATCGGTGGCACGCCGTCCCGATCATCGTTTCTTCGCTCATTATACATGTATCTTGGTTTTCTTGGTTATTTTGGTTGGGTCGCCCGGGGCGTCGGCCAGCGCGTGACCGACGCCCCAGCCGCTAGCTCAGGCAGCACCGGGGAGCAGCTCGCGCTCCCACGGCTCAACGACGAGGTCCTGGGCGGAGAACCAGTCCGGAACCCTCCGCAGCTCCCGCCGTTGAGCGACGCGCTGCTCGTGCAGCTCTTGCGCCGCAGAGTGGCCATCCCAGGCGGGAAGGCCGACGATCATCTGCGCCATTTCGTAGAGCTCGGCCGATACCTCGGCCGGATCGAACTCGATACCGCGCTCGTAGCAGAGCGCGTCCATCTCTCGCACCGACATCGGTCGCATGCGTTAACCTCCTGAGTGCGTCGGAGCCCGCGCAGTGACTGCGCGGGCTTCGTGTTTTTCCGGCTCCTGCCTCGAGGACGGAGCCGCCTTCTGTCCAGCGATGTGCCTAAACGGTCGCCGCAGCGCGCCGCCCGTAGTTCGCGCCGCGCCCTCTCCCCCTCCTTCGCCGGCCGTTCGATGCCGGCAGCTCTCCGACGAAGCGCACTTGTGCGGAGACGTGCTCTGTCGGCTGGCCCCTCCGGCGACGTGGAGCGCCGACCCGTTCGTTGGACCTGAGCATCAGCTCGGCCACCTCCCCGTACGGGCACGCGGCGAGGCGCATGTAGCAACCGACCGCCCGGCGCAACCGATCGCGGTTGTACTCGGATGCCGCCCGCCGCGCCTCGCGCAGCGTCTCGGACGCGGCGTCCCGGAGCACGGTCCGCCACTCGCCTCGCTCGCCGTGGCGCATCGTCCAGGCCGCGCACCCGAGCGCATTCTCGTTTCGCCCGAGCTCCCGGTGTAGGAACAGGACCGCGTCGCGGCAGCAGCCGGCATCCGCCCCTCCACTGGCCTTGGCCAGCATCTTCATCTCCTGCGTGAACGACGTCCGTCGCATGTGGACGCCTCCCTTCGTTGTCCCCCTGAGAACAGAAAGCGGTCCTCACCCGGGGGACGCCGAGGGGAGGACCGCGCTGAGCCGCTCCGAGGCAGCTCAAATGGCCGCGCCGGGAGTCGAACCCAGGCGCGGAGGTTTGCCCAGCATTGGGCCGGGCTTCAGCTATTCAGCCACGGAGCCGGTCGTGAAGTGGCGCCGTTGACGGCTTCACTTTGACCGCCGGGCCTGCCTCCATCATCTGAGGCGTGTCGATTCTCGGTCCCCTGAACCCGGTAGACGTCGTGCGCACAGCCCGTCGCGGAGTGCTGGCCGCAACGGCGCGCTTGCGGCCCGATCACCGTTCCATCACGGGACGCACCGTCCGCTTCTCGGCGGACAACATGGTGCGGCTCTATCTGTACGTCGTGGTCGCGCCCAGCCGCTTCGCGCCGCGGCCTTTTGACGACGGCCAAGTGCGCCGCGCTCAGGAGTTCGTTGCCGATGCCTTCCCCAGCGTGTTCGACCCCGTACCTCGAACCGCGGAGGACCCGACGACACTCTTCACCGTGGAGGGAGACGACGGATATCGCGAGCACCAGCTCTACGTGCATCGCACCGGGCTCATCGAACTCCTTTGGTCGCTCCCCTACGAGGACGGCGATAGCTTGACACTCAACCCCGTCGACATGGCTTACGTGGTGATGCGCATGGCGCAGGCGGTGGCCAGGAAGCCCTACACGGCGGTCTCAAAAGTGGGCACGGGCCGACGCCGGTTCGCCAGGGTTGATTGGTGGTTTCACGCCGGCACCCGGATCTCGAGCCCGGCCGGGCCACGATCATGGACCGGCCTGCGGTTTCCCGGCGAGGCTCCGCCACGCGCTCGTCATGACTGGGCGGTGGCGCCGGTTGATGGCTACGGGTTCCAACGACTCGTCAATAGCCGGCGGCAGCGAGCGCCGCAGGAGATCGCCCGCGTCTTCCTCACAGAGTTTCTGAAAGCGAACGGCTACTACGGGTTTTCAGCGCCCGTGGAGGAGGTCATCACTCAAGCGGCTTCGAGATTGGAAAGCGAAGCGTCGCCGGTGACGAAATGACGTGCCATGGGGTCCCCGTGCCGAACTAACCTTTCCAATCTCAGATGGCACGTGGGAGCGCAGTCCGGAACCGGTCAGAGTCCGTAACCGTGGGCACCCCCCGCGGGCGCGTAGAAGTGGTCCGGCAGCAGGTCCGGGGGCTGCGGCGCAATAGCGGCTGGACTTGGTTCTGGATGGCGCGGCGCGCCGGCAACCTCGAGTGGCACGAGGCAAGCACCCCCGGCGAAGCGATCCGCAGGGCGATCCTGCTGCCGGCGCGCAAGCCGCCAGCATGGCTGCGCGAGGCGGCCATCACGGCCGAGCAAAAGCTGCTCTCGGACAACCCGGCCGAGACTGAGAGCGCCAGCGACGACGACAGCTCCGGATAGCGAGCCTGGCGCTGGCGGAGCCCACAGTGCCCTTCGACCCGACCGACCTCAGCAGGTGCGCGCGCGCGGACGCGGGACTTGTCGTCGCGCAGCTCTCATACCGGGCTCAAGTGACTCGGCGCGCCCCTCCGGTCCTGCATGCAGCCCTCCGCGCGTTCGGCCCGTTTGGTGACGATCCCAAATCCATCATGGACTGGACCGACGAGCGCATCTCGTATGCCGCCAGCCACGAGACGTTGCCGGCGGTGCACGACCCCTTCCCGCAGCGGGTGAACCACAACGCGGCCGACTCGTACCTCACAGTCGCGCAGGTCGCGTTTCGTGGCGGGCTCTCGGCAAGCCATCCCTCACCCGAGTTGATCGAGGTGCGCTATGGCTCGTTCTCCTCTCCGGGACCTAAATTCACGCTCCGCTGGACTGATCAGCGAATGCGAGAGGCGGTGGCACGCTTGAAGCAGGGTGAGTGGACGATCCAGAGGGCTTAGGGAATGCGCCAGCCCACGCTGAACACCGGAGAACCACATCTGCGTAGCCTGTCGCCGGTGCCCGATCTCCGTGAGCGCTGGCGCACCAGCATCATCGAGGCGACCACCTACGACTGGGCGGTGGAGCACGAGCACGTCGCCGGCGTGCTCGGCCGCCTGGTCTGGGGCACCGACACCTCGGCGTTCTACCGCGACATCGCCCGCCTCTCCGACCTGCCCACGGGCACCCGCGTGCTCGACATCCCGTGCGGCGGAGGCGTCGCGTTCCGCGGCCTCAGGCCCGAGCAGGAGCTCGACTACGTGGCGGCCGACCTGTCGCCCGTGATGCTCCGGCGGGCCCGCGCCGAGGCCGACCGTCGTGGCATTCACTGGATTGAGTTCGCCGAGGCGGACGTCGAGACGCTGCCGTTCGATGACTCGAACTTCGACCTGGTCATCACGTACACGGGCCTCCACTGCTTCCCGGACCCACCCACGGCGATCGCGGAGATGGCGCGCGTGCTCAAGCCCGGAGGCGAACTGCGCGGCACCTCAGTGACCAAGCGGTCGGGGCCGCGGCAGGACGCGTTCGTGCGCCTCATGCAGCTCGGTGGGGTATTCGGCCCTGGGCAGACGCTCGCCGAGCTTGAGACCTCGCTCGCGGACGCCAGCCTGGTCAAGGTGAGCGTCTCGGGCAACGGGGCGCTCGCCTACTTCTCCGCTCTTCGACGTGGCGGAAGCCGCAGCAGAGGGCGCAGCGTCTAGAGGAATCCGACGAACCGGCCGGGTGATCTGTGGTGGTAGTTCGAACGGCTACTGCGTGCCGTCTATGAGGGAACTGCCATGCCCCTTCAAGAGGGGAAGACCGCAAGCGGTCAAAAACGAGATGCTCCAGTTGTACCACAGGATTTCGGTGGTCCCGGATGGCTCTGCGCGGACACTGGGTTCCTTGAGAAACGGCCAGTGATTTGGGCTATCCACCCCCAGCTGGTGGAACATCAGGTGTCCCCACTCCTTCAGGGCATACCCAAGTCACCGCCCAAAGCGGCCGCCATCTCCGCCGTAGATCGACGTGTAGAGCCCACAGATATGGGCAACTCGAGAGATCCGTCTCGGCTCGGCCGGCGCCGACCTAAAGCGGAGTACGGCACCTTGAGGATTTCAGAGGACAAGGCCACCGAATCGGCCGTGGCAGTGGCGGTTTCCCACCGCATCGTTGTTGGACCTAGAGCGGAGTAGCGAGCACCTAGAGCGGAGTAGCAGGCACCTATCGCTGGAGCGCGATGCCGGTAGAGCGGGGCGGTCGGGAGTTCATGCCGACCTCGGGGCGCTTGCCGTCCTTCCCCTTCGTCGCATCAGGAAAGGAGGAGCTCATTCCTCTGCCCTTCGGATCTCAAGCGGAAGACGCGAGGCCGGGCTTCCGTCCGACCCAATGCGGTAAAACACGCTCGTTCGCGATGAAGGTAGTGCCCGCCGAGCCGGGCCTCACCACCTCGGCTCGGCGGGGCTTGTCTTTCTGACCGGTGCCGTGGCCACAATGAGTAGTGAGCCTCGCTGCGGGGTGGTGCCCGACGTTCCAAGGCTCGAGCAACTTCATCACGAACAAGGAGGACCATCGTGTCCGTCACGCCGCCCGACGATTCGTCGTCGCGCACGATCTCCGTCCCCGTCGAGCTCGATGCCGACGGTTTCCTGCGTCGAGCGTGTCCGCACTGCGAGCGCGAGTTCAAGTGGCTGCCGTCCGACGATTCAGAGCCCATGGCACCGGGCGGATACCACTGCCCCTATTGCAACATCCAGGCGGGCGCTGACGCGTGGTTCACCAAGGCGCAGGCTGACTACCTCACTGCCGTAGGGATGAAGGACTTTGTCGAGCCGCTGCTCGACGATCTTGAGCGATCGGTGGAGAGCATGAACCGAAGTGGGGGCATGATCGAGGCACACCTCAAGCGGAGCCAGCCCCCGCGTGTCGTCAAACCACACGAGCCAGCGGACATGCGCCGAGTTGAGTTCGGTTGCCACCTGAAGGAACCCGTGAAGGTGCTCGACGCCTGGACGGGTCCCGTTCACTGTCTTATCTGCGGTTCAGCTACCTAGCCGCTGGCTCGGGCCAAGAGGAACTCCACCGTGCCCGAACCATCCCTCGAGCTTCCCGCCCGGTGGGCGCAGCGTCTTATGGTCGACGGCAACGACGCGCGCCAGCTCCTCGGGCCCGTTTCTACGGCGACACTCGTGCAAACCGAGGGTGGCTGGATTGCGCGGACACCGGCTGGTGATACGTACGACATAAGAGAACGCGGACGAACGCCTTCAAGCCAGACGGGGCTCGAGATCCCGCGCTCCGCAATGGACACGCTCCCGGCTCCCGTCCCCGCAGGGGAAGTGCACTGGGCCTCCGGCGAGCGGTGTATGGACCCTGGCGATGTCCTCGATGCCCTCCTCGGACGGTTCGTCATACGAACGGAGGATCGGGATGCCGGTACACCCGGGCTACGTATCCCGCAAGCCGGCGCCATGCACGCCGTGCTGGCGCACTGGTCGACCGGGACAACCGAGCCAGCAACGGTGGTGCTTCCGACCGGGACAGGCAAAACGGAGACGATGCTGGCGCTCTTCGCGAGTGAGCGCCTGCATCGGTTGCTGATTCTCGTTCCGTCCGACAACCTGCGGTCGCAGATCGCCGGTGTGTTCGAAAACTGGGGCGTACTGTCTGAGATCGGCGTGCTCGAGGGCCCACCGGTTGGCCCTGTCATCGGCCGCATCGGCCACCATTTCACAAGCCTGGCGACCATGCGCTCGTTCCTCGATCGGTGCAACGTAGTCGTCGCAACTCCGAGCGCGCTCAACGCGTCCACACCGGCGATTGTCGAGGCGTTAGCGAGGCGCTGCAGCCATCTATTTGTGGACGAGGCTCATCATGTTCCAGCGCAGAGCTGGTCGCGGATTCGCGATGCCTTCGCTGGGAAGCCAGTCCTCCAGTTCACCGCCACTCCCTACCGCGCCGACGGCAATCGACTAGGTGGCCGGGTGATCTACTCGTTTCCGCTCGGTCGTGCCCAGGAGCTCGGGTACTTCCAGCCGATCGATTACATCTCGGTCGTTGCCTTGGCGGAGCCAGATCGCGTCGTCGCCAACGAAGCCGTGAAGCGACTTCGAGCCGATCTCGCTAACGGCTTCGACCATTTGATCATGGCTCGGGTCAACCGAATCAGTAGGGCGCGGGACGACGTGCTGCCGCTCTACCAGGACATCGCCCCTGATTTCGAGCCCCGGGTCCTTCACAGCGACCTCAAGGCCGGCGAAAGAAGCGATGCCCTCGCCGCGATCAACGAGCGCCGCAGCCGAATCGTTGTCTGCGTGGACATGCTTGGCGAGGGTTTCAACTTCCCCGAGCTGAAGGTGGCAGCGCTCCACGACCCGCATCGGAGCCTTGGGGTCGCGCTCCAGTTCATCGGGCGCTTCGCGAGGAGCCGGCCGGACCTTGGGACAGCGACTGCGGTGGTCGCGCGGCCGGAGCCCGGCTACGACGCACGGCTCAGGGCGCTTTACGCGGAGCGCAACCAATGGGACGCCGTGATCCACACGTTGTCAACAGAGGCGATCGAGCAAGTTCGTGAGCTCGACGAGTTCGAGGCGGGATTTGCGCACGCGGGAAGCGAGGAGCTGTCGATTCACACGCTCCGGCCAAAGATGAGCACGGTCGTCTACCACACTGACTGCACGGAATGGCAGCCAGAGCGCCTCACGGCTTTGTTCGCTGCGGATGAGCTGCTTGTCCCGCCGGCTGTCAACGCGAACGAGCATGTCGTCTGGACCGTGGTCGAGCGTCGCTCCGGAGTTAGGTGGGCTGAGCTTCAGTCCGTCGAGGACATGGTTCACCACCTGCACGTCCTGCACTGGGACCGGAGCCGCAGCTTGCTCTACATCAACAGCTCGGACCTCGAGAGCCTCCACGAGGACCTGGCCACCGCTGTGTGCGGCGACTCAGCGCAACGGATCACGGGGGATATCGTCTACAGAGCGCTCGGCGACCTCAATCGACCGGTTCCCACAAATGTTGGCGTCATCGATATGCGGAACCGCAGCCGCCGGTTCTCGATGCACGTAGGGGCGGACGTCTACGAGGGCTTCCCGGTAGCGGAGCAGCAGACGAAGTCAAACACCAACATCTTCGTGTTTGGCTTTGAGGAGGGCGAGCGGGTCACGATGGGTGCGGCGAGGAAAGGACGGATCTGGAGCCAGCAGGTGGCCGACTCGGTATTGGACTGGGTCCAGTGGTGCCGCCGCCTCGGGCCGAAGCTCCAAAACGATTCGCTCCAGCTCGATGCGCTGTTCCGAAGCTTCGTCCGGCCGAAGCCACTTGAGAAGCGGCCCGAGCTCATGCCCTTGGCGATGGATTGGCCGTGGCTGCCTTTCGCCGGGATCACCGATGGCGTCAAGCTCGAGGTAGACGGGACCGACGGACAGCTCATAGACGTCGAACTCGTCATCGTGGACCCTGACGACGGAGGGACCAATCCGGTTCAACGTGCAAGGCGAGTCCTTCGACCTGCCCTATGAAGTTGAGGTCCGGGACGGCCAGCTCGTTCATCGCGCTTTGGACTCGGAGGCGCAGGTGGTGCGCGAGCGCGCTGAGTCCGAGCCCCTCAGTGCCTATCTCAATCGCGAGGGCACGACCATTTGGTTTGAGAACGAGGTTCTGATCGATGGGCCCGGCCTCCTGCTGGCGCTCGATCGCGAGCAACCGCCGATCGATCTTGAACAGTTGGTTGAACTCGATTGGAACGGGGTCGACATCACCAGAGAATCGCAGGGATCCGGACGTGATCCAGGCACCGTGCAGGCTCGGGCGGCAAGAGAGCTGGCTCGACTGCGTGATTGGGATGTCGTGATCGATGACGACGCGACCGGTGAGATCGCTGATCTCGTCGCGCTCAAGGATGACGACCACCGCGTGATCGTGCATCTGGTCCACTGCAAGTACTCGTCGAGCAGCGACGTCGGCGCGCGAGTCGAGGATCTGTACGAGCTGTGCGGTCAAGCCCACAGAAGTGCGCACCATCGGCAGCAGCTACAAGCCATGATGAAGAATCTCGTACGGCGTGAACGAAATAGACGCGCGACGGGACCTTCGCGCCTGCTTGTCGGCGACGATGATGTTCTCGTTTCCTTCCAGGATCTCGTCAGGCTTCGCCGGCCCGAGATGCATGTGACGATCGTTCAACCTGGCCTGAGCAAGGCGAAGGCACAGCCGCGCCACCTCGCTCTCCTCGGAGCCGTTGACGTCTACGTCAGAGAAATCGCACACGCCGGATTTGATGTGTGGTGTAGCGCCTGAGAGGACGGTCCGCATCGCTAGCCACGGCGGCGGGCACGCGACACACGCCGCCGCAATTGGCTGTGGCGCTAGGCGAAGGACTTCCGGTTAAGGGCTGCCAATGCGCCTTGACCCGGAGCGCGCATCCATCCAGGCGATTCCGTCGTCCAGCGGCACGGCGACCGTCTCCACTCGACCGCGTTCACCTGGCGCGGATTGATGTCGCTACCCGGCGGCGACAGTTCGCAGGCTCCGCCACAAGCGACGCCAAGCGACAGCCGCTCTGGCGCAGACCGGTACCTGTCAGCGGACCCGCTTTGCCAGTGGCGGGCCGCGCAACGACCGCCTCGCACACCGAGAGATCCCGCCGATGGCTTCTCCATGGCCACGAACCGTCTGGCCACCGCTCAGGCGAAACGAGAGGCTCGTCCAGGGCGAACTACTTCCGGCGAGCAGCCTTCCCGACGACCGTTTCAGGTAGTAGCAGGACGGGCTCGAGTGCGAGCTCGTGGTCATCAGTTAGCCGATCGCGAACCACGGGCGGTAGCTGCGGCAGGCCAACGCGCCAAGGCGGCCGCGATGGATGTCGGTCTCAAGGGCAAAGAAGAGGTGCTCACGGCCGGCGTAGTACCACTGTTCGGCCGGGTCCCCATGACGCCGATACGGCCGGTGATTGCCTCGTCTGCAGCCTTAGCGCAGCCGAGCAGCGCCCGCTCGTCCCGGCAGACGAACAAGACAACCGGCCTGGTGCCGACGTGTTGTAGCGCGGGTGCTCTAGGCACCACCCGCTCAGGAAGGCGTCATAGGCGACCAGCTTCTCTCGGTTATACGAGGGGCGTTCGGTCAGGTCGAGCTCCACGAGGAGGTCAATGTGAGCTTTATCGCCTGGATCTTCACCTCGAGCGAGACGTCGGGCTTACTTCGCCGAAGGTGCTGAGCTCGACGTCGATTATCGCCTGCCCGTCGGCAAGGGGATCTCGTTCAGCGTGATCGGGTGGCGACGTGTCCGGACCCCACTTGGGGTACTGGGTAGCGGCCGGTTACGTATCTTGGCGTTCGCCAGTTGTCGGTGGCCAGATTTCCGACGGTCCGGTGGAACGCGATCCCCCCAGGAAAGGGCGTGGAGGTCGTGCGGCGGCGGGCGGCGTGACGCTGCTCGATCGGGCGCCACTCCCGTTTGGGCGAGATCGCTGGAGCTGGCTTGCGGTCCTGGGCCACCTGCAGTCCGCGCCGGGTGATCGAGTACAGCAGTGGGAGTGTTCCGTCGTCGCGGCTGCGCTGGCGGATGCCGATCGTGTGCTGCGCGATTAGGCCGTGGCGGAACAACTTGACGAGCCTGTCGTTCACCGTCGCTCGGCTGCGGCCGGGCATCGTCGCCCGTCCAATGAGCGCCCGTGGCACGAGCCCGGCTCGGTCCAGGAGCTTGAGGATTGCGTAGTCGGCCTCGTAGAGGCGCGGCAATGGGTCGGCGCCTTTGAGCTGCTCGGTCTCGCCCACTTCGTTGATGCGGTCGAAGAATCCGAGCTCGCGCACCTCCTCGGGCGCTGGCGCAGTGTCGCGGACTTCCTGCTGCCTGGTGGCCGGCTTTCCCACGATGCGGCGGACCGGGCTGTCGGCGAGGTTCGGTGGTGGAGCAGGAGCCTCGATCTCGACCCGGACCTCTCGGCCCTTGGGCGCGGAAGCCGGTTTTGACTCTGGCTCCACGGCCGGCGGCGAGGACGGCTGCCCGGGGCCCCGTCTGCTCGTTCGCGTGCTCGGCGTCTTCGGGCCGTTCTGGTTCGAGCGTCGATGCAAGCTCCTCCGGATAGGGCCCAACCTGTTCCCGCATACGCTAGCGATGCCAATCCGCCCAGTGGTTGGACGCCTGCGGCCATCGATATGTCTGCCCTATGAAGCTGGGGATGCGGGTGCCGCCAGCGATCCACGACGCGAGGCAGTGATAGTTGGGGAAGTTCGAGCACCTTCTCCGGGGTGACCCGCAGCCGGGCGCGGGAGTCGGGGTCGCCGCGGATCATGGTGGCGTAGACGGCCATCGCGATCCGGGTTGCCTCCTCGGCGTCTCTTGCGTCGCCGATCCGGAACAGGAAGCGGCTCTGCAGCAGGTTGGACGACACCTTTGCGGTCTTCTCCTCGTGCGCGGAGCCCGATCCGAGCTGGGCGAAGTACTGAAGGCCGAACGCGACCTCGAGTCCAGCCGCGCGGTGAGTCGCGATCTGGTCGACCACGTTCTCGCCGTCGGCGACGTAGTGGGCCTCGTCGACGATCAGTGGCACCCTCGGCACCTCCACCTCCGGCAGATGGACCTGCCGCTGCAGCTGGGTGTGCAGCATCCGCATGAGGAAGTGCATGCACGCCCGGCTGTTCTCGGTCCCGATCGCGGCCATGTTCGCGTCGACGATCAGGACATCTCGCGCCTCGATGATTTCCCGAAGCGGGATGTGGCTGGGGTGGTTGAAGAAACGCCGCAGCGGCGGCACGGCGGTGAGTCCTGAGATCTTGTTGCGCGGCGCGTCCAGGCGCTGGGTGACGCTCGGCACTGGCCGCTTTCAGGTCGTCCGGCAGCTCCGAGCGGAAGAACTCGGCCGTCTGGTCGAGATCTGGCTGGTCGGCGCAGGCCTCGGCCACTTTGTCGCGGAACTCGTTTTTGGCCGGACGTAGCAGCGAGTACACGTCCTCGAACTTGGGCCGGCGGCCCTCACGCTGGGCAAGGGCCAGCGCCCCGATCACCGCGTGGTAGAGATAGCGCCGCGAGACTGGAAGATCTGGTTCTGGGGATGTCAGACAGTGCGGCGACAACGTTCTCTGCGATCGCCGCCGCTTCGATCGCAAGCGGGCGGTCGCCGGCGCGTCGCAGCGGGCTCATTCCGAACGCCGGTCGACCCAGATCCAGGAACCAAACCCGCTTGCCGCACTCCGGCGGGATCAGCTTCAGGCACAGGCGGGCGAGCTCGCTCTTGGGATCGATGACGATCGGCGCGGCGCGCTCGTCTCGGACGTCGTTCAGCACCATCCGCACCAGCGCCGCGGTCTTGCCCAACCCCGTTGATCCGATGAGCAGCGCGCCGATCTTGCGATCGTCGGGATGGATCGGCACCTCCGGCATTATGCGGCCCTCGGCGCCCGGCAGGACCGGGTAGTCGAGCCGACGGTGCTCGATCATCCGGACGACTCCACCAGCAAGATGTCGATGCGCTCGGGACCGGAGCTGCCGGAGCGTGCGGGTCGGTCGCGCGAAATGCGTCCGGCGGTGCTGGCATGCGCGGGATCGTCAGCCGCCTCACCGGGCCCGCACCCCTTCATCCGCGCGGACGGAAGCTCGAGCAGGTGCGCGAGCTCGGCACCCGACACCAGGTTGCGCAGCGATCCGGGAGGCAGCAGCGGCGGGTACGCGCTGGGGAAACGACCCCGGTAGAGCCGCTGCCGGATGACCATGTAGCGGCGATGAAGGTGGTTCTCGCCGCGGCGTGCCACCAGGCTCGCGGCGATCCGGTTGCAGGTCTCCCAATCGCTCGAGCCGACCTGCACCTCGAGGTAGAACATGCTGCGGTGTCGGACCTCGACGGCGGAGCGCATCTCGGCCTGGTCGAGGATCGAGCTGCCGTGGGCCTGGTGATGCCGATGAACATGCTGGTGGCGCTCGTGGCGCTCGAATTCGCTGGCGAGCGCGGTCCTCGAGCTGCTCTGAGGCCGGCATCAGCTGAAAGCGCACCAGCGACGGCTCCCGGAGTGCTGTCTGGGTCATGCACCGGGATCGCTTCGATCAGCGGCGTGGTCTTCCCCTGCCGTTGCGCGGCGGCCGGCGCGGGGTTGCCCAGCAGGTCAGTGAACGGCCGGCGCTTGCGGAACCGCATCACGTACTCGGGCTCATCCAGAACAGCGCGGAGCGGACGTGGTTCCTCCTCGAACTCGCGGCCCACCCGCACGTCGGGATAGGCGCCGGCGATGATGCCTTCGAGCGTCCTGGCTACGTCCAGCTTTGCAGACCAGACACAGGGTCCATTGCATCCCGTGCTCGGTGGGGCGATGCCAGAGCTCGAGCGCCACGAAAGGCTGGCCCTGGCTGACGCGGTCGTTGTAGCGCTTGCGCAGAGCTGCGCCGATTGCCTCGACCATGTCCTCGAGATCGCCTGGCTTGGCGTCATCGTGCATCGAGAGCTTGATCTCGTAGCGCTCATAGCGGCGGATCAGGCGGTTGCGCAGCCGACGATCGGCGGTGATCGCCGTCGTCACGGCGATCATGAGGAGGCCCAGCCAGGCAACCAGCGCGAGATACGCCAGGGGCGTCGCGTCTGAGTGGGTCGGGCGAGGAGGCCGGCGAGTGGCGTGGCCGACTGACCGCGTGTGCTCCGCGTTCGTGTCGGGGACGGCGTGGCGGTGGTCTATGTATCGGCGTCGGTTGTTGGCGTGGATCCGGGAGCAGGTGCTCGAAGCCGGCGACGCGCTTGAAACGGCACCGCACCCCCGAGAACCAACGCCGCGACGGCCGCGAACGCGATCAGCAGGTGGACCGCTCGGTGCACGACTCAAACCATCGTCATCGGAGGAACCTGGGCTTCGGTGTGGTCCCGGCGAGGCGCCGGAGAACTGCAGCAAGCCGATCGGCCGAGACAACCAGCACTCCGCTCTCCCATCGCTCGACGGCGTGGACCGAGGCGAGGCAGAGGACCGGGACGGCCTCACGGCAGCGGCCCGCGCGACGCCGCGGCAGCCACTGGGCGATGACTGCAATGCGCGCGAGATCGCCGGACTGATAGGTGCGAGTCTTGGTCTCGATCGCGAACGCCAGCCCAGTCCAGTGCGGGGCGATCGCCTGGTGGTCGATATCGCCGCCGCCCTGCCAGCGCAGCGAGTGCCGGATCCGCCACCCATCGCGCTCGAGGGCCTTGAGCTCTGCTTGGACGAGCTGCTCGGAGCGTGCTCCGACCGCGTTTCGGCGGGCGAGCTGCAGCGAATGCCAGCGGCGTGACGCCGAGACGAGGCTCAGCACGAGGAGCGTCGCAGCGAGCGTCGAGCTTCCCGTGCCGGCGAGCGCGCCAGCGACGAGCAGAAGCGCCAGCGCGATGACGGCTTCTTGCAAACCGCGCGCCAGCCATCGGTTGCGCTGCCGGGCCGGATAGCTCGAGGGAATCATTCGGCCTTCCCCCGCCGCCGTCCGACATCGCGCACCCGCGATCGCGTGCGCGCACCCCAGGATCCGCAGCTGGTCAGCGCCGCCACGCGCAGCGCCCAGGCAAGGCCAGCAATCAGCGCCCAAATCGCACTCACCTCGATGACTCCGACTGCGCGGCTGGCCGCCGGGCTGTCGATCAGCTGGCTTGCCTTCGCGGACAGCGGCACGAGCACCGCGAGCGCCCAGCCGACCTGGAAGGCAGCATGCAGGCTTGGTAGCTGGCTCAGCGCCCTACGGCCTTGGCGCGACGGGTGCCCATTGCTCGGTCTGTCTGGATTAATGGCCATTCCACACTTGAGATCAGATGTCTCGCCCGGAAGCTCCGGCCCTCGAGGCGCCATAGCGCCTCTCCCTGCCCGAGGCGTCCGCCCACCACCCGCTGTTCCTCGTCGGAGAGACCCAGGACCTCGGCGGTCAGCTGTAGGTCGCGCTCGGCCTGGCGGTAGACCACGCGGGTGGCGGTCTCCGAGACCACACCCTCGGCGAGCTGCTGCAGCCGGCTGCCCTCATCGCCCACGGCTGACAGGTCGGAGAAGCGGTGGACAGACCCGGCCGCGTTCTGCACTCCGGTCTCGCGGGAGAGCTTGACCGAGCGCTGGTGATCTTCGGCCAGGCCGGGGACCGAGAGGATCCGCCAGCCCTCGTCGTTTGAGCGGATCGTGCGCTCGGGCTCCTGCTCCTGTTCGTAGGCGCGCTGGGTGCGCTGGCGGCGCTTGGCGTCAAGGAACGCGGTGGCGCAGATCATCGTGATCGCGATCGCCGTGTCGTCCAGCGCGAGGCCGCCGAGCTCGGAGATGTTGAGACTGATCGCCGGCGCATCCCAGGTCGCCTCCCCGGCATTCGTGGGCCGCGTCGAACATGCCGCGCGGCGGACCGGAGCACAGCCGGTAAACGCCGAGCGCGCAGTCACGAAGCTCATAGCGAGCCCGTCGAACCGGGACGTTCATCTCGCCCGCGGTCCGCTCCGAGGGATCGCGCAGCTCGGCCGCCACCGTCGGGAATGCACACCTGCCTTCCCCCGGCCCGGCCATCCACGGCGGCGAGCGCCGCCGTGAGGCCGACCGCCTCAACCTGCTGAAGTGGCCGGGCCAGGATCGCCCGCGCCACGGCATGAAGCAGAGCCTGGCGCTGCTCGGCCGATCCGATCCGCTCCAGCGGGTTTAGCTGGATATCCGCCCCCGGCTCGAGCCGCAGCACCGCCCCGCCCAGCGCGCCGATCAGCCGGTCGTACTCGCCTTTGGGATCGGTCACCTAGACCCGGCGGCCGAACAGCCGCTGGCGAAAACACAGCGTCTTGACCAGCGTCGACTTGCCGAAGTCCTGGCGCCCCAGGATCAGCAGATTCGGGTCGTGCAGCCGTCCCTCCTGGTAGAGCAGCCACGGGTCGATCACGAACGGCCCCCCGTACACGTCACGGCCGATCAGCACCCCACGCGTCCCGAGTCCGGCCTCGGCCACGAACGGGTACGCGGCCTGCACGTGCGCGGTGGTGGCGATGTGACCGGGTCGCTCCGCCGGGCGCACGGCTCGGCGCAGGCGCGGCTGCGACGGCTGCGAGCGCTGCCGCTCGAACGCACGAAGCCGCTGGCGAAGCTCTGCGCGGAGGATCCGCCGGCCCCGCCACGAGTACTGCAGTCCCTCGATCGCGCTCATGCCAGGCCTCGGCAGAACGGAAGCGTGTAGGTCAGCGCATCGTCCTGTTGGCCCCACATCCGCTCGAGGCGCAGCTGGCGGCTGTTGGCCGCCATCTCCACCTTGCGCACGGTCATCCCCAGCTCCGATGCCGCGTCGGGACCGCTGTTCGGGACGCTCACCGTGGTCGTAGCCGGCGAATAGCACGGCGGAGTAGTCGGCGGCGAGCTCTTCCTCCCGGGTGCCCACGGCGCTCTCCGCGCTGGCGCTCGCGGGCGGAGGTGCGCTTGCCGATCCGCGCCCGCAACGCCCGCTCGGCGCAGGCCTCGGTGGCGGCGCGCTCGGCCTTGCGCATCGCCTGTGCCGGGCCGAGCAGTTCCATCACCAGCGCCACCGTCCTCGTGGCGCCGGTGTGCATCAGGAGCTCCTCGAGGAACGTCGCGCGCACGTCGATCCGCGGCCACTCGGCGATCCACAGCGTGGTGTGCAGCGACCCGTCACAGGCGACGTGCGACCAGGACTCCGGTGTCTCGCGTGAGCGGACCGGCGGTGTGCGGTGCGATACCGCCCACCCGTCCGTTCTGCTGTCCGGTGTCTCGCAAGAAGTTCCAGCCCGAACGGGTCAAACCCGTTGCGGATCGCCGAAGCCAAGCCGCGGCGGTTCGGCGCCCCGGCCGCCACCACACCCGCCTGAGTCGAGCGGTAGGCCAGCGTGGCGAGCTCGTCGGCCAGTACCAACAGGGCGCCGGCATCCCCGCCACCCAGGTCCTTGATCGCTCGTCCGGCCACCGGTCTCGAGGCGTCGATCTGCAGCGACACCAGCACCTCGTGGTCCTCGGCGCCATCGCCCTGCCCGGCGAGCAGCTCCAGAATAGGAGACCAGCTCGGCCGGCGGGTCGCGCATATCGGCGTCGGCGCGCTTTGCCTGGTGCAGGTACTCGGCCAGCTGATCCGACCCCGGCGGCGCTTGCGCTGCCGTTGCCGGCGATCCGCCGGGTCGGTCCGTGATCGCGCGCCAGCGCCGCCAGGACCGCTCCATACGCGGCGAGACGCGCCTCGCGGTCTTGCCCCGAGAGCAGATAGAACGCGCTCGATTGGCACAGGACCGTCGCGGTGTAGGTGTGGGCGCGGCGGTCCTTGACCACGCCGAACGACGCGCGGCCGTGGCGCGGCAGCTCGCCCTCGAGCAGCTCGAGCTCCGCGATCTCCGCGGGCAGCGATGCGGGCACCTCCACCGGCTGGGGATCAAGGCCGGGTGAGTGTCGCTCAACCGGCTGGTGTGGCCCATCGCCGGTTTGGCGCTGCGGAACCGGTCCGGCCGCCTAACCGTCCGAGCAGGAACCGGAGGCACAGTGGCGTCCACTCCTCGATCGTGTGGCCATGCAAGGAGATCACCAGCACGCCGGTCGCAATGAGAAGGTCCAGGGCGATCAGCAAGATGGCCAGGAACCCGCCGATCGACATCAGCGCGATCCCCACGGCGCCGGCGAGGATGAACCCGCCCAGCTGCGCCAGCCGGAAGCCGAGGATGAACCCGCCGTGCGGGTGCGGGCCGAACCGGTAGCGCACCTCTTGGCGGATCTGCGCCGCGGTCAGCTGCCCGCTCACCGACGCCTCCTGGGAGGCTCATCACGCGAGTCCGATGGGACGTCGGGACGAGGAGGCGCGGGACGCTGCTCGGGCGCGGCGCTGTCGCTCGCCGGTGGGGGCGGCGGTGGTGATGCGAACCCCTCCCCGGCGGATGGCGGCGGCGGCGCGACAGCCGTGTCGACCTGGTGATGGTGCGTCAGGCGAAGCTGGCGCGTCAGCCGCCGGGTCGCTGGGGCCCTGATCGCCGCGGGGCAATGATGATCCCTGCGTGAAGCTCGGCGGCTCGGGAGGTTCGGGATCGGCGGTGCGCGACTGCGAGCTGGCGGACCCCCCACCCAGAGCACCGTCCTCGGGAGGGAAGATGCCGCCGGGTGTGACGCCGCTTCGTCCCGCCGCCACCTGATCCGCGCCGCGGCGTGCTGGCCCAGCTGCCCGCCCACCTTGGCCGCCGCGCCCGCCGCCGCGCCGACCCATCCGGCCGCTGCTCCGATCGACCCCACCGGAGGCCGCGGCGCCGCCCGAGCCGGAACCGCCCAGGCTCGCCATGCGCATACCGCCACCTCCACCGGCGCTGGCACCTCCGGCGCCGCCTCCCGCGCCAGCCATCCCGCCAGCCCCAGCCAGCGCCGGCTCGGCCGCCAACCCGCCGCCCCCCCGCTCGCTGCTGCTCGAGCTCTGGCCTGATCGCCCTCCACTGTTCCCACCGCGGCTGTACATCACGCCGATCTCGGTGCCAAGCAGGAACATCAGCGCCCACGGGGTGAACGCCGCCAGCGCGAAGATCACCAGCCCGGCCAGAATCGTCCCCACCGAGTGCGGGATCGACCCGTTCCCGAACGACAGACCTGATGCGGTGACGCTCCCGGCCAGCGCCAGCACGATCACCACCACCGGCCGCAGCAACACGAACATCAACAGCAGCATCGACAGCCGCCTGACCCAGCTGCGAAGCGCCGGCCAGATACTCGCCGCCAGCCCAACCGGGAAGAACAGCACGGCGATGTAGATCGCGGCTTCGCGGACGATCAGCTCGATCCATACCACCAGCCCTGCGAATCGTGGCCACGAAGGCCACCAGGAACGCCAGCGCCGCCGCGCCGAACCCGCCGAACCCCCAGCCGCCCCACTGATCGGCCAGCGTCTTGTAGAAGTCAGCGGGCATCTGCTGGGCGAACTCATTTGAGATCCCGTCCGCCGCCGCGAGCGCGATGATCATCAGCGCGATCACACGCTCGTGCCGATCCCCGCCCGCGCGACACCGTAGATCACCTCGCCCAGGGCGTCGAATTCGGATCGCGGCCGACGCAAGCGCGATCAGCCCGACCAGTCCGGCCAGCGCGCCCCCCAGCGCGGCGAGTCCGGAGAACGGCCCGGCCAGATACCAGCTGGCGTTCAGATCGGGGGTCGTGATCACCCCAGCCTCCTTGACCACCCAGCCCGAGATCGTCTCCGCCGCCTTCACCATCCAGTTGGTGACCTGGTCCATGATCCCGGTCGCCGCCGCCCCGGCCAGCTTGCCCCCCAGATGTGTGCCCACCGCGCCGAGCGCCTGGCGCGCCGGGTTGCAGTGCGAGAACGGGTTGACCGTGTTCAGGATCGTTCAGCCGACGCTGCATCCGCCGCTCTTCACCGGCTGCGCCGGGAGCATCAAAAGAGGTGACCGAGGCGCTGTACGCCGCCGGCGAACCACCGGAAGACGCGGCATGGGCGCTCGCCGGTACCAGCACGAACGCACGAGCGCGAGCGCCCCAGCATGCAGCCTCGCCCCCGTCCCCCGATCACTGCACGCTCCCGTAGCTCACCGGCGAGAGCCAGTTGAGCTGCGAATCGAATGCCGTGGCGGAGCCGTTGCTGGAGCTGAGCTGCGGAAGCACCGCCGGAGCGGGCGCCGGCGAGGGCAGCGTGCCCAGCGAGCTCCACCCCGCCACTCCCCGGCCCCCCACACCAGGTCGACTCGTCCGAGCGCCCACACCTGGCAGGGAGCCTGTCCCGGGCCCGCAGAAAGATCTGGCCCGCCCAAAGCGTGATCTCCGCTCGGTCCTGCTGATACCAGTCCAGGTGGTGGGCGCCGATCACAGTCAGGCTCTGACCTCCGTCGGCGCCCCAACCGCAAGCCCCGCGGATCGTGTCGGCGGTCCGCCTGCGCGCCCGCCACGGCACTCGTCCTGAGCGCGCTCACGTAGTCCTCGGAGACCAGGACCGAGAACCGGGCGGGATCACGCTCCACCGTCGCCTGCTCGCTGGCCAGATACTCGTCGGCCGCGGCGACGGCGCCGTCCGGACTGTGGGCGACGCCCACCGGAACGCCCCCGTGAACCTGAATCGGATCTGGTGCCGGTACCGACGAGCCTGCCCAATCACAAAGGCCAACGATCGCGATGGGCAGCATTGAGGCGCCCGCCAGCGCGGCCGCTTTCTGGCGAGGCGTGACACCGGCGGAAGGCGGCTTGTCACCTGCGAGGAGGCGCACCGTTCCGTGTCGCCGTAGAAGGGAGAGGAGAGGACATCCCCGAGAGCGCCTGGTCCCAGACACCGCTCGTTCGGGCCCCCCCCCCATCGCCGACCAGGGCCGGGACCGGGCCCGGAACCGACTCCCTGACCGATTCGATCTGCCATTGGCTGTCGCTCCACCGAAGCGATAGCTCGAAGGGCGACGAGTACTGCGTCGGCTCGACGCCGCCATCCCAATAGCTGCTCAGCGCCCAGGCCGTCGTGTCCGCGGTGCGACCGTCAAAGCTGTTGAGCCGGTGGGCGACCACCGAGCCGATCACTCGTGCGCCTGGAGGCAGCCCCTCGGCCTGAGTCATCGCCTGGGACGTGGCGATGAACTGCCGGCGAGCCGCCGGATCCACCACGCTGTTGGCGAACTGGCGCAGCTGGTTCGGATCGAGGCTGGCGGTGATTCCGGTCGCGACGTAGTTGTCGGCCGCAGCAAGCGCACCCCCCGGAGCATGCGCGACCGCCCCCGACCGGGATTCCGTGCTCGAGCCGGAGCGGATCTGGCGCTCCCCCACCGGGACGGTCGCTGCGTCCTGCCGCGAGCCCGCCGCCCAGAACACCAAGCCACAGGACGGCGACGGCCGCTAGCCGAATCGACGATGGCCGAGTGCGCAGCATCCTCAAC
The DNA here is from genome assembly GCA_963824755.1 of uncultured Solirubrobacterales bacterium. GTDB lineage: Bacteria > Actinomycetota > Thermoleophilia > Solirubrobacterales > Solirubrobacteraceae > Palsa-465. The sequence goes on along the minus strand of CAWGQT010000038.1, from coordinate 174,079 downwards.
CCCTCGGGCTCAGCCGATGCCGAAGAAGAAGTTGATCAGCGCCGCGAGCGCACCGACCGCGAACGCTGCCAGCACCGAGACGATCAGGCCGACCTTGCCGCCCGAAGCCAGGTGCTGGACATGCAAACCCATTGCCGGCAGCCCAGGTCGCGATGCTGGCCAGCCCGCCGACCGCGCAGGCAATCAGCGCGTAGAACGCCGCCACGTTGATACCGTCCCCCAGGCCCTGCGCGCCCGGCGCTCCCGTGTCGGGACCAATCGAGAGATGAAAACCGCCCGCCGCAAGCAGCAACAACTGGTGAACCACATCGGCCTCCCTTTAGGACGAACTTCTTGAGCACATCGGCCTTTAGAGCACTTTATGGCACGTTCAGATCATTCTATCTTGGTTATTTTGGTCAGTCGTCGAGCCTTCGTCATAGCCGCCTGCGCGGTACTTGCCGCCGCTGCATGCGGGACCACGAGCAGCGACCTCGGCACCCGGGACCATCCAGCCGCTAGCGGCATCGAGAACCCGGTCAAGACCGTCCCCCGATCGACTGGCACTCCGTCATCCGCCGGTCAGCCAGGGAATCTGCAGCCGCCGCCGTTGGTCCGGTCAGAACGCCGCGCACCGGCAAACTCGCTCGCGCCCGCGCGCCGGACAGCGGCCCGGTTCTTCTTCACCTACGTGCCGTTCCTCTACGGCCACCTCCGGGCAGGCCATGTACTCGGCCTCGCCCCGCAGCTGCGATCACAGCTTGGTCACGCCGCCACGCTGGTGACTCCGGCTGAACGCTCGGCGCGACCTCACGTCGTCCGGATCAAGGTCGAGTCCGCGGGCCCCCCGGTAAGCGCGACTGCCATCGCCACGGTCCTCGTACACGACCGCCGGTATCAGCTGACGGCCACCCTGGAACCACGGCACGGAGGCTGGGAAGTCATCGCCGTCGGCTAGCTCGTGATGCGCCGGCGACTCCTCCTAGCCGCAGCGCTTCTGTGCGCCCTCCCTCGTCGGCGTCATCGGGATCGCCATCCTCGCCCTGGCGGCTGGCCCATGCCCCGGTGCCAGCTCCAGCGGAACCGCAGACGCCGCGTCGGGCACCGCCAAGCGCGCGATCCCCGCAAACCTCCTGCCCATCTACCAGCAGGTCGGCGCGCAATACGGCATACCGTGGGAGGTTCTTGCCAGAATCGGCACCGAGGAGTGCTCGCAGGCCCAGACCTCCGATCCCTCATGCACGCTCCAGCCCGGAGCGACAGGGCCAGGGGTGGCCAACTACGCAGGTGCCTCCGGGCTGATGCAGATCGGCATCGGCGGCGCGCCCGGCGACTCGCAACCCGACGCACTCCGCTACTTCCTGCCGGACTCCAGCACTGACCGGCCGACCCACTGACCTCGGTGCAGCTCACCGCCCTTGTCCTGATCAAGGACAAGGGCGCGCCAACCGGCCAGCCGATCGACGCCTACCGCGACTACGTACGCACTTACAACGGCTCAGGCCCCGCCGCCGACGCCTACGCCAGCCGGGTGATCGCCGACGCCCACAACTACCAGGGCAGCGGCACAACCAGCTTCGTCTCCTACGGCAGCGGCTGCCCCGAACCAGTTCGTAGGCGCCACCGGCTACGTCAACCCGTTCGCCCACGCCCAGGTCAACGCCTCGAGGATCGACCAGGGAGTCGACTACGGCGGCAGCGGGCCAATTCGACGCCCTCGGGCCGGGGAAGGTCGTGATGGTGAGCAGCACCGACACCGGCTGGGGCAACGGCGACGGCTGGGTTTCATACCAACTCACAGCCGGCAAGTACGCGGGCGACTACGTGTACGTGGCGGAAGGGATCACGCCGACGGTTCAGCCCGGACAGATGGTCAGCGCCGGCCAGCAGATCGGGACGTTCAACGGACACTCGATCGAAACCGGATTCGCCAACGACAGCTCCACGGACACCGCGCTCGCCCACAGCGTCTACTCAGAGGGCGCGGATACCGCCGCCGGGCGCGCGATGAACCAACTGCTGACCTCGCTGGGCGCCCCTGGCGGTCGCCCGGACACCGGCGGTGCCGCGATCGTTGGCGGCCCGGTGCCCGCGATTTCGGCGTCGCTCGCCTGAATCGGAGGTAGGGGTCGCTCACCAAGGAAGCAGGCCGCGCAGTCCGCCGTTCCGCGTGAAGCAGGGACGAGGCGGCGTCGCGCCGGCGATGTGCGCCCGGGAAGCTGGGACACCTGGCTGGCCCTACGATTCACCGCTGCCGACGCGCGCCACGGCACCCTGCTGGATAACGCCTACACCCGCCACGCCGGCCCCGGTGACCGCTTTGGCGCCAGATGGGCAGGTTCCTGCTCGACTATGCCAACGTTAGGGCCCCGCTTGGGTGCCACGAGTAGGCCGCGACAATCCAGCCGGCGCCATCCGATATTCCGGTGCCCTGGCAGCTGCTCTCTCCCCTACGATGCATGCACGCAAGAGAGTGGGGCGAAGAAAGAGATCGACCGTAGAAGAGCTACTGCGCCGTGGTAGCGAATCCGGAGGCGGCCGGCGATCCGGACGGCGCCGAAGGGCGCCTACCGAGAAGCCGATGAGCTCGAGGACGGCGAAGGCGCGATTCTCCTCGGCCTGATCCTGAAGACCCAAAGGTGACTTGGCCGCCGCCGAGGACGCCTTCCGGCGGGCCGAGGCACGGGGGCACCGCGAAGCCGCGGTCCGGTCCTTGGGCAATTTGCTTTGGGGATGCGGCGATGTGGCGGGGGCCAAGGCTTCATATGAGCGCTCGGCCTCGGCGGGGAGCGCGCGGGCGGTCCTAAAAGTTGGTTGCTGCTCGCACAGAGGGTCCTATGGACGAGGCGCTCCCGCACCTGCGCGCGGCAGAGAAGAGTGGTTTCCCTTGAGGCGTCATGGGCAATCGGCAAGCTTCTCGAAGGCCGGGATGACCTTTGGGGTGCTGAGGCCGCGTATCGGCGCGCCGCCGATGCAGGCAATCCCGACGCTGCGTACGGGCTCGGCTCAGTGCTTATTAAGTTCGACGACATCGAAGGGGCTCGTGAAGCCTTACAGAGAGCGCGGGACCTCGGGCACGAGGGGGCCGGACAGCTCCTTGAGGTTCTCGATCAGCAAGGCGTGGCACCTGCCGCCACTGAGGACAAAATCGCTTGATCGATCTCCTCGCCCGCGGGGCGGATGCTGAGCAACGCGGAGACCGGGGGACAGCTGAAGCCGCCTATCGACAAGCCGACGAATCGGGCGATGCCGAAGGGGCATTCAGGTTGGGAGAGCTCCTGCTTGAGGGAGGACGCCGACATCAACAGCAGGCGTTGGAAGCGATCCGGCGCGCCGATGACCGTGGCCACGCACGGGCCGCGTCGAGGCTCGGAGCGTTTCTAGCTGATTCGGGGGACATTGCTGGAGGCGAACAAGCATTCATCCGAGCTCACAAAAAAGGTGGTTGCCAGGCTACGTACTTTCTCGGGATTATTTAAGAAAAACTCGGCGACCCGCAGGGAGCGGCGAGCTATTACAACGTGGCCCTGGATCGAGGCTTCGCCATCGCCGGCTGGAGCCTCGGGCTGATGTTGCGTGATCTCGGTGACGCGGCTGGCTCACGCCGCGCCTTCGAGCGCGGAGACGCGCTGGGCCATACCCGAGTGTGCTCGCCACACACATGGCGATTCACTATCACGAAGATCGCGATGTCTCCGCTGCTGTATCGGCAGCTCGTCGCGCCGACGAGGGCGGAAGTGCGGGGGGATCTGAGTTCCTCGCCGCTCCCATTTTCGGAAGTGACGATCGCCCGGCTGAGGAGGCCGCGCGGCGCGCAGACGAGCACCGCGGTAGCGCGCTCGGCGCTCGCATCCTCGCCCTCCTGCTTCAGCGCCGCGGAGGATTGACCCGCAGCCCAGGAAGCTGAGAGCCGAGCTCGTCAGCGTGGTTATGCTGACGGGTTAAGCCCTTTGATGCCTTGGCCTCAATTCGAGTTCAGGTAATCACGTTGACGGTGCGCCGCAAGTCTCAGGGCCACTACCGCATTGGGCGTGCATGCGAAGCCCTCACCGCCGGCCCCGCAATAGGCATCACTTGATTGCAGTATTGATGATAAGTGATACGTCCTTCGCCATCTGAGGGCTGCCAAACTCCAGAGAAATTGACTCATTCGAGTTGTAGCGGCGATTGTCATCGACGGGATACATCACCGCCGTATGACTCTCGACCACAACTGCGAAATGGCCATTGGGCATGGCGCCAGTCCTTACGTTGGCGATGTCGCTCCAGCTCAGCTGGCGATCAAGACTAGGGCCTCTGAACTTGAGGATCCGCTTGTTCGTAAGCGCGACGATATAGCTGGCGACCTCCCACTGACCGAGGATGGTTACGACCTTTTGGTTTGGTTCGACCGTTGCCAGAATCCCGAGTTCAGCTATTAGCCAAGAGCTTCCTGGTCATCTTGTCAAGTAGTGCGTCCGCCGCCATCGATGGCTTGCTCGAGTTGAGGGTCAAGCTCCGCTACTGGCGCCTTGCTAAACAGTCCCATGCGTCACTCCTCCGCTTGTTAGATCCGGTAGGGGGTAGGTCCTGCGCCACCACATCGCGGGCTTCCCGCGTCCATTGCAAACTGTCACCCCAAGGTTTTCGGTCGGCTAATAGTCGTCGCTATAGAAAGGGCGGTTCTTCAGGACTACGCGATGTACCCGCGTGCCTTCTTGAAGCCTTCGAGGAACGGCCTAAGGTCGTCGCTGTTGATCACCCACGTGTTCATTTGGTTACCGAACTGCATGATGAACCTCTCGCCGTCGTTTAGTGCGGATTTCTTGTGGCTCAGTTCGGCCTTCTCGACACGGTGGCTCACTTCGCTGATCTCGTGCTTGCCGGAGTACGCGTAGGCGACGCACTCGGGAGTGATCGTCAGGATGCCCGCATGGACGTGCATGACGCCCGGGATGCCCATGTTCATGGGGGTCCCGCCGTCGGCGTTGCTCACGAGTGTTGCGTTGCTGAAGCCCGGGACCCGTGACACAACGTCGTACCAGGCGGGGTCCTTCATCCGCTCCTCGACTGACATTCCGGTGTAGTCCGGGAGCACTGGCTTCTTCGTGAACAATCCCATCGTGTCTATCTCCTTGTCGTTGGTCCATCCGCTCTCGACCAGTTGGCCATCGGGTTCATGAGTCCGTTCATGGCGCCGATGAGGTCGCTCACTGGCCCAAAAATCGTGACGACAAGGTGCATCGGGTACAAACGTCGCCGCAATGCCCATCTTGGCTCTTTCCGAGGAGCTTTCGCGTGAGCGTCTTCTGTCTCCCGCAGCGCTGAGGGTTACGCAATGTACCCACGCGCCTTCTTGAAGCCCTCAAGGTACGGATCATGGTTGTCGGTAAAGAACGACCAGCAGTTCTGGGGGCTACCGAACATGATGATGAACATGTCGTCTTTGTGGCGAAGTTCGGCTTTCTGCACCGGCTGCGTGATTTGGCTGATCTCATGCTTGCCCGAGTGTGCGTAGCCGACGCGCTCGGGTGTGATCGTCAGGATTCCAGCGTCGACGTTGGTCGAGCCCGCCGATGCCCATGATGTTCCCGTTGTCGGCGTTGATCACGACTGTTTTTGCGTCGCTGAAGCCCGGAACCCCTGACACCACGTCATACCAGGCGGGGTCCTTGGTCTACCCGCTCCTCGACCGTCATTCCGCCGTAGTCCGGGAGCACTGGCTTCTTAGAAAACAATCCCATCTTGTGTATCTCCTTGTCGTTGGTCCGTCGGTGCTTCTTTCTTGGTGCCCTGTGCTCTAATCGTTGTGTCGGAGTTGACGGACGGCCTGCTGTGCCGCTTGCGCGATGGTGCCCAGCTCCACGCGTAGCAGGCGCGCGTCGCTACGTATGGCAGCGAGGTGGTCGGCCTCGAATCCGCGACGTGCATCGTCACGCCATTTCTGGTCCACGCGGGCGATTCCGGCCTCCAAGTGTCCGCTGCGCCTGGCCGGCGGCGTTTTCCAAACCACGGAGATGTGGGCTACCGTCAGCCATCCAGCCGCCCCGGTAAGTGAGTGATTCCGAGCTGCTGCGCGATCTGTACGCGATGGCGGCCGCTGGGCACATCGAGGGTGCCGTCAGCACGGCGAGTGAAATGGACCGGATCGCTGCCAAGGAACATGTCGTAGACACCCGCAGTGCGACGGTAGCCTGTATACCGTCCCTGCTCGTTGTCGCGTCAGGGGAAAGTCGTCGCGATCTTTCCTTTGACTACGCCTGGCCGCACGACGGTCTCCGCCGTTGTTCTACCGCCCAGCGGTAGTCGGAGATGTCGGCGCCGCCCTTGTGGTATCGGTCCTCGATCGGGTTGTCCTCGAACCTTGCCCGCCCGATCGGCACGTTGACAATCCCTCGGACGCCGAAGTCTTGACCGTGTGGGACCCCACCCGAGGCTATGGTCGAACTTGCCACGGTAACGCTCTTGTATTCGTCGAGAGCTTGGAGCTTGCGGTCGAGTGCTTGTGACGCGCGAGGCGCACAACGACCGCTAGTCGACTCGTCGATTCGCCGCTGCAGGTTCTGCGCGCGAATACCGGCTTCTGTAACAAGCTGGAGGGCGCGCCGGCCGTCTTCCAGCGATGTCGTGGCGAACTGCAACTCCCGGGCGAGCCGCGCTCGCTCCTCTTTCTTCGCCGCATGTAGGCGCCCGCCTCGAGCGCTGCCCTTGTAGCGGAGCGGGCGCGCACAGGGTGGCCTCTGCTTCGGCGACAAGCGCTGTCGCAGCCGCGCTGGCCTCCTTGGCGATCCCGGCCGCAGCCGCAGCCCAAACGCCGAGCGTCGAGCGCAGTTCGGCGATGGCTTCCGGAGTTGTGGAAGTCATCGCCAGCTGGAGCAGTATCGGCGGAAGTCGTCGAGCGCCTTGGCCTTGCGCTCAAGCGCCTTCGGGTAGTCATTCTGGAGCTTGCGCCCGATCGCCGCGGCGGCCTTCAAGTCGCGCGACAGGTCCGCCTCGAATCGTTCCAGCTCGCTGTCATTCCATCCGGATCGACTGAAGTGCCCCGAGTGCTTGTCGCTGCATCTGCTCGATCTGTTGGCCTGCATTCTTCAGCTTCTTCGCCACTTCGCGCAGCTTGTTTGGGTCGGCGATCACAGTCACTTGATCGGGTTCTTTCGGTTTGTTGTGGACCTCGGAGAGCAGGTCTCGGATCCATTGCGAAGAGGGCTCCGAGATTGTCGTGCAGCGCTGCAGCACGCCACGGTCCTCGTTGACGGCTAACAGTTGCTGCTCGCGGAGCGAGCTGGCGCCATCCACCCCGACGAAGGAGGACGAGTCGTCGGCGCTCATTTTGCCTGCCAGGCGCCAGCTGGCCTCGCGGACGGCGTTGGACGGCAGCCGGCGACCGATGCTCGTGATGGTGTCGAACCACATGAACGTGTGGACGCCGACTTCGGGCCCGTCGCGCAGGATCTGGCTCAGCAGTTCGGGCAGGTCGGTCTCAGCGTCGTAATCGACGGAGTCCTGGTCAAAGTCGCGGGCGCGGTGCATGCCGTAGAGCACGAGTAGCGTCGCGCGACCCGAGGTGTCGTCCTCGTCGACGCGTCGTTTGACTTCCGCCCGGATGCGCTGCAGCAGCTCGGGTACCTGTCGTCGCCGGTTGACGCTGATGGCCGAGGCTTCTAGCAGCGGCGCAAAGAACGCATCGAGACCCTCATCGATCGGCAGGAAGTCGACTACCTCGACAGACGCTCTGCGCGCAACGGCGCTGAGTGTGACGTTGGCGGTGACCGCTCGCGGTAGCGAGAACGTGTCGAAGATCCCGCCGCCGAGCGGAGCGTCCCGTGCCACGAGCAGTACGTTGGCACCAGACTCGCGCCGCATATTGATGTCGGCGCTCCCGGCAATTGCCATCGGCATCCCGAAACGCAACCGCAGCGTTCTGGCGTCGGCACCGCGAACCTCGTCGACGAACTGAGCGGGCGACGTGTCCTCAGCAGGAATCGGTGCGTTGCCTTCAAACACCACCGGGCGGCGTTGAAAGCCAGCGGCGTCCGCCTTGGCGCGCATCGCCGCGACCCGAGTCGCGCGAGCCTCCTCATCGATCACGGCGCCGCGGAACCGCTCATTGGCCTCGACCGCCCCGCCGGACGCGTTCAGAATGCCCTCCCCGGCGGTGGTGAGCACGGTGCCCTCTGTGTTGCCCTCCCCGAGGACCTTGAAGACGTCGCTGTCCGCGGCCGGAAGCAAAATCCTGACAGGGAGCAACTGCGGGACGTGGCTACCAAGGGCATCCAGTCCAGACAGGCTCTGCGACCCGAGCAGCACGTGGATGCCAAACCCGCGCCCTTGCCTGATCAGCGTCTCTAGGGCCTCGGCGGCGACTGCCCCCAATTTGTCGTTACGTGCGAACAGCACCTGAAACTCGTCGAAGATCAATAGGATGCGCGGCAGGTGCTCGCCGGTCGCCTTGCGCAACGTCTCAAGCGACGAATGCGGCTCGGTGGACCCACGTAGCAGCGAACCGCGCCAGGTGAGCTCGGCCTGGATGGCCTCGAGGACGCTCACGCCGAATTCGCGGTCGCTTTCGATCGCAACAGTCCGTGCGTGCGGCAACGCGCCCGCGGCATAAAGCTTGAACTCAACGCCCTCCTTGAAATCGATCAAGTGCAGTTGGAGCTCCTCAGGGCCATAAATCGTCGTGACGCCACCGATGAACGTGTGCAGAAGCGTGGACTTGCCCGAGCCCGGCCGCCCCACCAGGAGAGCACCGGCATGGTCCGACGAGTCGAACGTGAGCGTCGCCACATCACGCGCACCACGCAGACCAATCGGCGCAGCTAGCGACTCGAGCGTTGTCTGCGTCCACCAGGTCGCAGGATCAGCAACATCGATAGCAGCAGTTAGACGGGGAAGACCTCGTTTGCGGCCCTCCATCGCCGCCCGGCTGAACAGGCCAAACGACTTCTCAAACGAGACGGGGCTCGACGTCGACTCTTGAGCCGCCCGTCCAACCCCATGGATGATCGAGCGAACCACCTGTTCCGGCGCGCTCGTGTCTGTCTCGGGCGTGAGATCGAACTCGGTCACCTGTCCGCCCGCGCCGATCTCGAACGGGACTCTCAGATGGATAGTGCTCAAGTTCTGACGCATCGCATCGAGAGAGACCCCGTACGGGGACTGGAAATCCTGATCGGTGATGAGCAACGTCGAGACGCCGCAGCGCGGGCCGTTCTCGATGATGCGCCGCAGCTCGGCAAACGAGCGGTCATCGAATCCGGACGGGGCGTCAAAGATGGCCAGCAGCCGATATGGCTCGGCGATCTCACCGGCGGCCGCGTTGAACTCGTCGAGCGTCGCGTACTCGGCGCGCAAGTACTTCTGGATGACAAGCTCGATGTGCGCGGCGTGCTCAGCTAGAAGGCGCTGCAGGTCCTCGGACGAGGACCAAACCTTCCCGCCGATCAGATCGCGGTCGTACTCCCCAAGCTCGAGAAGTGATGAGACGGACTGGCCCAGGCCCGTCGGGTCAAACACCGCTAGGTGCAGCTTCCCTGGTGGGGTGCACGCGAGCGCTCGCAGCAGCAGCGACCGCGCCAGCGCTTGCGCGGTCTCGCGATCATGTCGGAGGTGGCTCAGCCGCAGAGCCTCGCGGACCGAAACGAATGCAGGTGTGGGTGCGTCCCAGCCGAACCCGTGATTCTTGCCCGGAGCCTTACCAGCTTGTGGCCTCAGCATTCCGAGGAGCACGTGGGAATGGGCGAATGTTGGCGTCCACGACTGCCACGACGGGCTGCTCCAAGGACTCATGCCCGGCGGAAGCCGTCGCATCGCATCAACGAGGCTTGACGTCGCCTCCTTCAGGCGGGCGTCGGCCGAGGCGCGCATGGCGTCTGCGTCTGTCTCACGTCGCTTGAGCGCCTCTTCGCGCTCCGTGCCAAGTCGGTCCGCTTCAGCTTCAAGCGCGCGGACGATCCCGAGCGCCGACTCGGCCGCGGTCTGTGCCTCGCTCCGGTAGCGGCCGGAGAACATGCGTTGCGACGCCTGCCGAGCCGCTTGCAGCGCATCGCGCATGTCTTTGCTGAAGGCATTGTGCACAGCTCCGCTGACCGCCCAGCCTCCTTGGGGGCTTCGAGCAACCAACTCGGACCCCGTCTTCCATTGCGGGGCTATCGGTGTCGAATTGTTCGGCCGGCCATCTGGGTACGTCGACCAGAATCTCTGAAGATCCGCGTTGTACTCGCGCATGGCTGCCAGCAATGCGGCCCGCTGGGCCTCGCAGTCGTTCGCCTCGTTGGTCGCCGTTGTCCAGGCGCTTCCCATCGCCTTGAGCTCGGCCGCGACCAGCGTCTGCACCTCAGTCGCGGCAGCAATGGTTGCGCGAGAGGCCGCCGCTATGCGCTCCTCAAGGCCCGTCTGCCCTTGCTGAGGCTGCATCCGATCCTGGTGGACGCTCAATGGACGTCGTCGCGTACAAGCTGTTGGAAGGAGCGGGTTTGGACATCTGCCCCCGCCGCAGAAGGGCGGTAGATGTTGCCGTCCTCAGGGTGGGTGTTGTTTCGCTGCGCAATCGCCCTGGCGTGCGCAATGCCTTCGAGTGGGAACGATGGTCTCAACTGGCCCCACTGCGATGGTCTGAACTGGCCCCACCTCCGTCCGACGGGCGGCCGACTGTTCGAGCTTCATCGAGCTCGAGCGGGAGGCGCCAGAAGGAATGGGATCCAGGGTGGAGCAGTTCGAGCAGATCAGACGAGACCGTGATCGGGAGGGCCTCTCGATCCGTGGTCTGGCGGTCCGGCATGGGGTTCATCGCCGGACGGTGAAGCAGGCGCTGGCTTCGCCGGTGCCGCCGGCGAAGCGTTCGCCGGTGCGCAGGCCGGCGCCGAAGCTTGGTGCGTATCGGGCGGTGATCGACGAGTGGCTTTTGGCGGATCGCGACGCGCCGCCGAAGCAGCGGCATACCGCCAGGCGGATCTGGCGGCGGCTGGTTGATGAGCACGGTGCTGATGTCGCCGAGGTCACGGTCCGTCAGCACGTCAGGTTGCGCAAGCGCGAGCTGGGGTGGCCGGTCGGGGAGGTGTTCGTGCCGCAGGTCCACGCCCCGGGCTTGGAGGCGGAGGTCGATTGGGGCGAGGCGCTGGTCGTGCTCGGCGGCGTGTCGGTGAAGGTGCATCTGTTCGTGATGCGCGCGTCGTTCTCCGGTGCGGCGTTCTGCCAGGCGTCGCTGGTCGAGACCCAGCAGGCGTTCCTGGAGTTGCACGTGCAGGCGTTCGAGTGGTTCGGTGGCGTGTTCGCGGAGATCCGCTTTGACAATCTGAAGTCGGCGGTGAAGCGGGTGCTGAAGGGCCGCCGGCGGGTCGAGACCGACCGGTTCGTGGCGTTGCGCTCGCACTATCTGTTCGTGTCGCAGTTCACGACCCCAGGCCTGGAAGGTGCCCATGAGAAGGGTGGCGTCGAGGGCGAAGTTGGCCGCTACCGCCGCAACCATCTGGTACCTGTCCCTGAGCTGCGCGATCTCGCCGAGCTCAACGCGCTGCTGCTCGCCGCCTGCGAGCAGGATCTTGGCCGGCGGATCGACGGACGGTCGGTGACGGTCCGGGAGGCGTGGGCTGTGGAGCGCCCGTTGCTGCGCGACTTGCCGGCCGACGCGTTCGACGCGTGCGAGACCGCCGTGCCGCGCGTGGATGCGAAGTCGTTGGTCACGATCCGTCAGAACCGCTACTCGGTCCCGGTCGCGCTCGCCGGGTTGAAGGTCAGTGTCAGGATCGGCGCCAGGGAGATCACGGTCAACCACTCAGGCCGGGAGGTCGCCCGGCATGAGCGGCTGCACGGCAAGTTCGGGACCAGCGCCCAGCTCGACCACTACCTCGAGCTGCTCGCCCACAAGCCCGGCGGGCTTGAGCACTCCGTCGCGCTGTCCCAGGAGCGCGACCGCGGCGCCTGGCCCGACTGCTTCGACGAGCTGTGGGGTGGGCTGACCGGCCGTTACGGGCGCTCGGACGCCGCCCGGCAGATGGTCGACGTGCTGCTGCTCTGCCGCGACCACGGACCGGCCCGGGTGGAGCTCGCGGTTCGTGGCGCGCTCGCCGCGGGCGCGATCGACGGTCGCGCGGTCGCGGTTCTCGCCCGCCGCGCGCAGACCACCGGCCGGGTCCCGCCCGAACCGCTGAGCGAACTGGACGCACGCCTGACCGCGCATCAGCGACCCGCGCCTGACCTCACCGACTACGACCAGCTGCTCGGAGGATCCCGATGACCAACACACCCGCCCGCAACGCGCAGACCGCCGCCTTGGAGGCGCTGATCGAGGCGCACGCGATCGAGCTGAAACTCCCGACCGTCCGGCGCCGGTTCAAGGCCCTGGCCGCCGAAGCGCTCCGCGAGCAGCAGACCCCGATCGCGTACCTCGGCGCGCTGCTCGAGGCCGAGATGTCAGAACGCGCCGAGCGGCGCGAGAAACGCCGCCTAATCGACGCCCGGTTCCCGCAGATCAAGCGACTGGAGGACTTCCGCTTCCAGGACAACCCGAAGGTCCCGCAAGCCACGATCGCCGCGCTCGCGGAGGGATCCTGGATCGATGACCGCGAGTCAGTGATCTTCATCGGCGACTCCGGGACCGGCAAGACGATGCTGGCCACAGCCCTGGCGGTCTGCGCCTGCCACCAAGGACGACGCGTCAGATTCACGACGCTCGCCGCGCTCGCGAACGAACTCCAAGAAGCCCAAGGCAACCGCGAACTCGAACGGGTCATCGGCCGCTACGCCCGCACCGAGCTTCTCGTCTGCGACGAACTGGGATATCTGGCGTTGCCCGACGGTGCCGCCGAGCTCGTCTTCCAGGTCCTCTCCGAGCGCCACGAACGCGGCAGCCTGATCGTCACCACCAACCTGCCGTTCGGTGAGTGGACCAAGGTGTTCCCCGACCCGCGCCTCGCAAAGGCGGTCGTTGACCGGCTCACCCACCGAGCGCACATCATCGACACCGGCAACGAGAGCTGGCGATTCCGCCACGGCCTCGAACGCCAAGGACGCAAGAAGGCATGACCCCCCGCCCCGGAGCCGCGCCCGCGGCTATCGTCACTCAGGCACTCGCCCTACGGGCTCGGCCTTCGCGACGACAGCCGCGGCATGCCATCCAACAGGGCAATCAGGCAACATCAACACCAACAACAACCGACGCCAGGTGGGGCCACTTCAAGCCATCGCGCCGGGGCCAGTGCAAGCCATCGTTTCTATTCGAGGAATGCGGCAGGCGTCGGCCCGAAATTCGCGCCCAGGATCGCCTTCACGTTGGCAAGCTGGTCGAGTACCTCTTGCTCGAACGTCATCGAGACGAGTATCTCGACACCCATTGGCGAGCCGGGCTGCGATGTGAGCAGGCTCGCCGCGGTTTCTCGCGCGTTTCTGCAGGCCTCATCGAACGTCGTGAAGAGGGGCCCGAAGTCTCGCTCCGCTTCCTCAGCGCCGGTGACGGCTCTGTTCGCAACCTCAAAGCACGCATCCGTGGCGGTCATCACCTCGCCACAAGCGCCGACGTACAGCTGCGCCCAGTTCTGGGTCACCTCGTTGGGACTTGGCCCACCACCCGCCTGCTCGCGGATCCGATCTGCGAACCACTGAACGTCCGGGTGATTCGAGACCGAGTGCCCTGGCAGCACCCCCACGTTGGCGAAGGCCTCCGCGACGGCAATGTAGATGCTTCTCTCAGTCGGGCCGCGCTGCCATGCCCACGGCGGTGAGGTGTCGTCGGGATCGCCATCGGTGGAACGAATGATCGCGACGAGGTTGATTGGCTCCCCAGTTCCCGATCACCTGGTCGTCAGTTGGACGCCGGTGCATGAGGTAGATGTCGTTCCGGTTTCCATCCGGTCGGTGAACAGTCTGGAGCAACCGTTCCTCGTCTTCCGTCAGCGGAGCGATGCGCGGCTCGCCCTCCTGCGGCTCAGTCATCTGCCGTTCGGTCATCGACTCCACGGCGTCCAGGACGGTGCGGGGCTTGGCCTGCTCCTCGAGCGCCTCGAGGAGCTTGCCGGCGCCCTCATGGCCGAGATCACGCGCCCTCTCAAATGCTGTGACCGCGCCTTCGCGATCGCCCATCTTCTCGAGCACGCTTCCGAGACCGTACGCCGCGTGCGGGTTGCCGCCGTCCGCGCCCCGACGGTATGCGGTCGCGGCGCCTTCCAAATCTTCTCGTTCTTCGAGGATCTTTCCGATCGCCCATGAGGCTGTCGGGTACTCCACCTCCTCTGCGGCGCGCAGGCTTAAGCGCCGCATCGGCCTCACCTGCCTGTGCAAGCGTCAGCCCGAGATTGAGTATGGCGGCTGTACTTCCGGCCCTGATTGAGCGCTCGTACGCTGATTTCGCGCGTTTGATATCGCCATTGTCCGAATGTAATCGCCGAGAAACGACGCCGCCTCAGGGTGTCCACGGGCTTCGGCGCGCTGAAACGCATCAGCTGCGTTACGCAGGTCTCCGCGGTCCCTGAGGACCCGTCCCAGAAGGATCGCCCCCTCGGCATCGCAGGCTCATCGGCTTCGCGGAAAGCTGCTTCAGCCCCGGTCTAGGTCTCTCGCCGCGTCGCATTCGCGCCCGCGTTGCAGCAGTTCGTCTACGGTCATCATCGCCCCTCTCGGTTAAAGCTCCGCTCCAGCGTCTCGTGGGCGGGCGAATCCCTTCCTCTGTCGGTGGTATTGCCGCACCTGCCGAACCCGCGCGCAGGCAGCGACAGGATACCCAGAAACCCTGGCGGCTCGCAACAGGTCCAGCCCTGGTTAATTCCGGCATTTTGTGGACCGTGACTCGTCGTGTCCGATCTGAATGCCGCACGAGCGCGATCGGCGATACGCAGAGAACGAGCAGGCGCGGTCGAGAACAGCGAGCGAGCGTGCCAGCCAGGTCCTACAACGACGGTCACGCGTCTAGAACTCCCGGGCGCAAACGGATAATTGGCGACCCGCAGCGTCGAGACAGAGAACCAGTAACGAACGGTGCCATTACCAGGCGAGAACCTGAAGGTGGTGTGGAAGCGACCGTTTGGCCGCACGTCCGCGATGCCGAACGTCTCCTTTACCCCGGCGATACCG
The DNA here is from genome assembly GCA_963824755.1 of uncultured Solirubrobacterales bacterium. Lineage (GTDB taxonomy): Bacteria > Actinomycetota > Thermoleophilia > Solirubrobacterales > Solirubrobacteraceae > Palsa-465. Next base: position 159,058 of record CAWGQT010000038.1, on the reverse strand, counting down.
ATTCGCAGCCGCAGCAGTTTCTCCCCTAGTGGGACGTAGCCCCGAGTACGCGCCCGCTTATCCTGACCGTCCCATCCCAATGGGTGACGGCCGGGCGAACGTGGAGCAGCACCTTCGCAGGCACGACCACGCGCACAGGCGATGAGGCTGCGGGCTCAGTCGTGCTCGACCCGTAATAGACACCGACCACGAGCCTTGACGGACCATCTGGTAGACGGGCGCTCCAGCTCCCATCCGCCCGGGTCGTCACTACGCCAGCTGCGTGAAGTGGTTCTGGTCATCATCCGGCGCCGTGTAGACGGCCACGCGTTGTCCGGCGAGCGCCGTCCCACCCGGCATCCCGAGCCAGCCGCTGACCGTTGTCTCCCGACCGAACGCGACGTGGCGCGTTGTCTTGCCCACGACCTTCGGCAGAAGCACCACGCGGACCTCTTTGACCTGCTTGATCCGAACGAGCTTGCCGTGGCGTCGCACGACCTTCCAGACGACCTCGCGACGCCAAGCGGTCCGAGGATGACAGCGCGTTACGCGGATCGTCTTCCAATGCGCGCGTTTGCGAACACGGACCAGCTTGTGGTGGCGACTTACTGTCACCCAACGCCCGGGGACCCTCACTCTCTCATGGCCCGCACGGCATCGAAGTGCATCGACCACTCGAGTAAATGCGACCGCGGACACCGTGGGCTCCCGGATGGTGAGGTTCCAGGTTTGGGTCGGCGAGGTGGCCGGCGCGCCGGAAGGATCGACCGCGTTGTTCTGCGCGTAGCAGTCAACTCGGTGGGCGCCCATTCCGCTCACGGGCACCTGGGTCGACGGCCCCCCATAGCGCTGGTAAGGCGCGCCATCGACCGAGCAGAGGATCGCACCGACGCCGCTCGGCCCAGCCGATCCCGTGGCGTTCACATACTGAGTCCCTGCCGTCGCAAGCGCGTCGGTCGGACCGGACAAGCTGAGGTTGACCGGAGCGTTGTCGATCGAGATCGTCTTAGACACGGAGGCAGGCACGCCCGCGGCGTTGTATGCCCCATAGCCGAGCGTGTGCTGACCATCCGAGTAGCTCGTGGTGTTGAGTTGGCCTGGTAGCTGCGACCCGTGGCACTGCACGAAGCGGCTCGTGTCCGGCGACGGGTCACTCCAGCTCCCGACGAGCTTGCCGTCCATGGCAGCGAGCAGCCAGCAGACTCCCGAGGGGTCGCTTGCGTTGAGCGTCACGGGCCACGACCCGCGCACCCACGCGCTCTGGTACCAGAGGTTGCTCGCCGGAACGGCGTCGAGCGCCGGGCCCGTGTTCTCCTCAGCGGTCAGACGGATTCCCTGGACGCCGAGAATGCGTCCGGACGCTTGGCTCCAACAGGTCGAGTTGGTGCACGTAGCGCCCCATCCGAACCAGTTGGAGGCGGGAAACGCTTGGTCGATGCCAGTTCCTTGAGCCAACGATCCAGCGCTGCAGCCGATTGTCGATGAGATCGACCTGCTTCCGCCGCTGCTCCAGGAATACGCCGCCTGAAAGCCATCGGTGTGGAGCATGCAATCGACGATCACTGTGTTCGCCGGCGTCGTAGCGCCGACAATTGCGATGGCCGGTGAGGGGCTGTACGCCACCCAGGCGCTCCCCTTTCCGTTCTGGGCGGGGTTGTACTGGTTGATTTCGAGGCTGCGACCTGCACCGCATTCGTTGGCTAGGTTCCAGTTGGTGCCGCCTGTCAGTGACGTAAACGCCGGGGCGCCGTTTCCGTAGGAAGAGCAGGAGTAGACGTAGTAGGTGCCGGCGCTCGCTGTGCCACAGGCCACGACAGTGATAACGACGGCAGCCAGTGCTGCAGTCGCCAGCCGGAAGAACTTGCACGCGGGCATCGCGGGCCGCCTAACGTCCTCAGCAGACCACCACGACGTCGAACCCAAGCGGCGTCGGCTGGCCGGTCTGATTAAACGTCTCGACACCCGTCGTCCGGACCCGACGATGCGAGAACGTCGCGGCGGATGCATAGCCCGCAACGAAGTGACCGTTCAGCTGGGACGTGCTGATGGTCTCGGTCGGCTGCGAGCTATTACTGTCGATCGTGGCCGTCGTCGCACAATGTCCGCCCACCGGGGCCCTCCAATTGATCACGTAGATCCCAGTCGTTTGTTCGGTAGCTCTCGGTCCTCCGCCCCCGGCAATCAGATGACCGTTTGGGCGGACCCGCGCCCACGCTCGCGCGCTCCCAGCGCTCGTCGTGAGCGCGGCATATGACCCGCCGGCGAGCGCGAGCACCGCTACCGTGAGTCCGACTACGGCAATTGCGTGATCCGCGAGGTACCTGAGGATTCGTTTCACGTAGGCCTTTCGTTCGTCATCCGCTAGGGCTGGTGCCAGGACCGAGTGGGCTCGTCGGCCCGGCACTCCCACTGCTGGAGGAGGAAGCGCTACCGCCGCCCGACGAGGACCCGCTGTCGCTGGCGGCGCTCGCGGCCGGCGGCGCTTGGTAGGACGGTGGAGCAGGCGTCGACGATGCTTGAGAAGAGACAGACTGACCACTCGCCGCGACCGAGGTGCCGGATCGTGCGGAGCTCGCAGGCTTCGGCGGACGAGGCCTGATCACATGCCGCCTAGCGCGACGCGGCTTGGCGCTGCGCGCAACCCACGGCTTCGCCGGCTTGACCACGTGTGCGACCGTGGCATGCGAATGGCGTGCCACGTTGGGGGACGTGCCGCTTGTCAGCGACACGACGACCACCCCGGTCGCTGCGAGCGCAGCCGCAACAAGCACAGCGGCGATCCACGACGTCGGCATCGGGACCCGTAGCGAGCGCCACTCGAGCGCGGCCGTGCCTCCCGCCGATGCGGCTGCCGCTAATGCCGGTTCACTCGCACCAGCCGGCTCGGCGGCATCGCCACTCACGGGCGCGCCAGTCGACGGAGAGGAGCCACCCGTTCCGACGAACTGCTGGGTGTCGCCACTCGCCCAGAAATCGTCTGCCTCGAAGGCCTCGAGCTCCTGCCGGGGAGCCTCGACGGTCGCTGTGGTCGACTCGGCGGTCTCGCCCGATTCGCCGGTCAGCGGCTCGACGCCGTCCTTGGGCACCCAGCTCGACCGGGGGAACCTGATGAGCTTCCCCTGCTCGTCCCGCGGACCGGCGTTGTCTGCAGACCCTGCCAAGGTTGGATCTTTACCTCCCAGGCGGCTATGATACAGCTAACTTGGTTATTTTGGACCGCTTAGCGAGGAATCTTGGTAGATCGTACGCCTGATCCGGACCGCTACCTGACGGTTCTCGAAGTTGCCGAGCAGCTCGGCTTCAGCGACCAGACCGTCTACAACTGGATCCGCGCGAAGAAGCTCCCGGCCGTGAAGATCCAAAAGGACTTCCGGATCAGACAGTCGGACGTCGACCGCCTGCTCGAAGCGCACGCGACGGCGGTGCCCGCCACCGGAGAAGACTCCTTCTGGGACGACCCCGAGGCCCAGGGATTTCAAGCCCCGGGCAGGACTAAGAAGCGATGAGCCCGCGTGCGCCCGACCCCCGGACCCGAGCGACGCAGCGCCTCAGAGACGCCAAGAACGCGTGGGGACAGGCGATGAGCGCACACAAGATGGCGCCTCCAGACACGGGGTTCGCAGCGAGGTTGCGAGTGTTGTCGGACGCCGCCGACACCGAGCGTGAAGCCTGCGAGGAGGCCGCTCAGGCCGACCTGCAATGGCGTCCGATTCCGGGCGCCCAGGGAGCGCAACCGCCATACGAGCTCCGTCCCGGTACCGGCCGGCGCGGACCCGAGGAACTCTGGCAGCGCTTTGATACGGCGGTCGAGGACCTCAACCACGCGATCACCGGCACGAACGTGACAGCCGTAGGGCGAGCGTTCGGCGAGCTTGCCGCAGCCGCCGGCGCCCTCGCCGACGCCGTTGAGGGCGAGGATCGCGAAGCCTCAGGAACTCAGCTGCGACGGCAAGCCGTGTAGTTGCCGTCCGGCGCCGGATTAGCTTCTGCCTCATGGCAGACGTTTACGCGCCAGCGCTGTTCCTCGAGGTGCTCGCTTTCTGGTTCGTCCTCAGATGGCTACTTGCCGCCCGCCTGATCTTGTTCTTCGGGCGGATCCTCGTTCTGATGATGCTCGTCGGCGTGCTCGAGACCGTCGGCGAGCAGCGCTTCGTCTGGGCCGCATGCTTCGCCTGCTCGGCTGTTCTCGCGTGGGTACTGCTCCGCCGGTGGCGCGGCAAGCCCCATGTCGCTCCGGTCATGCCACGGCTGTTCGCGTTTCTGGCGTGGCGCGGCAAGTCAGCGGACGAAGTCGCGGCGCTCTGCGAGCGTCGGATCGGAGTTAAGGTCGAGGCGGCGGCGCCCGCCATCGTGAGCGGACCGCGATCGGCGCACTGCGTGCTCGCACTCGCCGGCGACGGCGTCTGGGTCCTCGAGGACCAGTCGCGGATCCGCCAAACCCGGATCGGCCGGGTTCTCGCGTGTTGGGACCGCACCGGCCTCGTCGCCCACCTCGGGCGCTCGCATCGCGGAGAGTGCTTCGAGTTCTCATGGCCTCGGCGAGGTGCGTTAGTTCGTGGCCGGATGCCGTGCGGACCAGCCGCCGACCAGGTTGGTGCCCAGCTGATCGCAGACGAGCTCGCGCGCTCGTAACTGCCCGCTGCCGTCCCAGCGCTTAACAGCTGTCGTCGTGAGCCCTCGTGTCCGCGCATTCCGAGACCCGTGAAGCCCCGCTCGAGGATGCCTGTGCGGTCGCCGATGCGGGGCCGACGGCCCGAAGGGTTATCTGGCGCTTGACGCTCGGGGGGCAGCCCGCAAGAGTTGTGCGGCGCTCACCGTCGATCCAGTCTGCTAACAGGCGAGAACTCGACGCCGGGAGGTGTGGGATGAAGGCGATTGTGGTGACGGACGAGGCTGCGGGAACGGCCGGGATGACGCTGGTGGAGCGGCCCGAGCCGCCAGCGGCGATAAACGACGTCATCGTTCAGGTTCATGCGTCGGGATTCGTGCCGACTGAGATGGCGTGGCCCTCGACCTGGACCGATCGCCGCGACCGTGACCGAACACCGTCGATCCCTGGGCACGAGCTGGCCGGCGTGGTCACCGCCCTCGGCTACGGCACGACGGGGGTGTCGGTGGGACAGCGGGTGCTCGGCCTCGCGGACTGGCATCGCGACGGCACGCTGGCGGAGTATGTGGCGATCGAGGCACGCAACCTCGCGCCGCTGCCGGGCGACGTCGACTTCACCGTGGGGGCGAGCCTGCCGATCTCGGGTCTGACCGCGTGGCAGGGACTGTTCAATCACGGCCACCTTCAGGCGGGGCAGAGCGTCCTCGCGCATGGCGCGGCCGGCGCAGTCGGGACGATGGTGACGCAACTCGCACGTGAGGCCGGCGCCTACGTGATCGGCACCGGGCGCGCCGCTGACCGCCAGAAGGCGCTCGACTTCGGCGCCCAGGAGTTCGTCGACCTCGACAACGACGCGCTGGAAGACGTCGGCGCCGTGGACCTGGTGTTCGACGTCATCGGCGGAGACATCCAGAAGCGCTCCGCAAGCCTGATCCGCGCCGGAGGAGCCCTGGTGACCATCGTAGGGCCGCCCGAGGCGCGGCCCGCCGACGGCCTGGCAATCGACTTCGTCGTGGAGTCCGATCGCGCCCAACTGAGTGAGATCGTCCAGCGGGTGCGCGACGGACGACTGCGGACCAACATCGGCAACGTCGCGACCCTCGACGATGCCGTCGCCGCCCTCAACCCGACTGAGCGACGCAACGGGAAGACGATCATCCGCATTCGTCCATAAGGGCTCGGAGGCAGCGGCCCCCGTTCCGCGCGAAGCGGGCACTCGCGGCGCCCATGAGAGAGGCGCGTCCTGAGAGGAAGGCGAGGCCCGGACAGACTGGCAGCGCCGTCACAGGTAGTCAGCCCGAAGTTCCGGGCGACACGTTGCTGTCGGGGAGAATGGACGAGTGAGCGTTGCCGAAGGCGCAACCCGGGATCGGTCGATCGCGGGCGCCCGCGTCGAGCTTGAGCGCCGTGCGCGGCGGCTGGCGTGGGGCGGCAATGCCTGGCACCTGATCGAGTTTGCGATTGCGGTGGGCGCCGGCGTCGCCGCGGCCTCGGTCGCTTTGATCGGATTCGGGGCAGACAGCCTGATCGAGGTCTTCTCAGGGTTAGTGATCGCGTGGCTCTTCAGCGGAGAGCGCGGCGCCTCAGAAGACGCAGAACGACGCGCGCAACGGCTGATCGCGATCAGCTACCTCGTGCTGACGGCCTACATCCTCGTCGAGTCCCTACGCGACCTGATTGGCGGACATCACCCGCAGCCGAGCTGGGTCGGGATCGCGCTGGCCGCCGTCACGGCGGTAACGATGCCGATGCTCGCCCGCGCCAAGCGAAGAGTCGGGGAACAGCTTGGCTCGGCTGCGACGAGCGCGGAGGCGGAGCAGAATCAAATCTGCGCCTACCTCTCGATCGCGCTACTCGCCGGCCTGCTGGCCAACGCGCTCTTCGGCTGGTGGTGGGCCGATCCAGCCGCTGCTCTCGTGATCGCAGCCCTCGCTGCACACGAAGGACGGGAAGCGTGGCGCGGTGACCAGCAATCCTGCTGCTGAGCGGTGGCCATGCTTCCACGCTGACCCCATTCGGGGACACCCTTCGCCCCCCGTTCCGCGCGTTGCGCGTCTGGTCGATGCCGAATCCAAGAAGCTCGCGCGGCAGCGAATGTAGGGCTGACCGTCCGCGCTCGACTGGTCACGTGGTGCCTGCTACACCCCAGGGCGCTCATAGCGACTGCCGCGCCCGTCGTCTAAAGATGCGCGTCAGGCCGCGATTGGGGTGAAATAGATGTGAGCCCAATCGCGGATGCTGAGTATGTTCGCGTACGCGGCGCGTACGGCTTGCAAGCTAAGTGTCCGCATGGCGTAGCCCGTTGCGACGCCGTAGCGCCCGTCGATGCTCTCGGGACTGATGAAGCTCCGCAGGTGCTCGAAGATGCGGTGCGCTTCCGCGTCTGCATGCGGATTGGTGTTGGCGTAAACGGGCTCGGCCAGCGGAATCGACGAATCAGGCTGCACGATTTCTGCCTCTGGCGTGGCTACGTGGGTGACTGCCCCTGGCACCATCGTTCTGTTGAGGAACGTGGTGCCCGGATATTGCTCCTCATAGGCGGAGCGGACTCGGATGTACGTGGCCGTGCGTTCTGCGTGAATGGGTTCCTCCCAGGGCAGCTTCCCGTTGGGTGGCCGGCGGTCTGTCACCGCTTGTGATTCGGACGCCCCGCTCGCGATCTTCGGCGGCTCGGTGTAGATGTGGACGAGGTCGCGGAGGCAGAGGTAGTTGTCGTACGTATTTCGAATCATCTGGACATCGACGTAGCCCTCCTGCCAGCCGGTCGCCACGCCGGATTTGCCGTCGATGGACTCGTGGTCCACGAAGGTCCGCATATGCCCGAGGATGCGGGCCACCTCAGCGTCAGCCGCCGGCACCTGACCAACTACAACCTGGTCCGGGTTGGGCAGCGATCTATCGACGACTACGACATCAGAATCGGGCGTGCCTATATAGATGGTCGCGCCGGAGACTGGGACTAGATTCTTGACGTGCGTGCCCGGCCGCAGGAGCTCCTCGGTCACGAGAACCCAGAGCGGCTTGCGAGGTGCTTGCTGCCGAGCGGGCGCGGGTCCGCTCTTGTGCTGCGATGGCTGAGTTCGCTGTGGCGCGTCCAATGGTGGCTTCGCTGGGTCCGGCTGGACTGGATGGGCATCGTGGCTCGGATCCGGATGAGCTGCCGCTGAGTGACGGCGCAACCAGCCGCTCACGGCACGCTCGATGCCGTACGCTGCGACGCCCGTCGCCACGCCAGCAGCAACCGCTGCCTTGTGGCCAGGGTCAGCTGGCTTCTTCTCCTTCGGCAGCTTGACCTCCATGCCGTGGAAGCTACTTCCGGGTTGCGCGGCAGCTACGACTGCGTTCTTGTATGGCGCGCCCTGAACGAAGAGGAGCAGGAGACAGGCTGCCCCTGCGCCGGAAGGCGGGTCGCATCGGCCGACCTTCTCGCGGCGGTAGGCGGGGCTGCCGTAGACCGTGCCGCCCTCATCCCAGCTGCCAATGGTGTCCCCGTAGTGGGACATGCCCTCAGTGACCGTGCGGTCGGTCTCGTTCACGTGCCCGAGAACCGTCTGGGCCGGTCCGTAGGTCCAGGTGGCGCCGAAGCAGACGGTGCCGTCTCGGTCCACATGCGCTGGATAGGTCGTGCCCGGCCCGTCGCCGACCTCGATGGTGCCGTCCACGAGACGGGCAACCTCGGTTTCAGACCAGCTTGCGCCGGTCCCGGTGTAGAGCCTGACGGTACTCACGAGCGCGTTCACTCCGTTGGTCGCAGGGAGCAACCCTATATTCCAGTGACCACGGTGCTCGGGCCGCAGCTCGCGAGGTGGTTCCCTGAAAGCCGCCCGCGGGACCGAGCGACCTGGCCGCTTCTAGTTTTCCCGTGACACGCTCGACTTCGGAACGGCTTTGTCGGGGCCGAAGTCGTTGTCAAAACGAACGATCACGGTGTCTGGTCCCATGCCAGCCTGACCTGGCTGAACCGTGCCGGGTCGAACACCTCCATCTGGATGAACTGCGACAACCTTGTCACCCATCTGTGGTGTCTCCCAGCTTTGGTACGGAGTAGCCATGCGGCGAACCCTGCCCACCCGCGCCGCTGTTGTCAACCTGGCAGGCCGGCCTGGCGCCTGGAGCCCACGTTTTTGACCGGCTTATAGCCGGGTCTGCTCGCCGCAACGCCGGCCGGTAGAGCACGTCCCAGTTCAGGATTCAGGCGAGAGCAGGGCAATGCCGACGTCCGATCCGTCCCGCCGCGCGCGCTGCTCTGACAGCGCAGCCGGGAAGAGCCCCCACCGCCCTCATACGCGCAGGCAGCAGGGCGCGCACGCACGCAATTGAACACCTCCGGCCGCCCTCCCTTTCGCCAATACGCGGGCGCCCACCTTGACCACCCGGGTACGCTCAGTCGAACATGTGTTCGGGCGCACCCATACCCGGTGACCACGGCGCAGCGTGACCTCCGAGGGTCACGCAGTGACGAGGCTTAAGAGAGCCCTCGAGCGAGGCAGTGCCGACCAGATCCGCGCCATCGTCGCTGAGCTTCCTCGCCCGCCAGGTCTTGAGGACGCGCTTGCAATCTGTCTCGCGCTCCTCGATCGCGAACCAGAGACCTATCCCCGGGCGGCCGCGAAGTGGGCGAGCCGGTTCGCAATCGAGCGCCGGCTCACGCTCACCGACGCGCAGCTGACACTGGCGGCGCTCGCCTCCTTGCCCAGCCAGAGCGCCCGAGCCGGCGCAGAAGCGCTGATCGAGCTCGCGGAGCGGTACCGACTCCAACGCGTCGACGAACTTCTGACCAACTGGACGCATTCCCGCGGCGTCGGAGCCTGATCCAGCAGACCTCCCCGGAGGACATGGTTAAATACAAGTATCTTGGTTATTTTGGGAAGCGCCATATGGACCGTCTCCTGACCGCCGAGGAGATCGCTGAGCGACTCGGCGTGAAGACACAGTGGGTCTGGGCCCAGGCCCGAGCCGGTCACATTCCGCACGTGCGGCTAGGCAGGTACCGGCGATTCCGAGAATCGGCCATCGAGGAGTGGCTCTCCAGCCTTGAGGCGCCCGGCACGTCATCGCTCGGGTTGGAGCCGCAGGCCATCCCTCTCCGCCGACGCGCGTAGCTCGCCGGGAACACGCTCCGAAGCGCGCACTCTGGGAACCCCTCCGGTCGACGCGCTTCATGCAAGTTCTAGAAAAAATTGTTCCCCGTTTGTTCCCCGCGGCGACTTTGCAGCGCGTGTCGATGAAGACAAAAACCCCTACTGAGCGGGGCTTTCCTCCAATCGGGGAGACAGGATTTGAACCTGCGACCGCCCGGCCCCCAGCCGGGTGCGCTACCAGACTGCGCCACTCCCCGTGGTCTTGGCGATGATAACCGTCCGTGCGCAGAGCGGGCGACGGGGCTCGAACCCGTTCCTAGAGCTTGGAAGGCTCCCGTGCAGCCGTTAACACCTCGCCCGCGGGCAGGCCTGATGGTAGCCGGGTCGCGGCCCTAGGTGACCGGTCGGCGCTCTTCGGTCGGAACCTGCCCGTCGCGAGCCAAGTCGTCCGGAGGCCAGCGCCCGGTCCAGTTGTCGAGCGCGCCGTCGAGCGTCGCTGTCGAGCCAGAGAACGCACGCCCCAATGGCGACGCGAGGAGCGCGACGAGCCAGCCGTATTCCTCGACTTCGCCGAGTCGTTGCAGAGGGACGGTGGCCGCGGCGCTCCGCCACAGCTCGGCCGGATACTTGCGCAACGACTCGGTGGCGAAGCGCCCGATCGCGATCGCCGCGACCGACACGCCATCGGCAGCCCACGCACGTGCGAACTCGCGCGTCAGGGCCTCGACGGCCGCGCGGGCGGCGCCGGTGTGCGCCATCGCTGGCATCCCGTGATGCGGCGAAACCGTGACGTTGACGATCGTGCCCGCGCCGGCCGGCTGCATCGCGAGATCGTGGGCAGCGTGCGACATCGCGAGCGTGCCACCCACGTTCAGGCGCTGCACGGCCCGCCAGCCTTTGGCGGTGATTCCCTCGGCCGGAACGAAGTACTGGCCGCCGGCGTTGTTGAGCAGGAAGTCGAGCCGGCCGTGACGTTCCAGCGCGATGCGAACGATCCGCTCGGCGCCGTCGCGGTCGCGAATATCGCCGGCGAGCGAATCGCATCGCTCGCCAATTTCTGCAGCCGCCTCTTGGAGCACCTCCGCCCGCCGGCCGGCGATCAGCACAGTTGCGCCACAACGCGCGAGCTCGGCCGCAGCAGCCTTGCCGAGGTTCGTACCGCCGCCGGTCACGATCGCAACCTGGCCCGCGAGCGCACCTTCGCTGAACACCCGCGATGCCTCCACCGCTACTCCCCCATCACCTTGATCACGAGCCGCTTCGGCCGGCCGCCGTCGAACTCGCAGTAGAAGATCTGCTGCCAGGGACCAAGATCCAAACGGCCATCTGTGACCGGAACAATCACCTGGTTATGGACGAGGAGGTTCTTCAGGTGGGCATCGCCGTTGTCCTCGCCACCGCGATGGTGGCGGTAGTCGCCTGGGTTCGGCAGCAGCGCCTCCGCCACCTCGCCGTCCGGCTCATGCCAGCTGGGCGGAGCGATCTTGTCGAGCCACTCGAGCGCGTCCGCCTGGATCCCCGGCTCGTCGTCGTTGATCCATACGCCGGCAGTGATGTGCATCGCCGAGACGAGCACCATGCCCTCGGCGATCCCGGCCTCGCGGACAGCCTGCGCGACGTCCTCGGTGATGCGCACGAACTCGCGGCGGCGCGAGGTGTTGAAGGTGCGGTAGACGGTGTGTGAGGTCAAGCGGCAGCGAATGCTATGGGCAATCCGGCCGAGCCGGTCTGAGGCTGGAGGCCGCCGAGGCCGAACCGCCGAGATGAGCAGGGGAGCCGGGATTCGAACCCGGGTTCACGGTTTTGGAGACCGTGCGCGTGACCACTAGCTCACTCCCCTGTGATGGCTCGATGGTACCTCCGAGGCCTCACTTCCGTCGGAGCCGGGTAATGGGATCGAACCATCGGAACCTGACGGTCTCGCACCGCGAGAGTGTTGCGCTTCTGGGCGAGTTCGTCGGACCGAAGCCCTAGATGCCAGACAGGTGCGGGCGGAGGGACTCGAACCCCCACGGGCTTTCGCCCACCAGCTCCTAAGGCTGGCGCGTCTACCATTCCGCCACGCCCGCCCGCAAGAGCACGATTCTAGGGGCCGCTAACTGCAGCACGGCTCCGCACCAGAAGGTAAGGTCCGCGGTATGCCTCCGGTGCGGAATCTGACTCCGGGCTACACGATCATCTTCCCGAACCGGGAGAAGGCGTCCAGCAAGACGACGAAGCTGATCGTGGCCGTGATCCTGCTGATCTCGGTGGCGCTGATGTTGATCGTGACGATCGGCGGCTGGAGCAAGCTCCAAGGACTGAAGCCGGTCAACTTCGCGTGGTGTCTGATCTACCTGATCATCGCGTTCTATATCGCGCGCTGGAAGCGGGGTTTGCTGCCGATAGCAGCGGCGCTCGCGATCCTGATGCTGATCATCTCGTTGATCGCCGGATTCGGGCTGTCGGGCACGAGCTGGTTTGACCGCGGCCACTTTGGCTACGCGGCGCCGCAGTCGCTGTTTGGCGGGAACGGACTCAGCCCCGACACGCTTGGGACCGTGACGCTGATCATCGCTCCCGTGCAGTTGCTGTTGATCATCTTCGCGATGCAGGGCTTCGCACAGGGCTGGAATGTCGAGCTCGAGGTCCCGATCGAGGAGGCCAAGCGGCGCGGCTATAACCCGCCGCCCTCGCAGCGCCCGCCTGAGCCGGCGCCGGCTGCTTAGCGCCCAGGCCGGCTGCGTAGCACCCTCGCCAGTCCGCGAGGCGGTCTCTGACCAGCTACAGTCCTGCTGAGTCAAGGAGGATGAATGCGTAGGGTGATCTCAGCAGTCGTTGCGGCATCGATGCTCGTGTTGGCGGGCTCGGCTCAGGCAAGCCCGAACAGCGTGTTCGGAGGTGCGGTGAAATGCACCACTGTTTCCGGCGGCGTCCGCTTCTGCGGCTCGTTGATCGTAAATGGTCAACCGACGCCGGTTCGGACGCTCGTCAAGAGCTGGGATGGCACGGCAATTGACGTGAACTTCGCGCTGCCCCCGGCGTCGGCCCACCATCGCGGCCCGTATCCCCTCGTGATGCTGTTCCACGGCTACGGCGGGCACAAGCTCGGCCTTGGCAACAACGGTGGCGGTGGCGTCGGTTCGGTGATCTCGTCGATGTCGCCCTGGCTGGCGGCGGGCTATGCGACGTTCAGCATGTCCGACCGCGGTTTCAGCGAGTCGTGCGGCACAGCGGCCAGCCGCGCCTCGGTCCCCGCCAGCGAGTGCGCCCGAGGCTACAACCACCTGCTCGACACGCGATACGAGGTGCGCGACGCCCAGTTCCTCGCCGGCGAGCTCGTCGACGAGGGGCTTGTGTCGCCGACGAAGATCGCGGCGATCGGCGGCTCCTATGGCGGCGGCATGTCGATGGCGCTCGCCTCGTTGAAGAACCGCGTGATGCTGCCCAACGGGCGGCTAATGCCGTGGCGCAGCCCTCGAGGAACGAGGATGAGCCTCGCGGCGGCGACGCCGCTTGTCCCCTGGACCGATCTCACTTACGCGCTGGTCCCGAACGGGAGCACGCTCGACTACGTCGCGAACGCGCCCTACCGTGGTCGGTTTGGCGTGATGAAGCAGTCGTACGTGTCGGCGCTGTACGCCGTGGGCTGCGGCACTCCCACCACGTTTTGCACCACGACGAACCCGAATTGGAACCTTGGCGCCTGGATGGAGCGTCTGAACCAGGGCGAGCCGTACACCGGCCCGCTTGTCGCTCAGATGCGGCGCCAGATCACGCTCTACCACTCCTCGTACTACATCGACCACTCCGAGCCGCCCGCGCCGCTGCTGATCGCGAACGGATGGACCGACGACCTGTTCCCCGTCGACGAGGCTCTGCGGTACTACAACCGCACGAAGACCCAGTATCCGAACACACCCCTGTCGCTGTTCTTCGGCGATTGGGGTCATCCGCGGGCTCAGAACAAGGCCGCCGACGTGACGCGCTACGTCGCCGCTGTACGCCGCTGGCTGGATTACTACGTAAAGGGCGTCGGGCCGAAGCCGTTCCAAGGCGTCCAGGCGCTGACCGAGACCTGCCCGGGCTCGGCGCCATCGGCCGGCCCGTATCGCGCCTCGAACTGGGCGCTGCTGGCACCCGGCGAGGTCCGCCTGACAAGCTCGCGGCCGCAGACGATTCAGCCGAACGCCGGCAATCCCGCGATCGGCAATACGTTCAACCCGATCACGGCGTCGGCCTGCGCCACCGCACCCGGCGCGACCCAACCTGGAACGGCGACCTACCGGCTGCCCCTCAAGCACGGCTTCACGATGGTCGGTGCCGCCACGGTGATCGCGAACTTCACGCTTCCTGGTCCCAACTCCCAAGTCGCGGCGCGGCTGCTCGACGTGGCGCCGAATGGGCAGGAGACGCTGATCAGCCGCGGGCTATGGCGTCCGCAGGTGTCAAACCGTCCGGTGCGCCAGGTCTTCCAGCTTCACCCCGGGGCATGGCTGTTCGCGCCTGGCCACACCGTGAAACTCGAGTTGCTGCCCAATGACGCGCCCTACGGCCGGGCGTCCAACGATCAGCAGGCGGTGACGGTCTCCGGCCTCCAGCTGCGGCTGCCGACCGTCGATCAGCCCGGGGCTGCCGGCGGGCTCGTCAAGCGACCGCTGCCGAAGGTCGTGCCGCCCGGCTACCGGCTCGCGGCGGAGTTCGCCTCGCTCTGATCTCACGCCCGTGACGCGGAGCAAGCGGGTCGCGATCAGGGGCAAGCGGGTCTTGAGCAGCGCGTAACGCCCAGGGGCAGCGCCAGCGGCCGGGTCAGGCGCCTACGGTCCCGCCGCGGTCGACATGCAACGGGCTGGCGTTCAGGAGTGCGCCGAGCCGATCCGGCTGCGGAAGCGTGGACGCGAATCGCTCGATGCCCCGTTCGATGTCTTCGCTCGCCAGGCCCGGGAACGAGCTGAAGCCGGCGCCGAGCACTCGGATGAAGTGCCACGCCTCCCCGTCGCTCACGATGCAGTCCCAGAAGTGTTCGCTGCCGTTTTGCCCCGTCCGGGCGACCGCCGCGCCGATCCCGCTTGCATTCCGTCCTGCCTGAAACGCAGCGTGCGCGCGCAGATCGTCCTCAGACGTGCGGTCGGGGCTTCGGTCGCTGAAACGGTCAGGCATCCCGCGACACGCTACCGGACTGATTCGTGTCGCCGGCTGCCGCGTCCCGCGTGCGCGTCGGTGAGTCTGCACGCAATCAGCGCGCGGGCCGCGCACGATGCAATCTCGCTTGCCAAGGTCGAGTCGTGCACGAACCCCTCGGCCCGGGCCATGCTTCCCCGACGGCGAACACGCCGTGTGTCCGAGTTGTTATCGCGGGACCGGGCTTGGGCAGCCGCCCGAGCTCCACCGGCGCAGCCAGCGCGCCGATCCTCAGCGTCCCTGGTCCTCGAGCTCGCGGATGCGGTCCAGAAGCTCGCAGGCGAGTACGGCGCCGGCATAGTTGAGGCCAAGGTCGCGCCGCAGGCGCTCGGCTTTGGCCAGACGGCTCGCGCAGCTCGGTTCAAACAGAGGCCGTTGGCTCGGTGAGGAGCTAGGCTCAAACAGTCCGAACTCGAGGTAGCGACGGACCAGGGTGACGCGGACTCCGGCCTGGCGGGCAATCACGGCAAGCTCGACGGGCCGCTCATTGCTGACCTCGACCCACCTGGCCGGCGTACTTCCGAATCCTCTACGCCGTTCGCTCATGTCCGGCTCTGACGCGGGTCGAACTCGGATACTTCGGCGAGCTTCTCGAACAGACCTCGCTCCTGCTCGGAGAGATGGGTGGGGACGGTGATCTTCACGATCGCGTGAAGATCGCCGTGCCCGCCGCCCTGCTTCGGCAGGCCGCGGCCCCGCAGCCGCAGGCGTCTGCCACTCGAGGATCCCGCCGGCACGCGCACCTGGGCGGTTCCAGTCAGCGTCGGCACGGGCACGGTTGCGCCAAGCGCTGCCTCCCACGGAGCGACTGGCAGATCGAGATCCAGATCCTCGCCGCGGCGGCGAAAGGTCCGGTGGGGCTTTAGCCGCACGTGCAGATAGAGATCGCCGGAGGGCCCCCCGTCACGCCCGGCGGCACCCTGGCCCGCAAGACGGATCCGCTGGCCTTCCCTGACGCCAGCTGGCAAGTTGACGTCGATGCTGCGGCCGTCATCGAGCGACAGCCGTCGCCTGCCGCCGGCGAGCGCATCCTCGAGCGAAAGCTCGATCACAGCTTCATGATCCGGTCCCCGCAGCGGCCCGGACATCCGCGAAGCGGCGCCATCCCCAAACATCCGCTCGAAGAACTCCGAGAATCCCCCGTCGCCGAATTCGACCCGCACATCGCCGCCGAACTCCTGCCGGTCAAAGAAGTCCTCGAAGTTGCCGCTGTCCGGGGCTTCTTCTCGAGCTCGCCACTGCGCCCCGAGCCGGTCATAACGCTCGCGTTTATCGGGATCGAAGAGAACCTCGTAGGCCTCTCCCAGCTCCTTGAATCGGTCCTCGGCATCGCTCTCCCGGTTCAGATCGGGGTGATACTCGCGCGCCAGCTTCCGGTACGCCCGGCGGATCTCGTCCTGGCTTGCGTCCCGGGGAACTCCCAGAACCTCGTAATAGTCCTTGTACTCGACGGCCATCAGCGCCTAGCCCTCACGCCACGAGGACGGATGCAAGGCGCTGCTCCAAGGCAGCGCGCGGAAGCGCGCCGATGATCCGATCGACCTCCTGCCCGTCCCGGATCACCACCAATAGCGGAATCGAACGGGCACCAAAGCGCGTCGCGAGCGCGGGGTTCGCATCAACGTCGACCTTGACCACTTTCAGGTGGCCCGCATGCCTTTGCGCGAGTTCCTCGAGAACCGGCGAGATCATCCTGCACGGGCCGCACCAGGACGCCCAGAAGTCAACGACCACCGGCACCGACGCATTCGTCTCGGCGGCGAACGTTTCGTCGTCAGCGTCGACGAGCCACGCCAGCTCGGACTTGCATTTCGGACACCGCGGGATGCCACGGCCGATCGGACCGACCCGGTTGCGCGTGCCACAGCTCCGACAGGCGATGATGCTCATATCCCGAGGGTAGAACCTCCGGTCGGTGTCTACCGGGTTCGCGAGCTTGCGCGGGCTCAGCCCGTTGAGGCCGTATGCAGGGGTGGGTGGAGGCTTAAGCGCACGCACGACCTCTTGCCACCGGACCGGGCACCGTAGATCAGCGGCGCTCGGCCCGCAATTCCTCGGGCGGATTGCGCAGGACGATCGGCTGCTTCTTGGTCTTCTGCAGGACGATGAACGCGATCGTGCCCCACACAGCCGGGACCCACAGCGAAATCGCGTGATAGACGAGCGTGGCCGCCGTGGCCACCGTCCCACCTATGCCATAGAGAACGAGCATGCCGATCATGCTGCCGTCGAGCACCCCAATCCCGCCCGGCACCGGGATGAAGTTCGACAGATAGCCGATCTGGTACGCCAGCACCACCGGTGCGAGCGGCGGCGTCTGGCCAGCGGCGGCGAAACACGCGAACAGCACCGCAATGTCGAACCACAAGTAGCCGATCGCGCCGACGATCCGCCAGTCCGGATGAACTATCAGTCGTTCGGTGTCGCGCACGCTGGACGCCGTCTCGGTCAGAACCGTGTGCAGCCTCCCCGGTCGCAGCCGCCGGACGATGCGGTCCACGTAGCGCGGCAACAGCAAAAACACGACCAGCACGACCACGCCGACCGCCGCAGGCAGAATGCTGAGCAACGGGTTGCTAGGGCCCGCGAGGCCCAGGAACAGGCCTAGACCAGCGAGGATCAGCGTGATCACGTTGATCGCGCTCGTGTACAGGAACAGCACCGCCGAGCGCTGGGCGATCCGCCCCGCCGGCGCGCCGCGCTCGACCATCAGCCATCCGCCCACAGCCAGACTGCCGACACCCCCCAGCGACACCGCCGCCCCGAACGCCTCCTCGCTGAGCGCCACCCGGGCCCCGACCCGCAGAGGCGCCCGCGGGAACACCTGCAGGAATGCCACCACATAGCTCGCGCACGAAAGAACCTCAAGCACAACCGCGACGAGAACCCACTGCGCCTTCATGTGCGACACCGTGGTCGCGACCCCCTTGAGCCCCGGCACCGCCAGCAGCAGGCCGATAACCAGCGCCCCTCCCAACACCAGCGTGATGAACCCGTTGCGCAGGCTCCGGCGCGCCTTGGAAGCATCCACCTGCCCTGGTTGGGACGGCTTGTCCAAGCTCACGTTTTAGAGGTACACGGGCGTGGCGTCGATGTAGGTACGGTACTCCGCAACCAAGCCGTCACTCAGGCGGCCGTTTGCGTCAAGAGCGTCCACCGCCCGTCGGACGGCGAGCTCGCTGCGATCAGTTCGCCAAGGTTCCGTCGAAGTCGATCGCGGCGTGTGTGCCATCGCAGAACGGCTTGTTCGAAGAGCGTCCGCAGCGGCACATCTTCATCGGGTCGGGGTGTTCGATCACACGCCCGTCTGGGGCTGTCAGGACCACCGGGCCGGACACGATGTAGGGGCCGTCCTCGCTAGGAGTGATGGTGACGTCGGGCATGGGGTGACCTTTCTCAGTGGATCTTGATCGTCTTGGAGAGGGGCAGCTTGCGGATTCGGGTGCCAGTGAGAGCTGCGATTGCGTTCGCCAGGGCTGGCGCGACTGAGGGGACGGAGACCTCGCCGACCCCGGTCGGTGACTCGGTCGATTCGATCAGGTGGATCTCGATCTGCGGGACGGAGCGCATTCGCACAATCGGGTAGCGGTCGAAGTTCTGGGTGACGATCTCGCCGCCGTCACCAAGCACGACCTCGCCCCACGCGGCCGCGCTGAGCCCGAACAAGAGCCCGCCTTCGACCTGAGCGCGGACCAGATCGGGGTTGATCGTGATGCCGCAGTCGAGCACGAACACGATCCGATCGATGTGGACGCGCTTGCGGTCATCGAGCGAGATCTCGGTCACGTTGGCGCTGTGGCTGAGGAAGCTCGAGCATGTGATTCCACGCCCGCGCCCCTCCGGTAGCGGCGATCCCCAGCCGCCGCGATCTGCGGCGAGCTCGAGGACGCGCAGCGTGCGCGGTTGGTCGGCGAGCAGCTCTCGTCGCAGCTCGAAGGGGTCGCGGCCGACAGCGACCGCGAGCTCGTCGATCGCGGACTCGCGCGCGAACTCGGTGTGCGAGTTGCCAACCGATCGCCACACCATCGTTGGGACGCCGGACTCGAAGTTGGTCGATTCGAGCTTGAAGTTCTGGAACGCGTACGGCGGGTCGGCGGCGCCGGTCGTCGTGAAGAAGTCGACTCCGTTCGTGAACATCACTTCGCGCACGAAGGGCAGGTTGACCGACGTGGGTTCGGCCACGATCTCATGGTGGTAGGCGGTCAACCGTCCGTCTGAGTCAGCCGCGGCGCGGACGCGGTGCAGGGCCATCGGGCGGTAGCGGCCGGCCTTGAAATCCTCCTCGCGAGGCGACTGGACCTTGATCGGATGCTTCCAATCGAGCGCCTTGGCGACATGTACGGCCTCGGACAGGGGGTCGCGCCCTGAAGTCGAGTGCAACCCGAACGATCCCCCGGCGAACGTGACGTGAACCTCGACCTGGTCCTTGTCAATCCCGGCCGCCTCCGAGGCCGAAATCCGCGTCCATTCGGGTGATTCGGTGCTCGCCCAGACTTCGAGCATCCCGTCTCCGCGCATCCGGCAAGCCGCGTTGTTGGGCTCCATCGCCGCGTGTGCCAGGTAGGGCAATGCGTACATCGCATCGACAACCGTCGGCGATTCTGCAATCAGCTTCTCCGCGTCGCCGTCGTCCCGGGCGACGACCGCCTGCTCTCCCGTCTCCAACAAGCGCACGTGCTCGACCAGCAGCTCCTCTGAGCTGCGACGCTCGGCGCCCGAGTCGTCCCACTCAACCGCCAGCGCTTGTAGCCCTCGCTGCGCGTCCGCGACGGTTTCGGCGACCACCGCGACGCCCTCGTCGATCGTCGCTACAGCGATCACCCCGGGCTCCGCCAGCGCCGCCTGATCCTCAACGGACGCGACGGTGGCGCCGAACCGCGGTGGGTGGAGCACGACCGCGGTCAGCATCCCGGGGACGCTCACGTCGATCGTGAAGCGGGTGGTGCCGAGGATCTTCGGCACGGAGTCCACGCGCAACCGTCGTTCGCCCCCGATCAGCTTGTATTCCGACAGGTCCTTTGGCCTGACGCCGTCCGGGACCGGGAGCTGCTCCGCGCGCGATGCCAGCTGCGCGAACGTTGCCTCCTGACCGCTGGCGTGACGCACGACGCCGCGCCGGAACTCGACCTCGTCGGCGGGTACTCCCCAAAGCTCCGCGGCGGCCGCCGCGAGCCTGGCTCGTGCCTGGGCCGCCACCAGGCGGTATCGGACCCAGAACCCCCTGGTCGAGCTAGACGCGCCGGTGTACTGAAACGTGCCGCCGGCGTCCGGGTTCCCGTACACATCCTTAGGCGGCCCGCCGCCGTTCGCGGCGTTGACGACCCGGACCGAATCGAAGTCAGCGTCGAGCTCCTCGGCCACGATCGTCGCCAGAGCGGTGTGGATTCCCTGGCCCATCTCGATCTGGCTCGAGTACGCGACGACCGTCCCGTCCTCGCGGATCCGTATGTACGGGTGGACCGGGTCGCCTGCCTCTTCCGGCGTCAGGCGGCCCACGTCGAGCTCAGGCGGAGCGATCAGCGAGCCCGGCTCATGCGCCGCGGCAAGTGTGCCGGCGGCCTCGTGAATCGCGGCGCGGATCCTCGGATAGGTGCCGCAGCGGCACAGGTTGCCACTCATCCACTCGTCGATCTTCGCGTCGTCGGGGGAGCGGTCTGACTCGAGCAACGACACGGCGGCCAGCGTCTGCCCCGGCTGGCAGTAACCGCACTGCACGATGTTGCCGCGGTGCCACGAGTCGCGCACCGCGTCGACCACGCGGCCAGAGGCCCCTTCGACGGTCGTAATGGCCTTGCCCACCGCTCGCTCGGTCGCGGTCTGGCAGGACTTCGTGTTGGCACCGTCAATCAGCACAGTGCATGCCGCGCAGAAGCCAGCCCCGCAGCCGAACTTCGTGCCATGCAGACCGAGGACGTCGCGGAGCACCCACAGCAGCGGGGTCTGCGCATGCCGGTCGTCAACCTCGACCTTAGCGCCGTTGACGAGAAGCTTCATCCGAACCTCCCTCGACCGGAACCTGCTGGCTCTCATGCATGGGCTGCACGATCGCCGCGATCCAGGTGAGCCGTCCTCACCGGATGCTGGTGATTCTCCGGCGACAGGTCCGCCACCGGGGCGTCACTCTGCGTCGCCGTCGCGCTGTTCGACGCGTTCCAGGGCGGCTAGATCGCCGTCGTCGAGCTCTAGCTCGGCCGCAGCCATGTTCTCTTCGAGGTGCGCGACCGAGCTCGTGCCCGGAATTAGCAGCATCCGGTCATAGCGAGCCAGCAACCACGCCAGAGCGACTTGCGTCGGCGTGGCCCCGTGCTTGTCTGCGACCTGAACGATGGTCGCGTCGCCGGCCAGTCGCGTCGGCCCGCCCGCGAATGCCGAACCGAGGGGGAAGAATGGCACGAACGCGATCTCGCGCTCGCGGGCAAACTCGACCAGCTCGTCGTCCCGGCGATCGATGATGCTGTAGTTGTTCTGAATCTCGCTCACGTCGACGAGCTCAAGCGCTCGCTGCACTTTGGGTTGATCGACATTCGAGAGCCCGATCAGATCGAGCTTGCCCTCCTGGCGCATGCCCTCGAGCGCAGATAGCTGCTCCTCGAGCGGTATGGCTGTGTCGTGTCGTGCGTCAACCAGGCGGAGGTTCACGAGGTCCAGACGCTCCACTCGAAGCGAGCGGAGGTTCGCCTCCACCCCGTCGCGTAGTTCGTCGGGCCGCTGCGCCGGGAGCACCCGGCCTGCGTCGTCGCGCCTCGCCCCCACCTTGGTCACCAGCTTGAGATTCTCCGGATATGGATGCAACGTCTGACGGATCAGGTCGTTGACCACGTCCGGTCCGTAGTACTGCGAAGTGTCGATGTGGTCAACGCCGAGCTCGATCGCCCGGCGCAGTACGGCCCGAGCCGCGCTTGGGTCGCGTGGTGGCCCGAACACGCCGGGACCGGCGAGCTGCATCGCGCCAAAGCCGATGCGGTTGATCGGCTTGCCACCGAGAGATGTCGTCGTGTTCATCTTGTTTGATGAGTCCTGTGTCTCGAGTTGACGGGGCATCGCCTCTACCTCGCGCGCGGCGACGTTGATCGTCCGCGGCCTCAGGTCATGCGCCGGTAGCGCCACACCGACAGCGGGATGAACACGGCGAGCAGGCCGGCGATCCAGGCGATTGCGCCGCCGAGGGAGGATGGTGTTCCGGGGACAAGGGCCAGGGAGCGCGCCGCGTTCGCGGTCAGGGTGACCGGGCTGACCTTCGCGATTGCCTGCAGCCAGTTCGGCAGAGTCGAGACCGGCACGAACACCGAGCTCGCGAACACGAGCGGAAACAGGACCACGAAGCCGGCTGTTTGAGCTGCTTCGGCGCCCCGGACGGTCAGTGCCACGAAGGCAAAGATCCAGCTCAGCGCCAGCCCGAAAGCGCTGACCAACACCATGCAGCCTAGGGCCTGTGCGACGCCGGCCTGGAAACGGAAGCCGATGATGTAGCCGACGATGATCATCAGCACGACGATCAGAATGTTGCGGACGAAGTCGGCCGCAGTGCGCCCGATGAGCACGGCGGACCTTGCCATCGGCATCGAGCGGAAGCGGTCGATCACGCCGAGTTTCAGGTCGTCGGACAGGCCTACCGCCGTCTGGCTGGCCCGGAACGTCACAGACTGAACGAGGATGCCGGGCAGCAGGTAGTCGATATAGCTCACGCCCGGGGGCAGTGAGTGACTGATCGCGCCGCCGAAAACGTACGTGAACAGCAGCACGAACATGACCGGCTGGATCGTCGAGAAGACCAGCAGATCCGGTTGGCGGACGAAGTGGCGGAGGTTGCGCACGCTGACCACTCGCGCGTCGGTGAAGTCCGCGCGAAGCTCCCCGGGCGAGAGGCGCCGCCACCTCGACGGTCGCCTCGCGACCGGGGGCTGGGCCGCGGTCGCGCGAGCAGTTGGAACGCCCACGCTGGTCGGCTCAAGCGGCCTGTCATCCATCGCGCCTTCGGCTCCCGCCCCGTTCTCGCTCGGCGGCGCGCCCGTCAGCTGAAGAAACACGTCGTCGAGCGTCGGCCGGCGCAGCCCGAGATCGTTCACGCCGATGTCCGCCTTACGTAGCGCCGAGGCCGCCTCCTCGATCATCTCGAGGCCATCTCGCGGCGCCGGCAGCGTCAGCTGCGCGAGTCGGTCGCCGGGCTCCGGCTCACCGCAACCTATCCCCGCCAGCGCGGTCCGAGCCTTGTCCCTTTCCGCAGCGCTCACCAGCTCGAGTTCCAGGATTTGCCCGCCGACCCGGTCCTTGAGCTCGCTCCCCGTGCCCTGCGCGATCACCCGCCCGTGGTCGATCACCGCGATCTGCTCGGCGAGCTGATCTGCCTCCTCGAGGTACTGGGTGGTGAGCAGAAGCGTCGTCCCCTCGCGGACGAGCTCGCGCACAACCGACCAGATCTCAATCCGGCTGCGCGGATCCAGCCCGGTCGTCGGCTCGTCCAGGAAGAGCACGCGCGGGCGGGTCAGCAGGCTCGACGCGAGGTCGAGACGTCGCCGCATCCCCCCCGAGTAGGTTCGGGCCAGGCGGTCGGCGGCGTCGGCCAGGTCGAAGCGCTCGAGCAGCTCGTTGGCCCGCCGGCGAGCATCCGCGGCCGAGAGGTCGAACAGCCGCCCGAACATCTGGAGGTTCTCCCGGCCGGTCAGCATCTCGTCGACCGCCGCGAACTGGCCGGTCAGCCCCAACAGCTCCCGCACCCCGGCGGGGTCGTCGACAACATCGCGGCCAAACACCTCGGCCCGTCCGGCGTCCGGAGTCAGCAGCGTGGCTAGCACCCGGACGAGCGTCGTCTTCCCCGCGCCGTTCGGTCCGAGCAGCCCAAAGATGGTGGCCTCCTCGACATCAAGGTCGATCCCGGCGAGCGCGATGGTCTTCCCAAAGCGTTTGACGACGCCCTCGACACGAACGGCCGAATCAGACATCACTCGTGCTCAAGCGCTTGTGGTCCGGAAAGCTGGGCTCGTTTGCACGGTCACTCTGCGAAGGCTGAAGACACGCATCGCGGTAACCGCACTCTAGGTCGCCGTAGCCTTCGGTGTAGTCCTACCGGGCCAAGGCCGGCTCTGGGGAGGCCGCGCCGTCTGTAACGGCCGCTCCGTCCGCGGACTCGTCGAAGCCGCAGCTGCCGATCGCGTTTCGGGCCAGAGCGGTCAGGGTCGTCGCCGGGCGGGTTTCGCATTGGCTTGGCAGGATCAGTAGCGCGAGCAGAAAGCCCACGCCAAAGATCCCGGCGGCCCACCAGAACGCCGTCGTTTCGCCGTGAACCTGCGCGGCGGAGGCAAGGCCTCTGACGTGGAGGTGGGTCGCGACGTAGCCGGTGACGGCGCTGGCGTAGATCGTTGAGAGCAGCGAGGTGCCGATCGAGCCGCCGACCTGCTGGGACGTGTTGACCATGGCCGAGGCGATGCCCGCTTCGTTTGGCGCCACGCCGAGTGTCCCGGCCGAGAACGCCGGGGCGAAGATGCAGCCCATCCCGACGCCGATGACGAGCAGGCCGGGCAGGACGCCGGTGCCGAAGCTGGAGGTGGGCGTCAGCTGGGTGAACAGAAGCATCCCGACCACCCCAAGCGCCATGCCGAGGAGCACCAGCGGTTTGACGCCCGTGCGCTGAATCACGCGGGTCTGCACTGTCGTCGAGGTGATGATCAGCACGGCGCTCAGGGGCAGGAACGCCAGGCCGGTCTTGAGCGGCGAGAAGCCGAGGTTCCGCTGCAGGAAGTAGGTGAGGAACAGAAACACCGCGAAGATGCCGGCGCCGGTCACGAAAAGCGCGGCGTACGACCCTCCGCGCACGCGATCCCACACGATATGCAACGGCAGTAACGGTTGCTCGACGCGGCGCTCGATCAGCACGAACGCGGTCAGCAGCAGCGGGCTGGCGATGAGCGCGACGACGGTCGCGGTGGCGCCCCACCCGAGCGTCTCGGCGTTAGAGAAGCCGAACACGAGCGCGAACAGCCCCAACGTCCAGGTGAGCACGCCGGGAATGTCGATCCCGGCGCGGCCAGGGGGCCTGTGGTTGACCAGCAATCCCAACGCCACGAGCGTCGTGGGCACCGCGATCACAAGATTGACGTACAGGCACCAGCGCCACGAGAGCACCTGCGTCAGCACACCACCGAGCAGCAGCCCAAGCGCCCCGCCGCCGCCAGCGACCGCACCGTAGATCCCGAACGCCCGAGGCCAGTCCGCCGTCCCCGCGAACGTGACCGTCAACAGCGACAGCGCCGACGGGGCCAACAACGCCGCGAACACCCCCTGCGTCGCCCGCGCGGCGACGAGCACATCGAACGACTGCGCCAACCCACCGACCGCCGACGCCGCCGAGAACCCCACCAACCCAACGATCAGCGCCCACTTGCGGCCGAACAGATCACCGACCTTGCCGCCCACCAACAGCAGGCTGCCGAACGCCAACGCGTACGCGGTCACGACCCACTGCCGATTCTCGTTCGAGAAATGCAACACCCGCTGCGCCGAAGGCAACGCGACCGTCACGATCGTCGCGTCCAGCACCACCATCAGCTGCGCGACGCCGACCAACGCGAGCACCATCCAGCGATTGGGTTCACGCACGGTTTGAGTTGGCATGGCGGCTCGACTTTCGGTTTGGCGGTGCTAGGGAAACGCTCATTCGCGATCCGGTGAGCGGTCATCGCCCAATTCAGGCGATTGCGGTCCAGCGCGGATGTGCCGGAGTTCGACCAGCTCGAGCCCGAGCGCTTCGATCTGCCCGAGCACGCCGAACACAGCCGAGCGGTCTTCGAGCAAGCCGGTGAGAACGGTCTCGCCGCCCTTCAGCTCGGACACCATCGTGGGGAACGCAGACAGGGCCGTAGGCCCGAGCCGGCCCCTGATCCTGATCGTGTACAAGCAGGGCGATGCGGTCATGTCGCGATCATGCAGCTCGACCTAGTGAGCCGGCGACGCCGGAATCCGGTGATCGTGTGCGCGACGTGGGTCGCGCCACCTGGCAGCGACGTCTACGTGCGGCCGGTTGCGAGCAGCCGGAGTTCGCGTGCCTGTTGAACCGCCGAAGACCGATCGCGAGCGCCGAGCTTGGAGTAGATGTTGCGAATGTGCGTGTTGACCGTGTTGATCGACACGTAGAGCTCGCGCGCTATCTCCGGCCGCGTCAGGTTTGTGGGCAGATACCGCAGCACGCGGAGCTCGCTCGGGCTGAGCTCCTCCGATTGCAACATGCGCTCGCCGTCGACAACCGGGGCCGGTTCGCCCCGCAGCAGATCGACGACGTCTGAGCGCAGGGCGCCATGAGCCGTTTCGTGACGCGGTAGTGCGTCGAGCAGCTCGGCCGCGTCCGTCATCGCAAATGGGAACATCAGGCGATCTGGCTCGGCCACCGCGAGCGCCGCTTCCGCCGCGGCTGCGGCGGCGGCGCTATCTCCCAGCTGTAGGTGCGCGATGCCGGCGAGCAAATGCGATTCAACGACCGTGAACGCCGGGGCGACGGAGGACGTGGCGTCCAGCACGCCCCGGAGTTCATCCAACGCTCCGTCCGGATCTCCCTCGGCCAGGCAAATCACAGCCCACGCGTTGTAGATCGCACCCATCTGCCCGTCATAGATGGTGCCGATCCGCTCGAACTCGGCGGCGATGCCGGTGACCGTCGCGCGCGCCTCATCCAGCAGCCCCAGGCGCGCCCGCTCAGCCGCCAGCCACCCCGCGATGCGTGGCGTCAGAGCGTGCACGCCCGTGAGTCTCGATTGCGTCCGCGCCGCCGCGGCGAATTCCTCGACCGCCGCCTGATGCTGAGCGCGACCGGAGTGCAACATGCCGGTCGCGACGTGCAGCAGCACCGCGGCGGCCGGGTCGACCTCCGGATCCGCGACCTCCCAGGCGCGGCGCAGCCACCGCTCTCCCTCGTCGAACTCGCCCATCCAGATCGCCATGCCGCCAACCGCTCCAAGCGCGGGTGCGACGATCGGCCGATCGGCGAATCCGTACAACTCGGCGAGGGACACAGCCTGACGGCCGCGCTCGCGCGCCCTCGCAACCGAGACCAGCTTCGACGGAAAGCCTTGATGCGCTCGGCACGAGACCTCGAGGTAGGGACGCCCAATCGTTCGGGCGAGGACGGCTCCCTCGGAGAGGTGCCGCTCAGCATCGGCGAGTCGCCCGGACCACATCTCGACGATCCCGAGATTCAGCAGCGCGACCGCCCGAAGCTCGCTACCCATAACGACCTGATCGTTCGATTCGTCTGAGATCGAAGCATCGAGCAGGCGCACCTGGTCGATCACCGCGCTGAATTGACCGGTACGCCGTGCCAGCCCCAACCGCAAAGACGCGATCGCCACCGCCAAGCGCCGGCGGCGAGCCGGAGGGGCGCTCTGAACGTGGGACTCTGCCAGCTCTAACTGGGCAGTCGCTTCCTCCAACTTCCCATGGTTCAGCTCGCTTGCTGCGTGGGCAAGCGCTAGGTCCGGATGATCAGCTGTCGCGCCCTCGGGGAACGCCTGGAGCACCGCGTCGATCGTGCCCGCTTCCCCGTCGAGCACCCAGCTGAACGAGTGGTCAGCGACGAGCCGGGCGGCATCAGGCCAATCGCCTGCCGCGAGCATATGCCGCACCGCCTCAACGACCATGCCGCGATCAGCGAGCCAGCGGGCGGCCCTCCGGTGGAGGTCGGGAACCTCGTCTGCAGCTCGTCGGCGGAGTTCGAGGCGCAGGAAATCCGCCAGAAGGTGGTGGTAACGAAACCACGTGCGCTCGGGGTCGAGTGAGACGACGAACGCGTTGGCATCCTCCAGTTCGAGCAGCATCTGCTCCGACCCCGGGCGGCCTGCCAGCAGGTCGGCGAGCTCACCGTTCACGCGGTCGACAAGCGAGGTTCGCAACAGCGCACGCTGAACCTCGCCCGGCTGGCGTTCGAGCATCTCCGCCATCAGGTATTCCCCGATCGCCCGGTCGGTGCCCGAGAACTCCGCCACGAAACGCTCAGGATCGGGATGGCGGCTGAGCGAGATAACCGCCAAGCGCAACCCGGCCGCCCAACCTTCGGTGCGTTGGTACAGCGCCGCCGCCCCGTCGGCGGAAAGAGTTATCCCCGATGCGGCGAGCAGTTCGCGCGTTTCGCTATCAGTGAATCTGAGATCGGCGGCCCTGATCTCGGCGACCTCGTCGGCAAGCCTCAGCCGGTGCAGCCTGATCGGCGGATCGCGACGCGACGACAACACCACCCGCCCGGAGTTCGGCACAGACGCGAGCAAGTGCTCGAGCTGCGCGAGCGCGTCGGGCGAATTTAGCTCGTGGAGGTCGTCGATGATCAGCACGACCGGTGCACCCGGCTCAACGAACTCGGACATGACCGTGTCGACGAGCCGGTCGTCATCGGACGCTGCCTGCGCCGCAGGTCGCGCCTGCGAATCGCGCGACGATGCCGGGCCGCGAATCGCATCTAGAACGGCGGACCAGAAATGCTGCGCCTCGCGCTCGTCGCGGTCGACAGACACGAACGCGACACGACGAACGTCGGTCGAGCGGTCGGCCCAGGCACGCAACAGCGAGGTCTTCCCGCTTCCCGCTGGCGCCGAGATGACCGTCACGCGCTTGGTCACGGCGCGATCCAGCAGTTGGAGGAGGTCCCCTCGGTCAAGGAGCCCCCCCGCGGCCGAGACGTCGCTTGAGGCCGGCTGGTTCAGGTCCCGTCCGCGCTGCGTTGTCGCCGAACTGGTCATGCTGTCGAAGCGGTCGACCGCTTCGATGAGGTTAGCCCGGCGATCGCTTGCCCGCGAGCCATCGCGCATGTTCGCCGCGCGCTCCTCAACGACACGTGCGAGCCCTTGCGTCACCAGACCTTCATCCCACCGTCGACGACGAGGTCGACCCCCGTGACGTATGAGCTCTCATCCGAGGCCAGGAACAGCGCGACGTTCGCGACTTCCTCGGGTCGGCCAAGGCGGCCCAGCAGCGTTTTGCCGAGCATGTACTCCGCCCACTCCGGGTCGTTGAGTTGTTCACGGGTGGCACCACTCTCGATTAGGCCCGGGGAGATCGAGTTGGCGCGGATACCGTGCTCTCGCCCCTCCATCGCCAGCTGTCGAGTCATACCGATGATTCCGGCCTTGTTCGTCGTGTGTGCCAGTGAGGGGAGGATCTTGAAGCTGAGCGACGCGTTCAGCGACGCCATGTTCACGACCACGCCACGGCTGTCCTTCAGGTGCGGCCACGCCGCGCGGGTGAGGTAGAAGACAAGGTCGACCTCGCCCCAGCGCGCGCGATCCCACTCCTCGTCGGTGATGTCCTCAAGCCAGTTGAAGTAGGCCACCCCGGCGAAATTGACGAGCACGTCGACGCGACCGTACGTGCCGAGCGCCAGCTCGACCAGGGTCTCGCATTCCCCGGGATCATCGAGACGGCACGGCTGCTTGGAGACCATTTGTCCGCCCGCATCGCGAACCGCGTCGACGGTGGCTTCTGCGGAGTCGACACACAGATCGCAACCGACGACCGAGGCTCCTTCGCGAGCAAACGCCTGAGCTGTCGCACGGCCCATGCTGCCGCCGGTCCCCGTGATGACGCAAACCTTGCCTTGAAGCCGGCCCGGTACTGAGCGAGCTCCACTGGCTTGCGCGCCGAGCGCGCTCGCGTTGTCGTTGAGCTCCACGGCCACAAAAGCCTGGCGCTAAACGCACGCGCTCGAATCCTTGAATCCTTAGTCCTGACCCGAGCGTCACGCTCAGTCATGCTTATAAGGCATGAACGGAGCGTCGCCACCGCTCATCTCGTCAGGAAGGCGGTTGCTGGGCCGGGAACACGAGTTTGCGGTGCTCGACCGGTTGCTTGACGATGCGCGCGGCGGGCACGGGGGCGTGTTGATCATGCGTGGCGACGCTGGCGTCGGCAAGACCGCCCTGCTCGAGTACGCGGTCGAGGCTGGGCGCGGGTTTCGGATCGCCCGGACCTCCGGCGTCGAGGCGGAGATGGAGCTCCCGTTCGCGGCCGTTCAACAGCTCTGTTCCCCCTTCTTCGAGCTTCTGGAGCGCCTGCCGCAGCCCCAACACGACGCGCTTGGCGTCGCGTTCGGACTGATTGGGGGGCCCGCCCACCCCGCGCCGAATGCGTTTCTGGTCGGACTTGCGGTCCTCGGCCTGCTCGCCGAAGCCGCCGAGGAGCAGCCACTCGTATGTGTCGTTGATGACGCGCAGTGGCTCGACAGTGCGTCGGCTCGGACCCTGGCTTTCGTCGCGCGCCGCCTTTTGGCGGAGAAGATCGCGCTCGTGTTTGCGACTCGTACGCTGGATGGCGGACTCGCCGGCTCGCCAGAGCTTCACGTTGAGCCCTTGGGTCCTCGTGATGCGCGCGCGCTGCTGGAGTCCGTCTTGCCGGCTCGGCTGGATGAAGGGGTGCTGGAGCGGATCGTCGCCGAAACGCAGGGGAACCCACTTGCCCTTTTGGAGCTACCGCGGGGGTTGAGCCCGACCCAGCTCGCGGGTGGGTTTGGCTTGCCGGGAACGTTGCCGCTGTCCACCAGCATCGAGGAGGGCTATGCGCGGCGGCTGGCGAGGCTCCCTCAGGATGCGCGCCGCTTGCTGCTGGTGGCAGCGGCGGACCCGGTCGGCGATCCGCCCCTGGTGTGGCGTGCAGCTGAGCGGCTCGGCATTCCGGAGTCAGCTGCGCAGACCGTGGAATCGGAGGACTTGTTGGCCCTCTCCCCGCGCGTCGTATTCCGCCACCCGCTGGTTCGGTCGGCCGTCTACGGAGCCGCCGGGCTGAATGAGCGACGCGACGTGCACCGCGCGCTGGCTGAAGCCACCGATCCGGGAGTCGACCCGGATCGGCGCGCCTGGCACCGGGCGCAGGCAGCGGCCACGCCCGACGAGGACGTTGCCGCAGAACTGGAGCATTCCGCTGCGCGGGCCCAGGCCCGGGGTGGCTTCGCAGCCGCCGCGGCCTTCCTTGAGCGCGCGGTCGCGCTCACGCCCGAACCCTCGCGACGCGCGCAACGCGCTCTGGCCGCCGCACAGACGAAATTCGAAGCGGGCGCGCTCGACGAGGCCCTCGGTCTGTTGCAGACCGCGGAGTCAGGCACTGCTGTCGACGATCTCGTCCGGGCCCAGGTTCATCTGCTGCGCGCTCAGATCGCGTTCGCGTCGAGGCGTGGGAGCGACGCGACCCCGCTTCTGCTCGCCGCCGCGCGGGAACTCGAGTCGGTAGACCCTAGCCTCGCGCGGGCGACCTACGTGGAGGCCCTGTCTGCGGCGACGTTCGCAGGCCGCCTGGTCCACGGCGGCGGCTTAGTCGAGATCAGCAAGGCGGCGCTTGCCGGCCCGCCGCCGCCTCACAACCCGCAGCCGTCTGATCTGCTCCTGCAGGGGTTGGCGGTGCGGGCCACCGAGGGGTACGCTGCGGGCGCGCCATTGCTCAAGAAGGCGCTGAACGCCTTCCGCCGTGAGGCCGACCTGTCACCGAACGATGCCCGGTGGCTCTGGTTCGCGAGCTTGATCGCGTTGTACATGTGGGACGACGACGTCTGGGCGGTGCTTTTCGCACGACAGCTTGAGCTCGCGCGCCGGACCGGTGCGCTCCCGGCGATCGCGTTTGCTCTCGGTACCGGCACCACTGTCTACGCGTTCTTTGGCGAGCTGCGAACGGCAGCGCTGCTCGAGGAGGAGCACAGAGGGGCCAGTGAAGCCACCGGGATTGCATCTAATCCGGTCCCTCAGCTGGGGCTCGCCTCTTTGCGTGGGCGTGAGGCCGAATTCGCGGAGCTGATGCGAACCACGGTCCGCGAGGCGGAGGCTCGCGGGGAGGGGATAGCTTTAACGACCGCCGAGTTTCTGCGCGGAGGCCTGTACAACGGGCTCGGCCGCTACGAAGCAGCGCTGGCCGCTGTCCTGCCCGCCGAGCGCTTCTATACCGAAGGGACCGCGATCTGGGCGCTCACCGAGCTGATCGAGGCGGCCGTTCGGCTCGGCCAGCCCGAGCGTGCCCGGCGTGCCTTCGAGCGGGTACAAGAGACAACTCGCGCTGCGGGCACCGACTGGGCGTTGGGGATCGAGGCTCGATCGCGTGCGTTGCTCAGCGATGGAAACGACGCCGAGGAGCTCTACAGGGAGGCCATAACGCGGCTCGGTCGCACCAGAATTCGGGTGCAGTTCGCTCGCACACGTCTCCTCTACGGCGAGTGGCTTCGGCGCGAGCGCCGGCGTCTGGACGCTCGCGAGGAGCTGCAAACCGCGCACGAGCTCTTCAGAGACTTTGGAGTGGACGCGTTCGCCGAGCGCGCACGCGTCGAGCTGGAGGCAACGGGGCTGCGCGCCCGGAAACGGACCGTGGACACGATCGACCAGCTCACTCCGCAGGAGACCCAGATCGCGCGCCTCGCGGCGGAAGGCCACACCAATCGGGAGATCGCGGCCCGAATGTTCATCAGCGCAAGCACCGTCGAGTACCACCTGCGTAAGGCATTCCGCAAGCTTGACGTCAAGTCACGCACGCAGCTCGCAGACCGGCTGTCCTAGCCCGCCCCGTTCGAGACCCGTCACCCACTCCGCATCGGTCGGCTAGAGCGCCGGATCACCGGGATCTGGCGATGACGCATCACCCGAGATGACGCGACGCGCCTCGCCGCCGCGGCGGCTGCCGCCGACGTCGCCGTCCAACTGGACGTCACACCCGGAATGCCGCACGTCTTTCAGACGTCCGCGGCGGATCCGGCGTCCGGGCCGCAGCTCGATGAGGCCAATGCTGCGCTTGCCCGCACCGGGGCGTTCCTGCAAGCCCACCTGCAGCTCGCCGGGTAGCGGTCCCAGCCGGGCCAGGCGCGATGCCCTCTCGGTGAGTTGACCCGTTACCCGCCCGTGAATCGGTATTCGGTCTGCCAGGCGTCGGTCGGGTCGGTATGGGCGGTCCAAAAGAGTTCCGCGATCTTGTCCGGATCGAACGCCGTCCCACGGACGACCGAGCCGGCGATCGTGATCGTCGCGGCGTGGATGCCGTCCTCCTTGACACCGGCGGCGACCAGGGTCGCCGCCGAGCGCAGGGCGGCCTTCCCGATCGAGAGGCTCGCCAGTGCGGGCACGGGATGGTCGGCGAAGCCGCCGCTGGTGAAGAGCAGGGTGCCGCTGCCGGCGCTCCGCAGGACGGGCGCGGCGACCTGTGCCGCGATCACGCCGCCGAGGACATCGACGTCATACGCGGTCCGGAGCCGTCCGACCGTCGCATCGAGGATCTCGCCAGGATCCGGCAGGGCGGCGTTGTACACGGCGACGCCGGGGGCGCCTGGTGCGCGGAAGATCCGCTCGAGCGTCGCACGGTAGCCGTCCAGATCCTCGATATCTGCGCCCACCGCCTCGATCTCAAGCCCGTCGCTACGCAAATCAGGGGCGAGTTGCTCGAGCGTTTCGCCGCGGGAGATGAGTGTGCTGCGGAAGCCTTCGCGGCCGAAGCGGCGAACGACGCTCGCGCCGACGCCGGGTCCGGCGCCGATCAGCAGAAGATGACGAGGGTCAACAGACTCGGGCATATGCCGCCTCCGGGTAGAGCTTCGCCCGGGCATCGGCTCGGGCCACGTGTCCTTGGGAACCAATCACGATCTGAACAATCACCAAGGTTCGGGTGAGACGTCATCGCCAGATCACGGTGATTTCGTTCCCGCGGCCTCAGGCCGCGGCCTGGGAGGCCTCGCCGAGCAGCCCCAGCTGGGCCATGATGACCGTGCCGGACGGATAGCAGTCGAATCTCTTGATCTTGCCGTCGACGATCTCGAATACATCGCAGCACGGGGCATCCATTCGTCTGCCCGTCGGTGAAATGGTTCCCGTCGGCAAAACCAGAGGCCCGTCGTGCGTGCCCTGGAGGGCGAGCTGCACAACAACCACGTCGTTGCTTGGGTAGAAACGGTAAAGCTCGCGGTGCATATCGGAGAATCCCGCTGCATAGATTTCGACGAGATCTCCGAGCGTCTCGCCGCGGTAGGTGACTCCGGTTGACATGTCGGTGAACGTCCCGTCCTCCGTGAACGCGTTGGCCCATCCGGGGATGTCCTTGGCCTCAGCCAAGTTGTATGCGTTCCGGACGAGTGTCTGGTTATCAGTCATGTTGTGTCTCCTCAGGTTGATTTGCGGCACTCATGCCGCTTCTTGATCAGATGCGAACGAGTGGTGCGACACGCCGACTGGCAATAGCGAGGTGTTCGCGACCGCGGCGCCGAGCCGACGACCAGTGCGCCGCGCCTGCTGTTCGGCTTCCTCGCGCAGCTCATGAGCGAGATCCTTGAACCGGTCCAGCGCGGGGTTGACGCCGACGAGCGTGAACTCGGCCTCGACCACCTTCAGGTCGAGTTTCCAGACGTCGGCGAGGATGCGCCGCATCCATCCGGTCGCGTGGTCCCATCCCTCGCGGGGGGTTCCGGACCGATAGTTTCCGCCGCGCACTGTCACGAGAACTGCAGGCTTGCCCTCGAGGACGGGTTCGGCACCGGCGGCCATGCGCGGGTCGGTGATGACCAAGTCGACCCAGGTCTTGAAGTGCTGCGAGACGCCGAAGTTGTAGAGCGGAGCTGCGAACAGCAGCGCATCGGCCGCGAGCAGTTCGTCGGTCAGCGTCGCGGCGAGTCCCAGCGCCTCCTTCTGCGCGTCGGTGCGGGCCTCATCGGGCGTGCGGCCGGCAAACACGGCCGTCGCCCACGCGGTCGCGGGGATTGGGTCGACTCCGACGTGCCGGCGGATGATCGGCTCTTCAGGATGCGCGTTACGCCACTCGTGTTCGACGATGTCGGCGATCGCACGGCTGTGTGAACCCTCCACGCGAATGCTGGCATCGAGCCTGTAGAGGACGTGGCTCGTCGCGTTCTGGTTCGAGTTTGTGACGGCCATCTCACACCTCGAACGGTTCGGCGCCGGGCTCGGTCTGGACGGTCCAAGAGCCGTTCTTGCGGAAGCTGGCCGCGGTGGCGTAGCTGTCCTCGAGAAACTGCAGGTAGGTCACCTTCCCGTCGACGACCTTCACGAGGATCGAGAACGGGGAGCTCACCACCCTCCCCAGCGAGTGCGACTTGTAGCGGAAGTCGCCGAACACGGCGACGTTCTCGTCGGATGCGAACATCGCCTTCACGTTGAACGCCTGGTTCTCCCAGCGGGTGAACATCGTGCCGAGGTTGTCCAGAAACGCCTGGGGGCCGTGCGATGTGCCCGTCCAGGGCATGATCTTGTTAAGCTCGGCGTCCTCTGTGTTGAGCGAGACGTATGTGGCGTCCGGGGCCACCAAGCTGTTCACAACGTCAGGGTCGAGCAGGTTCTGAAGCCACTGGCCGACCACGTCGATCGGAGTTGTGGACATGTCATTTCTCCTTCTTGAGTGTTGGCACCGGACGGGCCACGGTGCGCGGCTGCCGGCAACTGGTCTTGGTTTCAGTCGGGCTAGTTCTGCGCCGGCTGAATCGAGTGGACGACGGTCTTGGCTTCCTGGAACTCCGTGATCGCAAGGGGTCCGCGGAGGCGGCCGATGCCGCTCTGCTTGTAGCCACCCTCGGCGAAGCCGTCGTTGATCGCCGCCCAAGTGTTGGTCCAGATCGTTCCGGCCTGGACCTCGCGGCTGACCCGTCGGCTGATGTTGATGTCGTTGGTGAAGATGCCTGCGGATAGGCCCATTTCGCCGGCGTTTGCGCGCGAGACGGCGTCGGCCTCGGTGTCGAACACTTCCAAGGTCGCGACCGGAGCGAACGCTTCCTTTTGCACGATCTCGGTGTTGACGTCCTCGACCTCCAGTAGTGCCGGCCGGTAGAACGCGCCGGCCGCGAGGGCGCCATCAAGGACGGGGCCGCCTCGCACGATCGGCTTGGCGTAGGCGAGTGCCGCCTCGACCATCCCGTCCACGCGGGCGACGTTAGGCTTGTCGATCAGCGGACCCATGTCGGTCTCCGGGTCCAGCCCATCACCGAGCCGGACGCCTTCAAACGCTCTCGCTAGCCGGGTGCGGAGCTCGTCCGCGACGCCGCGTTGGACCAAGATCCTCGACCCTGTCATGCAGAACTGGCCCGCGAACGTCGTCACCGCTGCCAGGAGCAGCGGAACGGCGCTGTCTAGGTCGGCGTCATCGAACACGATCATCGGCGTCTTGCCGCCGAGCTCGAGGTTCATGCGCTTGAGGGTCGGTGCACCAGCTGCGGCCACCATCCGTCCGACCACGGTGCTGCCCGTGTAGCTGATGACCTGGACGTCGGGTGCTGCGACGAGGTATGGGGCCCCCGTGTTGCCGGATTCGGTGAAGATGTTCACGACGCCGCGCGGCAGGGACTTGACCTCGGCGATGATCCGGGAGACCAGATTGGCGACCAGCGCGGTCTGCCCCGGCATCTTCACCGCGACCGTGTTCCCCGCCGCCAAGGCAGGTGCGAGCGACCGGATGAGCAGGACGACAGGCGAGTTCCACGGAACGATCACCCCGACCACGCCAGCAGGCTCAGCGTAGGTACTGAACCACTGCCCCGGCGCGACCTCCGCACTAATGCCGGTATCGGTCAACGCCTGGCTCGCCGTGTGGCGGAGCGTCACACCCGCCACTGTCGCCTCGAGCATCCCCTCGGCAAGCTTCTTGCCGTTCTCCTTGGTCACCAGCCGCCCTAGCTCGTCGGCGTGAGCGTCAAAGCGCTCGGCCATCTCGCTCAGCGCTCGATTGCGAAGCCCGCGGTCCCGAGACCACGTCGTGGTATCGAACGCGCGGCGTGCAGCCGCAATCGCCGCGCGAGCCTCGGCCTCCCCGCCGTCGGCCCAACGGCCCAACACCTCCCCCGTAGCAGGGTTGATCGACTCCGACACGGCGTCGGACCCGGTCCATTCACCGCCGATCCAATGCTCGGCAACCTCGTCTCTCCGATCGCGGAGCGCACCGTTGGACGCAGCGGGTACGTGGCTTGGGCTCACGGGTGTCGGGGCAGGCGTCGCCGTCGTATCGGTCGTGCTCATTGCCTTCTCTTTTGCTGTTGGACGTGACAGAGCCGAGTGGTCGTTCACGCCTGGTCGGCTCTGTGAATGTGCCGACGATCGTGGCGCCACCGGCCGGCGATCGAATCCCTGAAGTCCTTAGTCCACGCCCCGAGTCCGGTGATCGTCATGCTGTTGGGCGAGCATGAGCGGAGCGTCTTCAGACGTCGGACCTGTAGCGGGCTTGCACGGATCGCAGTTGCTCGGCCGGCGCCGCGAGCGCGAGCTGCTCGACCGGCTGCTCGAGGCCGCGAGCAACGGCGCCGGCGGGGTGCTGGTCGTTCACGGCGAGGCGGGGGTCGGCAAGACCGCACTGATGGACTACGCGGTCGAGACGGCAGGGGCATTTCGGGTGCTCCGCACCGAAGGAGTGGAGGCGGAGATGGAGCTCCCGTTCGCGGCGCTCCAGCAGCTGTGCTCACCGATCCTCGAACTCAATGACCGCCTTCCGCCTCCCCAACGAGATGCGCTCGCCGTCGCTCTCGGGCTGAGCGCTGGGCAGGCCCCGAACCCTTTTCTGATCGGGCTGGCGGTCCTTGGCCTGATGTCCGAGGCCGCCGAAGAGCAGCCGCTGCTGTGTGTAGTCGATGACGCGCACTGGCTCGATCGCGCGTCGGCGCGGGCGCTTGTGTTCGTAGCTCGCCGCCTGCTGGCGGAGAAGGTCGCACTGCTGTTCGCGGCGCGCGACGTGGGCGACACGCTCGCCGGGTTGCCGGAGGTCAACGTCGAGGGATTGAACGCTCACGACGCGCGGACGCTGCTCGAGTCGGCGTTGCCAGCCCGTTTAGATGACCCGATCTCGGAGCGTCTGCTTGTCGAGGCGCACGGGAACCCGCTCGCGCTGTTGGAGATGCCGCGCGGGTTGACGCCGGCGCAGCTGGCTGGCGGCTTCGGCATGCCGACAGCGCTGCCTCTTTCCTCGCAGATCGAGGAGAACTTCGCGCGGCGACTCGGGAACCTGCCGCGCGATACCCGACGGTTGCTACTCCTAGCTGCCGCTGACCCCGTCGGCGACCCCGCTCTCGTTTGGAGAGCCGCTCGCCGGCTCGGGATCCCCGAGGAGGCGGCGGAGACCGTCCAGTCCGAAGGCCTGCTGGAGCTCGGCGCCCGGGTGACGTTCCGCCATCCTCTGGTTCGATCGGCCGTGTATCGCGCGGCCGCCCCCGGTGAGCGGCGCGAGGTCCACCGAGCCTTGGCCGAGGCGACCGATCCAGAGGTCGATCCGGACCGCCGGGCGTGGCACCGTGCGCAGGCCACATCGATTCCGAACGAGGACGTCGCCGCCGAGCTCGAACGCTCCGCAGCCCGGGCGCAAGCGCGAGGAGGTTTGGCGGCCGCGGCCGCGTTCCTGGAGCGAGCCACGGCGTTGACACCCGACGAGT
The DNA here is from genome assembly GCA_963824755.1 of uncultured Solirubrobacterales bacterium. Lineage (GTDB taxonomy): Bacteria > Actinomycetota > Thermoleophilia > Solirubrobacterales > Solirubrobacteraceae > Palsa-465. The sequence continues at coordinate 120,885 of CAWGQT010000038.1, read as the reverse complement.
CGCGCAGGTCCGGTCGCGCGCTGGCGGCAGCCCAGGCAAAGATGCAGATTGGAGCGCTGGACGACGCTCTCCGCTTGGTCGCCACGGCTGAGACAGGGGGCCTGAGCGAGCTCGAGCAGGCGAGGGCCGGGCTGCTGCGCGGCCAGATTTCGTTCCTCGCGACGCGCAGCAGCGACGCCGCAGCACTGCTGCTCGCAGCCGCCGAGCGGCTCCGAGAGGTCGATCCTGAGCTGGCCCGCGAGACGTACCTGGAGGCGCTGACGGCGGCCATCTTCGCCGGGCCGCTTGCCAGAGCGGGCGCAAGCTCGCGCGAGGTAGCAGAAGCTGCGAGTGCCGCACCGCGAGCGCGAAAACCACGCGGACCGGACCTGCTGCTCGACGGTCTTGTGGCCCTGCTCACAGATAGCTATGGCGCCGCCGTGCCGATTCTGCGAGAGGCACAGCGCGCGATCGCGGGGATATCGCAGACCGAGCAGCTTCGGTGGATGTGGGGTGCGACCGTTTCAACACTCCACCTATGGGATGACGAGCGTTGGGAGCGGCTGTCAGACCGACACCTTCAGCTGGTCCGCGAGACCGGCGCGCTTGGCGATCTTCCGATCGCGCTCAGCCACCGGGGGCAGATGCATGTCTTCGCGGGCGAGCTGGCGTTGGCGGCGGCTCTCTACGAGGCCGTCCAGGAGGCAACGGCGCTGACCGGAAGCCCCCTCGCTCCTTACCACGCGGTGGGTCTGGTGGCAATGCGCGGGCGCGAGGCCGAGACGAGACAGCTCATCGATACAGCTCGTGCCGAGGTGACAGAGCGCGGAGAGGGGGCAGGCCTGTCGTTCATGGATTGGGCGGAGGCCGTGCTCGACAACGGGCTTGGCCGCTATTCGGAGGCGCTGGCGGCGGCGCGCCGGGTGGTCGATCATACGGAGCTCGTCCCATTGAACTGGGCGATGCCCGAGCTGATCGAGGCAGCCGTGCGAACTGGAGCGCCCGAGCTCGCTGCCAAGACCAACCAGCGCCTGATCGAACGAAGTCGGGCGAGCGGTACGGATTGGGCACGGGGGATCGCCGCTCGCGCGCACGCGCTGCTGGCAGATGACGAGCGCGCCGAGGACCTGTACGCCGAGGCAATCGAGCGACTGGGCCGCACGCGAGTCGCGATCGATCTAGCCCGAGCGCACCTGCTTTACGGCGAGTGGCTCCGCCGTCAGACGCGTCGCGTAGACGCTCGTCAGGAGCTGAGGATCGCCCACGAGATGTTCACCAACTTCGGGATGGAGGCGTTTGCCGAGCGGGCGCGGGTCGAGCTAGAGGCGACCGGCGAGCGGGCTCGCAAGCGAAGCGTAGAGACGCTGGACCAACTCACCCCGCAAGAGTCACAGGTCTCTCGCCTCGCGGCACAGGGAAACACCAACAGAGAGATCGCCGCTCAGCTCTTCATCAGCCCGAGCACAGTCGAGTACCACCTACGCAAGGCGTTCCGCAAGCTCGACGTCAAGTCACGCACACAGCTTGCCAACCGCCTGCGATAGCGGGGCGAGGGACGCCGCCCGAGTAGCGCCCACCCCGAAGCGGTAGCGCCCAGCGCGAAGCCGAGCGCCGTGTCGGGTGCGGTTGCGCCGCGAGCCAGCGCGACTCCGGCGCCGATCACTGGGATCGAAAGGCCCACAAACAGAGCGATCAGCAAGGCGGATGTCATCGCGAGGCGATTTTCGGGCGTGGTTGCTTCGAGCACGATCCCGGTAGTCCCTTTGAACACCGCTCCTGCGCCCGCACCGATCGAGGCACCACCGAGCAGAAACAGCGCGAGGCTTGGTGTCGAAAGACGCACGGCGGTGATGAGTAGCGCGAGACCGATCAGCATCGAGATCGTGCCGAGTGCGAGTACGCGCGACGCCGGCATCGGCGCAGTAGAGACGCCGGCGCCGTGTGCTCCTCACCGCTCGGCATCGAGCCACCACTCGATCGCTGCGGCGCAAACGTACTCATCGCCAGACCTTCATCCAGCCGCTCCCGACACCAAGCTTCTTCGTCATCTCTGTCTCCGTTCGGTGCCCGGTTTAGGCGCTCGGCCTCCGGCGTCGACCACCGATCGCGTTGGCCGTCATCGTGAGCGCACCAACCGTCCGATCGAGTCCCGGAAACGCGTAGTCCGTTACCCAGTGGCGTCCGCCGGGATCGTGGTGAGGTGCGGGCCGGGCGCTTGGCCGGCAGGCGACGCGAGGGGTGCTCGACCTCCGAGACTCAGGCTCGGACTAAGGACTTCAGGGATTCGATCGTCGGTCGGTGCCGCCACGATCATCGCGACCAATTCCCAGATCTAGGAGGCAGTGGAGCCATGCAAGTCGCACTCACCGGAGCAACCGGATTCATCGGATCTCACGTACTAACCGACCTGCTGGAGCACGGCCACGAGGTCACGGCCCTCGTCCGCGATGAACACCAGTTCGAGATCGTCACCCCCCGCGGCGCGAAACCGGCGGTGGTCGACCTCTACGACCGGCCCGCCGTCGTGAGCCTGCTAAGTGAGGCGGACGCGGCCATCCACACCGCAAGTCCCGGTGACGAGACCAGCGCGGACCTGGACGCCGCGGTAGTCGACGCGGCGATCGAAGCTTTCGCCGGTACGAGCAAGCCCTTCATCCCTGTCAGCGGCCTTTGGATCTACGGCGAGAACACATCGATCAGTGAGGAGTCGCCGGTCAATGCCCCTGCCCTGGTGGCGTGGAAGGAGCCGATCGAGCGCCGGGTTCTCGACGCCACCGGCATGCGCGGCGTCGTGATCGTCGCCAGCGTCGCCTACGGCGACGGCGGCGGCGCGATCCCCGGGCTGCTTCTCAACTCCCCCAGAGACCAGGACGGCAACCTGATCATGCTCGGCACGGGACGACAGCACTGGTCGACTGTCCACGTCGCGGACCTTGCGAGGTTCTTCCGGTACGCGCTCGAGTCCGACTCGGCCCGTGGCCGCTACGTCGTTGGGGATGGCTTGAACCCGACCGTCGCCGAACTGACCGAGGCAGCCGCGGTCACGGCCGGCGCCCCTGGAGCGGTCCCCGGTTCCGATGATGAGGCCCGGGCGCGCTTGGGCGACTACTTCGCCGAAGTACTGCTGCTCGACCAGGCCACATCCGCGGGCAAGGCCCGGGACGAGCTCGGTTGGTCTCCGACCCATCAAGGACTGGTCGACGAGTTCCGCCACGGGAGCTACGCACATGAGGTGAGCGCCGGCTGACCGTCGCCGATCGCAGATAGCCACAACCGGAAGACAAACGCGGCAAGCGACGTGACCCTCGCTTCGCCATTGCCAGGTCAGCCGCGACCGGCGCGCGCACGACCGCCACCAGCGGCCCGTGGCTTGTGATCGTGATCGTCTGCGTGGCCCAGTTCATGGTCGTCCTCGACGCGACGATCGTCAACGTCGCGCTGCCGTCGATCCAGCGTGGCCTACGGTTTAGCCCGTCGGGCCTGCAGTGGGTGATCAACATGTACACCCTGTGATCTGGGGGGAGAGCGACCAGATCGCGCCCGAGCCCTACGGGCGCGCGTACGCCGCGTCATTCCCGAACGGCCGCTTCGAGCCGATTCCCGAAGCTGGACATCTCCCCCACCTCGAGCAGCCCAAGCAGGTCCTCAAGGCGATTCAACGCTTCGCGAACGAGACGACCCGCTCGGCCACCACCTAGCCCGGATCAGCGGCGAGGGTCGTGTCTGGCGTAGGTGGCGGGCTCATAGGTGGTGGCGACTTGAGCCGGTCGTGAGCCTCGAGGTAGGCCCCGACTCGCCGCAATCGGGGTGAGTATTTCCGCGCTGTGTGCGAGAGCAGCCTTGCTTGTCGTTCGCGGTGTCGTTGGTCGCTGTCGGAGCTCATTGGCTTGGTGCGCGCGGGGGCGTGTCGCTGACGAGCGCGGTGATCAGGTGTGCGAGCGCGTCGGTTGCGGCGGTCAGCGCGTTCAGCTGTTCGTCGGGCATCGCGTCCAGATGACCGAGCAATGCTGCGGCTGAGAGCTCTCGGAGGTGCTCAAGTGCGGCGCTGCCGGCGTCTGTTAGCGAGACGAGCACCACGCGTTGGTCGTCTGCCTGGCGCTCTCGGCGCACTAGCCCCTGCTTCTCGAGCCGCTTGATGAGCAGCGTCGTGGTCGGCTGCGCGAGTCCCTCCAGCTCGGCGAGCTCCGTGATCCGCCGCGGGTGTTCGCTGAGGCTTCTGAGTAGTCCCGCCTCGGTCCACGAGTACCCGCCGCCGATCTCCTTGATCATGAGCCGCGTCAGCAACGCGATCTCCGGGAGAAGCTGGGTTGAGATGTACTGCGCCTGCCCGGCCCGGTCGCGTCGGACGATCGAGGGATTCATATTGACAAACAATATTGTTATGCAATAAGCTTGTCAAGCAATCGGTTTCTGACTCCAGTTATCGAGGAGTGCCCCCATGTTTCACAACATCTTGGTAGCGGTCGACGGTTCGCCGGACGCCGAGGAGGCATTGACCCAGGCGATCGACCTAGCGGAGAGCGAACACACGCGGCTGACCCTGATCACGGGCGTCCAGAAGCTGCCTACGACCGCCTACATGGGGCTCAGCGGTGCACCGCTGGCCGCGCTCGACGCCAACAACCGGTCGTGGGCGGAAACCGTGCTGCGGCGCGCCCGCGACCGCGTCCCCGACGACCTGCCGGTCACCACGATCCTCACCGACCAGCCGATCCGGGCCGCGCTGCTCGAGCAAATCGACCGTGGCCGGCACGACCTGATCGCGATGGGCTCGCGCGGCCGCGGCGCAGTGCGCGCGGCCCTACTCGGCAGCGTCAGCCACTTCGTGCTCAACCGCAGCCCGATACCGGTAATGATCTTCCACGCTGACACCCATCCGAGCCGGAATGTCGAGGACCACAAACCCGCGACTCCGAGCCACGCGATCACAACCCGAGCGGCATAAGCGACCCCGAGGAAGGCTCGAACTCGCCAGCGGCGAGCAAGTTTCCCTTCGGACCTGCGCGCGCGGTGGATACCGGCGCAGGACGAAAGCGTCAGGCGGCGAGCACGACGCGCTCGGCCGCGTCATCGCATTCTGCCTGTCGGTGCATAGCAGGGTCCTGAGCGAACCGCCGCGCGACGCGCACGACCTCCTCGCCGAGCAAGTGCAGCTGGCGTCGGATCGCGTCGTCCTTGACCTCGCCGGGATCGGCAAGCGCATGCATCGCTTGCGAAACCGGTACGACGTAGGGCACCGCCCACCCTCGTAGCGAACGCACCGAGAACTCCATCGTGTTGATGACCTGAAGTCCCTGCGTGCCTCCCGCGGCGCTGATCAAGCCGATGACCTCGTCGTGCAGGTAGGGCGGCTCACGCGAGCCGAGCATGTGCAGCCAGTCGATCGCATTCTTAAACGCGCCGGAGACCGATCCGTTGTACATCGGGCTGCTCCAGAGCATCCCGTCAGCCTCGTAACAAGCGTCCACGAACGTTCCAACGACGTCGGGCGGGTTTGACTCGAGCTCCGGGTTGAACATCGGCAGATCCAGCTCCCGGATATCGAGCAGATCGACAGTCGCCCCCGCTGCAGCCGCGCCCTTCAGCGCTTCGGCGAGCACCGCTCGGCTACGCGACCCCGCACGCAACGAGCCTCCGAGCCCGACGATTGTCGGTCCATCCACCCCCAGAGCCTCTCATGTACAGAGCCGTGGCCGCAAGGTATGCCTCGTAACAGCCGCGCCACGCTGATTACAGATTGCGCCGCGAGGGATTCGGCATAACACGCCGTCGGAGCCTACGATCACCGAGGACCAGATCGTGACCGAATGTGAGGTGAGCGATGAGCACCGTCGCCGGATCCGCAGGGGCCGTCCACTTCAACGAGGAAGCGCTCAAGCGCGGGGTGACGAGCGTGAGGCACCCGCTCAGCCGGGCGCTGCTGGCACTGACGTTCACGACCGGCCTCGTCGATGCGGTCAGCTATCTCGCGCTTGGCCGGGTGTTTACGGCCAACATGACCGGGAACATCGTCCTTCTGGGGTTCGGGATCGCGGGGAGCGGCGGCCTGCCGGTGGTCGCGCCGCTCGTCTCGCTGGCCTCCTTCTTGGTGGGCGCGGGCGCAGGCGGCGTCCTGGTCAAGGCGATGGGTTCGCGTCACCCTGTGCTCGTGGCCCGCGCGCTCGCGATCGAGGTGTCCCTGCTCGCGGTTGCGACGGTGGTTGCCGCGGCGACGACCGTCGAGCCGGGGCGCGCTGCCGCCTATGTGCTGATCGTCTTGATGGCCTGCGCGATGGGTGTTCGCAACGCAGTGGTACGCCGGATCGGCGTGCCGGATCTGACCACGACGGTGCTGACGATGACCCTTACGGGATTGGCGGCCGAGTCGCGGCCCGCGGGTGGTTCGGGCAACGGCTCGGTCCGCCGGATCGCCGCGGTGCTCGCGATGCTGATGGGGGCCGTGATCGGAGCTCTGCTGTTGAAGGCGAACGTCTGGCTGCCGTTGGGACTGGCCGCGTTGCTCGCGCTAGCGACCTGGCTGGCATACGTGCCGGTCGCAGCGCGCCTGGGCAGGTAGCGGCCGTCTCATGCTCCCCAACGCGCAGCCGCCGTGGGCGCGCGAGGAAAGGGCCTCCTGGAGTGCAACCGCATCCTAGGTCGGCTCGCCCCACTGCCCATCACCGTGATCCCGCGCGCGCTGATCGGGGATCGCCCGGGACCGGTCCGGCGCGAAGCCGGCCTGCGTGAGCATTCGCCGCAGATCCACCACGATCTGAACGTCGACGTCCTTTCCATGGGGCGGGGGGAGCACCTCGGTCTCGGGGCCCAGAGAGACCTTGAGCTTGCCGTTGTGCTCGTGAGTCACAGTTCCAACCGTCTCCAGCAGCGACACGACCTCGCGCCACTCGATGTTGCGACTCGGCGGGTGGCTGAAGATCCTCTCGATCGTGTCGCGGTGACGGCTGCTGAGATGCGCTTCCATCGGGATCCCTTCGTTTGGTGTGCTCTGCCCAGGATTCTCAGGACCATGCTCCCACGACGGTCCACTGCCACGCGAACGGGGCTCCGGGGGCTGAGACTTCACACGCCCGGGCCGCGAGCGGAGGCCGAATTGCTCCGCCCGCGGACCTCGCGGTTTTCATGCACGGATTGACCGCCCGTCGCTCGCGGACGGTCGATCCGTTCGGTGGCGGGACGCACTGGTCAGGAGCGGGATGCGGCGAGGCCCTCGCGCTCGGGCTGGCCGGACGCAGAGATCGAACCGTTGGCCGCCTGCGCGTACGCCGTGTCGACGTCGTGGGTCAAGCGCTTGAGCTCGAATGACATGACGATTCGGGAGACGCCCGCGATCGAGATGTAGCCTGATGCGGGATTGGGTGATGCCTGCAAGAGGAGGCTGAGCGGTGAGTAAGCCGGTGTTGTTTTGCTACGACGGTTCGGACGGCTCAAAGACGGCGCTGACTGCCGCGGTCGAGGTGATCAAGCCCGCCGATGCCGTCGTATTGGTCGTATGGATGCCGGCAGCGGTGCAGTTGGCCCGAGCCGGCTCGTTCATAGTCGCCATACCTAACGAAGGCGAGGTCGACGAGCAGGAAGCGGCCACGGCGCAACAGATCGCCGAAGAGGGCGCCGCGGGTGCCCGCAGGCGGGGCTACAACGCGTCCCCACGCATTGCGCAAGCCAACGAATCGGTGGCCAGGACGATCGATGAGATAGCCCAGGAGATTGACGCTGGCCTGGTTGTCTGCGGCCAACGGGGCCGGGGCGCCATTGGCAGCGCTCTGCTCGGCAGCGTCTCGCACGCACTCGCGGCACACACCAAGCGGCCGCTGCTCATCGCCCCGCAGCACCCGTCGTAGCGCCGAGCCGATGCCGGGCGCCATCGGCGGCCTCGAAGTGGTGGCAGTTGCAGACCGCGTTACGCGCGATCGCGGCCCTGAGGGTGGGCACGCGAGGCTTGGTCCGGCCGGGCAGGATCACCATCGCCAGAGCGAAGCCGAGGGCGAAGATTCCGACCGCCCACCAGAACGCCGTCGTGTAGCCGTGGACTGCAGCGACGTTAGCAAGGTCGGCGGTGTGGAGGTGACTGAGGGTGTAGCTGGCGACGGCGCTGGCGAAGATCGTGCTTAGCAGGGCGGTGCCGACCGAGCCGCCGACCTGCTGGGAGGTGTTGACCATCGCCGAGGCGACACCGGCCTCGCTTCCCTCCACGCCCAGAGTCGCGGTCGAGAACGCCGGCGCGAAGATGCATCCCATCCCGACGCCGAGGACGATCAGACCGGGAAGGACATCGCTGGCGTAGCTGGAGCCGGGCGTCAGCCGCGTGAACAGAAACATCGCGATCGCCCCAAGCGCCGTGCCGGCAAGTACCAAGGGCTTGACCCCGGTGTGTTGGATCACGCGGGTCTGCACGGTCGTCGAGGTGACCACCAGAACGCCCGTCAGCGGGAGAAACGCCAGTCCGGTGGTCAGCGGCGAGAGGCCGAGCTGCTCCTGCAAGAAGTAAGTGAGAAACAGAAAGACGGCAAATGTGCCCGCACCGGCCAGCGTGATCGTGGTGTACGCGCCGCCTCGGGCACGGTCCCAAACGATGTGCAGCGGCAGCAGCGGATGCTTGGCTCGGCGCTCGATCAGCACAAAAGCCGTCAGCAGCACCGGGCTGGCGACGAGCGCCACGATCGTGGCCGTGGCACTCCAGGAGTGGGTCTCGGCGTTGGAGAACCCGTACACCAACGCGAACAAGCCCAGCGCCGAGGTGAGAGCCCCGGGAATGTCGATCGGATCCCGCTGCGGAGCCCGGTGATTGACCAGCAGGCGCAACGCCACGATCGTCGTGGGCACGGCGATCACAACGTTGACGTACAGACACCAGCGCCACGACACCACTTGGGTGAGCGCACCGCCGAGGATCAGCCCGAGCGAGGCGCCACCGCCGGCGATCGCACCGAAGATCCCGAACGCTGTCGGGCGATCCGGAGACCCCTCGAACGTCACCGTCAGTAACCCCAGCGCTGAGGGTGCAAGCAGTGCACCGAACGCCCCCTGGAGCGTCCGGGCGACCACGAGCACGCCGAAGGATTGGGCCAGCCCGCCGATCGCCGAGGCGATCGAGAACCCGACTAGGCCGGTCACCAGCGTCCACTTGCGTCCGAACAGATCGCCGAGCTTGCCGCCTAGCAGCAACAGGCTGCCGAACGCCAGCGCGTACGCAGTGACGATCCACTGCCGGCTCTCCGTGGAGAAGTGCAGCGCGTTCTGGGCCGAAGGGAGCGCGATCGTGACGATCGTCGCGTCCAGCACCACCATCAGCTGCGCGACACCCAGGAGAGCCAGGACCGCCCACCGATTCGGTTCGGGACCCGTCGAGGCCACCGACATCAGATCGGTCGCATCCCGATCCGCCCTCCGACCATCGACCTCGGGCATCCCCCGACGGTAACACCCGACCTGCGTGGACACTTGCATCGGGCTGTCATCGACGATCAAGCCACGGAGGCCGATTTGCGTGCAATCACGGTGACTGAATATTGGGCCGCTCCTGCCGTGCCGGAGGCCTCACCGCCGGAGCCGGGATCGGGGCAGGTTCTGATCAAGCTGTGGGCTGACGCCTGGGAGCCTCTGAGCCGCAAGCAACCGCACAGACCCTCCGATGCGCACCACTGATCACAGAACGTGTCGAGCGCTCCTGATCGTGAGCGCTTGCGCGGCTGATGACCGGCATCGAGGTCGATCGCGACAACAGCGTGTCGCTAAGCGTCAGCCTGCGCAGTTCCGCTGACACCGCGCGACAGCGATCGAGCTACTGGCTCACGGCCCAGCGCCCATCCGCTCGATCAGCTTGCCGGCAGAGATCCCGTGCTTGAAGAGCACTTCGCCGCCGCGCTTGGTGTCGATCGGATCCGGGAGGTTCCGAAGCACATCCTTGATCTGCTGATCGGAATAGCCGGCTCGCCGCAGCATCCGTTCGGCCTCTGCATGCGACACGTGGCGCGCCATCTCCACGAGATGGATCCTACTATCTTCCGGCGGGCATCCCGCGAGCCGTGAGTGGCTTCGCGCACAGCAGCTCGCAGCGATCCCATAGGCTGGCGGGATGGATGATCTGCTGAACGCACTCGCGCGCTATGACGCTCCGACGCTTGCGAACGCGATCGAGACATTCGATCTGCAACCGCGGGACGTCGGATTCGCTGACAGCCGCGTCCGGTGCATGTTTCCCGAGCTCGGCCGAATGGTCGGGTTTGCCGCCACGGCGACAATCGTCGCGCGCGGCTCGCCCGGTCCGGGTTGGGCGGGCGCCGGCAACGAGGCCCTGTACGCGCATGTGCGCACGATCCGCGCGCCGCGAGTCGTGGTCGTCAAGGACCTCGATGACCCGCCCGCGCACGGCTCGCTGTGGGGTGAGGTGCACGCCACGATCTTCGGCGCACTCGGCTGCGTGGGTTGCGTGACCGACGGCGCCGTCCGAGACCTAGACGAGGCGCGGGCGATGGGATTTCAATTCTTCGCCGCCGGGCCGTCAGTCTCGCACGCGTACGTACGGGTCGAGACGGTTGGCGACCCGGTCGAGATTGGGGGCCTGCTCGTCGCGCCGGGCGACCTGCTCCACGCCGACCAGCACGGAGTGCTCAAGATCCCGCTCGAGGTGGCGACGGAACTGCCGGCGGCGGCTGATCGGGTGATCGAGTCCGAGCAGGCACTGTTGCGCTGGGTGCGCTCAAACGATTTCGATCCCGATCGTCTGGCAGAGATGCGCACCCGGCACTGAAGGCAGCCTGCCCGGTTCCGGGGTTGGGGTCGGTCGGAACAGACGGCCGTGGAATGCCCCGTGGGCGGTGCCCGTGGCGGCGGTGAGCCAGGCGCCGGTCAGCAGCGCGTAGAGGGCAATGCTGATCCAGATGAGGAAGCTGGCGTGCGTGTGCAGTGCGAGCTCTGATGTCCCTGTTACGAGCGTTCCGACGGGGAACGTGAAGCTCCACCAGGTGAGTGAGAAAGGGAGGTGGCGCCGGGCGGTGCGTAGCGTGATGGTGGCGGCGAGCAGCAGCCAGGTGATGGCGAATCCCCACACGGGTATCCCATAGAGCAGGGCGGTGGCTTGCAGAGCGCTGGCGTAGGGTTGGGGGAGCACCGACGGTGCGGCGTTTGCGAGCAGGCTGATCGCGGTGATCGATTGTCCGAGCGGTCCGAGGACGATCCACACGGTGGGGACGGTCCGGGCGGGTCCGACGCCGTTATAGGCGAGCCGTCCCCACAGCAGCGTGATCGTGACCAGCGACGCGAGCAGGCTGATGCCGAACATGGCATAGCAGCAGAGCAGCATCGCCAGCCGGTCCTGACCGGCGGGCAGGTGCGCGATCAGCGCGGCTCCGGCAGCAGCGGACACCATCGGAGGCACGATCGGCATCAACCAGGTGGCGAGGGTGTGTTCGCGCTCCAGCTCCATGGAAGTGAACATCAGGTAGGGGATCAGGATCGTGCTGGCCAGCCCGGTGAGCGTTCCCAGCGTCCAGAGGGCCTCATCGAGGGTGATCGCAGCCGGGAGGCCGATCAGGTGTCTGCCGACTAGCAGCGCTCCGGCGCCGACGGTGAGTATCGCCATCGGTGGGGCACCGTAGAACGGTGCCATCGCCGGGTCGCGGTGATGCCCGCGGGCGATCTCGGGGTGCCGAAGCCAATGCACGGCGGTGGCGAGGGTCACCGCGACTAGCAGCGTGGCGGCCAGCACCCACACGCCAAGCGCGAACGAGTGGAGCGCCGGCGCGTGGGCGGGCAGCAGGATCGCGGCGTTGGCAACGATCCCGGTACCTATGATCGACGTGAACCAGTTGGGCCCGAGATTGCGAAAGACATCGCGTGGATGCTCGAGCTCGCCGAGCAGCCCTCGGAAGGGCGGTCGTGTTTGAGCTGCGGGCAGCCGCACGGCGGGCAGTGGGACGGAACGGTCGGTGATGGTCGTTGCGTTGCGCATGCAGCGGATGCTTGCTCCTGGCGCTGCCGGAAACCACTCCGATCAGGCCGCCTTTGATTCCCGTTCGGAATGCTAGGTTTGTCGTCGGTGTCGACTCTCGTGGTGTCGGTCGCGAACCCGCTGGCAGGTGGTGAGCTGGCCGCGTTCGTCGCGGCGGTCGAGGCGGGGAGCGTTCACGGCGCCGCGGATGCGCTGCAGCTGACGCAATCGGCCGTGACGAAGCGAATCCAGATGCTCGAGCGGCGCGTCGGGGGCCGACTGTTCGAGCGCGGACGGTTCGGGGTCCGTCCAACCGAGCTCGGCCGAACCGTGTATCCCGCGGCCAAGCGTGCGCTCGAGGCGCTCGAGAGCGTCGCGCAGCTGGTCGAGCTCTCCCGAGCTGCGGGGAGCATGGACTTGCGGTTGAGCGCCAGCCACACGATCGGGGAGTTCCTGCTCCCGGGCTGGCTGGCCGACTTTCGCCGCGAGCGCCCCGAGGTTCATCCGCAGCTTGAGATCGTCAACTCCCAGGGGGTGATCGAGGCGATCCGGGAGAACCGCAGCGAGATCGGGTTCATCGAGGGGCCGGACTCTCCCACGGGCCTCCAAACGCTCACCGTCGCTCGCGATGAGATCGTGGCGGTGGTTGCCGCAGACCACCCGTGGGCTCGCCGGCGGGCGGTCACGGTCGGTGACCTCGTGACGGACTCGTATCTGACGCGCGAGGCGGCCTCGGGCACCCGTGCGGTCGCCACGTCCGCCCTCGCGCGCGCTGGCGTCGAGCTGACCCCTGCGCTTCAGGCCGCCAGCGCGCAGAGCCTCAAGCGCGCGCTGGCCGGCGGTGGATTCACGCTCATCTCAAGGTTGACGATCGAGGTCGAGGAGCGCGCCGGAGCACTCGTTGGAGTGCCCGTGCGCGGGCTCGACCTTCGGCGCGAGCTGCGCGCAATCCGCCGTCGCCGCCCGGCACCCAGCGCCACCGCTCGCGCGCTCTGGCGCTGGCTTGACAGCCACACCGGCTGATTCCGAACCGGAATCGATCACTGCCCAAGAGCAGTGGAAGGACACGCCGAACGGACGGACCATCAGGCCATGCCCGATCACCGGACCGATCTCAGAGGAGCAACCGTGCGCGAGACGTCAGGCGGTGGTGTGGCGCCCGATCGTCTCGAGCATCGCGCGGGTGGCGGCGCTGAGTCGGCGGTTGGACGGGACCGCGACCGACGTCTGGAACTGTGGTGGGCGATCGCGGATCGGAACGAAGGCGATCTCGTCCCTTGTCTCGACGAGCGATCGGGGCAGCAGGCCGATCGCGAGCGCGTTGCGGATGAACTCGACCATCGTCGCGGTGTCGTTGACCTCGTACGTGGTCGAGCGGGTCACTCCCGCGGCGGCGAAGGAGCGATCGACTGCCATCCGGACCCCCCATCCGGGCGGGAGGTCGACCATCGTCTCGTCGCGGAGCGACGCGAGCTGGACGCCGGCGCTTTGGGCGAGCGGATGTCCGGCATGGACGGTGAGCATGATCGGTTCGGATGCCAGTGGGATCAGCTTCAACCCCGGTGGTGCGTCCCCGGGAAGCGCGAGGAACGCGAGATCCATCCGGCCGTCGAGGACCTCGCGGGCCATCTCGATCGAGCCGCCGGCGTGGCGGATCGCGACGGCGACTCTGGGGTGCTCGGCGCGGAATGCGGCCAGCACGCCGGCAAGGTTGATCGCGCGCATCCCCTGGGCTTGCATCGAGCCGAGCACGACCGTCCCGCGCAGGCCCCCGCGGGCCTCGTCGACGGCGTCGCGCGCAGCTTGCGCCGCGGCCAGCGTGGCGCGCGCCTCGGGCAGCAGCGCGCGTCCGGCGTCGGTCAGCTTGACGCTGTGCGTGGAGCGGTCGAACAGCATCGCGCCGAGATCCTTCTCGAGGTTGCGCACGCCGGCCGAGACCGCCGACTGGACCACGTGCAGCCGGTCCGCTGCGCGCGTGAAGCTGGCCTCTTCGGCGACCGCGACGAAGGTGGCGAGCTGCCGCAACTCCACATCGGAAGGTTATCGCTAGAAGCGATAACCGTCAGCAATTGTTTGCGTTGATTGCGATGGCGAACACAGCCATTCTGAATTCTGTGATGACGCCGAACAACTACATAACACTTCGCCACAAAGTCGGCTTCTGGATCGTTGCCCTCGCGTTCACGACCGCGATGGCGTTCACGACCGTGCCCACTCCCCTTTGGTCGCTGTATGCACAGCGCGACCGGTTCTCCTCGCTGACGGTCACGGTCGCATTCGCCGTCTACGCACTGGCGGTCGCTGTCAGCCTGTTTCTCGCCGGCCACGTGTCCGACTGGTACGGCCGGCGCCGCGTGCTGATGCCGGCCCTCGCATTGGAGGTCCTCGCGGCGTTGGTGTTTGTGGCCTGGTCGTCGCTGCCCGCCCTGCTGGCCGCCCGGGTGTTGAGCGGCCTCGGCATCGGCGCGGTGACCGCGACGGCGATGGCCTGGATCTCAGAGCTGGGTGGCGTCGGCCGCCGGCGCGCACAGATCGTCGCGACCACCGCGAACCTCGGCGGGCTCGGGCTCGGTGGCCTGATCGCCGGCGCGCTGGCGCAGTGGACAAGCCCAGCGTTGCTCGTGCCGTTCGCCGTCTTCACCGCGGCGCTGCTGCCCGCGTGGATGGCGCTGCTGGCCGCGCCCGAGACGCGGGACCGTCCGTCGCCGCGACCGCACTACCGGCTGCAGCGCGTCTCGGTGCCGGCACGCTCGCGTGGCCGTTTCTTCGCCGCCGCGCTCGGCGCCGCAATCACGTTCGCGGTCTTCGGGCTATTGACGTCACTGGCACCCAGCTTCCTGGCCGGGACGCTTCATCAGCCCTCGCGGCTGCTGGCCGGAGCCGTCTCATTTGCCGCGTTCGCCACAGCGGCAGTCGCGCAGACGCTGGCCGGCTCGCGCAGCACGCATTCGTTGCTGACCGCGTCGATCCCGGCGCTGCTGGCGGGCCTCGGGCTGCTGACGGTCGCCGTGTGGCTGCCGTCCCCCAGCTTTGGTGTCTTCGTGGCCGGCGATGTCGTCGTCGGCATCGGCTGCGGGCTGATGTTCAAGGGAGCGATCGCGACGGTCTCCGAGATCTCCGCCCCGGAGCATCGCGCCGAGGCCCTCGCCGGCATATACCTCGCGGCCTACCTTGGCCTCGCCGGCCCCGTGATCGGCCTCGGCGCGCTGACCCAGATCGCGTCGACGCGCGTCAGCCTGCTCGTTTTCTCCGGGCTGCTCGCGCTTGGAATCTTCGCCGCGACCCCGGCACTGCTGGGCAGCCGTGGCCGCGGCACCCGCGCATCCGCGCAACCCCACCCCATCTCCGAATAAGAGGAGCGATCATGCAGACCACGCAACTGAAGACCACACATCTCGGCGACACAGGCCTCGAGGTCACCCGCGTCGGGTTCGGCGCCTGGGCGATCGGCGGCGGCGGCTGGGAGTTCGGCTGGGGACCACAGGACGACGAGCAGTCGATCGCCGCGATCCACCACGCGCTCGATCAGGGGATCAACTGGATCGACACCGCCGCCGCCTACGGCTTCGGTCACTCCGAAGAGATCGTCGGACGCGCGCTGCAAGGCCTATCCGAGCGTCCCTACGTGTTCACGAAGGCCTCGCTGCTCGAGGGCCCGGGCCGCCGCGTCGTCCACAACCTCAAGCGCGACTCGCTCCTGCGCGAGGCACACGCCAGCATCGATCGCCTCGGCGTCGAGGCGATCGACCTCTACCAGATCCACTGGCCGATCCCCGACGAGGACATCGAGGAGGGATTCTCAGCGCTCGCCGAGCTCAAGGAGCAGGGGCTCGTGCGGCACATCGGTGTCTCGAACTTCGAGGTTGAGCAGCTCGAGCGGATCCAGCAGATCGCGCCCGTCGAGACGCTCCAGCCTCAGTACTCGCTGATCGAGCGCGAGGTTGAGCGGGAGATCCTCCCGTTCGCCGAGCGGGAGGGAATCGGCGTGATCGTCTACTCCCCGATGGGCTCGGGGCTCCTCACGGGACGGATGACCCGCGAGCGGATCGCGAGCATGCCCGACGACGACTGGCGCAAGCAGGACCCGCGCTTCATCGAGCCCGAGCTCTCACGCAATCTCGAGATCGCCGACCGCTTGGCGGTGGTCGCGGAGCGCCACGACACCGTCCCGGGAGCCGTGGCGATCGCCTGGGCGCTTCGCAACCCGGCAGTGGACGGCGCGATCGCCGGCTTCCGCTCACCCGAGCAGGTCGATCCCCTGATCGAGGCCGCCAACCTCGAGCTATCAGACAACGACATCACCACGATCGAAGGAGCGCAGTAGCGATGCAGACGATCGGATTCATCGGTCTCGGAAAGATGGGCGGCAACATGGCCGCCCGCTACCTCGCTGCCGGCTACACCGTCTACGGCGAGGCGCGCAACCGGAAAGCCGCGCAGTCGCTAATCGACCAAGGCCTGCGATGGGTCGATACGCCGCGCGAGGTCGCGCAGGCAGCGGACATCATCATGACCTCACTTCCCAACGACGACGTCGTCGAGTCGATCGCAACCGCACCCGACGGTGTCATCGCCGGCCTCGGAGAAGGCAAGATCTGGGCCGATCTCAGCACGATCAGCGCGGGCGTCAGCCGCAAGCTCGCGACACGCGTGCGCGACGACGGTCGCGGGGCACGGATGCTCGACGCCCCAGTGTCGGGAAGCGTCCCGCAGGTCAAGACCGGAACGCTGACGATCATGGTCGGCGGTGACGAGGACGCCTACCGGCGCGTCGAGCCGATCCTGCGCGTTCTAGGAACGCCGGAGTACGTCGGCGAGAACGGTCAAGGGCTCGTGCTCAAGCTCGCGATCAACATCAGCCTCGCGGTCCAGATGCTGGCCTTCTCCGAGGGGCTGCTGCTCGCTGAGCGCGACGGGATCGATCCTCACCGCGCCGCGAAGATCATGACCGAGAGCGCGATTGGCTCGCCGATGCTCAAGGCACGCGTTCCGCTCGTCCTCGACAAGCCTGACGAGACCTGGTTCGACGTCGAGCTGATGCACAAGGACATCCGCCTCGCGCGTCGGGAAGGTGATGACCTCGGGGCGCCGCTCCCCACGGCAGCCGTCGCCGACCAGATACTCGCCCAAGCCGAGCAACTCGGATACGGACATCGAGACATCGCCGCCGTACACGAAGTCCTCGCACAGCTGTCCGCAGCCGCCGTTACCGCCAGGGGCGACGCAGCTCAAGCAGGTTGAGACACGTGCACCCCTGCGGCGTCGAGCGGCGCGCCGGCGAGCTGCCCGCCGGGGCACTGGCTGGCCCGTACTAGACGCCGGGGGTTGCGAATTCCCGCAGCGCCGATGAGGCCGCCGATCAGGACGAGCGCGCTGCCGACGCCGACGCCGAGACGGAACGCCTCGAGCGAGGACTGACCCGATGCGACCGTGATCGCCGCCGCTTCGTGCGGCGGAAGACCGGCGACCGAAGGCCGACCGAGTGTCAGCTGCTTGGCTTCTGCGATGGCTACGTGCCCGCGCGGGGTGAGCGGCTCGTCGGCAAGCTTGTGATCGAGCGAGGAGCTGAACTGCGCCGCCACCAACGCGCCGATCGCGACCGTCGCAATCAGTCCCGCCACGCGGGCCACCGCGTTGTTTACGGCGGAGCCGATTCCCGCCTCGCTCTGGTCGATGCCGGCGAGGATCGCCGCGGTCAGCGGCGCGACGGTGATCGATAGGCCCAGCGAGAACACGAGGACTCCGGGAAGTACCTCGGTCAGGTAATCGACGTGCACCCCAAAGGTCAGCAGCATCAGCATTCCCGCGCCGGCGATCAGCGGACCCCCGCCCATGAACAAACGTGGACCGATTCGATCGGCTAAAGCGCCGAACCTCGAAGACAGCGCGAACATGACCAGGCTCTCGGGCAACAACGCCAGCCCGGACTTGAGCGGCGAGTAACCCGCCACCTGCTGCAGGTACAGCACGAGGAAAAAGAACAACGCCGAAAGGCCGCCATAGAGCGCCAGCGTCTCGATGTTTCCGACGGCGAAGTTTCGGCTCTTGAACAGATCGAGTCGCAGCATCGGGTCCGCTGCGCGCGCTTCGTAGACAAGGAAGGCCGCGAACAGGGTCACGCCGCCGATCAACGAGCCGGCCACCTCCGGGCTCGACCAACCCAGACGCGGCTGCTCGATCAGGGCGAACACGGTTCCGCCGAGGCCGAGCACGCAGAGCAATCCTCCAACGACGTCGACGCGCCGATGGGGCGCGGTCTGGTTCGACGGCGGGACCGCTTTCATGATCAGCCACAGGCAAGCGATTACCAGCGGAATGTTGATGACGAAGATCCACCGCCAGGAGCCGACACCCAGAATCGCCCCGGCGACCAGCGGCCCGAGCGCGCCGGCGATCGTGCCCCACGCCGTCCATGTTCCGATCGCCGGGCCGCGCTCGCGCTCGGGAAACATGCGAACGATCACCGCCAGCGAGCTCGGTGTCAGCAGCGCGCCGGCTACGCCTTGGAGCGCGCGAAACGCGATCAGCAGCTCGATCGTCGGCGCGAGCGCGCAGAGCAACGAGGCTGCGCCGAAACCACCCACGCCGAGCGCAAAGATCCGGCGCTCGCCGAAGATGTCTCCAAGCGATCCCCCGAGCAGGATCAGCGAACCGAGCGTCAGGAGGTACGCGTTGCTTACCCACTGCTGGCCGGCCAGGCCGCCGCCCAGGCTTCGCTGGATCGACGGGAGCGCGACGCTCACCACGCTGGTGTCGAGGATCGCGATGCTGGAACCAAGGATCGTCGCGACCAACGCCAATCGTTTGTTCGAAGCCGGCACGCGACGACTCGAGGAAGCACGTGCCGATGCCCCGACCGACTGGCTCCCGGCCGGCGATTCACCGGGCGGCGTGGCCGGGCTCATCGGCCGTGGGGACGCGAAACCCCCTGTCCCCGTCGGTCGCTCATAGCCCGAGACTGGGCCTCACGGCGCCGCTTGTCAAGAAGGCAGCCGCATGGCGCGACGAGCGCCCGAGCTCATGGTCCCACGAGAGGAGTGCGGCGGGTGGGATTCGAACCCACACGTCCCGAAGGACAGCGCCTTTTGAGGACGCCATGTCTACCGTTCCATCACCGCCGCGGTGGCGCGCTCAGTCTAGTTCTCGGGGTCCTTGGCACCTGGCTTCGGACCCTCCGAAGTGAATCGCCATTCACCGGCGGGGCGCGCCAAGGCCGCGCCGGCGATCAAAGCCCCAGGCCGTACAGCGCGTCGATCATTCCCGGCGGCGCGGCCACGACACCGGCCGGATCGTCATTGGTCGCGGCCAACGAGCGCAACGAGAGCCCCGCCCGCGCCGCGATCAGGCCGCCGGCGGCGAGATCCCAGGCGTGCAGCCCGCGCTCGTAGTAGGCGTCATAACGGCCGCAGGCACACCAGGAGAGATCGAGCGCCGCGGCCCCGGCACGCCGGATGTCCCGCACGGACGGCAGCACGCGCACGAGAACCGCGGCTTGGCGTGCGCGCACCGCGGCGTCGTAGGCAAAGCCGGTGGCGACCATCGCGGTGGAGAGCTCCGAACGATCCGAGCCGGCCACCGGCGAGCCGTTGAGCAGCGCCGGCCCAGACCTCGTTGCCGCAAAGCATTCGTCGCGGATCGGGTCAAGCACGACTCCCGCCAAGGTTCCGGATGCGTTCTCGCAGGCAACGCTGACGGCGAACACCGGGACGCCGAACAGGAAGTTGATGGTGCCGTCGAGCGGATCGACGACCCACCGAAGCTCGCCGCCTTCGGTTTCGCCGCCCTCCTCGGCGAGGATCGAGTCCCCAGGCCGGCGCCGAGCCAGAACAGCCCGGATCGCCGATTCGGCCGCGACGTCGGCTTCGGAGACGAGATCGGTCGGGGTGCTCTTCGTGTGGACGCCGGCAATCCGCCCCCCGAACCGCGCACGCAGCTCGTCCGCAGCCGCACGAGCGGCCTCGAGCGCCACATCGAGCAGCGCCTGCTCCGTGCTCACATCGAAAACCGACATACGCGGCGTTCTACCGGATGGCGACGCCCGCCGTGTGCACCGGCCGTTGCCGTGCGCTTGAGATGATCCGGCGGTGAGCGCGCTTGACACCGTCCACGGCCTGGCGAAATTCCAAGCCCGGGGCTCCGGATCGAACACCGAACGCCGTGCAGCGCGTTGGCTCGCGGACGAGCTGGAACAGTCCGGACTGCAGACGCGCACAGACCCCTTCTGGTGCCGACCCAACTGGGCACTCGCGCACGCCTGGCATGTGGTCTTGGGACTCGCGGGAAGCCTCACGTCGGTCGGCTCCCCGCGGGTGGGCGGCGCGATGATCCTGGTCGCGCTGCTGTCCCTGATCGTCGACGACCTGACGGGCTACTCGCTCGGTCGGCGCCTGACGCCGGAGCGGGCCAGCCAGAACGTGATCGCCTCTCACGACCCGTACCGCACCGACGAGTCGCAGGATCCCCGGGTCCGCCTGATCATCACCGCCAACTACGACACCGGGCGTACCGGCCTCGTCTACCGCGACTGGATTCGAAAGCCCGCCGCAGCGATCCACCGAATCACAAGAGGCCTCCTCCCCGGCTGGCTCGCCTGGATCGCGATCGCGCTGATCTGGCTGCTGGCCACGGCCGTGCTGAGGCTCGACGGCTCCAAAGGGACCTCAGTCGGCGCGCTTCAGTTCATCCCGACTGTCGTGCTCGTAATCGCGCTCGCACTGCTGCTCGAGCAAGGCACCGCCCGCTTCGGACCAGGCGCGAACGACAACGCCAGCGGCGTCGCCGCAAGCGTCACGCTCGCCCGTGCCCTAGACGCCGCTCCGCCTCGCAATCTCGCCATCGAGCTTGTGCTGGCCGGGGCGGGCGAGGCTGGAGGCGTCGGCCTGCGCCGCTACCTGCGCAGGCGCAGCAGCTCCCTCAAAGCCCGCAACACGGTCGTGATCGGGCTCGCTCCATCGGGCGTGGGCGACCCACGGTGGTGGGTGAGCGACGGGACGCTCGTCCCGCTCAGATATTTCGCCCGGATCCAAACCCTGCTGGCTGAGATCGCCGCTGCGGACCCCGAGCTTCAGGTGCACCCCCATCGCGGCCGCGGCACGACGCCGGCGCTGCCCGCCCGCGCGGCCCGTCTGCCCGCGATCGCGATCGGAGCCCTCGATCGCAACGGGCTCGCGCCCCGCTCGCATCAGAAAACGGACACGGCCGACAATGTCGACCCGGTGGCGCTCGACGCCATCGTCGAGCTCGGACTGATCCTGGCGGATGCGCTCGACGGCTACGTCGGTCGCACCCAGGCACAGGCAGCCCGAGCCACACCAGTCACACCGGAGTGATCGGGTTGCGCTTCGCTGGCCACTCGCGGTACTTGCTCTCGAGCAACGCGAATCGCCGCACCAGCTCGTCGCGCAACGCTTCGGGCTGGATCACGGCGTCGATCACGAGCTCGGATGCGAGATGCAGGATGTCGATGTCCTCCGCGTACTCGCGGCGCAGCTCCTCGACCCGCGCCGCTCGCTCGCCGGGATCCTCGATCGCCTGCAGCTGGTTGTAGTACACGGCGTTGATCGCCGCCGAAGGACCCATCACCGCGATTGAGGCGGTTGGCAGGGCCAGGCAGCAGTCGGGGTCGAACGCGGGCCCGGCCATCGCATACAGACCGGCGCCGTAGGCCTTGCGCACGATCACGGAGATCTTCGGGACGTTCGCCTCGGAGACCGCGCTGATCATCTTCGCGCCGTGCCGGATGATTCCCTCGCGCTCCACCTGCGTGCCGATCATGAACCCAGGAACGTCGGCCAGGAACAGCAACGGGATCCCGAACGCGTTGCACGTCCAGATGAACCGCGCCGCCTTGTCGGAGGAATCCACGAACAGCACGCCGCCTTTGACCTTCGGCTGGTTGGCGACGACACCCACTACCCGGCCGTCGAGCCGCGCATAGCCCACGATCAGCTCGCGCGCCCAGCGCGCGTG
The DNA here is from genome assembly GCA_963824755.1 of uncultured Solirubrobacterales bacterium. Classification (GTDB taxonomy): domain Bacteria; phylum Actinomycetota; class Thermoleophilia; order Solirubrobacterales; family Solirubrobacteraceae; genus Palsa-465. The sequence goes on along the minus strand of CAWGQT010000038.1, from coordinate 99,011 downwards.
GATCTCCAGGAAAGAGCCGGCATCGACAAGCGACTCCAGAACTTCGCGCATGTCGAACGGCTTGTTCTCGTCGACCGGGATCAGTGACCGCAAGGAAGCGTCCGACGCGGGGGCGGCGGGCAAAGCCGCCGGCGGCTCCTCCACAAACGAGCCGGGGAAATACCCCAGGTAACGCCGCGCGAACTCCACACCCTCCTCATCAGACCCGACGAGCGCATGCCCAACGCCGGACCGCGAGGTGTGCATCCGCGCGCCGCCCATCTCCTCAAGCGTCACCTTCTCCCCGATCACCATCTCGGCCATCCGCGGCGACCCGAGGTACATCGAGGCATTGCCCTCGCGCATGATCACCACATCGCAGAATGCAGGGATATACGCGCCGCCCGCAGCCGAGGGGCCGAACAACACGCATATCTGAGGCACCACGCCCGACAGGCGCACCTGGTTGAAGAAGATCCTGCCGGCCCCCCGCCGGCCCGGAAACATCTGCACCTGCTCGTTGATCCGCGCCCCCGCCGAGTCCACCAGGTAGACAAGGGGGATTCTTAGCGACAGCGCCCGCTCCTGGATGCGGATGATCTTCTCGACCGTGGGCGGTGCCCACGAGCCGGCCTTGACGGTTGGGTCGTTGGCCATCACCGCCACGGGACGCCCGGAAACCATGCCCACACCGGTGACGACGCCCTCCGCGCCCTCGCCCTCCTGGTTCCAGCCGGCCAGCAACGCTTCCTCCGCAAACGAGCCCTCATCGACCAGCAACGCAACCCGCTCGCGCACGGGGAGCTTGCCCTGCTCGGCTGCCTTCAGCCGGTGGCGATCGGGACCGCCGGCAGCAGCACGCTCCACCGCGTCGCGAAGCGCATCGCCATGATCGAGCTCGGTCAAGAACTCAGTCCCGGATTCTCGACGGGCTCCTCGCCCGAGTAGTCGTAGAAGCCCATTCCGGACTTACGGCCGTACCAGCCCGCGGCGATCAGCTTGCGAAGGATCGGCGGCTGGGCGAAGCGCCGCTCGCGGAACTCGTCGAACATCACGTCGCCGATCGACCCGAGCGTGTCGAGCCCGACGAAGTCCGCCAGCGTCAGCGGCCCCATCGGGTGAGCGGCACCGGCCTTCATCGCGGTGTCGATCTCGGTGATCGTGCCGACGCCTTCCTCATAGGCCCGCATGCCGTCGAGCATGTACGGCACCAGCAGGCGATTGACGATGAAGCCGGCCTTGTCCTTGGTCTGCACCGTCAGCTTCCCGAGTCGCTGGCCGAACTCCGTTCCCAGCGCAACCGCCTCCTCGGAAGTCGTGACGGCGCGGATCACCTCGAGCAGCTTCATCACCTGGACCGGATTGAAGAAGTGCAGGCCGAGGAACTGCTCGGGCCGGCTGGTCGTCGCGGCCTGCTTGATCACCGGAAGCGACGATGTGTTGGTCGCAAAGAACGCCTCAGGCTTCACGATCGCATCGACTTCCCTCCACATGTCGAGCTTCATTTCGAGGTCCTCGGTGATCGCCTCGATGACCAGATCGCAGTCGCCGAGCGCGCGGTAGTCGGTCGTGCCCTCGATCCGCGCCTTGACGCCGTCGGCGTCCTCCTGCGTCGAGCGCCCCTTCTCGACCGCGCGCGCGACCTGCTTGTCGATCTTGCCGATGCCCTCCGCCAGCCTGGCGTCGTCTACCTCGCGCACCACGACCGCGTAGCCCGCCTCGGCGGCGACTTGCGTGATCCCATGTCCCATCAGGCCGCAGCCGACGACGCCAACCTTCGAAATCTGCGCCATGCATTCTCCGTTTCGGATGTCGGTTAGGCGCGCAAGGCTAGAGCCTCAATGCCACTCGACGGGTCCCGCCGAGAGCACATGGCTTCCAAGCGGACGACCCAGCACCTGCTGAACGGCCCGAGACGCCTCGAGCAGCGCCCCGAGGTCGATCCCGGTCTCGATCCCCATCTCATGGAGCATCGATACAAGGTCCTCGGTCGCGATGTTGCCCGTCGCTCCGGCGGGAACGGGACAGCCGCCGAGCTCGCCGAACGAGGACTCGTAGCTCTCCACTCCGCTTTCGAGCGCCGCGAGCACGTTTGCCAGCCCCTGGCCCCGCGTGTTGTGGAAATGGGCGGTCAGCTCGACGCCGGGAAGCGCCTCGAAGGCGCGCGCGAAGAAGTCCCGGACCTGCAGTGGATTGGCCATCCCGGTGGTGTCGCCGAACCCGATTTCGACCGCACCCGCCTCAGCGAGCGAAGAGGCGACCTCCAGCACGCGCTGCACCGGCACGTTGCCCTCGTAGGGACATCCGAACGAGGTCGAGATCACGCCCTCGCAGCGCAACCCCTCCGCTCGGGCCCGCGCAAAAGTCGCCCGGAGGCCCGCCAGCGACTCGGCAACAGTGCGCCCCACGTTCTTTTGGTTGTGCGTCTCGGAGGCGGACAGGAAGCCATTGATCTCCTGGAACCGATCGCGCAACGACAGCGCCCGCTCGAGACCGCGCTCGTTCGGAATCAGCACGCTGACCGCCACCGACGAGGGCAGCCGCACCGCCTCCAGCACCTCCGAGGCGTCGGCGAGCTGCGGGATCACGTCGGGCCGAACGAAGCTCGTGACCTCGATCCGTTGCAGACCGCTGGATCCGAGCATCTCGATCAGGCGCACCTTGTCGCCGGTCGCGATCACCTCCGGCTCGTTCTGAAAGCCATCCCGCGGTCCGACCTCGCGGACGCGCACGCTCCGAGGAAATTCACTCATGGGAACTACTTATAGATGACGCGCAGCCCGAGGAGCTGCGGGATCGTCACGAACTGGTAGCCCTCGCCACGCAGCGTGTCGATCTCCTGCGGCAACGCCGCCAGCGTCTCGGACCGATCGCCGCCCCCGTCGTGCTGGAGCACGATCGCGCCGTTGTGCGCGTTGCCGACGACGGTCGAGTAGATCGCGCCGGTGCCCGGCAGCGACCAGTCGCGCGGGTCAATGTCCCACTCAATCGTGATGAAGCCCATGGAGCGGGCCTCGTCGATCAGCCCGCTGCTCACGGCACCGCCCGGCGCGCGGAACAGGCACGGCTGGAAGCCCGACGCGGCCTTGATCGCCGCGGCCGCCTGGCTGATCTCGCCGGCGGCGAACGCGCCACCGCCGGACACGTCGGCGTGATTCCAGGTGTGGTCGCCGATGATGTCGCCGTCGGCCAGCATTCTGTGTTCGACCGGCCCGCCGTAGGTGCTGACCTGCTCGCCGATCTGGAAGAAGGTCGCGACGACGTGCTTCTGCTCGAGGATGTCGAGGAACTGCGGCGTGTCGTACCAGGGGCCGTCGTCGAAGGTCAGCGCGATCACGTGCCTGTTCGACGGGCCACTCGTTACATACGAGGCGCCGCTCGGCACGCATCCGATCGGGATCGGCACATGCAGGCGGGCGATCACCGGTCGGCGCGGATACGCCCGCCGGCAACCCCCTTTACACCCCCGGGTCCCGGTCGTGACCACCTGCCACTTGAACGAGTAGTAGCCGAGGCCGACTCCGCTCGGCACGAAGCTGCCGGTCAGCGAGCTGGTACTCCCGCGGTAGACGGTGGCCGGAACCCAGACCGCCTTCCCGCGTCCCTTGGAGGTGATCGGCTGGTAGTAAAGGGAGGAGCGCTTGTGGTCTAGCGACGGCCGGACGCACACGACCCCGGAGGCCGTGTCGTTGCGCTCGCGCTTGATCAGCAGGCACAGCTCGCGGCCGGCGCGGCGCATCGCGAGCGGCGAGAACGGGTGTGTGAGCCGTACGCGCCAGACGATCTGCTGGCCGTCCTGGCGCACCGATGAGCTGCGGACGCGATACGGCGAACCGGGGCTAGCAACCGCCGCGCCGGCACCAAGCGCCAGCCACACCACGATCAACGCCCCGATTCTCGGTCCCCAACCGAGCAAGCGACCCATACGCACCGAAGCGTACCGGTCCATACACTCCCGCGCCATGTCCTCGCCGGTGTGCATCGTCGGCGCCACTGGGGCGCTCGGGTTCGGCTTGGCGCTCCGGTTCGGGCGCGCCGGCGTCCCGATCGTGATCGGGTCGCGCGACATCGACCGGGCGTCAGAAGCGGCAAACAACGCAACGGAGCTGATCCCCGAAGGTCAGTTCAGCGGCTTGCAGAATGCCGACGCCGTGCGTGAAGCGGAGACGGTCATCCTGAGCGTCCCATTCCGCAACCAGTCGGAGAACCTCACGAACCTCAAGAACGTCCTGCAGCCGGGCCAGCTGCTCGTCGACGCCACGGTCCCGCTCGCCGCGGCGATCAGCGGCAAGGCCACAAGGACGCTGGGCGTGTGGCAGGGATCGGCCGCCCAGCAGGCGCAGGAGATGGTGCCGGACGGCGTCAGAGTCGTCTCGGCCTTCCATACGGTCAGCGCGGCGCTGCTCAGCGACCTCGAACATCGCCTCGACGAGGACGTCCTGATCTGTGGCGACAGCCGTGAAGACAAGCAACAGCTCGCCGCACTGGTCGACAAGATCGAGGGACTGCGCCCAGTCGACTGCGGGCCCCTCGAGATGGCGAGGATCGTCGAGCAGTTCACGCCGCTGATCATCTCGATCAACGTCCGCCACAAGGCTCGGGCGGGCATCAAGATCACCGGCCTGTGAACTACGGACCGGTAGTTGTCCTCGCCGGCGGAACAGGCGGCGCCAAGCTCGCGCGCGGCATGCTCGATGTCGTGGGCGGCGACGCCCTCACGGTGATCGCCAACACCGGCGACGACATCGAGATCTACGGCGCGTACGTATCCCCGGATCCGGACCTGGTCACGTTCTGGCTCGCCGATCGGATCGACGAACGCGGTTGGGGCCTCGACGGCGACACTTTCACGGTCATGGACGGCCTGCGCGAGCTTGGCGTCGAGGTGTGGTTCAACCTCGGCGATCGGGATCTCGCGGTCGGGCTCGAGCGAGCGCGCCGGCTGCAGGCCGGAGAACGGCTCACCGAAGCACAGGCCGCGCTCGCGGGCGCGCTCGGCGTCACCGCCCATGTCCTGCCAATGTCGGACCAGCCGGTCCGCACCCTGGTGCTCGCGCAGAATCGCTGGTGGCCGTTTCAAGAGTTCATGATCAAGGGCCGCGGCGAGGGACCGGTGGAAGGGATGGACCTCCGCGGCGCGGCGGCGGCACGAGCCACGCCCGAGGCACTCGGGGCGATCGCATCGGCGCGGGCGATCGTGATTGGGCCGTCGAACCCCGTGATATCGATCGGTCCGATCCTCGCGGTCCCAGGCATCAGGGAGGCGCTCGCGCAGACTCCAGCTCCGGTGGTCGCGGTCAGTCCGCTCGTGCAGGGCAACGTCGTGAAGGGGCCGACCGAGCCATTCATGCAATGGGCGGGCTACGAGCTGACCAGCACGGGGATCGCCAACGCGTACGGCGACCTGGCGCGCGGCCTAGTCGCAGACCAGCACACCGACGCCTGTCCGGTGCTGGTCACCGACGTGCTGATGACCGATGCGAACAGCCGCCGCCGGGTCGCGGAGCAGACGCTCACGTTCGCGCTCTCACTCAGCTGAAACCGCGCTGAGATACCTTTCGGCGCCATGCCGACGCTCGCGATCCTCCCGATCAAGAGCTTCGCGGAGGCAAAGCAGCGCCTGGCTACCCAGCTCAATCCGGGACCCCGGCGTGCGCTCGCCGAAGCGATGTTCTCCGACGTGCTCGTCGCACTGCGCCGCTCGAGCGCGGTCGACGAGGTGATCGTCGTCACGCGCGACAACGCTGCTCAGCAGATTGCGGGTGGCTATGGCGCGAGCGTGCTCGACGACGACGAGCAGGGCCACAGTGCGGCGGCCGAGGTGGGCATCCGTGCCGCCCTCCAGGATGGGAAGGACCGCGTGATCCTGGTGCCCGGCGACTGCCCGATGCTCGACCCCGACGAGCTGGACGGGCTGCTCGCGCGCGCCGTCACGCCGCCCTCGGCGCTGGTCGTGCCCGACCGGCACGGGACCGGCACCAACGCGCTCGTCCTGAGCCCGCCGGACTCGCTCGCGCCGTCGTTCGGCCCGGGCAGCTGCGAGCGTCACGTCTCGAGCGCACGCGCCCAGGGCACTGCGTCCGAGGTGGTCGAGGTTCCCTCGCTCGCGATCGACGTCGACACACCCGAGGATCTCGCCACACTCCAGCAGATGCTCGCCGCCAGGCACGGGCTCGCGGCACACACACGCGGGATGCTGCGCCAGCTGATGCGAAGCGCGCACTAGTGCAAGCGATTGCCCTTCAAGGCCTGCCGGAGGTGACGCCGGGAACTGACCTGGCGGCGCTGATCGTCAAGACCCAGCTCGAGCCCGGGGACGTGATCGTCCTCGCCCACAAGATCGTGTCGAAGTCGGAGGGCCGGATCCGGTCGCTGGCCGATGTCACGCCGAGCGATCGCGCGATCGAGTTCGCGACCGCACATCGCAAGGATCCACGCCAGGTCCAGGTCGTTCTGGACGAATCACGCGAGCTGCTGCGTGCCGAGCGTGGCGTGATGATCTGCGTCACGCATCACGGCTTCGTGTGCGCCAACGCGGGCGTCGACGCGTCCAACGCACCCGAGCCCGACACCGTCGTGCTGCTGCCGGAAGATCCCGATGCGTCGGCCAGAGAGCTCCGGGCACGTATCGAGCAGCTCACCGGCGTGGCTCCCGGTGTCCTGATCACGGACTCTTTCGGGCGGGCCTGGCGTCACGGCCAGGCGGACGTCGCGATCGGCTGCGCAGGCATCAGCCCGCTCGAGGACTGGCGCGGGCGCACCGATGCGTCCGGACGCGAGCTGAGCGCGACCTGGATCGCGATCGCCGACGAGCTCGCGGCCGCCGCTGATCTCGTCCGCGCCAAGGACAGCTCAGAGCCCGTGGTGTTGATCCGCGGAGCCGGACGCCACGTCAGTCGCCAGCACGGGCCGGGCGCGGCGGCGCTCCTTCGACCGGCCGCGGAAGACCTGTTTCGGTAGCGTCGCGCCGACCAGCGCGACGATCACCAGAACCACGCCGAACAGCTGCAGACCGCTCGGCGATTCGCTGAAGATGAGCGCGGCCAGCGCGACCGACCCGACCGGCTGGACGGTCAGCAGCAGCGAGGTCAGCGCCGCCGGCAGGCGGGGAAGCGAGATCGTGATCAGCAGCCAGCCGAGCACCTGCGACGTGAGCGCCAGCACGATCAGCCACCCGGCGCCGGGCCAGCTTGGCTCCAGGTGCGCGTCGCCCAGCGCCAGCCCCAGGATCACGGACACCACCGCCCCCGTGGCGGTCGCGTCGAACAGCGGTCCGGCCGGTCTGCGCAGGTCGGCGCCGCCGTGGCGCAGCAGCAACAGGAAGCCGACGTAGGCGACGCCGGCCGCCAGCCCGTAGACCGTGCCGCGAGCGGGATCGCGACCGTAGGCGCCCGCCTCGAGCACGCCGGAGATCAGCACCACGCCGATCAGCGCGATCGGCAGCGCCGCGAGCAGCTGCCGGCGCGGTCGCTCCGCGAGGATCGCCCAAGCGACGAGCGGCACCAGCACAACCTGCACGTTGGCGAGCACGGTGGCGAGCCCGGCGCCGACGTCCTCGATCGAGCGATGCCAGCAGATCAGATCGACGCCGAAGAACATCCCCGCCGCGACCGCGACCCGCCGCTCACGCCAGCTGCGCCGGCCGTACTTCCGGTCCTCGGCCCAGGCGAACAAACCGAGCAACGGCAGCGCGTACGCGCACCGGAAGATCGCCGCCGTCGACGGCGAGGCGTGACTGAGGCGCACGAGAATGCTCGAGAACGCGATCGCGACCGCGCCCAGCACGGCGCACAGCCGCACGTTGCGCTCGACCGAAAGCCAGCGTTCCATCCAGCCCATCGTACGGGGGGCCTCGCTTCGCTCGGGGATTGGGATCCCGCCCATCCCGCCATGCAGCCCCGTCCGGACCCCGCCACAAGCACCAGAAGGGGAGCCGACCCCCACAACGTGACAATTCGCCCAGGCCGGCGAACGAAATGGCGCGGTGTGGGTGCTATAGCCCCTGCCCCCACGATGCTCCAAAGCGCCAGGGCGGCCGACCGCTCTGGAGCAATGTGGGGGTGGGAGGCAGCCCACCCACCCCGTCCCCGGCCAGAACCGGGCGGATCACAAGAACGACCCGCCCATGCAGGCCCGGACGGGCCCTCCCGGCCCCACGGACGCCGCCGCAGGCGGCCCCTACAAACCGCTTGGGGCGCCAACGGCGTGGAAGCCGCCGTCGACGTGGACGATCTCTCCCGTGATCCCGCGCGCGTAGTCGGAGAGCAGGAAGCAGATCGCGGCAGCGACCGGGCCGGGGTCGGCGATGTCCCAGCCCAGCGGCGCCTGGGCGCGCCACAGCTCAGACAGTTGCTCGAACCCCGGGATGCCGCGCGCGGCCACGGTCCCCAGCGGCCCGGCCGCGACCAGGTTGACGCGCACGCCGGCTGGCCCGAGATCACGCGCCAGGTAACGGGAGACGGACTCGAGCGCAGCCTTCGCGACCCCCATCCAGTCGTAGATCGGCCACGCCACGCTGGCGTCGAAATCCATGCCCACGATGCTCGCGCCGGCGGGCATCAGCGGCGCGAGGGCGGCCGCCAGCGCTTTCAGCGAGAAGGCGCTCGTCTGAAACGCCTGGGCAGCGCTCTCGGCCGGCGCGGTCATGAACTTGCCGCCCAGCGCGTCCTCGGGCGCGAACGCGATCGCGTGCAGCACGCCATCGACCTGCCCCCAGCGGTCGCGGAGCTCCGAGGTGAGCGCGTCGAGATCCGATTCGCTGTTCACGTCGAGCTCGAGCACGTCGACCGGCTCTGGCAGCCGCGCCGCTGCGCGCTCGGTCATTCGTCGCACCCGCCCGAAGCTGGTCAGCAGCACCGTCGCTCCGAGACGCTGCGCTTGCTCGGCAGCGTGGTAGGCGATCGAGTCCTTCGTGATGACGCCCGTGATCAGAAGCCGCTTGCCGGCGAGATTCATCGCTGCAGAGCCTGCAGCGCGCCCGCGAGCCGCGCGCGCGTCTGCGCCGGATCGACGATCTCGTCGATGAATCCGCAGGCCGCCGCGGCTGAGGCACGGAGATGCTCGTCGGCATAGGCGTCGGCGAGCCGGCGGCGCTCGGCCTCCAGATCGTCCGCGACGCGCAGCTCGCGGCGATGGATGATCCCCACCGCCGAGCCCGCGCTCATGATCCCCAGCTCGGCGTCTGGCCAGGCGAGCACCAGGTCGGCGCCGAGGTCGCGCGAGTTCATCGTGATGTACGCGCCACCGTAGGACTTGCGCAAGATCACGGTGAGCTTCGGTACGCGCGCGGCCGCGAAAGCCCGCACCAGCGAGGCTCCGTGCCGGATCACGCCGGCGCGTTCCTGGCGGGAGCCGGGCATGAAGCCGGGGGTATCGACGACCGCGATCAGCGGCAGCCCGAATGAGTCGCAGAGGCGCACGAAGCGGGCCGCCTTCTCCGAGCCCTCGGCGTCGAGCACACCACCAAGGTAGTGCGGCTGATTCGCGACGATCCCGACCGGACGCCCGTCGAGCACGGCGAGCGCGGTGACGACGTTGCGAGCCCAGCGCGGGTGGAGCTCGAGCAGCGATCCACCGTCGATGATCCCCGCGAGTGCCTCGCGAATGTCGTATGCCCGCCGCGCCTGCAGCGGCACGACCGCACCCGGATCCGCCAGCGCCGGCTCGATCGGCTCGTGGCGCGGAGCCGGCTCGCCCGCGGCCGACGGCAGGTAGCCGAGGATCTCGCGCACGCGAACCGCGGCGTGCACGACGTCATGCTCGACCAGGTGGCAGACGCCGTTTCGGTCGTGCACGCGTGGACCTCCAAGCGATGCGGCGTCGACCTCCTCGCCGAGCGCCTCGCGCACGACCCCGGGGCCGGTCAGGAACATCGCGGCGTCCTCGGTCATCAGAATCAGGTCGGTCAGCGCCGGCGAGTACGCGCCGCCGCCGGCAGCCGAGCCGCTCACGACCGAGATCTGCGGCACCACACCCGTCAGCGCGACGGTCTCGCGGAAGATCCGTCCGTAGCCGCCCAGTGCCGCGGTTCCCTCCTGCATCCGCGCGCCGGCCGACTCGACGAACCCCACCACCGGGATCCGCGCACGCGAAGCCATCTGCAACACGCGGATGATCGTCTCCGCGTGGCGCTCGCCGAGCGACCCGCCCATGAACGAGCCGTCCTGCGCGTAGCAGGCGATCGGCCGCCCGCCGACCGAACCGGTCGCGCCGACCACGCCATCACCCGGCACCGCGCGCGATCCAAGCCGCGTGGAGCTGACCCGCGAGCGGAACACCTGGACGCTGTCCGGGTCGCAGAGCAGCTCGAGGCGCTCGAGCGCGCCGATGCGCTGGGCGGGGGGGTGAAGGGCAGCGACGCTCAACTCTGCGCACCTCGCAAGACGAGCGTGACGTTGTGCCCGCCGAACGCAAACGAGTTCGAAACCGCCACGGGAGGGGTGGGCGGGGAACCATTACTGCGGGCCAGCAGTGGGCGCGCCTCGCCGGGAACGTAGTCGAGGTCGAGCTCAGGGTCGGGCACCTCGTAGCCGAGCGTCGGCGCCACCACCCGGGTGGCGAGTGTCTGCACCGTCGCCACGGCCTCGACCGCGCCGGCGGCACCGAGCAGGTGCCCGATCGCGGACTTGGTCGACGAGACGGGGATCTTCCTGGCGCGCTCATCGCCCAGCGCGCGCTTCAGCGCGGCGGTCTCGGCGGCGTCGTTGAGCTGAGTCGAGGTACCGTGGGCGTTGACGTAGCTGACGTCGTCGGGCGTGATGCCGGCGTCGCCCAGCGCGAATTCGATCGCCTTCGATGCCGGCTCGCCACTCGGCTCGGGCGCAGTTAGATGGAACGCGTCGGAGGTCGACCCGTAGCCGATCACCTCGCCGAGGATCGTCGCGCCGCGCGCCTCGGCGGCCGAAGCCTCCTCGAGCACCAGCACGCCGGCACCTTCGCCCATCACGAACCCGTCGCGGCGCTTGTCGAACGGCCGCGAGACACCCGTCGGCGAGAGCGCTTGCATCGAGTTAAAGCAGGCGAATGCGAATGCGGTGAGCGTTGCCTCAGAACCACCCGCGACTACCGCTTCGGCGTCGCCGTACTGGATCATGCGCAGCGCGGAGCCGACCGCGTGAGCGCCGCCCGAGCAGGCGGACACGATTCCGTACATCTGGCCCTGCAGCCCGTGCTTCATCGAGACCGCTGCGGCCGCGGCGTTGGGCATGTAGGCGGGGATGCCGAGCGGCGAGACGCGGTTCGGTCCCTTCTCGCGCATCACGTCGTGCTGGGTCTCGACCGAGTGGAGTCCACCGATCCCGGTCGCGATCAGGCAGCCGACTCTGACCGGGTCATACGGCAGCTCGCCGTCCCAGCCCGCCTGCGCGATCGCCTCGGCCGAGGCGACCAGCGCGAGCTGCGAGAACCGGTCGAGCCGGCGCACCTCCTTGACGGACAGGAAGTCGGTCGGATCGAAGTCCGTGCACGCGCCAGCGCCATCGACGATGCCGCACTGGCCCGCGGCCCAGCGGCCGTGGAGCGAGGGCGCGCCGACACCCAGCGGGGTGACCGCGCCCATCCCGGTGATGACTACTCGCCGCTTCAAGAAGCCCTTTCGACGATCAAGTCGATCGCGTCGCCGACGGTCTTCAGCTCCTTCATGTCCTCGCCCTTCAGGACCACGCCGTACTCATCCTCGACGATCTGCGCGAGTTCGACCAGATCGAGCGAGTCGATGTCGAGCTCCTCGAACGTGGCCTGTCGCGTGATCTGCGACTCGTCCGGGCCGAAGCTCGCGAGCGTCTCGACGACGCGCGTCTCGACCTGTTCGGTGGTTACTGCTGGCATATGGGATCGCTCCTTTCAGTTGTTGAGCTCATGCGGCGAGCCCTCCGTCGACGCTCAGAACGGCGCCCGTGACGTAGCTCGCCTTGTCAGAGACCAGGAAGCGTACGCAGGCCGCGACCTCCTCCGGGGTGCCGGCTCGGCGCGCCGGTACCGCCGCAAGCAGCTCTTGGTTGACGCCCTCGGTCATCTCGGTGTCGATCCAGCCGGGGGCCACGGCGTTGATCGTGATGCCGCGCCGCGCCACCTCGATCGCGGAGGTCTTGGTGAGCGCGATCAATCCGGCCTTCGCCGCAGCATAGTTGGACTGGCCCGCGTTGGCCCGAAGTCCGACCACGGAGGCGATGTTCACGATGCGGCCCTTGCGCGCCTTGAGCATCGGCTTCAGCGCGCGGCGGGTCAGACGGAAGGCGGCGGTCAGGTCAGTGTCCAGCACCGACTCCCATTCGTCGTCGCCGAGCGATGGCGTCAGGTCGTCGCGGCTGATGCCGGCGTTGTTCACGAGCACGAGCACGGGCCCGTCGAACGCCGACTCGAGCGCGTCGAACAGCACGTCGGGCGCGGCCGGGTCGACGACGTCGGCGGCGATCGCCACGGCTTGCCCGCCGGCTTCTTTGATCTCCTTCACGACCGCCTCGGCGCGGTCGCGATCCGCGCGGTAGTTGACGCCGACGGGCCAGCCGTCGGCAGCGAGGCCGCGGGCGATCGCGGCACCGATACCCCGCGAGGCGCCAGTGATGAGCGCGCAGCCGTCGATATCAGCCACCTCCCCACTCGATCACTCCTCCGCCCCACGTGAACCCGGCTCCGAACGCGCTCAGCAGCACGCAGGCGCCGGGGCGCAGACGTCCGTCATCCTCGGCCGCGGCCAGCGCGATCGGGAGCGTCGCCGCCGAGGTGTTGCCGAGCGATTCGATGCAGTCGACAACGCGCTCGGGGTCCAGCCCCAGGCGCTCGCCGAGCGCCCGCGTGATCCGCGCGTTGGCCTGGTGGTAGACGAACAGGTCGATGTCCTCGAGCTCGCGCCCGGCGCGCGCGATCGCCTCGAGCGTTACCGCCGACATCCGCTCCACCGCGTGCCGGAACACCTCGGGTCCGTCCATCTCGATCAGCCTGTCGTGGTGCCTGGCGATGATCGTCTCACGGTGCGAGCCGTCGGCGCCGAGCACGATCGGGCCGATCGCGCCGCCGTTCCCATTGGGTTCTCCGACCACGACCGCCCCGGCCCCGTCGGCAAATAGCGGCGCGCTTCGGCGGTCGTCGTAGTTCGTGATCCTCGTGATGAAGTCCGCGCCCACGAGCAGTACGCGGTCCGCCCGGCCGCTCTCGACCTGCGCGACCGCCACTGCGAGCCCGGACAGAAATGCGGTGCACGCCGCGCCAACGTCGAACGCACCCGCGTCGCGGGCGCCGAGCGCGTGGGCGACCAACGGTGCCGTGTTCGGGGTCACCTCGTCCTGGGACAGCGTCGCCACGATCACGAGGTCGAGATCGGCGGCGTCGACACCCGCCCGCTCGAGCGCGCGCGCACCGGCTCGCGCCGCAAAGTCGGAGAGACGCTCGTCGGGCGCCGCCTGGCGACGCTCCCGAATGCCGGTGCGCGACAGGATCCAGTCCTCGCTGACGCCGAGGCGCTGCGCGATCTCGGCGCTGGTCAGCCGTCCCTGCGGCATCTCGGTGGCGACGGACAGGATCGATGCAGTCCGCAGCGCCGAGCGCTGGCGGACAGGTGCGATGGCCTGCTCAAGCGTTGACAAGTTCGACTCCTGACAGCGTGCGTTTCGCGAGTCCTGTGAGGACTCGTCCCGGACCGACCTCGACGAACTTCTCGACCCCGAGCTCGTGCAGAGCCAGCATCGTCTCGCGCCACCGCACCGGCATCGTCAGTGCCTGAACGAGCTGCTGGCGAATATCGGTGAACGGTGCCGCGGTCACGGCGGAGAGCACGGGGACGCGCGGCTCCTTGACCTCCACGCGCTGCAGCGCGTCGGCGAACTCCGGCACCGCCGACTCCATCATCGGCGAGTGAAACGCGCCCGTCACCGGCAGCTCCATCGCGCGCAGCCCAAGCTCCTTCGCCGCCGCCCCCGCGTCTGGCAGCCTCGTGCGCGCACCGGACAGGACGATCTGCTGCGGCGAGTTGTCATTCGCGACCGACAGTCCGTGCGCATCGGCGAGCTCCGCGGCGTGATCGGCGGCGCCCGCACCGAGCAGCGCCAGCATTCCGCCGTCGCCGGCCCGCTCGCCCGCCTCCTGCATCAGACGTCCGCGCAGCGCCACAAGCCGCAGCCCCTCCCGCTCGTCCAAGCTCCCGGCCGCGACGAGTGCAGCGAGCTCGCCAAGCGAATGACCCGCCATGAAATCTCCGCTCGGGCTGCCGAGCGCGGCCCAGCCGGCGAGGCTCGCGCAGAAGATCGCCGGCTGCGCGAACGCGGTGCCCTCCTCCGCCCGCGCGAACGGATCCTCGCCGACAATCGCAGCTGCGACAGCGAGCAGGCGTGGCGCGGCGCGGCTCACGGTCTCGCGCATCTCCGGGGTCTGGCTCCCCTGACCGGGAAACAGGATTGCGGCTTTACCCATGCGTTGAACCTACGCGCAGAGGCCGCCCGGGATACAGAGCCGCGCGTGAGTTCCCCCCGTTCGGGGGGAGCGAATCGGGGTCTGTACGCTCCCCGGCCGTGCAGGAGCTAGTCGGACCGCCTCAAAACGGGCGCACCTTCACCCAGACCGCGAGGGCTGGACTCGCCGACTGCGCCCCGACCGGCCGCGCGCGGCTCGACGCGCTGGCGCGCTGGCTGCAGGACGTCGCGTACGGCGATGTCGAGGACGCCGGCCTCGCTGAGGCCGCGATCTGGGTCGTGCGCAAGACGCGGATCGCGATCACCCGGTTTCCGCGATTCGGCGAGCACCACCGGTTGGTCACGTTCTGCAGCGGCCTCGGCAAGATGTGGGCCGAGCGCCGGACGACGATTTCGCGGGATGGCGCCGGCATGCCGGCCGTGGAGGCGGTCTCGCTGTGGGTCCATCTCGACCCGGCGACACGCCGTCCCGCTCCTTTCACAGACGCGGAGGTCAGGGCGTATGGCGACGCCGCGGCGGGACGTCGCGTCACGGCCCGGCTTCGCCACCCGGCGCCCTCGGAAGGGATCCCGCGGCGTCCCTGGATCTTCAGGGCGACCGAGCGCGACCTCGCCGAGCACATCAACAACGCCGCGTACTGGCAACCGCTCGAGGAGCAGCTGCTCGCTGCCGCGGCCGAGCCCGAACGGTTCGACGTCGAGATGGAATTCCGCAGTCCCGCGCAGCCGGGCGAGAAGCTTGTGCTGGGCGACGGCGACCGGCTGTGGATCGCTGACCCCTCGGGCGAGGTGCACGCTTCGCTCTTGATCGGTCCGTCGTAGGCATGAATGCCAATTCACCTCCGCACGTCGGAGGTGAATCGCCATTCACCCCAGGCGCGGACGCACCGCGACGCGTCCCCCTCGCGAGGGGATCATCGTGACGTTGCGGTGCACGGGGCGCTCCGGCTTGGGATCGGTTGCCCGGATGTCGAGACGCCGCGCCATCGCCCGCATCACCACGCGCTGCTCGGCCATCGCCAGCGCGCCACCCAGACAGCGTCGGGTCCCGCCGCCGAACGGCAGCCACTCGTAGGTTCCCGGCTTGCGATCGAGCCAGCGCTCAGGGCGGAACGCGAACGGGTCCGGATACACGTCCTCGCGGTGGTGCAGCAGCAGGATGCTGATCGCGATCGGCGTGTCGGCGGGGACTCCGTAGTCGCCCAGCTGCCACGGAGCGCTGACCCGGCGGCCCGTCATCGGGATCACGGGTCGCACGCGCATCGCTTCGGTGATCGTCGCCTCGATGACGGCGTCGCCGTCACCCGTGGCCGCTTCGCGAAGGCGCTCGTACGCCATGGGCGTCCTCACCAGCCGCTCCCACGTCCAGGCGAGTTGGTTGGCGGTCGTCTCGTGGCCGGCCAGTACCAGCGTCATCAGCTCGTCGCGCAGCTCGCGGTCGCTTAGCTCCGCGCCGTCCTCGGTACGGGCGCGCATGATCAGCGAGAGGATGTCCGAGCGCTCATCGAGATCGCGGGCGCGGCGGCGCTTGGCGATGATCGCGTAGACGAGGCGATCGGGCACGCGCAGCGCCAGCCAGGTGAGACCGAACGGCTCATCGTGGCCGATGTTCATCAATTCGGCGAGCTTCGAACCGGGTAGCGTCGAGCTCCACAGCAGATGCCTGATCGACGTGCGCAGCGCGTGCTCGAGCGTCCCCGGGCGCGGCTTGCGCTCGATCCCGAAGATCCCGCCCATGATCACGTCGAGCGTGATCGCCTGCATGCGCGGCGCCAGCGCGAACGGGCGGTTGATCGGCCAGCGGTCGATCTCGCGCTCGGCGGCCTCGGCGATCATCTGCTCGTAGCGCGCGATCGCCTCGCCGTGGAAGGAGGGCAGCAGCAGCTTGCGCTGTCGCAAGTGCCGGGGGCCGTTCGCGGTCAGCACGGACTTCGGACCGAGCACCGGGCGCAGCGGCGATTCCGCGGCGAGCGTCGGCACAAGATCCGGTGGTGCGGTGAACAGCGACTTGACGTGATCCGGATGCGAGGTCACCGTCGGGCGGCCGCGCACGTATCCGCGCATCGAGTACACATCGCCGAATCGCGCCTGGCTCCGGAACACGAAGTTCGCCTGGCGCTGCCCGAACCAAAGCACCTGCGCAAACCGCGGCAGACGGATCGCGGGCGGCCGCGGGAGCCGCGAGAGCTCATTTGGGTCGAGCGGTCCCGCAGGCGAGGGCGGAGCGCTCCCGCTCAGCTCTTCGGGACCCTGCCAGGTCGACGCGATCGGCCTTGTGAGCACGCTCACGACGCGCAGCCTAGCACAGAATGAGATGTCATTCTGCGTTCGATGTCGTATCTTCCCGGCCGTGGAGTCAGCATCGAAATCCGTCCAAACGCACCGGCGCCGCGGCCGCCGACCACCGGCCATCGAGCTGGTCGAGCGGCGCCGAGCGGAGATCATCGAGGCCGCGTTCGAGGTGTTCTCGACGCGTGGCTACAACGCCGCCGGGATCGCGGACATCGCCGAGCGGCTGGGCATCGGCCACGGGACCTTCTACCGCTACTTCAAGAACAAGCGCGACATCCTCGACCAGGTCGTCGATTACGGCGTCGAGCGGATGATCGATGCGCTGCGCGAGGCGACTGCCGAGCTACCCACGAATATCGATGAGTTCAGGGCGCAGCTGCGAGGAATCGGCGAGCGGCTGTTCGCGCTGCTCGACGCCGAGCCGGGTCTTGGCCAGGTCGTGCTGCTGGACGCGACGTCGGTCGACCACGAGATGACCCAGCGAGTCCTGGGGCTGATTGAGATGTTCGGCGCGCTCGGCGCGGCATACCTCGACGAGTGCGTCCAGCGCGGCTTCCTACAGCCCGATCTCGACACGCGCAGCGTGGGGCGCGCGATCACCGCGCTGGTGCTTCCAGGATTGTTCGCCGCCGTCCGCGGGCAGAGCGAGGAGGAAGAGCGCGCTCGCTATACCGACGCGATGGTGAGCCTCGTATGTGATGGTATTGCGACCGGGACCCACCCACCCACCGCCAACCACCCATGAGCCTGCCTGACCCCACTCCAACATCGGCCGCGCTCGTAACGGGCGCCTCCGCCGGGATCGGCGCCGAGATCGCGCGCCAGCTCGCGGCGCGAGGACACGGCCTCGTGCTCGTGGCCCGGCGCAAGGACCGGCTCGAGGAGCTCGCCGGCGAGTTGACCTCTGAATACGGGGTGCGCGCCGAGACGCTCTCCTGCGATGTCGGCAAGCCGGCCTCGCGGTCGCGTCTGCCAGGCCGCATCTCCGACCTCGGGCTCGACGTCGACGTACTCGTCAACAACGCGGGCTTTGCGACCAACGGCCCGTTTTACGAGTCGGACCCCGAGCGCGAGCTCGAACAGGTCCGCGTGCTCGTCGAGGCGGTCGTCGCTCTCACCTCCGCGTTCGCGCCCGGGATGGTGCAGCGCGGCAGCGGGGCAATTCTCAACGTCGCCTCCACCGCGGGGATGCAACCACTGCCCTACTCCGCCGGCTACTCAGCTGCGAAGGCATACGTGCTGACGTTCTCCGAAGCGATTCACCAGGAGCTGCGCGGCCTCGGCGTGACGGTCAGCGCGCTCGCTCCCGGGCCGGTGTCCACGGACTTCTGGGATATCTCCGGCTGGCAGGTGAAGGGCGGCCAGAGCTTTGAGAAGGCTGTTCCGCGCCCCGCCTGGATCTCCGCCGAGCAGGCCGCGCGCGCCGGCGTCGAGGGTCTTGCCTCCGGCAAACGCGTGGTCGTCCCAGGCCTTCAGGTCCGCGCCGCGATGGAAGCGACGCGGTACCTACCCCACGCCGTGAAGCTTCCGGCAATCGAGTGGATAATGCGGCGTCGGTGAGCGAGCTGCTGCCACGCCCGGTCCGGCTGCTCCTCGGCGCCACCAGCCCGGGGATCGGCGATAGCGCCCTGCGCGATGCAGTCGCGGGCAAGGTCGTCCTGATCACCGGCGCGTCCTCGGGCGTTGGCGAGGCGGCAGCCGTCCGGCTCGGCCGCGCCGGCGCCACCGTCCTGCTGGTCGCCCGCCGGACCGACCTGCTGGAGGAGATTTGCGAGGCGATCGTGAGCGATCAGGGCCCGTCCTCTCCCGGCAGCGCGTTCGCCTACCCGTGCGATCTCGCCGACATCGACGAGGTCGGCGAGCTCGTCGAGACCGTGCTCGCGCAGCACGGTCACGTCGACGTGGTCGTGTCCAACGCCGGGAAGTCGATCAGGCGGTGGATCTCGGACTCCTACGACCGCTTCCACGACGTCGAGCGCACGATCCGCGTCAACTATCTCGGCCCGGTGCGCCTCCTGCTCGGGCTGCTGCCGTCGATGCGCGAGCGCGGAAGCGGCCACATCGTCAACGTCGCCACCGCTGGGGTCAATCTCCCCGCGCTGCGGTGGAGCGCCTACATCGCCTCGAAGACCGCGTTTGAGGCGTGGCTCCGCGGCGTCGCGCCGGAGATCAGGGCCGACGGCGTGACGACCACGTCGATCCACCTGCAGCTGGTACGCTCGCCGATGCTCGGTCCGTTTCGCATGTGGAACTACCTGCCAGGAATGAGCACCGAGGAGGCCGCAGACATCGTCGCCCGCGCGATCGTCAAGCGCCCGCGGACGATCTCGCCTCTGTGGGCGCGGGTGAACGGCGTTGCCTATCAGCTTGCGCAGGCGCCGATCGAGGCCGGTCTGACGGCCTACGCGGGGCGCATGAACCGCAGCGGCGCCCGCAGCCGAAAGGCGCTGCCGGCGGGTGAGCCCGCACCCGCCGGTCAAGCGATACGCGTCGCCGGGGACGTGCTCGGCGCGATCGGCACGGCCGCGCAGAGCGGCATGGTCAGGCCCGTGCGCCCCGACCGCGTGGCGCGGGCGCTGCTGGCGGCGCGGCGCTACGGGCCCACGCCGGCATCGGCTCTTGCCGGCGCGGCGGAGCTCTACGGAGACCGTACCGCGCTGATCGACGAGCGCGGGCAGCTGACGTTCGATGAGCTCGCCCTGCAGTCGCGGGCCCTCGCGGGTGCGCTTCACGAGCACTTCGATCTCGGTGCCCCGGCCGGGGCCGTCGGCATCATGTGCCGCAACCACCGCGGCTTTCTCCACGCCGCCGTGGCCGCCACGCGGCTCGGCTGCGATCTCGTCCCGCTCAACAGCGACTTCGCCGGTCCGCAGCTCGCCGACGTGCTCGCCCGTGAGGCTGTCGTCGCCGCGATCTACGACCAGGAGTTCGAGCCGGTGTTCGACGACGCCGAGTTCGCCGGCGCGCGAGTCGTGGCCTGGCACGACGACGAGCCGGACCGCCCGACGGTCGACTCATTGATCGAGCTGCGCGCGCGTGATGCGCCGCCGCCGGCGACGCACGCCCGCATGGTCATGCTGACGTCGGGCACGACCGGGACCCCCAAGGGGGCGACGCGCACCCTGAGCGCGCGCGCGCTGGCCCCGCTCGCGGTCGCCTCGGTGCTCGATCTCGCGCGGATCAAGCCCGTGCCTCGCTCCGGTGAGCCGATCGTTGTGCCACCGCCGCTGTTTCACCTCTACGGGCAGATCGGATTCTCGCTCGGATGCGCGTTCGGGTCGGCGATCGTGATCCGGCGGAGATTCGACCCCGAGGCAACGCTGCGACAGATCGACCGCCACGGCGCGGGAATGCTGCTGGCCGTGCCGACGATGCTCAAGCGGATCATCGACCTGCCCGCCGACGTGCGGGATCACCACGACACCTCGTCGCTGCGGATGATCGTCAGCGGCGCGGCGCCGCTCAGCCCGGAGCTTACGACGGCGGTGATGGACCAGTTCGGAGACATTCTCTACAACGGCTACGCCTCGACGGAGGTCGGGATGGGAACGCTGGCCACACCGTCCGACCTTCGCGCGGCGCCGGGCACCGTCGGGAAGCCATCTGCCGGGGTCCGGATCAGGATCCTCGACGAAGAAGGCGTCGAACTGCCCCGTGGTACCACAGGCAGGATCTTCGTCGGCAGCCCGCTGCTGTTTGACGGCTACACGGGCGGCGGCGGCAAGGAGGTGATCGACGGGCTGATGAGCACCGGCGACGTCGGCCACTTCGACGACGGCGGCCGGTTGTTCGTCGACGGCCGCGACGACGACATGATCCTCTCAGGTGGGGAGAACGTGTTCCCGCAGGAGGTCGAGGAGCTGCTGGCCACCAACGAGGCAGTTGCCGACGCGGCTGTGTTCGGTGTCCCCGACGAGGATTTCGGACAGCGCCTGGCGGCGATGATCGTGCTTCGGCCCGGCGTGAGTGCTTCGGCGGAGGATCTCCAGTCATACGTCAAGACCCGCCTCGCCCGCCACAAGATGCCGCGCGAGATCGAGTTCGTCGACTCGATCCCGCGGACCTCCACCGGCAAGATCCAGCGCCGCAAGCTCGCGGCGCTGCATGCCCAGCGCGTTTCGGGCTAGACCATCGCTCAGATATTCGCGAGCTCGCGCGTGCGCTCGGCCGCCGACATCGCGCTCGCACCGCGCTCGGCGAGGAGTCGTTCGTACTCGCCGGCAGTCTCGTTGTAGCGCTTGGCTGCCTGGCGCTCCACGTACCGCGCTGTGAACAGCTGCCGCAGGGGCAGCGCGCGCACGAACCACTTCGGATAGGAGACGCGCCGGCGGCGCTGCGCGATCGCCACGGCCACCTCGTCGATCGCGGGACCCAGCGGGTAGGTACGCCCCAGGAAGCCGGGGATCTCGGAGCGCGCGCGGCCCATCAGCGGCATCTCGCGCTCGGCGTCGCGGACCATGTCGGTGTCCAGGAACAGGAAGTACGCCACGCCGACGTCGACGCCTCGAGGCAGGCACTCGATCCGCAGGCAATCGCTGAGCGCTTCGACCCCGGCCTTGGCCGAGCAGTACGCGCTCATCCCGGGACCGCGGAAGACGGCCGCGGTCGAGGCGATGTTGAGCAGGTAGCCACGGCTGCGCTCGAGATGCGGCAGCGCGGCCCGGTCGGTGTACATCACGCCGAGCAGGTTGATCTCGATCACGCGCTCCCAGCTGCGCACGTCCTGCGTGCGCAGCGGGCCGCCGGTCGCGATCCCGGCGTTCGCGACGACCACGTCGAGGCCGCCCAGCGCTTCTGCGGCGGCATCGATCGCAGCGGTGATCTGCTCGCGGTTCGACACATCCGCCTCGGTGACGAACGTTCCCTCGCCGCACCGTTCCGCCACCGCGGCCATGGTCTCGGGCTCGAGGCCGACGAGCGCCAGGCGCGCTCCGTGCGATGCCAGCTTCTGGGCGAGGGCGGCGCCGATTCCGCGAGCGGCGCCCGTGATCAGGACGCGGCGGCCGGCGAGGGCTACTGAGGGATCGATCTGGGGCATGAATGCAATCTATCTAGGTCGAGGTTGGCTGGGGCCGGAGCGCCGGTTCGGTGTGCTCGACGAGCTCGGTGATGTAGCGCGCGAGTTCGTCTGGGTGCGAGCGCTGAACCCAGTGCCCTGCGTCGAGCTCGCGCCGCCAGACGGTATCCGCCCATCTGTCGGCCTCCTCGTAGAGCGCCGGCGAGATATAGCGATCGCGGCTTGCGATCACGACCTGGACCGGGACCTCGGCCGGGCCGCGACCGGCGGCCCGGCGCCGGAGGTATCCGCGCATGTTGGTCCGGTAGAGGGCGAGGCCCGTCCGCGCGTCGTTGACCAGCGTCGCAGCGGGATGCCCCTCGCGAGGCTCGAGGTGCTCTAGCTGGCGCATGACGCGCGGCCAGGCTCGCTCCATGACGCGGGCGAGCACAGCCTCGGGCAGCCACGGGATCTGGAAGGCGCTGACGTACCACGAGCGCCGCGCCTGGCCGGCGAGCTGCTTGATCGCGCCTGCCTTGAACCTCAGCCGCTTGCGGATCCAGGGCCGCATCTGGTCGAGCCGCGGCCCTGCGACCGCGGTGAACGAGGCGACACGGTGCGCCACGCGCTCGGTTGCGACCGCGTCCCAGCACTGAAACGCGCCCCAGTCGTGGCCGACGAGGTGCACGGGGCGCTGCGTGCTGACGGTGTCGATGACCGCCTGGAGGTCGGCGGTGAGATTGTGTAGCGCGAACGCATCATGCTCGACCGGCGCGGTCGAGCCTCCGGTCCCGCGCGTGTCGTATGCAACGACGTGAAAGCGGTCGCGCAGGCGCTCGACCAGCTCGTCCCAGACGCGGTGCGTGTCCGGGTACCCGTGCACCAGCAGGATCGTCGGCGCGCCGGGTTCGCCGTCCATGGTCACGAGCAACCGCGCGCCCCCGGAAGCGATGTAGGTCTGCCCGCCCACGATGGCGCGGTCGGTCTGCCCTGCCACGGTCTTGTAGGTCTCCCCCGCCACAGTGAGCGCGGAATGATATATCAGTCTACGGCTTCTAGCGGAGGTGATGTCGATTCTCCGCATATGAGGCGGACTAGCGACATCGACCCTATGATCCGGCCGCTCTGACGAGAACCGACGATCAACTGAGGCGGCTGGAGGCGCTGCTGCAGGTCGGGCTGCGGATAGCGCGCTCGGCGCCGAGCGGGCGCGTCGCGCTGGCGCGCGCCTACGCCGGGATCGACCCCGCGTGGATCCCCCGGCCCTGGGGAGACTCGCTCGTCGCCGAGCTCGAGGCCGCGGCGGATGCCGCACGAGAGCCGATCGAGCCCAAGCAAGTCGAGAAGCTGCTCAAGGACGCCTGGGGTGTCAAGCCGAGCGACGAGCTCGACGACCTCGACTTGCGTGAGCCGGTCGCGTTTACACCGAGCGCCCAAGTCCATCGCGGGCAGCTCGACGGCAGGCCCGTCGCTGTCAAGGTGCTCCGCCCCGGGCTCGCCTCCTCCGTCCGCCAAGACCTCGCGCTCCTCGAGGGGCTGCTAGCGCCACTGCACGCCGCATTCCCCGCGCTCGACGCGGGCGCGCTCCTGCACGAGATTCGCGAGCGGGTGCTCGACGAGCTCGACCTCGAGAACGAGGCCTTGACCCAGCGCCGCTTCCACCGCGCACTGCGCAACCACCCGTTCCTGACCGTGCCGGCGCCGGTCACGAGGCTCGCACACGACAGCGTGCTCGTCAGCGACTGGGTCGACGGCGTTCCGCTGCGGGAGGCGCCCGACCCCGACCAGGCCGCGGCGCGCCTGCTCGTCTTCACGCTCGGCGCCGCGCGCTGGGGGATGATCCACACGGACCTCGATCCCGACGACGCCTTGATCATGGCCGACGGGCGGCTCGCGATCCTCGACTTCGGTGCAATGCGGGTGCTCGACACGGCTCGGGTCGCATTCGCGGCCGCGGCCCTCGATGCATTCGCCGCCGACGATCCCGCGGCGCTCGCCGCCGCGGTCGAGCAGCTCGGGTGGCTGCCCGGCGCGAAAGCCGCCACCGCCCTCGACCTCACTCGCCACGCGCTCGGCGAGCTGGCCGGCCCCGGCCCCTCACGGCTCGATTGCGACGCCGTGATCGCGGCGCGTGAGCGCCTGTTCGAGCGCCCGGACCAGATCGTCGAGCTGATCGTCTCGGGTGCACTGACGCCCGAGGACCTGTGGCCGGCGCGAGGCGTCGGCCAGCTGTTTGGCTCGGTCGCGCGGGTCGGTGCAACCGGCGCGTGGCTCGAGCTGGCTCGCGCAGCGCTGCAAACCGGCTGGGAGACCGACGCCTAGCGCCACCAGGCGCCGAACACCCGGCGCCAGTTCCTCCAGGCGATCGCTTCGACCTCCTCGCCCGAGAACCCGGCTTCGCCGAGCGCGTCGATCAGCTTCGGCACCCCGGCCACATCGCCCAGACCGGCGGGGATCACCGCTCCGTCGAAGTCCGAGCCGAGCGCGACGTGCTCGACGCCGATCCGCTCGACGACGTAGCGCGCGTGCTCGACGATCAGCTCGAGCGGGGTGTCCGCGTTCTCGGCGAAGTCCGGACGCAGGAACGGGCACGCGAACACGATGCCCACGAGCCCGCCGGTCCGGCCGATCGCATCGAGCTGCTCGTCGAGCAGGTTGCGCGAGGCTGCTGCCAGGGCATGGGCCCCTGCATGCGACGCGACAAGCGGTCCGAGCTCGAGGTCGGCCACGTCCCAGAACCCAGCCAGATTCAGATGGCTCAGGTCGACGAGGATCCCAAGCTGTGCGCAGCGGCTCACGAGCCGGCGCCCGGCCGCCGTCAGCCCGGGGCCGACGTCCGGCGAGGACGGCGAGATGAACGGGACGCCATAGCCGAACGCGTTCGGTCGGCTCCACACCGGTCCGAGCGAGCGCAGACCGGCCGCGTACCAGAGCTCGAGCGCGTCAAGACGAGCGTCGATCGCCTCGGCACCTTCGAGGTGGAGCACGGCAACCGGCGGTCCGTCTCGCTCGAGTGCGGCGTCCAGGTCCGCGACCGTCCTGGCGATTGCGACCTGTCCCGCGCGCTCGAGCGCCAGCAGCCGCCCTGCTGCGGTGGTCGCGAACGCAGCGGCTTCGGGCTGGCCGACCGGCACGGCGAGCTCCATTTCGATTACGCCGTCCTCGCGTGCGACCGGCTCCCAGCGCTCGCCGGCGGACGGGGTGAACACCGAAAAGATCCCGCCGCGCACGCCGCCGGCGCGCATCCGCGGAAGGTCGAGGTGACCTCCGTCGCGACCCGACGCGATCCGCGCGTGGTCCTCGCGCGTGAGCGCGTCGTTGTGCCCGTCGAACACGGCCCTCATGGGCTGGACCCTACCGCCCGACCGTCGGCCCGGGACATCCGGGCCGCCCCTGAGGCTAGGCCGCAGCGCGGCCCGCGGCGACGCTGACCGCGCCGACCGTGGGCGCGGTGCGGCGCGCGGCGCGGCTCTCGCCCTGAAGCCTGCGGGCCAGCCAGTCGAGTGCGATCGGCGTACCCGCGACCGCGCCACTGATGTGGTCCACGCCGCCACGCGTGATGTACAGCCGGACGTCGGCCCCCAGACCGCGCCAGTCATCGCGCAGCCCCTCGCTCTGCGAGAAGGAGACGATCTGGTCGCGCCGTGCGTGATGCAGGAGCACCGGGGTCTCCGGGGCGATCAGACCGAGGCGGTTCTCGCGCAAGCGCTGCCGCCACTCGGGCAGCTCGAGCACGTTCGGTTGCGTCAGATCGGAGGCGTTGACGAAGCGCGGACCGGAGATCATCGCCTGCAGGATCGTCGAATTGCGCAGCGCATCGATCCTCTTGCGCGCCATCGGCGTCAGGTACGGGTCGAAGTCGAGCTCGGGGTACGCGGCCGCGTACCCGATCCCGCCGTAAGCGATGAAGAACGAGAAGAAGCTGCCGTCGAGCCCCGGGCCGGCGCTCTCGACGTTCGCAGCGGCCGCCCCGGCCGCCACGCCCGCGAGCCGCACGTCCGGCGCGTAGGTGGGCTGCAGCTGCGCGGCCCACGCCGCCGCCGCGCCGCCTTCGGAGTAGCCGATGATTGCGGCGGGTCCGCCGACGGGCAGCTCCTCGGGGGCCAGCGCGCGGGCCGCCCGCATCGCGTCGAGCACGTTGGGCCCGAGCGCGCGCCCGACCATGTAGGTGTGGTCGCCCGGCGTGCCGAGTCCCTGGTAGTCGGTGATCGCAAGCGCCGAGCCGCGTGCCAGCGCAAGCGACATCAGCCCCGCCTCCCATTCGAGTCCTCGCGCCAACAGCCGCGACGGAGCTGCCGCATCGCCGATGCCGTGCGTGCCGATCGCGTAGCCGACCAGCGGCCGCACGCGCGTGGGCCGGCCCCGGCCAGGAAGCAGGATCGTGCCCGAGACGGCGGTGGGCTCACCGGTCGCTGATGTCGATCGATAGAGAACGCGCCACGCGCGTGCTCGGAGCCGAACGCCCGGCCCCAGATACGCATCCATCGGCTCGGCGCGTATCAGGTCACCGGGCTGCCCGTCCGGAAGCGGCTCGGGGGGCTCGTAGAAGCCCTCGGCCGCGGCGCTGTGGCGGCGAGGAGGCGAGACGAGGAGCAGTTGCGCTGTCGTCCTGCGCGCAACGTCAATTAAGACCACGTTTAACAGCCTACCCGAGTTCGGTGTTCAACATGAACCATTGCTCACCTAATGCACGCCGCCGTGCGTGACATATGCGTGCAAGCCGACCGTGGATCTCATCCCTGATCCTCCTTACCTTGGCCCAGTGCCCTAATACGGAAGCATACCCCCGCGCCAGGTTTTCCCGCGATCGTTGTACCTTTGGCTGCGGAGATGCCCGCGAAAAGGATTCGCATTCGCGGAGGGCTGAGCGTAGGGCTCATCGTTCTCGCCACGATCGCCGCGCTAGTCGGCGGCGTCACGCTGTACCTGCGCAGCGAGGTCATCGACTCCGCCGCCTTTGCCGACCGGACCGTCAACGCGATCCACACGCCGGCCGTGCAAGAGGTCGTCAGCCGCGAGATGACGGTCCAGCTACTCGAGCCCGCGTTCCCCGATGCGATCGCGGGGCGGCCGCTCGTCCAGTCGGCGGTACGGGTGGCGATCAGCACCGAGGCGTTCGAGACCCTGCTTCGGCTGGCCGCGCTCCACGGGCATCGGCTCTTATTCCAGCCCGGCGGCGGCAACGTCGTGTTCGACATCGCCGACGCCGCCACCGTGATCAGCTCCGCGCTGCAGAAGTTCGCACCGAAGATAGCCGCCCAAAT
This sequence comes from uncultured Solirubrobacterales bacterium, assembly GCA_963824755.1. Taxonomy (GTDB): domain Bacteria; phylum Actinomycetota; class Thermoleophilia; order Solirubrobacterales; family Solirubrobacteraceae; genus Palsa-465. The sequence goes on along the minus strand of CAWGQT010000038.1, from coordinate 72,078 downwards.
CCCGAAGCGCACCGAGGCCGTCCTCATGACGCTCAAGAAACGGAGCTTTGCTGGCACCACCCTGCGGGTCGCAAACGCGGTTCGGATCCTGGGCATCGTGCTTCCGATCGTCGCGGTCGCGCTGTTCGTCGCGGCGTTGGCGATCGCTCCCGATCGCCGCCGGGGGCTGATGCGTATGGGGGTGGCGGTCGGCGTCGCCGGCATCGCGCTCGCGATCGGCCTCGGGCTGCTCAAGCGCGCCCTGGCGTCAACCCTGATCCCTCCTCCAGAGCTGTCGACGGCCCAAATACAGGCGGCGTTCGGCGCTCTGTGGGACTCCTACCTCGGCGATCTGACGACTTGGACGTTGGTGATCGCGGCGGCTGCGTGGGTCGTTGCTGCGGCCGCGCGGCCGATCGTCGCTCCCTACGCGCCCGCCGCCGGCCTCAAGCGGTTGCGCGGCGCCGTCCTCGGTCCCGCGCCGAGCGCGGTGCGGGCGGTACGGAGCGCGGTGGCACTCGCGTTGGGCCTGCTGGCGATCCTGAACCCGATCCTTGCGCTCCGTCTGTTGGCGATCGCCGGAGGGGCCGTATTGCTCTATATCGGCGCCGGCGAGGTGCTCGCGCTCACCGCCCCGGCGGAGCCTCGCCCGCGCCGCGTTCGCAAGCGGCGTTCGATCGAGCGACGCCAGCTCCTCACCGCCGGCGGATTCGCGCTGGTGTGCATCGCGATCGTGACGTTCCTGCTCGTGTTCAACGGCGGCACGAAGACCGTCGAGGCCGACGCGCCACAAACGTGCAACGGGTACGCCCAGCTGTGCTCGCGCCGCCTCGACGAGGTTGTGTTCGCCGGCACCCACAATTCGATGTCCGCGGCGGACTCGCCGGGCTGGCTGATCGCGAACCAGGACCGGGCCGTCAACCAGCAGCTTCAGGACGGCATCAGGCTCTTCAAGATCTCCACCCACTACGCCGTCGCATCAGCGAGCGGCAGCGGCGCCGTCTACACCGACCTCGTCGCCGAGGGCGACCGCGTAAACCGTGTCGCGTCCAAGCTTTCCCCCGTCGCGCGCCTGGCGCTCCAGCGAGTCAGCCGATCGCTGGCCAAGGCATCGACCGGCGGCACGCGGGACATCTACCTGTGCCACACGTTGTGCGAACTCGGTGCCACGCGAATGGTCGACTTCCTCGGGGTCATCCACAAGTTCCTTGAGCAGAACCCCAACCAGGTGATCATCCTGTTCGACGAGGACTACGTCGCCGAGAAGGACATCAAGAAGGCGTTCAAGCGCGCCGGGCTGTTCGACAATCTCGCGACCCTCCAGCGGGGCCAGCCACTGCCAACGCTGGGATCGCTGATTCGGTCCCGCCACAACGTGGTCGTGTTCTCGCAGAAGCCGACGAGCGGCAAGTACGGATGGAACACCGAGGCGTTCGAATCCGGGTGGATCTCCGACACGCCGCTTGGCGCCACCAAGCCGAGTCAGTTCAGCTGCGCGCTCGCCCGCGGGCGGATCGACGCGCCGCTGCTGATGATGAACAACTGGGCCGATCTGTTCCCGCCGCGCCCGACGCCCAACGTGCCGCTGGTCCAGGCCCCGTTCATCCTCCAGCGAGCGCGCGAGTGCGTCCAGCTGCGCGGCCACATCCCCAACCTGATCCTGACCGATTACTACAACCGCGGTCAGGTCGTCCAGGCCGTCGCCGAGCTCAACGGCGTCGAGAACGAGAAGCCGGCGCCGACGACTCCGGTCGGCCCCCCGTAGGCTCTACTTGCGGCGGGATCGCCGCGAGGAGGTCCCGCGGCTCCAGTCGCGCATATCCCAAGGCGAATCGAGCGGGCTCTCGCCGTGGTGCCGTCCGGCGCCGGGCGCGTCGCCCTTTCCGTAAGGCCGGCGGTTGATGCCGCTGCCGGCGATCGTGTACCAGCCGACGATCACTCCAATCAGCACGACCACGGCTCCGATCACCATCAGCATTAGAACCAGGCTACCCCAGCAGCCCCACCCGCTGCGCCCGGCGGACTGCCTCCGCGCGGTTGCGGGCGCCAAGCTTGCGGTACAGGGCGCTGGTGTGCTCCTTGACGGTGTGCGGGGAGAGATACAGCTGCTGGGCGATCTCGCGGTTCGTCGAGCCCGCGGCAATCAGATCGAGCACGCTTCGCTCGCGCTCTGTCAGCAGCGGCGCCGGCTGCTTGGCCTTGGGCGAGAACACAGTCATCCCCAGGCCGACCATTCGCACGGCCGTGGCGATCTCGTGCGTCTCCCAATCCTTGGACACGAATCCCGACGCACCCGCGGCGCGGGCTGTCGCGGGCGACATCCTCCCCGCGCCTGAAATCAGCAGCACGCGCGTCCCGGGCGAGGCCTCGCGGATCGACGCGCACACATCCGCGCCTGACTCGTCTGAGAGGAACAAGTCGACGAGCGCCACGTGCGGCGTGAAGGCAAGGGTCAGCTCGAGCGCTTCGGAGCCGGTCCGGGCGGCGAGGCATCGCTCGACCCACGATTGCTCCCCGAGCAGCCTCCGGAAGCCCCACTGCACGACGTCGTGGTCGTCGACGACCAGGACCCGCAGCCGGCGATGCTCGAGGTCGGGTGGCACGGTCAGGTTGGCCTCGTGCGTCTTCACGACGCCCCTCCCCCATCTGCGTGCAGCGGCACCACGAGCCGAACGCGCCAGCCGTCCTCTCCGGTCGGACCGAACTCGACCACGCCTCCCTGCTGCAGCGCCTCGAACGTCGCCAGCCGCAGCCCCATCCCGGCTCCGCGGACGCCGCCCTTCGCGCCGTCGTTGCGGACCTCGAGCGTGAACGTGTCGTCCCCGCGACTGATGACGACGTCGATCCGCGACGCAGTCGCGTGCTTGCCGACGTTGCGCAGCGACTCGGTCAGCACGGACTGCGCGAGCGGCTCGAGCTCTCCCGGCACGTTGGTATCGCCCGTCCAGTCGATGTACAGCGGCAGGGGGTGGGCGGGGTCGTTTCCGCGCTTGAGTCGCTCGAGCTCATCCGCGAGCGTCGTCCCGGTCTCGTCGGCCAGCGGAGCAAGCGGCCGCTCGAGCGCGCGGCGCAGATCGCCGATCGCCTGCTGCAGCTCGCCCCGGCAGCGGTCGCGTCCCTCTGGATCGAGCGGCTGCTCGGCGCTCAGCGCCAGCGATACCCCAAACAGGCGTTGCAGCACGCGCTCGTGGATCTCCCGCGCCAGGTCGAGTCGCTCGCCGAGCCGCCGTGCCCGCTCCTGCTGCCTGGTCGCATTGCGAGCTGTGGCGACGAGCGCCGCGGTCTTGCCGAGCGTCCACAGCAGATGGCGCTCGCCGTCAGAGAGCTCGAAGCGCCCGCCCCCGCGATCGGCACAGATCACGCCGTAGGCACGGCCGGCAGCGCTCAGCGGCGTGCAAACCAGCGTCGTGATTCCCAGCAGCTGCGCGTACTCGGGCGGGACGGCCTGCTCGATCTGCTCGGAGACGACCACCACCTGATCCTCGAGCAGCGCGCGCTGCGCGATCGGCGTGTTGATCAGGGTCGGTCGCAGCTCCGCAAGCTGTGAGATCGACGTTCCGTGCGCGCCGACCGCGCGGACCCGCTGGCGGGCGGCGTCGGCCATGAAGATCGCGGCCCGGCGCATCGTCGTCAGGCGGCAGATCGCTTCGCAGATCCGGTCGTAGAACTCGGTCGAGGAGTTTTCGGTGTCGACGTCGGCGAGCAGCTCGACGAACACCTCGAGCGGCTCGACACCGGCGAACAGGGCCGTGCTCATGCGGCAGCGGCCACCGGAAAGCTCCGGCGGATCTCATATAGCGTGGTGCGCTCGGCCGCCGGCCGTCCCGCTCGATGAGCCGCGCCGACCAGGTCATCGACCGACAGTTGCACGCCGTGGTAGCTGCCGGCCATGCGCGAGATCGACTCCTCCATCAGCGTGCCGCCGAGGTCGTTGACCCCCCAACTGAGCGACTCGGTGGCGGCGTCGAGGCCCATCTTTACCCAGCTGGCCTGGAGACTGGGCACGGTCCGCCCGAGTGCGAGCCGGAATGCCGCAGTGTGCTTGAGGTTCTCCTCCCGCGAGATCTCCTCGACCCCGTGCGTGCGCCCGAGCAGCGTGTGGAACGGAATGAACGACAGCGGCACGAACTCGGTGAAACCGCCGGTCCGCTCCTGCAGCTCACGCACCACGCGCATGTGCTCGGCCAGCTCCCAAGGCTCCTCGATGTGGCCGAACATTACCGTCACAGTCGAGCGCAGCCCCTCGGCGTGCGACGCCTCGATGATCTCGACCCACCGCGCGACCGGGAGCTTGTTCGGCGAGATGCGCTCGCGCACGCCGTCGTGCAGCACCTCGGCCGCGGTCCCGGGTGTGGAGCCGAGGCCGGCATCGCGCAAACGCGAGAACACCTCCCGCGGCGCCAGCCCGCTGATGTCGCACATGTGGGCGATCTCCATCGGCGAGTACGCGTGCAGATGAATGTCCGGGGCCATCTGCTTGGCGAAGCGCAGCCAGTGCTCGTAGTCCTCGAGTCCCCAGTCAGGATGGATCCCCGACTGCATGCAGATCTCGGTGGCTCCGAACTCGATCGCCTCGGACACGCGCCGCGCGAACTCCTCCTCGGAGTGCACATAGGCGTCCGGCGAGCGCCGCGCCTGCCCGAAGCCACAGAACGCACAGCCGACGATGCAGATGTTGGAGACGTTGATGTTGCGGTTGACCACGAACGTGACGGTGTCGCCGGCGAGCTCGCGGCGCAGCCCGTCGGCCGCCACGCGCATCTCCTCGATCACCTCCGGGCGCTGCTCGGCGAACAGCGCGGTCAGCTCCTCCGCGCTCAACGCCTCACCGCGGGCCCCCTTTTCCACCGCGCGCGGCGCAGCATCGTCGCCGACGCTGATCGAGCCGCGCCGGCCGGACCCCCGCCGCGGGATGAACGACCAGAAGCAGCGCTTGATCACGTCGAGCACCGGATGGGAGATCCACTCCTGGTCGATGTACTCGGGATACACGCAAAGCCGCTCGGTCAGCGCCAGCCCTTCCGCCTGCAACTGCTTGCGAACCTGCGAGGGCGATGGGAAAGGATGCTCGGGCGAGATGTGATCCCCATTGGCGCTGAGTCCGCCTAGGTCGGTCGCGCCGGCGCGCACCAGCTCGACCCACCAGTCCGACAGGTTCGGCGGCACCTGGACGCCGACGCCCGGCATCAGCCGGCGCGCTTCGGCGACGAGCCGCTTCAGCTCCTCGATCCCGACCGGATTGGCCCACGACGGAGCATCGACCACCGGCGCCTCGACCACGCCCGTCCGCCAGTACTCCCGCGTCGCGGCGTCGGCGATCTGCGCCGGCTCGCGGCCGTAGTAGCTCTGGTGGGGGACGAAGTTCTGGAGGATCACCTCCTGGATGTGGCCATGGCGCTCGTGCAGCTCCGCGATCGCCTCGAGCGCCGCGACCCGCTCCTCCTCGCTCTCGCCGATCCCGACGAGGATGCCGCTCGTGAACGGGATCTTCAGCTCGCCGGCGGCCGCGATCGTCTCCAGCCGGCGCGTCGGATGTTTGGTCGGCGAACCCTGATGCACGGCCAGGTCGGGGTTGACGGACTCCAGCATCAGCCCCTGTGAGGCGGTGACCTCGCGGAGTCTCGCCAGATCCGAGCGATCCATTACGCCGAGGTTCGTGTGCGGCAAGAGCCCGCGCTCGAGCGCCCGCTCGCACGCCCACACCACATACGAGGTGAAGTCGGAGTGACCGTACTCACGCAGGCGCTCGGCGACTCCGCCGTTCACCTCGGGTCGCTCGCCCGTCAGGACCAGCAGCTCCTTGGCGCGACGGCGCGCGACGGCCTCGTCGAGCAGCCGCTCGACCTCCTGGGGCGATTGCAGATGCGTCTGGTGCGTCGCGAACGCGCAGTACTTGCAGTAGCACCGGCAGGTCCGCGATAGCGACAGAACGACATTGCGGCTGAAGGTGACCCGGCGTCGCATGCGCTGGGTTGATTCTACGGAGCACGTATCCTGGCCCGCCTTATGCGCCAGATCACCGCGATGCTGTTCGCCGTGGCGGCGCTGTTGAGCGGGTGCGGGTCCGGGTCGAGCACCAGCAGCGCTCCCAGCGCGCACGCCGCGACCACAAATGCGTCCCTCGTGCTCGACTTCACCCCGAATGCGGTGCACGCCGGTATCTACACGGCGATCGCGCGCGGCTACGACCGAGCGGACGGCGTGCGGCTGCACGTGATCGTGCCGTCGGCGAGCACCGACTCGATCAAGCTGCTCAAGACCGGGCAGGTCAACTTCGCGATCCTCGACATCCACGATCTCGCGATCGCGCGCGAGCGCGGCGCCGACATCGTCGGGATCATGGCGATCGTGCAGCGGCCGCTGGCCGCCGTGATCGCGGCGCCGTCGGTCGGCAGCCCGCGCGCCCTGGCGGGCAAAGCGGTTGGCATCACGGGCGTCCCGAGCGACACCGCGGTGCTCGATTCGGTCGTCACCGGCGCAGGCGGCGATCCGCATCGGGTGCGGACCGTCACGATCGGCTTCAACGCCGTCACCGCGCTGCTATCCGGTCGGGTCGCCGCGGCGACGGCGTTCTGGAACGACGAGGGCGTCACACTCGCGCGCCGGCGCCCCGGTTTTCACTCCTTCAGAGTCGAGGACTACGGAGCGCCTGCCTATCCGGAGCTGGTCCTGTGCGCGACCGGCGCGACGATCGCTCGCGATCCGGGCCTGGCGCGAGTGGTGGCGGATTCGCTGGCGCGCGGGTACGACGCCGTGCTGGCCGATCCGCGAGCCGGCGCCACGGCTCTCGAGACGCGGGTGCCGGGCCTCGATCCCACGCTGGTCAGAGCGCAGCTCGCGGCGCTCCTGCCCGCGTTTCGCGGACCTGGAGGGCGGGTCGGCGTCCTCGATCTGGCACGCCTGAAGGCGTGGGCGCGCTGGGAGGCGCGGTTCGGGATCGTGTCCCGCGGCCCCGACGTATCCGCGACGTTCGACCCGTCAGTCCTCGGCGGCTAGGCGCTGCACCAGCGCCGCCCCTTCGCGCGCCATCCGTGAACGCGGGACGACCAGCTCGAACCCGGCCTGGTCGGCCGCGGCCCGCACGTCCGTCTCGACATGCGAGTAGAACGCGAGCGTCCGGACGTCGGCAAGGCGCGAGCCACGGACGGCCTCGATCCGCTCATCCGAGTCGGTGGTGAGGTCGACCACCAGCACGTCGACGGCCTCCGGCTCGACGCTGTCCAGGTCCGAGACCAGCACCGCCTCGTGACCGGCGGCGCGCAGGGTGCCGATCACGTTCGAGCCGAACAGCAGGTCCGGTACGAGCGCTACCACCCGGGCCACGGGCGACCGCCTACTGGGCCCGGAGCTTCTTGAACTCGTTGCGCACCGACTCGGGCCGCCCCCACAGCTGCACGACCTCCACCCGCCCGGTCCGCGTCTCACGGACCGCCATCTCGCCCTCGATCCCGGCGTCGTCGAGCAGCTTGAGCGCCGCATGGACGGTCGGCGCCGAGGCCGCGTGGCCGAAGCGGTGGGCGACCAGCAAGCGCCAGTGCCAGTCGCTCTTGGAGTACGGCTGCGCGTTGCACATGACCAGCAGCGTCGCGGCGTCGACGTAGCGGCGCTCGTCGAAGATCCTCAGGTCGAGCTCGAGGTCGGTCCAGTCGTCGGGCAGCGACTCCACGATCTCGTTGAAGGTGTCCGCGAGAGCCATCGCGACTACAGCAGTTGCTGGCCGATCAGCAGGATGTTGAGGCCGGTGATGAGGGCCGCGACGCCAACGGCGACTGCGGTCGTCAGCCTGCGATTGACGTGGACACCCATCACGTCCCGGCGGCTGGTCAACATCACGAGCGGCACAAGCGCAAAGGGTATCCCGAACGACAGCACGACCTGGCTGAGGACCAGCGCGCTCGTCGGGTTGACGCCGATCGCGAGCACGATCAGCGCCGGGGCCATCGTCACCACCCGCCGGACCACGAGCGGGATCCGAACGTTGATGAAGCCCGACATCACGACCTGCCCGGCATAGGTCCCGACGCTCGACGATGACGCACCGGAGGCCAGCAGCGCGACCGCGAATGCCGGTGCTGCGCCGCCGCCGACGAGCCGGCCCAACTGGAGATGCGCGCCCTGGATCGTGCTCAGCCCGGCCAGCGCTGGCGTGTGGAACAGCTTCGCCGCCACCGCCAGCATCGCCAGGTTTGACGAGGCCCGCGAGCCCCAGTGCGAGGAGCACGTCGAGCCGCTCGAAGCGAACCACCCGGCGCCGTTCGCCGTCGTTTCGATACTGCATGCGGCCGCCGGTGAGCGCCGAGTGTAGGTAGATCACGTGCGGCATCACGGTGGCGCCGATGATTCCCACGGCCAGGTACAACGAGCTGGCTCCGCTCAGACCGGGCAGCAGGCCAGCCAGCGACTGGTGGACCGACGGGCCGACGCGGAGCGCCTCGTACATGAAGCCCAGAAACACGAGACCGAGCAGCGCCGTGATCGCCAGCTCGAAGCGGCGGAACCCGCGGCGCTGCAACTCGAGGATCAGGAACGCCAGCGCTCCCGTGAGTAGCCCGGCCGTGAACATCGGCACCCCGAACAGCAGGTTCAGGCCCAGCGCCGCGCCGAGGAACTCGGCGATGTCGGTCGACATCGCCATCACCTCGGCCTGGATCCAGAGGCCCACACTGACCGCGCGCGGGAACCGCTCGCGGCACAGCTCGGGCAGGCTGTGGTCGGTGGCGATCCCGAGCTTCGCCGAGAGGAACTGGATCAGCATCGCCATCAGGTTGGCGGCGAGCACCGCCCAGAGCAGTAGGTAGCCGTACTTCGCGCCGCCCTGGATGTTGGTCGCGAAGTTGCCGGGGTCGACGTACGCGACGGCCGCGACGAACGCGGGCCCGAGCATCGCGAGCGTCGCCCGCAGCCTGCCGCGGGCGAGGAGCAGCTCGAGCGGGCTCGGGACGGCTAGGGCTTCGGGGACGGCGACGGGCTCTGAAAGCGCGCTCACGCGTCGACCTCAACCCGCATTGCGCGCGCCAGGTCGCCGCCGAGGACGTGCACCTGATCGCCGAAGCGCACGAACAGCGGGCCATCGAACGGGTGCTTGTCGACGACCTCGAACCGCTCGCCGGGCGCGATCCCTCGCTCCCCGAGGAACCGCAGCATGTCGGGGTCGGAGTCCGACACCCGAGTGAAGATCCCGTGCGCGCCGGCTTCGAGCGTATGCAGGCTCTGCGTGCTGCGCTCTTCGATCGTCAGCTCGCGCGACGGAATCGGGTCGCCGTGCGGATCGACGGTCGGGTTGCCGAGCTGCGCCGCGATCAGCTCTTCGAGCTCGTCGGAGAGCACGTGCTCGAGGACCTCAGCCTCCTCGTGCACCCGATCCCACGGCACGCCCAGGCTCTTGACGAGGTACAGCTCGAGCAGGCGGTGATGGCGCATCACTTCGAGCGCCACCCGCCGGCCGTCCTCGGTCAGCGACACGCCGCGATAGGGCTGATGGTCGACGAGCCCCAGCTCGCCGAGCCGCTTGACCATCCCGGAGGCCGACGCCGGCGTGACGCCCATCCGCTCGGCGAGCGCGTTGGTCGTGACCGTCTCCTCGCCGCGCAGCTCGAGCGCATAAATCGCCTTGGCGTAATCCTCGATTGCGGAAGTCACCGAATTGGGAGGCTGGTGCACCATCACATGATTTATGGTAGGCCTAAATCTCGGTTCGTCAAGGGTTGAAGCCAGCCCCCTCGTATCCTCTGCACGATGGCCTCGACCGACACCTTCGCCACCGACTACCGCACAATCACCGAGGCCTGCGGCCTGCTCGATCGCTCCGAGCGCGGCAAGCTCGCCCTCACCGGCGCCGATGCCGAGGGGTTCCTCCAGGGCCAGGTGAGCAACGACGTCGAATCCCTCAGCCCTGGCACCGGCTGCTACGCCACGTTCCTCACCCCGAAGGGCAAGATGCTCGGGGATCTGAGAATCCTCGCCACCGGAGACGAGCTGCTGCTGGACACCGAGCGCAGCAGCCTTCAGGCTCTGTTCAACCTGATCAGGCGCTTCAGCATCGGCTACGACGTCGAGCTCCACAAGCGCACGCTGGAGTCCGGGCTGCTGTCGCTGATCGGCCCGCAATCGGACGCCGTCGCCGGCATCGAGAGCCTCCCGGCCACCGAGCACTCGCACACCGAGACCGAGATCGCCGGCCGCACCGTCCGCGCGATCCGCACCGACGTCGGCATCGACCTCCTGTGCAACGCCGCGGACACTGAAGCGGTGGGAGCCACCATGCAGGGCGCAACGCCGATCGCCGAAGCCGCCGCGGAGTGCCTGCGGATCGAGCACGGCCGCCCCCGGTACGCGATCGACCTCGACGACACCGTGATCCCGCAGGAGGCGGGCCTCAACCAACGCGCGGTGTCGTTCACGAAGGGCTGCTACGTCGGCCAGGAGACGGTCGCGCGCCTTTACTACCGCGGCAAGCCGAACCGGCACCTGCGCGGGTTGCGCTCCGAGACGCCGATAGAAACCGGGGAGGAGATCAAGCTCGGCGAGCGCACGGTCGGGCGTGTCGGCAGCGCCGCGCTCTCCCCCAGGCTCGGTCCGATCGCGCTCGCCTTAGTGCGCCGCGAGGCCAATCCCAGCGACACCGTCTCGATTGACGGCGCCGAGGCTGAGGTCGTCGAACTCCCCTTCACGGGACGCTAGATATCCCGCCACGATCCTGATCTCGTCGACCTCGTCGGGCGGGACGTGCGCCCCAAGCTCGCCGGCGCGGCCGCCACGCGCAAGCGCAGCCTCGCTACGCCGCCGAAGGTCATCGGCGTCCTCGGGCCACGGGCCCCAGTCGACCAGGCGACCGCCCACCAGCCAGAACGCGTCCGCATTCGAGGGATCCGCCGGGTGGGGGCATCGCACGAGCCGGGGCCTCGAGTGCGTGGCCTCGAGCACGCCGCCCAGCCGCTCGAGGATCGCCCGGAGTCGCCCGCCCCGCCGGCGCAACCATGCGGCGCGCTCATACAAGCGCCGATCCGCCGCCTCGCGCATCTGGGCCTCCACGTGACATAGCAGTAGCTCCCGGCCGTCGCCGTCAACGAACATCCGCAGAGCCTGGTCGAGGCGGCGGCGGTAGAGGTTCGGATCTAGATCGCCCAGGCACGGCGATAGGCACCGGCCCATCTGCCCGTACGCCGAGGGGTGATCACGCCGCACCAGCCGGCGCCCGCAGTGCCGCAGCCCAAACAGCGAATCGAGCTGCTCGACGAGCTCGCCCGCCAGCCGCCTGCCCCGAAGCGGACCGACCGTGACCGCATGCCCAGCCGCCGGCTCAGCCGCGACCTCCAGAATCGGAAACGGGATGTCGAGCCGGCAGCGGATGTAGACGAGGCGGTCATCGGACCGCGTCAGCCGCACGTTGCCAGGCGGCCGCAGCTGCTTGATCAGCCTGTTCTCGAGCACCAGCGCCCCCAGCTCGGAGCGCGTCGCGCGGTAGTCGACGAGCGACGCGTGCGCCGTCCACTGCGCCGGCACGGTCGACGGCGCGAAGTGGGCCCGGGCGCGGGTGCGAATCGAGATCGACTTGCCGACGTACAACGTCCTTCCCGACTCGTCTCGGAACAGGTACACGCCCGGATCCCGCGGCAGCTGATCAAAGTCCAGCTCCGGTCGCCGGAGGCTGGGGTCGGTGATCCGGCGGGGACGCGCCCTGCGCGGCCGCCGCGGCCTGACCACACCGAGCGCATCGCCGACCGTCACCGCGTTGGCGCACAGCCGCGGGAACAGCGCGCACAGCACGCGTCCACAGGTCTCGGCGTCAGCCAGAGCGCGATGCGCGAGCTCGACCTCGATCCCGAGCGCATCGGCGAGCGCCCCTAGCCCGCGTCGGCGCTGAAGCGGCAACAGCGCGCGGGCGAGTGCCGCCGTGCACAGGACCGGCGGCCCTGGCCACTCGAGTCCGATGCGGTCAAACGCCTGGCGCAGCACGCGCCGGTCAAACGGCGCGTTGTGAGCAACCAAGACCCGACCCTGTAAGCGCTCTGACAGGAGCGGCAGCACGTCCTCGAGCGAGGGGGCACCATCGACCATCGCCTGAGTGATGCCGGTGAAGCGCTGAATCCCCCGCCGCAGCGGCGCGCTCGTACGCACGAGCGAAGACCAGCGGTCGTGCAACTCGCCACCACCGATCAGCACCGCGCCGACCTCGGTCAGCTCGCAGGCGTCGCCGCCCAGCCCATTGGTCTCGGTGTCGACGGCGAGGAACTCCGCGGTGGCGATCGGCTGCTCGAGCAGGGTCAAGCCACGCGTGATACGCCCCGGGCCGGACGGCACGAATCAGGCCTTGCAGAAGCCCCCCGGTTGACGACCGGAAAGCGGGGTAGCATCGTCCGCTGTGACAGCAATTGCCCCAGACGCAAAGAAGCTGACCGCGCTCGACGAGGACACGCGCGTGGCCTGGAGCACGTATCGCGAGCGGCTGCGCGGGCTGAGTGGAGCCGAGTACGAACTCGTCGAGTACGAGTCGTGGGCCGAGCTGCAGAGTGCGCTGCGCCGCGTCGAGCGTCGCCGCAGGTCGCTCACTCAGGACACGACTGCCTGAGTTTGAATAAAACTCGCTATCTCGCGCGATTCGCACCAGTCGGTTACTGTTCCTCCGGGAGAGAGAGGAGACCTGGGTCGGCATGCGTAAGACGATCACCGGGATGCTCGCGGCGGGTGCCCTGATCGCCACGGGGTGCGGCAGCGGCTCCACGTTTGCCAACAAGCCTCGGCCCCCGACGCCGGTCAACCTGACGGTGTACGTCAACAATTCGAGGGTCTCGATCTCGCCCGCTTCGGTCGGCGCCGGGCCCGTGATCTTCATCGTCACCAACCAGTCCGGCCGCGCCGTCACGCTGAACGTGCTCCCGGCCGGCGCATCCGCGGCCCAACCAGTGGCCGACACCGGCCCGATCAACCCGCAGGCCACCTCGCAGTTGACCGTCGACCTGTCGACACCGGGCAACTACACGCTCACGACCGCGGCCAACGGCGCCACGGACGCCTCCCTGACGGGGCCGCCGACGATCCAGCCGGCGACGCTGCACATCGGCAAGGCCCGGCCCAGCTCTAGCAACGCGCTGCTGCAGCCGTAGGCTCGATTAGGGGCCGCCTTCGGCGGCGTCCGTGGGGCCGGGCGAACCCGTCCGGGCCGCGGTGACGGTTCGAGTGTGGGCGGCGGCTGTCGCGGTGGGGCTGTTGGCTGGCGCGGGTGGGATCCCAGTCCCGGCCTTCGGAGGGTGCGTTCTGCTCGGTATTTGGCTGGGAGGGGGTGGGTGAGCCGGCGACGCGGCCGTGAACGTCACACTCAACGCGCGCCGGGAGCTGAGTGTGACGTTTGCGGCGTGGTGGGCCGTGAACGTCACTTTCGTTGGTCGGGGCGGGTTGAGTGTGACGTTCACGGCCGGATCTCCCTCCCTCGTGCTTCAGCGGGATGGGGGCTGCCTGCGTGAGGGTGTCGCCCGCCGGCCATGGATGGCCGGCGGAATAGACCCTATGGAGGATCGGCCTTGACGATCTCGAAGCCCTTGCTGGTGCTCGTCCGGACCGGTTCCGCCAGCGTCCGTGCCGGCGGGCGACACCCTCACGCAAACAACCCCCACCCGCACAAGCACAGGAGGATCAGCAACTCCGCTAAACGCGAAATCGTGTAACCCCTCCACATCCCCGTTGCGGCTGGCGAGGCGGCCCGAGCTCCCCGGCATCGCGCACACCAGTCCGCGGCGTGCCCATGAGCAACCACCCGTTCCGGGTGGCCGCGCTCGAGAATAGACAGCGGACGTGCGACGAAACCAAGGTCTTGGGGTACCCAGCCCCCGCATATGAGGCTGACCACCGTCGCGACACCCGCGGACGCCCGGACCGCCCCGCGACCCGCAACCACACAAGGCAACCCCAAGGCCCAACACTCGGGTCGATCAACCCGTGCGCCTTGACAACCCATCCTCCATATGGGGCACGGACGGAGCTGACACCGCGAAAGCCGCCTCGGAGACAACCGAAGCGCCACCGCGGTCCGGACGGGCCCGGGTGGGCGGGATCCCATTCCACGGACGCCGCCGAAGGCGGCCCCTCCCCAATATTTACCCTTGAACAAATAGAACTTGCGTGCAATACTTGCGTGCGTGCAAGCAATCACTGGGAACGAGACGGCGCTGGCGGAGGACCTGTATGCGGTCGTCGTGTTCCTGCACAAGAACTGCAACTCCGACCTGTTCGAGGCGGTCGGCGCTCTCGATCTGACGCTCACGCAGATCAAGCTGTTGCACCACCTCGAGGACGCCGTGGAGCCGCTGAGCCTGAAGAAGGCGGCCGAGCTGGTGCTGGTCTCTCTTCCGGCCGCGAGCCGGACGGTCGATGACCTCGTCCGCCGCGGATTCGTCGAGCGCCATGAGGACGCCGAGGATCGGCGGATGAAGCGCGTCAGCCTGACCGAGCCCGGGCGTTCCGTGATCCGCAAGCTGAACGCCGCCCGGCTGATTGGCCTGGAGGAGTTCGCCCGAACCTTGACCGATGACGAGCGCGGCGCGCTCGCCGGCGCGCTCACAAAGCTGCTCGAGCGCCCCGATGTCGCCGCCTGCCGACCCGACGGACTGAGCTCATGACAGATCGCATCCTCGCCCACCGACATCGCCTCGTGACCGAGGAGAACAGCCGCTGGTGGACGCTCGCGGCGATGTGCTTCGCGCTGTTCATGTTGATGCTCGACAACACGGTCGTGAACGTGGCGCTGCCCTCGATCCAGCGCGACGTGCACGCGTCGCTGTCCTCGCTGGAGTGGACCGTGAACGCGTACACGCTGACGTTTGCGGTGCTGCTCGTCACCGGCGGGCGGCTCGGCGACATCTTCGGCCGGCGCAAGATGTTCCTGTTCGGCGTGGTCGTGTTCGGCGCGTCGAGCCTGGCGATCGGATTCGCCCCCAACGACACCGTGCTGGTCGCGTTCCGCGCGGTCCAGGGCATCGGCGCGGCGTTCATGATGCCCGCGACGCTGTCGATCATCACCCAGGCGTTCCCGGCCGAGCAGCGCGGTATGGCGATCGGCACGTGGGCCGGCGTCAGCGCGCTGGCGCTCGCGATCGGCCCAGTCGTCGGCGGATTCCTCACCGAGTCGGTCAGCTGGCGCGCGATCTTCTTCATCAACCCGCCGATCGCGGTGGTAGCGACCGCGGTGACGCTGTTCGCGACCCGCGAGTCGCGCGACGAGACCGTCGACCGGACCGTCGACTATCTCGGAATCGGCGCGCTCACGATCGGGCTGACGGCACTCGTGCTGGCGCTCGTCGAGGGCAACAGCTGGCACTGGGGCTCGCCGGCGGTGATCGGCCTGTTCGCGCTCGCCGCGGTCTCGCTGACCGGGTTCGTGGTGATCGAGCAGCGGGTCCGCGCGCCGATGATCGACTTCGCGTTCTTCCGCTCGCGCACGTCGCTCGGCGCGAACATCGTCGGCTTCCTCGTGAGCTTCGCGATGTTCGCCCAGTTCTTCTTCGTGACGCTCTACATGCAGAACGTCCTGCATTACTCGCCGCTTCAGACCGGTATCCGGTTCCTGCCCTCGACGCTGGTCATCATCGTGATGGGTCCGCTCGCGGGCCGGCTCACCGACCGCGTCGGGCCGCGCCCGCTGATGACCGCCGGGCTCGTGATCGTCTCCGCAGCGATCGGGATCCAGTCGCAGCTCACCGTCCACAGCGGCTACCTGCTGCTGCTGCCCGGCTTCGTGCTGATGGGCCTCGGCATGGGTCTCGTGATGTCGCCGATGAGCACCGCCGCGATGAACTCCGTCGATCGCTCGAAGGCCGGCGCCGCCTCCGGGGTGCTGTCGATGAGCCGCATGGTCGGCAGCACGTTCGGCGTGGCGATCATGGGCGCAATCGTCGCGACGATCGGGCGCTCGCAGCTCGACTCGAGTCTCCCCCACGTCCCCGCGGCCACCCGCGCGGCGCTCGCCAACGGCCTCGGCAGCGGCGGTACGGTCTCCGGCCACGCGAGCGGCCAGATCGTCGCCGCGGTGCGTGAGGCGTTCGTGTCCGCGCTCGGCACAGGACTGACGGTCGGCGCTGCCATGACGCTTGCCGGCGCCGCGCTCGCCTGGTTCCTGATCGCGCCGAGGCGCAAGCAGGCCCAGCCGGAGCTCGCCGTCGAGGAGCCCGAGGCTGCACCCATCGAGATCGCCGCTTAAGTACGATCCTCCGCGTCCCTCGATTCCGACGCAGGAAGGTGCACCTAAGTGGCCGTTGATCTGACCCAAGTGGCAAACGTCGCGACCCAGCCCGGCGAGCTGCCGTCCACGATGGCCGCCTGGGTGATTCGCGAGGAGCGCGAGGGCGAGCCCACAGACGCCTTCCAGCTCGAGGAGATCGAGGTCCCCGAACCGGGCGCCTTCGAAGTGATCGTGCGCGTGATGGCCGCAGGCGTGAACTTCAACAACGTCTGGGCTGCCCTGGGCGAGCCCGTGGGCGTATGGCGCTACGGCGATCACCCGCAGTGGGGCCACCACATCGGTGGCTCTGACGCATCCGGAGTCGTCTGGAAGGTGGGCGACGGCGTCACCCGCTGGAAGCCGGGCGACGAGGTCGTAATCCACTGCAACCAGGCCTCCTACGAGGATCCGGAGGTCCACGGCCTGGACCCGCTCGCCGCGCCCAGCCAGAAGATCTGGGGGTATGAGACGACGTGGGGCTCGTTCGCCCAGTTCTGCAAGGTGCAGGCGCAGCAGCTGCTGCACAAGCCCAAGCACCTCGCCTGGGAGGAGGCAGCGGCCTACGGCCTGACGTACTTCACCGCGTACCGGATGCTGATCGACCGCTGCAAACTGCAGGCCGGCCACCGCGTGCTGATCTGGGGCGCCGCCGGCGGTCTCGGCGTGTTCGCGACGCAGCTGTGCAAGCTGACCGGCGCCGACGCGGTCGGGGTCGTCTCGAGCGACGAGAAGGGCTCGCTGATCGAGCAGCTCGGAGCGATCGGCCACATCAATCGCGGCGAATTCGCGGGGATGATGCGCCGCGGCGGTGAATCCTCGGATGAGGAGAAGGCCCGCTTCAAGGAGTCGCGCCGGTTCTGCAAGGCGGTGGAGGAGAAGCTGGGCGGCCCGCCCGACATCGTCTTCGAGCACGTCGGCAAGGCGACGTTCCCGACCTCGGTGCTGGTGGTCAAGCCATTCGGCAAGGTCGTGATCTGCGGCGCCACCTCCGGCTACCAGCTCGACTTCGACGTCCGCTACCTGTGGATGCGCCAGAAGGAGATCCTCGGCTCGCATTTCGCCAACGCGTGGGAGGCCACGAAGGCCAACGAGCTGATCGAGGAGTCGAAGGTCCGACCGGTGCTGTGGCAGACGATGGGCTTTGAGAAGGTCGCCGAAGCACACCAGCTCCTGCGCGACAACAAGCACCTCGGCAAGATCGCGATCCTCGTCGGCGCGACCGAGGAAGGTCAGGGCAAGGCCGCGGACGGACCTGGCGCGATCCGCGCCGAGGTCGGAGCCTGACGATGGCCGGCGTGATGTGGGTCCAGTGGTATGCGACCGTGCTCCGCCAGGAGGCGTTCGCTGCCGAGGTCTGCCGGGCCGCCCCGCTCGTACTGCGCTACGGCGCCACCCAGTACTCGGTTCACCGCTCGCAGGACGACCGCTACAAGATCATCCAGATGTCGTGGTTCGACTCAAAGGAAGACTGGTACCGCTACTGGGACGGGCCCGAGATGATCGAGTTCCGCGCCCGCAACACAAGCCACTACCAGATCCCGATCACCTACGTCTGGCACGAGGAGCTCGTCGAGGGCGCGCTCGGACCCGAGGTGCCAACGGAGCCTTCCCCCGCGCCCGAACCCGAGCCGGCCGCGTCTAATCAGTGACGCGCAGTGCGAGCTCGAGCCAGAAGCGCTGCTCGGGCTCGTCGAGTGCCGTCCCGAACAGCTCGCGCAGGCGCGCCAGCCGGTAGCGCACGGTCTGCGGATGGATCCCCAGTCGCTTGGCGACGGGGCCCAGCCGTCCCTGCTCGGTAAGCCACGCCTTGAGTGTCTCGGTGAGGCGCGCCCGCGATCCTGCAGGCAGCTGCTCGAGCGGCGCCAACTGGTCGCGGGCGAACTCCGCCGCGAGTCGCGGATCGCTTCGCAACAGCAGCTCGCCGGCGCGGTCCCGTGCCACCGATAGCCCGTGGGCGTCGTGCGCGAGCCCGAGCGCGGCGCGTGCCCGGCCGAAGCTCACGCCGGCGTCCTGGAACTCGACCGTCGTGCCCAGCCCGGCGCTAGCGCCGCCGGCATCCGCGACCGCCCGCTCAAGCGCGGAGCGGCGCCCCGGAGCATCCGGGTCGGGCACGATGGCCACGGACAGCTCGCCAATCGCCTCGGTGATAGTGTCCTGCGGCAGGCGCCGCGTGGCCTGCCCGCGACGCCTGCCCGCGATCGCGACGACCGCGAGGCTTCGCGGGAGCTGCCAGCCGGCCTCGCTCGCGGCGGCCTCGATCGTCACTGCGTCGAGCGGAGGCTCGCGGACCAGCATTCGCACCAGCCGGCGACGACGAATGTCGGCCTCGCTCGCCGCCGCCGACTGCTCGAGTGCGTGACCCTCTGCCGACTCGGCCGAGAGCATGTCGATGTAGGCGAAGATCGACTCGGCCAGCAGGTACAGCGTGTCGGGCTCGAGGCCCGCCTTGACGCCCGCCGCGGCGAACGATCGCCATGCGACGCGGGCGCCCACGCGGTAGGCGCTCAGCAACGAGTCGAGGCTGCGGCCGGCGCGCATCTCCCCGCGGCCCAGGGCGATGTACACGTCGTCGCGGGCGACCGGGCCGCCCGCCTCGATCTCGGCGAGGAAGTGGCGCAAAGCTCCCTCGACGCCGGCTCGAACCCCTTCGCCGAACTCCCCTTCGAGCGGGCGACCGTAAGCCGGCACGGTCCTCACCGCCTCGATGATCTCGTCGACAATCTTGTGAAGTAGTGGTCGGAGAACCCGCGCGATCTCGGGAGGCAGGTCGTGCCACGGCTGGTCGCCCATTCTTATGCCGCAGCTACAAGTCTGGGCGGGCTCATCGTGATAACGATAGGAGAAACTTAAGCGCCGGCGACGTAACCTGTGAGTTGCTGATGTCTCGCGCGCACAAGATCGCGAACCTGATCGGTGTCCCCCTTCCGCTGATCGGCCTGGTCGCCGCGATCGCACTCCTGTGGGACAAGATGGTCGGCCCGCTCGAACTAGGACTGCTGATCTTCTTCTACGTAGTGACCGCGTTCGGGGTGACGCTCGGCTACCACCGGATGTTCACCCACCGAGCGTTCGACTCGTCGCGGGTGTTCCGCGGCATCGCCGCGGCACTCGGGTCGATGGCGGTCCAAGGCTCGGTGATCACCTGGGTCGCGGACCACCGCAAGCACCACGCGTTCACCGACCACGAGGGCGACCCGCACTCTCCGCACCTCAGCGGCCCTGGTTTCTGGGGTGGGGTCAAGGGCCTGTGGCACGCACACATGGGATGGCTGTTCGAGTCGGTCGGGACCGCGGAGCGCGAGCGCTTCGCGGCGGACCTCGTCAAGGACCGGCTGATGCGCGCGATGGACAAGCTCTTCTGGGTCTGGGTGGTGCTGGGGTTCGCGATCCCGTTCGCGCTCGGCTGGATCGTCGGCGGCGGCTTCGGCACCGCGCTGACAGCGTTGCTGTGGGGAGGCTTGGTGCGGGTATTCCTGCTGCACCACGTCACCTGGTCCATCAACTCGGTCTGCCATTTCTTCGGCAGGCGCCGGTTCGACATCGAGGATCAGTCGCGCAACGTGTTCTGGCTGGCGCCGCTGTCAATGGGTGAGTCCTGGCACCACAATCACCACGCATTCCCGACCTCGGCGTTCCACGGCCTGCGGTTCTGGGAGCGGCTCGCGGATCCGACGGGACTGCTGATCGCGCTGCTCGAGCGCCTCCACATCGTGTGGAACGTCAAGCGCGTCAGTCGCGAGCGGCAGCAGTCACTGGCGGTTCGATAACGGGCACTCGCACGGCTGGCCGGCCCCGCCCCACCGCCACCTAGCCCGACTCGAGCGGCGCCATCGTCAACCCCGCGCCATCGAGTTGCTCCCAGTACATCTCCGCGTCCTCGCGCGGGCCGCTCCACACAATCGCGCAGCCGCTGTTGTGGATGCGATCCGCCAACCGATAGCCATCGGCGAGCGTGATCCCGGGAATCACCTGCGAGAGGGTCTCCGCGACGTGGTCGAAGGTGTTGAAATCATCGTTGAGCACCACCACCCGCCAGAGCCCGTCAACTCCGCTGCCCGGCGCGCCGACGCGCGGCAGCTCAATCGTCTGCGACATCTGAGATCAGGATACCGCCGCCTTGCGCAAGTACCGCTCGAGCCCCTGGTACATCTGGTCCGGAGGTGCGGCCTGCTTGTAGGCGGGTAGAAGCTGGGGCCCGGCGTCCCGGAGGATGTCCTCCTCGATCCCGGCGATGAAGGCATCCCGATCCTGGCTGCCGACTCGGGCCGCCCACTCGTCGAGCCGCGCGTCGAGCTCGTTGAGTTGCTCCTCGACCTGCTCGCTGGCGCCGAAATGGGTCATCGCGAGCCGCTGCGGTCGCCAGCCCCGGAGCAGGGCGATCGACTCGTGCCACGCGGGGACATCGATGTCGGGCGGCGGCGTCGGTGGCAGCGTCAGCGTCTGGGGCGTGATCCGCACGCCGCCCGTGTCGCCGACGAACGCGGTCCCGTCGTACAGGTAGCTCACGTGGTGGGATGCGTGGCCGGGCGTGTAGGCGACCTCGAAGCGTCCGTCGAGCAGCGTCTCGCCGCCGTGCAGGACGCGGAGGTTCGACTCGGGCACCGGTACGAGCGCCGGCGTGCCCCAGAGACGGTCCATGCCCTCGCCGTATAGCCGGCCGGCGCTTTCGAGCAGCTTGGCGGGATCGATCAGATGCGGCGCGCCGCGCTCGTGGACGAAGACCTCAAGCTCCGGCCAGCGCTGCACGAGCGCGCCACTCGCGCCGGCATGGTCGAGGTGGATGTGTGTCAGCAGCAGTGCTCGTGGCCGCTCGTCGCCGAGCGCCTCGAGCAGCCGCGCGAGCGTCGACATCGGCCCGGGATCGACCAGCACATCGTCGACCTGCCAGCACCCGATCACCCGCTCGCGACCGAGGTGCAGCAGGTCGATGACGCGCATCCCTATTCGGCGCTGGTGCCGTTGTCAACCGGATGCTGTGGCGGCATCACGGCGGTGGCGTCGGAATCGGTCGCAGCGTGGAGGTCGGGAAGCTCCTCGGCATCGAGCTCGGCCTCACCGTTTGCCGCGGCTGGAACCGCACCGCCGTCGGGCTCGGGCTCGGGCTCGTCGATCTCAACGGCATCCGCATCGAACACGGGCTTGGCCTGCACGGCGGTTTCAGTCGTCTCGCCCGGGGCGGGCGGGAAGCGCTGCGCCGCGTCGTCGGCGACAGCCAGCAGCTGGCGCGCAAGATCGCGAGCGTCTTCGACGATCCGGTGGCGCTCGGCCCAGATGCGGTCGGTCTCGGCGTCGAGGTCCTTGACGCGATCGTGCGCCTCGGCGGTGATCTGCTGTGCCTCCTGCCGCGCAGACTCGAGCCGGTCCTCGGCCTCGGCTCGCGACTGGGTGGTTATCTGCGCGGAGGTATCGTGGGCACGCTGGAGGATGCCCGAGATCTGCTCCCCCACGCGCTCGAGCGCACGGCGAACCGCCGCTTCAGGTGACCGGCTCGCCTGAAGCTCGGCGACCAGCTGCGTGGTCTTCCTGACGTACGCGTCGACCGCGACACGGTCATAGCCACGGAAGACAAGAGGGAAGTCTGCCTCCGATGCAACGGTTACGGGGTCTTCGGGGAGCGTCGCAAGCGGTGCAGTGATCTCTTGCAGGAGCGCGTGCTCATTGGCGGCGGAGCTTTGATCGGGCATGCGCTTCACGTTACCCAACTGCTTAAAGCGGCGTGCAACGAGTCGCCCGACCGCCCCTCAGTCGAGCGCGTAGGCAGCGGGCTCAAGGTGGTCGGTCCGGCGCCGGTACTGGCCCCACAGCCAGGGCCACTGGTTTGGGTCGTTGCCGCGCTCGTCGACGTACCAGTTCGTGCAGCCCGTGTGCCAGACGGTGCGTTTGAGCGCGGCTTGCAACTCGGCGTTGAAGGACTCGAAGCTCTCCGGCCGGACCTCGATCGTCTCCGCGCGCATCCGCTCGAGGTGGTCGAGCGCCACGATCACATGCTGCAAGCCGGCCTCGATCGTGAAGATCACCGAGCCGGTGCCGCCGTTCGTGTTCGGACCGTAGATCAGGAATAGGTTGGGAAAACCGGGCACGGTCAGGCCCAGGTAGGCGCGAGGGTAGTCCCCCCAGGCCGATGCGAGCGTTTGACCTCGGGCGCCGATCACCTCCATCGGCGCCACGAAGCCGTGGGTCTTGAATCCGGTCGCGAGAATCAGCACGTCCGCGGGGCGCTCGCGCCCGTCGGCGGTCCTCAGGCCGGCCTGCTTCACTTCCGCGATCCGCTCGCTGATCAGCTCGACGTTCGGCTCGGTCAGCATCGGATACCAGTCGTCGGTGAGCATCACCCGCTTGCAACCGATCTCGTCGCGCGGGGTGACCTTGCGCCGCAGCTCGGGATCCTTGATCGCCCGGTTGATCTGGTGACGGCCGACCGCCCGGAATGCCGGCAGGAGCCAGCTGCGACCCGTCATCGCAGCCGCGCCGAGCTCGTGGAAGGCGAAGTTGGCCTGACGGTCGAGTCGCTGCAGCGCCGGGTAGCGCGCGAGCAGCCGTTTGGTCCGCTCCTTGTAGGCGAAGTCCATCCGCGGGAACGTCCATCCCGGCGAGCGCTGGTAGATGTCTAGCTTCGCGACGCCCGGCTGGATTGCCGGGCCGACCTGGATTGCGCTACAGCCGGTGCCGACCAGCGCAACGCGCCTGTTCTCGAGCGGCACGTCGTGACGCCAACGCGCCGTATGGAACGCAGCGCCCTCGAAGCTGTCGAGCCCGTGGATGTGCGGCGTGCTTGGAACCGAGAGCTGCCCGCACGCGGTGAGCAGGACGTCGGCTTCGTGGATGCCTGCGGAGGTCGTGAGCAGCCACTGTCGCTGCTCGGGATTCCAGCGGGCCTGCTGGACCTCGGTGCCGGTCCGAATGCGGTCGAGCACCCCGTGGGAGCGCGCCACGTTCTCGAGGTAGGCCTGGATCTCTTGCTGTGGCGCATAACGGTGCGACCAGCGCGGGTTCAGCGCGAACGAGAACTCGTACAGGTGCGAGGGCACGTCGCAAGCAGCGCCGGGATACGTGTTGTCGTTCCAGACGCCGCCGACGCGGTCCGAGCGCTCGAAAACCGTCACGTCGTGGTGACCAGCGCGGGCCAGCATCGTCACCGCCCCGACGCCACCGAAACCGCCGCCCACAACCGCGATCGAGGCCATGCGGGTAGCCTATCCGCATGCCGGAAAAGCCATCGCCGCGCCTGTCCGAGCGCGATCGGCCCTGGATGATGCGGACGTACGCGGGCCACTCGGACGCCAAACGCTCAAACGAGCTGTATCGCCGGAACTTGGCCAAGGGCCAGACCGGCCTGTCGATCGCGTTCGACCTGCCGACACAGACCGGCTATGACCCCGATCACGAGCTGGCCCGCGGCGAGGTCGGCAAGGTCGGGGTCTCGATTGCGCATCGCGGCGACATGCGCACGCTGCTGCACGACATTCCGCTCGATCAGATGAACACGTCGATGACGATCAACGCGACGGCCGCGTGGCTGCTGGCGCTGTACATCGTCGCCGCCGAGGAGGAGGGCGTCC
The DNA here is from genome assembly GCA_963824755.1 of uncultured Solirubrobacterales bacterium. Lineage (GTDB taxonomy): Bacteria > Actinomycetota > Thermoleophilia > Solirubrobacterales > Solirubrobacteraceae > Palsa-465. Next base: position 48,330 of record CAWGQT010000038.1, on the reverse strand, counting down.
CGGAGGAGAAGCTCCAGGGCACTACCCAGAACGACATCCTCAAGGAGTACCTGAGCCGAGGCACGTACGCATTCCCGCCCGGGCCGAGCATGCGGTTGATCGCGGACACGATCGCCTACACCGTGCAGCACGTGCCGAAGTGGAATCCGATCAACATCTGCTCCTATCACCTGCAGGAGGCGGGCGCGACGCCGGTCCAGGAGATCGCCTACGCGCTCTCGAACGCGATCGCGGTGCTCGACGCGGTGCGCGACCGGGTGCCGCAGGACCTGATGAGCAGCGTGTTCGGGCGAATCTCGTTCTTCGTCAACGCCGGCGTGCGGTTCGTCGAGGAGCACGCGAAGCTGCGCGCGATGTCTCAGCTGTGGGACGAGCTGGGGCGTGAGCGCTACGGCGTTGAGGACTTCAAGCAGCGCCGGTTCCGCTACGGCGTCCAGGTCAACTCGCTCGGGTTGACCGAAGCGCAGCCCGAGAACAACGTCTACCGGATCGCCCTCGAAGCGCTCGCCGTGACGCTCGGCCGCTCCGCTCGCGCGCGGGCGATCCAGCTACCGGCCTGGAACGAAGCGCTCGGGCTGCCCCGGCCGTGGGACCAGCAGTGGTCGCTGCGCCTCCAGCAGATCCTCGCCTACGAGACCGACCTGCTCGAGTATCCGGACATCTTCGAGGGATCAAAGGTGATGGACGGCCTGGTCGATGAGCTTGTCACCGCAGCGCGGGAAGAGATGGCGCGCGTCTCCGAGCTCGGAGGCGCCGTCGACGCCGTCGATTACATGAAAGCGTCGCTGGTCGAATCTCACCGCGAGCGGTGGCGGCGGATCGAGTCAGGTGAGCTGACCGTCGTGGGCATGAATCGCTTCACCTCGACCGAGCCCTCGCCGCTGACCGCCGACGCCGACGGCGGCATCCTGGTCGTGGATCCCGCCGTCGAGGCCGCGCAACGGGAGGCGGTCGAGCAGTGGCGCTCCTCGAAGCGCGACACTGCGGCCGCCGAGGCAGCGCTGGCCGAGCTCGCCCGGGTCGCCCGGTCCGAGCACGAGAACATCATGCCCGCGACGATCGCCGCGGCGCGCGCCGGCGTCACCACGGGCGAGTGGGCCGGAACGCTGCGCGAGGCGTTCGGCGAATACCGGGCGCCGACCGGCGTGGGCGAGGCGGCGGCGGTGTCGAGCGCGGAGGTCGCGGAATTGCGCGAGGAGGTCGAGCGGGTCAGCGAGGCGCTCGGGCGGCGGCTGAAGTTCCTGGTCGGCAAGCCGGGGCTCGACGGACACTCAAACGGCGCCGAGCAGATCGCGGTCCGCGCGCGCGACGCCGGCATGGACGTGGTCTACGAGGGGATCCGCCTGACGCCGTCGCAGATCGCGCGATCGGCGGCCGACGAGGGCGTCCACGTCGTCGGTCTCTCGATCCTGTCGGGCTCGCACCGCGAGCTGATCCCGGCGGTGCTCGAGGCGCTGCGGGACGCCGGCGTCGGCGAGGTCCCGGTGATCGTCGGAGGAATCATCCCCGAGGCCGACGCCGCATGGCTGCGGGAGATCGGCGTCGCCGCCGTGTACACGCCTAAGGACTGGGACCTCAATCAGATGATGCGCGACATCATCGGCCTCGTGGACGCGCGCCATTCCGTGACGGCTTGAGCGAGCTCGCGGCCCGGCTGCGCGCCCAGGACCTGAGCGCCGCGCCGGCGGTCCTTAACCTGGTCGAGACGCGATCTGCGGCGGCGCGCGAGCAGACCGACGCGCTGCTGGCGGCGCTGGGCACCGAGCAGTCGGCGCATATCGTCGGTATCACTGGGCCCCCGGGGGTTGGAAAGTCGTCATTGCTCTCGCGCCTGATCGCCGAATGGCGCTCGCGCGGGCGGACGGTCGCGGTGCTGGCGGTCGATCCCACCTCGCGCCGCTCGGGGGGCGCGCTGCTGGGGGACCGCGCACGGATCGAGTTTGATCCGTCCGACAGGGGCGTGTTCATCCGCTCGACGGCTGCGGGAGAGCGTTTGGGTGGGCTTGCGGCGGCGACGCGAGCGGCGGCGAGCGCGCTGGCGGCGGCGTTCGACGTGGTTGTGATCGAGACCGTCGGCGTGGGCCAGTCGGAGACCGAGGTGGCGGACGTTGCCGACACCGTCGCGGTCGTCGTGCAGCCAGGGTCGGGCGACGTCCTGCAGTTCCTCAAAGCGGGGATCATGGAGGTCCCGGACGTGCTGGTGGTGACGAAGGCCGACCTCGGGCGCGTCGCGACGCGCGCGCTTTCGGACCTGCGGGCGGCACTGCGGTCACTGGGCGCAGCCGGCGTCCCGGTGCTTGCCGTGTCGTCGGTGGCGCCCGGTTCGGGCATCGCCGAGCTGGTCGATGCGATCGACGCACATCTGGCTTCGCTCGATCTGGAGGCGCGACGTCTGCGCGCCCGCCGGATGCATGCGCTGGCGGATTTCATGGCCGAGCACGGCGAGCGCGGACTAAGGGCGCTGGGTGGCCGACGGGCCGCGGAGCGCTACCTGGCTGACCTCGACCCGGGGCTGGATGTGCCCTCGCTGCAGCGCGCGCTCGAAGCTCGCGCGGCAGAATGAACGCCGTGCGAATCGACCTCGCCTACATGTTCGGCGCGTTCGTGCTGGCGAGCCTGCTCGCAGGCTTGTTTGGGGCGAAGAACCTGGGCACGGCGCTGGCGTTCGGGCAGATCGCGTTTGCCCTGACGACGGTGCTCGTGATCGTCCGCCGTCCGTGACCGGGCGCAAGATCGTCCTCTCCGGGGAGCCGCTCGTGGATGGGACGACGGCCCTGCGGCCGTGGCGCGACTCCGACATCGGCTCGCTCGTGGCCGCCTGCCAGGACCCCGAGATCGCGCGCTGGACACGCGTCCCGAGGCCGTACGGCGAGGCTGACGCGCGCGCGTTCCTGATGCGGCGCTTTGACGATCTCCAGGTGGGGCTCTCGGCCTCGTTTGCAATCGTCTCCGCGTCCGATCTGGAGCACCTGCTCGGGGCGGCCTCGCTGCTGCGGTTCGCGTGGGAGCACGCGCGCGCGGAGGTTGGCTACTGGCTCGCCGCGCCGGCGCGGGGCCACGGACACGCGACGCGAGCGGTGCAACTGATCTGCGCGTGGGGCTTCAGGGAGCTGGGACTCGAACGGATCGAGCTGCTCGCCGCGACCGGGAATCCGGCGTCGCAGGCGGTCGCCGTGAGGACCGGATTCTCACGTGAGGCCGTGTTGCGCTCATATATGCGCAGCACGCAGGGGCGCCTCGACGTGGTCGTGTTCGGGCTGCTGGGCCCCTGAAGCCTCTACCGCCCGACCGGCGAACCGAGCGACGACACGCGCCACCCGCCCTTCGTCTGCACGAGCTCGATCGCGCTCAGCGAGGCCACCTGGCCCTTGGCCCCGGTCAGCGTGACCGCCGAGGCCGTCGCACCGTGGATCGTGATCTTCGCGATGCTCAGCGTCGGGTTGCGAAGGCCGGAGAGGCCCACTTGCATGGCCTGCTCGCAGGTCAGTCCGGTCGCAGAGATACGCCTGACCAGCGACGGCGCCAGCACCTGCGTGCAGAGCGTCTTGTAGTCCTTGTTCGCGACCGACGCGCCGAACTGCTCGACCTTGGCTCGAACTTGGTCGCGCGCGCTGGTCCCGCAGCCGCCGGCCAGTGCGGCAGTCGCGATGCCCACGCCCACGATGACGGCCCGCATCGGCGGAAGGGTAGCCTTTGCCTAATGCCGCTCGAATCTCTGCGCGACGGACACGGCCGCTTGATCGGGGATCTGCGGGTCTCGGTGACGGACCGCTGCAACTTCCGCTGCCAGTACTGCATGCCGGCGGAGGGTCTTCCGTGGCTGGATCGCGACGAGATCCTCCGGTTCGAGGAGATCGTGCGCATCGTGCGCTTGCTGTCCGAGATGGGCGTTCATGACGTGCGGCTTACCGGCGGCGAGCCGCTTGTGCGCCGCGGCTTCCCGTCGCTGGTGGGGATGCTGTCTTCGATTCCCGGCGTGCACGACCTGAGCGTCACGACCAACGGGTTCCTGCTGGAACGCGATGCTTCGGCGCTCGTCCAAGCGGGGGTCAACCGCTTCAACGTGTCGGTCGACTCGCTGCAACGCGACCGCTTCTACGAGCTGACGCGGCGCGATGCACTCCCCCAGGTGCTGCGCGGGCTCGAGGCGCTGGCGTCGTTCCCCGAGGCGCACCCGATCAAGCTGAACGCCGTTGCGATCAGAGGGTTCACCGAGGACGAGGTGATCCCGTTTGCGGAATTCGCCCGCAGCACCGCGTACGAGGTGCGGTTCATCGAGTTCATGCCGCTCGATGGCGACCACGCGTGGTCGGCTGACCAGGTGTTGACCGGGCGCGAGATCCGCCAGCTCGTGACCGAGATCTACCCGCTCGAGCCGGTTCCGCGCGAACCACACGCTACGGCGCGCGTCTACCGGTTCGCCGACGGCCACGGACAGCTCGGCTTCATCAACCCCGTCTCCGAGCCGTTCTGCGCCGACTGCAACCGGATCCGCGTGACCGCCGACGGCCGTCTGCGGACGTGCCTGTTCTCGCTGAACGAGACAGACCTGCGAGGGCCGATGCGCGCCGGCGCCGACGATCGCGAGCTCGAGGGGATCATCCGCAACGCCGTATGGCGCAAGGAGCTCAAGCACCATGTCGGCGAGCCCGGCTTCATACAGCCCGTGCGGACCATGTCCGCAATCGGCGGTTAATCGCTTCGCAATCTTTTCTAGCCACCATCGGCAGGGGAAATGCCTCTGCTGATGCTGTTCGCCGTGATCGCTGGTGCGGGCACCGCGATCACGCCGTGTGTGCTACCGGTGCTGCCGGCGCTGCTGTCGGCGAGCGCCGCCGGAGGGCGCCGGCGGCCGTTCGGGATCGTGATCGGCCTGACGACCACGTTCACGATCGCGATCGTCGCGCTGGCGCAACTGGTCAAGGGCATCGGACTGGCCAGCAGCGCGGCGCGAACGATCTCCATCATCGTGCTGCTCGCGTTCGGGGTGGTGCTGCTGATCCCCGAGCTCGCCGCCCGGATCCAGGCGCCGCTCTCACGGCTTGCTCGGTTTGGCCCGCGCACCCGAGGCGACGGCTTCTGGTCGGGAATCGGCGTCGGAGCGGCGCTTGGGTTCGTGTGCGCACCGTGCGCCGGTCCGATCCTCGCGGCGGTGACGTCCGTCAGCGCCTCGAGCGGCGCCTCGGTCCGCATCGTGGCGGTGGCGATCGCCTACAGCTTTGGGTTGGGGGTCGTCTTGCTGCTGTATGCGCTCGGCGGGCGCGTCGTCGTCGAGCGCATCCGGCGGTCCGCGCGCGGGTACATCGTCGAGCGGGTGCTGGGCGCGATCCTGATCTTGACGGCCGTGGCGATGATCGGAAACGTCGACGTTCGCTTCGAGGAGGCGCTCGCCAAGGACCACCTCCCTGCCTTCCTGGTCGATCCAACCCGGTCGCTGGAGAACTCCAGCGCCGTGCAGAAGCGGCTCGCCTCGCTGCGACCGCCGTCGCGGTTCGCGGTGCGCCAGAGCGCGGCGGCTCGAGCGGCTTCTGCCGTGCCCGCGGCCGATCGCGTCTCGCTTCCGGAGCTCGGTCCCGCCCCCGAATTCACCGGCACCGAGGAGTGGTTCAACACCCCCGGCGGCCGTCCGCTGACGCTAGCGGGCCTGCACGGACACGTTGTCCTGGTCGATTTCTGGACGTATACCTGCATCAACTGCTTGCGCACGCTGCCGTTCCTGAAGGGTCTCTACGCCACCTACCACCGTTACGGCCTGGAGATCGTGGGCGTCGAGACGCCGGAGTTCACCTTCGAGCAGGAGCCTTCGAATGTGGCGCAGGCAATCTCGTCTGACGGGATTCGCTACCCGGTCGTCCAGGACAACAACTACGGCACCTGGAACGCGTACCAGAACCAGTACTGGCCGGCCGAATACCTGATCGATGCCAACGGGCAGGTCAGGCACACACAGTTCGGAGAGGGCGACTACAAGCAGAGTGAGCAGGCGGTGAGAGAGCTCTTGTATGCGGCGGGCGCGCACCGTCTGCCGCCACCGATGACCGCGACCGCGATCATCCCCTCGGCGAACCTCGGCACCCCCGAGACCTATCTCGACACCGACCGCCAGCAGGGCTTCGCGCAGCAGCTGCTGCGAGGCTCGCACGACTACGCCGGCGTGTCGCAGCCGCAGCTCAACGAGTTCGCGCTCCGGGGATGGTGGAGCGTGAACTCCCAGTTCGCGACGCCGTCGACCGCGGCCGGCGGCACGATCGAAGCCGGGTTCCAGGCCGCGCATGTCTACCTGGTGATGACCTCGGCGGGCAACACGCCCCGTCGCGTGCACGTGCTCCTCGACGGCCGTCCGTACTCGACCGTGACCGTGTCCGGCCAGCACCTGTACACGCTCGTCTCGCTGCCCGGTGACGACCAGCGTGCGCTGACGGTCCAGATCCCCTACGGCGTCAGCGCATACGACTTCACGTTCGGCTGATCGAGACCAGGCCGGCACGCGACACGTTGCCGGATCGCAGCGTCAGCATCAGCGTGAGAGGGGTATGACCAGGCTTGATCCGGATCGACAAGCGCCGCGCCGTCCGGCCGACGGCGAAGTGCTGCGTTGGGAGGCGACCGACCTTCACGTCGAGCGTTGCGTCGATCGAGCTGGCCACGGTCAAGCTGATCGACCGGGCGCGCCCGCTGACGTGCCTGGGCGCTGCAAGCTTCAGGAACAGCGGCTTGGCGCCGCGCATGAGGACGTCGACCGAGGCACGAGCGACCCGGCCGAACCGGTCACGCGCGAGCAGCTCGATTCGCTGCCGCCCAGCGGGCAGGCCCGCGACCGTGATCTGTTGACCGGTTCCAAGCAATCGACGCCCGAGCATCCATCGCAGGGCGCCGCCGCTCAGCTTGTGCAGCTGGTCGTCGAAGGCCTGCCCGCTCAGGAGAAGCGGAGCGTCGTTGGACTGCTGCAGCCCGGGTGACGGGCTCACAATCCGGACGAACGGCGGGGCTCCCGGCGACCTGAACTGCTTCGAGTTAGCGGTCGTCGTCGTGAATCCGTCGCTGACCGTGATCCTGAGCCGGGCATGGTCAGCGCGCGAGAGGTAGCTGTTAGGCAAGGCCGTCTGCCCGACGTTCGGACCAAGCCACACCGGCCGCCAGGTGCGGCCGCCGTTACTCGAATAGTCGACCTGGACGACGAGAGGATCGTGATCCGGGTCGCCGGCGCTCCAGCTGATGGTCGCCATCTTGGTGCCGAACTTCGGGGAGCCGGTGATCTCGGCGCTCGGTGAGTGGTTCTTCGACCGCGACGCGAGCGTCGCGCCGTCGTTGACGATCGCAACCGACGCGACCCTGGCCGCCGGTACGACCCCGTCGAGGCCAATGACGAAGCCAGCCGGCCTGCCATCGACGTGGGACGCGCTGCCGACCATCTGAACGGTGGTCAGCACGCGACCAGCGGCGTCCTTGGCGACCAGCTTGTAAGGGAAGGCATTCACGGGCGGGTGCCACGGCGGCGTCGACAAAGGGTCGACGCCAGCGATCGTCACGTGCCCGGTGCCGTCGACCGATGCGCTCACGTGCAGCGATGGAATCGCGGCCGCAGCGCGGATGGGTCGAGCGGCACGCGCGGCACTCGCCCGGTCACCCGCCGGCCCGTAGCTGAAGCTCGCCATGATCGCGTTCCAGTTGTGCACCGAGACCCATTCGTTCTGAGACGGGCCGAGCGGATCGCCGGCCGACACGAAGCCGCAGTAGGACATGAAGTCGAACCACGGGTCGGTCGGCGAGTCGCCGGGAAGGACCTTGTACGGGCCGAGCGAGAAGCCGGCCGGCGCCGGAGCCAGCCCGACGCTCTGAAGGTTCCCCCTCTGATCCGGTGGCCATGGCTCGGAACCGCCGCTGGCCTGGCCGCCGCACGCCGGCGAAGCGTGCTTTCGGCCGAACAGATGGAACAGCTCGTGCGCGACGCTCGACAGCGGCTGCGGCGCGTTGACGAACGCGAAATCGTGCGTGCTCGTGCCCAGGTCCTGCCAGCAGTTGCCCGAGGCCTTGGCGCTGCGAATCCCGTTGTGCTCGATGCCGACGTCCCAGCCATGCGACGGCTCACCGTTGCTGCAGACGTAGCTCCGGACGCGGTCGAGGAGCTCGCTGGTGACCTGGAGGTTGTCGTTGTTCTTGCCGATCTGGTCGCCGATATCGATCGTGGTCGCGTACGGCTCAATCGTCAGCGGCACCGGCGTCACGATCCGTGCCCAGCTAAACGTGCTGTCGGGATCCGGCAGCGTGGCGTCGTAGGGATGGGTCTGGATCATCGCCAGCGGCCGGATCGTCACGCCGAACGTGTAACGGAACGGGATCTGGCTGATCATGAAGTGGTTGTCGGTGATGCAGTCAGAAGTCGTGCAGGGGGCGTAGACGGGCTGTCCGGGCAAGTTGGCCGCCGTCGCGTCCACCGTGTCGGCCGTCGCATTCGCCGCTATCGCCACGGGCCGCGACTGGCCGGCCTGCGAGGGCAGCAACGCCGCCTCCAGCTCGATCCGCCCCTGCTCCCACGAGTTTGGTAGCGCGAACTCGTACGTGCCGGCGTAGCTGTCCTGGAAGCTCAGCCCGCTGCCGGCGAGGCCTGTGAACAGAGGACCCGGAGTGGCCACCGGCATGATCGGGCTGCCGGGCAGCTCGTGTAGATGCCCGGAGCTGTCATACCTGAAGCCTCTGAGCTCGGCAGGCACGACCAGGCCCGAGGCCGGCCCGTACTTCAGGTCGGCGTACACGCGGACGAACGTCGGCTTCTCGAACGCCAGGTCCGCGAGCTCCTCGAGACTGCCGGGCTTGGCGAGTCCGCCGATGCTGGCGTACGGGATCGGCGCCGCCGGGTCGCTCGCGATCCGCTGCGGCAGCTCCGGCAGCTGGGTGCCCTGGGTGATCTGCATCGAGATCACCTCGGGGTCGAACAGCAGCGGGCAACCGCCGCCAACGCTGAAGGTCGTCGTCTGCTCCTGCTGCCCCGTCGCGTTTGCGTGAACGGTGACCGTGCGCCGGAAGAAGGTCTGCCCGGTCCTCGGGACAGTTAGATTCAGGTCGACCGTTTGCTGCAGCGTGCCGCCGGGGAAGGTCGCGGGATTGGGGGTGAAAGTCGCGGTGACCGCCCCGGGGAGCCCAGTCACCGACAGGGATACGGGACCTGGGAAGCCGGCGGCCCGGGTGACGATCACGGGGACCGTGGCGGTGCATGCTCCGAGTCCGATGTTGGTCGAGCCGCCAATGCGCACCGAGAACGGCGGCGGGGGCGCGGAGGGCGTGTCGAACGTCAGATCGTCGATCGCCACATCCTTGGCGCCATCGGTCTCCTGGCGCGGGGTGACGATCTCAAATCCGGAGATCGATGCCGTGGCGCTCGAAACGGACAGCAGCGTGTTGATGCCCGCGCCCTGCGTGACGGTCACGGGACCATCGGCCGCCACCTGGTTGCCGTTTGCATCGAATGCGAGCAGCTCGACCTCGGCGCACGTTTGCGCCGTGCTGCCAGGCGCACAGGTTGCGGCGGCGGTGCCGAGCAGCCCAACGTCGACTGAGACGGTCGACCGCGGCACCTGGAACGAGCCGGTCGCGTCCGGATACGTGCCGTTCGAGTTCGGAGACGCCGCCTGGATGATCCGGCACCCCGGGCAGCCAATGTTCGCAACCTGCGTGCCCGAATGAGCCTGACCCGGGGCGCTTGCGATCACCGGCGCCACGCTTGACTGGCCGCTACCGGGCAGCGGGCCGAACACGACTCCCTGACCGGGCCCGCCGAGATCGGCATATTGGTCGGTGACCGCCGTCGGCTGCCCGTTGGTTGTGGCGGGGAGATCGTCAAACGTGACGGTGCTCACCGCGGCATCGGCCGCCGCCGGCGCGACTGTTGTGAACAGCAGCGCGACGAGGATCGCTATCAGCGCTCGCATGGCAGTCAGTGCTTCACGACGGCCTGCACCAGCAGCAGGCATCCATCAAAGCCGCTGGAGGTGCGGAAGCCCTGGCCGATCGAGAGCACGGGGTTGAAGAACACCAGCTGGCCAGGGGTGCCATCGGAGCAGTACTCGGCTTGGTTGTTGCTGGTGTCGATCGCGAGCTCCTCGCCCTTCTGGACCTTGATGTTCACCCTGAAGGACTGAATCGGGAAGATGCCGTTGTTCTCCTGGCCGGTGGTCGGACCGGGGACCGAGATCTTCGGGCCGACGGAGATCACCTTGGCCTGGCCGCTCTGCTCGTCAGAGGAAAGGTGGCGCACCCTGACCAGCTTGAACCGCAGCGTCATCGCGCCCTCGGGGCGGACCTTGATCTTCACGACCGTGCCGTTGACAGGAGCCTGCGCACGGCCCGAGAAGCCGGGATAGAACGACCCGACGTGCGTGCAGAGCGGCATGCTGTTGCTGTTCTGCTGGTCGCAGCTGCTGCCTGCATTGGCCGGCGTGTGGTCGAGGCTCGACCCGAACCACGTCGTGGAGGCGACGGCCCCGGCGGGGATCAGCGCGAGCACCCCGATCGCGGTTACGACGGTGGAATAGAAACGACGCATTTCGGTCTCCTCCCGGTACTGGTGGTCTGCGGGCATCACGCTACGGCCCAATCGAAGCTGCGCCCAGTGCCCCTAGGTGTGAAGAAGCCTACACCTGCTTCTTGGGGCCGCCAAATCGCCCCCGGTCGAGGATCGCGGCGGCCAGCAGCAGGTCGTCGGGACCGTTGACGTTGAACAGCGCCTCGGGGTCCTCGACCTGGAGCAGCCGCGGACCGAGCGCCGACACCGCGTCGCGCACCGGAATGTCCTCGTGGGCGATCGCCTTGCGCAGCAGCTCGGTCGCGCGGGGCTGATAGCAGGCGAGCAAGGGCTGGATCTCCTCGCCGCTCGCCGCAACCACCGCGGGGCCGCCTTTCGGATCGGCACCTGCCAGCCGCTCGATCAGCCGCGGCGTCACGAACGGCAGATCCGAGGCGCAGACGAGCACCGGCCGGCCTCCGGCCAGACCCAGCGCATGAACGATGCCGATCAGCGGATGCCTACGGCCGGGAGGCTCGATCCAGACCGCCACGCCGGGCAGGCTCGGCAGCTCCGTGTCCGGCTTGGCGATGATCGCAACGTCATCCAGGACGGATGTCATCGCGGCCAGCGGGTAGGAGATCAGCGGCGCTCCGCGCAGTTCAACGGTCGCCTTCGATCCGCCGATCCTCCGGCCCAGTCCGCCAGCCAGCACGACCCCGACGGGGCGCTGCCGCTTAAACATCAGAGGATCGTAGAATCAGAACGATGGAGGGCTCCACCGAGGTACGCAGCTGGTTGCGCTGCTACCGCTGCTGGTCACAGAACCTGGAGGTCCAGGTCCATTACGAAGGGATTCACCGCATCGATCCGGAGACCGGTGAGCGCGGGGAAGTAGTCGACGAGATGCAGGAGGCGGTCGTCCAGTGCCTCGAGTGCATGCACGACCAGCCCCATCTCGGTTTTCACAACGGTCGCGTGGAGCCGATCGAGGACCGCTGGGAGCGGATGATCGCCGGAACGCCATGGGTCGCCTCGTGCACGGTGACCGTGGACGCCGACGACGTCGAGACCTGCTCGGGCCCCGAGGCCGGCGACGCGCTCTCATACGCCGCGTTCGGCGACCATGGGACGCGCGAGTTCTTCACGCACGTGCGCTTCCACAAGCACGATGAGGACCGGATCGTGGTGCACCTGCTGGTCGAGCTGTACGCACGCTCAGCCGAGGAGGCAAGCGACGTGCTCGTCGATGCCTCCCGCGGCACGCTGGCGATCACCTCGCTCGCCGAGGAGTCGCGGCCGCCCGCATCGACGGGCGGCGACGGACAGCACTAGATCCGCTGGTGCTGATCCGCACGACGCGTTACGCTTGGAATCGTCAACGACGACCCAGGGGTGGGGATCGGTGAAGCTCTGCAGGCTCGCAGTGGCGTCTCTCGTGGTGGCGATGGCCGGGCTAACGGCGCCCGCGCTTGCTCGCCCGCATCTTTCATTCACGATCTACAAGGCCGAGTACGAGGGTTCGGGGTCCTACAAGGTCACGCAACGCGACGGCCCGTCACACGGCGACATAGAGGCTCACTTCAACTGGGACGTGACCTACATGCTCGACATCAACCACAAGGCGGGCGCCCAGGTCGCCGGGTTCGCGGGCAACGGGAATTCGAAGGGATCGGGCGACTGGAGCATCTCCTCCGACAACGGGGGCGGCGATGTCTGCACGAAGCATGGCGGGCTGAAGATCGCACCCAACGGCGCGATCGACGGCAAGGTCCAGCCCAGCGGGAAGGTCGCCATGAGGGTCGTGCCGGGCGGCGGGACCATTGGCGAGGACTACACGACCACCGGCGGCTCGAGCGGCTCGCAGGCGTGCGACACGACCAATTTCTGGCACGACTGGGTCGAGAGCTTCTCCCACATCGGGACGAGCGACAACGAGGACATCGATCCGCTGACGGCGTTCGTGAACCTCACGCGCTCCGACCAACGAGCGGGCAAGGTCATCTTCAACGTCTCGAACAAGCTCCAGCTGGCGCTCACGCCGAATCCCGACTGCGGATCGGGCGACGGCGCCACCTGCACTCAGTCATTCGACTGGAGCGGACACGTGACGCTGACCAAGAAGAAGTCGGTCACGTACTAGCCGGCGTCCCACCCGGTCGTAGATCTCCAGCGTGATCAGCGCCAGCGCGACGGGCACCGTCGCCGGCAGCTCGCTGACCGTCAGGAACAGCAGGTCGAACAGGGCCGCGATCCCGAACACCAGCAGCGCCCCGGCCCTCTGGCGCTGCAGATTGCTCGCCAGCACCGCTCCCAGCAGACCCGCGACGAACAAGTCGCCGTAGCCCATCGAAACCGTCCCGAAGATCTCGCTCTGGAGCTTCGGTAGGCCGGCGGCCGGGTGCGCGAGGACGAGCGTCGCGTTCGGCGCTTGGAGCAGGTCGGAGATCACCAGCCAACTGTCTGCCGCCGCCATCAGCACGATTCCCACCTTCAGCCAGTTCGCCGGCGTCACGGCCCGGAGCAGCACGCCCAGCGTTACGCAGCTGAGCGCCGAGAGGATCGCCCCCGAAGCCTGGCCGGGGAGTCCCGCGCTGTCGGCCCAGGCGAGCGCGAACAGAGGGACCACGGCAAGCGCCGCGATTGGCCTCGCTCCCCTGGCCGCCCAGCCGAGGGCGATTGCCGCGAGCAGCGGCACGGCCACCAGCGCCAGGTACGTGAGGCCGGTAGCGGTGTCGGAGACGTACCGGATCGCGAACACCACGATCACGATCGAGGCGATCGGCACCAGCGCCCAGGCCCTGCTGTGCAGCCGGTCTAGGATCGGCAGCCCGGCAACCGGCCGCGGGGCCGCGACGACGCCGGCCTGCAGCGCGAGCAGCCCGGCGTCGGACGGGATAAACGGAAGGGCCACGCACTTAGGGTACGTGGCCCAGACGAGAGTCTTCTAAGAGCGCGGTTCCGTGGGGAGAAGCCGCTAAGCGTGCAGCCGCTCGTCCAGCGAGTCGAGTAGCGCGTGCAGCTCCGTCGGCAGCTTCTCGCCGAACTCCGCGAAGTGCTCATGCATCTGCGGAAGCTGCTGGCGCCAGCCCTCGACGTCCACCTCGAGCAGCTTGGTCATCGTCTCCTCGGTGACGTCGAGGCCTTCGATCTCGATGCCACCCTCGCCGACGACAGGGGCCAGCCCGATCGCGGTCTCGACCGCATCCGCCTTGCCCTGGCAGCGGCGGAAGATCCAGGCAAGCACACGAGAGTTCTCGCCGTAGCCGGGCCACAGGAACTTCCCGTCCGCGTTCTTGCGGAACCAGTTGACGTAGAAGATCCGCGGCAGCTGCGCACCCTCGGTCTTCCCGAGCTTGAGCCAATGGCGGAAGTAGTCGGCCATGTGGTAGCCGCAGAAGGGCAGCATCGCCATCGGGTCCCAGCGCAGCTTGCCGACCTTGCCGGCCGCCGCTGCCGTCGTCTCGGAGGACATGGTCGAGCCCAGGAACACGCCGTGCTCCCAGTCGCGGGCCTCGAGCACAAGCGGCACGACCGTGGAGCGACGGCCGCCGAACAGCATCGCGTCGATTGGGACGCCCTTCGGATCCTCCCACTCGGGGGCAATCGATGGGCACTGCGAGGCCGGAGTCGTGAAGCGCGCGTTGGGATGCGCGGCGGGCTTTTCTGAGTCCGGGGTCCAGTCGTTATGGCGCCAGTCGATCGCGTGCGCCGGCGGCTCCGCCGTCAGGCCCTCCCACCAGACATCGCCATCGTCGGTCTTCGCGCAGTTGGTGAAGATCGAGTTGCGACCGATCGTGTCGATCGCGTTGGGGTTGGTGATCGCGCCCGTGCCCGGGGCCACGCCGAAGAAGCCGGCCTCGGGGTTGACGGCATAGAGCTTGCCGTCGGCGCCGAACTTCATCCAGGCGATGTCGTCCCCGATTGTCTCGACCTTCCAGTCCGGCAGCGTCGGGATCAGCATCGCGAGGTTGGTCTTCCCGCAGGCGCTCGGGAACGCGCCGGTCACGTACTTGACCTCGCCCTCAGGGGAGGTGAGCTTGAGGATCAGCATGTGCTCGGCGAGCCAGCCCTCGTCGCGCGCCATCACCGATGCGATCCGCAGCGCGAAGCACTTCTTCCCCAGCAGCGCGTTGCCGCCGTAGCCGGATCCGTAGGACCAGATCTCGCGGGTCTCCGGGAAATGGACGATGTACTTGTTATCGGAGTTACACGGCCAAGGGACGTCCTGAATTGGAACCCCACCCACCCCGGTCAGCGGCATCCCGACCGAGTGCAGGCACGGCACGAAGTCGCCGTCCGCGCCGAGCACATCGAGCGCCGCCTGCCCCATGCGGGTCATGATGCGCATCGAACACGCCACGTACGCCGAGTCGGTCAGCTGCACGCCGATGTAGGAGATGTTCGACCCCAGCGGCCCCATGCTGAAAGGCACCACGTACATCGTGCGGCCGCGCATCGAGCCTTCGAACAGCTCGGTCAGCGCGCGACGCATCTCGAGCGGCTCGCGCCAGTTGTTCGTCGGACCCGCGTCGGCTTCGAGCTTCGAGCAGATGAAGGTGCGGTCCTCGACGCGCGCCACGTCCTCGGGATCCGACAGCGCCAGGTAGGAGTTGGGCCGCTTGGCGTCCGACAGACGCTCGAAGGTGCCGGCATCGACAAGGCCCTGAGCCAGTCGGTCGTACTCCTCCGCGGATCCGTCGCACCAGTGGATCTCATCGGGCTGGGTCAGTGCGGCGACCTCCTCTACCCACGCCAGGAGGCGCGCGTGATTTGTCGTCGCTTCACTCTTCGGTGCGGTATGGGCCATGGTCGGTAAGTACTCCTTGATGCTTTGGGTAGCTCTGGGGGAGCCCTTGAGTAGCTCTAAGGGAGCCTACCCCCGAAGGGGCATATTTCGCCTCGTAAGGCACTACTGAAGATTGGTTCGCAGAACTACTCGACGTTCGTTTCGGCGCCCGAAAGGGGCTGGCCAGGCTCTTTTCTGGGGACGAGCACGAGCCGTTTGAACTCCGCGACCAGGACCCCGTCCTGATTGAGGACGCGGGTGTGAACCCTGACCGTTCCGCGGTCGGGCTTGGATTGCGAGGGCTTGACCTCCAGCACCTCGGATTCGCAGAAGAGCGTGTCGCCGTGGAACACCGGCGCGGGGTGCTTGAGCTCCTCCGTCGCGAGGTTCGCGATCGCCTTGCCGCTGACGTCGGAGACGCTCATCCCGAGCGCCAGCGAGTACACAAGGGGCCCTACGACGACGTTACGGCCCTGCTGGGACTGCTTGGCGTACACGTCGTTGATGTGCAGTGGGTGATGGTTCATCGTGATCAGGCAGAACAGGTGGTCGTCGGCCTCGGTCACGGTCTTCGCGGGCCAGTGCTTGTACACAGCCCCGACCTCGAACTCCTCCAGGTAGCGGCCGTACGGGTGTGCACCGCTCGCCTCCCGGGCGGCTTGCTCGGTCTCAACTCCGGTTTCCACTTGCGTCATCTAGGGGTTTCTCCTGCGTCGGTTGTACGCAGAGGATGCCGAAAACGCGTTCTCTCGGGCGCGCAACCGCACCGTTGCGCGTTCGCCGGCGAGTTGTGCCGTCCGCGCGCGGCCGCCATGGCCCCCGCAAAACTCAAGACTCTGGTCGCGCCCGACCGTGGAGCACGTTTGTCGGCGGCCCCCACAAAACTCAAAAACTCTGGCCGCGCCCGACATCGGCGCACGTTTGTCTTGCATAGCCCGAGAAACGTGCAGGTATCCCCGCCGCGGTCGCAATTTTTGAGTTTTTGCGGGCTGGCGGCGCCGCGATCACCCAAGGCTTCGCGGCCGGCGGCGCCGGCGATCACCCAAGACTTCGCGGCCGGCGGCGCCGGCCATCACGTAAGGCTTCGCGGCCGGCGGCGCCGGCGATCACCTAAGGCTTTTGCAGCGTCGAAGGCGGCGATCACCTAAGGCTTTGCAGCATCGAAGGCGGCGATCGCCGAAGGCGACACCCCCTCGGCATCCGGCCTCGCGACTCAAGTCGCTAGCTTTCGGCCCCCAGCGATTAGGAGAATCTGCCCGTGCGAAACCCTCGCGACTTTGGAAAGCCTCTTGCGATCGGCGCGCCGGCGCCGCTCATGGAGATCCCGTTCAAGCCATCGCGGATGATCCACTTCCTGGACTTCTCGAACGAGAAGATGGTCGCCAAGGTGCCTGATATCGCACCGACCGTGGACATCCTGCTCGGCAACCTCGAGGACGCCGTCCCGGTCGACCGCAAGGAGGCCGCCCGCGAGGGACTGATCCGCGTCGGCAAGGAGATGGAGCTCGGCGAGACTCAGCTGTGGACGCGGGTCAACAGCCTCGAGTCGCCGTGGGTGCTCGACGACATCACGACGGTCGTCAGCGAGATCGGCGACAAGCTCGACGTGATGATGATTCCGAAGGTCGAGGGACCGTGGGACATCCACTACGTCGACCGTCTGCTAGCTCAGCTGGAGGCGAAGGCCGGACTCGAGAAGCCGATTCTGGTGCACGCGATCCTCGAGACCGGTCTCGGCGTCGTCAACCTCGAGGGGATCGCCACCGCCAGCCCGCGGATGCAGGGCATGAGCTTCGGCCCGGCTGACCTCGCTGCATCGCGCCGGATGAAGACGACCCGGGTCGGCGGCGGCCATCCGGGGTACCGGGTGATCGAGGATCCCGATCCCGACAATCCTGACGCGCTGC
This sequence comes from uncultured Solirubrobacterales bacterium, assembly GCA_963824755.1. Taxonomy (GTDB): domain Bacteria; phylum Actinomycetota; class Thermoleophilia; order Solirubrobacterales; family Solirubrobacteraceae; genus Palsa-465. The sequence goes on along the minus strand of CAWGQT010000038.1, from coordinate 31,136 downwards.
GGCCGACCGCGCAGCAGGATCCGTGGCACTACTCGATCGCGCGCATGGTCGATGCGTGCACCTCGGCCGGGATCCTGCCGTTCTACGGGCCCTACGGCGACATTCGCGACACACTCGGGTGCGAGACGCAGTTCCGCGCCGCGTTCCTGTTGGGGTGTGTCGGCGCGTGGTCGCTGCATCCGGCTCAGATCGCGATCGCCAAGAAGGTCTTCAGCCCAGATCCCGACGAGGTGCTGTTCGCCAAGAAAGTGCTCGAGGCGATCCCCGACGGGCGTGGCGTGCACATGATCGACGGCAAGATGCAGGACGACGCAACCTGGAAGCAGTGCAAGGTGATGGTGAGCCTGGCGGATATGCTGGCGCACAAGGACCCCGAACTGGCGGAGGCCTACGGCTTTGCGTATATCGGCCAAAGCTGACTACGCCGTCCGGGCGGCGGTGGAGCTCGCCTCGGCACAAGACGAGAAGCCCGTCAAGGCGGAGCGGATCGCGAACGCGCAGGGCATCCCGCTGAACTTCCTCGAGAACATCCTCGGCGAGCTGCGTCACGCGGGGATCGTCCGCAGCCACCGCGGCGCGGAGGGCGGGTTCCGGCTGGCAAAGGCAGCCGATCAGATCACGATCGCGGACATCATCCGCGCCGTGGAGGGTCCTCTCGCTAGCGTTCGCGGCGGCCCCCCCGAGGAGGCCGAATATCCCGGTCCCGCGGCTGCGCTGCCGCGCGTCTGGATCGCGGTCCGCGCGAACCTGCGCAAGGTGGTGGAGCACGTGACGCTCGCCGACATCGCCGGCGACCGGATCCCGAAGTCGATCGACAAGCTGGCGCAGGACCCAGAGGCCTGGGTCACGCGGTGAGCGCCGGCGCCTCCGAGGGCACCTTCACGAAAGCGATGTCGCCGCGTGCCAGCTCGAGTTCCTCGGTCTGAGCGCGCGTGAGCTGCGCTCGCGCTGCTTGGCCGTCAGGGAGCTCGAGCTCGATCCGCACCTCGAAGCCGAGGTGAACGACGCGCGAAACCATCGCCTCTAGCCTGTCGTCACCCGGCTCGAGCGAGACCGTCACGTCGTGCGGTCTGACCATCTTGCCGTTCAGCACGCTGACCGGTCCGAGAAAGCCCATCACGAAGTCGGTCGCCGGATGGTCGTAGACATCGCGCGGAGAGCCGACCTGCTCGATCTTCCCCACGTTCATCACCGCGATCGTGTCCGAGACCTCCATCGCCTCCTCCTGATCGTGGGTGACGAGCACGGTCGTGACGCCCTGCTCGTCGTGCAGCCGGCGTAGCCAGGTCCGCAGCTCGGCGCGGACGTTGGCGTCGAGCGCTCCGAACGGCTCGTCCAGCAGCAGCACGCGGGGTTCCACCGCCAGCGCACGGGCCAGCGCCATCCGCTGGCGCTGACCGCCAGACAGCTGGGCGGGTCGTTGGTTGCCCCACGCGGTGAGGCCGACCAGCGCGAGCAGCTCATCGACCCGTGCCTTGATCTCGGCCTTCGGGCGTTTGCGGATCCGCAGGCCGAACGCGACGTTCTCGCTCACGCTCATGTGGGCAAACGCCGCATAGTGCTGGAACACGAACCCGATGCCGCGCTCCTGCGCCCGCGTGTTCGTCACGTCCCGGCCATCGATCTGCACCGAACCGGTGTCAGGGACCTCCAGGCCGGCGATGATCCGCAGCAGCGTCGACTTGCCGGATCCGCTCGGACCGAGCAACGCCGTCAGCGACCCTTCCGGAACCTCGATCGTGACGCTCTCGAGCGCGGTGAAGTCGCCGAACTTCTTCGAGATGCCGTTGACGTCGATCCTCATTTGGGCTCATGCCTCCCGGGTGCAAGAACAGTCATTCCTAGTAGCACGATGAGCGACATCACGGCCAGCTCTGTCGCGGCGGCGTAAGCGCTGGTGATCGCCTGCGATCCGATGTCCGAGCTCCGCTGGTAGACGAGCAGCGGTAGCGTCAGCGTCGAGCCGGCGACGTTGGACGAGACGACGAGCACGGCGCCGATCTCGCCGAGCGCCCGCGCTGTCGTCAGCACCACGCCGTAGGCCACACCCCAGCGGATCGACGGGAGCGTCACGCGCCAGAACGTCTGCCACGAGGAAGCTCCGAGTGTCGCCGCAGCCTGCTCCTGCTCGTCGCCGACCTCGATCAGCACGGGCGCGACCTCGCGCACGACGAACGGCAGCGAGACGAAGATCGTCGCCAGCACGATCCCCGGCACCGCGTAGATGATGCGCACGCCGTGGTTGGTGAAGAACTTGCCAAACCAGCCGTCGATGCCGAACACGAGGATCAGCGCGAGGCCGACGATCACCGGCGAGACCAGGAACGGCAGGTCGAGCAGCGCGTCGAGCACGGCCCGCCCGCGCGTCTTTCCTCGCACCAGCACGAGCGCGGCGCCGACCCCGAAGAGCGTGTTCAGCGGTACGGCGATCACGGCCACCAGCACGGTCAGCCAGAACGCGCTCACCGCAGCCGGGGTGGTCATCCATCCCCAGGCCACGCTGAAGCCGTGCTCGAAGGTCCGTCCGAACACGACCGCGAGCGGGAGCAGCAACAGCAGTGTCAGGTACAGCAGCGCGACTGTGCGCAGCGACCAGGTTGTCCTCCGGCTAATGCGCAACGCGGCTCCCCAGACGCCGGATCAGTACGAGGATCACGAGCGAGAGCAGCAGGAGCACGACCGATAACGCGGCGGCCGACTGCGTCGCATCGCTCTCGATGTCATCGAAGATCACGATGCTCGCGATCTGCACCTTGCCGATGATCAGCAACAGCGATCCGATCTCGCCAACTGACCGTGCGAAGGCCAGCGCTGCGCCGGAGACGATCGCGGGACGCAGCGCCGGCAGCACGATCCGGCGGAACGTGGTCGCGTTCGACGCGCCGAGCGACGCCGCCGCCTCCTCGACCTCGCGGTCGAGCTCGATCAGCACCGGCTGCACCGAACGGACGGTGAACGGCAACGTCACGAACAGCAGCGCCACCACCACCGCAGCCCTGGTGAAGGCGAGGTGAACGCCGAACGGGCTACTCGGACCGTAAAGCGCCAGCAGCGTCAGTCCCGCGACGATCGTCGGCAGCGCGAACGGCAGGTCGATCAGCGCGTTGATGAACCTCTTGCCGGGGAACTGGTCGCGGACCAGCACCCACGCCACGATCGTGCCCATCACCGCCCCGATCGCCGCGACGATCAGCGACACGACCAGCGTGATCACGAGCGCCCTGATCGCGAGCGGGCTCGTGACCGAGTCCCAGAACGTGCTGAATCCCCCTGAGAACGCCTTGACCGCGACAGCTGCCAGCGGGATCAGCACGATCACGCTGAGATACAGCATGCAGACGCCGAGGCCGAACGTCCCGGATGGGATGCGGCGACCGCGGGCGCGCGGCCTGGGGGCCGCCGCCCGCGGAAGCGCTACGCCCTGTGAGCTAGCTTGAGGCAGTTGGAACTCCTGCCGCTTGCTCGATCTTGGTGATCGACCCGCTGGACGGATCGAAGAAGTCCTTCTTCACCTTCGTCCAGCCGCCGAGATAGCTGATCGTGAACAACTCCGGCGGCGTCGGGAACTTGCTCTTGAACGCCGCGGCGACCGACGCGAGCACGGGGCGGTAGCCCTGCTGCGCCCAGATCGTCTGGCCCGCCGGCGACCACAGCCAGTTCACGAACGCCTGCGCCTGGCTGGCGTGCGAGCTCTTCGCGGTCACCGCGATCGGCGTCTCGATCAGGATCGTCTGGTTGGGGATGATGTACTGGACGTCGTCGCCGGCCTTCTCGGCGGCGATCGCGTCGCTCTCGTAGTCGAGCAGGACGTCACCCTTGCCGCTGGTAAACGTCTGCAGGGCGGCGCTCGCGCTCGACGGCTGCACGCTGACGTTCTTGGTCAGCAACGTGTTGACGTACTGAAGCGCCTCGCCGGAGGTCTTGCCCTCCTTGAGCTGCGCCCCGTATCCCGCGAGGATGTTCCACCGGGCACTGCCGGAGGTCGAGGGATTCGGGGTGATCACGTCGACGCCCGACTTGATCAGGTCATCCCAGCCGGTGATGTGCTTCGGGTTGCCGTTGCGGACGACCATCACCACGACCGAGTCCGATGAGATGCCCTTCTCCGGGTTGGCATCCCAGGCGCTCGAGACGATCCCGTCCTTGACAAGGCGGGTCATGTCGGGCGTGGTCGAGAAGTTCACGATGTCGGCGGGCTGTCCTGAATCGACCGCGCGGCTCTGCGAGCCCGACGCGCCGAACGACGTGCTGAAGGTGACGCCCGCGCCCTGTGAAGTCGCCGCGTACGCCGTGGTCAGCTTCTCGAAGGCCTTCTTGGGGGTCGAGTACGCGACGAGTGCCAGCTGTGGGCCGCCGCCGCCGCTGGCGGTATTCGCGGCATTCGACGCGCTCGATGACGTGTCCGAGGAGCCGCCGCAGCCCGCGACCGCGGCGGCCACCGCGACCACTGAAGCTGCGGGCACCGCCACCTTGATGACTCGTCTCATGTAGCTCCCCTCGTAAAGACATGTTTCTCAGTGATGTTTATCGACATTGTCCGGAAGGGTATAGCATCATGTCGACGGACTTAGTTGTGATTCCGCCACCGCGCTGACGGCGCTATCGATGGCGCGCTAGCCTCCCGCGCCTCTATGCGCTTCTTCGAATACGAATCCAGGGCGATCGTCGCGAAGGCGGGGATCCCCGTCACCAAGCACGGCTTTGCGAAAACGGCCGATCAGGCACGTGGCATCGCAGAGCAAATCGCCGGACCTGTCGTGATCAAATCCCAGGTGCTGACCGGCGGCCGGATGAAGGCCGGCGGCGTGCAATTCGCCGATACACCGGACGAAGCCGCACAAAAAGCAGAGGACGTCCTCGAGCTGGAGATCAATGGCCACATGCCGCGTGGCGTGCTCGTCGACTCCAAGGCGGCCGTCAAGCACGAGTACTACGCCGGAGTCGTCTGGGACGGGGTCCGCAAGCAGCCGGTGATGCTGTTCTCCGACATGGGCGGGATCGACATCGAGCAGGTCGCCGAGGAGCACCCCGATCACGTCGCCCGCGGCCACTTCTCGACGACCAGGCCGTTCTCCGACTGGCAGGCAAAGCAGGTGATCTCGTCGCTGGGCATCAGCGGCTCGGCGCTGAACCGCCTGACGCCGATCGTCGCGCGGCTTGCCCGGCTGTTCCTCGAGTACGACATGACGCTGGCCGAGATCAACCCACTCGGCGAGCTCGAGGACGGAGCGTTCGTCGCGCTCGACGCACACATGGACATGGAGAACGAAGCTCGCCCGCGGCAGAAGCCGATCCTCCACGAGCTCGGGGTCGGGGACGAGGAGACGCGCCAGGCGCGCGAAGCCACGCCATTCGAGCTCGCCGGCGAGCAGGTGGACGCCCAGGACCATCGTGGCGTCGCGGGCAACGTGACCGAGTTCGATGGCAACCTGGGGCTCGTGATCGGTGCCGGCGGCGGCTCGTTGACACTGTTCGACGCGGTCCGCGCGCACGGCGGCAACCCCGCTAACTACTGCGAGATCGGTGGCAACCCCTCGGTCCGCAAGGCGTGCGGGCTGGCCAAGCTGGTGTTGCAGAAGCCCGGCGTCGACAAGATCGCCGTGATGATGTCGATCGTCTCCAACACCCGCGTGGACATCGTCGCGCGTGGGGTGATCAAGGCGTGCGTCGAGCTCGGCTACGACCCGGCGGAGAAGATCGCGATCTTCCGGATCCCGGGGGCCTGGGAAGAAGAGGGCTTCAAGATCCTCGAGAAGTACGGGGTCGAGTACGCCGACCGCAGCGTCTCGCTGCACGAGGCGGCTAAGCGGGCGGTGGAGAAGATTCAAGGCCCGCCCACCACCCCGCCCACCGCCCCCACCACCGAGGTCACAACCGCATGAGCATTTTGATCGACGAGAACACCACCTTCATCGTCCAGGGGATCACCGGCCGCGAGGCCGTGAACCTGACCCGCGAATGCCTTGACTACGGCAAGGGCGCGAAGATCGTCGGCGGCGTGACGCCCGGCCGCAAGGGCCGCGATGTGCACGGCGTGCCGGTGTTCGACACCGTGGCCCAGGCGGTCGAGCATCACGGCAGCCCGATCGATGGGTCGGTCGTTACGGTCCCCCCCGCGTTCACCAAGGACGCCGTGCTCGAGGCGCTCGAGAACGGAGTCAAGCTGGTCGTGATCGTGACCGAGCGCATCCCCCGCGGCGATGTCGCGCAGATGGTCGAGGTCGCGACCGAAAAGGGAGCGCGGATCATCGGGCCGAATTGCCTCGGGATCATCGTCCCCGACGTAATCAAGATGGGCGGGATCGGCGGCCCCGCGAAGGACGCCGCCAAGTCCTACAGGCCTGGCTCGGTCGGCGTCATCAGCCGCAGCGGCGGCATGACCACCGAGATGTCGAGCACGCTCAGCGCCGCAGGCCTCGGGCAGTCAACCGCCGTTTCGATCGGCGGCGACGCGATCATCGGTTCGACCTACGCCGAGCTGATGCCGCTGTTCGAGGCCGATCCTCAAACCGAGGCGATCGTGATCTACACCGAGCCGGGCGGTCGGATGGAGGCAGCCCTGGCCAACTGGGTGACCGAGAACAACTCGCGCCTGCCGATCGTGGCGTTCATGGCCGGCCGGTTCATGGACGAGATGCCCGGCATGAGCTTCGGGCACGCGGGCACGATCGTCGAGGGCAAGGAGGACACGGCGACCGAGAAGATCGCGCGGCTGGCGGAGGCCGGGATCGTGGTCGCCGAGGAGATCTCGGAGATTCCGAACCTCGTCAAGGAAAAGCTGGGAGCAACCGTATGAGCAAGGCGCTATTCATCAACGTCGAGGTCGACGAGCCGGTGGCGAGCGATCCGGGCATGGCGGCAAAGCTCGCCGAGGTATGCCCGGTCGACATCTTCAAGGGGACCGACCATGGCGTCGAAATCGTCGAGGACAACCTCGACGAGTGCGTGCTGTGCGAGCTGTGCATCAACGCGGCGCCGGCGGGTTCGGTGCGCGTGATCAAGCTCTACTCGGGCCAGACGCTACCGGCGCAGACTTAGCGCGCCCGGCTAACCCGAGGGGCAGGAGCTCGGGTAGCTAGCGGTCGGATCGACGCCGAACTGCCAGCCGTAGTAGGTCTGCGCGAGCTGGTATGCCTGGTCCTCCAGGGGGATCGTCGAGCTATGGTCGGCGCACATCGCCTGCAGCGCCTGCTGCGGCGTCGCGAACGGACCGAGCGACAGGATCTTGGTGTGCCCGTCGTGCGCGATGAACTGCCAATCGAGCGCGTTCACGTCGCCGTTGGCGCACTTGACCGGGCCGGCGGTTCCGTCGGCCCCGAACTGCAGCTGCTGATTGCACTCGCCGACGTTCGGCGGCACGGTGGCCGGGGCGAGGATCGGGCGGCTCGTGTTCCCCGTCGCGTTGCCCCCGGACGAATGCGCGTGCGGATGGGAGACGATCTTCGGTGGACTCTTTGATCCGCCGGAGCTGAGGGCGAACGCGAGCCCGCCGCCGACTATCAGCACAAGCATGACCACGCCGGCCGCCACCCACACCCGGTTCGATGCTCCCCTCCCGCGCGCGCGCGGGCGGGCGCGGGGCGGCGCAGTCTCGGCCGGCGCCAGCTCGGTGGCGGAACCAGCGCCGGGCGCCGCGACGGTGGGTGCAATCGCGGTCGGGATCGCCTCCTTGGCGCCCCTCCCGGACTGCCCGGGTCCCGCGGCGGCCAGCACCGCGCGCGCGAATCCCCCCGCGGAGGCGAACCGGTCCTCGGGATCCTTCGCCATCGCCCGCGCAACCGCGGCCGCAACTGCCGGCGGGACCCCATGCAACGGTGGCGGCGGATCGTTGACGTGGGCGTAGAGCTTGGAGATCTCCGAGTCCCGCGGGAACGGGACCGTCCCTGAGAGCAGCTCGTAGAGCACACAGCCGAGCGCGTAGACGTCCGCGCGTGCATCGAGGGGCCTGCTTTCGATCGCCTCCGGAGCGATGTAGTCGACCGTCCCCACGAACATCCCGGTCCTCGTCAGCCCGCGTGTGTCGGAGATCCGCTTGGTCAAACCGAAGTCGGTGAGGTACACGTTGTCGCCGGCGGCGACGAGGATGTTTCCCGGCTTGACGTCGCGGTGGACGAGGCCGCGCGCGTGCGCAGCGTCGAGCGCGCCGGCGACCTGCGAGATCAGATGCGCCGCGCGGGCGGGCTCCAGCGGCCCACTCTCCTGGAGCAGCTGGCCGAGATCGACGCCCTCGACGTAGCGCATCGTGATGTAGACCTGCCCCTGCTCTTCGCCGACCTCGTAGACGGGAATCACGTTCGGGTGCTCGATCTGGGCGGCGACCGCCGATTCCTGTTCGAACCGCGCTCGGAAGTCGCGATCGGCGGCAAGCTCTGGGGCGATGACCTTGATCGCGACGATCCGATCGGGGCGGCGTTGGCGGCCGCGGTAGACGATTCCCATCCCCCCACGTCCTGCCACGCCCTCGATCCGGTACTCGCCGAACTGATCGCCTGGCCCCAGCTGTTGCGCCACGGCCCGAGACTACTGTGCCCGCCGGCTCGCTGCCATCGGTTCTAGAACCAGGCGACCGCGATCGGCTTCAGTGCGAGCGTCGCGCTGTGCGCGGTGCCGACGTAGATCATCCAGGTGGGACCTGAGCGCTGGACATTGCCGTACAGCCCGATCCCGCCGGGACAGCCGTACGCGAGCCGCTGGCCGGCGACAAGCGTGGTCGCGCCGCTGAACTCGAGGCAGTTGGCGCCACTCGCTAGCTGGATCGCCCACGGGGGCCCCTTGGTCCCGGTGTCCTGGTTTGGCGTGACGCCGTTGGGCAGCGTCGCGTTCTTGAGCAGCAGCGCGGTGTTCGTCCAGGGGCCGTTGACAGGGCACACTGCCTCGTTCCCGTTGAACGAGAAACAGGGATCCAGGATTTCATTGCCTGCCATGCAGCGATAGGCGTCCGGACGCCCCGCCGTCTCGGACGTCGTGAAGCAATTGCCGTTGACCGTCCGGGTAATGGACACGGCGAGCCCACCGTCGGAGTTCTCGGGGCTGTAGAGCTTGGTCGCCGTCGCCGCCGGGGTGCTGGTCGTGCTGGTGGTCGTCGTAGGCGTCGAGTGGCCGGTCGGCGTCGAGCGATGGGTCGGCGGCGTGCTCGAGGTGGTGTGAGATCGCGACCCGCTCGAAGCCACCGCGATCGCGACCCCGGCCCCGATCAGGATTACGAGCGCGGCGAGCGCCCCCGGCAGCAGCCGACTGCGGGGCCCGCGCTGCGGGCGGGTCGTCGCGGCGCCGGCAGCCGCGCGACGGGGGGTCTGCTGGGCGCGGGGAGTCCGGCCGGCCGTCTCAGTGCGCTCTGTCGGACCCGCCGTTGCGAGCTCGGTCCGCTCCGTCGCGAGCTCGGTCCGCTCCGTCGCGAGCTCGGTCGACGCCTGGGCGTCCAGCGGCGCTGCCCGACCCGTCGCGACCGAGCGCTCACCTCCGGCAGCGATCCGGCCTGCGGCGCCGGCGACGACTGCGCGCCCGAAATCTCCGGCGGATGCGAAGCGGTCCTCTGGACGCTTCGCCATCGCCCGCTCGACCGCCGCCGCGAGCGGTTGCGGAACGCCCCGCAGCGGCGGCGGCGGTTCGTTTACGTGGGCGAAGATCTTCGCGAGATCGGAATCGCGCGGGAACGGCACCGCGCCACTGAGCAGCTCGTAGGCGACGCACCCGAGTGCGTAGACGTCCGCGCGCGCATCCAGACGCCGGCCCTCGACCTGTTCGGGCGCGATGTAGTCGACGGTGCCGACGAACATCCCGGTCCGGGTCATGCCGCGAGAGTCGGAGGCTCGCTTGGTCAGGCCGAAGTCCGTGAGATAGACGTGATCCCGGTCGGCGACGAGGATGTTGCCGGGCTTCACGTCTCGATGGATCAGCCCACGTTCGTGGGCGGCGTCGAGTGCGTCCGCGACCTGGTCGATCAGGTGGGCCGCACGCTCGGGCGGCATCGGTCCGGTCTGCGCAAGCAGCCGACCGAGGTCGACTCCCTGGACGAAGCGCATCGAGATAAACAGGAGCCCGTCCTCGTCGCCAACCTCGTAGACGGGGATGACGTTGGGATGTTCGATCTCGGCGGCGGTCGCGGACTCCTGCTCGAAGCGAGCGCGAAAGTCCGGGTCCGCGGCCAGTTCCGGCGCGATCACTTTGATCGCGACCGTGCGGTCGGGACGGTGCTGGCGCGCGCGGTACACGAGCCCCATGCCGCCGCGGCCGGCGAGCGCCTCGATTCGGTAGCCCGCTATATCGTCGCCGGGTTGCAACTGTCGCACGGGCGCCAGACTACGAATCTAGGCAGGTCGTGTCTACGGGGCATGGCTTCGAGCGGCGGATCTGGCCCGGCCAACCAGCCGTCGGTAGCTGGCTTCTGTCAGCGTCCTATAGGTCTCACCCGAGCGGTCCCGGTACCACACCTTCTTCCCCGGCCCGGGCTCGGGGACGCCTGCGGCACGCAGCGGCGCCGTGATCGGCCTGAACCAGGTGGTCACCGGGATCTCCTCGACGACGTGCACGATCGCCGGCCGCTCCAGCGCGGGCACAGCACCGAGGGCGTGCGTGATGTCCCGGGGATGCAGCTGGTGACCGTCGCGCAGCGTGACGGCCGCGACCGCGATCTTGTGCTCCTGCCCCTCGGGAGTGACGCCGTAGGCAACGGCGAGGTCGACCCCCGGAAGATCGCCGAGGGCGTCGCGGATCGGTCCGGTGAACACCGGGCCATCGGCGGTATGGATCACGTCGGCGGCACTGTCGATGCGCCAGTAGTCGCCGTCCGCGTCGCGCTTGAACAGATCGCCGGTCACGAGCCAAGCATCCTCACGCGCAAAGACCCCGCGGAGCGGCGTGCTGCTCAGCGGCTCCCCGGAGTCAACGCGTGCCAGCAGCATTCCGACCTCGTTCGGACCGCACTGGATCGCAAAGCCATCGCTCCCCAGGACGATCCCGGAGTCGACTTCGTAGGCCGCGATCCGGACCTCCGCGCTGCCCGGCAGTGGGCGGCCCATCGCTCCCGGCTTTGATCCGCTCACGTTGACGAGGATCGCGCCCGCCTCGGTCGAGGCGTAGAACTCGAGCACCCTGGCCGGTCTGAAGCGCTGCTGCACCCGTCGCCACAGCCCGCGCGGCATGCCCGAGCCGATGAACAGCCGGATCGGATGATGATGCTCGCCTGGCTGCACCGGCGCCGCGGCGAGATCGTGCAGCAACGTCCAGGTGTAGGACGCGACCGTCACTCCGTAGCGCCGCACCTCCTCCCAGAACGTGGTCGCCTCGAACGTGCTCGCCATCGCCAGCCTCGCGCCACCGGCGATCGCGCCGCCGATGCTCATCATCAGTCCCGAGGGGTGGTAGAGCGGCGTCACGCTGTAGACGGTGTCGCCGCTCGAGAGCGCGGCCGAGGATGCGGTCCCGAATGCCGACAGCGCCCAGCGGCGATTCGTGATCCGGCTCATCCGCGTATGCACACCCTCGCCCGTGAAGACGATGAACGCTAGGTCGCTCGCGCGCCCCGGATTGGGGCGATACCACTTGGGGAGCTTGACGGCCGCCGGGTCGATCTGCTCCATGTCGGTCGTGAGCGGAACCCCCAGTTCACGCGGACCACCGCCGCCACCCAGCACGAACGTGTGCAGCCGCCCCAGATCGGCCGCGAGCGGCGCTCGTTCAGGGTCGGCGATGATCCGCTCGACCCGGCCGAGTCCGGCCTCGCGGGCGACGTCGCCATCGGGCCGAAGCAGCACGGAAACGGCTCCCACGCGATTGATCGCAACCGCGAGGGCGAGCGCGCTCGGCCGCGTGCCCATCAGCACGCCCACGTGCTCCCCCTGGCGGACGCCGATCGAGATCAGGCCGCGAACCACGTTGTCGATCCGCTCGTTGATCTCCCTGGCGTTGTAAGCGCGATCCTCGAATACGAAGAACACGTCCTCCGGCTCCTTTCGCCGGCGCTCCTCGACGATCAGCCCGAGTGAGATCCGGGTGCGCGGCTGGATCTGCTCGAGCCGCGCCAGCCTTGGCAGCTGGCTGGCCGCCTCGCGCGCCAGCTCGCGAACGCCCCGAGCGGTTCGCGCAGCGGTCCCCATCGCGGAGCGCGCGATTCCGCTCGCCACGCCGCCCGCGAGCTCGAGGCTGTACCCGACACGATTCCGAACCTCCGGGATTAGGTCGGCGCCAGACTCATCGTCGGGGATCGCTACCACCTCCTCGGGCAGCTCGCCGTCGCCCGCCCGCCAGCGCGCCCATGCGGCGACCGCGGGCCAGGTGATGGTGTTCGCTTTCGAGCCGACAACTAGGCCAAAGTGTCCCGCCCGCAGGCACAGTTCGTAGACGTCGGCCCGGGGAGCGGCCAGCCGGATCGCGCGCACGCCCGCCATCGGCGCGATCTCGTCGACGGATCCGACCACCGACAAGATCGGACACGCGATGTCGGCGAGCGTGACCAGCCGGTCCTCGATCACGAACCCGCCCTCGAGCATCCGGTTGTGGGCGATGAACTGGCGCAGGAAGTCAGCCATCGCTGGGCCCGGCCAGGCGACCCATCCGTCGGCCTCCAGGAACCGGCGCTGTCCCTCGCGAGGCAGCAGCGCGTCGCGGTCGTGGAGCTGCAGGATGAATTCAGCCCGGCTGCGCAGCGATTTGACTGGATCCAGCAGGCTGAAGCCGGTTCTGCTCGCCCACGCGGGCAACGACCAGCCGCGGAACACGCGGTCGGCGAGAAGGCCCGCGGCGCCGGCGGCGAACTCCTCCGGGATCCCGAACGGCATCCCGTGGCGGGTGTCCACAGGACTGCCGAACGTGATCACCGAGCTGAGGCCCTCGCCGCGCCGGTAGGCCGCGGTCTGATAGCAGAACATCCCGCCCTGCGAATAACCGCCCAGGTGCACGTCCTTGCCGGTCAGCTCGCGGACATGCTGCACCGCGTCCGAGACCGCCAGTACGTGGTCGGCTAGTGTGCGCTCGAGTCCCCCCTCCTCCTTCTCCGGGGCTCCGAAATCCACGACCCAGGGGTCGACCCCATGGTCGTGGAGGATCGTGACCGCGCTCGTCGCGGGCGATACGTCGTAGACCTCGGCCGCCAGCATCATCGGCGGAACCAGCAGCATCGGCGGTCCAGCGGCGGGCTGATCCCCGTCGGGGTAGTAGTGGCGCAGCTTGTAGACCCGGTGCTCGCCCGCGATCTCGTAGGGCGAGGGCTGCTCGTCGGTGGCCAGCCCGCCGAAGCGGGCCACCTCGAGCGCATTCTGGGCCGCGGCGCCGATCCTGCCCACGGGCCGCGTGACGGTCTTCGGCAGCAGATCCATTCCGATCGGAGAGGACGATATAACCCGCGGCCTGAGCGCCTCGATTCGAATCCGCGAAGCCGGGCCGGCCGATGTCGAGCTGATCTTCGGGATGGTCGTTGAGCTCGCGGAGTACGAGCGGGCGCGCGAGCACGTGGTCGGCACGCCCGAGCTGCTCGCGGACGCGCTGTTCGGGCCGCGGCCCGCGGCTCAGGCATTGATCGCCGAGCTGGATGGAGTCGGTGTCGGCTTCGCGCTCTACTACCAGACATTCTCGACCTGGGAGTGCCGGCCCGGTATCTGGCTCGAGGATCTCTACGTCTCTCCCCAGCAGCGTGGCAGCGGAGCGGGATGGGCCCTCCTCAGTCACCTCGCGCGAATCACCATCGAGCGCGGATTCCCCCGCCTGGAATGGGCGGCGCTCGACTGGAACACGCCGGCACTCGACTTCTACGCGCGGGCGGGCGCCTCGCTGCTGGAGGAATGGCGGATCCATCGGCTCGCGGGAGATGCGCTCGAGCACATCGCGCGTTCGGACCGGCCATGACCACCACTCGGGTCCCGCTGCGGACGATTGCGGTCGAGTGGACGCGGATCGGGTTGACCGGTTTCGGCGGGCCGCCGGCGCACATCGCATTGCTGCGGCGGCTGGTGGTCGATCGGCGCCGATGGATCGAGCCTCGCGAGCTCGAGGATGCGATCGCGGCGTGCAACCTGCTGCCGGGGCCGGCGTCGACGCAGCTCGCGATCTTCTGCGCCCGCCGGCTGGCGGGACCCGCCGGCGCGGTGGTCGGGGGACTCGGGTTCATCGTGCCCGCCGTCGTGATGGTGCTGGCGCTCTCGGCGCTGTTCCTCTCGAGCTCGCCGCCTACGTGGGTGCGCGGCGCGGGTGCCGGGGCCGGCGCCGCAGTCGCGGCGGTCGCAGTGCAAGCGGGCGCCGGCCTGCTGCGGCCAAGTATTGGGCGAGCGGGTGGCGCGCGCGCGAAGCGAGCCCGGTGGTTCTGCTATGTGGCCCTCGGCATCGCAGCCGGGGCGACCGTCGGTCCCTACCTCGTCCTCGTGCTGCTCGGCTGCGGCCTGCTCGAGCTCGCGATCAGCCGGGACGCGAGGCAGCGACTGCATAGCTTCTTCGCCTGGCCGCTGGCGGCCGCTACCGGCACCGGCGGGATCGGGGCGCTCGCCTGGGTCGCGATCAAGGTCGGGGCGCTCTCGTACGGCGGGGGGTTCGTGATCGTGCCGCTGATGCGCACCGACGCGGTCCACACGTATCACTGGATGACCAGCTCCCAGTTCCTGAGCGCAGTCGCGCTGGGACAGGTGACGCCCGGACCGGTGGTTGCGACCGTGGCGGCCGTCGGCTACGCCGCGCACGGCGTCGGCGGCGGCGTGCTTGCGGCGGCGATCGCTTTCGCGCCCTCGTTCCTGATCGTGCTGTTCCTCGGCGGACACTTCGAGCGGCTCCGCGAGAACGTGCACGCGCAGAGCTTCCTGGACGGCGCCGGCCCGGCGGCGATCGGCGCGATCCTCGGGTCGGCGCTCCCGCTCGCGGCCTCGCTGCGAGAGGCGTGGCAGTTTGTGGTGCTCGCGGTGGCGGCGGTGGCGCTACTGATCGCCCGCCGCGGGATCGTCGTGACCTTGGTGACGGCAGGGGCCGCCGGCGCGATCATCGCGCTCGCCGGCGGTCCGCTGCCTTAGTTGGGAAGAGTCAGCTCCCGGCGTGCCCGGTGAACTCGATCACCTGTTGGAACGTCGAGCGGTTGGTCCACCGCATCGTGAACGTGATCAGGCCGGGGATGAACTTGATCCGCTCCGCGGTGGCGCTCGAGTACCACTTGTTGGGATTGGGTCCCTGGCTCGCCTTGAGCTGGTTGGCTGCGGCCTGGATCGCCGCCCACAGCGACTTCCGGCACGCGCTCAGGCTGCCGTTGCCGCAGTAGCGACGGCTGAAGGGGCCACGAACCTTCATGCCCAACTCGGTCCGCAGGTCCTTGGACATGTACCCGTACCAGCCGCTACCGAACGAGGAGCCCCCGGGGTTGGCGTTGTTGCTTATCCCCATCAGCCCCTCGAGATTCGTGGTTAGCGACCCCAGCACGGGGCGCATCACGGCCATCGCCATACCGTCGAAGGCCGTGTCCATCACCGCCGCGCCGGGGGCGTCGATCTTTCCGTCGTTGTTGCGGTCGAGGCGGCTCGAGCCCTGCGCGCGCCACTGGTCGATCAGCCTCGCTGCCTGCGCGGCGAGCGGGCTCGGCGCCGGTCCGCCGTTCAGGACCTTGCGGATGATCGGCCAGACAAGGACCGTGCGCAGGTCTTCGGTCGCTGCCTTGTTCATGACCGAGACGTCGCTGTCCTCGTGCATGCCGGCCTTGAAGCCGGTGTACAGCTGCACCCGGTGCACCGCGCCGTAGCTGTAGTTGTCAGACGCGGCTCCCCAGCCGGGTGCCGGCTTGTTGTTCCAGTTGAGCAGCAGGTCAGACCGCGGGGCGATCATGTGCGGATGGCGGTTCATGCTGAGCCAGCCGCGCCAGTCGTACTTCCCGGTTCCGAGCGCCGGCAGGCTCGGGTCGGTGCCCGGAGCCATGATCGGCAGCTTGCCCGAGGAGAAGTAGGCGATCTGCTTGTCGTCGATGTAGGGCCAGTTGAACGTCGTGCCGAAGTGGTTCACCGCCTGGAAGAACTGCTGCGGGTTGTGCACGCGATTTGAGTCCAGATCGCTGAGCGCCAGCTCTCCCTCGGGCTCGTCGCCGCGAGTCGAGCGGTCCAGCGCGACCGCGTACGGGCGGCCATGCACCGTCACCGTGCCGCTGACCGGACCGTGGACGGTCTGCCAGAACACGACCTCGTGGGCGGGCTGACCACCGCCGGCACCGATCTTGCCCGCGTCGAAGTGGACCATCGCGCGGCAGCGGCCCTTGTACATGTAGTGGGTCGATGCGCGCGTCACCGGTCCGCCGGACGGACTGCACAGCTGCTCGAGGAACTGCTGCTCGTTCTGGTTGGTGGCGCTCGTGAGGCTCCACGCGAAGTCACGGCCGCGACCGATGAACACGTACGGGGAGATCGGGGCGATGATCCCGCGGGCGTCGATGCCGCCGCCGTGCATGTCGCCCTGCATCACGATCTCGGGGTAGTAGTAGCCGAGCTGCGGGCCCATCACGGCCAGCGGGTGCCCGTCGGCCGAATGATGCGGCCCGACGACGAGGAAGTTCGAGGCCAGGCGGTGCGAGGCGACCTGCGCGCTGGACGCGGCCGTTTGCGCCGTGCTTTCAGAGCCGGGGTCGATGACCACCGCGCCGGGCGTCGGTCCCTTGGGCACGCCGTCGAATGGGAACGGCGTGCTGATCGTCGTCGGCGCCTCGGGGTCGTTGACCTCACGCAAGTCGTGGAAGATCTTCATTCCCCCCGTCTTTCCGAACTTACGCTGCAGTCGAGCGAGAAAGTCGGAGTTCGCGACCTCGTTGCCGCCGCCGTTGCCGAAGATCGAACCGATGAACGCAAAGCCCGCGATCGCGTCGGTGAGCGTCACGTGCGGAACCTTCGGCCCGGACTGCTGGGGCGATGCCTCATACGCGTTGATGCCGTCGGCCCAATCCTGCAGATCGCGGAGCACTTGACGGCCCTTCGCGCCGGCGCGGCGCAGCACGTTCTCCTGCCTGGCGACGAACGCGATCGTCTGCTGGCTCGGAGTGAATGACTGAGCCGAGGTGACCAGGTCAAACGGGGTGATGCCGGGCGCGTCGACCGTCGCCAGATAGGCTGGTCCGAGGCCTTCTAGCAGCAACAGGCCACGGTCCTCGGCCGCCACCCATCCCGAGCCGAACATCACGTCATCGCGGGTGCGGCCGTAGATGTGCGGGATGTCGTGGTCGTCGCGCAGGATCTGCAGACCTGGCCGCCCCGTGTTCTCCCGACGGGTCACCGGACCGGTCACGCCGAACTTCTCGGAGAGGTAGTAGCGGTTGAGATCAGCCGGGGTGATGTTGCCCTGCAGCGGCGTCAGCGCGTCGTACAGCTGACCCTGGTCGGTCGAATACTGATTGGTCGGGACGCCGCCGTACTGCCCGGGCGCGAGGATGTTGTACGCCGCCCCCGAGTAGTCCGTCCGCGCCTGGGCGGAACCCGCGATCAGAATCAGTCCAACGACGCTTCCCAACAAGCAAACGGCCAGCTTACGCACGACAGCACCTTCCTCGTTCTCTATCGATCCCTGATGAGCCCTCCCCGTCCCTGACTGTACATCAGAGCACGCTGGAGAGTCGAAAGTTGCGGGCGTGCTGCTCCCGCGGGGGCCGCAGCCCACCCCTCCGGCAATAGAGAAGCCCCGCCGGAGCGGGGCTTCTCGTTAGCAGACCTATAAGCCGGATCCTGTCTGGAGCAGTCATCCATCTGAGCGGCCTACCCGGACCTTGGCGGGTCACCTGCAAACGGTCCTGCTTGGCCTAGCATCGGGTGGGGTTTACCTGGCCGCCGCGTCACCGCGACGCCGGTGCGCTCTTACCGCACCATTTCACCCTTACCGGTCTGGAGCGCTGCAGCGGCTCCAGACTTAGGCGGTGTCATTTCTGTGGCACTTTCCCGCGGGTTTCCCCGGGTCGGCGTTATCGACCACCCTTACCCTGTGATGTCCGGACTTTCCTCGAAGGCGAATCACCTCCGCGACTGCTCAGCCTGCAGTTGAGAGCATAGTGCTGAACGGCCTTGAATTGGGGCTGCAGCGGCGCAGCAGCGTCCGTGGGGCCGGGAGGGCCCGTCCGGACCGCGGTGGCGGTTCGTGGTCGCCGGGCGGTTCCCGTGGCGGCGCCGGACGCTATGGCGGTGCCCACCCCGTACATGCCCATTCCGCTTGCCATCCATGGCCGGCGGGCGACACCCTCTCGCAGCCACCCCCATCCCGCTGAAGCACGAGTTTGTGAGGGCCGAACGTCCATAACGTGACAATTCGACTCCGCCGGCAGGCAACGGTCTACGAAATGGACGCTGGGGCGTCCGCGTCCATAACGTTCACCGTCGCCGTGTCAGGCGAGCGCTTGGTTAGAAAATAGCCGTGGCACCCCGTAAACAAGGTTGCCCCGGTTTACGGTGCGCCGGGGCTATTTTCATCCCCCGGGGCGCCCGCAGGCGGGCATGAACCTTTGCTACTCAGTGGAAGGCTGTTGTCCGGATCGGTGATGTCCGGCCGGTGAGCTTGGGTTCTCGGGCGGCGGCGGGCTGACTCTCTTTGCCACTGTCGACCCCTGGGGGTCTGACCGGCTTTCGCTGTGTCGCCCGTCGCCGACCGAGGACCGCCGGCGTGACTTGATAGGAGCTTGCCAGAGCCCAACTGAGTGCTGTCCGCCGGCGATCCGCTTCGTCAGCCATATCTCACGAAGGGACGGGTACATGATCGTGATCGGGGTGGACGCACACAAGCGGACGCACACGCTTGTCGCGCTTGATGCGGGGACCGGCGTCAGCCGGGGCGAGACAACGGTTCAGGCCAGCGATGATGGCGTCCTTGCCGCGCTGCGGTTCGCCGCGGGCGTTGAGAACGAGCGGGTGTGGGCGGTGGAGGACTGCCGGCATGTCACGAGCCGGCTTGAGCGTGCTCTGCTGGGTGCTGGTGAGCGGGTGATCCGGGTCCCCCCATCGCTGACCGGCGCGTCGCGGAAAGCGACCCGGACGGCGGGGAAGTCTGACCCGATCGACGCCCGGGCGGTCGCGCTCGCCGCGATCCGCGAGGGGGTTGAGAATCTGCCGGTCGCGTTCCTAGACGAGCAGGCGCACGAGATCCGCGTCCTCTGCGATTACCGCGATCAGCTCATGAGCGAGCGCACCCGTCTGATCAACCGGTTGCGCTGGCATCTGGTCCGGATCGCGCCGCAGCTCGAGGCGCAGCTCGGCCCTCAGGCGCTGAAAGGCCCCCGCATCCGAGCACGGCTCGCCCGGCAGCTCGGGCAGCTGCCGGCCAGCCCGCAGCTGCGGGTCGCCAAAGCGCAGCTGCGGCGGATCAACGAGATCACCAAAGAACAGAAGGACCTGTTCGCCGAGCTCACCGCCCTGATCCAGGCGCACGCCCCGCAACTGCTTGAGCAGCGCAGCATCGGGACCGTGACCGCCGCCGTGATCATCGGACGAACCGCCGGCGCCCAGCGGTTCCGCAGCGAAGCGTGCTTTGCCCGGCACGCCGGCACCGCACCGATCCCGGCCAGCTCCGGCAAAACGACCCGTCACCGCCTGCACCGCGGCGGTGACCGGCAACTGAACCGGGCGATTCACATCATCGCGCTCGGCCGGGTCGCGTGGGACCCCGAGACCCGCGCCTACATCCAACGTCGCGTCTCAGACGGCAAGACCAAACGCGAAGCGATCCGCTGCCTCAAACGCCACATCGCCCGGCAGATCTTCCACCTCCTCTACAACGCCCAACCAGCCAGCCCACCACCGAGCGTGGAACC
Organism: uncultured Solirubrobacterales bacterium; assembly: GCA_963824755.1. Classification (GTDB taxonomy): domain Bacteria; phylum Actinomycetota; class Thermoleophilia; order Solirubrobacterales; family Solirubrobacteraceae; genus Palsa-465. Next base: position 11,407 of record CAWGQT010000038.1, on the reverse strand, counting down.
GGCACCGCGGGTCAGAGTCAGCGCCCCAGCACTGATGCCATGCACCCGGTGAAAGCCCGCAAATAGCGAACACCACTTGACATAGGAGCTGCGAAATGGACGCTGGCGGCGGCCCCACCCCCTCCTCGAACGGGTGGGCGGGGTGGGCGCGGTGGGCGGGATCCCATACCGAGCGGAGCGGCCCCAATGTATGACCACCCGGCCCGGTCCGCCGGTCCGCCGGTGCGCCCGTCCGCCCGTCCGCCTAGCGCAGCGTCGAGCCGCAGTCCTGGCAGCGACCGCCGATTGGGCGTGCGTGCGCGCCGTACTCGGGCTCCATCGTCGAGCCGCACACCGGACAGCCGACGGCCGAGTGGGCGGCGAGCCCCTCCCAAGCGCCGGAGATCAGCTCCTCCAGCGTAGGCTCACCGCCCACCGAGTCGAACAGCGTCGGTGGAGCAAATTCGGCTGCCGCGAGCACTGTCACCCCCAAATCCTCACGACATGTTCCTCATCAGTCCGACGACCTTGCCCAGGACCCGCACGTCGCGACTGCGAATCGGTTCCATCGTCTCGTTCTCGGGCTGCAGCCGCACGTGGTCGGACTCCTGATAGAAGCGCTTGACTGTCGCCTCCTCGCCGACGAGCGCAACGACGATCTCGCCGTCGTTCGCGGTCTCCTGAGGCCTGACGACGACCAGGTCGCCTTCGATGATGCCGACGTTCTTCATCGACTCACCGCGTACGCGAAGCAGGTACTCACCGTCCTCGCCGCCGGCAAAGGCCGGCGTCTGGACGTAGTCCTCGATGTTCTCCTCCGCCAGCACCGGCTGACCGGCCGCGACCTGACCGACGAGCGGCAGGCCGGGACGGACGAATCCCCGCACCCCGGCCGCTGCACGGTCGAACAACTCGATCGCTCGCGGCTTTGAGGGGTCCCGGCGCAGCAGCCCGATCCGCTCGAGGTTCGCGAGGTGCGCATGGACGGTCGAGGACGAGGCCAGCCCAACCGCCTTGCCGATGTCGCGGACTGTCGGGGGATAGCCGTACTTGGCCGAATACCGCTTGATGAAGTCGAAGATCTCCTGCTGACGCTTGGTCAGGTCCATCCTTCCGCTCCTTGGTCGGTTCGGCCCCCTGGGCCGGCTACGTCGAACATGTGTTCGGAAATCTACCGCGCCTTGCGGACGGACTCAAGAACCGATCAACGATTCGTCCCGGGCCTGGGCCGTGGTCGGCAGCTTCGGCTCGACGTGCGCACGCACAACCCCGATCAGCCCCCATTCCGGGGCTATACTGGCCGCCCCAAGCGCCTGTGGCGGAATTGGTAGACGCGCAAGGTTGAGGGCCTTGTGGACTTTATGGTCCGTGGAGGTTCGAGTCCTCTCGGGCGCACTGGGAAAGCCCCGGAAATCATGCGTTTCCGGGGCGGCTCCGAAGGGGACCTCGAGAGAAACGCCTAGCCCGTGTGGCAAGACTTTGGCAAGAGTCGGCAAGCCGACTCGCCGCCAGAGCAAGGAGACCCACATGGCTCGACGCGAATACCCCGGCGTGTACCCCTATCCGGCGGCCGGCGGCCGCACCCTGTATCGCGCCTTCTATACCGACTCAAGCGGGGTCCCGCGTCAGAAGCGCGGCTTCACGAGCCCAAGCGCCGCGGCCAAATTCCGCGCGCGCATGCAGGTCCGCGCCGAACGCGGCGAGCTGCGGATCACCCGCGAGACCTTCGCCGAGCACTTCGACGGCTGGCTGAAGGGACACCACCGCGCCAGCAAGGCCACCCGTGACGGGTACCGAGCGGGCGGCGAGCGACGGCTGAAGCCGCACTTCGGCCCGATGCGGCTATCGACGATCGACGTCCAGGTCGTCCGCAACTTCGCTGCGGAGATGGTGGAGCTGGTCGAGGCCGGCGAGCTCGCTCCCAAGACCGTCAACAACACGCTCAGCTGCCTGAGCACGTGCCTGAAGGACGCCGTCGCGCTGCACAAGATCCCCTCCAACCCCTGCGAGCACATCGCGCATCTGCCGGGAAGCCACATCGAACGCGACTGGCTGCGCCGAAGCGAGATCCCGCTGTACCTGGCGGCGTGCTCGGACCTCTACCGGCCCGTCGCCGAGCTGCTGATCGCCACGGGCATGCGGATCAGCGAGGCGCTCGCGCTGCGCTGGGACGACATCGACTTCGACCGACGGGTGATCCGCGTCTCCCGCCAGCGCATCGCGGGCGCCGACGACCACACCAAGAGCCGCCGCTTCCGCTCCGTGTCCGTCGGCGCTCGATTGCTGCGGATCCTCCGCAATCACTACGCCCGGCAGTCCGAGCTCTACGCCTGCGACCTAACCCACCTCCATGTGTTCGTGATGCCGGTACGCGTAGCTCGCCGCGATCGGGGTCGCTGGCACTCGAGCACCCCCGGCGAGCCGATGGACCGGAGCACAATCTCCCGCGACTGGCACAGGCAGGCGCTGGAGGACGCGGGCCTGCGCCATATGCCGCTTCACTCGCTCAGGCACACTGCCGCCGCCTCTTGGCTGCTGGCCGGCCAGCCGCTGATCTACGTCCAGCGCCAGCTCGGCCACAGCTCGATCACCATCACCGAGCGCTACTACGGCCACCTCGAGCAGAGCTTCGCCGACGCGGCCGCGAACCAGACCGAGCGCACGATCTGGGGCGCGGCAGCATGAGAACTCCGCGCAACGAATACATCGGGCCGCAAGCCCGCGAGCCCGGCGTCACCAGTCCTGCAGAAACGGATGCTCGCCGAGCGCAACGGCGTCGGTCAAGTCGACCAGACGGCGCGCCAACTGCGCGAACGGAATGTCGCCCGGGATCGTGACCTCAGCGCGGTACCCGCCGTCGTGTCCCTCGACGAACACGACCCAATCGCCGTCACGCGCGGCCGGGGCGTCCGGGAACGCCTCGTCGTCGACCGAGAGATCGACGAGGAGCCCGTCGTCCAGCTCGCAGTACAGGCGCAGCGCATCGTTTGCGTCTCCCTGCTCGAGCTCGAGATACGGTCGCAGCCCGACCGCAGACAGGTCGCCGAGGAGCTCAGACCATGCGATCGTCGCGGCGCGCAGCCGGTCAGCGGCGACATTATCCAGTGGCGGAAAGTGGGCGAATCCCACGTCCGGATCGTATCCCTGACCACGGCGTCGTCGGCGGCAACGGAAGGCCCCGAACTCAACGTGTCCGGGCTGAAGCACGTGCTAGGCGGCGCGCCGGGCCCTGCGTAGCGTCTGGGCGCCGCTCTCCCCGGGGCGCCACGCCTGGCGGGCGCGCTCGAGCCACTGCTCGATGTCCTCCTCCACGAACCGGACCGGCCCATCGGCGCCGCCGAGACGAACCGACGGGATCCGCCCATCCTTGGCGGCGGCATAGAGCCACGTGCGCGAGACCTGCAGCCTGCGGGCGACCTCGCCTGGCTTGAGCAGATCGGTCACGAACTCACCTGTCTCGCTTCTCGTCGCACGAGCCCGTCTGAGTCTCAGATACAGCGGCTATAGCTCGGTACCCCGCTCGACCGCGTGATCCCGCGCCAGGCCGTTCAACGGACGGGTTGCCGCCGGACTCTTCGCGTGCGACTGCCTCGCGCGCGCCAGCCCACGTTCCGAACAGCGCGCTGACGATGCTGGCCGACGGCCAGTGGCCCACTGCCAGGCGTTGGGACGCGCGCTCCCCACGTCGTCGGGCATGCGCGACCAGTCGTAGGAGGAAGGCATCCTGCCATAGCGCTCGCGCCAGTCCAGCATCGCCGAGATCACGAGCTCCCGCGTCCAGGACCGGTCGATCGCTCCGGGGTGGCAGGTCTTGCAGTATGCGTAGGCGTCGACCTTGCCGTTGCGCGGCTGCGTGTACGCGCCACAGCCGCGGCACACGCCTACGTAGCACGCCTTGACCGCCCTAGCGTTCTCGCCGGTCGGGTCCCAAGCGTTTATAAGGCGCTAGCGTCCATCCAGGCGGAGAGGAGTCAGCATGCAGAAGAAGGCCAGAGATGTCGTCGTCGTTCGGGTGAGTGAGCAGGGGGACCGCGACGAGGAGAGCTTCCATTCGCCCAAGGCCCAGCTCACAAAGGCCAGGCTGTGGAGCGAAGAGGAGGGCAACCGTGTTGTCGATGCGTTTGAGGAGATCGACGTGAGCGGCAAGCTTCCGCTCGCCAGGCGGCCGGGGCTGCTGAGGGCGATCGAGATGGTGGAGGCGGGCGAGGCGGATCACATCGTGGTGGCGTACTTCGATCGGCTGGTGCGCTCACTGAAAGTGCAGCTCGAGGTGATCGAGGCCGAGGATCAGGAGCTCGTTGTTGTAGTAGATGGCTGACCGTATCGCGCGCTGTAGCACCGGGAACCGGCGCAGCAAGCGCTTCTGGGAGTCGCTGTGTGGATGATCCACCCGGGGCAGGACCCATCCGGGGCTGCGCTGGAAGACGGTCAGTCGCGCGGCGTGCGGCTGAACCTCGGGGACGATCTGCGACGCCGTCGACCCGGTCCCGATCACCCCCACGCGCTCGCCGCTCAAATCGTGCCCGTGGTCCCACCGCGCCGAGTGGAACATCGTCCCGGCAAAGCTCTCAAGACCGGGCACGGCGGGCAGCTTCGGTTCCGTGAGGGCACCAGCGGCGGACACCAGCACCTGCGCCGAGAACGCCCCATGATCGGTGTCCACGCGCCAGCGGCTCGCATCCTCGTCCCACCTCGCCCCCCTCACCTCCGTCCCGAACCTAATCAAGGGCTCGATGCCACGCTCGCGCGCGACCTGCCGGAGGTACTCGAGGATCTCGGCCTGCGGCGCGAAAAAGCGGCTCCAGTCCGGGTTCAGCGCAAACGAGAACGAGTACAGATGCGCTGCAACGTCACACGCACAACCCGGGTACGTGTTCGCCCACCACGTCCCGCCGAGCCCGTCGTCACGCTCGAGGATCACAAGGTCCTCGTATCCGGCCTCACGCAGCCTGATCGCCGTGCCGATACCGCCGAACCCCGCCCCGACGACCGCGACACGAACGTCCCGAAGCCCATTCTCGACACACGGCTCGAGCACCACGCTGACGATCCTAATCCAGTCGGCGCCAGCGGACGACTCTGTGGCGCCCGCTTCTCCTTACAGTGAACCCAACACTCCGACCCGGCTGGCGGGTGGCTCCCCAGACGATCGAGCAGCAGTCGCGCGGATCGTCGTGATCTCAGCACTCGTGACGCCTGCTTTTGAGCGGGACGAAGCCGATTCAAGCCACCGTCTAAACGAGACGTCATGCATCCCGCACCATCGTTGGACTGCGCTGGTCGACGCCGGTCGCCCGCGACCCTGTCTGGATTCCATCAGGGCCGACCGCCGCGGAACAAAAGGGGTTGCGTTATCCGCCGGACCCGCCGACCGTGGAGGAGAGCATCGCCGTGATGCGCGTCGCCGGCGACGGTCCGCAGGGTCTGAGGCTGCGCGGGTTGATCGTCGTGCCGTGGCGCGCAGGATCGCGAATCAGCGAAGCGCAAGCCCTCACCGAGAGCGACCTGGATCCAACGCGCGGCGCGGTGCTGGTACGCCGTGGCAAGCGAGGCAAGCGCCGCGAAGTCGGGACGGACCGCTGGGCATAGGAACAGCTAGAGCCGTGGCTCGCGATTCGAGCCAGGCTCCCCGTCGGCGCGGTCTTCTTCGTACTCCGCAGACCAACACGCGGCCGGCCGTGCTCGCCCTCCGGGATCCGGGCGCAGCTGCACAATGCCGCCCATCAAGCCGGGTCCCACGCCGATTTGCGCCTCATCAGCTTCGACACGCGCACGCCGTGGAGATGTCCCGTGAAGGTGTCCCGTTGTTCGTCATCCAACACGCCGATCTCGGGATCACGTCCATCTACCCTGCGCGGGATCGACAACACCGAGATGATCCACACCGTCCGCGAACGACCCGCCCCAATGATCCCCGCGATCAGCAGACTAACCCTCACTCGCTGAGCCGCGACCACCAAAGCCAGAACCAATGCCTGCGCGCGCTCCACCGCACAGGTACGCCAGCGGCGAAAGCGGACGTCACGATGCGGCCGGAACAGGACCGGTCGAACGACCGCGTTTCGATCAAGGGGAGAGCGCAGGTGGTGCCTCTGTCGGGCCTCGGGCTGGACGCGGCTAGTGCCGGATCCGGTGCTTGGTGAGGAATCGCAGGATGAGGGTTGCAACTTCGGCGGTCTTTTCGATGATCATTGCGTGGCCGGCTCCGGCGATGTCGTGGACGGTGATCCTCGGGCCGTACTTGGCTCTGAGTTCGTGGCCGATTTTCGGGGGGGCGACAATGTCGGACTTGCCTTGGACGATCAGCATCGGCTTGTTTGCGCCTCCCTCGAACTTCGAGAAGTCGACTCCAATGCCACTAGTCAGCTCTTGCGCGCCGGGGACCGGATACCAGCCGAGATACCACGGTCGCGGATCGCTCTGTGGGGCAAAGAACACTTCCTTTGTCGTTTGGCGGATCTCCGCTGCCGTCGCATTTGGGTTGGTGACGGTCTGAAGTCCCGCCAGCGCCTTGGGGCTAGGAGTGCCGCCGCCCGCGGCGCACAAGATCAGCGTCTGGATGATTTCGGGGTGCTGGGTCGCGACGACCCGAGCGATGCGGTTGCCAGCGGCGTGCCCGAGGAGGTGGACCTTCTTGAGCCTGAGTTGGCTGATCAGCGCGACCGTGTCATCGGCATAGGTCTGAAGCGTGGAGTGCTGGAGCACCGACACCGAGGTCCAGCTGCCACCGATGCCGCGTGGATCGATTGAGATGACCCGGTAGCCACCGACGGCCAGGAGCCGCGCGAGAGGATCGAAGTCGAGCGCCCCGCGCGCGAGTGACGGAAGGATTACGATCGTCTCGCCCGATCCGGTCGTTCGCGCCCCCAGGATCACGTCGCCGACGTCGACTGGGATATCGACGTAGTCATGCGCCACCTCCTTTGCGTTCGCCGCCCGCGCCAACGAACCGGGAGGCTCGGCGAGCAGGCCGATCGCCGCCACCGCAGAAGCGCCGGTGAGAAACCGTCGACGGGTGCTATCGCCTTGGACGATGGGTTGATCCTGCTCTCGCATGAGGGTTCCTCGATTTCTCCGGCCTGGCTGTTATCGCGATACGCAGGATCGTGCTAGAGCGGGGGTCCGCGCGTCATCCGGAATAAATCCCGATCGCGTTCGTGTCCAGACGCCCGCCGCGTCCGTAGTTCGCACGGCAAGAGACGCACCGCTGAAGCGGCCGACGTGCACGAACCGCACATTCCGACCGCGGTGAGCGATTCGGCAGGAGCGCGGTGAGCGATTCAGCAGAGCGCCTTGCGCTGCACACACCCGAGCCGCGCCGAGCACAGTCGGAAACCGACTTCCGCTCCGGGCTGAGGCTGGCCTGTGAATCCCCAAGGGGTATTCGGCCGAGAGCGTGCAGGCAAGAGCGGGCCCAGCGTCAGCCGAGCCCGGCGAGCGCGCTCGGTTGTCAGCTGCGGCCGGCAGTCTCCTCGATCGACGGGGCGATGTGTGGCGCCGGGAGGAGCCTCCCAGATATGAGTCTGGCCTTCGCGCTCATGGCAGCAATCAACGGTTCCACAGGCTCGCTCACACCAAGCACAACCGGCTGATCACCAGATTCCTCCGCAGAGGCAGAACCGCGGTGCGCACCGAGTGGCGATCACTGATGGCAACCCACAACCTCACCAAGCTGCACCGCCACCAGCTCACCGCCGCAGCGGCCTAAGACACTTCCCGCGGAATAGCCCGGATGATGCGCAAGTAGAACCGCGCAAGGCTGACCCCAGACGCCGCGCTGCTGCTCTTGTAGGGCGTCGGGTTGCTGGTTTGCCACGCGAGGGTCAGTGGCGGCTGGCTGCTGCTTGCGCGCGAAGCGATCGTCGGCCCTGGGCGGGCGGTTGGCGTGGTCGCGGGAGCGCATCATGCGCTCCCGCATGGTCGTGCTCTACAGGGCAAGGCCGGCGCTGGCATGCATCATCGGCGCGTGCCGGGCGTGGACGGTGGAGATGATCTCCTCTGAGGAGATGCCTTGCAGATAAGTGCCGGTTGTGGCCAGGTGCGAGTGTCCCAGCTGGCGCTGGATCAGCGGCAGCGGGATGCCTTCATGCAGTAGCTCAACGGCATGCGCATGCCTCAACTGATGAGGCGCGAAGCGTCTGCGCACACCTGCCTCAACCGCTACCCGGTGTAGCTTGAGCCTGGCGGCGCTGGCCGACCAGGCGTGCCCGGCAGTGGGTCCGGCGATGACGCAGAACAACGGCCCGACCGGTAGCGTCGCGCGCTCGGCCAGCCAGGGATGCAGCGAGGACCAGCCCCACGCGTCCATCCCGACCTGGCGACGGCGATCGTTCTTGCCATGCCTGACCAAAATCGATCCGCGCTGCTCCTCAAGATCGGTCTCAGTCAGCGACAGCGCCCCGTTGATCCGCAACCCGGCCCGCCACAGCACCACGATCAACCCGTTGAGGCGATTGCCGTAGCGGGCGTGGGCAGCGTGGCGCATGACCGCGATGATCTCATCGACCGTCGGCGGGTCAGCCGCGTAGCGCTGACCCTTGTTCCCAGGCGCCCTCCCGGCGTGAAACTCCGACAAAGTAGCTGGCGAGCGGCGACGGCCGGCAGCATCGAGCAGCTGCTGAACAGAAGACATGGCTCCCTCCCTTGGAGAGCTGGACGTTGACCACCCAGCTGTACCGCCCCGGAACCGATCCACCGAGCACGCGATCTACGTTGACGCCGTCACCAGGACCGCGATCCCGATCACGCACGACCGCATCCCGAGCAAGCAACAGCCAGCCCAATTGCTCGGCTCGTGGCGTTGCGGTCATCCGCCGTCTGCGCCAGCGGGCCACTCCTCGGTCGCCGAAGCGCCAGCGCGGGGCAGAAGGACCGTCAACCGAGAGCGATCGTGCGGAGGACGCCTGGTGGGGCTCCGAACAGAGTCTCCGATTGTGCACCGTGACCCGCTCGGGCTTTGATAAAGACAGCGACGTGCTCTGCACCATCAGCCAGGGCTGGCCCCAACTCCTCTCAAGCGTCTAGACGCTGCTCGCGACGGGCGAGACCCGCCTCCACCTCGGCTGCAGCTGAGCCCAGGGCATCCTTGCGAGTCTGATCCCACGAGATCGGGCCTGGCGTCGGCGCCGGGGATCAGAGAAAAGGTTCAGGGATCGCGTCAGCGACGCACCGGATAGCGGAGCGGCCCGCCGGCGGTTATTGTGTCCTCAATGCCCGTGAGGTCGTGTCTGATCGTGGACGTGCAGGTGGGCCTCGAGTCGATCAGCGGATCCGCGGCTGCTGCGCAAGCTGACGCGAGGTCGCGCGGGCAGGTAGCTGGGGCTGATGCCGATTGGCGGATCGGCCCGTCGCGCGAACCCGGGAGGAGACCATCATGACCGGCGATCTGACGAGCAGATACGACTGGGGTGAACGGTGACCGAGTCGACAGTCGGGGGCTTGACTCGCCGTCAGGCGCTGGGCCAGGGAGGGCGCCTCCTGGTCGCGGCGGCCGGGGCCCAGGCCGGCGCAACCTGGGTCGGGGCTGGCTCCAGCAGCGCCAAGAGCCCGCGCACGAGTTGGCGTGTGCTTGCGCGAAGTCTCCGGGGCCCGCTGCTTCGCCCGGGGGATGCGGGATTCCGCGCCGCAAGTGCGGCGGAGAACGATCTGTATGAGAGCGTCGTTCCGGCTGGGATCGCGCTATGCGAAGGCCCCAGGGATGTGCAGACCTGTGTGCGATGGGCTCGGGACAACGGGGTGCCATTGGTCGCACGCTCGGGCGGACATAGCTTTGGCGGATATTCACGGACGACCGGTCTGCAGGTCGATCTGAGGCGTATGAAGTCGGCGATCGTCGACCGTGATGCCGGAACGCTGCGTGTGTCCGGTACCGTCCGATTCGCGGACCTCGATCGCGTCCTGAAGCCCTACAACCTGTTCATCCCGGCCGGGCAGTGTCCGTCCGTGGCGGTGAACGGGTTCACGCTCGGTGGAGGCTTTGGCTTCTATTCGCGCGCCCACGGCCTCGCTGTCGATCAGCTCAAGCGGACCGATGTGGTACTGGCGAGCGGACAGAAGGTGACGGCCGATCCGTCGCGACATTCCGATCTGTTCTGGGCGTGCCGCGGTGGCGGAGGCGGCAACTTCGGGATCAACACGTCGATGACCTTTTCGTTGTTCCCGGTCGGGAAGGTCAGCGTCTGCACATGCGTGTGGTCGTCGAAGCCCGAGGATGTCCTGAACGAGTTTCAGCAGCTGTTCAAGCATGTTCCGGACACGTTCTCATTGATCGTCAGGATCACTCCAGCGACTCGTTCAAGCCCGATGACCGTAACCGCATTGGGTCATTACTTCGGGCCCAGCCACGAGCTTCGCGACATCCTGTCGCCCGTCTTGTCGGTGTCGCCAGCCTCACAGCAGCAGTTCTTGGATCTCGACTTCTGGAAGGCCAGGGATTATCTGGCCGACACGAATGGTCCGCCGCACTCCTACGTCGAAAGGTCCGCGTACGTAGCCGGACCGATGTCCAATGCCGGGGTCGCCACCCTCCTCGATCAGACCAGGCGCTGGCCGGGCGCCGGCTCGACCGCGGGGCGTCTTGACTTCTGGCTGTGGGGCGGGGCGATGAACAAGCCGAGTCCGCGGAGCACCGCGTTCGTGCATCGATCGGCTCGGTCGCTGTTCGCGGTGGGGGCCACCTGGCCAGCCGCGATGGCTCGCCGCCGAGCCCGACCGCTGATCAACTGGGTCAACGACACATGGGCGGCCGTCGGTCCCCACGCAACCCCCTACGCCTACCAGAACTTCATCGATCCCGCGCTCACGGATTGGCAACGTGCCTACTACGGAGCGAATGTGGCTCGTCTGATCAAGGTCAAGCGCGCATACGATCCCGACGACCTGTTCAAGTTTCCGCAGAGCATCCCCACCTGAGCGGCATGGTGTATGTGACGGCGAGCGCTGCCGGCGGCGCGTGGTGTCGCGACTGACCACGGCCTTGCGCGTGAGCAAGCGGTCGTGGTGTACTCGGGCAGCAACGTTCTGGTTCGTTTGTGTCCGGCGCCTGTTGTCGCCCAGGTGACGACCGGGTCGGTGGAGCTGACCGGGTCGGTGGAGCTGCATGGCGCTCCTGAGCGGTGGCTTGAGCGCGACGCGTCGGTCTGAGCCTCCTGGCGCCCTCCGGAATGGCGGTCGCGCCCAGGGCGCTCCCGCACCGCAGCCTCACCCGGACAGTTGACATCGCCCCAGCGAGGGTCCCGTCTAGCCGAGACCGATCGCCAGGCCGACCGCCATCAGCAAGATAGGACGTAAGTCCGGGCGGTCGCTTCCATCACGAGGCCCGCGTCGAGGCCGCGATCGGATTGGCGAAGGAGGAGTGGCCCGCTGGCGCCGACGGCGGACGACTGCAACGCCACGAACGCGATCGCCAGCTCGATGGCCTGGCGGGCCG
>CAWGQT010000037.1:0-586654 GCA_963824755.1 uncultured Solirubrobacterales bacterium | reverse complement strand
AAGGAGATGATGAAAACCCCCAGCTTCGGTCCGGTTCCGGCCTTAGCAAGCACATCATCCAGCGGCAGGCCGGAGTACAAGCCTCCATCCCGGAACTTCGACGAGCCCACCACGGCGTAGTCGCCAGCGAAGGCCAGCCCTCGCAAGAACCCCGGGGCAAACGTCAGGGGCTCGAACTTGCCCCGGCCGAGGTCAACCCGCCCGAGCTCGCCGGTACCTGAATTCGTCAGCCACAGATCGTCGCGATGAAGACGTGGAGAGTGAGGCATCGACAGGCCCTCGCACACGACCTCGCCACTGCGATAGTCGGTTACCACGCCGCCGCCGGCTCGGTGCTCACGCCACGAGTCGACCTCTCCAGTACGGCTCACACTAGTCAGGTACGCGGGCCTGCCATCCGAGATTGCGACGCCGTTGAGATGGCAGCAATCGCCCTGCCGCCGCCGGGATTGAAACGGCGGCCACCAGATCGGTTCGAAGCTGTGACGCTCGCTCACCCGGGCCAGACAACCGAAGCGGGTGTTGACGAACAGCACGTCTCCCGATCCGTCGACGGCGACATCGTGGCAGTTCACGTATCCGGTAGTCCAGACCTTCCGCGGAGTGAACAGCCGGTCGAACCCATCGTGCGTCGCACCGGGTGCCAGCGCATTTTCGAGCTGCCAGATCTGGTAGCGAGTGCCCAGGTAGATCGTTCCCGACCCCGGCGATGCGAGCCCCATGCACTTATTGAACGTGCGCTCGAAGGCTGACAGTTGGCCGTCCTCGCGGAGCCCGATCAGAAACAGCTTCGCCGGCGGGATCGCGAACGCCAGACTCAGCCTCTGCTCATGCAGCCATGCCTCTAGGCCTGGCGAGTAGCTGATCTCCAGCTCCCCATCGTCCTCGCCCACCGGTCAAGGATACCCGCCATGCAAGCGTAGGCATCGCGACACCAAAATAAGACCACATGCGTCGCCGCATCGGATTGTTCGGCGGGCGGGATAAGACCCTTCTCTGACGCACATGGTCGCCGGGCGCGGACTCAACGCAGTCGCGGCGCCTAGCCTCGCGTTGGCGTGGTCGGGTTGGGGAGTCGGACCCAAACGGTCAGTCGCGCGCGACTGTGCCTGCCGTCCGTCGCCCTGAACACGAGCGTGACGGTCACCTTAAGCGCCCTGCCAGCGACCAGCTTCATCGATGCCGCCGTCGTAGGTTGCATCGTCAGTGTCAGCGGACCGGCATTGATCGCATTCACGCTCGCACTGCCATAGAGGCTCGTCCTTGACGTCCTACTCGCGACGAACGTTGCCGTGCCGATCAGCCGACCAGGCCAGTGGGCGAGTACTCGGAGCCTTATCGCACCGTTGTTCGCGACCGCATGCGAAAGCAGCGAGACATCGGATGCTGGTCTCACGACACGAAAGCCGGAGCTGGTCTCGGAGTTCGAGCCCGCATAATTGCTGGCACTAACCTGGCAGGTATACATGCCGGCCTGGGGCGCGATGATCGCGTTTGATGCCCTGGGGATCGGCGCCCCGTTGACGCTCCAGCTGAAGGCGAGTTGCGCAGGCGCGCGGTACAGAAACGACTCAGGTAGATCCGGTGCCCAGCTCCCCGCCGAGCAGGAGAGCGCGGATCCAGTCGTCGAGCCACCGGCGACCGCCGGCGCGCCGATGCCGCTCGGCGTCTGAAGCAGCGCGACGTATTTCGGATGATCGACGGGCGCACCACTCACGTCGAGGTTCCCGCCGCCCGAACCATTGAGGTTCGCCCACGAGATCGCGCTCCCGAGATTGTTCGACCAGTAGAGCCTGCCCTCGCCGGGATCGATCGCGATGCCCCACGGGGAGTTCACGGTCGCGCCGGCGAGGTTGAGATCTCCGCCACCGCTGCCGTCCAGTGCTGCGTAGGAGATCCCCCTGCTGTAATTGTTGGCCCAGTAGATGCGGCCATTGAGCGCATCGATCGCGAGCCCCCACGGCCCGTTCACCGTCGCCCTAGGTGTCGGCAGATCGCCGCCACCCGAGCCGTCCAGGTTTGCGTAGGAGATCACGTTCGCCGCGAGGTTCGTCCAGTACACACGCCCCAGAGCAGGGTCCACCGCCACACCTGCGGGGCAGCTGACTGTCGCGCCTACCGTGTTCAGGTCGTGCCCGCCGCTGCCGTCGAGGTTGGCATACGAAATGCTGTTGCCGTACTCGTTAGCCCAGTAGAGCCTGCCGGCTGCCGGGTCGATTGCCACGCCGTCCGGTCCGAGCACGGACGCCCCGCTCGTATTGAGAGTGCCTCCGCTGGTTCCGTCAAGGCGGGCATAGGAGATCGTGTTGGGCCCCTGCAGAACACCCTTGCAATAGTCGATACCGTCACCGAAGTTCGCCCAGTAGACCGTTCCGGTGGCGGAGTCGATCGCCACCCCTAGCGGGTGGTTCATCGGTGCACCCGTCAGGGTCACACCACGGCCACCGCCGCCGTCATCGTCCGCGGCGGAAATCCCTCCGGCGACTACGTTGCCGCCCGAGATGGTTGCCCAATCCCAGAGAATGCTGTCGCTCGCGAGCGCCGACGCTGGCCAAGGAACGAGAAGGAGGAGGAGGAGGAGGAGGAGGAGGAGGAGGAGGAGGACGGTGGCGGCAGCTGAGCCCGCGCGCCGCACGCGCAGCCTGTGAAGGTTGGTCATAACGACTTTAGGTGGGGCCCCGTTGAGCAGGAGCAACGTAGCCAACGCCGGTATCCCGGTCAAGTCGACTTGTGACGGCGCCGGACCCGAACAGCGTCGGGACCAGAGCCGCGGTTGGGCATTCGCCGCGCGCGCCGCGCGAGATCGTAAGTTCGGCTCGCAGGGCAAGGTCTTCACGTCCTCCATCTCGGTCGCCGCCAGCGAGGCCGCCGCGATCGCGATCGCGCGCGATGGCGCGGTCGTGACCGCCGCGAGTCACCGAATCCTTTGCCGCGCCGACCGGTTAAGGCGGTTGTCTGCGGATTAACAACTGAGGAGGCGTCGTGCGGAAGCTCGCAGCCCGGGTCATTGTCCTAGCCCTCGCCGCATCGGCGGTGCTGGCGTCGATTGGTACCGCTTCAGCGTCAGCGGTGAGCTGCGTCCCCGGCAGCGCTCCGGCGCCGCTGATCATCACCGATCCAGCCTCCAGCGTGACTGGTGCCGGGGCAACGCTGAACGGCCGCGTCGACCCGAGTGGCTGCCCCACGACCTACAACTTCGAGTACGGGAAGACGACCTCGTACGGGACCTCGACGACCGTGGGGACCGCGGGCTCCGGCACCAGCTACACGCCGGTCGCGGCGGCGATCACCGGCCTCGCGGCGCACACGACCTACCACTTCAGGATCACGGCGACCAACGCCGGCGGGACCACCAACGGCCGCGACCGGACATTCACGACCAGCTGCCCGGTGCCGCTCGTCGTGACCGATCCGGCGACGTCGGTCAGCGCCACCGCCGCGAGACTTCACGGGCGCGTTAACCCACAGGGCTGCTCAACCACCTACCGCTTCCAGTACGGGCCGACGACCGCCTACGGGAAGCAGACCACGCTGCATTCCGCGGGCTCGGACAAGAGCTACGTCTCCGAGGCGGCAACGGTCACCGGCCTGGCCCCTCACACCACCTACCACTACCGGATCATTGCGACCAATTCGGGGGGCACGGGCAACGCGCAGGACGGAACCTTCACGACCGGCTGCGCGGCGCCGCTCGCCGTCACCGAGCCGGCCTCGGCGGTGAGCGCCGTCGGCGCGATCCTCAATGGCCGCGTCAATCCGCGGGGCTGCTCGACCACGTACCGCTTCGAGTACGGCAAGACGTCCAGATACGGGAGCGCGACGCCGGTCCTGTCCGCCGGGTCGGGCACGGATTACGCGACCTTCGCCTCCGGGATCAGCGGGCTGACGCCGCACACGACCTACCACCTCAGGATCACCGCGGCCGACTCGGCGGGCACCACCAACGGTAGGGACATGACGTTCACGACCCCGAGCCGCTGCACCGCGGGAAGCGGGTTCGGGCCCGTGGCCTCGACCGACCCCGCCTCGGCAGTCAGCACCAGCGGCGCCACGCTGAACGGCCACGTAGACCCGAACGGCTGCGCCACGAGCTACCAGTTCCAGTACGGGACGAGCACCGCTTACGGGAGTGTCACGCCTCTTCAGTCCGCCGGCTCCGGAACCGTCTCGATCGCGTTCGCCACCGCGATCGCCGGCCTGGCACCGGACACCACCTACCACTTCCGGATCGTCGTCTCCAGCGCCGCCGGCCCCAACGCGGGAGCCGACGTGACGTTCAGGACGACGTGCATCGCGCCGCTCGTCGTGACCGACGGAGCATCCGGGGTTTCGGTCCACGGCGCGGACCTGCACGGCCGTGTCGATCCGCGTGCCTGCTCAAGCGGCTACCGCTTCCAGTTCGGCAGGACGACGGCGTACGGTCACCAGACCGCCGTGCACACCGCCGGCAACGGCACGACCTACCTCCCGGTATCCGTCGCGCTGGGCGGGCTCGCGCCACACACCACCTACCACTACCGCATCGTCGCCGCCAACGCCGGCGCAATCGTCGTCGGCGCGGACCGCACCTTCACCACGCCGGCTCTCTCAGCCGTCCACATCATAAGCGGCCGGGCCTCCGTGGTGCGCGGGTTCGTGGCGCGAATCCACCTCGGATGCTTCGGCTCGACCGGCCGCTGCACCGGGACGGTCAAGCTGTGGCACAACCACCACGTGATCGGCCAGAGGCGATTCTCGATCGCGCAGAACAGCACCGGCACGATCGGTGTGAGGCTCAATGGACGGGGCCGCACGATGATGCGTCAGCACAGTCGGCGCCGGGTGAACGTCGTTGCCTCCACCCCGAACAACACGGGCCGGCGATCGGTGACGCTCGCGCGGACGTTCAAGGTGGAGTAACAACCACCAACATCAGCGCTAACGTCCCCGCCCGTGAACGTCGGGCTTGTGGCGCAGACCGAGAGTCCGCGGCTGCCGAGTTTCGGCTCAGCGGTCGAGGCGACCTTGCCGTTCGTGCCGATCGTGATCGGCCTGACAGCGGTGGCCGCCGTGCTGCGATTCGTGGGAATCGGGCATCAGAGCTACTGGTACGACGAGGCCTACACGGTCGCGCTCGTGCACCACTCGCCGGGCCGGATGCTGGGTCTGCTGCCGAGGACTGAGCTCACGCCGCCGCTGTACTACTGCATCGCGTGGGTGTGGGTACGGATCTTCGGTTTTGGCGAGGCGGGACTTCGGTCGCTGTCGGCAGTCGCGGGCGTCGCCACCGTGCCGGCGATCTACGGCGTCGGCGCGAAATTGATCTCCAAGCGCGCCGGCCTTGTCGCGGCCGCGATTGCCTGCTTCAACCCGTTCCTCATCTGGTATTCGCAGGAAGCCCGCTCGTATTCGCTGCTCGTACTGATGGCGACGCTCTCACTGCTGGCGTTCGCGTACGCACGCGAGCCGCGCCCGTCGGCGCGGAGACTCGTTCTCTGGGTCATCGCCGCCAGCGCGACGATCGCCACCCACTACTACGGAGTCCTTGTAATAGTGCCGGAGTCGGTCTGCCTTCTGTGGCTTCACAGGCGGGATTGGAGGGTCTACCTTTCGGTGGCGACGGTGGCTGCGGTCGGGATCGCGCTGCTGCCCATCGCGACCAGCCAGCAGGCTCGAGCCAGCTGGATCGCGCTATGGCCGCTCGACGGCCGGCTAGGCCAGGTCGCGCCGCAGTTCCTGCTCGGCACGGGAGCGCCGGTGCGGACGATCTTGAAGGTGATCGGGGCGCTCGCCGTGCTGCTCGCCGCAGCGATGCTCTGCTGGCGCGCCGATCGCTCGGAGCGCCGCGGTGCGCTGCTCGCGGGAGGGATCGCGCTGGGCGGTTTCGCGATCGCCATGGGGCTGGTCGCCTCGGGCATCGACGAGCTGATCACGCGCAACATCATCGTCGTACTGATCCCGCTGATCGTGCTGATCGCGGGCGGCCTCGGGGCGCACCGGGCCGGGGCACCGGGATTGATCGGCACAGCCGCCCTGTGCGCTGTCGGCCTGGTGGCGGTGATCGGCGTGCTGAGTGACCAGTACTTTCAACGCCCGGACTGGAGGGCGGTTGCCCGGGTGATCGGCCCCCGCCGTCCGGCCGGCGCGGGACGGGCGGTCCTGCTCGAGCAGTACCCGTCGCTACTCCCGCTCCAGGTGCAGATGCCGGGCATCCAGTTCATGTCCAACCGAGGCGGACAAGTGGACGAGGTGGACGTCGTCGCCATCCCACCGCCGCACAAGGGCTGGTTCTGCTGGTGGGGATCCACCTGCAACGTCAAGACTCCGCTGCTCGACACCGCGATCCGCATCCCCGGGTTCCATGCCGCTGGCCCGGTGATGCGCGCCGGCCAGTTCCGCGTCTACCGCCTCCGATCGAATACGCCCGTCCGGCTAACTCCGGGCGTGGTCTCGCGGGGACTGACGTCTACGCCGCTGGTCTGGGACGGCTTGCTGTACCAGGCCGGGGGCTGATTAGGTCCTCAGGGCCGCCAAGATTCGCGCATTTCGCCGTTCCCCCTGTACCCTGAGGTTCTACAGATGGCCTTAGCCGAGGAGAGTTCGGGCATCAGTCGCGTGGGCTTGGATGCCACGATGCTGGCGGGAGAGTGGCGCCGGCTTCGCCGCGCTGCCACAGCCGTTGCGATTTTCACAGCGCCGATGTTCTTCGTCGTGCTCTACGACAAGCTCGGCATGTCGTTCCTGGCTGCGCTCGCGGCGACGATCGGCGCCGTGATCGCGTTCCGCGGCCTGGTCGACGTCGTCGTGCGGAAGTTCCTGCCATGGCCGAGCCTGTACGGAGTCGACAAGGAGATCGCCGAGGAGGATGTGGTCGCCCGCCGGCGGACGTGGTTCTGGCGCTCGATCTACCGGTTCGTGTTCCGCGTGGCGATCGTGCTGGCCGTGATAGGCGGTCTCGTCGCGTTGTTCGGGCACAAGAGCTGGTGGGAAGGGGTCACGTCGATCTTCACCTTCCTCGGGAGCGTGGGAAGCCAGCTCCCGGGCCTCGCGATCAGCATTCTGATCCTGTTCCTCGGCAACATGCTGATCCTGTTCGGCCCGCTGCTGGCGGCCAACCTCCGGCAGGTGCGCGGCTACGAGCCGGGCGACGCGAACTGGGGCGTGAAGATGGAGGACGTCCGCGGGCAGGCGGAGCCGAAGGAGGAAGTGGCCCGCGTGGTACGCCTGTGGCAGTCCGGCGAGGAGTTCGAGAGGGCCGGCGGTAAGCGCGAACGCGGCCTGCTGTTCCTCGGCGCTCCCGGGACCGGGAAGACGATGCTCGCGAAGGCGATCGCGACCAACTTCAACTGCCCGTTCGTGACGATCCCCGGCTCCGGCTTTGCCGCGACGTTCATCGGCATCGACGTGATCGTCGTGATGTGGCTGATCCGCAAGGCCAAGCGCCTGGCGCGCAAGTGGGGCGGCCAGTGCATCGTGTTCATCGACGAGATCGACGCCGTCGGGATGCGCCGCGCGAGCCTCGGCGCCGGCACGCCCTCGATGACCTCGAGCAGCCAGTCGTTCGAGGACTTCGCGTTCTTCGGTCCGTGGGGGTCGCTGACGCCGACCGGTGATCTGATCCTCGAGACGCGGGCATGGCGCGAGCGGCTGTTCACCGAGCGCGCTGAGCATCCGGGCCCCAACTACCCGGCGATCATCGCCAAGCCCGCGGAGTTCGTCCAGCGCTACATGTTCCCGGGGATGATGGGTGGAATGGGCGGGGGCCTGGCGCTCAACCAGCTGCTCGTCCAGATGGACGGGATCGGCGAGGCGCCGTTCATGCGGCGGTTCTTCACCAACCGCCTCAACACGATCCTCGACGCGGTCTACTTCGTCCCCCGGAAGATCGGCAAGGTCAAGCTGCGGCTCCCCGCCCCGAAGCCGGCCGACGAGCAGATCTTCTTCATCGGCGCGACCAACGTGCCGATCGACAACCTCGACCCGGCGCTGATCCGCCCCGGCCGGATGGGGCGCCACGTGTGGTTCCGTACCCCCACGCTCGACGACCGCAAGGACATCTTCAACCTGTACCTCGGCAAGGTCGACCACGAGCCCGGCCTCGACACGGACCGCCGCCGCGGTGAGCTGGCGCGGATCACAAACGGGTATGCACCGGCCATGATCGAGCAGGTCTGCTCGCTGGCGCTCACCTATTCGCACGCCGACGGCCGGCAGCGGTTCGGCTGGGGCGACATCGTCGAGGCGATGACGACCGTCGAGAGCGGCACCGCCGTTTCGATCGAGTACGTGCCGGAGGAGACGCGTGCGGTCGCCGTGCACGAGGCTGGGCACGCTGTCAACAGTCACCTGTTCATGAAGGACGTTCTCTCCACCCGCCTCTCGATTCGCAAGCGCGGTAACTCGCTCGGGCACCACCAGGCGATCCAGACCAATGAGCGGTTCTCCTCGTGGCGCAGCGAGGAGTTCGCCAGGCTCGTCTGGACGCTCGGGGCGATGGCTGCCGAGCACGTCTTCTACAACGAGAACTCCACCGGCGTCGGCGGCGACGTGCAGAGCGCGACGCTGAGGGCGGCCTGGATGGTCGGGATCTGCGGGATGGGCCCTGAGCCGGTGCTGGTCAACGGCTCAGAGGAGCACGACGAGCGGGCCGAGGCAGTGCTCGACAGGCTCGACCGGATCGGCTCGTCGATCATGAACCGGGCGCAGTCAGGCGGTCCGATGGTGTCCGACCCGATCGCCGCCGTGCTGAACGATCGGGAGAAGCGCCGCTCGGCGTCAGTGTTGCTGGGCCAGGCCTACCTGACCGCGTACGCGACGGTCGCCGCCAACCGCGAGCGCGTCGAGCGCGTGGCAGAGACGCTGGTCGAGCGCAGGGAGATGCACGGTGACGAGGTCGTCGAGCTTCTCAACGGCGCCGGTCTGGTCAAGCCCGAGATCGACGTTCTCAACGAAGGGACGTGGCCGAAGGTATGACGCGATTTGGCGCCCGGGCCGTCGAGGATCCCGCGGCGGACCGTCCCGTCGGCGCTGCCCGTCTAATCGTGCCAAGCAAGCGCGCCGAGGAGCCCGCCCACCCTCAGTCGCGCAAGTTCCGAACCGCGATCGCGGTGCTCGTCGCGCTCGCGATCATCTCGATCGGGATCGCGCTGTCGCTGACCGCATCCACCACGGCACGCAAGACCGCCGGTCCGAGCTGGTCCGATTGGCAGCCCTCCGACGGCGGCCTGGCCGGCGCCCAGGAGATCGCGGACTTCGTCTCGCCGTATTACCGCGCCACTCCCGCCTACCAGCTTGCGGTGGTGACGCCTTTGAACCTCAACGATTCCTCGAATCCGGTCGCGGTCGTGCTGCCATCCGCGAGCTCGCCCAGCGGCGTGCAGGCGCTATCGGCCAACAGCACGATCGCCTACAACCTCTGCGGACTCGGGAGCAAGGACTGCTCGATCGGCGTCGGCCAGCCTTCCGCCAACCGGCTGCTGCTGCTGCGCCGCGAGGCCCTCGAGCTCGCGCTCTACACGTTCAAGTACATCGGCGGCATTGAGAATGTTGTCGCGATCCTGCCGCCGGGGCGCTCGGTACAGACGTCGTGCACAGGGATCTGCCCGAGCCCGCACACGAAGTCGACGTCCAGCTCCGTCGACCTGGCGGTTGCGTTCGATCGTCACGAGCTTCAGCCGTGGCTCGACCGTCCGCTGCGGGAGACGCTCCCCGAGCCGCTGCCGCCGATGGTGTCCGCGATGTCGAGCGCGCCTGAGGCGGAGCTGGTCAGCGTGATCACCGCCCACGGCCTGTTCGATCAGAAGAGCGAGCAGTCGCAGGACGGGACGAGGCTGCTGGTGCTCACTCCGATGCCGCCTCAGTAGGCGGTTCGCCTCGGGGCTCCCAGCCTTCGCACTCGGTCACGGGCAGTCGCGGATAGCGCGGGAACCGCTCGGGCTCCGCTCGCGACCGGCGGCAGAGCGAGAACACCGACCCGCGCGTGTTGTGCACCAGTTGCTGATGGGCGCAGGCGTTGCACAGGCCGGCCGGCGGCCGGTTCATCAGCCGCGCTCGATCAGCCTCGCGACGTGGCCGCCGCTGTCCAAACGCACGGTGAGCCCGCGCCCGCCCGAGACGCGATAGCGATACGTGTTGCCGCTCCGCAACACGGGCTGCTCGGCCGCGTAGAGCACCGATTCGAACGTCATGCCGCGCCGCACCTGGCCCGTGCCGGCGAGGCAATGCTCGCGCGGGACTCCGGCAGCCCGCTCCCACGTCTCCAGATAACAACGACCAATACAAGGCGTCTCATGGCCGCGTCAGCTCCTCCAGCGTCATCACGAACGACGTGTACGGCTTGCCTGTGACCTCGTGCAGCGCGATCTCGCAGGTGCGGTTACTCGACACACAGGCCGCGAACGGCTGCCTGCCAACCTCCTCCGCGACTCCCCGCAGCGCCGATTGCGGCAGCTCGGGATGCAGCAGGCCACGGTCGCCGGCCATGCCGCAACAGCCGCTGGCGACCGGAACCACGACCTCATCTGCGATCCGCTCGGCGACGGCTCGGAGCTTGCCCGCCAAGCCGAGCTGCACACACGAGCACGTCGGGTGAACCGCGACACGCTCGAGCTTGCGTGACAAGGGCAGTCGCTCGAGCAGGTGATCGTGCACCCAGCTGATCGAATCGAGGACGTCGACGCCCTCCAGCGCGACTTCGGAGATCAGGCCAAGCGCACACGAGCTGGCGTCGATCACCACCGGCAGCCTGCCATCGTCGCTCCACCGCGAGAGCGCCGCGCCCATCTTCGCGGCCATCAGCTGCTGACCTTCGGTGTATCCCTTCGAGCTCCAGGGCGTGGCACAGCAGTGACCGGCGACGTCCTCCGGGATCCAGACCGGCAGGCCGGCGCGCTCGGAGACGGCGACGAGCGCCTCGGGTAGCGTCGGTCGCTCAGCCTCGCCGCGGGGGTTGCCGAAGATACGATTGATGCACGCCGGCATGTAGACGGCTGCCGCCCCCTCCCGCACGGTCAGAGGGAGCTGTCCGGTCGCCGCCGGGGGTAGCGCTCCCACGCGCTTCGCCCGAGCTATCCAGCCCCCGGTCCGCAGGCCGGTGCGGGCGAGGCCCTCGGCCGTCTCATATCGCTGTGCCGCCACGCGCCCCGCGTGCTCGCCGGAGGCACCATGCAGCTGCGAGCGAAACGCTTTGATCATCTTGCCCGTGTCGATCGCAACAGGGCACGCGAGCATGCACGACGAGTCCGCCGCGCACGTCTGTATGCCGTCGTAGTCGTACTGCTCGAGCAGCGCGCGCAGCACCGGCGAACGCGCTGGCTGGCGCGCCATCTCGCGTCGGATCACGATCCGCTGCCGGGGAGTCGTCGTCAGGTTGCGCGACGGGCACACCGGCTCGCAGAAGCCGCACTCGATGCATTTCGTGGCGACGTCCTCGATCTCGGGCGTCGACTTCAAGTTGCGCAGGTGCACGCCGGGGTCGCGATTGAGGACGACCCCCGGGGCAAGGATTCCCTCGGGATCGGCGAGCTGCTTGATCCGCCACATCAGCTCAGCGGCCTTGCTCCCCCATTCGCGCTCGACGTACGGCGCCATGTTCACACCGGTCCCGTGCTCGGCCTTCAGCGAGCCGTCGTACTTGTCGACGATCAGCCCGACGAGGTCGTGCATGAAGGCCTCGTAGCGCTCGAGGTCAGCTGCGACGCCGAAGTTCGGGGTGAGCAGGAAGTGGAGGTTGCCGGCCGAAGCGTGCCCCGCGACGCCGGGGAGGAAGCCGTGCTTGCCGAGCAGCGCCTGCAGGTCCTTGGCGCCCTCGGCCACCCGCGACGGCGGGAAGCACACGTCCTCGATGATCAGCTGAACCCCGGGCGGGCGCACGGCCGCGAGCAGGCCCTGCATGCCCTCCCGCACCCGCCATACCATCTCGACCTCTTCCGGTTCCCGGGTGAATGCCGGCGCATCGATCGTGTCCCGGCCCTGAAGGATCGACAGCGCCTCGCGCTCCGGCGCATCTAGCTCCCCAGGCTCCTCGGCCTGGAACTCGACGAGCAACGCGGCCGCGTCCGGCGGCAGCGTCTGCCAGCGCTCCGGCGTGCCGGGCATGTTGTACGAAGCGGCGATCAGCGTTGGCGCGACCATCAGCTCGGTGGCGGTCGCGCCGGCCGCCACGAGCGGCTCGACCGCGTCCGCGGCCGCATCGATGTTCGGGAAGAATACGAGCGCGATCGTGGTGTGGCGGCGCAGCGGCAGCGTGGCGAACACGGCCTCGGCGACGAACGCCAGTGTCCCTTCGGATCCGATCAGCAGCCGCCGGAAGATCTCGAGCGGAGTTTCGGCGTCAAGAAACGCGCACAGCCGGTAGCCGGTCGTGTTCTTGATCTCGAACTTGCGCTTGATGCGCTGCGCGAGCTGCTCGTCCGCTCGGATCTCGTCGCGTATCTCGAGCAGGCCCTCGGCGAGCGCAGGCTCCGCTGCGGCGAACCGCCCCTCGGCACCCGGTGCGGCCGTGTCGATGATCGTCCCGCTCGGCAGGACGAACGTCATCGCGCTCACTGTCTTGTACGAGTCGGCGACAACGCCGCAGCGCATCCCACCGGAGTTGTTGGCCACCACGCCACCGACGCACGCGATGTCGCTGCTGGCCGGGTCTGGGCCAAGCTTGCGGCCGTGACGGGCGAGCAGGCGGTTGGCCAGACCGAGCACAACTCCGGGCTGCAGGCGCATGTGCGCTGCACCGTCCTCGACCTTGGCACGCTGCCAATGCCGGCGAACGTCGACGAGCACGCTGTCGGTCTGCGCCTGCCCGTTGAGCGACGTTCCCCCGGCCCGGAACACCAGTGGGTTGGCGGTTCTCGATGCCCATTCGAACAGCCTCCCGACGTCCTCGATATCGCGCGGCAAGGCGATCGCCTGCGGGATCGACCGGTACGGACTGGCGTCGGAGGCGTACTTGACGAGGTCCAGCGCGCGCGTCTGCACCCGGTCGGCGCCGAGCGCCGCGATCAGGCTCGCGCGCAGCGGTTCCGGAGTGCCCGCGGCCACCCAATCCGGCGCGCGGTCCACGGCCGGTTGTGGAAGCTGCGGCGCGATGCGTTCGAGGTCGACCGTCGGCAACGGCTATTCCATCCACATCCCGCTGGCGACGCGCACCTGCACGAGCCGCGGCCCGTCCTCTGCGGCGATCGCCCCCTGCAGCGCGTCGGTCAGCTGCTCGCGGCCGCTGACCTGCTGCGCCTCCATGCCGTAGCCGCGCGCCACAGCAGCCACGTCGAGCCCGGGCAGCTCCAGCCCGGGCGCGCCGGAGACCTGCTCCATCATCGAGAACCATTTGAGGATCATGTACTCCTCGTTGCGCAGCACGAGGAAGGTCACGGGCACCTTGTAAGCGACGGCGCTCCACAGCGCGGTGATCCCGTACTGCGCCGATCCCTCGCCGAGTACGCACACCACGGGGCGGCCCGACTGCGCAAGCTGGACGCCGACCGCCGCGGAGATGCCGAAGCCGAGACCACCGCTGGCGCAGAAGTAGTAGCTGCCCGGACTCTCGAGAGGCGCAGCCGGTTGCGCAGCGCAATCGTCGACGAGGGCGTCTCGACGACCGCAATCGCGTCGTCGGCCCACGCCTCGGCGAGCGCCGCCATCGCCTCCGAGCCGCTCATCGGGTCCGCATGCGGCGGCTCACCAGGAGCCGGGCGCGGCTCGGGCGCCGGACGCTCGGACTCGCCGACGAGCTGCACCAGCTCCTTCAGGGCGAGGCCTACGTCACCGAGGATCGCGTCTCCCATTGGCGCGCGTGCTGCCTCGTTCGGGTCGCTGGTCAGCGCGATGAGCGAGGTCCCGTCCGCCAGCAACGGCCCCGGGATGTACGGGTAATACGGGAACACCGAGGAGCCGGCGACGAGCACGAGGTCATGCTCTTTCAGCGTCTCGCTGACCGCGCCAATCGCGGGCGGCAGGATCCCCACGAACTGCGGATGATCCTCGGGGAACCCGAGGCGGTTGCCTCCGGTCGCGGGGCTGGCCCACACCGGCAGGCGCTGCTTCTCGGCAAGCGCGACCGCATCGGCGAACCCGCCGCTGGTGTCGATGTCCGGCCCCGCGACGAGCACCGGATTGCGCGCCGCTTCGAGCGTCTGGGCCAGCTGCGCCAGTGCTGCCGGGTCGGCGACCGCGCGAGAGCTGATGACTCGCTTCGCGACGTGGCGAAGCACGTCCTCGTCAGCTTCGGCCTTCCAGTCGTCCATCGGGATCGAGACAAACGCAGGCCCTCGTGGCGGGAGCATCGCGTGGTGGATCGCGCGGGCCAATGCGCCCGGAACGTCCTGCGGCCGGGTCGGCTCGTGACTCCACTTCACGTACGGCCCCGGCGCCAGAATCGCGTCACGGTTGGTGAGGTTGGCCTCGATCATGATCTGCGCGCGCACCTGCTGGCCGGCTGTGATCACCAGCGGCGACTTGTTCGCCTGCGCGTTGAAGATCCCGCCGACCGCGTTGCCGACACCGGGCGCGGTGTGCAGGTTGACGTGCGTCGGCCGTCCCGTCGCCTGCGCGTAGCCGTCGGCCATCCCCATCACGACGAGCTCTTGAAGCCCGAGCACGTACGTGAAGTCCTCCGGGAAGTCGGCGAGCATCGGCAGCTCCGTGGATCCCGGGTTGCCGAAGATCGTCGTCATCCCGTGCGAACGTAACAAGTCGAACGTGGCCTCGCGGATGGTCGCCATCGGTGTGGAGACCCTATAGCTCCGCCAGCACTTCTGCCGCGGCTCGCTCGCCCGAGCGCACCGCACCGTCCATGTAGCCGTTCCAGTAGTCGGAGGTCTCGGTACCGGCCCAATGGATCAGACCGACCGGTTCGCGCAGTCGCGAGCCATACGCGAGCAGCGTGCCCGTGCTCGGGATGCCGACCGGACACCCCCTGGTCCACTGCTCGCCCGACCAACTGGTCTCGAAGAACTTAAGCGGCTTCAGCGCCTTGCTGCCGAAGAACGTCACGAACTGGCCGAGCACGGCGTTGCGACGCGCGGCCGGTGACATCGCGCCGTACGCACGGGCATTGTCGCCACCGACGAACCCGAACACGACGCCGGGGGAGCCGCCAGGAGGCGAGTCGTCGAATGTCGCCGAGATCGGCCCGCCGGTCGTGATCACCTGGCCGGTGAGGCCGGCGTCGCGCCAGAACGGCCGGTCGTACATGGCGGCGACCTTCGTCAGCGTTCCCTGCCCGTAGCGCTGCGTCAGCTGATCTCGCTCGAAGGGCAGCAGTGGCTCGTAGTCGATCCGGGCGGCGAGCGCGGGCGGGACAGCGACGATCGCGCGCTTGGCCTGGACCGTCAGCCGGTCGGAGACGACGGTCACTGCGCCGCCGTTCTGGGCCAGGCGCCTGACCGGATTGCTGAGCTGCACGCGCGAGCCGAGCTGCTTGGCGATCTTCAGCGCAATCGTCTGTGAGCCTCCGATGAAGCGGTCCTGCTGGGCGCCGCCCCGCGTGTCGAAGTTGCGCTCGAACGTTCCGGGGTTCTTCTCGTTGCCCGATGAGGCGATGTAGAACAGGACGAACAGCAACGACAGCTCGCGCGGCTCTGCGCCGAAGATCGGCCGGGTGGCGGTCGCGACGAGCTGCTTGAACCGCGGGATCGCGACGCTGCGGCTGTTGAGCCACGTCTCGAGCGTCTGACCGTCCCATTCCGCGGCGTTCGCCGCCTTCCAGGGCGCGCCGACCGGCACCGAGGTCGACATCTGGTCGAGCTGCAGAACCGCCGAGACGATGTCCGCGGCCACAAGCGGATCGGGCGGCGCGGTGCCGAGCGGGCTCGTGTCGCTGTACTCGAGTCGCGTGCTATCGGCGATGTAGAGGTCGTTGCCGGTGTCGTACACCGGGAAGGTCCCGACCCCGAGCGCCTTCGCGAGCGCCATCAGGTGGTCCTGGGTCGGGCCGACGAACGTGCCGCCACGCTCTGAGACGTGACCGGGGTGGGCGGGGTCCAATTCGTGATTCCAGACGCGACCGCCGACGCGGTCGCGAGCCTCGAGCACGATCACGGAGTGTCCGGCGTTCGCCAGGTTGCGCGCAGCGGTGAGCCCGGCGAAGCCGGCTCCGACGATCACGACATCGGCACTCCTTCTCGACCCCGAGCTGGCTGACTTGCCCTTCGGCTTGGCGGACGCTTCGGCGGCGGGCATCGCGGCCGCCGCGCCCGCCACCAGCGAGCCCTTGACGAATCGGCGTCTGGTCACCTCGGCCACGAGGCAGGCTCCTGTCTTGCTTTCGCCAGCGCGTCGACCGAGAACGCGGCAACGCGCTCCGCTCCGTCGCGATCGACGACAAGGGCACCCTCGGCGCCGCACGTCGCGGCCACGCATCCGGCACCCTGTTCGAGCAGCGCCTCGCAACCGGCGACGAGATCGCCGGCGCCGGTCAGTGCCAGCACCTGCTCTTCGTTTGGCAGCAGGTAGTCGATGTGCTCCATGGCAGGCGCGAGCCACTCGCGAATCGCAGCGGCCTGCTCGCCCGGCGCGAGGATGTCGGCCGAGGTGATGGTGCCGTGGTCGCGGGCGAACGAGAGGATCTTGGCCGCCTCCTCGCCTCCCATGAACTCGGGCGCGCCGAGATGCAGATGCGTGGCGGAGGTGATCGCCTCCCACGGGGCGTCCGCGGAGGAATACGTCGCGTTCGCTCCCACCACGTGGAACGCAGGCCGCGAGCCATCGGGACGGATCGGAAGCACGCTCGCGGAGGTCTGCACGTCCTCGCGGCGGACCAGCAGCGTCGTGTCCACGCCGAACCGCCCGAGGAGCTCGACCAGCACCTCTCCGAGCTCGTCGGAACCAATCGCCCCCGCGCTCCGCACGCGGGCACCGAGCTTGGCCAGCGTGACGGCGGTGCCGCCGGCGGGGCCCGCCGGGCTGATCCGGATCTGATCGACGAGCTGCCCCCCCTGGCCCTCGGGAATCTCGCTCACGGGCCGCACAAGCACGTCGACGACGTGCACGCCCAGCGTGACGGCATCCATCATCTATTCACCTTGTGCGTCCGTCCGTAGCCGCGCTCCACCGCTGCCTTGACCACCTCTTGCTGGTGCTCGGCGTCGAGGACCTTAGGGGTTCCGAGCGCCGCGGCGCGCCAGTAAACGGTGCATGCCCACTCGAGCAGCAGCATGTGTCGCACGGCCAGGTTGAGATCCGCCGCGAACGCGATCGCTCCGTGGTTGGCCATCAGCGCCACGTCGCGGTCGGCCAGCGCGTCGAGCGTCGCCTCGGCCAGACGATCGGTGCCGAACGTGGCGTACGGGGCGACGCGGACGGCGCCGCCGAACGCGAGCATCTCGTAGTGGATCACGGGCAGCTCGTCGAGCACGCACGCGAGCGCGGTCGCCATCGGCGGGTGCGCGTGCACGACGGCTCCCGCGTCGTAGCGATGGTAGATGCCGAGATGCAGCGCGAGCTCCGAGGTCGGCTCGAGCTCGCCCTCGACGAGCTCGCCCACGAGATCGACGAGCACCACCTGCTCGACCACGAGCTCCTCGAGCACGGCTCCCGTCGGCGTCACCGCCACTCGATCGCCGGCGCGCACTGAGATGTTGCCGGCAGTCCCCGTGACCAATCCGTGGTCCGCCAACCGGCGCGCCGCGTCGACGACCAGCTTACGCTGACTTGACTCGGGCACCCCGCCGAGACTAACATGAAATTAAGTTCACTTTCAAGCGGGAAGGCATGGACGGGACCTCCTCTCCGGCGGCTATGAACGACACACCCCCGGACCTCGAAGGCAAGCTACGCAACGTGCCGATCCAGGCGCGCAGTCGGCAGCGCCTGCAACGCGTCCTCGATGCAGCCGATGACGTGCTACTCCACGACGGCGCCGATGCCTTCACGACCACGCGGATCGCGCAAGCTGCCGGCATCCCGGTCGGCTCCGTGTACAGGTACTTCCCGGACAAGGAGGCGATCGTCGAGGCGCTCGCGGTCCGCTACTGGAGCGACTTCGAGGATCTGGTCGCGGCGGCCGCCGAGGCCGACGAGCGCGAGCCGCTGCAGGATCCAGGCGCCGTCGTGCTCGATGCTTTGGCGGCCGGCTTTCGCGCTCGCCCCGGCTTCCTGGCGCTGTGGTATGGCGGCCTACGCACCGAGCAGGTCCGCAACGCCACCCGGCCCACCCGCAGCGCGATCGCAATCTCGATCACGCGGATCCTGGCGGTGCACTGGCCCGCTGCGCAGCCCGCGGACCGCGTCGAGGTGGCACGGATGGTCGTCCTCGCCGGCGATGGTCTGCTGCGGGAGGCATTCCGGCTCGACCGCGACGGCGAGCCGACGGTGCTCGCCGAGAGCAAGGTGATGCTCGACGCCTACATCCGGGCGCGGCTGGGGGCCTCGAGCTGATACGGCGGTTGACGTTGGCCGCGGTCGCGGTGCTCGCCGCGGCTGGACTGCTGGCGCCGCGAGCGCGGCCTCCACGCCGGCGCGCGGTCACGTCCGCGAGCTCGCCCTGATCACCCGCTCCGGCTATCCCGCCCTCCCCCACGACCATTTCGCTGACTCATGATTCATGAGCGGTTCCTGGGTGCGCCGCCTTTTGGGCGCCTTGGTCGTTCTCGCCACCCCCTCCCCAGCCCAAATCGATGGCCCCAAAGGCGCCCATAGGCCCGCCCCAAAGGAGCCGCCCCCTACTTGGCCGCCTTCTTCAAATGCGGGAAGTAGGCCGTCAGCACGCCGCCGGGCCAGTTGAACTGCGGCTGCTGGCGGCACGGCACGTTCTTGAACAGATCGGGCACCTGCGAGGTGTTGTGAGCGTTGTTGCAGTTCGCCGCCAGCAACCCTCCTGTAGCGACATTGGCCAGCTCCCCGGGGGAGAAGTAGGTGTTGTTTCGATTCATCGGGTTGCGCGTCGTCTGGCCGTACACCGTCTCGTTGCCGACCAGGGAGATCGCGCGCAGGTATGAGGCCTGGCCCGGCCTGTCGGGGAAGCCGCTGACGTCCGCCGGGCCGCTGGCTTGGAGCGTCGCGGCGAGGTTGGCCATCGCCGCCACCAGTTCCTTGTTGTAGAGCCCGACGAACCCGATCACGGGCGCGAGCTGCTGCGCCGCCGGCAGCAGCTCATCGATCGCGGGATGGAACGTGTTGGTGAATGAGGTGATCGAAGGCAGGGCGACGATCGCGTCGTGGATCAGCGCCGGCGCCTGATGAAGGAGCGCGACCGCCGGTCCCGACAGCGCGATCAGCTCGGTGAGCGCCGGCGTCAGCAATCCCGCCACCGGCCTCAGTGAGTCCAACGAGGGCTTCGCGATCCGCAGCGTCCCCGACAGGGTCCCGAGCGTCGTGCGCAGCTCGGTGAGGAACGGCGGCAGCGAGTTGACGGTGGCGGTCAGCGCGGCGTTGCGGGCAGCCGTGGCGGACATGACCTCGTTGCCAGCTGTGACAAGCGACTGCAGGTCGGTCGTGCGGCTGCCGAGCGTGTTCAGGACGGTGGCGCCGTTGGAGATCAGCTCGGTGACGTTCGACTGCTGGTCGTTGAGCGCGCCGACCAGCGCGGAGAGCTCGGTCAGGAACGGATCGAGGTTGCCGATCGCGTTGTTGAGGTCCTCTCCCCGTCCGGCGAGCGAGGCGTACGTACCGTTGAGTAGCGCCTGCAGGTTGTGCTGGGTGGTCGTGTTGAATGAGGCCAGCACCTGATCGAGCTGCTGGCTGGGTTCGATCTGGCTGGCCGGGATCGTCCCCCCGTCGTGGAACTTCGGCCCGGAGCCGGTTCCCAAGGAGAGCTGCACATACGCCTCGCCAAGCAGCGTCTTCTGGCGGAGGATCGCGTGCGTGTCGACCGGCAGCGGCGCGAACTGCTGATTGATGTCCATCGTTACGTACGAGTAGACGCCCTTCGCCTGGACCGACACCACCTTGCCGACGTTGACTCCCGAGATGCGGACGTCGGCGTTGGGGACCAGCAGGCCGGTCTCCTTGAACAGCGCGTTGATCCGCCAGCCCTGCGCTGCGAACGGAATCGTGCCGCCGAACTGGGTCCAGACGAAGATGATCAGACCGATGCACGAGAGGACGAAGGCGAGGGCCGCGAGGACCGCGGTGCGTTTAGGAGCTTGGGTGACCATCAGCGCATCACGTGCATCCGAACTTGGTACCTAGGAGCTGCTCGAGCAGCGGACCGAACGAGAACGACTGCAGACCCGGACACGTCGCAAGGATCAGCGACCGCCAGGCGGTGCCATTGGCGTCGGAGCTCGAGATGAACGAGTCTGCGTTGTGGGCGAACCACGACAGCCAGTACAGGAAGCCGGGGTTCTGGCCACCCGGGTCGTAGGCGATCTCGTTGGTCGCGTACACCAGCACCTTGAACGAGTCGATCAGTGACGGTACGGCCTTGTTGAGGTCGCTCTCCAGCGGCGGCAGCTGCTCGGCGAGCGGCGTGACGGCCGCGATGAACGGCGGGATTTGCTTGAGCGGCAGCAGCGCCGCTGCGTCGAACAGCGTCTTTGCCTGCTTGAGCGTGGTCGGCAACCGCCGCGCGGTCGGCACCAGCGCCGTCGCCGTCGGGCCGAGCGCGTTCGCGAAAGTCGTCACGTCGCTGAGCGTTGTGCGCGTCGTCTGCAGCGTGCCCGGCAACTGTCTGACCGCGCTCTCGAGCGCCACATCCTGCGTGGCGAGCGCTTTGATCGTCGCGTCGCCGGCCTGCACCACGGTCCGTATCTGCGCGTCCTTCTGGCTGGTCGCCTTCGTGAGCACGCCGAGGTTGTGGACGATCTGCGAAAGCTCCTGATGGCGACTGGCGAGGAGCCCCATGATCTGATTGAGCTGGTCAGCCGTGGGCGTCAACGACGCGAACAGTTCCCGGATGTCCTGCCCGCGACCTTCGGTGCCGCCGTTGAGCTCGGTGATCAGCGTCGTCAGCCAGGAGCGCGTATCGCTGTCGAGCGCAGAGAGCAGCTCGTCGGAGTCGATCGGCGTGGTCGTCTGGCCGACGGGGATCGTGCCGCCGCTGGGGAGCACTCCCGCCGACCTCGAGCCGGGATAGATGTCGACCTCCATGTCCTTCAAGGGGGTGTTCGGAACGAGCGAGGCGCTGGCGTTGCGATATAGCCGCGGCATCTTCGACGGATCGATCTGCATGTGGATGACGCCGAGTCCGTTCTGGAGCGTGGTCCCAGTGATCTCGCCGACGTGCACACCGGCGACGTTGACGGGCTCGCCCAGGCCCGGCACGACTGCCGCCGCGCTCGAGAAGTTGCCGTTGACGGAGTAGAACTTCTGGAACGGGTTCGGCAGTCGCTGCTGGAGCAGGATGTAGAAGCCGCAGGCCGAACCAACGATCGCCAGCAGGATCAGGATCGCGAACGAGCGCCCGTAGCGCCGAAGCTGAACCATTGCGCGACCGCTTCTCATGGGTGCGCGCTCCCATTGCTCGTCACCGGCGATGCGAGGCTCGGCACCGGCTGGGTCGAACACTTGACGTCGGGGCGGAAGGCGCTGGGCTGCAGGTCGCCCACCCAGTGGGGTCGTGCGCCGAGCAGCGAGCCATTTCCGGGCGGCGACGAGCCGACGATCTTGCCGACGCCGGGAAGCGTGCCGAAGTCGCCACCGGTCAGCGAGTCCGAGCCGGCGCCGACCAGCGTGCGCGTGAAGGGGCCATTCCCGTCGAAGCTGCCGGTCGCTCCCGCAACATTGGGCAGGAAGTGAACGAAATCCTGCCACACCGTGCGGTGGCTGGTCAGGATCCCGTCGGGCACGACCTTGTTGAGGGTCGGCACGACGTGCGTCAGCAGACAGTCGGTGAGCTGCTTGGAGATCGGGAATGCCTTGCCGAGCTCGGTGAGCACCGACGGGAACTGCACGAACGTCGCGTTCAGCGCACCGAGGAGCGCATTTCGCGTGGGCGGGGCGACGATCGCGCCGAGCTGCTCGACGGCACCAGTGATCGCATCAATGAGCGGCGGGGCAACCTTCAGCGACGGATCGAGTGCGTCTGCGAGGTTGACGACCGGCGGCAGCGCATGGTCAACCGCGCTGAGCGCGGCGGGAGCGACCGTGAGCGTCTGATCAAGCCCCTGAATCGTCTGCCCGAGCGAGCCGTCGGTCGCAGCGAGCGCGCCCGACACGTGATTGAGCCCGACGACGAGGTCGACAAGCTGGGCCGAGTTGTTGGCGAGCGTCGCGGTCACCGACGAGGAGGACTCGAGCAGGTTCGGGATGTCGTTCGGGCTGGTCCCCTGCAGCGCCTCCGCCGTGATCGCACTGTTCTTGAGGACCTGCGTGAGCGGCGGGATCGCCGTCTTGAGGTAGCCCGCCCCGCTGTCGGACTCCGGCTGTCCCGGCTTGGGGCTCAGACCGATGTTCAGCGTGTTCAGGAAATTGGTGAGGTCGCTCCGGGCCGCGGAGTTGAACACCGATAGCACCTTGTAGAACTGCACCGGGGTCGCGGTCTGCGAGAGGGGGATCGTCCCGCCGTCGCCCAAGACCGGCGCGCGGGGGCTGCCTGGATTGATCTGGAGGTAGTAACCCCCCTCGAGGAACAGGCGGTCGCGGATCGTGATCGTCGCGTCCTTGTGGATCGGCAGGCCGTTCGAGTTGACTGTGAACGTGATCTTCGTCGCCCGGCCGTATGGACTCGTGCCCTGCACCGAGCCGACGTCGATGCCGGCGATCCGCACCGGCGAATCGGAGCGGACGTTGACGCTGTTGTTGACGATCGCGTAGATCGTGAAGCGGTGCTGGAACGGCAGCGATTGGCTGAACGCGTAGTAGGTGATGAACACGGTCGCGCCGATCGTCAGCAGCGCGATCACGAGCGCGTGCACGCGAGGCTTGCGCCGCCGCGCGCCGCGTCGAGTGCGCAACACGGGGCTCATGGCACCAGTCCTGCCTTGCGACCACGCTCGAGCACGCCGGCCGGCGGAAGCGTGTTGTCGACGACAGTCGACGTCGGCCCGGGGTCGCCGATCACCTGCTTGCCCGGCCTGAAGACCTCGTTGCCGGCCTGGCACTCGTGCGAGTTCGCCTGCGGGTAGTAGTTGAGGTGCAGGTCCGCCGAGGGCTTTGGCTGCTCGAAGGCCTGAGCCCCTGTCCCGCCCTCGGTGTCGAGGATCGGCGCGAACCGCAGCCATGCTCCGGTGCTGTCGCCCTGAGTCAGCGACGAGGCGAAGTTGCGCACCCACAGGCCCGCGACGTTGCACGAGAACTGAGCGTTCGCGACCGTGTGCAGGATCGCGCCGAGCCCGACCAGCGCAGAAGCGCCGAATGTCGCCAGGTCGGTCGAGCCGAGGACTCCGAACACCTGCGTCGAGGCCGGATCCCGCGCCAGCGACTGCACCGCGACCAGCGCGGTTTCAAGCTCGTTGGCCAGCTTTGGCACGGGCCCGAACACCGGGGTCCCTGCCCTCAGGATCGCGTCGAGCCGCTGCGCCGCCAGCGGCAGCAGCGCGGCGGAGGGCTTCAGCGCCTGCACGATCGACGCGGCATCCGCAAGCACCGGTGTCGCCTGGTTCAGCACGGCGGTTCCCTGCGACTCGGTGGGCGGCAGCTGGTCGAGCGTCTGGCCGAGCGCCGGGACGTCGAGCGCCGCGAACGTCGTCGCGCTGTTGGCCAGCAGCGAGTTGACGGTCGGCGCGACGCCCGCGAGCGCGCTGGTCGTCGCGGCCAGCCCGCTGACGAAGTCAGACAGCCGCGTCCTGCGGTCCGCGAACACCGACAGGAGGTTGTCCAGTGGCCCGAGGAGCCCGTTCAGCGTGTAGATCGAGTCGTTGAACGATGTACCCCGCCCCGCGACCGCATTGCCGAACTCGCGCACCGT
This sequence comes from uncultured Solirubrobacterales bacterium, assembly GCA_963824755.1. Classification (GTDB taxonomy): domain Bacteria; phylum Actinomycetota; class Thermoleophilia; order Solirubrobacterales; family Solirubrobacteraceae; genus Palsa-465. The sequence continues at coordinate 562,896 of CAWGQT010000037.1, read as the reverse complement.
GTTGCGCACGCCGCGCTGGGTCTTGGGCCCGAACGTGTCGAACGCGGTGTCGAGGTCGACGAACGGGATGTTGTGGTTGAGCGCCGGGTTCGTGTTGAGCGTCAGCGTCCCGCCGTCCGGAACCCCCGGGGCCTTGCTGCTGCCGGGGATCAGCTCTAGGTACTTGCCTCCGAGCACCGAGGCGAGCCGGATCTGGTAGCGAGTGTCGGGCGGAAGCGGCTCGAGGCTCTTCTGCAGCGACAGCCCGAGCCGCGCGAACGGATGCGGCCATTGCTTGGTCGCGGGCTCGGGCGTGATCGTCAGCACCTGGCCGACCCGCGCCCCACCGACCCGCACATCGGCGTTCTTGACCAGCTCCGCCGCATTCGAGACGTCGACGTTGATGTTGTAGCTGGGCACGAACGGCAGCCCGTTCTCGGCGATGTACGACAGGTACACCGCCACGATCACGATCAGAATCGTCACCGTCCCGACCAGGATCGGGTTGTCAAAGATGTCTCTCGCTGACCGTTGGGTTCTCAATGGAACAGGTAGTTGAAGAGGTTTTGCAGGGGCTGGGTCGGCAACGGCGATGTTGAGGTGGAACTCGTGGTTGTCGTGGTCGTCGATGTGGAGGCCGGCGACGAGGGAGTGGCTGAAGGCGGGGGCTGCTGCCGCCCGGACACCCCTCGCGCACAAGGCCGGTGGGCGGCTGGGCAGCTGGAAGCGCGCGGGGTGCTCCGGGTGGCAGAGGCCCCAAGCAGACCGCGCCGGGCGGCCTGGGCGGCTACAGCAGTCGTCACAGGCGTGAACGCCGGCTGAGACCCATAGTGCGCACTGCACGCAGCGATTGGTTTTGTCGCGAAGACGCCACACGCGCCGTTGTCCGCCCCGACCAGCAACAGCGGCAGCAGGTGCGAGACCTGGTCGAACCGCGACAGCGACGCCGCGATGTAGTACGTGATCGACAGGAAATTCTCGACGAAACCGTGCTGCTGGAGGTTGGAGGTCAGCCGCGCGAACAGCTGCGACCCCGGCAGCGAGCGGTGCGTGTAGTTGCGCAGCGCCTCGACCAACGGCGTCGTCTCCTTGATCGCCGGGATCGCCTTCTCGAGCGCGACGCTCATGCTCGCGAGCGCCGGCTTGGCGGCGTTCACGAACGGTCCGAGATCGTTGGAGACCTGATTGAGCGACGGCACCGCGGCGTGGATCTGCTGCACCAGCGGCGTCCCGTCGCGGGCGACGACGTCGAGTTGCTGCAGTGCCGGCTGTGCGGCGGTCAGCAGCGGCGGTAGCCGCGCAACCGTCTGTGCGAGCGAGTCGCGATGGTTCGCGGTCAGCGTCGTCAGAGAGGCCGCCCGATCGAGGAATCGCTGCACGTCGCCGGTGTGCGTCGCGCCCTGCTGCGCGATCGTGTTCGTCGCGTCGACGATCGTCGCGAGTTCCTGCTGCTGATGCGAGAGGATCCCGATCACCTCGCGTGCCAGCGCCAGCGTCGGGTTCGCGCGGAGCAGGATCGAGTTAAAGTCGGTGCCGCGAGCCGACGTGCCGATTCCGAGCTCGTTGATGATTACCTGGAAGCGCTCCTGGGTCGGCAGGTTGAAGATGTTGAACAGGTCGAGCAGGCTGACCGGCTCGGTGGTGTTCGAGACGGGCACGGTCGGCGGATGACCGTCCGAGGCGCGCAGCGGCGGGCTGTTCGGCGTTCCCGGGTCGCAGTCGATGTAGTTCTCGGCGATCAGGCCCTCCGGCCGGATCGTGCAGGTCGCGTCCTGACGAAACGGCATGAATCGGCTGTCGATCGTCGCCTCGATCCTTGCCTTGAAGTTCGGAGTCACACTGACGTTCTGGATCAGCCCGGCCCGCGCGCCGGCCACCTTCACCAGCTGGCCCGCGACGAGACCGCGGGCGTCATCGAAGATCACGTCGAAGCGCGAGGTCGAGGAGCCCTGCGCACTCGATCCCAGCAGTAAGGCGCCGAGCAGGCCGCCGGCCACGAGCACGAGCATGATCGCGGCGAGCCTTCTCATGGCTTCTGGTTGTCGGCCGGATTGCAGAGGGTCCCGCTCGCCTTCAGGATGTCCGGGTTGATCCACGGGTTGGAGTTGTCCCAGGCGGGCTGACCACCGCCACCCGGGCACGGAGCGAGCAAGCCGTTGCGGCCCTTCAGGCCCGTGACCGCACCCGTTGTCTTGCCGATCAGCGACCCGAGGAAATTGAGCAGCCCCGTGAGCGTGGTACCGCTCGCCTGGACCGTCAGCAGCGCCTTGAGATAGTGGCCGTTGGCGTCGTAGCCGCCGCCGCTCGCGCCGCCCACGCCGTTGAAGAAGCCAGCCACAGTGTCGGGGCCGTACGGTCGCAGCCCGGCGAGGATCGGCATCAGCGCCTTCAGCGAATTGGTCAGCGAAACCACCGCGGGGTTCGCCTCGGCCACGACCGGCGGCAGGGCACGGAGCGCGGTCTCGGCGCCCGGGATCAGGGCCTGCACGCCCTGGATCGTGGGAATCGCGTTGCGGGCGACGGGCACGACCTTGCGCAGGAGCTCGGCCAACTTAGGCGCGACGGGCTGCACATCGGTGAGCACCGGGTTCAGCTTCCCCAGAGTGAAGTTCACGTCGGTGAGCACCCCGGTGGCCTGGTGGAGCACCCCGGGGGCACGGACGAGCGTGTCCTGCACCGCGGCGCGCTGGCCGGCGATTTCCCGAAGGACCGCGGCCGTGTTCGAGACCGCGCCGGAGAGGTCAGCGTTGTGCGCGGCGAGCGCGGTGGCGATCCGGGCGGTCGAGGAGACAAGCCGGTCGAGCGCAAACTTGTCCGAGAGGACCTCCGAGATCAGTTGCGTCGACTGGCTGAACGCCGGGTTGAGGTACAGCTCGAACTGGTTGAGCTGTGCGGCGGTCGGCTGCTGGACGAAATAGGCGCCGGTCTTGATCACCTCGTCGATCTGCGCGCGCACGCGAGGCGTCAGCGAGTCGAGCAGCGTGTCGAGGTCGACGATTCCGCGCGTCTGTGTGAACGGCAGGGTGCCGCCGTTGGGGATCACGGGACCGCCGCTGCCCAGCTGAAGCCCCACGAAGCGGTTCGCCACCCCGGTCAGGCTGAGCTGGCCGATCGTCGCGATCGTGCCCTCGTGAATGGGCGTAATGCTCTGGTCGGAGATGTTGAGCTCGACATCCGCGAACCCGTCTGGCGCGAGCGTGATCGACCCGATCGAGCCGACCTGGTGACCGGCGACCGTCACCAGGTCGCCGCCGACCAGCTGGCCGGCGTCGTAGAAGCGGGCGTGGACCACGTAAGTCGAGCCGCCCGTGATCAGCACAACGCCCACCACGATGACCGCGACGGCGAGCGCCAACAGTGCGACGAGGCGTGCTACCTGCTGGCGCGCCACGCTCTAACCCCCGATCGGCGCGCGCGCGTTCCCGCCCCAGAACAGCTGCGTCCCGACCATGCCGATCAGATGGATCCCAATGATGTTGGCGACCATCGATTGCGCGGTGGCCTTCCCCACTCCGACCGGCCCCCCGGTCACGTGATAGCCGTAGTAGATGCAGACGAGCACGATGAACGTGGCCATCGCCATGCATTTGATCGCCGAGAACAGGAAGTCCTCGGGCGACTGGAACTGCCAGAACAACTGTAAGTAGCCCCCCTTGGAGACCTGTCCGAGCTGGATCACGTCCGCCAGGTAGGAGGCAAGGAAACCGACGGCGACCGCGATCATGTACAGGAACGGGAGCACCAGCCACGTGCCGAGCAGCCGCGTCGAGCCCAGATAGAGGATCGCGTCGAAGCCCATCACCTCGAGCGCGTCGATCTCGTCGGAGATCCGCATCGACCCGATCTCCGCGACGAACCCGGTCCCGACCTTGGCGGCCATCATGTACCCGAAGGCGTACGGGATCACCTCGCGGAGATCGCAGAGCGCCGCGATCGCGCCGGTCGACGAGCTCGCTCCAACGCTCTTGGCGGCATAGGCCCCCTCGATCCCGCACTGCAGGCCGAGGATGAACACCAGCCCGAGCACGATGACCGCCGAGCCGACGATCAGGATGCCGGCCTGCCGGACGGTCTCGCCGATGAACCGCAGCACCCGGCCGTTGAAGACCCTCACGACGATCTTGCCGCAGAAGCGCGACGCCTCCCCGAACGAGACCAGCGCCGCGATTGGTCGGGAGAGCACGTTCATCGCGGCGTGTTCAGGATCGGGTGGGTGGCGAGCAGCGTCTGGGTGAACACGTAGTCGATCGCGCCGATCCCGAGGAACGCGATCACGACCGCCTGGTTGACGGCTCGCCCGACTCCTTCCGCCCCGCCCGAGGCGGTCAGGCCCTTGTAGCAGCAGACGATCGCGATCAGCGCTCCGAATAGCGTGGATTTGACGAGCATCGCCTCGAACTCTGCGGTCGTTGCCTGGGCGAAGAACGTCGAGAAGAAGGGGCCGACCTGGGCCCCGTTTGAGAGCGTCACGAGAATCCCGCCGAGCGTCCCGAACAGCAGTGCGTAGATCGAGAACAGCGGCGTCAACAACATCAATGACAGGAAGCGCGGGACGACCAGGCTCTTGATCGGGTCGACGCCGAGCACCATCAATGCGTCGAGCTCCTCGCGGATCTTGCGCGCGCCGAGGTCGGCGGTGATCGCGGTACCGGCCACGCCGGCCATCACGATCGCGCACACGAGCGGCGCGAACTCACGCATCACGATGATCACGAACAGCCCACCGAGCCGGTCGATCGCTCCCAGCAGGTTGAGGAAGTTCCCCACCTCGATCCCGGCCGGACCGTAGGTGAACGCGAGCGAGGCGATGATCATCGGGAACCAGCCCAGGCGCAGCGCAAACAGGAACTGGTCTACGAGTTCTGGCCCGTAGTTGTAGGGCGGCACAAGCGCCGCGACGATCGTCCGTCGCAGGAGCAAGACCATCGCTCCGATGGTCTCGATGAAGCCCCTAATCGGTTCGTAGCCAAACCTCAGGACAGCATCCACTAGCCGGTCACTCTCCTCTCCCTTGCAGACCGAACCGGGGCCGCGGATCATAAGCGGAACGCTGTGTCAGTCGCAACGGGGAACCGTCGCGCGGCTGCTGCTGTTCGGCGGGTGCATGCACCCGCCGCGGTGGCGCGCATGCGCGCCACCGGGCCGCGCCGCATGCGGCGCGGCCGAGGCCGGCACATGTGCCGACCTCACTTACTATACTTTATGAAGTATGCTGACATTCAGGCGGCTTCTCGGCTTCTTGCGCCCATACCGGACGAGCGTGATCTGGTCGTTCGTGCTTGCCGCGGGCGCGATGGGCGCGACCGTCCTGATCCCATACCTCACCGGGCGCGCGATCGATGCGATCCGCTATCACGACCACCACGGGCTGGTCGCGTTCGCGATTGCGATCGCGGTTGCCGGCCTCCTGCGGCTCGGGCTGAGCGTCGCGCGGCGGCTGGTCGCGGGTCGCGTCTCCCTCGGCGTCGAGCTCGATCTGCGCAACATCCTCTACGGCCACTTGCAGCAACTCGAGCTGTCCTTCTTCGATCGCCAGCAGACCGGGCAGCTCATGTCGCGGGCGACAGTCGACCTCCAATCCGTCCGATTCTTCCTCGGCTACGGGCTGATCTTCATCGGACAGTCGGCGCTCACGATCCTGCTGGCTGCGGTCGCGATGTTCGCGCTGCAGCCGGGTCTCGCGGCGCTCGCCCTGGCGCCGGTGCCGTTCGTGGTCGTGATCGCGAACCGGTACGGTCGCCGCTCGCGCCCCGCCCTCCAGGAGGTGCAGCAGCGGATCGCGGAGCTGACTGCCGAGGCCGAGGAGAACGTCTCAGGCGTGCGCGTGGTCAAGGCATTTGCACAGGAGGAGCGCCAGCTCCACCGTTTCGAGCACACCGTCGGCCGAGTGTTCGATCAGGCGATGTACGCGACCCGGATCCAGGCGAAGTACGCGCCGATGATCAGCTTCCTGCCGAACCTAGGGCTCGCCGCAATCCTGTTCATCGGCGGGCGCGAGGTGATCAACGGCTCGCTCAGCGTCGGCTCGTTCACAGCGTTCTACGCCTACCTCCTGATGCTGATCGGGCCGATGCGGACGCTCGGCTACATGCTCAGCGCAGGCCAGCGGGCAACCGCCTCGGGCGCGCGCATCTTCCAGGTGCTTGATCGCGCCCCGGCGATGGCAACTGAGCACGACCTGCCGGCGCTGCCGGAAGGCCGTGGGGCGGTCTCGCTACGCAACGTGAGTCTGACCTTCGAGGGCTCGCCACAGCCGGCGCTGCGCGACATCGACCTCGAGGTTCCTGCGGGTCGAACGGTCGCGCTGGTCGGCGCGATGGGTTCCGGCAAGACCGCGCTCGTGTCGCTCCTGCCGCGCCTGTACGACGTGACCAAGGGGTCGGTGCGGATCGACGGCGCCGACGTCCGCTCGGTCGACCTCGTCAGCCTCCGGCACGCGATCGCGATCGTCAACGACGATCCCTTCCTGTTCTCCGCCAGCGTGCACGACAACATCGCCTACGCGCGACCCGAGGCCACCCGCGAGGAAGTCCAGCGCGCGGCAATCGCGGCGCAGGCCGACCGCTTCATCCGCGAGCTGCCCGAGGGCTACGACACGCTCGTCGGCGAGCGCGGCCTGACGCTGTCGGGCGGCCAGCGCCAGCGGATCGCGATCGCCCGCGCGGTCCTGGCCGACCCGCGGATCTTGATCCTCGACGACGCCACCTCGTCGGTCGACGCCTCGACCGAGCAGTCGATCAAGCTCGCCTTGCGCGAGGTGATGCGAGGTCGGACCACGTTCGTGATCGCGCACCGGCTCTCGACGATCGCGCTGGCCGACGAGGTGATCGTGCTCGAGGGCGGCCGCGTGACTGCGCGCGGCGACCACGAGGAACTGCTCGAGGAGTCCGACCTGTACCGCGAAATTGTCGAGAAGGGCAACCCACCCCACCCTGCCCGACCAGGTGTTCCTGACGCGCAAGCCGCTCGAGGCAAAGGTGGCCGGGCTATGAGGATCAGGGAGCTCAGACGGCGCCTGCGTGCCACCGGCGATCGCGGACGCAAGATCCGCGGATTGATCGAGCTGCTGAGCCCGTACCGCTGGCGGGTGATCGCGATGTTCACGGCGCTGGTCGCCGCGACCGCCGCCGCACTGGCCCCCGCGCCGCTCGCGAAGCTCGCGATCGATGAGGGGATCCAGCGGCACGACGTGGGCACGCTCGACCTGATCGTGTGCCTGTTCATCGCGTCCGCGATCCTGTACATGGTCGCCACCTACGCGCAGACATACCTTGTCGGATGGGTCGGCCAGCGCGCGCTCCAGGATCTGCGGCTGCGACTCTTCGAGCACCTGCAGCGACTGTCGATCGGTTTCTACTCGCGCAACCGCGCCGGCGTGATCATCTCGAGGATGACCAACGACGTCGAGGCGCTCGACCAGCTCGTCTCCGATGGCGTCGCGACGCTGTTCCAGTCAGGGCTGATGCTGATCGGCGTCGTCGTGATCCTCGCCGTGCTGGACTGGCACCTCGCCCTGCTGACGTTCATCGCGCTCCCGCTCCTTGCGATCGGCGGGATCGCGTTCAGGATCGCTTCGGCCGATGTGTACCGGCTCACGCGCGAAAAGATCGCGTGGATCACCGGCTATCTGCAGGAGACACTGTCGGGCATCCGGGTCGTGCGCGCGTTTGGCCAGGAGCCGCGTCACATCGCGCGGTTCGCCGAGCTCAACGAGGACAACCGCCAGGCGAACATGAAGACCGTGAATCTGAACGCCACGTACTTCCCCGCGGTCGAGCTGCTGTCGGCGCTGGTGACCGTCGAGATCCTGGTGATCGGGGGCTTCGAGGCGCTGAACGGCCACACCTCGACGGGCGTGGTGTTCGCGTTCATCGCCGCGCTCAATAACTTCTTCGACCCGATTCAGCAGCTCTCGCAGCTGTACACGACCTACCAGTCGGGGATGGCGGCCCTCGACAAGATCTTCGAACTGCTCGACGAGCAGCCGGACGTGATCGATGCGCCGGGAGCGATCGAGTTGCCGGAGATCCACGGCCAGCTGCGCTTCGACGACGTGTCGTTCCGGTACGGCTCCGATGACGATGGCGCGTGGGCGCTGCGGGACATCGACCTGGTGATCCCGCCCGGGCAGACGGTCGCGCTGGTCGGCGAGACCGGCGCCGGCAAGTCGACGTTTGCGAAGCTCGTCGCGCGTTTCTACGACCCGACGGCCGGTTGCGTCCTGGTGGACGGCCACGACCTGCGCGACGTGCAGGCCCACTCGCTGCGCTCGCAGATGGGGATCGTCCCGCAGGAGGGCTTCCTGTTCAGCGGCACCGTCCGCGAGAACATCTCCTTCGGGCGGCCGCACGCAACCGACGCCGAGATCGCAGCAGCGGCGCGAGCCGTTGGGGCGGATGGATTCATCGAGGCTCTGGAGCACGGCTACGACACCCAGGTGGGCGAGCGCGGCGTGCAGCTGTCCGCCGGGCAGCGCCAGCTGCTCGCGTTCGCGCGAGCGCTAGCTGCCGATCCGCGGATCCTGGTCCTCGATGAGGCCACGTCGAACGTCGACGTGCACACCGAGAGCCTGATCGAGCAGGGCCTGCGGCGACTGGTGGCCGGCCGCACCGCGATCGTGATCGCGCACCGGCTCTCGACGATCAGGCACGCCGGGCGAATCATCGTGCTCGAGCACGGGCGGATCATCGAGCAGGGCACGCACGATGAGCTACTCGACGCCGGCGGACGCTACTGGGAGCTGTACCGCGACTGGGCCGAGCAGGCAGCCGCGTGAGCGCGGCTGTCGTTACGAGGCTGGCCGTGACGGCCGTCAAGGGGACGCGGCTGCTGGAGGTCGAGTCGATCGAGCTGGAGCAGGCCGGCGCGATCGGCAACCGCCGCTTCTTCGTGATCGACGAGCGGGACCGAATGGTGAACGCGAAGATGCTCGGCGAACTGCAGACGGTTATCGCTGAATGCTCCGACTCACGATTGAGCCTGCGGTTCATGGATGGGTCGGTGTTCGAGGGCGAGGTGACGCACGGGCCGCTGGTACACGCGCGCTTCTTCTCATCCCTGGTCGATGCACGGGTGGTAGAGGGACCGTGGACGAAGCCCCTCTCGGAACTGCTGGGACGGCCGGTGCGGGTGGTGGAGCCGGCCACCGCTGCGGTCGATCGGGGACCGATCGGAGGTGTGTCGCTCATCTCGCGGGCCTCGCTTGACGAGCTGGCCGCGCACGCCGGCTCCCCGTCCATCGATGCGCGTCGCTTCAGGATGCTGATCGAGATCGACGGCGTGGGCGCTCACGAGGAGGACGACTGGGTGGGCTCGGCCCTGCAGATCGGGATGACGGCCGTTTCGTTTGAGGGCCACGTTGGACGATGCCTGATCACCAGCCGCGATCCCGACACAGGTGTCGTGGATCTGCCGACGCTCGACATCCTCGGCGAGTATCGCCGTAATCTGGACACGACCGAGCCGCTGCCGTTCGGCATATACGGATCTGTGGTCGAGCCGGGCATCGTCCGGCTCGGAGACTCGGTTAGTCTCCGTCGTTGATGGAGACGGCCACCGCGCGCACGACGACCGGGTCGACGACGATCGCCGACCTATTGCCGCGCTCGGTCAAGATGTTCGCCGACCGTGCCGCGCAGCGGCACAAGGTCGACGGAGAGTGGCGCGACATCACGTTCGCACAGCTCGGCGAGATCGTCTCGGAGGTTGCCCGCGGGTTGATCGACCTCGGGATCGCGCACGGCGATCGCGTGAGCATGCTGTGCACGACGCGCGTCGAGTGGGCGTGGTGCAGCTTCGCGATCAGCGCGGCGGGGTCGGTGGTCGTTCCCATCTACCCGACTAACTCCTCGGAGGAGTGCGCATGGGTCGCCGGCAACTCCGAGTCGGTCGCGATCGTGTGCGAGGACGCCGCACAGGTTGCGAAGATCGAGGCGGTCCGCGATCAGCTCCCAGCGCTGCAGCACGTGATCGTGATCGACGGCACTGACGTTGCCTCGGAGGAAGCGATCACGCTCGAGGAGTTGCGCGAGCGAGGACGGGCACTCGATCGTGGCGAGCTCGACGCGCGCACCCGTTCGGTCACCAAGGCCGACGCGTATACGTTCATATACACCTCGGGGACGACCGGACCGCCCAAGGGCTGCGTGCTCTCGCAAGGCAACTACCGATCGGTGCTGGACATGGTCGCCGAGCGCGGCATCGTCTCCGAGCCCGACGACGTGATCTACCTGTTCCTGCCACTGGCGCATGCTTTCGGGCTGCTGCTGATGCTGATCAGCGCGGATCGCGGCGTGACAATCGCCTACTGGGGCGGCGATACGGCGAAGATAATCCCCGAGCTCGCCGAGGTGCGCCCGACCTACCTGCCCTCGGTGCCCCGGATTTTCGAGAAGCTCTACACGCTGGTCACCTCGAAGGCCGACCCCAAGCTCGTGGCACAGGCGACGCAGATCGGCCTGAAGGTTCGCGAGCTGGAGGCCACGGGCCAGCCGATCCCCGCCGAGTTGCAGTCCGCTTACGAGCAGGCCGACGAGCGGCTGTTCAAGCACGTTCGCGCCGCGTTCGGCGGCAGGCTGCGCGAGGCGGTCACGGGCGCCGCGCCGATCGCGAAGGAGATCCTCGAGTTCTTCTACGCCTCCGGCGTGCCGGTGATGGAGGGCTACGGGATGACCGAGACCTCGACCACCGCGACCGGCATGCGGCCGGGGGATCACCGCTTCGGGTCGGTGGGCCGGGCACACCCCGGCGTCGAGATCCGGATCGCCGAGGACGGCGAGATCCTTTTGAAGGGCGCCAACATCTTCCAGGGCTACTACAGAAACGACGACGCGTCGTTCGGCGCGGTCGTCGACGGATGGCTGCACACCGGAGATGTGGGGCGCCTCGACGAGGACGGCTACCTGTACATCACCGGGCGCAAGAAGGACATCATCATCACGGCGGGCGGCAAGAACCTGACGCCGGCAAATCTCGAAAACGACCTCAAGCAGACGCGCTGGGTGTCACATGCCGTGATGCACGGAGACCGCAGGCCATTCCCGACGATGCTGGTCACGCTCGACGAGGAGGAGGTCGTGCCCTGGGCTAGCGAGCGGGGCGTCGAAGATACCTCGACGGCGGCGCTGGCGCGGCATCCACAGGTGATCGAGCTGATCCAGGCGGAACTCGACAAGGCCAACGCCAAGTACGCGCGCGCCGAGCAGGTCAAGAAGTTCTTCATCCTCGATCACGACTTTTCCCAGGACACCGGCGAGCTGACGCCGACGATGAAGATCAAGCGCAGCGTCGTCAATCAGAAGTACGCCGACCAGTTCGACGAGCTGTACGAGGGAGATGGCGCTCGTGAGTGAGGATCGCGTCCGGATCGAGGTCTCCGACCACGTCGCGACGGTCACGCTGACGCGCGCCGACAAGCACAACGCGCTCGATGTAGCGATGTTCGAGGCGATCATCAGGGCGGCCGAACGCCTGCGCGACGAGCCCGGCGTCCGTGCCGTCGTTCTGCATGGCGAGGGCCGGAGCTTCTGCTCGGGGATCGACATCGCGAGCCTCGCCGGAGCGCAGCCATCCGGCAATGGCATCGCCCACGAGCTCACATCGGAAGCCCCGAACTGGTTCCAGCGAGCCGCGTACGACTGGATCCGGGTGCCGGTGCCCGTGATCGCGGCGATCCATGGCAATTGCCTCGGCGGCGGTCTTCAGATCGCGCTTGCCGCCGACGTCAGGTTCGCAGCTCCAGATTCGAGGCTCTCCGTGATGGAGGCCAAGTGGGGGCTGATCCCGGACATGTCGATCACGCGCACCCTTCCGCGGCTGGTCGGGATCGATGTCGCGAAGGAGCTCACGTTCACCGCGCGCGTCCTAAGCGGCGAAGAGGCTCTCCGGGTCGGCCTGGTGACACACGTGGCCGATGACCCGGTTGGTGCCGCACACGAGTTGGCTTCGGAGATCGCCACCAGGTCCCCCGACGCCGTGCGCGGTGCCAAGCGACTGTTCGACGAGGCATGGACCGGCTCCCCGGGCGAGACGCTGGCGCTCGAGGCGCAGATCCAGCTCGGGCTGATCGGCTCGCCGAATCAGCTCGCGGCGGTCGCGGCGGGGGCGACGAAACGGCCGCCTCAGTTCGTCGATCCGCGCTAGCAGGTCCTCTAGAGCGTTCCAAAGCGCTTAACAAAATTTGCACAATCGTCGAAGATCACCATGGGCGATGGAGGATCCGAGTCAGAGCCCCATGGGCGTCGCGGAGCCAAGGCGCAGACCGCCGGTAAAGGTGGCCGTTCCACTGCTGTGCGCGACGTGCGTGGCGATCGCGGGGCTTGCCGCGATCGTGCTTCTGATCTGGCACGCGAACGACGCTCGGGACGCCCAGCATGAGCTCGACAACATCACCGTCCAGTTCGACGAGCTGCAAGGGGTGCCGTGGCAGCTGATCACCCCCGGCAGCGAGTCGCGAGTCTCCGTCCAAGCTCAGCTCAGCGGCATGGAACAGGGCATCTCGCGACAGCTCGCGCAACTGAAGCGCACGAGCCCGGTGAGCGGGCTCACGGCGGCGACTCTGCCACTTCAGGCCAACTTCAGGATTCAGCAGCAGCTGCTCGACATGATCGCCGGCGGCAAAGTTGATGCGACCGGGCCACCCAGCCATGCGGCATTCCAGACCAGCGATGCTGTGGCAAGTCAGTTCAGCCGCGCGACCTCGACGTATCGCGCAAATGCCCATGACGCGCTCGTGGACGCCACGATCGGCGCGGCAGCGGTGATCCTCGCCCTGCTGGTCGGCTTTGGGGCGTTCTTCTGGCGATCCTTCCGGGCGCGGGCCTCAGCCGAGGAGCTCGCCGGCGCCCTCGGCCGCAGCGAGGCCCATTTGAGTCAAGCGCAGCAGATCGCAGGAATCGGTAGCTGGGCCTGGGACCAGAAACGCCGCCACTTCACGTGGTCTGCCGAGAACACACGCCTGCATCGCTGGACCCGCGAGGAGCCGCCAGCCAGCTTTGCGGAGCTGTGCGAGGTGATCGATCCCGCCGATCATGAACTGGTGCAATCGGCGGTGCTCGAGACCGCAAAGCGCGGCGTGCCGCTCGATCTCGAGTATCACGTGAAAGGGGGCCGGCTGCTCCACGTACGAGGTGCACGGCTGACGGACGCAGAAGGACGGATGACCGGGATGATCGGTACCGCCCAGGACGTCACCGACCGCTTTCGCCGGGCCGAGGCGGAGCGCGCAAACCGAGCGAAGAGCGACTTCATCTCCCGGATGAGCCACGAGCTGCGAACCCCGCTGAACGCGATCCTCGGGTTCGGCCAACTGCTTCAGTCCAGCGAGCTGGACGAGGATCAGCATGCGAGCGTCGACCACATCGTCACTGCCGGCCGGCATCTGCTCGACCTGATCAACGAGGTCCTCGACATCTCAATGATCGAGTCAGGGCAGCTGCGACTCTCGCCCGAGGCGGTCGCGGTTGAGAGCGTCGTGGACGAAGTGGTCGACCTGGTCACGCCGATCGCGTTCGAACGCTCGGTCGCGGTTACGGCCGAGGTGGGCCAAGAGGGCGTCTGGGTGCGTGCGGACGTGCAGCGGCTCAAACAGGTGCTGCTCAATCTGCTCTCGAACGCGATCAAGTACAACCGCGACGGAGGCCGCGTCCAGGTGCGTGCGTTCCGGATCGGCGAGAAGGTGCACATCGTGGTCGCCGACGACGGTCCCGGACTCGCTCCCGAGCAGATCGAGCGGTTGTTCAGCCCGTTCGAGCGCCTCGGTGCGGAGCAGACGTCCGTGGAGGGCACCGGTCTTGGGCTTGCCGTCTCACGAGGGATGCTCGAGGCGATGGACGGCACGATCACCGTCGGGAGCACGCGCGGCCAGGGCTCGGCCTTCACGATCGAGCTCGCGGCGGCCGATTCCGTGCCGATGCCTGCCCCCGCGATAAACCGGTCGTGATCGTCAGTGCCGAGGTGAGCCCGGATCAGCTCGAAGGATGAAGGCCGGCGGTGCAACGTCTTGCATTGCAAAGCCGATCGACATCGACCAACTGCTTGCCGTCATCAACCGTCTCGGGGATGCTTCGATCGCGAAGGCGACTGTGTGATGCGAGGCGTGAGTTAATGATCTGATGGCCAGCGTCACTGAAATGCGCGTGCTCGTGGTCGACGACAACGCTGCCAACGTCGCGCTGATCGAGCAGATGCTGGCGCGCGGGGGTTACACCGACGTGATCAGCACCCGCGACTCGACCCGCGTCTCGGAGCTGTGCGCCGCCGTCGCGCCGGATCTGCTGCTGCTCGATCTGCACATGCCTGGACTGTCGGGCTACGAGGTGCTCGGGGAGGTCAGCCCGCTGCTCGGTGAACCGGAGAACCTGCCTGTGCTCGTGCTGACGGCCGACGCAACCCGCGAGGCTCGTCACCGCGCCCTCTCGATGGGCGCCCGCGACTTCGTCAACAAGCCGATCGATCACACCGAGCTGCTGCTGCGCGTCGGCAATCTGCTGCGCACGCGGCAGCTTCAGCGACAGCTCCAGAACCGCAACGAGCTTCTCGACGAGGCCGTGCGCGTGCGCACCATCCAGCTCGAGCAGGCTCGTCTCGAGAGCCTGGCGGTGCTCGCGACGATGGCCGAGTACCACGATTACGCCACACACAATCACACCCAGCGCGTGGGCCAGCTGGCGGCGCTGATCGCCCGGCGGCTCGAGCTTCCGGAGCAGTACGTGTCCGACATCCGCGACGCGGCGCCACTGCACGATGTCGGCAAGGTCGGGATCCCCGAGCTGATCCTCCTCAAGCCCGGTCGCCTGACCCAAGAAGAACGCGCGAGGATGATGCGCCACGTCGACATCGGTGGCCGAATCCTGGCCGCGGCCCGCTCGCCGGTCCTGAGCCTCGCCGCCGAGATCGCCCGCACCCATCATGAGCGCTGGGACGGCGGCGGCTATCTGTCTGGCCTGTCCGGCAAGGACATCCCACTGGCGGGCCGCATCACTACAGTCGCCGACGTGTTCGACGCCCTGACTCACGAACGGCCCTACAAGGCGGCCTGGTCCGTCGCCCGTGCCCAGGCCGAGATCGAGGTCCAAGCCGGCCATCAGTTCGACCCCAACGTCGTCAGGGCCTTCCTGTCGATTGACCCGGAGGCGTTGCCGGAGCTGGCGCCGGCAACGCCCGGGGGCAGGGAGCGCGTGGCGTAAGCATCACGCCGGAGGTCCTCGGGGAGAGCCCTGGCGCCAGGCTATACTCGGCGCGCGGTCTGCCTGGCGCTAACCGCGTCGTGCGACAGGTAATCACCTTCCTTCTGCGGGGTGGAGTAATCGGCAACTCGCCAGGTTCTGGCCCTGGAATTCAAGGTTCGAGTCCTTGCCCCGCAGCCTTTTCACGTCCGAGTCCGGCCCCACGCTGAGAACCGTGGCTGCTGGGTAAGGTTTTGATCGTGCGCGTCCTCGGTCTTCCCATCGAGACCCCGCAAGCGGTCGTCGGCCGGGTTCTGTCTGATCTGAATGCTGTCGCCCGGCTTGCTCGCTTGGCACCGGCGAAGCTCGACCGAATGCTCGAGCTGGGCGAGGAGATCGCGACGATCGGCCGCGAAGTGCTGGAGATCGCCGAACGGCTCGACGGGCGGGCGGACGCGATCATGGCGCTCGGTGAGCGGCTCGACGGGCGGGCCACGGAGCTGATCGCGCTCGGGGAGAACATGCGGGACGTCGGTACGGGGATCGACTCGCGCGGCGCCGAGATCGTCGATACGGCGAGGCGGGTGGCTGATACGGGCGACGAGCTGATCGGTGTGCTGCCCGCTTTCGAGCGGGCGATCGAGATGGCGACGCCGCTGGAGGGGGCAATCGATCGTTTTGGCCGCTTGGTGGACAGGCTGCCGGGTGGCGCGGCGCGCCGGCGACCAATACCGCCGGGCGAGCCCGAGATCGTGGATCCGGCGGAGTCGGACCTCGTCGAGCCCGGCGAGCCGCCACCTGACGACCGTTAGGCGATCGCCTCGAGATCGGTCGAGAGGTCGGCGATTGCGCCGGTGCGCTCACCGAGCTGCTCGCCGGAGATGATCAGACGGCGGGCGGGCTCGAGGTCGCGAGGCCTGCCGACGGCGAGCGCCGCGGCGAGCCGGCCCTGGCTCACGTACCAGATGCTGAACGCTCCGTCATCGACCGAGCCGCGGACGATCTCCTGATCCCAGCTCTCGGCGGGTCCGAGGTAGGCGAGCGAGGCCCAGTCGGCGAGATCGGAGAAGAAGTACGGGACGACGTCGTGGGGCTGCTGGCGGCCGAGCATGTTGAGCGCCGCGGTCTTGCCGTGGCTGAACGCCACATCCCAATGCTCGACGCGGATCCGCCGTCCGTGGATGATGCTCTCGTACTCGGCCATGTCGCCCGCCGCGTAGAGGCCGGGCACTGCGGTCTGCAGCTGAGCGTCGACCTTCACGCCGCCCGTTTCTCCGAGCTCGAGTCCGGCGGCCCGCGCGAGCATCACGTCGGGAATGGCCCCGGTGCCCATCACGACCGCATCGGCCTCGAGCGTGCGACCGGCCTTGGTGATGACCCTTGTGACTCGACCATCGGTGCCTTCGAGGCGGTCAAGCTCATCCTCGCCGTACACGGTGACACCGTGCTCCTCGAGGCAATCCTTGAAGAAACGTCCAGCCTGCAGGCCGAAATGACGGCTCAGCGGCAGCGGCTCGAGCATCACCATCGTGCAATTGCTGCCCAGCTCGGTCAGCGAGGCGGCAACCTCGCTGGCGATGTAGGAGCCGCCGATCAGGACGACGCGCTTGCCGGCGGCGCCTGCGCGAATCGTGTCGCTGTTCGGAAGGGTCCTGAGGAAGTAGATCCCCTCGAGCGCGGACCCTTCGACGTTTATCCGCCGGACGTTGGCGCCGGTTGCGATCAGCGCCTTGTCGAAGCTGACCTCGGTGCGGTTGGAAAGGGTGACCGTGCGCTGCGCTGGGCGGAGCTTCATCACCGACACGCCGGCGAGCGCTTCGATCTCCTGCTCGGTGTACCAGTCCGCCGGACGGAACAGCGTCTCCTCGCGCGATTCTTTGCCCCGGAGGTAGCCCTTTGAACACGGCGGCCGGTTGTAGGGCAGGTCGGTTTCCCGGCCGACCAGCAGGATCGAGCCGTCGGCGCCGGATTCCCGCAGCCAGCGAGCGCAGTTGCCCGCCGCCAGCCCGCCCCCGATCAGCATGTAGTCGACGTGACGGTCAGCCATTGGCCGATCGTGCGCCCGTGGCGCTGGCGCCGTTCGGCGCGAACTGCGGCGTGATCGCGTTCTCCAGGCCGGGATCGAGGATCAGGAGCACTTGGTCACCGGCTTCGATCACGGAGTCGGCCTTGGGGACGAACCCCGCGCCGCCCCGGAGCACGGAGATGATCAGCGATCCGTCGGGCAGCTGAACGTCCTGCACGCGTCGGCCGGCTGCGACCGACCCCTCCCCCACCTCGAGCTCGATGATCTCGAGGTGCTCCTCCTCGAGCGCCAGCAGCTGCACCAGCCCGTACTCGGGGACCTCGTGCTCGATCAGCCGCAAGATCAGGTCGGTGGCGGACACTGCGGGCTGGATCCCAAGCAGCTTGAAGTGCTGGAGGTTACGCGGGTTGTTGACCCTGGCGACGATCCGCTGGACGCCGTACTTCTCCTTGGACACCTGACAGATCAAGATGTTGTCCTCGTCGTCTCCGGTGACGGCGATCACCAGGTCGGCTCGCTGGATTCCGGCTCGCTCGAGGACCCACAGCTCAGTCGCGTCGCCGTATTGGACGGCATGCTCGAGCTCCTCCTCAACCACGCGATAGCGGCTGTGGTCGGACTCGATCAGGGTCACCTCGCGGTCCTTGGCGATCAGCTCACGCGCGAGGTTCCATCCGACCTTGCCCGCACCGGCGATGATCACGTACATCCGAGCAAACTCCTATGGCGCGAGCGCGAGGCGCTCGGCCTGATCGATGGCTGTCTGGGTCGGGCAGATCGTCAGCAGTCCCTGTTCGGCGTACCAGCCCGCCCGGGCGGGATCGGCCACCCGGACCACGACGCGCGGCACCTTGAAGCGCCGCTGCGCGATCTGCGCGATCACCAGATTGGTGTTGTCTCCGCTCGTCGCGGCGAGGAACACATCCGCCTCCTCGATTCCGGCCTCGATCAGTCCATCGACCTCCAGGGCAGTGCCGACCGTGAACCGTCCGCCGGCATCTTCCCACGTGGTCGACTGGTCCTTATCGAGGCGTTCGTGGGAGAGCGGATCGCTGTCCATCACCGATACCTCATGCCCGGCATCGAGCGCCCGCTTGGCGACGGCCGACCCAACCCGCCCGCATCCGACGATCAGAATGAACACGGGCTGCAGCGTAGCGCTCCCAGCCCCGCGTGCGCACGGAAGCTGAACACCGCGTCACGAATCCGTGACCGTCGTGTGAACGCGATCACGCATGCACTCACGAGGCTGGTGGCCAGCGTCTAGGTGATGAGCGGGATGATCAGGAGCGCGACGATGTTGGCGACCTTGATCATGGGGTTGATCGCCAGGCCCCGCCGTGTCCTTGTACGGATCGCCGACCGTGTCTCCCGTGACTGCGGCTGCGTGGGCCTCGGAGCCCTTGCCGCCGTAGGCCCCGTCCTCGATCAGCTTCTTCGCGTTGTCCCAGGCGCCACCGCCCGAGGTCATCGAGATCGCCATGAACAATCCCACGACGATCACGCCGATCAACAGACCGCCAAGCGCCTGCGTGTCGATCAGGCCGACGACGAACGTGACGACGATCGGGATCAGCGACGGCAGGATCATCTCGCGCTGAGCGGCGCGGGTCACGAGAGCGACGGCGGTCCCGTACTCGGGCAGCTCGGTGCCCTCCATGATCCCGGGCTTCTCGCGGAACTGGCGGCGAACCTCCTCGACGACTGCACCGCCTGCGCGGCCGACGGCCTCCATCGCGAGCGAAACGAACAGGTACACCATCAGGCCCCCGATCAGGAGCCCGATCAGCACGGGCGGATCGCCGATCGAGAATGAGTAGAACTTGCCCTTGCCCTCGAGCTCCCGCTGGAACGCGCTGAACAACACGAGCGCCGCAAGCGCCGCCGAGCCGATCGCGTATCCCTTCGTGACCGCCTTGGTCGTGTTCCCCACCGCGTCGAGCGGATCGGTCACGTTGCGGACCTCCTCGGGCAAGTCCGCCATCTCGGCGATACCGCCGGCGTTGTCGGTGATCGGGCCGAATGCGTCGAGCGCGACGATCAGGCCGGTAAGCGACAGCTGCGCCATCACGGCGACGGCGATTCCGTAGATCCCGTTGGCGCCGCCGCCGGCGAGCTTCCAGGAGCCGAGGATGCCCAGCGCGAGCACGATCGCCGGGGGCGCCGTGGACTGGAAGCCCTGCGCGAGCCCCTGGATGATGTTCGTCGCATGGCCGGTCTGCGAGGCGCGCGCGGTGCTGCGCACCGGCGCGAACCGAGTCGAGGTGAAGTAGTCGGTGATCACGAACAGGCAGGCGGTGACGCCGATCCCGATCAGCGCGCACAGGTAGAACTTCCACCAGTGGGGAGCGGCCAGCGCCCGACTTGAACGTGAGACCCTTCATCATCCAGTAGGTGATCGGGAGGAACGCGAGCGCCGCCAGCCCTCCCGACAGGATCAGTCCCTGGTAAAGCGCGCGCTCGACCTTCCCGGCCTGCGAGCGAACCGCGAACGTGCCGATGATCGACGCGATGATCGACACCGCGCCGAGCACGAGCGGGTACAGCGCAACGGCCGACTGCTGGCGGAACAGCAGCACACCGAGCAGCATCACGGCGACGGCGGTGACGGCGTAGGTCTCGAACAGGTCGGCGGCCATGCCGGCGCAGTCGCCGACGTTGTCGCCAACGTTGTCGGCGATCACTGCGGGGTTGCGCGGGTCGTCTTCCGGGATCCCGGCTTCGATCTTGCCTACCAGGTCCGCGCCGACGTCGGCCGCCTTGGTAAAGATGCCGCCGCCGAGTCGGGCGAACACGGAGATCAGCGAGCCGCCGAAACCGAGGCCGATCAGCGCGTCGATCGCGTTCTTCTCGCTCTCGCCCGCAATCGCGGTGAGGATGCCGTAGTAGGCCGCGACGCCGAGCAACGCCAGGCCGACGACCAGCATTCCGGTGACGGCGCCGCCGCGGAACGCCACCCTCAGCGCTGGAGGCACACCGCCGCGGGCGGACTCGGCCACCCGCGCGTTCGCGCGGACCGACACGTTCATCCCGATGTAGCCGGCGGACGCCGATAGCAGGCCGCCGATCGCGAACCCGATCGCGACCCGGATGTTCTGGATCGGGATCAGGACGATGAACAGGATCACGCCGACGCCCGCGATCGTCGCGTACTGGCGGTTCAGATAGGCGCGAGCGCCCTCCTGCACGGCAGCGGAAATCGAGCGCATCCGCTCGTTGCCGGGCGACAGGGCAAGCAGGGAACGAGCCGTGACCGCGCCGTAGACGAGCGCCGCCGCAGCGCACACCAGCGCGACGATGACGCCGTGATGCGTCAGGAAGCTAGTCAAGAAAGGTCCTCCGGGGAAACTCTCAGTTGGAAGTGGCGCGCGCGCAAGCGCAGCCAACAACGGAAAAAGGCCCGCCACCCGTAATACAGGGCGGAGGCCCGGGAATCAGACGGCGGCAGAGTCTAGCGTGCGAGGCAAGGGAAGGTGTGTCAGCCCCACTACTGCCCCGGTACCCATAGGCGGCCGCTGCGCTGGGCAGGACCGGGCTCCTCGGGATTGGCGGGCGGTGGCTCAGTCGACCCGGACGTCCTAGGTGTCTCACCGGCCGGCGACTGCGATCCGGTCCCGCCGCCACCGGCGGTCCCCTCCGCTCCGCCCTCCGGGGCGCCTGCGCCGCCGATCCTCACATAGGCCATCTGCAGCTGGGAGAGCGCGTCCCGGATCGGAGCGATCTGCTGCGGTGCGGACTGCTCGAGCAGTGGCAGGAGACTCCGGATCGCCTCGATCGCGAGCTTGACCTGCTCGGGATCGCGCTCGCCCTCGGTCCCCGGCGCGAGCCCGGTCCGCCGCATCCCCAGATTGACGAGCGTCACGATGTTCTCGAGCAGGATCTGCTCGACCCGGATCTTCTTGATCTCCGCTTCGTAGGCTGCGCGGAGCTCTTCCTCGGTGGGTGGATGTTCTGATGTGCTCATCGGATCGCTTGTGCGGTAGCTGACAGTGTCCCAGCATACGTGTCCCGAGTCTGCCCGACCGTGACCGCGTATACCTCGGCGAGGCTCAGGCCCTCCGCGTGCATGCGGTGCTGACGCTGGGCTCCATTGTGCTGCGGGAGCGAGATCTCGATGCCGAGCTCCGTTCGCACAGGCGCCGTCCACTGCAGCAGCCGGTCGAGCGCCCCCGCCGCGGGATAGGGCTGGCCAGAGATGAGGTCGAGCAACTCTCCATCGAGTCCATAGCGAATCGCGCGCCACACGTTCTCCTCGATCAGCCGGCCCGGAATGTGCTCGGAGCGGACGCCATCGTCGATCTCGCGCGCCGCCTGGGCCACGCAGGCGGTGATCAAGGCCGCCAGCCCCTCCGACTCCGAAGCCGTCATCTGCGCGTCGCAAATACGCACCTCGACCGTCCCAAAGGCGAAGTGCGGACGAATCGACCACCAGACCTGGGTGTACTCGACGATCGAGCGTGTCCGGATCAGAAAGTCGATGTACCGAGCGAAAGCCTCCCAGCTGCCGAATGCATCCGGGACCCCGCAACGCGGGAAGCTCTTGGTGAAGATCTGAGTGCGCGCCGTGTGCAGTCCGGAGTCGCGGCCATCGAGGAACGGCGAGTTGGCCGAGATCGCAAGCAGCAGCGGGAGC
The DNA here is from genome assembly GCA_963824755.1 of uncultured Solirubrobacterales bacterium. GTDB lineage: Bacteria > Actinomycetota > Thermoleophilia > Solirubrobacterales > Solirubrobacteraceae > Palsa-465. The sequence continues at coordinate 541,094 of CAWGQT010000037.1, read as the reverse complement.
ACGGGCCGCAGACGGTCGCATACCAGCACCGCCCGATCGGCGCCGCGGACGCCGACATGGACATGCAACGAGAACGTGTTGTTGCGCCAGGCGACGTACTTGAGCCCCTCCTCGACCCGCCGGTAGTGCTCGGTGTCGATGATTCGCTGGTCGCGGTAATCCGACCACGGATGGGTGCCGGTCGCGCCCAGCGCCACGCCCTTCTCATGAGCCAGCGTGAACAGGCGGCGCCGGTGATCCCGCTGTGCCTCAAACGCCGCCGTGAGATCCTGGCCACGTCCCGAGCGAATCTCGATCTCGGAGGAGATCAGCTCGCCCGCGAGCGATCCAGCGAGGATTGGATCCCCCACGCCCTGCCCGCCCCCGCCCCCCCGCTCGCCGGGCCCGCCCATGGCCGACGCGGCATCGCGCAGATCCTCGAAGCGCTGCACCAGCCCGAGATCCCCGGGCTCGAGCAGCGCGAACTCCTCCTCGAGGCCGACCGTGAAGTCGGTCGAGGTCTCAAATGCCTCATGGGCGCTGTCGAGGTCCAAAGGGGCCACTAAGTGAGGTAGAAGTAGAGCGCGTAGAGCAGATCGACGGCCGGACTCGAGGTGTGGACCGTCACGTCCGGCGGCACCTGCAGCAGGGCGTCGGAGTAGTTGAAGATGATCTTCACGCCCGCTTCGACGAGCTCGTCGGCGAGCTTCTGGGCGGCTGCGGACGGGACCGCGAGCACGGCTACCACGATGTCCTCGTCCTCGATAACCGCGCGAAGCGCGCTGTTGGGACGAACCTGCAGGGAGCCGATCGCGGTACCAACCTTGCTCTCGTCGGTGTCGAACACAGCCACGACCCGGAAGCCGTGGTCGGCGAAGATGTCCGATGTGGCGATCGCGGTGCCCAGATGGCCGGCACCGAACAGTGCGATGTTGTGCTGTCCCGAGGTCCGCAGGATCTTGCGGATCTGGTTGACCAGCGACTCGACGTTGTAGCCGACACCGCGCTTGCCGAACTTCCCGAATCCGGAGAGGTCGCGGCGGATCTGGGTGGAGTTCACGTGCGTGTAGTCGGCTAGCTCCTGGGAGGAGATCGTGTCCTTGCCCATCTTCCGGGCCTGCGTGAGCACCTGGAGGTAGCGCGACAGGCGCGCGGCGACGCCGAGTGACAGCTTCTCGCCCGGCTTGTCGACGCCCGGATCCGTCAACGGCCCACCGCCACCGAACGTGTAGCTCATCCGGCCTGCACTCTACCGAGGTGTCGCTCGAGCTTGGACTCGTCTACGAACAACTCGAACAGCTCTTCGCCGTCGAGCGTGACGACCGGGATCCGCTCCAGATACTCGCGCAGCAGCGATTCGTCCTCGTCGATGTCGCGCTCGAGCAGCGCGAAGTCGTGCCGGCCACGAACCCGCAACAGGATCTCCCGGGCGTCATCGCATAGGCAGCACCCTTCGCGTCCGTAGAGCACGACGGTCCTCATCATGCCGCCAGCGCGCGCTCGCCCGTCGCGTACACGTCGAGGCCGAGGTATTCCGGATACGGCTGGGCCGGGACGTACCGCGCTGCACTCGCGATCATCGCCGCGTTATCGGTGCACAGCGCCGGCGGCGGCACGTCGAGCTCGACATCGAGTTGCGACAGCCGTGCACGCAGCGGCCCATTGGCGGCGACTCCGCCACCGATTGCAAGCCGACTGAGGTCCGTCTGCCTGATGGCCCGCCGCACCCGTAACGCGAGCGACTCGACGATCGCATGCTGGTATGACGCCGCCAGGTCCGCCCGCCGGCGCTCGAATTCAGCAGCGTCGATGTCTCGGACGCGATACAGAAGCGCGGTCTTCAGCCCGGCGAAGGAGAAGTCGAGTCCGCGCACCCGCTCCGCGATCGGGAACTCGAAGGCGCCGGGGTCTCCGTCGCGGGCCAAGCGCTCGAGCGCCGGGCCGCCGGGGTACCCCAGGCCGAGCAGGCGTGCGCCCTTGTCGAACGCCTCGCCGGCGGCGTCGTCGAGCGTCTGGCCGAGCACCTCGAAATCGGGCCCGTGATCGCTCACGCGCGCGAGCAGCGTGTGCCCGCCGCTCGCGATCAGCGAAAGGAACGGAGGTTGGAATGGGTCGTGACCGAGGAAGCTCGCGGCCACATGGCCGTGGAGATGGTCCACGGCCGCGAGCGGCAGCTGACGGGCGCCGGCAATCGCCTTGGCTGTGGACACCCCGACGAGCAGAGCGGCGACGAGCCCGGGCCCCTGTGTCACCGCCACGAGATCGACGTCGTCGAGCGTGACGCCGGCACGGCGAAGCGCGTCGTCCACGACCGTGCCGACCAGCTCGAGGTGGTGGCGGGAGGCGATTTCAGGCACCACGCCGCCGTAGCGGTCGTGCACGCCCTGCGAGGAGATCACGTTCGCGCGGATCTCGCCATCGTGTGTGACGACGGCGGCACACGTGTCGTCGCAACTTGTCTCGAGCGCGAGGATCAACCGGTTGCGCGCGATGTCGAGGTGGTGTTGGTGGTGCGCCACATGATCAGGGCGTCCTCGCCGGTGTCGTGGTAGTAGCGGGGCCGCGTACCGGCGGAGCGGAACCCGAAGCGCTCATACAGCGAGATCGCGCCCGCGTTCGACGTGCGAACCTCGAGCGTGTACTGCCGGTCGGCGCCGGCACGCCGGATCATCTCGGACAGCAGCGCGGTGGCGATGCCGCGCCGTCGCGCGGGCGGGTCGACCGCGACGTTCATCAGGTGCCACACCTGGTCGTAGCGTGCGCAGATCAGGTAGCCGACCACGCGACCCTTCTCGATCGCGGCGAGGCACACACCGCTTGGCTTGGAGAGCTCGAGCACGAACATCGCGAGTGACCATGGAGTCGGGAACGCCCGGCGCTCGATCGCGATCACCTGCGGGAGATCCGAGTAGCCGAGGGGCCTGACTGTGGTGGAGTCTGAACTCATTGCTTGCGTGCGGCGCGTAGGGCGATTTCAGCGTCCGGTAGGCGGAGGTAGTCGGGCCGGATCTCATCAGGATCACTTGGCCGCAGACCAGTTGCAAGTCGGCAGTGGTTGATCGCTGTGACCCTGTGAAGCTCTGAACCGTCCTCTGGGACCGACGCCCCCGAGCGCTCGAGAACCGCCCTGAATTCTATCGCGCCGTCTCCGATCGCCAGGCAGCTGCACCGCAGGTCCGTGACGGCGCCGGCGAGCTGCTCGGGGGCGAGGACGGCGGGCGCGAGGAGCGGCTCGGCGGTGGCGGCGCTCCACGCCGGCCAGGCTGCCGCGAACGCCTCGCCGCGGCGTGCGTCGAGCACGGCAAGAACTGCGAGGTGATCACGCTCCGGAAGTGGCGCGTCAGCATTCATCGCCAGCGAGCGGAGCGTCGAGATGCCGACAAGCGCCGTGCCTTGCGCCTGGGCCAGCCCGCGCGCGGTCGCGATCCCGATCCGCAGTCCGGTGAACGTCCCCGGCCCGGTTCCGACTGCGATCCGGTCGAGGTCACGCCACTGCAGCCCGGCGGTCTCAAGCAGCTCGACCACCATCGGCATCAGGCGCGTCGCATGACCCGGCCGCTCGCCCGGCCGCGGATCGTCGCGACGCTCAAGCTCGAGCGCCTTGGCGGGATCTCGATCCCGATCGAGGAGCGCGACGGCGGTGGCACGGGTCGCGGTATCGAGACCGAGCACTTTCATGTTCGATCGACCTCGATCACGCGCCGATCGCCGCCGGCATGCTCCAGCTTCACCCGGGCGGCAACCCTGGCCAGGCCGGCAAGCAGGTCCTGCTCGCCGGACGGCCACTCCACGAATGAGATCGTTTCGGGTCCCAGGTAGTCCGCGAGCAGGTCTGGGTCCTCCGCCTCGAGACTCGGGACGCGGAACAGGTCCACGTGCGCGACGGGCAGCGGCCCCGGGTAACGCTGGCCGATCGTGAACGTCGGGCTGGTGACGATCGCGCTCACACCGAGCGCGCGGCAGGCGCCGCGCACAAGCGTCGTCTTCCCGCTTCCGAGGTCGCCTTCGACGAGCACCACGTCACCCGGCTTGAGTCTGGCTGCAAGCTCGGCGCCGACCGCCTCGGTCTCGTCCGGACTCGACGTCTCGTAGCGGTGTGCCACCCTCGCTCAGCTCGGCGGCGCAATGACGATCCGGACGCCTAAGCCGAGCGCCAGGAACAGGCTGCCGGCCAGGATCTCGAGCGAGGCATCGAATCCGGTCCGCGGCAGAGGTCCCGACGGCTGCGGCGCAGGCCCGCGGTTCGGATTGACGGTCTGCGTGGTTTTCGAGGCCGGCGCGCTGGAAGGGAGCGCCACCGGCGGCGTGCTCTTGAGGGTCGAGTCGGCGCAAGCCGCGCCGGCGAGTGCCAGCGATGCGAGGGCCACAACGATTGCCGTGGCTGGTCCACGTGTTACCGACATCTGGTCGCGCGACACTGTAGTTGAGCCTCCGGCGCTCCGAGCGTGGCGCGTCGCATCTGGCGGCCTGCGTTCGCTACCGTCAATCGCTTCCCGTGGATAAGCCAACGTCGAACACGCATCCTGGGCTGATCGCACGCCTTCAGCAGCGTTTCGAGCCACAGATCTCGAGGCTTCGCGGGTCGGACACCGCAAAGGCCGCCGGACTGGCTGGCGCGATGATCGCCAACAACGTGATCGCGCTCGGGTCGACGTTCGTGTTCGCCCGAGAGCTCGACGACTACGGCTCGCTCGGCGCGCTGATCAGCTACCTGCTGATCCTCGCCGTCGTCGGGCAAGCGATGCAGGTGGCAACTGCGCGCGAGGGCGTGCTCGGCCACCTCGGCGTCGGCGAGGACCTCCTGGCGACCGTCACACAATGGACGAAGACGCTCCTGATCGTCACCGGCGTGCTGACCGTGCTGTCGATCATCTTCCAGCAGCCGATCGCCGACGCGGTCGGCGTCAAGCACTTTGGGTGGGCCGCTGCAGCGGGGATCCCAGCAGGCTGCCTGTACCTCGAGGTCTCGCTGCTGCGCGGCGCGCTCCAGGGAATCGGCGACTACAAGGCGGTCGGACTCAGCCTGATCGGCGAGCAGTCGGTGCGCCTGGTGAGCGGCGCGATTCTGGCGGCGACCTTCCTGGGGGTGACCGGCGCGTATCTGGGATCGCTGCTCTCCTACGTGGCGATGTCGCTGTACGCGTGGGTGCAGTTGCGCCGTCACGTGCCGAACCAGCATCCCGGCCGCCTCGGCAAGGTGGCGATCGGGCTCTGGACCCACGTCAAGAGCGCTTGGGCGCCGATCGCGGGACTGAGCGTGATCGCGGTGCTGCAGAACATCGACCTGATCGCCGCCAAGCACCAGTTCCCGAAGGACACCGCAAGTGCCTACGCTGCGACCGCAGTTGCTGCCAAGGTCCTTATCTGGGTCGCGATCGGCGCCGGCTTCTATCTGGTGCCCGAGGTCTCGCGCCGGCGAGCCGCCGGCGAGGACACACGGACGGTGCTGTTCAAGGCGCTCGCAATCATCGGCGTCTGCGCGATCCCCTGCCTGCTGATCTTCGCCGCCGTTCCGCACCTGCTGTTGAGCGTCGCGTTCGGCTCAAAGCGGGCCACCGCGTCGGACTCGCTGCTCGTACTGGGACTCGCGTTCACCGTGCTGGCCACGACGTATCTCGCGATCCAGTACATGCTCGCGCTGAAACGAACCTGGTTCCTCGTGCCGCTGGCGGCGATCGCGATCGCCGAGCCGTTCGTGCTGCTCCAGGGTCCGAACAACCCGCGCGGATTCGCGGGTGTCGTACTGGTCGTACAGGTCGTCGCGGCCGTGGTCGCCTTCGCTCTCGCCCTGCGGCCTGAGCGGCGCCGCGACGCTCCGCAGCCAGCGGGAAAGGTCCCAGTGGAGGAGCCCGATCTGGTGGCGGTCAGCGTCGAAGCAGAGACAAGTTAGGGTCGCACCCACCCGCCCCCAACCACCTAGGCACGCGCGGTGAGGTACTCGGCGACACGCTCGGCCGCCGCACGCAGGCGTCGGAAGTAAGCTGCCCGGCTGAGCGATAGGTCGAGCGCGGCCTGCTCGTGACTCGGCGCCGGCTCGATGTAGCCGCGGATCAGGACGCGCTGCAGCAGCTTCTCGTTCTCGTTGTCGCCGAAGGCATGCTCCGCGGCGTCTCGGAGCAGCGCCCTGACCGATTCGACTCGCTCCTCGGGAGTCGCGCCCTTCGCGAGTGGACTGCGTGCGAGTTCGTGCGGGACCCGGAAGTTACGAAGCGCCTCGCGGACGGACTAGAGCTCGAGCGTCTGTTGGCCTTCGCCTGCCACGGGCGGCGCCAGTCCGAGCTCCGCGTACACGACGGCCCGCTGCGCCGCAAGCAGCCCGCCGGGACCGTAATCGATGCGATGGCATTCGATCCGCCGCGGACCGAACTCGAGATCCAGCTCCGCGATGTGCTCGGCGCCGAGCGCGCGCGCGAACGTCAGCGCATTCGGGTTGCGCGGATTGATCGGCATGTAGGCAAAGCGCGGATTGCTCACTCCCGAGCGCAGCACGCCGGCCATCCCGAGCATCGCCTGTACGCGGCCGCGCCGGTCACCGGTGAAGTCGACCGAGTCGTGCCACAGCACCGACTCCCCCAGCCGTGCGTCGGTGCGAGCATGCGCGAGCCACGGACCCACCAGCGGATCTTCGTGGGCGAACTCCGGCGCGGTCGCGGCGCTCATGCAGACCATGTATCCACACAGCCGGTCGTCCTTGTCGCGCGCGATCGCCACCCGCTCGGGGGCCTCGACGAAGAACCGGCGCGTCAGCCGCCACAAGTCCTCGAACTGCCGTTCTGTGAGCACGCGCGCTACCTCATCCGCATCACCAGGGAGCACGTCGTCGATGCGATAGTCGACGCTGCCCTCCCAGCCGAAGCCCCACCTGATCGCCGCGTTCTCGATCAGATGCGCCATGTCGATCGCCAGCAGCGGGTTGCCGTCGCGCGCTCGTTCGTAGAGGTAGTCGACGATCCTGCGCCGCAGCTCGCGCTCGCGCTGCAGATCACTGCGGCGCAGGTCCGCGTGCAGGGCCTTGCGAACCAGCTCGTGCAAGGTCAGCCCGTCGCCGAGCGGTTCGCTGAAGGTGAGCGCGCGCAGCCGGGCATGCGCGATCTCGGGATCAAAATCTGGATCCGCCCCACCCAGCACGTTGCGCAGCAGATCGACCGTGGTCACGCGGGCGATCGCAGCGACGCCGAGCGCGGACAGCCGCTCGCCCCGTAGCTCGCTCTCGGCCAGCCGCCGGATCAGGGCCTGGACGATCTCCGGCCGTTCAGCGCCCTGGGCGGGAATCCAGTCGTTGTCGGCGGCGGCGGTATCCGCGGCCAGCGCCAGCGCCAGCGGCGACCCTCCGGCCCACTCGACGACCGCCTGCGCGCGATCGTCATGGAGGCCGTAGGCCGCGAGCAGGTTGAGCGCGTCGTGCTCCGGCATGGCGTGGAGCAGCACGTCCGTCGCGACGCCCTCCCACCCGCCCGCGAACCACCCGGAATCGGGCGGGCGCCGGCCGGCGATCACGATCACGGTCTGCTCAGGCAGAGAAGGCAGCAGGCCCCGGCGCAGATACCCGTCAAGCGCGGCCATCCGCTCGTAGGTGTCGATCAGGATCACGGGGCGTTCGGTCGCGCGCGCGCCCGAGAGCACGGCCTCGAGCGCATCGGGCATCGGCGGAAGCTCGCGACCCTCGATGAAGAATGTCTCGCGCCCTTGCGCCTCCGCCCGGCGGGCCAGCTCGCGCAGCAACGTGCTCTTCCCGATCCCGCCTGCCCCATGGATCAGGACGACGTTCGCGGGAGGGTTCTCCTCGAGGCACTGCTCGAGAAGGGCCAGCTCGTTCTCGCGGCCAACGAACCGGTGGCGGTCTCGACTGTCGATCCGAGCAGCGAGTGTCCGGGTGGGCTGAATCTCCATAGCCGCGCGTGCAGGGCCAGGTGTGGACGGTTGCCCCATTAAACTTCTTCAACTCTAGGGTACAGGACCCCCACCCACCCCGGGCTGGCGGCGAGTTTCCAGCCGCACACGGCGCCGCGCGTTAGGGTCGCGCTCACAGCATCCAACCGATTGGAGGCGAGATGGCGGTCATCAAGATCATCGAGCTCGTCGGCAGCTCCACGACCAGCTCTGACGACGCCGTCAAGGCCGCGCTCGGCGACGCACAGCAGACGCTGCGCAACATCAAGGCCGTGGACGTGGTGTCCGTCGGGCTGCGGGGCGAGGATCTCGGGGAATGGCGCGCCCACGTGCGGGTGGCGTTCCTGATCGAGCGGGTCAGCGAGTAACGCCCGCCGGCGCCGAGCGGGCTAGAAGAGACCGAGCTGCGTCGCCGGCTCTGGCTGGGCCATCGCCGGCGGCGTATCGGTCCGATCGATCACTACGGGCTCGGCGAGCTCCGGTATCTCCTCGACCACGCTCGGTTGCTCGGGCGGCCCGAGCGTGAGGATGCCGGGGATCCGATGGAAGTCCGCGCGTAGCGCCTCGAGCGTCGACGTCGTGTAGAGGGCCGCCGCCGGGTGATACAGCGGATACAGGCGCACCGCCCGCGGACCGATGATGCGAATTTCGTCGTGGCCGTGCAGCCGGGAGATACCGGTGCTGTCGGCACGCAGAAGCTTCGTCGAGAAGTTCCCGAGCGTGCAGATCATGGTCGGCTCGATCAGGTCGATCTGCTTGTGCAGATAGTCCTGGCAGGCATCGATCTCGTTCGGGTGCGGATCGCGATTGTCCGGCGGGCGGCACTTCAGAACGTTGGCGACGAACACGTCCTTGCGCTCGAGCCCAATTTCATTCAGCAGCTTGTCGAGGAGCTTGCCGGCCTGGCCGACGAACGGCAGCCCCATCCGGTCCTCGTTCGCCCCTGGCGCCTCGCCGACGAACATCAGGTCGGCGTTCGCGTTGCCGTTGCCGAACACGACGGTCGTGCGGGTCTGGTGCAGCGGGCAGCGCACGCACTGCCGCGCATCCTCGTACACGGCCTTCAGCAACTCGCGACGCTCGGCAGCGCTCCTCACGTACTGCGATGGTAGTCGCCGGAGCCGACGCGTCCCCCGTCCGACGGCCCCGCTTTCCGCAAGGTGCGAGGTGGCGTGGGAGATATGGGTTAAATATCGACCCTTATCTCCCACGCCACATCTGTGACAGATCGCACAGCCGACCTGAAACGGACCTCGGCCAAAGGGGTATCATTCGTTCGTGACGAGGCCGTCACCTTTGGCGGGCGGACCTCGCGACCAAGGCCACCGATTCATTCACTGCCGACCGGTATCTCAGATGCGAGAACTGGAACGGGATCCCTCCGAAGATCTCCCTGCTTGTCGCCGCTTGGCGATCGTGGGTCGCGGACGCATGGGCACCGCGCTCGCGGAGGCGCTTGGAGGCGCCTTCGAGATCGAAGGGCCTCTAGGCCGCGGCGAATCCCCCACGAGCCCCCACGCCGTCCTGCTCTGCGTGCCCGACGCCGAGATCGCCGGCGCCGCGTCGGCGATCGAGCCGGGCCCGCTCGTCGGCCATTGCTCGGGCGCGACCTCGCTCGCCCCCCTATACCCCCACGAGGCCTTCAGCTTCCACCCGCTGATGACCGTCGCTGCGAACGGCGCAAGCTTCGACGGCGCCGGGGCCGCGATCGCGGGGACGACAGCGAGCGCGCTGGCCCTCGCCGACGACCTCGCCCGGGCCCTGAACATGCGCCCCGTCGAGGTCGCTGAGGAGGACCGCGCCGCCTATCACGCGGCCGCCTCGATCGCCTCGAACTTCCTGATCACGCTCGAGGCCGCCGCCGAGTCGCTGGCGGCGACAGCGGGCATCGACCGCCAGATGCTCGTGCCGCTGGTCCGCGCCACGGTCGAGAACTGGGCGACGCTCGGCCCGAGCCAAGCGCTGACGGGTCCCGTGGCGCGGGGCGATCACGACACGATCGCCCGGCACCGCGACGCGATCGAGGAGCGCGCCCCGGAGCTGACGGACTTGTTCGATGTGCTCGTAGCTGCAACGCAACGGCTGGCGGCCCAGAAAGAGCCTCAACCCGCATGAACATCGTCCGCACGGTCCCCGAGCTTCGCACGATCCTCGCCCCGCACCGCCGCGCCGGCCGCACGATCGGCCTGGTGCCGACGATGGGCGCGTTCCACGAGGGTCACCTCTCGCTGATGCGCGAGGCACGCGAGCACAACGACCTCGTCGTCGTCTCGCTGTTCGTCAACCCGACGCAGTTCAACGAATCCTCAGATCTCGATCGCTACCCACGCGACGAACAGCGCGACATCCGGCTCGCGATCGAGCAGGGCGTCGACATCCTGTTCGCGCCGGCACGGCAGGAGGTCTATCCGGAGGGCTTCGCGACCGCCGTCTCGGTCAGAGGCCTGACTGAGACGCTAGAGGGCGCGCACCGGGGAAGGGAGCACTTCGACGGAGTGACCACTGTCGTGACCAAGCTGTTCAACATGGTCGGCCCCGACGTCGCCTACTTCGGCCAGAAGGACGCCCAGCAGGCGGTCGTGATCAAGCGGATGGTCCGCGATCTCGACATCCCGGTGCGGGTCGAGGTCTGTCCCACCGTGCGCGAGCCCGACGGGCTCGCGATGTCGAGCCGCAACGCGCTGCTCGACGCGCAGGATCGCGTCCGGGCCGCGGCCATCAGCAAGGCACTACACGCGATCAGTGCAGCGGTGGCCGCCGGCGAGCGAGACCCTGGATCGGCGATCGCCGCCGCGGCGCCCACGCTCGAGGCGGCGGACATCGATCCCGAGTACCTCGCGCTCGTGTCCGCGGACACGCTGGCGCCGGTGCCGCGGATCGACGGCGACGTGCTCGCCGTGATCGCGGCCCGCCTGGGCAGCACCAGATTGATCGACAACCAACGGCTCTCGACCGACCAACCGGCGGGAAGCCAGACCAACGGGAGGCCCCACTAACCAATGCAGCGCACCATGCTGAAGTCGAAGATCCATCGGGCGACGGTGACCGACTGCGATCTTCACTACGTCGGCTCGATCACGATCGACCCCGATCTGCTCGAGGCTGCGGACATCAGGGAGTTCGAGCAGGTAGCCGTCGTGGACGTGAACAACGGTGCCCGCTTCGAGACGTACACGATCGCGGGCGACCACGGCTCGGGGGACATGAAGCTCAACGGCGCGGCGGCACGGCTGGTGCACCGCGGCGACACGATCATCGTGATCTCCTACGCCGGCTACGACCCCGACGAGCTCGATAACTACAACCCGCGCGTGGTTCACGTCGACGCGCGCAACGAGATCATCAACATCGATCGCGAGGTGGCGACCCTGCTGAGCACGGCGCCAACCGCCGCGTGAGAGGAGCGATCCAAGTGTCAGCAACCCCACACATCTCCGTACCACACAGCCTTGACGAACCCGTGCCGATGACGCTGCCCCGGCTCGCCGAGAAGAAGCGACTCGGCGAGCCGATCGTGATGGTCACGGCCTACGACTACCCCTCGGCTCAGGTCGCCCAGGAGGCCGCCGTCGACGTCGTTCTCGTCGGCGACTCGGGCGCGATGACCGTGCTCGGCTATCCCTCCACCGTCCCGGTCTCGACGGAGGAGATGCTGATGCTCGCGGCGGCCGTTCGCAGGGGACTGAAGACCCCGTTCCTGGTCGGCGACCTGCCGTTCGGCTCCTATGAGGCCTCCGACGAGCAGGCGATCTCCACCGCTCAGCGCTTCATCAAGGAGGCCGGCTGCGACGCTGTCAAGCTCGAGCGCGGCGGGACCAGCGTCCAGCGCGCCCGGGCGATCGTGGACTCCGGGATCCCGGTCATGGGCCACGTCGGGTTGACGCCGCAGACGGCCACGGCGCTCGGCGGTCACCGGGCCCAGGGCCGGACCGCCCAGCGTGCACAGCAGGTCGCGCGCGACGCGGTCGCGCTCGAGGAGGCCGGCTGCTTCTCGATCGTGTTCGAGGCGATCCCGGCCGCCGTGGCGCAGGAGCTCACGCAAATACTCGAGATCCCCGTGATCGGGATCGGCGCCGGCCCGGCCACCGACGGCCAGGTCCTCGTGTTCCACGACCTGCTCGGAATCTACGACGGGCACGTGGCGCGCTTCGTCAAGCGCTACGCGGACGTCAAGGCGCAGATGGTCGCCGGCCTCGCCGAGTACGCCGCCGAGGTCCGCAGCCGAGCGTTCCCCGCCCCCGAGCACACGTACTCGATCGACCAGGAAGAGCTGGACCGCTTCCGTGCAGAGCTCGCATAGAGCGGGGGTGGGCGGGACGCCTTTCCACGACCGGTAACCCGCGCACACAGCGAGGCGCGTAGCATCCACGTATGCCGCGCCTCGCTCAAGTGTTCGCGCCTCGGGACCGCGTGTACTTCGAGCTGTTCGAGGAGGCCGGCCAGAACATCCTCAAGGCGTCGGACCTCCTCGACCAGCTGCTGTCCACTTATCCGGACGGCAAGGAGCTGGCGCAGGAGATCCGGGCGTGCGAGCACGAGGGCGACCGGATCACGCACGACATCATCGATCGGCTCAACCACACGTTCGTCACGCCGATCGATCGCGAGGACATCCTGTCGCTCGCATCGGCGCTCGACGACATCGTCGACTACACCGAGGAAGTTGCCGACTTTCTCGGGCTGTACCGGATCGAGGCGCCGATGGACCAGTCGATCAAGCTCGCCCGAGTCCTGAAGGCCGCCGCCCGGCAGATCGCGGAAGCGATCCCGAGGCTGCGCGGCTTTCGCGACATGTCCAACTACACGGTCGAGATCAACCGGCTCGAGAACGAGGGCGACCGGATCAGCCGCGAGGCGATCGCCTCCCTGTTCGACGGCGGCATAGACCCGATGGTCGTGATCCGCTGGAAGGACCTGTTCGAGCGGCTTGAGTCCGCGATCGACGCCGCCGAACACGTGGCGTACATCCTCGAGGGCATCGTCATTAAGAACTCATAGCGCGCTGTGTCTCGAATTGCCAGCGCGGACGCCCTGCGATAGCTTGCGGGCGTGGAGTCGAGGGAGCTCCCAAGCGACAGCCGCCTGTCCGTGCAGGGCGTGACCGTCTCGTTCGGCGGGATCGTGGCGCTCGAGGACGTCTCGGTGGAGGTCGCGGCTGGGGAGGTACTGGGGGTGATCGGCCCCAACGGCGCCGGCAAGACCACGCTGTTCAACGTGATCTGCGGCTTCGTTACGCCAGATGCCGGCTCGATCACCTGGCGCGGCAGCCCGCTGAGGCGCCACCGCCCCGATCGCCTCGCCTCGCTGGGGATCGCGCGGACGCTTCAAGGGGTCGGCCTGTTCGAAAAGCTGACCGTGCTCGAGAACGTGATGGTCGGGGCCGCGCGCTTCCGGCGCGCCGGCATCGGCAGCGCGCTGCTCGGACTGCCTCGATCCGATCGCGACGAGCGGGCACTGCGAGAGCGAGCGCTCCGCTCGCTGCAGCGCCTCCGCTGCGCCGAGCTCGCTGATCGTCTACCCGGCACGCTCCCGTATGCCGTTCAGAAGCGCGTGGCGCTGGCTCGGGCGCTCTGCTCTGAGCCGCAGCTGCTGATGCTCGACGAGCCGGCCGGCGGTCTCGACGCGACCGAGCTCGACGAGCTCGCCGACCTGATCCGGGAGCTGCGAAGCTCGATCGCGGTGATGCTCGTCGAGCACCACATGGATCTCGTGATGTCGGTGTGCGACCGGGTCGCGGTGCTCGATTTCGGGCGCCTGATCGCCCACGGCGAGCCCGCCACCATTCGCGAGGATCAGCTCGTGCTCGAGGCATACCTCGGGCAGGAGGCATCCGCGCCGGCATCGGTCGGCGCAGCGGGACCGGATGACGATGCTCGCGGTTGAGGAGCTGACCACCGATTACGGGCCGGTGCGCGCGGTCAACGGCGTCTCGCTCGCGGTGCCAGAGGGCACGGTTACCGCGGTGCTGGGCGCCAACGGCGCGGGCAAGACCACCCTGCTTCGCACGATCTCGGGACTCGAGCGGCCGAGCTCCGGCAAGGTCCGGCTCGAGGGCGAGGACATCACCCGGCTCCGGGTCGAAGAGATCGTCCGGCGCGGGCTCGCTCACGTCCCGGAGGGACGCGGCGTGATCGCCGAGCTGACCGTCGAGGAGAACCTCCGCCTGGGTGGGCTGTGGCGCCACCGTGACACGATGCCGCTGCATGAGATATACGAGCTCTTCCCGCGGCTCGTCGAGCGGCGCCGGCAGCCCGCGTCGCGACTATCGGGCGGTGAGCGTCAAATGCTCTCGATCGGGCGCGCGCTGGTCGCCCGGCCGAAGGTGCTGCTGCTCGACGAGCCCTCGCTCGGGTTGGCGCCGGTCCTCGCCGGGCGGATCATGACGCTCGTTCGACGGCTCGCCGACTCGCTCGGCCTGGCCGTCCTGCTCGTCGAGCAGAACGCGCGCAGTGCCCTGTCGATCGCGAACCGCGGGCTGGTCCTGAACCTCGGCCGGGTCGTGGTCGAGGAGGAGGCCAAGCACCTTGCCGCCAACGAGTCCCTCCGCCACGCCTACCTGGGGTTCTGATGACGAAGTTCATTGATCTGACCCTCAACGGCATCTCCACCGGCGCGATCTACGCGGCGATCGCGCTCGCGCTCGTCCTAATCTGGCGAGCGACCCGAATCGTGAACTTTGCCCAGGGCGCGATGTTGATGATCACGACTTTCATCGCTTCCGCGGTGATCACCAGGACCGGCTCGTACTGGCTCGGCTTCGCGGTCGCGCTCGCGTCCGGGCTGCTGCTCGGCGCGATCGTCGAACGCGTCGTGATCAGGCGCGTCGAGCAGGCGCCGCCGCTCAACGCGGTGATCGTCACGCTCGGGCTCTACACGCTGCTGGTCGCGGCGGCGGGGATGATCTGGGGCAACACGCCGCGCTCGTTCCCGGCCGCGTTCTCGCTGCGCGGCTACAAGGTCGGCAACACGAACCTGCTGTTCACGCCGAACGACACGTTCATCGTGCTGGTCGTGATCGGCGTCGCCGGGCTGCTCGCGGTGATGTTCCGAGCCACGACGCTGGGCCTGAAGATGCGCGCGGCCGCGTTCAAGCCCGAGATCGCGCAACTGCTCGGCGTCCGGGTCGGCCGCATGTTCACGGTCGGCTGGGCGTTGGCGGCGGTGGCGGGCGCACTCGCCGGCGTGCTCGTCGCGCCGTCGGTGTTCCTCGGGCCCAACAGCTTCGACGCGGTGCTGATCAGCGGCTTCGTCGCGGCCGTGCTGGGCGGGCTCGACAGCCCGCCGGGCGCGGTCGTGGGAGGAATCATCCTGGGCCTCGCGCTCTCCTACGTGTCCGGCTATGAGGGCTCTTCGCTGGTCCCGCTGGCGGCACTGGTGATCCTCGTGGCGGTGCTGATGGTCCGCCCGACCGGGCTGTTCTCGACCGCCAAGGAGCGCCGGGTGTGAACGCGGTCCGGAACTTGCTGCGGACGAGCATGCTGGCGCGGTCGCTGGCGATCGTGATCGCCGGGGCGCTGGTGCTCGGGGTGATCAGCACCGAGATCCCCGCCTACAACGACCTGCAGCTCGCGACCGGCGCCTACTACTTCGCGGCGCTCGCCGGCCTGACCATGCTGGCCGGCATCAGCGGTCAGATCTCGCTTGGCCACGGCGCGCTGATGGCGGTCGGCGCGTACACGGTGGCGCTCTTGATCGGCAACGAAGGCTGGGCGGTCTTGCCGGCGCTGATCGCGGCGGTCGTCGTGACCACGCTCGTCGGGATCCCGGTCGGCGCGGCCGCGAGCAGGCTGCGAGGGCCGTACCTGGCCGGCGCGACGCTCGCTTTCGCGGTTGGGCTGCCGGCGCTCGCCGACAAGTTCCCGGGAACGTTCGGCGGCGAAAACGGGCTGACGATCAACCCTCCCACGCCGCCGTCCTTCCTTGGCGCGAACTTCCCGCTCGAGCGCTGGGAGGCGTGGATCGCATGCGCCGGCGCGCTTGTCGTGTTGTTCGCGCTGATGAACATGATCGGCAGCGGTACCGGACGGTCGCTGCGAGCGGTTCGCGACGACGAGATCGCGGCGTCGCTGTGCGGGCTGCGGGTCGGGCGGATGCAGACCTCCGCGTTCATCGTCAGCGCCGCGTGCGCCGGCCTCGGCGGCGGGCTGCTGACGGTCGTGCTGCAGCTCGCGCAGCCCGGAGCGTTTCCGCTCCAGCTGTCGCTGGCGCTGCTGACCGGGGTCGTGCTAGGTGGGCTCGGCTCGCTGGTCGGCGCGATCTGGGGCGCCGCGCTGCTCGTGTTCCTCCCGAACTGGTCCAACGACCTGGCGAACTCGTTCTCGCTGTCGACCAACGTCGCGCACAATCTTCCGCTCGCGATCTACGGGCTGGTGCTGATCGGCGCGATGCTGGTGTGGCCGAGCGGGATCCAGGGCGGGCTGCGAGCGCTCGGCGGCTGGCTAGTAGGCGTGCGCGCGCGACGCGCGCACTCGACGCGGCCGGCCGATGCCAAGTAGTGCCGCCTCGACCTCGTGCAGCGCGTCGTGATCACCGCGGATCCCGACCGCCGCGTCGTTGTAGATGAACGCCTCCGCGAGGCGAACGATCGCGTATGCCAGCGTGCGGGGCGCGGCCGGCGGATCGTAGAAGCCGGACGCCACCTCGTCGTCGATCAGGGCTTGGACCGCCGCGACCGCGCGAGGCTGCACGATGCCGCCGCTCGAGGTCAGAAGGCGCATCGCGCCGTCGCGCTCCTGGTCCAGCAGCCGTCGCAGCGCCGCCGCACGCGAGAGGCTGCGGTTGACGCGGTCGAACACATCGAGCAGCCCGGCCGCTCCACGGCGCCGCACGTCGGCGCGCTTGCGCTCGATCAGCAGCTCGAGCTCGCGCGCGATCACCTCGCCGACCAGCGCCTCGCGCGACCCGAACCAGCGGTAGATGGTGGCCCGGCTCAGACCGAGCTCACCGGCGATGATCGTCAGATCGACCCGCTCGCCGGCGAGGTACTGGTGGCTCGCCACGCGCAGCACCTCACTGCGTGTCGCGGCGGCCGGTCTGCCCCTCTTTGCTCGTGTTGCCACGACGATCGTTGAACTCTAGTATTTGAAACGTCCACGGGAGAACGTATCGAAATTGTCGCCGCTCGCCAGGCGGCGCTTCGATGAGGGAGAGGAGTAGCGATGCGGTACCGGAGCACCAAATGGCTCTTGTCGTCGGTGGTCGTGGCGGGGGTCGCGGCCGCGATCGCCGGCTGCGGCTCTTCGAGCGGCAGCGGCAGCTCGCCAGGGGTCACCTCGACGAGCATCACGTTCGGATCACACCAGCCGCTGACAGGGCCCGCTGCGCCGGGCTACAGCGAGATCGCGCCCGCTTCGCAGGCATTCTTCGATTACGTCAACGCGCACGGTGGGGTGTTCGGGCGCAAGATCCACCTGATCTACAAGGACGACGCCTACAACCCGACCAACACGGTCAACGTCGTGCACCAGCTGGTTCTCCAGAACGGAGTCTTCGGGATATTCGAAGGGCTCGGCACGCCAACCCACACGAAGGTGGTCTCCTACCTGAACGCCTCGAAGGTGCCCGACCTGTTCGTCGCCTCCGGGTGTCCTTGCTGGGATAACGGCACCGCCCAGCCGTACACGTTCGGCTGGCAGCCGAATTACACGATCGAGGGCAAGATCCTCGGCCAGTACATCAAGCAGCATTTCGCCGGCGAGAAGATCGGCGTGCTCTACCAGGATGACGACTTCGGCCAGGGCGGACTCGCCGGCATCCAAGACGAGGTCTCCGCAGCGGACATCGTCTCCAAGCAGCCCTACCAGCCGGGCGTGACCACGCTCGCGCCGCAGATCACCGCGATCAAGTCCTCCGGCGCCAAGGTGCTGGTCGACTTCACCGTGCCGATCTACACCGCGATCGGGCAGCTGACCTCGTTCACGCTCGGCTATAAGCCGCAGCTGGTCGTCTCCAACGTGGGCATCGATCCGACCACGGTCGGCGCGCTGCTGAAGTCGATCTCGAAGGGCAAGGCATCCGGCACCGCGCTGATCGAGGGCGCGATCACCGACGGCTACCTGCCCTCGACCGCCGACACCGCGAACCCGTGGGTGCAGCTGTTCATGAAGATCCACGCGCAGTACGACTCGAGCGCGCCGTGGGACGGCAACGTCGAGTACGGGATGGCGAACGCGTACACGCTCGTGCAGGCGCTGCAGGCGGCGGGGAAGAACCTCACGCGTCAGGACATCGTCAACGCGGTCAACAACGACGGCGCGAAGTGGACCGGCCCGGGGCTGGTGCCGTTCCGCTACTCGAAGACGCAGCATGGCGGGTACGCCGGCGCCGAGATGGGACAGATCCGCGGCGGCAAGATCGTCCTGTTCGGCGGGCCGGTGACGACCGACCCGAGCGCGGGCAGCGCGATCACGCCATACACCGGGACCCAGCCTTCTCCGCCGGCCAATGGGATTCCGAGCAGCTAGTTAGTTAGATAGGGCCTCGCTTCGCTCGCCGGGGATTGGGGTCCCTCCCACCCCGGCGGGCCAGTCCGTTCGGCTGGGCGTGGCTGGCGTGCGTCTGTCGCTTCGGGCGTCGGCATTCGCGGTGCCAGCCCCGTCCATGCCCATTCCGCCGGCCATCCATGGCCGGCGGGATCGGGGTCCCGCCCACGCGGGACCTCATACAGACCACCCCCATCGCGCTGAAGCACGAATCGGGAGGTCCGAACGTCGATAACGTGACAATTCGACTCCGCGGGAGGGCAACGATCTACGAAATGGACGCTGGGACGTCCATAACGTTCACCGTCGCCGCCGGGAGCGGGCGCTTTGCTACGAAATGGACGTTGCTGGCGGCCCCCTCCCCAGCTCGAAAGGTGGACGGGGTGGGCGGGACTCCGTACCCCCACCAAGCGCCCCCTACGCGACCGGCTCGCCCGGATACTCGATCGTCCGGAGCACCCGCGCCGGCACGCCGGCGGCGATCGAGAACGGCGGGATGTCGGCGGTGACGACCGAGTTGGCGCCGATCACGCAGCGCTCGCCGATCTGCACGCCGCTGGTGACGACGACGTGCGCACCACACCAGACGTTGTCGCCGATCCTGGTCGGGCCCTTGCGCGTGAATCCCTGCCAGGTGACCGGCACATCGCGGTCATCAAAGCGGTGCGAAGCGTCGGTCACGAAGCAGCCGTTCGCGAGCATGCAGTGGTCGCCGATCTCGACCAGCTCGGCGGCGGCGACCATCACGCCGAGGTTGAGAAAGCTGCCCTGGCCGATGCGGATCCGGCCCGGGGACGGCACGGTGATCCAGACGCCCGGCTCGAGCAGCGTGCCTGAGCCAACTTCGAGCCGTCCCTCGTGGAACGCCTCCAGCACGTTGCCGTGCACCGGCCAGCGCGCGAACGCGCCACGGCGCATGAACTCCCAGTGGATCCGTGCTCGATTCCAGGGCAGCGAGTTGCGCTCGTACCAGCGCCACTTCTGCAGCCACAGTTTGAGCAGCTCTAGTCCTTCTCGGCTCCAAGCACGGCCACGCCCATGCCGGCCGCAGCCAGCGCGGTGAGCGTCGCCAGCACGCCGGCGCGCTTGTTGACCCCCGAGCGCACCGCGAGCAGGCCGGCCGCCGCATCCGCGAGGTCGCACAGGATCCCGAGCTGTAGCCACATCCGGCGCTGCTCGCCCGTGTTGGCGAGGACGCCCACCCCGAGCGCGACGTCGCGGATTCCGAACAGCCGTCCGAGATATGTGGCCTCGTGATCCTCAGCGAGGTCGAAGCCGAACACCTTGCCCGTGGCCCCAGGCATCGCCCAGGCCCCGGTCCCGATCGCCAAGCGTAGTCCCGGCAGGAGTTTTGAGTTGATGTCGCTCATGCGCGAACCCTAGTGGTTGAGCAGAGCCATGTCGCGCTCCGAGTAGCGGGTGCCCATCGGACGAGCGTCGGCGAGCGCCTCGTCCAGCGTCTCGAGATCCTGCGGGGAAAGCTCTATCTCGGCGGCGTGTGCGTTCTCCTCGAGCCGCGAGACGCGCTTGGTGCCGGGAATCGGAACGATTTCATCGCCCTTTGCCATCACCCACGCGAGCGCCAGCTGCGCAGGGGTGATCGCGCGCTCGGCCGCGAGCTCCTCGACCTGGTCGGCGAGGCGCAGGTTGTCCCGCAGCGCCTCCTCCTGGAAGCGTGGGTTGCTGCGCCTCCAGTCCCCCTCCGCGAGGTCGTCCGTGCTGCGGATCTGGCCGGTGAGAAAACCGCGCCCGAGCGGCGAGTAAGCGACCAAGCCGATCCCGAGCTCACGTAGCGTGGGCAGCACCTCGTCCTCGGGGTCCCGGGTCCACAGCGAGAACTCGGACTGGATTGCGGTCAGCGGATGCGTGGCATGGGCGCGACGGATCGTCTCGGGTGCTGCCTCGGAGAGACCGATGAAGCGCACCTTGCCCGCGTCCACCAGCTCTGACATCGCGCCGACGGTCTCCTCGATCGGTACGTCCGGATCCACGCGGTGCTGGTAGTAGAGGTCGATGTGATCGACGCCGAGCCGCTTCAGCGACGCGTCGCAGGCGCGTCTGACGTTCTCCGGGCTGCCGTCGACGGTGCGCGCCCAGGGATGCTCGGGATCGATCACGAACCCGAACTTGGTCGCGATTTCGAACTCGTCGCGGCGTCCGGCGATCGCACGGCCCACGAGCTGCTCGTTCGTGTAGGGCCCATAGACCTCGGCCGTATCGAGAAACGTGACGCCCAACTCGAGCGCGCGGTGAAGCGTCTCGAGACCCTGCTGCTCATCCCCCTGCCCGTAGGCGTGCGTCATCCCCATGCATCCGAGACCCTGGGCGGATACCTCGAGTCCCTGGCTTCCCAGCGTTCGCCTATCCATCTAGCTTCTCCTCGTACTTCGCAATTTTCCGGTCGATGAAGGCGAGGTGCCGCTGCACCTCAGCCAGGCGAGTCCTGACCGCGTCGCGGTGCCCCTCGAGCAGGGCGAGGCGCGCGACCTCGTTTCCCTCGCCGGCGCGAACCAGCTCCGCGTACCGGCGAATCCGCCGGATAGGCATGCCGGTCGCGCGCAGGCACTGCGAGACCTCGATCCAGGCCAGGTCTGCGTCGTCGTATCGACGATGCCCCGAGTCGGCCCGATCTACACCGTTGATCAGTCCAGCGCGCTCGTAGTAGCGCAGCGTGTGGGCGCTCACCCCCGTGGCGCGGGCGGTGTCGGCGATCGTGAGGCTGGTCTGCACTGCCATGCGACTGACTATAGGAATTCGAGCGCGCTCTAAGTCAAGGAGATGTGGCCTTGGGGGTAAGCTAGCCGTGTATGGCTGTCGAGCAGACCGTCCTCGATCGTGCGCGGATCCGCGAACTGACCGACCGCGAGGCCGCGGCCCTGGATGCCCGGACGCCACGCTCCGCCGACATGTACCGACGCGCCCGCGAGTCGCTGAGCGGCGGCGTCGCGTCCTCGTATCAGCTGCGCGACCCGTGGCCGATCTACCTCGACACCGGCGAGGGCGCAGTCGTGCACGACATCGATGGCAACCGCATGTGGGACTTCCACAACGGGTTCGGCTCAATGGTTCAGGGGCACGCGCATCCGGCGATCGTGCGCGCCGTGCAGGACCGGGTTGCTCGTGGCACGCACTTCGCCGCCACCACCGAGGATGGCGTGATCGTTGCCGAGGATCTCAAGGAGCGCTGGGGCCTCGAGCGCTGGCGGTTCGTGAACTCCGGCTCCGAGGCCACCATGGACGCGATCCGGATCGCGCGCGGGTTCACCGGTCGCGAGACGATCGTCAAGATCTTCGGCTCCTACCACGGCCACCACGACGCCGTGATGGTGTCGATCGGCGTCGAGTACGACCGCATCGGCGATCGCGAGAACTACGCCTCGCTGCCGTATGGGGCGGGGATTCCGCGCGCGGTCTCCGATCTCACGATCCCGGTGCCGTTCAACGACGCCGGCGCGATGGAGCGGCGGATCGAGCGGCTCTCGGCTGAAGGACGCAAGCCGGCGTGCGTGATCATGGAGGCGGCGATGATGAACCTCGGGGTCGTGCTTCCCGAGCCAGGCTACCTCGAGCAGGTGCGCGAGATCACTTCTCGCCACGGGATCGTGCTGATCTTCGACGAGGTCAAGACGGGCCTGGCGATCGCCGCCGCCGGCGCCACCGAGCGCTTCGGCGTCAAGCCCGACATCGTTACCCTGGCCAAGACCCTTGGCGGCGGACTGCCCTCGGGAGCGATCGGCGGCAGCGAGGAGGTGATGCGGGTCGTCGAGGACGGCACCGTGTACCAAGTCGGCACCTACAACGGCAATCCGCTCGGGATGGCCGCGGCCCGCGCGAGCCTGCTGGAGGTGTTGACCCCTTCGGGTTACCGGCGTCTGGACGAGCTCAACTCGCGGATCGTGAGCGGCTGCCAGGGAGTGATCGACCGCTACGGGCTGCCCGGCTACGCGATCGGGATCGGCGCCAAGGGGTGCGTGACCTTCTCTCCCACCAAGATCGTCGACTACGAGACGTTCAAGGCCAACCAGGACGTCGAGGTCACCGAGCTCGCATGGCTCTACAACATGAACCGCGGGATCTTCATGACGCCGGGTCGCGAGGAGGAGTGGACCCTCTCGGTCGCCCATCCGGAGGAGGCGATCGACGACTACGTGCGCGTGTTCGACGAGATGGCGGGCGAGCTGACGGGCTGACGCGCTCGCCCGCGGGCGCATAATGAACGCGTGATCGACGGTCGGCTGTGCGTGGCCGTGCTCGCCGCCGGGGCGGTGGCCGTGGCGGGGTGCGGCGGCGGCTCGCGGCGGTCGCATACCAGCGGCCAGACCGCCGGCCAGTTCGCGGTACGTCCTCCGAGCGTCGTCACCAGGGCCGGCGTCTCGGGTTCGTCGGCCGCGGCGACCACGTGCACGGTGTACGAGCCGGGGTTCGCGACCGAGGTGGTGTTCGAGTCGCAGCTGGTGGACGTGCGCGGCGAGTGCGAGGCATGGACCACCGCCAAACCCGGGGCCGGCTACCTGGTCGGCTACGAGACCGCGGTCGGGTCGGCCGCGGCCGGCGTCGGGACCACACCGGTGTGCGAGCTGACCGACCCGGACCGAACCGCGGCCGTCAGCGTGATCGAGGACGGAGGGTTCGTCCCCGTCTCGGCCGTGCAGCTGGCCAGCGGGTCGAGTGCGTGCGCGCGCCTGCTCGCCGCGGGATGGGTGCAGCGTGCCGAGCGGGCGCGCGAGCCCGTCAGGCGCGCTACGAGGGCGCCGGAGCGCCGACCGCCGCGTACACGCTCGCCTCGAACTGCCCGAGCGTCTCGATGATCCGCGCGTCGAAGAAAGGCAGCACCTGCGTGAGGAAGGCCGCTGCGATGCCGGTTTTGCGATCAATCCAGTAGTAGCAGTTGGCGAGGCCGGCCCAGTCGCCCGTGCCGGCGCGGCGCATCTCCGGCAGGTCCTCGAAGACGAGGTGGAAGCCGAGTCCGAAGCCCTGCGCGACAGGCAGCGACGGGACGTCGTTGCTCAACTCCGGGATCGCGCTGGTCATCACCTCGGGCAGCGGGATGCCGTCGAGGTGGTCGGTGAACGCGAGCCCCACTGTCTCGGGGCGCAGCACGCGCTCACCGTCGAGCTCGCCGTCCCGGAGCATCGCGCGCATGAAGCGAACGTAGTCGCCGGCGGTGGCGGACGCGCCGGCGCCGCCCGAGAAGAATTCCGGCTCGGCCGGAACCTCAACGGACGACTCGACGAGGCCACCGTCGGGCGTGCGCGAATGGATCGCCATCCCGCGGGAAAGCTGCTCCTCGTTCGGAGTGAACGTGGCGTCTTTCATGCCGAGCGGTTCGAAGATGTGCTGCCTGCAATGGCTGGCGAGGTCGGTGCCGGCGATCGCCTCGATCACCTGGCCGAGCCAGTCGATGTTCGTTCCGTATTCCCATCGGACGCCGGGGTCGCCGGCGAGGGGCACGTCCGTCAGTGCAGTGCGCTTGCCGCTGAACATGTCCGGGACGCCGGTCACCTCGTGGAAGCGCAGCAGGTCGACGTTCAGGAACGAGTAGCCGAGGCCGGCGGTGTGGGTGATCAGCTGCCTGATCGTCGCCTGACGAACGGGCGGGCGCAGGCGCGGCGTATCGCCGTCGAAGCCCTCGAGGACCTGCAGCGCCCCGAACGACGGCAGGATTTGCTCGACCGGCTGCTCGAGTGCCAGCTCGCCGCGTTCAACCAGCTGGAGCGCGGCAACGGTCACGAGCGCCTTCGTCATCGAGGCGATCCAGATCATCGTGTCCGGCCGAGCGCCGAACGCCCCCTCGTAGAGCGTTCCGTCCCGGTCGCCGACGACCGCCACCACACCGGGAACCACTTGCCCCTCGACTGCTTCCTGTAGGAGCCCATCGATCGCGCTCACGTCCATCTCGGAAACACCCCTCTTCGCTAGTGAGTGGGGGGAACGATCTCAGACGGCGTCAGGCGATGGCGATTTTCTGGCTATTTGGCGGACAATCGACATCGCCCCGTGTGCCCGCCGGCGTTGCCTACCCCGTGGCGACGGCGGTCCGGCGGCGCCCGCCACCCCGCCGCGCCCGCACTGGCAGCGTCTGCGCCAGGAACCGCCCGGTGTAGGAATCGGCGACCTGGGCGACCTGCTCCGGGGTTCCGGTCGCGATCACGCGGCCGCCCTCCTCCCCACCTTCGGGGCCGAGGTCGATGATCTGGTCGGAGACCTTGATCACGTCGAGGTTGTGCTCGATCACGACAACCGAGTTGCCGGCGTCGACCAGCCGCATCAGCATCTCGAGCAGCCGTTGGATGTCCTCGAAGTGCAGCCCGGTGGTCGGCTCGTCGAGGATGTAGATCGTGCGGCCCGTGGCGACCTTGCACAGCTCCGCCGCGAGCTTCACACGCTGCGCTTCGCCGCCCGACAGCGTGGTCGCCGGCTGGCCGAGGCGCATGTAACCGAGGCCGACGTCGTTGAGCGTCTCGACCCGGCGCCGGATCTTGGGAATATGCGCGAAGAACTCCTGCGCCTCCTCGATCGGCATCTCGAGCACGTCGGCGATCGTCTTGCCCTTGAAGCGCACCTCGAGCGTCTCGCGGTTGTAGCGCTTGCCGTGGCACTGCTCGCAGGGGACGTACACGTCGGGGAGGAAGTGCATCTCGATCTTGATCTGGCCGTCGCCGCGGCAGACCTCGCAGCGCCCGCCCTTGACGTTGAACGAGAAGCGTCCCGGCTTGTAGCCGCGCGCCCGCGCTTCCTGGGTCTTTGAGAACAGCTCGCGGATCTGGTCGAACAGCCCGATGTAGGTGGCCGGGTTCGATCGCGGGGTGCGCCCGATCGGAGACTGATCGACGGAGATGATCTTGTCGAGCTGCTCGAGCCCCGTGATCCGGCGATGCGTGCCGGCCCGCTGGCGGGTCCGGTGAAGCCTGTTGCCGACCGCCTTGTAGAGCACCTCGTTGACCAGCGTCGACTTGCCCGACCCCGAGACACCCGTAACGCAACACAGCACTCCGAGCGGCACCTTGACGTTGATCCGCTGCAGGTTGTGCTCGGCGGCGCCCTCGATCAACACGTGCCCGGTTGGCTTGCGGCGCTTGCGCGGGACCTCGATTGTGCGCGTACCGGAAAGGAACTGGCCGGTCAGCGACTCCGGGACAGCCTCCACCTCGGCAGCCGTCCCCTCGGCGACGACGTAGCCGCCGTGCTCGCCGGCGCCCGGGCCCATGTCGACGAGGTGGTCGGCGGCGCGCATCGTCCCCTCATCGTGCTCCACCACGAGCACG
Source organism: uncultured Solirubrobacterales bacterium (assembly GCA_963824755.1). Taxonomy (GTDB): domain Bacteria; phylum Actinomycetota; class Thermoleophilia; order Solirubrobacterales; family Solirubrobacteraceae; genus Palsa-465. Next base: position 515,479 of record CAWGQT010000037.1, on the reverse strand, counting down.
GTGTTGCCGAGATCGCGCAGGCGCTCGAGCGTGCCGATCAACTTCGCGTTGTCGCGCTGATGGAGCCCGATCGATGGCTCGTCGAGGATGTACAGCACGCCAACCAGCGAAGAGCCGATCTGCGTGGCCAGCCTGATCCGCTGCGCCTCGCCTCCGGACAGGGTCGAGGCCGCCCGCTCCATCGATAGGTAGCCGACCCCGACGTTCTCGAGGAACGTCAGGCGCTCCTCGATCTCGCGCAGCACAAGCCGCGCGATCCGGCGGTCGTGCTCGGTCAGCTCGAGACCGCGCACCCATTCGAGCGCGCGCTTCGCCGACAGCGCCGTGAACTCGTGGATCGGGGTGTCCGCCACCAGCACAGCTCGCGACTCGGGCCGTAGCCGCGCCCCGCGACACTCCGGGCATGGCCGCAGCGTCATGTATTCCTCGATCTTCTCGCGCGAATAATCCGAGTCCGTCTCGCGATAGCGACGCTCGAGGTTCGGGACGATCCCCTCGAAGGTCGTCGCGTAGCGGCGCAGCCGCCCGAACCTGTTGCGGTAAGAGACCTGGACCCGCTCGCCGTTCGTCCCGTACAGGAAGAAGTCGCGCGCCTCCGCCGGCAGGTCCGCCCACGGCGTCTCGAGATCGACGTCGTAGCGCTCCGCGATCGCCTGCGTGAGCTGGCCGTAGTAGTCGGACGCACTGGCCGTCCACGGCGCGATCGCGCCCTCGCCGATCGACAACGACGGGTCGGGGACCACCAGGTCCGGGTCGATCTCCATCTGCGATCCGAGCCCGGTACAGCGCGGGCACGCCCCGTGGGGGGAGTTGAAGCTGAAGATCCGCGGCTCGAGCTCGACCAGCGACGGACCGTGCACGGGACACGCGAACTTCTCGCTGTAGGTCTGGACAGGGTTGGCGGGGGCGGGCTTGGCGGGATCCCGATCAGGCACGAGTTCGATCTCGACCAGCCCGTCCGCCAGGGCCACCGCCGTCTCGATCGAGTCCGCCAGCCGCTTGCGCAGCTCGCCTTTCATCACCAGCCGGTCGACGACGACCGCGATGTCGTGCTTGTACTTCTTGTCGAGCACGATCTGCTCGTCGAGCCGGCGCAGTTGGCCGTCCACCTTCACCCGGGTGAAGCCCTCGCCGCGCAGCTCCTCGAGCTGCTTGCCGTACTCGCCCTTGCGACCCCGCACGATCGGCGCGAGCACCATGAAGCGCGTGCCCTCGGGCAGCTCCATCACCTGATCGATGATCTGCTCTGCCGACTGGCCGCTGATCGGACGGCCGCAGATGTGACAGTGAGGATGGCCGATCCTCGCCCACAGCAGGCGCAGATAGTCGTAGATCTCGGTCACCGTCCCGACCGTCGACCGCGGGTTGCGCGACGTCGTCTTCTGGTCGATCGAGATCGCCGGCGAAAGCCCTTCGATCGAGTCGACATCTGGCTTGTCCATCTGCCCGAGGAACTGGCGCGCGTAGGCGGACAGCGATTCCACGTATCGCCGCTGGCCCTCGGCGTAGATCGTGTCGAACGCCAGCGAGGATTTGCCGGACCCGGAAAGCCCGGTGATCACGGTCAACGACCCGCGCGGGATCGAGACCGTGATGTCCTTGAGGTTGTGCTCCCGGGCTCCCGAGACGACGAGCTGCTCCACGTCAATCGAGTCTAGTGAAGCGAACAGACGTTCTGTTGCTCGGAATCGCGCTCGTTGGTCAGATTCGCGCTCCTCCGTGGCCAGGAGAGCACCGTCGCAATCGAGTCGATGCTGTCCGCGACCTCGCAGACGTAGTCCTCGAGCGGCCGCGAGGAGGCGCTGTCCCTGGGCTGCTTCCACGGTGGCGGCCGCGCGCCCCCGAGCCGGGCCGCACCATCCTCGAGCGTGTTCAGCGATTCGTCGACCCATTCGCCAAAGCGCGTGAGCGCCCCGGCTGGGGGCAGCGGCCCGTGCCTGACCGCCCGGCCGACTCGCGTCGCGGCGAGCCGCAGGCGGCGAAGCGAAAGGACGACCGTTCGGGCGCGCTGCAGATCGACCGATTGCACGCCCGTCGCGCCTTCCTGGCTGACTGCATCCTCAGCGATCGTCGCCGAGGCCCAGGCGGCGCGAGCGCTACCGCGCAGGCTGCCACCGTCCCGACCGCTCAGACGGCGGTGTAAGTCGTCGAGGGCATCGCGCTGGCAGCGCAGCGCGCGCGCCAGAGCCGGCCCGACATCCAGCTTGGACGGCGCCGGCCAGAGGACGTAGATGGCGATTGCCATCAGGCCGCCGGTCACCACGTCCAGCACCCGCGCAAAGCCTGTGCCCGCCGTGTCGCTCGCGGCGAACCCGAGCAGCAGCACGATCGCGCCGGAGTAAGCGCCGATGCCCACCGCCGAGCTGCTGCGGAACGCGACCAGCCCGATGGCGGTCACCACCGTCACCAGGACCGCGTTCCCGATCCAGTGTGGATGCAGGTATACCGCCAATAAACCAATCCCGCCTGCGCTGACGCAGGTTCCTACGATCCGGCTCGCGCCGCCCATCACGGTCTCCTCGTAGTCCGGTTTGAGGACCAGGACCGCTGACAGCGGCACCCAGTAACCGCGCGGCAGATCGAGCACTTGCGCCACTGTCCACCCCAGCGCTAGGAGAACAGCGAGCCGCAGGCCGTGCCGGAAGGCGATCGATCGAGCCGACAGCGCGCCGGTCAGCTCCCCGATCCGAGCCGATGCCTCGGGCACGATGGTGGCTCTCACCAGCTGGCGCCAGCCGGCGCGGTCGCCGGCCCGCGTGAGCCTCGCGGCCTCCTCGCTCTCGTGGCGCAGCGCGTCGCCGCGCGCGGTGGCGAGCTCGCCTCCCGACGGCCGGCGCATCAAGGAATCGAGGAATTCTCGCGCGCGCCGACCGAGGTCACGGACAACCGCGTGCTGAGCCGAGGGGACCGAGGGCGACGCGAGCACCTCTTCGACTCCGGCGAGCGCCGTCACCACGGCGAGTTCCTGCTCCGCGCTCGGCGGTCGCTGGGCGCAGCCTCCCAGCACCCGGTAGAGCGCTGCCACCTGGATCTTCCCGGGCGCCGGTAGGCGGTGAAGACACGCCGCTAGCGTCTGCACGCCACCGCCGATCGCGACGAGCAAGCCGGCCGCGCCGGCGTGCGGGAGTGCGTGGCCGAAGTGCCCCGAAGCAACGAGCCCGAAGATCGCCATGACTCCGGTCACCTCGCCGGCCGGACCGGTGGCGACCAGCAGGCCGGCCAGGAATCCCCACACGATCAAAAGGGCGAGCAGGAGCAGCAGGTGGTCCGCGGCCAGGGAGCCCATGACGGTCGAGATGCTCATCGCCAGGGTCGCCGCCACCATCGTGCCGGGCGATGGCCCGTCGCGCGAGGCCACCCGCGTTAGTCCCACTGTCAGCGCCCCGGTTCCCATCGCAGTTGCCGTGCCAGCGCCCTTCCACAGGTGGCCGACGACCACCGTGGCGCCGACCACGAGGGCAGCCTCCAGTCCGGTGGCGACCGACAGTTCCGCGCGATCGAAGGACCGGACCTCGGCGGCGATTGCCCTGAGCTGCTTGACAGCCGGCGCGGCTACCTTGAGCACGCGCCAATCCTACGGCGCGGCCTAAGCGACGCGAGGCCCGGTCTGGCGGGCTACGGCTAGCCCTCGACCGAGGCGTAAACCTCGTCGAGCAGCTCGTCGCGGGCGGCGAGCTTGAAGTTCTCGGCGAGGTAGCGGTCGGTCTCCTCGCGGGGGGTGCCGTTGAGCGCCATGTTCAGCGCGATCAACCGGGCCCCCTCGACATCGTCCTCCCCTTCCTCGGCCGGCTCCTCGTCCTCGGCGTGCAACGGCTCAGGCTCGACCGCCGGGACCGACTCCTCGTAGGCCTCGGTCTCGGCATCCGCGACGTGGACAGCGGCGTCGTCATCCTCGACTGGCTGGGCCGCTGGCGCGGCGGTTTCCGGCTGTGTCGCTGCCGCGCTGCGAGCCGGCCCAGGCGCGACCGGCGTCGGGGTCGAGGCTGGCTCTGGCTCGAACCGCGGCCGCGGCGACACCGAATCGCGGACCTCCCCAAGGTTGCCCTCGAGTAGTTGCAGGTCCGCATTCAGGCGGTTCGAGCCCGTCCGGAGCGACTCGATCAGTGCGCTCAGCTCACTGTCCATTGCGTCGAGGCGCTGGAGCATGACGGCCGTTGACTCGGACACCTTGCCGACGTATTCGCGGGCCTGGCCGGTCGCCGCCTCGCGCGTCGACTTCGCCTCATCGCTTGCCTCGGCGCGGATCTCGCGGGCCTCCTCCTCGGCCTGCCGCTGAATCTCGGCGGCACTGTTCTCCGCCGCCTCGACGATCAGGCGGACCTGATCGCTGGCGGCTGAGGCGAACGTCTCGGTGCGCCGGCGGGAGGAGCGCTTGAGCTCGTCGATCTCATCCGCAAGGGCACCCAGGTGGGCGTCAACCGCGTCGGGATCGTAGCCACGGCGCCCGATTGGGAAGTCCTTCTTCTCGATACTCTGCCTGTCCAGCGCCACGGGAACCACCTCCGGATCGAGATCTGATGCGAAGCGGCCCGGAGCCTACCTGACCTGACCCTCGCGCATGCCGCGCGCTCGGCATCCGGCCTCGCTAATCGCGCGGCGCGCGAATCATCCGGCTGCAATCGCCTGATCGAGCGCCCGCTTGAGATCGCGGATCTCGTCCCGGAGCTTGGCGGCGTATTCGAACCGCAGCTCCTCGGCCGCCGCGAGCATCTCCTCCTCGAGCTCCACGATCGTCTTTTCGATCTCGGCGGGTGGGATCCCGTCGGTGGGCTTTGGCCGCCGGCGGCGGGAGCGCGGGACCTTCGACTCTCCCTGGAGGAATTCGGCGATATCCGAGATCCCCTTGACGATCGTCTCAGGCGTGATCCCGTGCTCCTCGTTGTAGTCGCGCTGGATCGAGCGGCGGCGGTCGGTCTCCTCGATCGCGGCGCGCATCGCGGCGGTCTCCTTGTCGGCGTACATGAGGACCTTGCCCTCGACGTTGCGGGCAGCCCTGCCGATCGTCTGGATGAGGCTGGTCTCGCCCCTGAGGAATCCCTCTTTGTCCGCGTCGAGGATCGCGACCAGCGAAACCTCGGGCAGGTCGAGGCCCTCGCGCAGTAGGTTGACCCCGACGAGCACGTCGAACTCCCCGAGGCGCAGCTCGCGGATGATCTGGATCCGCTCGAGCGTGTCGACCTCGGAGTGCAGGTAGCGAACGCGGAAACCCATCTCGAGCAGGTAGTCGGTGAGGTCCTCGGCCATCTTCTTGGTCAGCGTGGTCACCAGCGTGCGCTCGTCGCGCTCGGTGCGGGCGCGGATCTCGTTCATCAGGTCGTCGATCTGGTTGCGCGTCTCGCGGACCTCGACCTCGGGGTCGACGATCCCCGTCGGGCGGACGATCTGCTCGGCGATGAGGCTGGAGTGGCTGCGCTCGTACTCACCGGGGGTCGCCGAGACGAACACCAGCTGGGGCGTGATCGAGAGGAACTCCTGGAAGGTCTGGGGGCGGTTGTCGAGCGCGCTGGGCAGCCGGAACCCGTACTCGACCAGCGTCTGCTTGCGCGAGCGGTCGCCTTCGTACATCCCGCCGATCTGCGGAACGGTCTGGTGTGACTCGTCGATGAAGCAGACGAAATCCTCGGGGAAGTAGTCGAGCAGGCAGTAGGGCCGGTCGCCCGGCTCGCGCCCGTCGAGGATCCGGGAGTAGTTCTCGATCCCCGAGCAGAAGCCGAGCTCGCGGAGCATCTCCATGTCGTACTGGGTGCGCTGGCGCAGGCGGTGGGACTCGAGCAGCTTGCCCTGCGCCTCGAGCTCGGCGCAGCGCTCGTTGAGCTCGCGGCCGATCTCCGCGACGGCGTCATCGATCATCCCCTCTCGCACGTTGTAGTGCGTTGCGGGCCAGACCGCGACATGCTCGAGGTCGTCGGTCAGCACCTCGCCGGTGAGCGGGTCGAATTCCTGTAGGTGCTCGATCTCATCGCCGAACAGCACCACCCGATAGGCGGTCTCGGCGTACGCGGGGAACACCTCGAGCGTCTCGCCGCGGACGCGGAATGTGCCCCGTGAGAGCGCCGTGTCGTTGCGCGTGTACTGGATCGAGACGAGCTTGCGCAGCAGCCGGTCGCGGTCGATGAACTCGCCCTTGCTCAGCGTCTGCAGGTTCTCGTCGTAGACCTGCGGCGACCCCAGTCCGTAGATGCAGGAGACGCTGGCGACGATCAGCACGTCCCGGCGCGCGAACAGGGCGGCGGTGGCGGAGTGCCGCAGCCGGTCGATCTCCTGGTTGATCGCCGAATCCTTCTCGATGTACAGGTCCTTGCTCGGGACGTACGCCTCGGGCTGGTAGTAGTCGTAGTAGGAGACGAAGTACTCGACCGCGTTACGCGGGAAGAACGTCCGGAACTCGTTGCAAAGCTGGGCCGCGAGCGTCTTGTTGTGGGCGATCACCAGCGCCGGCTTCTGCACCGCCTCGACCACGCCGGCCATCGTCATCGTCTTGCCGGTGCCGGTCGCTCCGAGCAGCGTCGTGAACTGCTCGCCGGTCGTGATGCCCTGCGCGAGCGCGTCGATCGCCGCCGGCTGATCGGCGGTCGGTCGGAAGGCGGAATCGAGCTCGAACTTTGGCATCGGCGGCGGACCTTTGAGCGTAGCGGGGCGCCCGGACGGAATAACTATATGGGGCTGCTGGCGCAGCGTCCGTGGGGCCGGGCGGGCCCGTCCAGACGTGCTTTGTGGGTTCGGTTGTCTCCGAGGTGGCTTTCGCGGTGCCAACCCCGTCCATGCCCAGTTCCGCCGGCATCCATGCCGGCGGGCGACGGGTGGGCGGGATCTCATACAACACCCCGCTCCCGCTGAAGCACGAGGGGGAGGGACGAACGACCATATTGCTCACAAGCGCCCTGACCTCCCGGCGCTTTGGAGCGATCTGGTCGCTCTGGCGTCTGCGACCATCTTGCGCATAAGCGCCGCCAGCGTTTTCCGCTTTGGAGCGATGTGGTCGTTCTCGCCACCCCCTCCCCAGCAGAAATGCCCGGCAGATCAAGCAACGAGGCACCCGGCCGAAGGCCGGGATGGGGTCCCACCCGCCCTGCGCCAGCGGACGCGCTCACACATGCCGGCGAGGCGCCAGCCGACAGCCCAGGCCGTCGAGGCGCGCAGGCCCGCGTCCGACCTACGCCAGCCGCGCCCGCAGCCGCGCCAGCCGCGACCGCCGGCCGATCGGAGCGCCGGTCAGGTGCGCCGCGCGCGTGCGCAGCAGCTTCACGAGGTGCTCGGTCGGATAGAACGGATCGGCGATCACGCCGCCGTCGGAGAGCGACAGTGCCGCCCGCATCATTCCGTCAACCTCGGCGACGAGCACCGGACCGGCGGGCGGCGCCGAGCTGTCGAGCGCGACGAGCGTCTGCAGCGCGCGTTCGTCGTCGGGGAACGCGAAGCGCAGCGTCACGTGGCTGACGGACGGGACCTTGGGGGCGGCGCGCTCGACGCGCTGGCCTGCGCGGCTGGCGCGGGTGAGGTCCGCGATGCGGGCCTCCGCGATCATCTTGCTGAACATCGGGTTATGCATGCGACCTCCCGTACGCGTTTAGATAGTCGGGCAGCGGCTGCGAGCAGCGCTCGTCGGGAATCGGCTGGCCAACGCGGAGACCCAGCCGCAGCTCGCCGGCCCACACCGGCAAGGCGTAATCCTCGGCGGCGTCGACTGGGGGTCCTGTTCTGATTTTGGCCGAGGCTTCATGGATCTGTAGGGCCACGACCTCGGTCGCGGCTAGCTCCTGGTCACTCGGACCGCGGGCGTCCGCGGAGCGACCGGGGGATATGTGCTCGACAAGCAGACGCAGCGCCTCGAGTTTTTCTTCCCGGTCGGCGAGGTCGCGGGCCTCGCCGAGGACGACAACCGACCGGTAGTTGACCGAGTGGTGAAACGCGGAGCGCGCGAGGACCAGGCCGTCGAGCAGCGTCACCGTCAGGCACATCGGAACCCCGCCGGCGAGGGTCCCGAGCAGGCGGCTGAGCGGCGAGCCGTGCAGGTAGAGCTCGCCCTCCCCCAGCGCATAGAGCACCGGGATCACGTACGGCTGACCGTCGGAGCAGAAGCCGACATGGCCGACCATGCCCTCAGCGAGGATCGCGTCAATCGTCGCGCGGTCGTAGCGGGCCCGGCCGGCGCGTCGGCGAACAGTGTTTCGGCGCGTTTTGTTATAGTACGAAATCATGCTTGATCTAGAACAATATCAGATCACCGGGACGACGGCCAGGGCGATCGCCTCGAGCGCCGAGGCCGCGATCCGCGACGGGCGGGTCGAGACCGGCGAACCGTTGCCGACGGTCCGAGCGCTGTCGGCGGCGCTCGGCACCAGCCCCGCGACCGTCAATGCCGCCTACCGGATCCTGCGCCAGCGCGGCCTGGTCATCGGGGAGGGGCGCCGCGGTACCCGCGTCGCGCCGCGACCGGCTCTGCGCACGGCCGATCGGTCAACGCCGTCGGCACCACCGGCTCCCGGCTCCGGACGGCCAGGCGCCTATCCACGCCCCGCCGCTGTCCCGCCCGCCGTCCGTGACCTCACTCACGGTCTCCCGGACCCGGCGCTGCTGCCGCCGCTTGCGCCGGTGCTCGCCCGCCTCGACCTCGAGCCAAAGCTCCGCGTCAACCGCCTCGACACCGACGACCCCGAGCTGCTGTCGCTGGCGGCGGCCGCATTTCAAGCTGACGGGCTGCCCGCCGACTCGCTCGCGGTCGTGTCGGGCGCCTTCGACGGCATCGACCGCGTGCTGCAGGCACATCTGCGCCCCGGCGATCGTGTGATCGTCGAAGACCCGGCCTACATCTCGACGCTCGATCTGTTGCTGGCGCTCGGGCTGATCCCCGTACCGGTCCCCGTTGACGAGTCGGGTCTCGTTCCCGACATACTCGCGGCGGCGCTCGCCAAGGGGGCCGAGGCGCTCGTAGTCGTCCCGCGCGCCCAGAACCCAACCGGCGCCGCCATTGATGCGGAGCGGATGGCAGAGCTACAGCGGGTGCTCTCTGAACACCCGAACGTGCTGCTGGTCGAGGACGATCATGCGAGCGCCGTCTCCGGAGCGCAGTTCTCGACCCTGCATACCCCCGTGATCCAGCGCTGGGCGGTGATCCGGGCGACGTCCAAGCACCTTCATCCAGACCTGCGCCTGGCGCTGGTGAGCGGCGACGAGACCACGATCGCGCGCGTCGATGGCCGCCGCGCGCTCGGCCCGCGCTGGGTCAGCCATATCCTGCAGGCGGTCGTCGCGGAGCTGATGGGCGATCCTCACTGCGGAGAGACCGCCGCGCGCGCCGCACAGGCCTATGCACAGCGGCGCGCGGCATTGATCTCGGCACTCGCCGACCGGGGCATCGACGGCCACGGGCGCTCGGGGCTGAACGTCTGGGTCCCTGTGCGCGAGGAGGCGCCGGTCGTGCGCGCGCTGCTGGACGCCGGCTGGCTGGTGGCAGCAGGCGAGCGGTTCAGATTGAGCACGCCGCCCGGCATCCGGATCACGACCGCGACCTTGGAGGCTGACGAGGCCGCGGAGATCGCCGCTGTGATCGCGGCCGTCGAGCACGCCGGCACGCGCCGGAGCTCGTACTAACGGTAGCCGAGCTCCGTCGCGTACGTATGCCGGTAGTCCCGCTGGGCCTGCAGCACACGGAGCACGTAGTCACGTGTCTCGGGGAACGGGATGTCGGAGATCGTCAGTTGCCGGTCACTCGCACGAGCGGCGGCAACCCAGCGGTTCACGTTGGCCTCCCCCGCGTTGTACGCGGCGAGCGCGAGGACCTTGTTCTGCCGGTACTCGTCGAGCAGGTAGCGCAGGTAATAGCTGCCGTAGGCGATGTTCACCGAAGGCGTGCCGAGGTCGGTCTGGGTGAACGTGGTCGCGCCGGATCGGTGCGCCAGGAACTGCGCGGTCTGCGGCATGAGCTGCATCAAGCCCTCGGCACCGGCCGACGAAGGTCGAGGGTCGAACTTCGTCTCCGCGTAGATCACGGCTGCAACCAACGCCGGATCGAGGTGCTTCTCGGCGGCCTGCGTGCGGATCACATCCTGATAGTCGAGTGGGAGCGTGAACTCGTTGATCGTCCTACGGAACAGCGGCTCGGTGAGCACCACGGCGACCCCTACGAGCACGAACACGAGCACGACCAACACCGAGCGGCGGCGGGCGACGGAGCGGCGCCGCGAGGTGCGGCGAGAGGTGACACTGGCGGCAGGTGGTGTCATTGGCTTGTGTGCAGCATGTCAAGGACGATCGACAACTTCGACTGAAGATCCTCGACCGTGCCGTCGTTAACAACGACATACGTCGCACGTTGCGCCTTCTCCTGCTGGGAAAGCTGCCTGGCGGCGCGCTCGTCGAGGGAGCGGTGACCGCGCGCGCCGGCTCGCTCCGAGCGCAGCTGCTCCTCGGCGACCACCGCGATCGTGGCGTCGAATGCCGACTCCATCCCTGACTCGAACAGCAGCGGCACCTCGACGACGGCAGCGCGCGGAGCCTCGACGCGACGCTCCAGCGCCTCGCGCCAGGCGACCATCTTCTCGCCCACCCGAGGCCACAGGAGCTCTTCGAGCCAGGCGCGGTCATCCGCCGTCGCGAACGCACGCTCGGCGAGGGCGGACCGGTCCACGAGGCCGCCGGGTGCGACGGCCTCGCCAAAGCGCTCGACCACCGCTCCCCTCACTTCATCATCCTCATAGAGGTCGTGCACCACGCGGTCGGTCGAGAGGACCGCCGCCCCCAGCCGTTCGAGCGCCGCCAGCGCCGTCGACTTGCCGGCGCCGATCCCGCCCGTCAGCCCGACGAACGGGATCTGCTCAGGCAGTGGGGGTGTCGTCCTCTGGCTCGCCCGGAGTGCCAGCCTCAGCCGCCTCCCCAGCCTCAGCCGCCGGCCCAGCCTCAGCCGCCGGCCCAGCCTCAGCCGCCTCCCCAGCCTCAGTCGCCTCCCCAGCCTGAGCCGCCGGCCCAGCCTCAGCCGCCGGCCCAGCCTCAGCCGCCTCCCCAGCCTCAGCCGCCTCCCCAGCCTCAGCCGCCGGCCCAGCCTCAGCCGCCGGCCCAGCCTCAGCCGCCTCCCCAGCCTCAGCCGCCTCCCCAGCCTCAGCCGCCTCCTCGGCTTCCGCCAGCACTTCAGGCTCGGCGACCGCCTCGGGCTCGACCTCGTTGTCGCTGGCTGCGAACACGTCCTCGGAGAGTCCGAGCTCGGGAACATCGTCGAGATCGGCCTCCGTCGGCGGCACGATCGGACGGACCGGGAGCACCTGCCCCTCGACCCGCTTGATCGACAAGGACAGCCGCCGCCGCTCGGAGTCGATCTCGAGGATCTTCACCCGAACCGGATCGCCTGGTTGAATGATTTCCCGCGGATTCTCCACGTGGTGCTGGGCGAGTTCGGAGATGTGGACGAGGCCCTCGACACCGTCGAGGATCTCGACGAACGCACCGAACGTGACGACCTTCGTGACGGTTCCCTCGAGCTCGTCGCCGATGTTGTAGGTGTCGACCACGCGCTGCCACGGATCCTCCTGGGTCTGCTTGAGACCCAGTGAGATCCGTTGCCGGTCGCGATCGATGTCGAGCACCTTGACGCTCACCGTGTCGCCGATCGAGAGGATCTCGCTCGGGTGGTTGACGTGCGACCAGGACAGCTCGGAGATGTGGATCAGACCGTCGATTCCATCGAGATCGACGAACGCGCCGAAGTCGACGATGTTCGAGATCGTGCCCTCGACCACCTGGCCGGGCTGGAGCCTGTCGAGGATCCGCTCGCGGTCCTCCTTGCGCTGCTCTTCGAGCACGGCGCGGCGCGACAGCACGACGTTATTGCGCGAGCGGTTGAGCTCGATCACCTTGCACTCGATTTCCTGGCCCATGTACTCGTCCAAGTTCGGCACGCGGCGGATGTCGACAAGCGACGCGGGCAGGAAGCCGCGGACGCCGAGGTCGATGATCAGGCCGCCCTTGACGACCTCGATCACGGAGCCAGTGACGGGCTCGCCAGACTCGGCGGCGCCCTCGATCTTGCGCCACGCCTTCTCGAAGCGGGCGCGCTTCTTGGAGAGGATCAGGCGGCCGTCCTGGTCCTCCTTGGTGAGGACGAGCGCGTCGACCTCTTCGCCAAGGTGCACCTCCTCGCTCGGATCGACCGACTTGCGGATCGAGAGCTCGCTGGAGGGAATGACTCCTTCGGACTTGTAGCCGATGTCGACCAGCACCTCGTCGTTGTCGATGCGAACGACGTGGCCGGTGACGACATCGCCCTCCTGGAAGGGGTGCAGGGTGGCGTCGTAGTTTGGAACTATCCGCCCATCGATTTCGAGCAGAAGGCCGTCCGACCCTTCGACGACCTTCGCTTCCGATCGTTCTGACTCGGGCATTAAGGGTGTTGTGGTTGACATAGGTTCCTGCGGAGGATAGCCGGAGGAGGGCTCTCCGTATCATCCGCCGCCTATGCCGGTACGTGCGACGAAGCGCGGCGAGGACCGCACGCCGCTGCAGCGGGACTGCGATGTGCTGATCTGCGGAGCCAGCTTCGCGGGTCTAGCGGTTGCCCGCGAGCTTGCTGGCAGCGGCGCCGACGTGCTCGTGATCGACCGCTACGAGGTCGGCGAACGGCAGACCTCGGCGTGCGGGATTCCGACCACCTGGCTCACCGCACTCGAGCTCGATGACGCCCTGCAGCAGACCTTCCCCGAGCTCGTGATCCACACGCCATACACGACCGTCCACTACGACCTCCCCTGGACCTTCTCGACGTTCGACTACCGCGCTCTGTGCGGGGCGCTGGCTTCGCATGGCGATTTCGAGTTCGAGACGGCGAAGGTCGACGGGCATACCGGGTCGACGGTGCACACCGACCGCGGCGACATCCGCGCGTCGCTGATCGTCGACGCGCTCGGCTGGCGGCGGATACTGGGTACCCACCCACCCGGCGCCAACATCCAGCCGCCGGACGCGCTGCTCTCGCGGGGACTCGAGGTCCATCCGTTCGGCTCCGGCGGGGATCTCGAGGTCTGGATCGACCGCTCCTATGTACCCGCCGGCTACGGGTGGAGCTTCCCGGCCGGAGAGGAGCTGCGGATCGGCGTCGGCTCGTTCGACCCCCGCTTCCACGTGCGCGAGCCGACGGTCCGGCTGGCCGAAGATCTGCATGCCGACACCGTGCGCTACCAGGGCAACTGGATCCCGCACGCGCTACGACCCGCCACCGAGGATGGCGTGTTCTTCGTCGGCGACTCAGCCGGTCACTGCCTGCCGCTGACCGCTGAGGGGATCAGGACGGCGCTCTACTTCGGGCTGGCGTGTGGGCGCGAGCTGCGCGCCGTGATCGAGGGGCAGCAGTCGCGAACCGAGGCGCTCGCCCGCTACCACGAGTTCTCGGCCGCGCACGCCCGGCCGTTCCGGTGGCTGCTGCGGGTGCAGCGGCTGATTCCGCGGGTGGCGCCGCGATTGCTGGCGCGCTCGCTGGACGCGATGGAGGCGAAGCGGTTCGTGGACTTCGCGTTCGGCCGCTACCTCGAGATTGCGCATCCGCGCTTCGTGGGGGCCGGCGCCAGGTCGTTGGCCGCGGCCGCCTAGGGCGGACGTCCGGACGGGCCCTCTTGGCCCCATGGATGCTGCGACAGCAGCCCCCTAACGAACGTGAACGTCCTGCGCGGTGTACACGTAGTTGTCCCACGGATCGGTCCCGCGCAGCCACACGCGGTAGGCGCCGGCGCGCGCGAAGCGGTGCTCGACGGCACGCCCGGTCGCCGAGTGCCCGTCGCCGAAAGACCAGTTGAAGACCTTGATCGGCCCTGGCGCGGCGCTGCCGCGGGCCGAGAATGCGACGCGCATGCCGGCGCCGACCGCGGATAGCGACACCGAGTCTGGGCGCGCACGCTGCACGCAGCCACCGTCGAAGTTGCTCCATTCCTCCTGCAGGTAGTAGTGACCGCCGCCGATCGTCTCGTTGTAGGCGCTCGAGCCGCTGCCGCCGAGGTTGGCCCCGTAGTCGGACAGGCAGAGGTCGGCTTCCTCGTTGGAGGATTGGTCGATCCAGGCGTCGCCGAACGGGTCGGTGACCATCTCGTTGTGCTCGTGGCTGATCGTCGAGAGGACGGGGTCGGTGGTGCTGCCGTTCGGTCTGGGGTTGTTCGACTGGCAGTGGCCGGGAATCGCGTTGTAGGGGATCACGGCGTACACGATCTCCTGCGACGTCGAGAAGTGGTAGCCGCAATAGCCGGTCGCCTCCCCGCCGAGCGCGCAGGCCTGGGATGTCGAGTCCTCGCAGCTGCCCAGACCGTCGGGAGTGATCAGGAAGTAGACGTCCTGCAGTTCGTTGGGTAGGCGGTGGTCGGCGACGACGTGCGCGAGCTCCTGCTCGAGCTGCGCATCGGTCATGCACACGCCCCACCCGGGTCCGGTCAGCAGCGGCTCGTGACAGTCGTTGCGCGGCAGCCGGTCGGTCGCGACCACCGCGCCGCCGTACGTCGAGGCGTACGCCGCCCTGCCGCTGGAGTCGTAGTACTGGCCGCTGACGCTGTAGACATTCGTGGTGCGGTGTCTGTCGGCCGCGACGCGCTTCATGAACAGCTCGATCCTCGCGACGTACCCCGGGTCGAACGTCAGGCCGGAGCCGGCCGGCTGCCAGAAGATCAGATGGGTGCGGTTCGAGTGAAGGACATCGCCCCCGTTGTAGGGCAGATTCGCGACGGCGGCGAGCGGGCTCGCGTGCGGCGGCACCTGCGCGCGCGTCGCGACATCGGGCACCACGCTCCACACCCGCCCCTGCGCGACGGCGGCCGGCAGCGCGAGCGCCGCGAACAGCAGCGCGGCGAACCGCGCGCTCCTCATTTCGCGGCCAGCCAGTCCGGGCCGATGCCGGCCTCGACGGCCAGCGGCGGATCCATCTCGAACGCCGCCGCCATCTGCTCGCACGCGATGCCCTTGACTGTCTCGGCCTCCGCGGCCGGGCACTCGAACAGCAACTCGTCGTGGATCTGGAGGATCAGCCGTGCTCTCAGACCCGCCTGCGCGAGCGCGTGATCGGTGCGCACCATCGCCACCTTCATGATGTCGGCCGCGGTTCCCTGGATCACCATGTTGACCGCGAACCGCTCGCCCTGCTTGCGGATCTCCCAGCGCCTCGCGCGCAGCTCCGGCACCTGGCGGCGCCGGCCGAACAGCGTCGAGACGTAGCCGTGCTCGGTGCCCTGTTCGATCGTCTCCTCGATGAAGCGCCGGACCGCCGGGAAGCCCGCGAGGTAGCGCTGGATGAACTCTTCGGCTTCATCCTGCGGGATGTCGAGGCGGTCGGCCATGCCGAACGCCGAGAGCCCGTACACGATCCCGTAGTTGATCATCTTCGATTTCGATCGCATGCCCGGATCGATCCGGTCCGGTGTGACCCCAAACACGCGACAGGCCGTGGCGGTGTGGACATCCTCGCCGCGACGGAAGATCTCCTTGAGCACGTCCTCACCGGCGATGTGCGCGAGCAGCCGCAGCTCGACCTGCGAGTAGTCGGCGGACACGAGCAGGTTGCCGGGCTCGGCGACGAAGCAGGCGCGGATCTCGCGCCCCAGCTCCGTGCGGATCGGGATGTTCTGCAGGTTGGGGTTGTTGGACGACAGCCGCCCGGTCGTCGCGGCGGTCTGATTGAAGGTCGTGTGCACGCGGCCATCGGCGGCGATGTACTCGGGGAACGCGTCGAGGTAGGTCTGGGCGAGCTTCGAGAGCTCTCGCCAGCGCTCGATCTTGGGGATCACCTCGTGCTCTGAGCGAATCGCCTGCAGCACCCGGGCGTCGGTCGAGTAGCCGGTCTTGCCGCGGCGCTTGCGGGAGAGGCCGAGTTTGCCGAACAGGATCTCCTCGAGCTGCTTGGGCGAGCCGAGCGTGAACTCCTCTCCGCAGAGGTCGAAGATCTCGCGCTCGAGCTCGTCTGCTTCGTCCTTGACGCGCGAGGAAATCTCATTCAAGCGACGGGTGTCCAGCTTGAGCCCCGCCTTCTCCATCTTGCGCAAGACACGCACAAGCGGCAGCTCGACGTCGTTCAGCAGGTCGGTGAGGCCCCGCCCGCGAATCTCCTCGCGCTGCCATTCGGCCAACGCGTGCACGAGCAGCGCATCGGCGGCTACCGGATCCTCGACGTTGGCGGAGAACCCGCGCTCCTCCCACAGCTCGCGGAACAGGTAGGCCCGGCGGGCCGGCTCGAGTAGGTAGGCGGCGACCTCGGTGTCGTGCGCAAGCTCGGCCGGCACCTCGCCCAGCGCCTTGGCGTCGTGAGCCACGACCGGACGCGTCCCAACCGCAGCGACCAGATCTTCCGGGCGCTCACACGCGCCGGCGAGCACCTCGGCGCCGCCCGGGTAGACGCCAAAGCGAAAACCGGAGTCGGCCGCGAACAGCTGGTCGACTGGCACCTCGGGCTGGTGGACCGCGATCGCCAGCTCGGTCTGCGGCAGACGCGTCACGTCCTGCAACGTCGCGCTGCGCACTCGCGCGGTCAGCGCCGTCTCCGCCGTGGGCGCCGGCGCGGCCGCGTCGGCGGAGCCGAGCGCCTCCTCCAGGCGCCGCAGCGGATCGCGCAGCTCGAACTGGCGAAAGACCTCTCGCAGCTTGGAGCGATCGGGGTCGGCGGCAACGAACGACTGGAGGTCGAGCTCGATCGGGATATCGCGCTTGATCGTCGCGAGCTGCTTCGACAAGCGCGCGTCGCCCGCGTGCTCGGTCAGGTTCTGCTTGCGCTTCGCGCCGCTGATCTCGTCGATGTGATCGAGCACCCCCTCGAGTGAGCCGAAGCGCTGCAGCAGCTCGGCGGCGGTCTTGTCGCCGATCCCGGGGACGCCGGGGATGTTGTCGCTGGTGTCGCCCTTCAGCCCGATGAAGTCGGGGACGAGCTCGGGCGGGATGCCGTAGCGGTCGATCACGCCGTCGCGGTCGTACACGCGGGTGTCGGTGATCCCGCGCGAGGTGGTCATGATCCGCACGACGCCGTCGTCGACCAGCTGGTAGGCGTCGCGGTCCCCGGTCACGACCATGACCGGGATCGGAGGCTCATTCGTGCGGGCGCGCTCGACGATTGAGGCGATCACGTCGTCGGCCTCGTAGCCGTCGACCGACAGGTTGCGGTACCCGAACGCCTCGACCAGCGGCGCCAGCGCCGGCCACTGCTCCTTGAGCAGGTCCGGGCGCGTCGCGCGCTGCGCCTTGTAGTCGGCGTAGATCTCCTTGCGCCCGGTGTAGCCCGCGTCCCACACGACCACGGTCGCCTTCGGGCCGTAGTCGGTGAGGATCTTGACGAGCATCGAGGCGAAGCCGAAGATCGCGTTGGTGGGGACGCCCGTCGAGGTCGCGATCGACTCGGGCAACGCGAAGAACGCGCGGTACGCGAGGCTGTTGCCGTCGATCAGGAAGAGCTCATCGGGCATATATCTGAGGCTAGTGGGCGCCGGGGCGGTTATGCGTCTCGCGGGGCGGCTGCGGTCCACGACCACGGACCCATAACATCCGGTCGGTCACCGCCCATGTCAACCACCCCGAGCGCCCAATATAGCCTCACCCTGCGGGTCGAGATCGACCACCTACCGGGCATGCTGGGAAAGGTCGCGAGCGCGATCGGCGACGCAGGCGGGACGATCGGCGCGGTCGACCTCGTGCAGATCGAGGGCGCCCACACGATCCGCGACATCACGGTCGAGACCGCCGACGCCAGCGACTGGCCGCGGCTGACCGACGCGGTCAACGCGATCACCGGCGCGCGCGTGCTCGACACCACCGACCGCACGTTCATGCTGCACGTCGGGGGCAAGATCGAGATCGCGAACAAGCACCCGCTGAAGACGCGAGAGGACCTCTCGATGGCCTACACGCCGGGAGTGGCTCGCGTCTCCAGCGCGATCAATCGCGACCCCGACAAGGCCTTCCAGTACACGATCAAGCGCAACACGGTCGCGGTCGTCTCCGACGGGACCGCCGTCCTCGGCCTCGGCGACATCGGTCCGCGAGCGGCGATGCCGGTGATGGAAGGCAAGGCGATGCTGTTCAAGGAGTTCGCGGGCGTCGACGCGTTCCCGATCTGCCTCGACACGCGCGACCCCGATGAGATCGTGGGCATCGTGAAGGCGATCTCGCCGGGTTTCGGCGGGATCAATCTCGAGGACATCGCGGCGCCTCGCTGCTTCGAGATCGAGGATCGGCTGAAGGCCGAGCTCGACATCCCCGTGTTCCATGACGACCAGCACGGCACGGCCGTGGTCGTACTGGCGGCGCTGATGAACGCGCTGACGCTGACCGACCAGCGCATGCAGGACATCCAGGTCGTGATCTGCGGGCTCGGCGCGGCGGGCGTGGCGGTCGCGAAGATCCTGATGGCCGCCGGCGCGCGGCACATCATCGGCGTCGACTCGCGCGGCGCGGTTCACGTCGATCGCGCGGACTACCTGGACGGGAGCATGCACCCGGTCAAGCGGGTGCTCGCGGAGACCACCAACCCCGATCGGCGTGCGGGCGGCCCGGCCGACATGCTCGAGGGCGCCGACCTGTTCATCGGCGTCAGCGGCGAGCGGGTGATTCCAGCGAGCGCGCTGGCGGCGATGAATCCCGATCCGATCGTGTTCGCGATGGCCAACCCCAACCCGGAGGTTGCTCCCGAGCAAGCGGGTCCCTACGCGCGCATCCTCGCCACGGGACGCTCCGACTACCCGAACCAGATCAACAACGTGCTGTGCTTCCCCGGCATCTTCCGGGGAGCGCTGGATGTCCGCGCGACGCAGATCACCGAAGAGATGAAGATGGCGGCGGCGCGGGCGATCGCCGACATCGTCGAGCTGGACGAGCTGCGCGAGGACTACATCATCCCGTCGGTGTTCAACCGCGAGGTCGTGGGGGCGGTAGCGGCGGCCGTCGCGGACGAGGCTCGGGAGAGCGGGACCGCCGAAGCGGGGGCGGAGATGGGTTTCGGATCGACCGAGGAGATGCGGATCCTGCCGGGCCGATGAGTGTCCGATTGATTCCCTCGGGGGTGACTCTGCCATGAACGTCGCGGTGACCGGCGCAACCGGCCTGATCGGGCGGCGACTGGTGGCCGCGCTCGTCGAGCGCGGCGATCAGGTCGTCGCACTGGCGCGCAACCCGAACGCCGCCGGCGAGGCGCTGGGCGTGCAGGCGGTGCCCTGGGAGTCCGTCGCGACGCCCGCGCCCGCCCATGCGCTCTCGCGAATGGACGCGGTCGTGCACCTCGCCGGCGAGCCGATCGCGCAGCGCTGGACGCGCGCGGTCAAGGAGCTGATCAGGGATAGCCGCGTGAAGGGCACCGCGAACCTCGTCGCCGGGATCAGTGCGGCGAATCCGCGCCCCAAGGTGCTGATTTCGACCTCGGCGGCCGGGTACTACGGCGATCGCGGCTCCGAGGTGCTCGAGGAGGCGTCGGGACCGGGACCGCCGGAAGACTTTCTCGCGTCGGTGTGCCGCGGATGGGAAGAGGCTGCGGGCGAGGCAGCGCAGGCGGGACTGCGTGTGGTGACACTCCGCAACGGGGTCGTGCTCTCGCGCGCCGGAGGAGCGCTCGCGAAGCTACTGCCGCCGTTCAAGCTCGGCGCCGGCGGGCGGGTCGCAGGCGGGCGCCAGTACATGCCGTGGATCTCGATTGACGACGTGATCAGGATCTACCTGACCGCGCTCGATGATGGTCGCTGGTCGGGCGCGATCAACTGCTGCGCGCCGTCGCCGGTCCCCAACGAGGTGTTCTCGAAGGCGCTGGGGCGCGTTCTGCACCGTCCGACGTTCGTGCCCGTGCCGGAGTTCGCCGTGCGGGCGCTGTTCGGCGAGATGGCGACCGTCGTACTCGCCAGCCAGCGGATGGTGCCGAGTCGGGCGCTCGCGCTGGGCTACGAGTTCTCCTGGCCCGAGCTCGACGGCGCGCTGGCGGCGGAGCTGGCGTCCTGAGCGCCGACTGCGGGCCTCCGGCGCGAGCGCTTGGGCAGCGGCCCATCGATCTTCCACTTCGAGCCCGGTCTGGCGGGTAGCAGCAGCACGATCAGGAACCCGACCGCGGTCAAGATCAGCCCGAACGCGAGCCCGACGCGTTCGCCGTAGCCCTTGCGCTCGGACAGCCACGCGCCGCCGGCGGCGGACAGCAGCCAGATGAACAGCAGATAGAGCCCTTTGGATCCGACCGTGGCGAGCAGGACCATCAGTCAGGCCCCCAGGTACGCGCGCTGGACTTCCGGGTCGTCGCGCAACTCCTCGGAGCTGTTGGCGAGCACGATCCGGCCGGTCTCGAGCACGTAGCCGCGCTTGGAGATCTCGAGTGCGTAGTTGGCGTTCTGCTCGACGAGCAGGATCGCGGTGCCGCTCCGGTTGATCTCCTCGATCGTCTCGTAGATCCGCTGCACCAGGACCGGGGCGATTCCCATCGACGGCTCGTCGAGCATCAGCAGCCTCGGGCGTGCCATCAGCGCGCGTCCGATCGCGAGCATCTGCTGCTCGCCCCCGGACATCGTGCCGGCCTTCTGCTTCTCGCGCTCGTGCAGCCGCGGGAACAGCGCGTAGACGCGTTCGAGATCCTTCGCGATCTCCGGACCGCGCCGGCGGTGGGCACCGAGGTCGAGGTTCTCGCGGACCGTCATCCGCGGAAAGCAGTGCCTCCCCTCGGGGGAGAGCGCGATTCCATGGGAGGGGATCTCGTGCGCCGGAACCCGCGTGATGTCCTCGCCGGCGAAGTTCACGGTTCCGGAGGTCGCGGGGGTCAGCCCAGAGATCGAGCGCAGCGTGGTCGACTTGCCGGCGCCGTTGGAGCCGATCAAGGTCACAACCTCGCCATCCTCGACGGTCAGCGACACCCCCTTCAGCGCCTCGATCGCGCCGTAGTGGGTTCTCAGGTCGGAGACTTCGAGCAGGGCCACTAGTCCTGCTTTCCCAGGTAGGCCTCGATCACCTGCGGGTCGGCTCGCACGACCGCGGGCGATCCCTGGGCGATCTTCTCGCCGTGGTTGAGCACGGTGACGCGCTCGGAGACGTCCATCACCACCTTCATGTCGTGCTCGATCAGGAGGATCGTCAGCTCGAGCTCTTCGCGCATCTTGCGCATGAACCCGGTCAGCGAGGCTGATTCCTGCGGGTTCATGCCGGCGGTCGGCTCGTCGAGCAGCAGCAACCTGGGGTCGCTCGCCAGCGCACGCGCGATCTCCACCCGGCGCTGGTCTCCGTAGCTCAGCTGCGTGGAGAGCCGCTCGAACGCGCTCGAGCGAAGGCCGACATAAGCAAGCAGCTCACGCGCGCGCGCCCGGGTGTCGCGCTCCTCGCGCTTCACCCATGGTGGTCGCACGATCGAGCCGAACAGCCCGGTGTGCATCCGGGCGTGCCGGCCGATCATCACGTTCTCGACCGCGCTCATCGCCCCGAACAGGCGGATGTTCTGAAACGTCCGGGCGACCCCCATCGCCGTGATCTGGTCGGGCCGTGAGCGGGTGATATCGCGTTCCTCGAACAGGATCCGCCCGGCACTGACCTTGTAGAGGCCGGTGAGCATGTTGAACAGGGTGGTCTTGCCGGCGCCATTTGGACCGATCAGCGAGACGATCGAGCCCTTCGGGATGTCGAGCGTCACATCGCCCACGGCGACCAGCCCGCCGAACTCCTTCGTCACCCGGTCGGCGAGCATGATCGCCGGGGCAGCAGGCGCCTCCGGGGGCGGCGGCGGTGCGGGCTGGGTGGCCTCGGTGCTCATCCGCGGCTCCTCGAAACGTGCGCGCCGCCGCGGCTCATGAGACGCTCCCCGGGACCTCGGCAAGCTGTGCGTCCTCGGCGGCGAGCTCGCCGGTGATCTCGAGCTGGCGCCTTCGTTCGGGGATGATGCCTTGGGGACGCAGGATCATCATCAGCACGAGCAGGAATCCGTAGATGCCGAAGTTGATGTCGGTCAGGTTGAAGCCCAGCCCGAGCTTCGTCGGCAGCGAGTTGAACACGTTCGGAATGAAGTAGTTGTTCAGATATCCGAGCACGAGCCCGCCGGCGATCGCGCCCCAGATCGAGCCGATCCCGCCGATGATCACCATCGCCAGGATCAGGATCGAGAAGCCGAACGCGAACTGGTCGGCGTTGATCACCGTGTAGTAGGTCGCGAAGAACGCGCCGGCCATGCCTCCGATCGCGGCGCCGATCGCGTATGCCAGGAGCTTCGTACGGACGGTGGGGATTCCCATCGAGACGGCCGCGACCTCGTCCTCGCGCAGGGCCACCCAGGCGCGCCCGAGTCGCGAGTCGCGCAGCCGCAGGTTGACGAATACGACGAACAGCAGGATCGCGAAGATCAGCCAGTAGTACGGTCGCAGGCTTAACGCACTGTCGAACTGGCCGATCCCCGGGAAGTACGGCTGATCCGGCGCGCTGATGCCGATCTTGCCGGCGGTCAGCGTCATCCCGCCTCCGAGGTGGATGTCGGTGCCGTTGATCGCGATCGTTCCGATGATCTCGCCGAACGCGAGCGTCACGATCGCGATGTAGTCGCCGCGCAAGCGCAATGTCGGCAGCCCGATCAGCGTCCCCGCGAACGCGCAGATCGCCGCGGCCGCGATCAGGATCAGGATGAAGTTGATGTGGATCCCGATCTCGTGCGTGGCGACACCGTGCACGAGCACATGGACATGGGCCTTGAAGAAGAAGGTCGAGCCGAGCCAGCCCATCGTGTAGGCACCGATCGCGTAGAAGGCGACGTAGCCGAGGTCGAGCAGGCCGGCGAAGCCGACGACCACGTTCAGTCCGACCGCCATCACGGCATAGGTCACCGCGATGATCGTCGCGTTGGTGAAGCCGCTGGTTGGCGCGAACAGCAGCGGGACGATGATCCCGAACACGATCAGCACGACCGCCAGTGCACGCCGCCACCACCGCGGGAGGCGGCGATCGATCGACTCGCGCCACTCCCTGAACTGAGCTGTCAGCTCGCCGAACCCGGCACTGGAAGTCCCCTGGCTCGGACGCGTTGTGACGCTGACCTGGACGTCCGGCTTTGCCTCGCGCTCCGGTTCGCTCGCCACGCCCTCCGCCTGCGTCTGGCCTTGCGGGCTGGCGTCGTCGCTCATCCGGCCTCCCTGATCTCCTCGCCGAGCAGGCCGCGTGGACGGAGCACCATGATCGCCACGAGGTAGCCGAACACGACCGCCTCCGTCCACTCGCCGCCGCTCATGCGATTGTCGGCGAGCGACTGGATCACGCCGATGATCAGGCCACCGAGGACCGCCCCGCGGATGTTGCCGATGCCGCCCATCACAGCGGCGGTGAAGGCGATCAGACCGGCCTTGAATCCCTGGAAGTACCAGATGTTGGTCTCGTACAGCGCGTAGATCAGGCCGGCCGCGCCGGCGAGCATTCCGCCGAGCATAAACGTCAGCGAGATCGTGTTGTTGACATTGATCCCCATCAGGCGCGCCGCCTCAGGATCTTGGGCTGTGGCCCGCATTGCCTTGCCGGCTCGCGTCGAGTTGATGAACGATCCGGCCGCGAGCACCAGCGGCACCATCGACCCGATTGCCAGGAGGTAGCCACGCGTGATCGGGACGCCGGAGATATGGAACACGGTCGCCTGCGTGTTGACCAGGTCCGGGATGCTCTGTGGAGAGCCTCCGTGCCACAGCAGACCGACGTTCTGCAAGATGAACGAGAAGCCGATCGCGGTGATCAGCGGCGCGAGCTTTGGCGCGTTGCGCAGCGGGCGGTATCCCACCCGTTCGATCAGGACGTTGAGGGCGCCGCACACCGCCATCGAGATCAGCAGCACGAGGATCAGGCCGCCGACCAGCCCGAATACGCCCATGCCCGCGGTGAGCCCGAACACGCTGTACAGCCCGACCGCGGTGAACGAGCCGATCATGAACACGTCGCCGTGGGCGAAGTTGATCAGCTCGATGATTCCGTAGACGAGCGTGTACCCGATCGCGATCAGCGCCCAGATCGAGCCGTTTGCGATGCCGTTTGCGAAGTTGAAACCGAGCCTCGTCAGATCGTGACGGATGACCTCGTGTCCGTTGGCGAATCCCGCCTGGTAGCCGACGGTCAGGTCGTGGATGCCGTAGTAGAGCGGCAGCGCAGCGAGCGCGAAGATCAGGCCCCAGCGACTCGTATAGCGGCGGATTGCCGCTATCGGGCTCGGCGTGGTCGCCGGCGGCCTGCGGGTTATCGACTGAGCTTCCACTGCTCGAAATGTGAAGTATGGGGAAGGCGCCGGATGCGCGCCCTCCCCATACAGCTTCCTACATAACGGCGATCAGGTGCTAGTCGGCGTCAGTGTCTTGAAGAACACTGGGTTGCCGTCAGCCCCGACCTTGTAGAGGCCGTAGGACTTCAGCGTCGTGTCGCCGTTCTTGTCGAACCCGTAGGTGCCGAGCACTGAACTGCGATTGGTAGTCGCGAACAGGGCCTTCAGGACGGCCGACTTGCTGTTGCCCTGCGCCCCGAGGCTCTTGATCGTGTCGAGCCCCAGCGCCATCGCCTCGTACCCGTAGATCGCGTACGGGTCAGGCTGGGCGTTGCCGTACTTCGCCTTGTAGGCGGCCAGGAACTGCTTCCCGCCCGGATACGCCGCGAGGTCGAGCGTGGCGACCGTGCACTGGAGCAGCGGATCGATCGAGGCCGGCACGCCGCCCTGCTTGGCCGCGGTGTAGGACCCGGTGCAGACACCATCGGGTCCAAAGATCTTGGCGGTCGGAATCGCCGAGTGGACATCCTTGGTGATCTGGACCGCGCCGTTGGAGACGATCCCGGAGAAGAAGAAGCAGTCAGCTCCCTGCCCCTTGACCGTCGCCGCGTACGAGCGGAAGTTCGGTGACGTCGGGTCGATGCCCTCGTTACCGACGATGTTCACGCCGTACTTGGCCTTCTCGAGCTCGAGCAGCTGCGCGAGCCCTGAGCCATAGGCCTCCTTGTCGTTGGCCACGGCGACCTTGGTGCAGCCGGCGTTCTTCATCGCCTCGAGGTCCGCCGCCGCCTGGATCGAGTCGCGCGGCACGATCCTCAGGTACGTGCGTGTACCGGTCGGGTAGTACTTCTGCGGCTCGCCGGGTGCGGCTCCGGCCTCGTTGGTCGTCAGCCCGACGTACGTGTTGGCGGGGCTGACCTGCGGAATCCCGGCCTGATTGAGGATCGGGATCGAGATCTCGCTGGCGCCCGAGTTGAACTCGCCGATGTAGTAGACGGCCTTTGGATCAGCCGCCGCCTTGCGGGCGTTCGCCGCCGTCTGGCCGGGATCCCACTTCCCTGCCGCCGCGGTCGAGTCGTCCAGAGACTGATAGTTCACGGTCCACTGCCCGGCCTTGCCGCCGGCCTGCGAGAGCGCCAGCTTGATGCCGTTGACGAGCGGCCCGGTCTGGGCGCTCGATGAGCCCTGCAGCGGGAGGCTCGAGTAGATGTCGATCGTGTTCGACCCACTGCTGCTGCTCGAACCGCCACTGGAACTGCTGGTACTGCTGCTACTGCTGCTGCCGCAGGCGGCGATCGTGACCGCCGCTCCGACGACTAGCAATCCACTAATGGCGTAGCGCCTTCCGTGCGCCACACCTCTACCGAGAAAACGCATGCTCCTCCTCTGTGTGTCGATGCTGGGCTCTCGGACTGGCCCTCTAGCGGGGCAGCGTAATGCGGGTGCCGGATCGCAGCAAGGAGGCGAAGGGGACGCCTAACGGAACGCCAACCGCGTAATCAGGCGTTTCTAAAGGGTTTTCGGTGGGGGAGTTGTTCGGTTTGGGGTCTCGACCCGGGCCCCGTGTTTTGCCGGGCCGCCTGGCACTTGGCGGGGATGGCGTGGCGGCGAGAACCAGATCGCTCAAGAGCGATCCGGACGAGCGGCGTTGTTGCGCAAAGTGGTCGTTCTGGCGACCACATTGCTAACCAGCGGCGCGGCTTGCCGGCGTTCTTGCGCAAAGTGGTCGTTCGAGCCACAGCCCCAGCCCCACCTCACGTGCGAATGCTCAAGAACGCCCCCGTCGGGCGGATTCGAGAGTCAGGGGCTCCGCAGACCGAAGGTTCCCCTACCCCTCGATCGACTCCACGTACACCAGCTCGCCACCGACGATCCGGTACACCCCGTAGCGCCTCAGCGTCGTGTCGCCGTTCTGATCGATGCTGTAGGTCCCGAGCACGCTGTGGCGATCATGGGTCGAGAAGAGAGCCTCCCGGACCTTGGAGCGCCGGGCCGGCTCGCGGCCGCGGTCGGTGGCGCGGCTGATCGAGCTGAGCATCAGGCTCATCGCCTCGTAGCCGTAGATCGCATAGGGCTCGAGCAGGCCGGCGCGGGCGCCATAGTCGGCGAAGAATGCGCGGCTCGTGGCCGGATAGGCCGCCGGACCGAGCGCCGCGACAGTGATCAGCACCCGCGAGTCGAGACTCACAGGTATCCCCCCCTCGCTCGGGTCGGTGTAGGTGCTCTCCGCGAGCCCGGCGGAGCCGAAGATGCGCGCGTGCGGCAGCGCCGCGGCCAGCTGCTTGGTGAGCAGCACCGCCCCGGATTCGGTGAGCGCGCTGATCAGCACGCAGTCGGCACCGGTTTGCGCGACGCTCGTCGCAAGCGAGCTGTAGTCGCTGGCGCGCTCGGGAAACGGCTGGACATTGACCACCCGCAGCCCCATCGTCTGGGCGGCGACGACGAAGCTCCCCGCCATGTCGGCGCCGTCGAATTCCCCGTCCTCGAGCACGTACACCCGCTCGCAGCCGAGGCTCTTCTGCAGCTTGACCTGCGCGGCGGCCTGCACCGAGTCGTTCGCGACGACCCGCGCGAACGTCCGGACCCCGGTCGGGTAGTACTTCTCGGGCTCGCCGGGCGCTGCTCCCGCGTCCGCAGTGGTCAAACCCACGGCCGTGCTCGAGGGGCTGATCTGCGGTATGCCGACGCGATTGAGAAGCGGGATGGAGATCGCGCTGGCCCCCGAATTCAGCTCGCCGATGTACCCGATCGTCGTCTTGTCGAGCACCGCCTGGCGAGCGTTGAGCGTCGTCTGCCCGGGATCCCAGCCATCCCGCGCGGCGGTCGAGTCATCGAGCGTCTTGAGCACGATCCGGTACTTGCCGAGCCGCCCCCCTTCCTGCGCGAGCGCGAGCTTCTCGCCGCTCACGACCGCTGCGGAGCTGACCCACGAAGCGCCGTGCATCGGGGCACTCGAGTAGATCGTCAGTGTTCTGCCCGGGATACGGTTTCCGACGGTGTCCTTGCCGCCGCAACCCGCGAGCCCGACCAGCGCCGCGAACAGCACGGCCACCGCTGGTAGGACTCTGGACCTCAACCGGTGATCTGTAGGAACGTGAACGGCACGAAGTTGCCTCGGCTAAAACGACTGAACACGTAGGGTGCCAGGCTCGTGTCGCCGTTGGCATTGATCGAATATGTCCCTAACACTGAGGCGCGGTTCTTGATCGCGAAGAAGTCGTGGACGACGATGTTCCGGTTGTTCGCGCCGGTGCCTGCCTCTCGCAGCACGGAAAGCACCGCGGCCATCGCCTCGTAGCCGAAGATCGCCTGCGTCTGCGGGGCATGGCCGTATGCCGCGGTGAAGTCAGCGACGAACTTCTTGCCACTCGCATTCAGGTCCGCGAGCCGGAATCCGGGCGATGAGACGTACAGGCGAAGCCTGGTGTCACCGAGGGCTACCGCGACGGCGGGCGTGTCGAGCGCAGACGGTCCGAACAGCTTCACCGTGGGGCTTGCCGCTGCCGCGGCCGTGAACACACGCTCGGCCGAGCTCGCCGAGCTCGCCCCGTCGAAGACTGCATCCGCCCCGGACTGGCTCGAGCTCACCGTGATCGCCGATCCGGCGGCGCTTTTCACGGCCTGCGCGATCGCCTTGCCATACGGCGACCCGTCGTCGGTCACGTACAGGCTCTTCACCCCCAGCGCCTGCATCTCCTGCACCTGGGCCTTGGCTTCGAGCGACGTGTTCGGAACCACCCGCGCGAACGTGCGGCCGTAGGTCTTCTGCGACTCGTAGTAGTCGTCGGGCGCCCCCGGCACGGCGGACGTCGCCTCGGTGAGCTCCAGCGCAGTGTCGGTCGGGCTCACCTGCAGCAGGTCGAGCGCATTCAGGATCCCCATCGAGTCTGCGGATGAGCCAGGGTCGAGCTCGCCCAGATATGCGATCGACGACTTGTCGGAGATCGCGCTGCGGGCGTTGTCGGAGATCTTGGCTGCGTGCAGCGCGCGAAACTGGATCGTGAACTTGCCGATCGTGCTGCCGGACTGCTTGAGCGCGAGCTGCTCGGCGTCGAAGGTGTCCTGCGCGAGCTGAGTGCCGGCGATCCCGGCGGGCGCGCTCGCGTAGATCGTCAGCTTGCTGCCGCTCACGGTGACCGTCTGGCTCCCCGCTGCCGTGCAGCCACCGAGCACCGCTGCGAGCGCCATACACGCGCACCCAGCCCCCGCCCGGCTCCGTGGGAGCAAGCCGCTACGCATCGAGTACCAGGGCTTAGTCCTGCCGGCCGGGCAGGAACGGGAGCAGGTTGCGGACGCCAATCGCGATCAGGACGATCGCGGCCGCGATCAGGATGCCGTCAAACCCGCTGGCGATGTTCAGTGCCCAGAGAACAAGCCACAAGCACAACCCTGCGGTGGCGGCGATGATCAGGCCCATGGCACCGGGATGCTAACCGAGTGGGGCCTCGAGCAGCGCGCCGGAAAACTCGCCGACAAGCGCTCGCACGGTGGCGGCGGGATTCTCCGCCTCTCGCGCGGCGCGGACGAGCCGAGTCCCGACGATCACCCCTTCCGCGCCGGCATCCGCAGCGGCACGCGCCTGCGCCGGCGTGCCGATCCCAAATCCGACCGCGACCGGAACAGCGGTGTGGGCGGCCACCCGCGAAACCAGCGCGGAGAGCGCCCCGTCGAGCGCGGCGCGCTCGCCCGTGGTGCCGGTCACCGAGACCGTGTAAACGAAGCCGCGGGCCTGCGCGCCGATCTGCGCGAGCCGCTTCTCGGGGGTGGTGGGCGCGACCAGTGGCACCAGCGCCAGCCCGCGCTCGTCGCACGCGGCGAGCGTGCTCGCGGCCTCCTCGAGCGGCAGGTCGGGAACGATCAGGCCGCTCAGGCCCGCCTGCACGAGCGCATCCGCGAACCGCTCGAGCCCCCGCGCCAGGATGGCGTTCGCGTAGCACATGGCGATCACCGGGACGCGCGAGGAGATCGCGCGACCCACCTCCAGCACGCCGGCGAGGTTGGCGCCAGCGCGGAGCGCAACGGTCCCTGCCGCGTGGATCACCGGGCCGTCGGCGAGCGGGTCCGAGAACGGCACCCCGAGCTCGATCAGGTCGGCGCCGCCGTCGGCGTACGCCAGCCCGATCTCGCGCGACGTGTCGAGATCCGGGAAGCCGCCCATCAGGTAGGGCATGAGCGCCGCCCGCCGCCCGCTGGCCCGGGCCGAAGCGAACGCCTCAGCGATCCGCTCCACACCGCTCATCGCTCGGCGAGGAGTGCGAGCGCCTCGGACAAATCCTTGTCCCCGCGTCCCGACAGGCACACAACGTCGAGCTCGCTCGGGCCGTTCGCGACCGCCCACGCGATCGCGTGGGCGCTCTCGAGCGCGGGGATGATCCCCTCCAGACGCGAGGTCAGCGCGAACGCATCCAGGGCCTCGCGATCGGTGACCGCCACGTATCGCGCCCGGCCTGAGTCGCGCAGCCACGCGTGCTCGGGGCCGGTGCCCGGGTAATCGAGCCCCGCTGAGATCGAGTGCGCCTCGAGGATCTGCCCGTCCTCGTCCTGCATGATCGCCGAGTAGGAGCCGTGCAGAATGCCGCCTCGCCCACCCCGGCCCGCTGCGGTCAGCGCGGCCCCATGACGGCCGGTCTCGATCCCCTCCCCCGCCGCCTCGACGCCGATCAGCTGCACCTCCTGGTCAGCGACGAACGGGACGAAAATGCCGATCGAGTTCGAGCCGCCGCCGACGCACGCGATCACGCGCTCGGGCAGGCGGCCGGTCCGCTCGAGGATCTGCGCCCGCGCCTCGTCGCCGATCACGCGCTGCAGGTCGCGCACCAGCGCCGGGAAGGGCGCCGGACCGACGCACGAGCCGATGATGTAGTGGCTGGTCGCGACGTTCGTGACCCAGTCGCGGATCGCCGCCGAGACCGCCTCCTTCAAGGTCCTCGCGCCTGCCTCGACCGGCTCCACGGTCGCGCCGAGCAGCCGCATCCGCTCGACGTTGGGAGCCTGGCGACGCATGTCCTCCGTGCCCATGTGCACGACGCACTCGAGGTCGAGCAGGGCGCACGCGGTGGCGGCGGCGACGCCGTGTTGGCCGGCCCCGGTCTCGGCGATGATCCGCCGCTTGCCCATCCGCTTGGCGAGCAGCGCCTGCCCGATCGCGTTGTTGATCTTGTGGGCGCCGGTGTGGTTGAGGTCCTCGCGCTTGAGCCAGATCTCGTGGCCGGCTGCCTCGCTCAGGCGTGCGGCGCGGTAAAGCGGCGAGGGCCGCCCCACGTAGTCGCGTAGC
Organism: uncultured Solirubrobacterales bacterium; assembly: GCA_963824755.1. Classification (GTDB taxonomy): domain Bacteria; phylum Actinomycetota; class Thermoleophilia; order Solirubrobacterales; family Solirubrobacteraceae; genus Palsa-465. The sequence goes on along the minus strand of CAWGQT010000037.1, from coordinate 485,036 downwards.
AGCGCGTCGAGCTCGCCGCGGTAGCCGGGGTCGTCACGGGCGTCGATCCAGGCGCGCTCCAGCTCCTCGAGCGCCGGCATCAGCGTTTCGGGCACGTACTGGCCGCCGTAGGGGCCGAAGCGATGTTCGACGGTGGCACTCATGGTGATGGTGTTCGGGTCGGCACATGTGCCGACCCGCGGTGGCGCGCATGCGCGGGGGTGGGCGGGACCTCATTCATCGCGTGCGCCCCGGCCACGGCTGCAACGAACGCTGCGAGTTTTTCGGGGTCCTTGCGACCAGGGGCGCGTTCCACGCCGCTTGCGACGTCGACCGCGAACGGCCGGACGGCCTCGATCGCCTCGGCGACGTTGTCTGGCTTCAGGCCCCCGGACAGGATCAGCGGGATTCGATCCCCACCCTCCCGCGCCCGCGCGAGCTCCCACGCAAACGTCTCCCCGCTGCCCCCGGGCAGGCCAGGCACGTGGCTGTCGAGCAGGTGATAGTCAGTGTGGAACTGGGTCAGCGCCTGGATGTCCGCGCGGCTGCGCACGCGCATCGCCTTGATCACCTTGCAGCCGGTCCGCCGGGCCACCTCGCCGCAGAACGACGGCCCTTCGTCGCCGTGGAGCTGGATCATCGTCAGGCCCACCGCGTCGGCGGTGCTCGCGACCTCCTCGAGCGTCGCGTTGACGAACACGCCGGCGACCTCGACCTTGCGCTTGACGGACGCGGCAATCTCCGCCGCCGCGTCGAGTTCGCAGCGGCGCGGCGAGTACGGCCAGAAGATCAGGCCGATCGCCCAGGCGCCCGCCGACGCGGCGCGCTCGGCGTCGCGCGGCGAGGTGATGCCGCAGAACTTGATCTTCGGGGCCATGCCCACATCGTACGAGGACTATCCGGGGGCCGAATTCGGGCGGCTGCCCAACATCACCTGCAGCGTCCGGATCCGAGCGCCGCGCTTGACGACGAGTTTGAGCGTCTGGCCCGGCTCGTGAGCCTCGACGACCTCCTGGAGGGCATCCATCGAGGACACCTTGCGTCCGGCGATCGCCTCGACCTGATCGCCGCCCCGGAGTCCAGAGTTCGCCGCCGGGCCGCCGGGCACGACGTCCTGCACCACGACGCCACGCCGCGCGCCCGCGGGCTGACCGCCCAACCCCAACCACGCGATCGCAGCCGAGCCGCCGCGCTCGAGCCGCGGCAGAAGCTGCTTGGCGGTGTTGACCGGGACCGCGAACGCGATCCCCACGGCGCCGGTACCTGAATCGCCAGTCTCGATCTGCGAGTTGATGCCGATCACCCGACCGAATGCGTCGAGCAGCGGCCCGCCCGAGTTGCCGGGATTGATCGGGGCGTCCGTCTGGATCACGTTGTCGATCGCGAAGCCGTTGGGCGCCTGGATCTGGCGCTGCAGAGCGGAGACGATTCCGCTGGTCAGGGTCCGGTCGAGCCCGAACGGATTGCCGATCGCCAGCGTCGGATCGCCCACGCGCACGGTCGTGGAGTCGCCGAGGACGAGCGGCGCCACCGGCGGGACGCCGCTCATGTTGACCTTCAACAGCGCGAGATCGTTGCCCGCGTCCTGGCCGACAACGGTCGCCCGGCGCGTGACGTTGTCCTCGAACTGGACTGTCACGCCGGTCTGCCGGGCGGCGCCCTCGATCACGTGATAGTTGGTGAGCAGGTAGCCCCGATTGTCGACGAGAAAGCCCGAGCCGGTCGAGATCGAGCTCTGCTGCTGCGGGAAGAGGTCGAATGGGTCCTGGATCTGCTGAATCACCTCGGCGCGGACGAACACGACGCCCGGCGCGTCGCGGACGTAGATGTCGTGCGCGGTCAGCCCCGCGAAGCCCCCCGAGGTCGGCTGCGCTGCGATCGGCGCCTCTTCGATGATCGTGCGGGTCGAGCGCTTGCCGGTGACGCCCAGCGCCAGGAAGCTGCCCGCGACCACCAGTCCGCCGAGCACCGCGGAGACGAGGGGTGAGCGAAGCAGTTTCACTGAGGTGAGTGTTGGCGGAAGCGGTGAACTGCAGCTAAAGCCCGGTGAGCGCGCGGCAGGCGAGCTCGATATCCGGTGCGCGCATCAGCCCCTCGCCGATCAGCACGGCGTCGACGTCTGCATCCCGCAGCGCGTCCAGCTGCTCCCGACGATTGAAGCCCGACTCGGCGATGACCAACGCATCCGCCGGGACGCGTTCGCGCAGCTCGAACGTCGTGCTCGTGTCGACCTGCAACGTGGTCAGGTCGCGGTTGTTGATGCCGATCAGGCGGGTGCCAATCGCCACGGCGCGGTCGAGCTCCCGCGCATCGTGCACCTCGACGAGGGCGTCGAGGCCGAGCTCGGTCGCGTCCTCGTGCAGCCGCCGCAGGTCGTCTTCGCTGAGCGCGGCGACGATCAGCAGGATCGCGTCTGCCCCGGCCGCCGCCGCCTCCTCGACCTGGAAGCGGTCGACGATGAAGTCCTTGCGCAGCAACGGCAGCGACGACGCCCCGCGCGCGGCGCGCAGGTCGTCGAGTGAGCCGCCGAAGCTCGGTCCCTCGGTGAGGATCGACAGCGCCCGCGCGCCACCACGCTCGTAGGCGCTAACGACGTCTTCGAGTTCGAGGTCGGCCCGGATCGTGCCCGCCGAGGGCGAGCGGCGCTTGTGCTCGGCGATCACGCTGAGACCGGGTTGCGCGAGCGCGCCCGCGAACGAGCGCGCCTCGCCCCGGGGAAGTGGATCGCGCCCACGCGGCACACCTCCGTCGGCCTTACGCCGTGCGACCTCCTCGCGCGTCATCTCGACGATTCGCTCGAGCGCGTTCACGACGGCGCCAATTCCTGGCTGCGCTGCACGAACCGCTTGAGCGTTTCGGCGGCCGCGCCCGAGTCGATCGCGCGTTCGGCGGCGCGAACGCCGTCTTCGAGCGACGCCGCGCCGTTGCCCGCGTAGATCGCGGCGCCGGCGTTCAACAGCGCGAGGTCGCGGGCGACGCCACGTTCGCCGGCGAAGATCTCCTGCGTCGTCTGCGCGTTCTGGCGAGGGTCGCCGCCTGGGACGGCATCGGCGCTCGCCCGCTCGAGGCCAACCTGTTCGGGCGTGACGGTGTAGCGCTCGAGCTTCCCGTCGCGCACCTCGACGACCGTCGTCGGTGCCGAGATGCTGAGCTCGTCGACGCCGTCCTCGCCTGATACGAGCAGCGCGTGCTCGGTTCCGAGCAGCGCCAGCGCTCCGGCCATCGTCTCCAGATAGGCCCCATCGGACACGCCGATCAGCTGCCGGGTCGCGCCGGCGGGGTTGGTCAGGGGACCGAGGAAGTTAAAGATCGTGCGCACCGCTAGCTGGCGGCGCACCGGCATCACGTAGCGCGTTGCCTGATGATGGGCGGGCGCGAACATGAACCCGAATCCGACGCCCGTGATGCAGTTCGCGACCGCATCTGGATTCAGGTCGATGCGCGCGCCGAGCGCCTCGAGCACGTCCGCCGACCCGGACAGGCCGGTCGCCGAGCGGTTGCCGTGCTTGGCCACGACGCACCCCGCACCGGCCGCGATCAGCGCGGCGGTCGTCGAGACGTTGAATGTCCGGCGCCCACCGCCGGTACCGGCGGTATCGAGCAGGTCGTCGCGACCGACTTCGACGCGCGCAGCGAGCGAGCGCATCGCACGGGCCAGGCCAGCCAGTTCCTGCGTCGTCTCCCCTTTGGTCCGCAGTGCGATCAGGAACGCCGCGATCTGGATCTCGGTGGCGTTGCCGGCCATGATGTCCGACAGCACGGCCTCCGTCGCCTCGAGGCTGAGGTCAGCCCCGCTGCAGAGCGCATCGATCGAGCGCGTCAGCAGGTCCGGCTGGTCGCTCATCTCGCTCGCCGCAGGAAGTTGTCGAGTAGTTCCCGGCCCTGCTCGGTGAGCACTGACTCGGGGTGGAATTGCACGCCCTCGGCGGGGAGCGCCCGGTGGCGGACCGCCATCACGACCTCGCCGCCGATCGCGCTGCGCTCGAGCGAGTCGGGTAGCTCCGGGTCGGCCACCAGCGAGTGGTAGCGGCCGACCTCGAGCGGCTCGCGCAATCCGGTGAAGATCGTGCGGCCGTCGTGCTGGATCTTCGTCGTCTTGCCGTGGATTGGGTCGTGCTGGATCACCTTGCCGCCCCAGGCCTGCACGAGCGCCTGGTGCCCGAGGCACACACCGAGCGTCGGCACGTGGGCCGCGGGGAAGCGCCGCACGGCCTCGAGCGAGATCCCCGCCTCATTCGGCGTGCATGGGCCCGGCGAGACGATCACACGGTCATAGCCGCGGATCAGCAGCTCGTCCACCGTCGCGTGGTCGTTGCGGACCACCTCGATTTCGGAGCCGAGCTCCCCGAGGTACTGGACGAGGTTGTAGGTGAAGCTGTCGTAGTTGTCGACGACGAGGACTCTCATGGCCATTCCGGTTGCCCCACCGCGAGCTCGATCGCCTGCATCACGGCTCGCGACTTGGCGACTGACTCTCGGTACTCGTAGTCCGGTTTGGCGTCGGCGACCGTTCCGCCCCCCGCCTGCATGTACGCCACGCCGTCCTTGATCACGACGGTGCGGATGTGGATGCAGGTGTCGAGATCGCCGGTGTAGCTGACGTAGCCGATCGCCCCGCCGTACCCGCCGCGCTTGACGGGCTCGAGCTCGTCGATGATCTGCATCGCCCGGACCTTCGGCGCGCCTGACAGCGTTCCGGCGGGCAGTGTCGCGCGCAGGGCGTCGAGCGCGCTGACCCCCTCTCGAAGGGTGCCCGTGACGCTCGAGACGATGTGCATCACGTGGCTGTAGTTCTCCACGGCCATGAAGTCCTCGACCTTAACGGTGCCGTACTCGCAGACCCGGCCGAGATCGTTGCGCCCGAGGTCGACCAGCATCACGTGCTCGGCGCGCTCCTTGGGGTCCGCCAGCAGGTCCTCGGCCATCCGGCGGTCCTCCTCGGCGTTCGCGCCTCGTGGCCTGGTGCCCGCGATCGGCCGCGTCGAGACCCGCCGGCCGCTGACCGTGATCAGCGGCTCCGGGCTGGCGCCCGCGATCTCAAAGTCGCCGAAGTCGAGGAAGTACATGTATGGGCTGGGGTTGACCGCGCGCAGCCCGCGATAGACGGAGAACGCTTCGATCGGAACAGGCGCCGACCAGCGTTGCGAGGGCACAACCTGGTAGGCATCGCCGGCGTAGATGTACTCGATGATCCGCGAGACCATCGCCTCGAACTGCTCGGGAAGCATGTTGGGAGTGAACTCGGGCGGCTTGCGGTCGCGCTGGGGCGGCTTACTCGGGCGGGGCACCGGCCCCTGCAGCTTCCAGCGAATCTCGGCGATCGTCGCGACTGCCTTTGCGTATGAAGCTTCGACGTCCTCGTCGGTGTACACGTTGGCGAGCACGGTCACGGTGTGCTTGAGATGGTCGAAGACGACAAGCGCGTCGGTGAGCATCAGCGCCAGGTCGGGGACGCCGATCGTGTCCGGATTGGGATCGCCCAGCGGCTCGACCGTCCGCACGAGGTCGTAGGCGAACACCCCGACCGCGCCGCCCGCGAACGGCGGCAGGTCCTCGATCGGCGCCGCGTTGAAGCGCTCGAGCTCCGCCCTGGCCAGCTCGTACGGATCGCCAGGCTCGCCCAGCGACCAGCGCAGCACCTTGCGCGGGCGGTAGCCGATGAACGAGTAGCGCCCGACCCTGCCCTGGTCGGCGGACTCGAGCAGAAAGCACGGATGGGCGGGACCCAATTCCCGTAGCTTCAGGAACGCTGAGACGGGCGTCTGGCAATCGTCGATGAACGTCTCCCGGACGGGAACCAGGTTGTACTCGCGGGGCAGCCGACGAGCCTCCTCGAGCGTCGGCGTCAGCCTGACGGCGATGTCAGCGCCCGCGACGGCCATCCAGCACCCGTTCGGCGTCGCTGAGGCTCATGCCGCGGGTCTTGAGCAGCACTGCGAGGTGATAGAGGACGTCGGCCGCTTCCTCGGCAACGCGCTCGTCTGATTCCTCGCGAGCCGCGCGCGCGACCTCTTCGGCCTCCTCCTGGACCTTCGCGCCCGGCTTGCTCGGATCTCTCAGCAGGGCCGCGGTGTAGGAGTTCTCGGGCATCGTCTCGGCGCGGTCCGCGATCGTCCGCTCAAGGCCAGGCAGCACCTCGTAGGGCGCCTCGGGCTCGAGCTCGCCGCGGTAGAAGCACGTGCGGTTGCCGGTGTGGCAGGCGGGGCCCGCCGGCTCGACCAGCGCCAGCAGCGCGTCGCCGTCGCAGTCGTAACGGATCGCCTTCACGAACAGCTTGTTGCCCGACGTGGCGCCCTTGTGCCACAGCTCCTGCCGCGAGCGGCTGTAGAAGTGCACCTCGCCGGTCTCCCGGGTCAGCCTCAGCGACTCCGCGTTCATGTACGCGAGCGTCAGCACGTCGCCCGTGCGCGCGTCCTGCACGATGCACGGGACCAGCCCACGCTCGTCGAATGCGACCTCCGCGTCATCCATCGTTGGCGATTGTAGGAATCCGGCTAGTTGCGGGGCGAGGAGGCGAGCCTTGCGAACCCGGCCGCCGCCGCCAGGTTGAACGCCCCGGCCAGCCGCAAGCCGAGCTTGGCTCCCGGCCTCGAGACCGCCGGGGAGGCCGACCACACGACGTCTGTGGCGATCTCGGTGCCCCGCAGCCACGCCAGCGCCCACCAGTCCTCCGGGCGGTCGCGGATCGCGGCGACCGCGTGGGCGGCCGCGAACGTCAGCCAGATCGGCCCGCAGCGGCGGAACAGGTGCTTGGCGTCGTCGGAGGGCTCCTCGTGGCCGAGGAGCTTCAACGTCGCATCGGGCGCCAGCAGTGCTCCGGAGCCCAAGGCGAGGTCGAAGGCAACCATGCCACGGTTCAGGAGGCGGAGCGACTGCTCGACGTCGGGCATCGGGGCGGGGACTATATGGGCTGGCGTGGGAGATTTGGGTCGATATGCGACCCAATCTCCCACGCCGCTCCAGCTCCTCTACGTGGGCGGCGGCGTCGCGAGGTGCCGTTATTCGATCCCCAGGCGGTCCAAGAACCGCTCGTCCGCCCGCCAGTGACGGCGGACTCGCACGGAGAGCTCCAGGTGCACGTGCATCCCGAGCTCGCGCTCGATCGCGCGCCGCGCGGCGGTGCCGATCGACTTGATCATCTTGCCGCCGGCGCCGATCAGGATCCCCTTCTGGGAGTCGGTCTCGACCAGCACCAGGGCCTCGATTCGCACGAGGTCGTGGCGCGGGTGTTCGATCGCCTCGATTTCGACCTCGACCGCGTGCGGAACCTCCTCGCGTGTGCGGGCGAGCACCTGCTCGCGCACGAGCTCGGCGAGCAGCACGGACTCCTGCAGATCTGAGTGCTGCTGGGGCTCGAAGTAGAACGGCCCGGGCGGCAGCAGCGAAACCAGTTGATCGAGCAGCGGCCGGATGCCTGCGCCGGTACGGGCGGAGACGGGAAAGATCTCGTCGGCGACGTCGAGGTCCGCCGCCGCCTGGAGCGTTTCGGCGAGCTTGGGCCGGTGCACCCGGTCGATCTTGTTGGCCGCGATCACCACCGGCACCGGCGCCGGCTGCAGGAGGCCGGCGATGAAACGTTCGCCCGGACCGATTCCCTGCTCGGTGTTCACGACGAACAGGCAGCCATCGGCGTCGGCGAGCTCGCGCTCAACCCGCCGCTGCATCCGTTCGGTCAGTGCATCCCGGGGGCGCTGGACGCCAGGGAGGTCGACGAGCACCAGCTGCCAGTCCGGGCCGCTCGCGACCCCGCGGATCGCGCGGCGAGTCGTCTGCGGCTTGTCCGAGACGATCGCGACCTTGGCGCCCACGAGCGCGTTGGCGAGCGTCGACTTGCCAACGTTCGGACGCCCCGCGACCGCGATGAAGCCGGAGCGGGTCTCGGAGCCCATCCGGGGCTCGTCGCGCGCCGCGCTCACCGCACCCAGCGCATCAGCTCGGCCTGCAACGCCAGCATCTCGCCCTCATCGGTCTCGTGGTCCATACCGCTCAGGTGCAGCGCGCCGTGGATCACCGCCTCGCGTAGATCGGCGGTATGGGCGGGACAGATGACGATGTCGCCGAGCTCGCGCGGGCCCGCCGCGTCACGGTCCTCGTCGACCCCGAACGACAGCACGTCGGTCGCCTCGTCGATCTCGCGGAACTGTCTGTTCAGCTCGCGGATCCGATCCTCGTCCACGAACTCGACGGCGGCATGACCGTCGGCGATTCCCGCCGAGGAGAAGGCGAGCGTGCACAGCTCCTGGACCTCGGCGACGGTGGGGCCGTCGGAGGCCATCAGGCCGAGCCCGATCACCTCGACGTCGAGCACGTCAAGCCCGCTTGCGCGGACGGAGCTCAGGCGCCAGCCGTTGGGAGTGGTCGTTGTAGGCCGCGACGATCTTGCGCACGAGCTTGTGGCGCACGACGTCCTCGTCGCTGAAGCGCACGAACTCGATGCCTTCAACCTGATCCAGGATGTCCGCGACGACGACAAGACCCGAGTCCTGCTCACGAGGGAGATCGATCTGGGTGATGTCCCCGGTCACGACCATCTTCGAGTTGAACCCCAGCCGCGTCAAGAACATCTTCATCTGCTCGGGGCTCGTGTTCTGGGCCTCGTCGAGGATGATGAAGCTGTCGTTGAGCGTCCGTCCGCGCATGAACGCCAGCGGCGCCACCTCGATCACCCCTCGTTCCAGGTGCTGGGTCACGCGCTCGGGCTCGAGCATGTCGTGCAGGGCATCGAACAGCGGTCGCAGGTAGGGATCGACCTTGGCCATCAGGTCGCCGGGCAGGAAGCCGAGCCGCTCGCCGGCCTCGACCGCGGGCCGCGTGAGGATCATGCGGTTGACCTCGCGACGGCTGAGCGCGGCCGCGGCCAGCGCCACCGCGAGGAACGTCTTGCCGGTGCCGGCGGGGCCGATCCCGAAAGTGATCGTGTTGCTGCGGATCGAGTCGACGTACCGCTTCTGGTTGACGGTCTTCGGCGCGACCTTCGTGGTACGGTGGCGCCACACCACGTCCTCGAGGATCCGCGCCGGCGATTCGTGGGCGTCGAGCGCGCGGGTCACTGCCTCGATCGTGCCAGGCGCGATCTCGTGGCCCTGGGAGATCAGCTCGGAGAGCTCGCGGACTACGGCGCTGGCAGCGTCGACAGCCTCGGCCTCGCCCTCGAGCGTCAGCACGTTCCCGCGCAGGAACACGTCACAGTCGAGATGACCCTCCAGCGTGCGCAGCACGGCGTCCTCGCTGCCCGCGAGTTCCGCGGCGACAACGTTCTCGAGCTCGATCTGCTTACGCACTATGCGGTCAGTGCCTCGCGCACGCGCGCCGAGGCGCGCTTTCCGTCCACCCGTCCGCCGGCCTTCTCCATCACGGCCTTCATCACCCGCCCCATGTCCTTCGGCTCGCTCGCGGCGGTGTCTGCAATCGCGGTCTTGACGATCGCGTCCAGTTGGTCGTCGTCGAGTTCGGCGGGCAAGTAGCCCTCGATCAGCTTCGCCTCTGACTCCTCGCCGGCGGCGAGCTCAGGCCGGCCGCCATCGCGGAACTGGGTCGCCGCCTCGAGCCGGCGCTTGCGCTCGCGGCGAAGGACGGCCAGCTCATCGTCGCCACCCTCCTTGGCGGCCTTCTGCAACTCGGAGAGCACCAGCCGCAGCGCGCCCACGCGCTCCTTCTCGCCGGCTTTCATCGCGCTCGTCATATCGGCGCGCACTTGTTCCAGGACGGTCACATGACTCAGGATAGCCCTCGCGTCGGCGCGGGCAACCGGCCGGCGCCGCGGGTCGGCGCTGGCGGTCCTGGGCGGTTTTGCTGGGGAAGGGAGTGGGTGGACGGCGGATCCGGCGGTGAACGTCACCTTCAACGGAGTCCTAGCGACGAGTGTTACGTTCACGGCGTGGTGGGCCGTCAGCGTCACACTCGGCATACGAGCCTGGTTGGGTGTGACGTTCACGGCCATCAGAGCCGCACGAACCCCACCCCTCCCCAGCAAAACGGCTACGAACGCCCCCGCCGACCTACTCGGCAGGCGATGCCGTCCGCCTGCAACTCCTCGCACACCACCGACACCACCTCTCCCCGCTCCGCCACGGCCGCCGGCAGGTAGCAGCGCGTGTAATCCGCCGTGTATCCCGAGCACTGGGTGTCCGCGACCTTGTCGACCAGCACGTGCTCGCGGCGGCCGAGCTTCGCCGCCCGCCACAGCCGCGAGCGTGCCTCGGACACACCTCGCAACACTCGCGAGCGGCGCTTCTTCTCCGCCGGCGAAACCCGGTCGCCGAGCGACGCTGCCACTGTACCCGGCCGGGGCGAATAGGAGAACGTGTGAACCCGAGTGATCCCAGCCTCGCCAACCGCGCGCAACGTCCGCTCGAATGCCACCTCTTCCTCGAGCGGGAAGCCGACGATCACGTCGGTCGTGACATTGACGTCCGGCACGGCCTCGCGCAGGGCATCCACGTGCCGCAGATACTCATCCGATGAGTAGTGGCGTCCCATCGCCGCGAGCACCGCATCATCGCCGGACTGCATCGGGACGTGCAGGTGCGGGCAGACCTTCGGTTCGGCCGTCAGCGCCTCCAGCAGCGAGTCCTTGACGTGGATCACCTCGACGCTGGAGAGGCGGACGCGCTGGACGCCGGGCACGCGAGCCACCTCGACCATCAGCTCGCCGAGCTCGAGGCCACGCTCGGGGTCGCGATAGTCGCCGACGCTGATGCCGGTCATCACCATCTCGGGCTGACCCTCGTCGACGCGCCGGGCGACCTCGTCGAGCACCGCGCTCGCGGGACGCGAGCGGGCGCCACCGCGAACGGTGGGGATGATGCAGTAGGCGCAGTGGCAGTCGCAGCCGTCCTGCACCTTGACGAAGCCACGGGTGCGGTCCGACGCGGACGATCCGGCGGCGCGTCTCCCCAGCACGTCATGGTCCAGATCCGCGCACGCGCCCAGCCCCTCGGCCATCGCCACGGCGACGTCGTCGGCAGCTCCAAGGAACGCGCTCACGCGCGGGTCGATGTCGGCGAACTGGCGCGAATCGAGGTTGACCGCACAGCCACCGACGTACACGCGCTCGGCGCTCTTCAGCGAGCGGCGGACCGACTGCCGCGACTTGGCCTCGGCCTCGGACGTGATGCAGCACGTGTTGATCACGTGCAGCTCGGCCTGCGCCTCGGGCACCTCCGTGTGTCCAGCCGCCAGCAGCGCCCGGCGGGCGAGCATCGCGTCGGCCTGCGAGACCTTGCAACCGAGGAACTTGACCGCAAACGTCGTCACGCCCGGGCCACGGTAGCGCGGGCGACGCTCGCGGTGGGGCGTCGGCGGGCCGGCGGGCGGCTATCCCTACAGCTGCCCGAGCCGCTCGCGATCGGCGGACCGTCGTAGTGCCCGACGGGATTCGTGCCGCGGTGTCCTCGAGGCGGCGCGCTCGGAGGAGAGAGACGACTCGGTCGCTATGCCAGCTCGAGGCTTGGGCCGTGGCACGACGATGTCGAGCACCAGGCCACCGAGGGTCACACCGATCGCAAGCGGGTTGGGCAACTGCTTCACCTCCTTCGCAGCTTCGTGAGTCGCAGCGTCGTGCCGAGATGATGGGCGAGACGAGCGCGCAGGTCATCGTCCGCGTGGACAGAATTCAGGCGCGGGCCGTTGTCCAAGCGTTCACGCCGGCCGTGTTATCGGCGTCACTTCCTCGTCCAGCGGCGGCGGATGTCCGAGCTGTCCGAGCTCGGCCGTGTCGCGGTGAAACCAGAAGTCGATCGTCCAGTCTCCGATCAGGCGGATCTTGCGCCGGAAGCCCGGCATCCAGGCCAGGTGATAGAAGCGGGCGACCACCCACGCGGGAAAGCCGCGGACCCGCGCGCCCATGAGGTTTGCGACCGCCTTGTGGCGTCCGAGCTCTACGAACGCCCCGAGCGTCTTGAACGTGAACGGCTTGATCTCGCCACGGCGACCCAGCGCGGTGGCGACGTTGTGCCCCATCAGCTTGGCCTGCCGGATCGCGTGCTGGGCAGTCGGAGGGCAGGGCTGACCGGGATTCGCGGGATCTGGAATCGCGGCGATATCGCCGACCGCCCAGACGTTCTCGTACCCCTGCACGCGCATCTGGCTGTCGCAGACGATCCGGTCTCGCTGGAGCGGCAACCCGAGCCTTCCGGCAACGGGGTTGCCCTTGACGCCCGCGGTCCAGCAGACCATCCGGCACGGGATCTGCTCGCCCGTCGAGATCGTGACCGAGTCGGCGCTCACGCGCTCAAGCTGCGTCTCAAGCAGCACCTCGATCCCGCGTTTGCGCAGCAGCCCCTCGGTGAAATGCGCGAGCGTCGGCTGGATCTGCGGCATCACCCGCGCGGCCGCTTCCACCAGGATCCAGCGCGTGCCCGTCTCGCGGCAGCGGGGGTAGTACCGCAGCGCATCGTCCGCGAAGTCCTGCAGCTCGGCCACGCCCTCCAGTCCGGCGTAGCCCGCTCCGACGAACATGAAGGTCAAGAAAGATCTTCGCCGATCTGCGTCGTCGATCGCCTCGGCCGTCTCCAGGTGGCGCACCACCCGGTTGCGAAGCGCCACCGCCTCGGCGATCGTCTTGAAGCCGATCGCGTGCTCGCCCAGACCGGGAATCGGAAGCGTGCGTGACACCGAGCCGAGCGCGATCACCAGCTGGTCGTAGGCGATCTCGTGCTGCTCGCCGGCCATCAACTCCACGTGCAGCGTGCCCTTTGCGCAGTCACCGCCCGTCACCCATCCCAACCGCAGCTCGGTCCGCTTGAACCGCTCTCGCAGCGGGACGACGACGTGCCGGGGCTCGAGCGTGCCCGCCGCGGCACCCGGGAGCAGTGGCGTGTACAGCATGAAGTTGACGTCGCTCACGAGCGTGATGTGGACGTCGCTCGGAGCGCGGCGCTCGAGCGCCTTGGCGGTGTAGTAGCCGCCGAAACCGCCCCCCGCGATCACGACGCGCCGCGCCATAGCCGCGCAGCCTACCCCGGGCGCTCGAGCGATAACGCGGTCCATCCGTCGCGGCTGCGGCTGCTGCTCACACGCAGGCCGACGGCCGCGAATGCGCCCGCCACGCGCTCGGCCTCATCGTCGAGGATGCCGCTGGCGATCAGCCGCTCAGGACCACCGCTAGCAAACCGTGCAGCCAGCTCGAGCAGCAGCGGCGCCAGCAGGTTCGCGGCGACCGTCTGCGCCCCGGGCAGCTGATCGGTTCGCAGATCGAGCCGCGAAACACCGACCGTCACGCCGTTGACGGTCGCGTTGGCGCGCGTCGCGTCGACCGCGGCTCGGTCGTAGTCGCAAGCCAGCACCGGTGAGAACCCGAGCCGGTCGGCGGCGATCGCCAGCACTCCAGAGCCGCAGCCGAGATCGAGGAAGGACCCCCGCTGCTCGAGCTCGAGCATCAGCTCCAGACACAGGCTGGTGGTGGCGTGGGCGCCCGTTCCGAAGGCCTGCGCCGGATCGATCACGAGGTCGATGTCGGTGTCGCCAACCGGCGCCCAGGGTGCCCGCACAGTCAAGCGGCGTCCGAGAACGAGCGGCTGGTGGAACTCGCGCCAGCGCTCGGCCCAGTCGTCATCCAGCTCGGCCGTCGTCACCTCGATCAGGGCGCCACCGGCGGCGGCGCGCAGATCGGGCAGAGCCGGGAGCTCTCCCGGCGCGCCGTAGACCGCGTACTCGACGAGCTCGGAGCCGATCGCAACCTCCTCCACACCGCTCGGCGCCAGCTCAAGCAGCTCGGCCAGGACCACCTCGGCCTGCTCGCGGCGGACGCGGACGGCGAGGCGGATCAAGCGCGACTAACCGCCGAACGCTCGCTTGAGCTTGCCGAACACGCCTTCCTCGGTGCGAAGGTTGCGCTCGGTCATCGAGTCGGCGAGCTCCTTGAGTAACTCGCGCTGCTCGCGGTTCAGATGCTTTGGGATCACGACGTTCACGACGACCCGCAGATCGCCGGTGCGACGTCCGCGGAGCGCGGGCATCCCGGCGCGGCGCACCGTGATCGTCTCGTGCGGCTGGGTCCCCGCGGGAATCTCGAGCTCGACCGGCCCGTCCACGGTCGGAACCTCGACGGTCGTCCCGAGCGCCGCGAGTGGCGCCGCGACGTCGACTGCGGTTATCAGGTCGTCGCCGTCGCGCAGGAAGCGCGGGTCCTCGCGGACGTGGATCTGGACGTACAGATCGCCGGGGGGGCCGCCGCGCTCGCCAGCGTGACCGCGGCCGCTGACACGGATGCGCTGACCGTCAGCGATTCCGGCGGGAACTTCGACGGAGACCTTGGCGCGCTCCACGGTCCGCCCACGGCCGTCGCACACGTGACAGGGCTGCTCGGCTACGCGTCCGTCGCCGGCGCACACATCGCAGATCGCCGTGCGGACCATCTGCCCGAACGGCGTCCGCGTCACCGCGCGCAGCTGTCCGCTGCCGCCGCAGCGCGAGCAGGTCGTGATCGGGGTGCCAGGCTCGGCGCCGTTGCCCGAGCAGTTCTCGCACCGCTGAATCACGTCGTAGCTGACCTCTACCGAGGCGCCGTGGGCGGCCTGGGCGAGGTCGACCTCTGCGCCGACCCCTACGTCCCCGCCCTGCATCGGCCCGGATGCGCGAGCGCCGCCACCGAAGATGTCGCCGAACGGGCTTGCCCCGCCGAAGAACGCCTCGAAGATGTCTGAGACCGATCCGAACGAGTCGAAATTCGGGGCGTAGCCGCCACTGCGAAGGCCCTCATGGCCGTAGCGGTCGTAGGTCGCGCGACGATCCGGGTCGGAGAGCACCTCGTAGGCCTCGGCCGCCTCCTTGAACTTGTCCTCGGCGTCCGGATCGTGCTTGTTGACGTCGGGGTGCAGCTCGCGTGCGAGGCGCCGGAACGCCTTCTTGATGTCGCCGTCGGCGGCGTCGCGAGGGACGCCCAGCACGTCGTAGTAATCGCGGCTAGCGCTCGTCATAGACATCCGCGATGAAACTGGAGAGCTGGTGGGCGGCCTCCCGGACCGATCTGATCGCGCGCGCGTAGTCCATCCGCAGCGGCCCGATCACCGACACCGCGCCGAGCTTGCGCTGCGGCAGTCCGTAGCTCGCCGCGACGAGCGCGAGCGAGCGCAGCGCCGGGCTGTCGTTCTCCGCGCCGATGCGAACGAGCACGTCGCGGCCGCCGAGGGCCGAGCGGAGGATCCCCAGCAGCGCCACCCGGCGCTCGAGCATGTCCATCAGCGCGTTGAGCTCGGAGGCGTCGCTGAAGCGGTCGGCGGCCAGCAGCCGGGCCGCCCCCTCCACGTACAGCGTCTCGGGCGCAGCATCCTCGAGGTGGGTGAATGCCGGTGAGAGGGCGTCGAGGAAATCGGACTCGGTCGAGGAAAGCGACGGGTCGTGCAGCCGCGCGTGCAGCATCCGGGCGCCGAGGCCGATGCCCACGAGCCGCTCGTTCAGGTAGCTCGCGGCCCAGTCGGCCAGCCCGCCGTCAACTGGCCTGGAGAACGTGAACAGCCGCTTCGTCACGCCGCCCGTCGAAGTGATCACCACCACCATCACCACCTGCGGCTGGAGTACTAGGACCTCGATGTGCCTGATCGTCGAGGTCTCGATCGGTGGCGCGGTCACGATCGCCAGCAGGTCGGTGACATGCGAGAGCGTCTCGGTGGTCACCCGCATCGCCTCGTCGAGCTCGCGGCGCACCAGCGACAGCGACAGCGAGGGGTGCGCGGGGTCCGGCCGCTCGTCGGGCAGCAGGCGGTCGACGAAGTAGCGGTAGCCGGCCTCGGTCGGGATCCGCCCGGCCGACGTGTGGGGATGCGCCAGCAGCCCGAGGTCCTCGAGGCTCGCCAGCTCGTGGCGGATCGTCGAGGGACCCCACTCGACCTCCGCCGAGAGCGCCTTGGAACCCACGGGCGAACCGGCCTCGAGGTACTCCTCGACGACCATCCGCAGGACGAGCTCTTGCCTTGGGCTCAGCACGTATGTGATTGTAGGTCGGGCCTCCGGCGCCTCGACTCAGGTCCGGACGGGCCCTCCCGGCCCCATGGACGCTGCTGCGGAGCAGCAGCCCCTACGAGACCTCGAGCTCGGCGACGCCATTACGGATGATCCGCTGCCCGGCCTGCTCGGCCTCGGAGTCGATGACGGCGACGCCGTCGTTCACCTCGCGCACCGTGCCCTCGACGACGATCTCCTGGTCGAGCTGGCCCATCCCCCGGAACTGGACGCTCAGCGACTTGAGACTCGCCGGCCCGCCGCCGGCGTCGGTGTGTGCGCGCGCCACCTGCGCCATCGTCCACAAGCCGTGCAGGATCCGCCCCGGCAGGCCGACCTGCTTGGCGAACGCTTCGTCGATGTGAATCGGGTTGAAATCTCCGGAGGCACCCGCGTAGCGGACCGTGACGTAGGGATCGGGTGTGACCTTGAGCTCGATCTTGTCGCCCTGCCTCATGACACTCCCCTGACGATGTTTGTCCAGGTGGCGGTACAGACGGTTTCGCCGCGCTGATTCTTCGCGACCGACTCGAACACATAGAAACCCATCCCGCCGCGGTCGGAGATGTCCTTGACGGTCGTGGTGGTCGTGATCTCGTCGCCCGCGACCACGACCGGCCCCCAGCGGAATTCCTGGGCGCCGTGGACCATCATCGCGAAGTTCAGGCCCACGTCCGGATCGAAGATCGCGGGCGCCACCGAGCGGCTCGCATAGACGACCGCGAACATCGGCGGCGCGACTACGTCCGCGTAGCCGGCCGCGCGGGCGGCCTCGACGTCGTGATGAACGGGATTGGTCTCGCCGACCACGGCCGCGTACTCACGAATCTTCTCGCGCCCGACGGCATACACGACCGGCTCGTAGCTCTTGCCGACGCTTTCAGTTTTGATCGCCATGGGCGCGGCAGTCTTTCAGATGATCCCGGGCACCGTGCCCCCGTCCACCGACCACGCCGCGCCGGTCACGTACGAGGCGAGGTCCGAGCACAGGAACACGATCACCGCGGCGATCTCCTCCTCGGTTCCGAATCGCCCCAGTGGCACGCCGGCGGCCGTCGCCTCGAGCACCTCCTCGCGCGTGATTCCGCGCGCGTCCGCGACCTGATCGGCGAGACCGCCCGGCGCCATCCACAGCTCGCTGGAGACCGGTCCGGGCGTGACCGAGTTGACGAGCACGTTCTTGCTTGCGTAACGGTCGGCGAACGCCCGTGACAGCGACAGCTCCGCTGCCTTGGTCACCGAGTAGGCGACGTTGCGCTGGCCGGGCCGTTTGCCCGACGACGAGGAGACGTTGACGATCCGCCCCCATCCACGCTCGGCCATCCCGGGCACCGCCGCTCGCATCAGTCGCATCGGTGCCATCACGTGCACCTCCCACTGCGCCTGCCATTCCGCGTCGGTCAGGTCCTCGAGGTCGCGCGACGCGCTCGTGCCGGCGTTGTTGACGAGCACCTCGAGGCGACCGAAGCGCTCCACGCAGGCCTCCACGAGTCGTTCGCCGGCGTCGGGGGCCGTGACATCGAAGGCGATCGACTCCGTGCGCCCCGGGCCCGTGCACCCCCGCGCTGCCGCCGATAGCCCGTCACCGCCGCGACCGACCAGCAGCACCGACGCTCCTTCGCGCACGAGCTTGCGCGCGGTCGCCAGGCCGATTCCGCGCGAGGCGCCCGTGACGATGCACGCGCGCTGACTAAGACCGAGGTCCATCGGCGATGATTGTTCCATGGCGGTTGCCGGCGCCCCAAGGGTGGGCGAGACCTCATTTCTGTTCGATCTCGACGGGACGCTGATCGACAGCGTCTACCAGCACGTCATCGCCTGGCGCGAGGCGCTCGAGGAGGAGGGCATCAGCCTCGCGGTGTGGAAGATCCACCGCCGCATCGGGATGAGCGGCGGGCTGTTCGTGGGCGCGCTCGCCCGCGAGCTCGAGATGCCACTCGACGATCAGACGCTCGCGCGGTTGCCAGAGCTGCACGCCGAGGCATATCTGCGCCGCTCGGGCAGCGTGCGGCCGCTCCCGGGCGCGACCGAGCTGCTTTCGTCGCTCACCGAGCTGGGCGTGCCGTGGGCGATCGCGACCAGCGGCACTCAGCGATTCGCTCACCAGTCGCTCGAGCTGCTGCAGCTGCCGGCGAGCACGCCGCTGATCACCCGCGACCAGGTCCGCTACGCCAAGCCCGATCCGGACCTGTTCGTGACCGCGGCCGAACGGATCGGCGTCGACATCCGCGACAGTATCGTCGTCGGCGACAGCGTCTGGGACCTGCTGGCGGCGCGGCGGGCGGGCGCGCTCGGAATCGGGCTGCTGTCGGGCGGCTACGGCCGCGAGGAGTTGATCTACGCGGGCGCCTTCCGCGTCTACGAGGATCCCGGCGATCTGCTCGCGCACCTCTACGAGGTGGGCGTGCGGCGCCAGCTCTAGAGCACCTGGGCGAGCACGGCGACGCCGCGCGCGATCGCCGGCTCGGCGATGTTGCCGAAACCCAGCACGACCGCCGGTTCTTCTGAGCCAACGCCCTGGACCCCGACCCCCCGCGCCGCCGCGGCGCTCACCAGGGCGTCCTCGTCGACCGAGTCGGGCAGGATCACGAGCGCAAACACGCCTGCGGCGATTCCTGTCGCGCGCGCCGCTGGGATGTGACGCGCGAGTGCCGCCAGGAGCGCCTCGCGGCGGGCCCGGTAGTGCAGCCGCATCCGCCGCAGGTGACGGTCGAGTTCGCCGCGGGCGATCAGCTCCGCGAGCGCCAGTTGCTCGAGCAGCGGCGAGCCGCCATCCGCGACGCCCTTCTCGTAGGTGAGGGCTCCTGACAGCCAGGAGGGCGAGAGGATCCAGCCGAGCCGCACTCCCGGCGCAAGCCGCTTGCTCAGCGACCCGATCTGGCAGACGCGTTCGGGCGCCAGTCCCTGGAGGGCACCGACCGCCAGGCGGTCGTAGCGCAGCTCGGAGTCGTAGTCGTCTTCGACGATCAGCGCGTCCTGGTCCTCGGCCCACTCGAGCAACGCCGCCCGCCGCTCGGAGGAGAGCACGGCGCCGGTCGGGAACTGGTGCGTGGGCGTGAGCACCACGACCTCGCACCCGCTGGCGGCCAGCTCCTCGACGATGACCCCGTCCCCGTCGACTCCGATCGGGACCGCCGTCAGCCCCGCCTGCTCGGCTACCAGTCGATGCTGGAGCCAGCCGGGCCGCTCGAGCGCGATCCGCTCGACGCCTCGGTCGTGCAGCGTCCGGCACAGCACCGCGAAGCCCTGAGTGAACCCCGCGCACACGACGGTGTGCTCAGGCTCGGGCGCTGCGTTTCGGACACGGCTCAGGTAGACCATCAGCTCGTTTCGCAGCTGCGGGGCGCCGCGCGGGTCGCCGTACCCCAGCTCGCCGAACCGGGCCTCGCGGGCGGCCACACGCACGCAGCGCAGCCAGCGGTCGCGGGGGAACGCGAGCAGATCCGGGAGGCCCGGATCGAACTCGTACTGGTAGCCAGCCTCGAGAGAACTGGCAGGCACGGGCGGACGCTCGGTGCCGGGCGTCCGAGCGACGCGCGTCGGCGCGCCCTGCGAGGCCGTCAGATAGCCCTCGGCGATCAGCTGGGTGTACGCCTCCAGCACCACTCCGCGCGAGATCCCCAGCTCGGCCGCGAGCGCGCGCGAGGAGGGAAGCCGGGTGCCGGCCGCCAGCCGGCCACTGCGAACGTGCTCGCGCAGGCTCCGCTCGAGCTGGTCGTGGAGGGTACCGGTCCCGCCCGCCCCGGTCCGGTCGAGCGTCAGCGCCAGCTGTGGCCCGGTAACTGGCTCTCTCTCGGTTGCGATGACTGGACCTTAACAGCGAGCCAGTTGATCGTTAGCGTCCGCGGCGTGGCTGATCGGATCACGGTCGTCGGCGGCGGCATCGCGGGCCTCGTGGCGGCGATCTCGTGCGCGGAGAGCGAAGCCGAAGTGCGGCTGTTCGAGGCTCACGACGAGCTCGGTGGCCGGGCGCGCACCGCCAGCGGCCCCTACAAGGCGAACCTCGGGCCACATGCGCTCCTCTCGAACAGCCCGTTCTGGCGCTGGCTCGGAGAGCGCGGTCTGCTACCGCCCCACGCCCGCCCGCCACTCTCGGGCGTCCGCTTCCGCTGGCAGGACGAGATTCGCCGGGTGCCCGCGGTCGGCGCGGCCGTGGCTGCCCTGCGCCTGCGTGGACGGACGGCGCCGGTTGGCAGCGACTTCCGCACTTGGGCCGGCGATCACGTCGGTACGCAGGCGGCGGACGCGCTCGCGAGCAGCGCCGGGATCCTGACCTACTACCACGATCCGGGAGCGCTGTCGGCCGCGTTCCTGTGGGAGCCGCTTGTGCGCGGGCTCCTGTCCGCGCCACCCACGGCGCGGTATCCGATCGGCGGCTGGACGGCGATCATCGAGCGGCTGCACGCGCGGGCGATCGAGCTCGGCGTCGAAGTGTTCACAGGGTCGCCGGTTGCCGAGCTGCCTGAGCCGCCGGTGATCGTGGCGACCGAGCTGACCGACGCCCGCCACCTGCTCGGCGATCAGTCGCTTTCGTGGCTGAGCGGCCATGCCGTCTGCATGGACCTGGCCTTTCGGCACCGTCGCGGCGACCCGTTCGTGGTCGTCGATCTGCAGGACACGGGCTGGGTCGAGCGGTTCACGGCGGCGGACCAGTCACTCGCACCGGCCGGCGAAGAGCTCGTGCAAGCGCTCATGCCGATCCGCCCGAGCGAGTCGGCGGACACGGCGACCGAGCGGCTCGAGCGCCTGCTCGATGCGGCGTTCGTGGACTGGCGCTCGCGCGAGACGTGGCGCCGCCGCCAGGTGATGGACGGGCGCACCGGTGCGCTGGACCTGCCGGGCCGCACCTGGCGAGACCGGCCTGCGATCGACCGCGGTGGCGGCGTGTACCTAGCGGGAGACATGGTCGCGGCGCCCGGCTGCCTGTCGGAGATCGCTTGGGCCAGCGCGATCGAGGCCGGACGGTTGGCGGTCGCGGGCGCGCGCGGAGTTCGGGCGGTGGCGCGGTGAGCAGCGTTGCCACGTCGCGCGAGGTGCGCGCACGGTCGGCCCTTTTCGGGCGGGTGGCGCTGGTGCTGGTGGCGCTGCCGCAGCTCGAGATCGGGATCTGGGGTGTGCTCGCGCCCCATTCGTTCTTCAGGGATTTCCCCGGAGCAGGCCATCACTGGGTGTCCGAGCTGGGGATCTACAACGAGCACCTGGTGCGCGACTACGCCGCGGCCGAGCTGGGGTTCGGCGTGCTGATGCTCGCGGCGGCGATCTGGTTCGAGCGGCGGCTGGTGCTGATCGCGGGCGCGGCGTTCCTCGCCGCCACCCTCCCCCACTTCGCCTACCACCTGACCACCACGGAGAGCTTCTCCACGGCCGATAACGCCGCGAGTCTCGGGTCGTTCGCGGTCGAGATCGTGCTCGTGGTGGCGGCGATGGTCGCCGCCACGCGGGCATCGCCAGAAAGGACGAACTGATGCCGCGACTGCAACCACGTGAACCGCAGGGACTGGATTTGATTCGCCGGCTGACCTATCGGTCGGCCAAGCGGATGTACGGGCGGCGGATGGAGCCAACCGCCGTGCTCGCTCATCACAAGGCGCTGCTGGTCGGGATCGGTTCCGCCGGCGTGGCATTCGAACGCTACTCGCGCTCGGTGAACCGCCAGTACAAGAACCTGGCGATGCTGCGGGTCGCTCAGCTGATCGGCTGCGAGTGGTGCCTCGACTTCGGCTCGTGGCTGGCGCAGAACGGCGGCGTGCCCGAGGACAAGCTCCGCGAGCTTGCGGTCTGGCGCGAGTCGGAGCGCTTCGAGGCGGTCGAGCGCCTCGTGCTCGAGTACGCCGAGGCGATGACGCGCACACCCATCGAGGTCAGCGACGAGCTGTTCGGGCGGCTTCGCGAGCACTTCGACGAGCGCCAGATGGTCGAGCTGACGATGGCAATCGCACTCGAGAACCTCTACTCGCGCTCGAACTGGGCGCTGGGTATCGATGGCGAGGGCTTCAGCGAAGGGATGTACTGCGTCCGGCCCCAGGGTTCGCTTGAGGCCGAGGTAGCCGCGCGCTAGCCTTTCCTGCGTGTCACGGCGATCGACTCTGAGGGCATCGGACGCGGATCGAGAGCGAATCGCCGAGCGTCTCCGTCACGCCGCGGCGGAGGGCCGGATTCTGGCCGAGGAGCTCGAGGACCGACTGGCGACCGCGTTCCGTGCGCGCACCTATGGCGAGCTCGACGCCGTTGTCGCGGACCTTCCGCCTGAGACCGTCGCACGCCGCCCGCGATCGACCATGCGCACGTGGGTCGCCCCGGCGATCGGGCTCGCGATCGCGATCCCGATCGTGATCGCCCTGATCGCGGCGATCGTATTCGTCGTGACCGGCGTGCTGGCGATGTGGGGATTGTGGCTGTTTGTCGGCTGGTGGATCCTCGGAAGCCGCCACCACCACCGCAGGTACCACCACCCGCCTCGCGGGCCCCAGCGTCAGGTCGGCATGTATCGCACGCGCCCGGCGCAGACGCGGCCGGGTTACTGGCTCTAGCCCTTCGTGGTGGCCGGGCCGGGCGGTGGCTCTAGCCCTTCGTGGTGGCCGGGCCGGGCGGTGGCTCTAGCCCTTCGTGGTGGCCGGGCCGGGCGGTGGCTCTAGCCCTTCGTGGTGGCCGGGCCGGGCGGTGGCTCTAGCCCTTCGTGGTGGCCGGGCCGGGCGGCCCCAGTTCCAGCACCGCGAGGAACGCCTCCTGGGGCACCTCGATCCGGCCCACCTGCTTCATCCGCTGCTTGCCCTTCTTCTGCTGCTCGAGCAGCTTGCGCTTGCGCGTGATGTCGCCGCCGTAGCATTTCGCGGTGACGTCCTTGCGGTACGCCTTGATCGTTTCGCGGGCGACGATTCGCGAGCCGATCGCGGCCTGGATCGGTACGTCGTACTGCTGGCGGGGGATTGTGGCTCTCAGCTTCTCGGCGAGAGTCCGCCCGGCGTCATAGGCCTTTGATCTATGGACCACCATCGAGAGGGCATCGACGGGGTCGCCGGCGAGCAGGATGTCGAGCTTGACGAGGTCTGACTCTCTGAGGCCGATCAGCTCGTAGTCGAGGCTCGCGTAGCCGCGGGTGCGGGACTTGAGCTGGTCGAAGAAGTCGAGCACGATCTCCGCGAGCGGCAGGTCATAGGTCAGCTGGACGCGCTCGGAGGACAGGTAATGCATGCCGGCGTGCTCGCCGCGGCGCTCCTGGCAGAGCTCCATGATCGGCCCCACGAATTCCTTAGGTGTGAGGATCGAGGCGCGGATGTACGGCTCGCGAACTTCCTGGATGTGGGCCGGGTCCGGCATGTCGTTGGGGCTATGGACCGGAACAACTGTGCCGTCGGTGAGCGTCACCTCGTACTCGACGCTCGGCATCGTCGTCAGCAGCTCGAGGTCGTACTCGCGCTCGAGCCGCTCGCGGACGATGTCCATGTGAAGCAGCCCGAGGAACCCGCAGCGGAAGCCGAAGCCGAGCGCGTCGGAGGTTTCCGGCTCCCAGCTGAGGGCGGCGTCGTTGAGGGTCAGCTTCTCGAGCGCGTCCCTGAGATCCGGGTAGTCGTCGGAGTCGATCGGAAACAGGCCGCAGAAGACCATCGGCTTGACTTCTCGGTAGCCGGGAAGGGGTTTTGATGCGGATCCCTCCCGCCCGGCTTTGCGGGTCGTCAGCGTGTCACCGACCCGCAGCCTCGTGACGTCCTTGATCCCGGTGATCAGGAAGCCGACCTCGCCGGCGTGCAGAGCGCCGGCGGAGGTCATCTGCGGCGTGAAGAAGCCGATGTCGTCGATCTCCGCCTCGGTGCCCGCCTGCATCGCGCGGATCGCCTCGCCCGTCTTGAATGTGCCGTCGACGACGCGGATGTACGCGATGACCCCGCGGTACTGGTCGAACTCGGAGTCGAAGATGAGGGCTCGAGGGGGTTTGTCCGGATCGCCTTGGGGGGGCGGAACGCGTGCGATCAGCTCATCTAGGACGTCCGTGATGCCCTCGCCGGTCTTGGCGCTGATCCGTCTGACGCTATCGGCCGGTTCGCCGAGGAGGTCCGCCACCTCCTCGGCGACGCGTTCGGGCTCGGCGCCCGGAAGGTCGACCTTGTTCAGGCACGGGATCAGCTCGAGCCCCGACTCGACCGCAAGGTAGGTGTTGGCGACGGTCTGCGCCTCGACTCCTTGGGAGGCGTCCACGACCAGCAGCGCCCCCTCGCACGCGGCAAGCGATCTTGATACCTCATAGGTGAAGTCGACGTGCCCGGGCGTGTCGATCAGGTGCAGCTGGTAGGTCTGGCCGTCCTTGCCGGACGTGTAGAAGACGCGCACCGCCTGCGCCTTGATCGTGATCCCGCGCTCACGCTCGAGATCCATCGAGTCGAGCAGCTGGGCGCGCATCAGCCGCGGGTCGACCGTGTGCGTCAGCTCGAGAATGCGGTCGGCGAGCGTCGACTTGCCGTGGTCGATGTGCGCGATGATCGAGAAGTTGCGGATGTGAGCCTGGTCGGCCATGGGTGATTACTAGGTTATTCCGGGGTGCGTGGCCGGTTGTGGCGCTTATGCCGTCCGGCCGCGGAGCCGGCTCATCACGAGGCCCTCGATCTGGCGCGCCTCGGGGATCCGCATCGTCAGCGTGAGCTTGGCGTAAACGGCGAACGCGGCGAGGCACGACAGCCCCACCGCGAATATCTCGGCGGGGAGTGAGTTGCCCAGTAGCGCGTTCAGCGCCGCCCATATGCCGCGCGCGAGCACCGCCATGATCGCCGTGGCGACCACGATGCGTGCGGTGATCATCAGGGTCAGCCCGCCCTCCAGGTGCCCGTTGAAGCCGATCCGTAGCCGGTGGAGCTGAAGTGCGGTCATCACCATGTTCGCGGCCGCCGTGCCGATCACGAGGCCGGCGATCCCCAGCGGCTTGTAGAGAGCAACGCTGACGACCAGGTCGACGGCCATGTTCATCGCCGCGAGCTTGGTCGGGATCCAGGGCCGCTGGAGCGCGAAGAACGTGCGTGTCAGCAGCAGGTTCAGACCCGCGAACGGGAGGCTGAACGAGAACCAGAACAGCGCGATCGAGACGAGGTGGGTTGATCTCGGGCCGAACGCACCGTGCTGGTAGAGGAGTCTGGTGATCGGCGTAGCGAGCACGAGCAACAGCGCCGAGGAGGGGATCAGCAGCAGATTGATCTGTCGCATGCCGTTGCCGAGCGTGCGCCTCATGCCGCCAACGTCGCGCTTGCTGGCGAGTCGGCTGAGCGTCGGGAACAGCACGGTGGCGACCGCGACACTGAAGATCCCCTGCGGCAGCATGTAGATCCGGAACGCGTTGTTGATCGCCGCGGGTGCGTTGGCCGACACCAGCGAGCCGAAGCCTGCGTTGATGAAGATGTCGATGTTGACGATCCCGATGCTGAGCGTGACCGGGACGAACAGGATCAGCACCTGCCGGACCTTGGGATCGCGCCAGTCGACGACGAAGCCGAGTCGGAAGTCGATCCGGCGCATCGCGCCGCCGACCATCGCGAACTGCACGATGGTCGCCACCAGCCAAGCGATCGCGTAGGCGTAGACCCTGTTGGCCCCGTGGAACTTGCTCTGCAGGATGACCAGCAGGACGAGGATCACGAGGTTCCAGACCGCTGGTGCGAGCGCCGGGATCGTGAACTCGTCGTATGCCTGGAGGATCCCGACGAGCAGGCCGGTGAGGCTCAGCAGCAGGACGACCGGGAACAGCACACGGCTCAGGCCGGCGGTCAGACTGGCGGAGATGTGGGCCCCGGTGAAGAGCGGCGTTATCAGTCCCGCGACCGCCATCCACAGGAGCGTGAGCCCGCCAAGCACGACGAGAATCACCCAGAACAGCGTCGAGGCCAGCCTCACCGCCTCTCGCTTGTTTCCCTTCTGCAGCAGGTCGGTGAAGACCGGAATGAACGCGGCCGATAATGCCGCCTGTGAGAACAGGTTGCTGAACAGGTTCGGAATCTGCGACGCGAGCACGAACGCCGAGGCGGCCGCCGAGGTCGCGAAGTACGCCGCCTGCGCGATCTCGCGTCCAAGCCCGGCAATCCGCGAAAGCGCGGTCGCCACCGCGAAGATCGCGGTGTTGACGGCGATGCGCCGGCGCGGCGGCTCCGGCGGTGGGGCGATGTCCTGCTCGCCTGCTGCGAAGGTCTCGGTATCCATTGAGGGCCGGGCGGCTATAGTACGGGCGCGTAGCGGCGGAACCGCCGCCGCACCTTCCTGCCCATGGCAAATATTCACTCACAGAAGAAGCGGATCGCGCGCAACGAACGAGAGCGCCTCGAGAATCGCCGCTACACGTCGAAGATCAAGACTTACTTCCGCCGCCTCGAGCGCGCAGTCGCCGGCGGCGACAGCGATACCGCGGACGCCGAGCACCGCGTGCTCGTGCGGACGATCGACAAGGCCGTCAAGCGTGGCGCCTTGCATCGCAACACCGGCGCCCGCAAGAAGTCGCGGGCCGCGCGGTTGCGTCGCGGCGACGCGTAGCGCGGCCGCGCGGTTGCGTCGCGGCGACGCGTAGCGCCTGGCCGGCGCTCGGACATTTCTCAGCATCAGCCTGAGTTTCGTGCGCACGAGCTATTGGGTTTGGGCTTTGTCAGGGCGCGCCACGCACGGTTGGGGCGCCCTCGATCGCAAGCCGAAGAAGTGCACAAATCGCCCGCGCGCACGGAACGGTTCAACGTTTATCGGGCTCAGCCCGAGTTTCGTGCGTCGATTCACGGGGCCTACACGATTTGTCACTTTTCTCGGGGCCCAGCGTGCCCCGCGACGACGTCCTGATTCTCCATTTCACAGCTTTTTGTCTTGAAAGTGCGCCGGCGCGGGTAGTGAGAGCGGACTCATGCGTCTCGCGCTCGTGCCCGCGACCCTCGAGCGGGAGGAAGTCCACTTCGAAGTCGACCGGTTCGAGCCGGAGGACAATGGACGCTTGGAGCTCAGCGGCCGCTGGTTCGGCGTGCGCGGTCGCCGCTTCGTGCGACCGACCCTGACGATCGTCACGGAACTCTCCCGGACGCGGATGCTCGCCGACCTCGAGCACAAGCCATGGGCGGCGGACGACGGGGAGTTGTGGCAGGCGTCGTTCCCCTGGGATCCCGACGGGACGGACGTCGTCGATGTTGAGCTCGCGGTGGCGACCGACATCGCGATCTCACTGCCGGCGCCGGGAGCCGACACGGATTCCGGACCGCGGGCGCTCGCCGAACTGTCGTCTGCTCGAGGAAACGAGCCGG
Source organism: uncultured Solirubrobacterales bacterium (assembly GCA_963824755.1). Classification (GTDB taxonomy): domain Bacteria; phylum Actinomycetota; class Thermoleophilia; order Solirubrobacterales; family Solirubrobacteraceae; genus Palsa-465. Next base: position 457,869 of record CAWGQT010000037.1, on the reverse strand, counting down.
CGCCGGCACCACCTGCAGAGGATCCCGACCCCGAGGCTGTGCTGCGCGAACTCACCCGCGCACTGAAGGCCGAGCACCGTAAGGCACGCCGGCTGGTCGCAGAGCTCGAGCGGGCTCGGTCAGAGGCGGTCGATGCCACCGCCGACCAACAGCAGGCGCAGGCGACGATCGCCGAGCTTCAGGAGGCGCTGGCGGAGGCGATGAGCGTGGGCGAGCAGGCGATGATCGAGCGCGACGAGGCGATCGAGGCGCGGGCGCTCGCCAGGACGGAGCACGACCAGGAAGCACGCATCCGCGACCAGGCCCTCGCCGAGAGCGACCAGGCGCTCGCCGAACGCGACAAGGCGCTCGCCGAACGCGACAAGGCGCTCGCCGAACGCGACGAAGCGCTTGCGAAACGAGACGGCGCGGTTGCGGCACGCGACGAGCTGCTGGCGGCGCGCGATGCCACCGTCGCGGAGCGGGATAGAGCCCAGCGTTCTCGCGAGCGCGCAATCGCCGAGGGCCGGAGACTGCTGGCGGAGCGCAAGGACGCCAACGAGGAGCTCGGTACCGAGCTGACTCGCGCCCTGTCGGAGCGCGACATGGTTCTCCGACAACTCGATGCGATGAAAGCCGAAAGCGAGGCGCAGATGAGCAAGCTTCAGGCGCAGCTCGAGGCGACGCCGAAGCTGGACGCGCCCGTGTGGCAGCCGCCGGCGATCGCCCGCAGCGCCCATTCCGCTCGTCGCACGCGTATCGACTGGCTGCGCCGCGCCATCGCGCTCACGGTGTTGCTCGCGGTCGTGATCGCGCTGCTGGTCGTGTTGCGGCTGGTCTAGCCGGCGCGCTACGCCGCGATCCTGCGGATCGCCAGCAGCGCGCTCGTGTCCTCGCTCGCAAGCCCCGAGCCGCCGCCTCGCGAGGCCAGCTCGAGGTCGGCGATCTGCTCGATGGCCGCCCGGAGCTTCTCGCTACCCGTCCGGCGTGCGTCGGCGATCAGGCGGTCCGCGGCGCGCGACGGCATCCGCAGCTTTCGCTTGACCTGCGCCGGGGCCTCACCCGCCTCGATTGCCAGCGCGATCTCGTGAGCGGTCCGCACTCGCTGCGCCATCCAGTAGAGAAGGCCCGGCACCCGCTCACCCTGCGCGCGCAGCGCCAGGTACACGCGGGTCGCGGCGCGCGCGTCGCCGCTCAGCAGTGCGTCCGCCAGCGACCACGCCTTGCGCTCGGCCGACGGCGCCGTCAGTTCCTCGATCTGGCCTGCGTCGATCCTACCGTCGGGCCCGAGCCCCAGTGCCAGCTTCTCGAGCTCGCGCTGGAGGCGCTGCTGTCTATCTCCGACGTGCTGAATAAGCGCACGTGCGGCATCTGGCTCGAGCTGGAAACCCAATTCGCGGGCGCGCGCGATGACCCACTTCGGTAGCTCCCAAGGTTTGACGCTGTCCTCGGCGCTGATGTCGCCACCCGCTTTGCGCACGGCATCCGTCAGTCGCTTGGGTGCCTTCGCGCGGCTGTCCTCGCGCGCGAAGAACGCGATCGTCGTGTCCGGGGGGAACGTTTGAAGCGCCTCCTCGATCCCATCGAGATCCTTGTCCTTCCAGCGCTCGACGCCGTCGACGATGATGAAGCGCCGGCCGAGCGCGAACGTCATCGCGCTGAGCGAGGCGGTGACCGCCTCCGGGGTTGCGGCCTCGCCTTCGAACAACTCCAACCCTCCCGCGCCGCTGCCGCCCTCGGCCAGCGCGCGCAACCGTGCGCGCCGCTCAGCGATGCGCCCGTGATCGTCGCCGTGGATCAGATACGCGGCCTTGAACGAGGGCACGGAGCGAGTCTAGGCGACGGACCCGACCGCCACTAAGCGCCGGCGTACTGCTTGTCCTCGACCTGCTCGACGAGGCTGAAGCTCGGCTCGCCCTCGACACCGCCGCGTGCCATCGCCTCGCGCAACTCCGGATCCTCCGCGAAACCCTGCGCTGCGTCCTCCGACGGGAAATCCTCGTGCACGACGACACGGCCGCGGTCGCGCAGATCGCGGTAGATGCGATGCCCGGTCGCGCCATGCCTGCGCCGGAGACCTTCGGCCTTGTCGAACACGGGCTTCCAGGCGTCGTAGTCGTGGACGCGTAAGCGAACGACGAGCGTGACCATCTCATGCACGATTCAATCAGGTCCGCGCGAGGGCGAGCGCGAGCGCCCGCGTAACCGCGTCCTGCGCAGATTCGACTGCCTCCACGCCGTCGATCTGCCACGAACCGATTCCGACGACCGGCACTCCAGTCTTCAGCGCCAGCGCGATCTCGGACAGTGTCCCGTACGCGCCGCCGACCGCGACCACCGCGTCTGCCGCCCGCACGACCAGCCCATTGCGCAACTCTCCGAGCCCCGTCGGGATCGCGACTGCAACCCATTCGTTGGCGGCCGCCCTTTCTGACCCCGGCAGGATCCCAACGGCCGTCCCACCGGCTTGCCACGCGCCACGGCAAGCCGCCGCCATCACCCCGCCGAGGCCGCCGCACACCAGCACCGCGCCACTGGCCGCCACCCCCCGGCCCACCGCCTCGGCACAGCGCTCCTCGTCGGCCGTCGCCTCGCCCGGCCCGACGACGGCGATGTACGGCGCACTCATCGCACGACGACGTTGACCAGCTTGTCCGGAACGACGATCACGCGGTCGATCCGGTGGCCGTCGACGTGAGCTTTGACTCCGCGCGTGTCGAGGCACAGCCGTTCGAGCTCCTCGCGAGGGGCGCCGGTGGGAGCGCTGACGCGGTCCCGCACCTTGCCGTTGACCTGGCAGACGAGCTCAAACGTCTCAGCGACGAGCATCGCTGGGTCAGCCGCAGGCCACGGCTCCTCCCATACGCGCCGCCCAGTCAGCATCTCGAAGACCTCCGCACCGACGTGCGGCGCGAACGGGAAGATCAGCGACGCAGCGGTCGCGGTCGCGAACCGCTGCGCTTCGGCGCTCGCCCGCGGTGGCCGGTAGATCTCGTTGACCAATTCCATGATCGCGGCGATCGCCGTGTTGAACGCGAACCGTCCACTCAAATCGCCGGTCACCCGCTCGATCGCCCAGTTGGCCTTGCGGACGACCTCGAGATCACGTCCGGTGGAATCGTCAGGTTGATCGACGGGGCGGGGGCTGGGCGCGACCGAACCATCGTCCGCCGACAGCTCGTGGCCGAGCTGCCACAGCCGCCCCAGAAACCGGTTCTGACCAGCCAGCGCCGAATCCGACCACGCCGCATCCTGGTCCGGCGGACCGATGAACAGGATGTAGCAACGGCAGGCGTCGGCGCCGTAGCGGTCGACGATCGGCATCGGGCTGATCACGTTCCCGCGCGACTTCGACATCTTGTGTCCGTCGGGCCCGAGGATCATGCCCTGCGTGAACAGCGCGAGAAACGGCTCGCGGAACCCGAGCAGGTCCATGTCGGCGAGCGCCTTGATGAAGAAGCGCGAGTACATCAGGTGCAGGATCGCGTGCTCGACGCCGCCGATGTACTGGTCGACCGGCATCCACGCGTCGAGCACCCGACGGTCCCACGCGGCCTGGTCGTTGCGCGCGTCGCAGTAGCGCAGGTAGTACCAGCTGGAGTCGACGAACGTGTCCATCGTGTCCGTCTCCCGCCGCCCCGGACCGCCGCACTCCGGGCACTTCACGTTGACCCAGTCCTCGGCGGCGGCCAACGGCGAGCGTCCCTTCGGCTGGTAGTCCTCGACCTCTGGCAGCTCGACCGGGAGATCCTCTACCGGAACGGGAACCATCCCACAGCGCTCGCAGTAGATGATCGGGATCGGACAGCCCCAGTAGCGCTGGCGCGAGACGAGCCAGTCGCGTAGCCGGTAGTTGACCGAGAGGTGTCCCTTGCCCTCCCGCTCGAGCCAGGCAACGATCTCCTGCTGGCCCTCGACCGCGTTCATCCCGGAGAACGGCCCCGAGTTGATCAGCTGCTCGCGCTCGGTGTGGGAGACGAACGCCTCCCCCTCCACCACCTCGTCCTCCGAAGTGGGCGCGACGACCGGACGGATGGGCAGATCGAACGCGCGCGCGAACTCGTAGTCGCGCTGATCGTGGGCCGGCACCGCCATGATCGCGCCGGTGCCGTACTCCATCAGCACGTAGTCCGCGACGAACATCGGGATCTGCTCGCCGTTGACGGGATTGGTGACGGTGCGACCGAGCGGCACACCGGTCTTCGGCTTCTCGGCGTCGCCGCGCTCCTCGACCGATTCGGTCAGCGCGCGGTTGACGTACTCGTGCACGCGCTGCTCGTACTCGGTGCCCGCCGCCAGGCGGAACACGTCCGGATGCTCGGGCGCCATCACGAAGAAGGTTGCGCCGAACAGCGTGTCGGGCCGGGTCGTGAATACCGGGTAGTCGATCGGGTGGGCGGGATCCAAGTCCTCGCAGCGGAAAGCGACCTCCGCGCCGTCGCTGCGCCCGATCCAGTTGCGTTGCATCGCCTTGACGTGCTCGGGCCAGTTGATCCCGTCCAGGTCGTCGAGCAGCTGCTGCGCATAGTCGGTGATGCGGAAGAACCACTGCTCGAGCTGGCGTACCTCGACCAGATGCCCGCATCGTTCGCAGTGGCCGTCGATCACCTGCTCGTTGGCCAGCACTGTTTGATCATGCGGGCACCAGTTGACCGCCGCCTCCTTGCGATACGCGAGACCTCGCTCGAACAGCTGCAGGAAGATCCACTGGGTCCAGCGGTAGTAAGACGGTTCGTGGGTGCCGAACTCACGGGACCAATCGATCGAGATGCCCCACCGGCGGAACGCACGGCGAAACGCCGCGATCGACTCGTCGGCCGACTTGCGCGGATGCACGCCGGTCGTGATCGCGTAGTTCTCGGCGGGCAGCCCGAAAGCGTCATACCCCATCGGGTGCAGGACGTGCTGCCCGATCCGGCGATGGAAGTGCGCGATCGCATCCCCCAGCGCGTAGTTCTTCAGGTGTCCGATGTGCGGCTCGCCGCTCGGGTAGGGCAGCATCTCGAGCACGTAGGACTTCTCGGGGATCGAGTCCTCGCCGCCCGTCGGGTTGGCGACCTCCCACGTGTGCTCACGCTCCCAGATCTCCTGCCACTTGGGTTCGATTCGCTGCGGGTCGTAGCGCTCGTCGGACATCGTGCTTTGCAGGTTATCGGCGGTCCACGTCTTGCGAACGCGCGGCCATGCGCGCTCTACCATCAACCACGTGGCCGAGCACGCAAACGAGGGACCGGGCGCGGCGACGGACGTCGACGATGCCACAAGCACCGGGAACGGATCCCACCCACCCAGCAGCGCGGCTGCCGCCGCCGAGCGAGTCGCCTCGATCGTTGCGGCCGCCGAGGAAGCAGCCGAGCGCTTGCGCCGTCAGACCGAGGAGCGGGTCCGCGATCGGATCGCAGAGGCAGAGCGCGCCGCTCAGAACCGTGTCACCGCTGCCGAGGAGGAGGCGGCGGAGATCGTCCAATGGGCCCAGGACGACGCCGCCAAGATGCGCAAGGCCGGGGAGGCCGATGCCGAGCAGGCGCGGACCACGGCGGCGACGGAGGCGCTGACCACCGTCGCCAAGGCACAGGAGAACGCCGATCAGACGATCGCAGAAGCGAAAGCCCAGGCCGACAAGCTGCGCGACGAGGCCGAGACGCGCTCGCGCGAGTTGCTGCGCGAAGCACGCACCACCGCCAATGACGTCCAGACCGAGGGGCTCGAAATGGTCGACGACCTGCGGGAGATGGCGGGTTCGCTGCGCGCCAACGCCGAGCGCCTGCTCCGCGACATCCAGAGCATCCACTCGCACATGCTCTCGGAGCTCGATCGCGTCGGAGCGGCGATCGGGCAACGCCCACCCAGCCCCGGCCGGCCACGGGGACGGCGCCCCGGCAACGGCGACGCGCTCGACGTCCCTGAGTTCATTCCGCCCGGATAAATCGCCCCTTTCGGGCGGGATCGGCTCCACGCCGCGCGTAAGCCCGCTATCTTGTCTCGAGGAACGGCTGGCGGGCGGCCCGTGTGAGGGACACACGGGCGCCGTCAGGGAGGAGCAGGAGGCATTCCGATGCGAACACCGGCAAGGGCCATCGGCGCAGCGCTACTGGCACTGGCATTCACACTGCTGATCGCGGCTCAGGCTTCGGCGATGACGATCTCGTCGTTCTCGCTGAAACCCGACACCACCGCGGCTGGCGGGCACCCGAACCTCGCGATCTCCACGGCATTCGCAGGTGGCAACGCCAAGGACCTCGTCCTTCACCTCCCGCCGGGCCTGGTCGGCAACCCGGCGGCCGCGACGCTCTGCAGCCAGAGCGATTTCGCCTCGGAATCTTGCGCGAGCAGCTCGGTCGTGGGCTCCATCTCCGCGAACGTGGCGTTGTTGGGCCTCCTGCCCACGACCGTCGGCGGGCAGATCTTCAATGTTCAGCCGACCGGCAGCGAGCCGGCGCGCTTCGGCTTCCTGCTGCGCGCGCTGCCGCTCCCGCTGGGGCGTCTGCCGACCGACGTGATGATGCAATCTCCGATCACCGTCCGCCCCACCGACTTCGGGCTGGACTCGACGCTCACGAACATCCCCGACAGCGTCGGCGGTCTGCCGCTCACGATCAGCGGTGTCACCCTGACCTTGAACAGCCGCGCCGCGAAGGGGCCATTCACGCAGAACCCGACCTCGTGCAAGCTGGCGAGGACGACGGTCGATGTCGTCGGCTACGACGGGACGCATTCCACGGCGAGCTCGTCGTTCACCCCCACGGCGTGCGCGGCGCTTCCGTTCGCGCCGTCGGTCGCGGCGACCATCGGCGGCCGGGGCGAGAACGCGACCGGGGCGCACCCGCTGCTCGACTCGGTCATCACCCAGCCCACGGGCCAGGCGACGATCAGCGCGGTTCGCGTGCTGTTGCCGGCGACGGTGTCGGTCAACTTCACCGCGCTCAAGCACACCTGTCAGCTGTCGCAATACCTGGCGAATGCGTGTCCCGCGAGCTCGCAGGTCGGGACGGCGATCGCAGTCAGCCCGCTCCTCTCGACACCGCTCAGGGGCCGTGTGATCGTGGCGATGACGCCCGGCGCGTCGCTGCCGAGCCTCGTCGTCCAGGTGCGCGGGGCGATTCCGGTGACGCTCGTCGGCTCGGTCGACTTCGTCGGCGCGCGTGCGCGCAATACGTTTTCGAACGTCCCCGACGTCCCGTTGTCGCGTTTCGAGTTGCGGCTCAATGGAGGCCAGAACGGCCTGCTGACCAACAACGGGAACCTCTGCAAGAGCGTCAGCCGGGTCGGCGTGACGCTCACCGGCCACAACGGCAAGGTCCGTAACTCAACGGTCACCGCTCGCGTCAACGGCTGCTGAGAACGACTCCGAGCTAATCTTGGGGACCACTTCGATTTCGAAGGGGCTGTAGCTCAGTTGGCCAGAGCGCCGGCGTGGCACGCCGGAGGTCAGGGGTTCGAGTCCCCTCAGCTCCACTAGCGCGAATCCCCCGTAGACACGGGGGATTCGGCTTTCAGGCGGGGCGTTGTCAGTCTTGGTCCGACGCCCGGCTAACGCCCATTTGCCCGGATCTCGCGTTCAGCCGCGCCCGGATCGCGTCCTCGGAGTCGACCGCCAGGTGCCCGTAGATGCGGTCGATCACCGTCACTGACATGCCCATCAGCCGGGCGAGTTCGAAGATGCTGACGCCCGCTGCCCGCGCCTCGGTGGCGAACGTGTGCCGTAAGCAGTACGGGCCTCGGCGGGAGATCCCGGCGGCGTCGAGCGCCGGATACCACTCACGGGTCCGCCACGTATCCAGGCCAATGTGCCCGCCCATCGCGGCGGGGAACACGAGCGGCGTGTCGATCCGCGGCGGCGAAACTGGAGCACCTGGAGCGGGCGGATTCATCTGTCGTCGCAACACCTTGACCGAGAGGAGTTGCGATGGGCGAGAGAAGTCGGGCTTCGGATTTTGCGCGGGTGCGTTCGCCGGGGCGTCTGCCGTCTGGGCGGCGGGAGCATCGGGTGCGTTTCTGGGCGGCGGTCGCGCGAGGGCTCAGTAGCCGGGAGGCTGGTGTCCAGGCGGGCGTGTCGCCGGCGGTTGGTGTCCGGTGGTTTCGGAAGGGTGGGGGGATGCCGACCGTTACCCAGGCGCCGTTGTCGGGGCGTTATCTGTCGTTCGCTGAGCGGGAGGAGATCGCGATCCTGCGCGCTGGGGGGTGTGGGGTGCGGGGGATCGCTCGTCAGCTCGGGCGTTCGCCGTCGACGATCTCTCGTGAGTTGCGTCGGAACGTCGTGAGGTGTGGCGGCGTCGTTGAGTATCGGGCGAGCTCGGCGCAGCGGTACGCGGACCGGCGGGCTCGGCGTGCGAAGCCGGCGAAGCTGGTCGTGAACGCCGGGCTGCGACGGTATGTGCAGGACCGTCTGTCGGGAGCTGTCAAGCGGCCCGATGGGACGGCTCTCGACGGTCCTGGGGTGAGGTGGATCGGGCGGCGTCACGGTCTGCGCAAGGATCGGCGCTGGGCGAGGGCGTGGAGCCCTGAGCAGATTTCCAATCGCCTGCGCTTGGAGTTCCCCGATGATGAGTCAATGCGTATCTCGCACGAGGCGATCTACCAGTCGCTGTACGTTCAGGGGCGTGGCGCGTTGCGGCGTGAGCTGACGGCCTGTCTGCGGACCGGGCGGGCGTTGCGGGTCCCGAGAGCTCGCACCAGCGGTCGCGGTCGCGGGTTCGTCAGCGACGAGGTGATGATCAGCCAACGCCCCGCCGAAGCCCAGGACAGGGCGGTTCCCGGCCATTGGGAAGGCGACCTCATCATCGGAGCGAGGAGCTCGGCGATCGGCACGCTGGTGGAGCGCTCAACCCGCTTTACGATGCTGCTCTACCTCCCGCCGATGACCGGCCAAGCGCCGGGAGTAAAGGACGGCCCCGCGCTAACGGGGCACGGCGCCGAGGCGGTCCGCGACGCGATCGCCAGGACGATCGTCACGCTGCCTGAGCAGCTGCGCCGCTCGCTGACCTGGGACCAGGGCACCGAGATGGCCCAACACGCCCAGCTGCGGATCGAGACCGGCCTGCCGGTGTACTTCTGCGATCCACACAGTCCGTGGCAGCGCGGCACCAATGAGAACACCAACGGGCTGCTGCGCCAGTACTTCCCGAAAGGCACCGACCTCTCCAGACACAGCGCCGAGGACCTCGCTGCGGTCGCCTCCGCGCTGAACAGCCGACCGCGCAAGACGCTCGGCTGGAAGACGCCCGCCGAAGCGCTCAACGAGTACCTGAGAACCATCTAAACCAACCACGCACGATCGGCCGGCGGGTGGCAGCCGCTCAAGCGCAGGCCCCTTGCCCCCTGGCTCGCGTTCGCCACCGCGCCCCTCCCACCGCTCACGCCGGCCACCGAAACGGCGGCTGGGGAAGGGAGCGATCACGGCTAAACCAACCGCAAGCTCCCTGGCGCCTCGCCGGCCCGGATCCCCTCGCCGCCCTGAACGACAGAGTCAGGCCGTGGAGGTCACGCCTAGACGACCAACCGCCCAGAACTCAACGACAGCCCGACCCTCGGCCACCCCAGTCCATCCCCCACGAGAGGTACCGTCACCTCGACAGCTACTGTTGCGAGGACCGGTTGAGCCCGAGGCGTTCAGCCTTGGGGCGGGCCGTCACGGCTCCTTCGACGGATGAGGCGGCCGGCAGCCCTGGGGTTGAACCCCTGATTACGGATCGCCGACACCGCAATCGCGGCCGCCAACGTCAGCGGCCCGATAGCCGGAGTGGCGTACCGGGGGTCGGTCGCAACCGCGGCGGTGCCGGCCAGCACCAGCCACCCGACTGCCGCGGCGAGCACCCCGATCGCTCGCTCCTCGCCCGGAGCAATGGCCGCTGTCAGCAGGCTTCCGAGCAGGAGCACCCACAGAAAGACTCCTGGCTCCAGCACGCGTCCGAGATCGAGCAGGACGTTGTAGCTCGTGCCTGGCTTGCCGACAGTTCGTACCCCGTAGTAGGCAGCTACTGCTGCGGCTGCGGGTGGATCCGGTTCGGCAGCCCCAGTGAGTGTGTGATCGTCGGGCACTGCGAGCACAAGGAAGTTGACGAGCGTCTGCTTGAGGTAGGCAGCCGGCTGGTGAAGGATGGCGGAGCGACCGAAGGCGCCGAGCTTGGTGTCGCCGTTTGGCATCGGACCGAACGCGCGCCAGGCCGGGCTGAACAAAGCTCGATTCGGCGAAGGATCTCCCATGGCAGCGGTCTCGGGTACGCCCCAGAGGTATTGGTTGAAGTGTCCGCGTCTGCCGGGCGGCTGGCAGAGGCGTCGGGTTCCCGGTGGTGGGGTAAAGGCTTTGCAGTTGGCGAAAGGGGCTGCGATCGCATACACGACGCGTCCACCGGCCGGTATCAGCCCGGTGATGCCGGTTCGGTGGTGCTGGAAGGCAACGTAGGCGCTGAGCAGGCCGAGCGCCACGATCGCCGGAACGGCGGAGTAGAAGAAACGCCGGCGGAGCCGTCCCGGTGTCATGCAGGCGAGCCAGATCACTACGACCGGCACGAGCGTCAGGCCGGCAGATCGCACGACCGACGCGGCGCACATGGAGACACCAACCGCCAGGATTCCGCCCTTCTGGTGTCGAGCAAAGACCGCCAGGAAGATCGTCGCCGTCACGAGGAACGTGAACAGCGAATCGGACAGCACGGAATGCTCGAGCCACAGCTGCGGGCCGCTGAACAAGATGACGGCAGCGGCGAGCAGGCCGGCGGCGCGTGAGCCGGCGCGGCGGCCAAGCAGGTACAGCATCAGCGCGGTCGCGACACCGAGCGCATGCTGCGCGAAAGGCACCACGTCGAGCCGGTCGAACAGGGAATGGAGCACCCGCAGGAAGAGTGCATAGCCGGCGGGATGCACAGGATCCGAGAAGAGACGCCCGGACGCAGCGCCGACATAGTTCGCACTGTCCGGGTCCCCTAGGAACGCCGGCCGGTAGGCGATCGTCAACAGGAGCCGGAGCCCGATTCCAGCCGAAAAGACGGCGAGCACCCACCAACTGGATCGCTCGTTCAGACGCAGCTCGCCGGCCGTGTCGCCCTGGCCAGGCGCGACGACACTTTTCATGTTCTCGACAACGACTTGGCCAATACCCCTGCCCACTTCAACGAGTCGATGCTGCTGATTCTGCACGCACGCTGGAGCATGAGGTCATCAAGAGGAATCCAGACCAGGGAGCCTACGTCAGGTTCCCGCCCGCGTATATTGCGGAAGGTGCTTCACGCCCATCTCGCGCCCATTCGCCCGAATATCGCCTGAGAGCGATCCTCAACGTTTACGGGGCGCCGGCGCACGAATCCCCACAAGCGTATGCGTTTTCCACATGTCACGCGCCGGACGCATCGGAACGACGAGCGGCGTTAGGGGCGTGGCACGCCGGAGGCAGGGGTTCGAGTCCCCCTGAGCTCCACTCAGACAATACGCCCCGTGATTGGGGGGTGTTCGGCAGCAGCGCGTCGACCGCCTCGACGACCCGGTCGGTGAGCGGCATACGCCGGCGCGGCCAGGCCAAACGACTTCAGCGGCGCAAACTTCGCGCCCGCTGTTAGCGGTTCGGGGCTTGGTATGCCTGCTGTTATGCAGCGCGGTCTAAGGGCAGCTGATGGTTGTAGCGGTGTGATTCGCGCCCGCGATGATGCTGGCGGCTTGGCCCAGTGTGAGCTGTCCCTGCGCGAACCCTAATTTGGCTGCTTTACAACGTCGCCCAAATCGGTGCACGCTGCGCCCATGTTGAGGCCCTGGTAGGCGCCGATTGCACTACTGACCTCGTTGCTGATGACGATCTTGCTCGTCGAAAAAGGCCCGATCAGCCTCACAAGGAAGTGCAGGGCCTGCGTGTCAGCGACGTTCGCGAGCTCCACTGGACTGCCGCCACTAATCGTGACCGTCATTTGGCCACTGAATGAGCCGGCCCCTATGTCGTTGATTGTGAACTGCAAGGTTCCAGGGGTTGCAGGACCGACTGTCGCCGGGCCAGCACCGATCAGCTTCCAAGTTACCTGGTTGTCAACAGACCCGATCAATGCGCTGATATTCGCCCCCGGAAGAGACGCGCTGGGAAGGTGGAAGCCGCTGGTGCCATTGGGACCCACGGGACAACTGCCCGCGCAGTAGTCCCAGATGCCCGCCGCAGTCACGCTCACGTGATCAGTCGCCCCGGGGACCAGGCCGGACGACGTAAACGTGTTCGCCGGAACCGGGATGGTTCTCGCGAACGAGGAGGCCATCGCCGCTGGCGCAACAACCAGCAATGCGCCTACGACGGCAGGCAGCACCAGCCATCTGCGTGCACCGCGCTTCGCGCGCGGATATTGGAACTCCTTTTAGCCTATCTCATAGGCAGGCGCTTGGGTGGCGACATGGGCTTTCTTGAACGCATCAGCCCGCTGGCGAGCTGCAGTAGTGCGAGGTGGTTCTCGTCCTTCTTTGACCAGCGGATGAGGATCCCGCGATTGCGGTTCAGCCACGAGTGGCAGGCCTCGACCACCCACCGCCGGGGCTTCCACTCGGGATCGCGGATCTGCCCGGCGGTGTCTTCACCGCGGGCGCGGATGTGCGGCGTGAACCGCTGCGCGATCACCGACGCGCGCGTCGAGTCGTAGTCGTAGCCGCGGTCAAGGCACAGACCTTGCGGGTGCTCATCGGTGGGGATCGGACGTGCGATCGGGGTGGAGGCGATCGTGTCGTCCAGCAGCTTCATGTCATGGCGGTGCGCACCCTCGTGCGCGAGCCCGATCGGGACCCCTGCGGCGTCCGTGAGGACCGAGCGCTTGGCCCCCTTTTAGCTCTATCCGTAGGGTTTGGGCCGGTCTTCGGGCCGCCCAGCGGGGCCTTGGTCATCGCCCCGTCGGCGGCCAGGAACGACCAGTCGATTCCGATCTGCTCGTCGTACTCCAACAGCGCCTGGCGCCAGATCTCGTGGAACACGCCCGCCGCGCGCCACTCCTGAAAGCGCCGGTGCGCGGTCTTCGAGTTACAGATCCCGGTCGCGTCCAGCGCGTTCCACTGCATCCCCGTCCGCAGCACCATCAAGATCGCGTTCATCACGATCCGATCAGGCACCCGCGGACGACAGCAACCCAGCGGATGCGCCGGCGGCGGCGGGATCAGCGGCGCCAGCCGCTGCCACAACCAGTCCGGGATCCGCCATCCATCATCACCGCTCACCAACCCGCTAGAGCGAGCCACCTCGACCTCCTCGGCCGGTTCTTCCTCCCACGCCAAGGAGTTCGCGACGGTCTACATAACTCCTCTATTGAGATAGGCCCTTAGCCTGGATCCACCGAGTAACGCGCTCGGTTCCGTCCGAGCCTGAGTCTAAATGTCCTCCTGAGCAGGGCTTTAATGGCAGTCGTATGGGGCGGCTGCGGCCCTGTCAGGAGGTCACCCATATGGTGCACGACGGCGCGGACGTTCCCGAAGGTCCGGCGAACCTGGACTCGGTGCAGGTTCGGTTCGATGAGCAGCGGCTGGTCAGTAACGCCGGCTTGTTGGTGACAGCCACGTTGGCGGATCGGTTGGGGATCGAGGAGCTGGTGAACGAGTCGGTGTGGCTTGACCCCAGGTTGCCGGGGGCGGCGCTGCCGGGCCGCAAGGTCATGTCGCTGGTGCACGGGATGCTGGCCGGCGCGGACTCGATCGATGACATGAACGTGCTCAGAGCCGGAAGCACCGGCCTGATCTTGGGGCACCGGGTGATGGCTCCCTCCACGTTGGGGACGTTCCTGCGGGCGTTCACCTTCGGGCATGTCCGCCAGCTCGACCGGGTGCTCGATCAGGCGCTCGCGCGCGCGTGGCAGGCCGGGCGGGGCCGGGCGATGGCCGTTGGTGATCGACATCGACAGCTTCGTCGGCGAGGTCTACGGCTATCAGAAGCAGGGCGCTGGCTACGGGTACACCAAGAAGCTCGGCTATCACCCGATCGCGGCCGTGCGCGCGGACACCGGGGAGGTGTTGCACATCCGCAACCGCAAGGGCAAGGCCAACACGCAGCGCGGGATCGCCCGGTTCGTCGATGAGCTGATCGCCCGCGTCAGACGGGCCGGACACACCGGCCAGCTCATCATCCGCGCGACTCCGGGTTTGAGAACCACAAGCTGTTCAAGGAGCTGAACAGTCGCGGGATCGAGTTTTCGATCGGCGTCAAGCTGACCAAGACGATCCGGGCGCTGATCGAGCAGATCGAAGAGACCGCGTGGGTGACGGTCGCCGACTACCCCGAGGGCGGCGAGGCGCAACTCGCCGAGACCGAGCTCAAGGGCTTCAGGCTAATCGTGCGCCGCACCCGCCTGATCGGCGCCCAGGCCGAGCTGTTCCCCGACTGGCGCTACCACTGCTTCGCCACCAACCGCACGATCCCGACGCTCGTCGCCGACACCGATCACCGCGACCACGCCAGCATCGAACTGGCGATCCGCGACCTCATCGACCAAGCACTTCAGCACTTCCCCTCCAGCCGCATGCACGCCAACAGCGCCTGGACCGTGATCGCCGCGCTCGCGCACAACCTCGGACGCTGGACCACCCAGATCGGCCTCCCCGACCGGCCGGTCCAGACCGGCCGGTCCCGCCGCCACCAACTGCTCCAGATCCCCGCCCGCCTGACCCGCACCAGCCGCCAATGGACACTCCGGATGCCCGCCCGCTGGCCCTGGCAACACGACTTCACCACGATCCTCGACGCGATCCGCGCGCTTCCCGCCCGCACCTGAGCACCCCCACATCGAGCACGACCACCACCAGCCGGACCCCGCGGCCGACACCGGCCCACTCACCCCTGCCCCGAAACCGGGTGTCAACCCAAACTCACGACGTTGGCACTCCCACCGGAACGCTCCGACCCAGGACAACACCGTCGATCCCGACTATCACCACGGTGAACTCGCCAACTTCGCCTCACCAACCCAGCCGATCGGTGGATCCAGGCTTAGGGCCTATGCCGGTAGGAGTTATGTAGCCCGCGTCGAAATCCTGGTCACCGCGTTTCTTGACCGGGGAGGTCGATGATGGGACTCGTCTCGAAGGACGATGGTTGGCGGATGCCTGACTGGTTGTGGGAGCGGATCGAGCCGCTGTTGCCCAATCGGCCCTCGCACCCGTTGGGTTGCCACAACCCGCGCGTGCCGGACCGCGACGCGATGGACGCGATCTTGTTGGTGTTGCGGACGGGGATGCAGTGGAACGCGCTGGATCTGACGGGTCCGTGCTCCTCGAGCTCGGCGCACCGACGCTTTCAGGAGTGGCGGGCGGCTGGCGTGTTCCACGAGATCTGGCGCGAGGGGCTGCTTGACTACGACGAGCAGGTCGGGATCGATTGGTCGTTCATGGCCGCCGACGGCGCGATGACGAAGGCGCCGTTGGGCGGCGAGAAGACCGGCCCAAACCCAACGGATAGAGCCAAAAGGGGGCCAAGCGCTCGGTCCTCACGGACGCCGCAGGGGTCCCGCTCGGGCTCGCGCATGAGGGCGCGCACCGTCATGACATGAAGCTGTTGGACGACACGATCGCCTCGGTCCCGATCGCGCGTCCGATCCCCACCGACGAGCGTCCCCAGGGCCTGTGCCTGGACCGCGGCTATGACTACGACACGACTCGCGAGTCGGTGATCGCGCAACGATTCTCGCCGCACATCCGTGCCCGCGGCGAGGACACCGCCGGGCAGTTACACGACCCCGAGTGGAAGCCGCGGCGGTGGGTCGTTGAGGCATGCCACTCGTGGCTGAACCGCAACCGCGCGATCCTGATCCGCTGGTCGAAGAAGGACGAGAACCACCTCGCGCTGCTGCAACTCGCCAGCGGCTTGATCGCGTTCAAGAAAGCTCACGCAGCGGCACTCGCGGCCCTACCGGCATAGGCCCTCAGTGCGCCGCACCCCGGACCCCCCGTCCCGTGCGCGGCCTGTTGAATGACCCGCTAACGCCTAACACGTTGGTTTGCAACTCATTCCAACTACGCCGCCCACCGGAGGCACGCCGTCCCGCGCGCGGCCTGTTTAGAGCAACGCTAACCGCGCGACGGCACCGGCCAAGCGTAAGAACCCGCACGGAATCTGCTGACTACTACCTGAAGAGCATTACAACGCGCAACGCCGGCAGGGCTGGTTGGCCAGACGCCGAACCCCGTAGCATGACGTGCTCCGCGTGTGAGACGGTGTCGCCGTGCAAGGTGATGTGAGACTGGTCGCGCCTAGGGCGCCCTGTTCGCGATCGTCGTTGTGGCGCTCGGCCTCGTCGTTCACAGCCTCCTTGAGCGCAGAGGGTGCTTGTACGCCCCCGGACGGCCCACCTTGTCGGAGCGCAGCGTGGAGCGTCTGCGCGAGCGAGCCAACACCGTGGTTTCGCGCGCGAATTGGCTAGGCGGGCATCGCCGTCCGTTGCGCGTCGCGCTGCCGCTGATCGGGGGCGCTCGCAGTCGCGGTGGCCCTGGGGCCCGGAGTTGTCGGCGGCTCTCCCGCCGATCCGCCAGCGCCAGCGAGGCTGAGTGACGCGGCCACCTCAGACGCCGCACGGGGGCGCCCCCGTCATCCGGATCGTTCGGGACGGCGGACAGGTCGCGGTCACGCAACTCGGCCCGTGGTCGCTGCGGGATCCGAGCCTGCGTAGGGCCATTGCGGTACTCGGGCGTCCGTCAATGCAGCGCAACTGCACAGTCCCCTGGGCGCACAGCGGTCTCACCGTCGTGTTCGCCGGCTCGAAGAGGTGTGGGGCAAATCAGGCCATGAGGGTCGCCACGATCACGCCTCGCGGCGAGTGGCGGACCTGGGCGGGACTGCGAGTCGGCGATCCGGTCAGCCAGATCCGCGCCCGGCATCCTCACGCCACGGCACACGACGGCGTGTGGTGCCTGCCGAGCGCCGCGGTCGCCGCCGTCATTCGAGCAGGGCGCATCCAGTCGTTCCGGATGACCGTCGCGCGCTAGCCGCTAGCCCGCATGTTTGGCGGCCTCCAGCGCGGCCGGCGGGTCCAGCGACCTATCGCCCGCCACGAGCTCGAGTGCACGGTCGGCGAGCTCGGCGGCCTCCGCCCCGCCCACCGAATCGTCCCGCAGCGCCAGCGCGAGTAGCACCTGGCGCATCAGCTCCGGATTGTTCGGATCGGGCGGGGGACCGGCGGGCGGCAGCGCGCTGACCTGCGCGAGCATCCGCGCAGGATTGACGCCACCGCCGAACAGCCGCCGCCGGCTTGTCGGGGACCGTCACGACGATGGCGCCGGTCGCGGGGTTGACGAGGTTGACCTTGCTACGCAGCCCATGGCGCTCGAGCGCGAGCCTGTACCCCGTCAGCCGGAGATAACCGAGCTGCGCCGCGAGTTGCGTGATCGACGCCACCTCGGCCTCATCCTTGAGCTTCTGATTGTGCAGCGCAATCTGCGTTCCGGCGTCCGGCAGCGCCGGATCCGGATCGGGCGCGACCAGCAGGAAGGTCTGCGGCCCGAGCCGGCCCGCGCCGACGCCGGCGACCTCGGCGAGCAGCTGATATCCGCCGAGGCCCAACGCGCCGACGATGCCCGGGGGGAGCGGGTGCTCGGCGAGGTAACCGGCTGGGTGCTCCATCAGTTCTTCAGTAGTCCGCCGATGATGCCGCCGATCGCGTCGCCGCCTGAGCTCGAGGAACTTCCGCCGGATTCCTGCACGGGCGGGTGGTAGTAGGCGCTCTGCAGACCGACGCGTCCGGGTCCGGTGAAGCGGTTGAAGACCAGGTTCCCCGCACCGCCGCTGAGGAAGCCGGTCTTGAAGCCGTAGACCTCCTGGGTCATCGACACGGAGTGGTCGCGGTAGACCCAGCCGCCGGGCTCGATGTCGATCGTCTCACCGGGCTCGAGCACCTTCTCGAACACGTTGCCGTAACCGTGTACCCAAACGACGCCCTCGCGGTCGGCCGCGAGGAAGTGGTCGACCCAGAAGCCGCCTCCGTACATCATGTTCGCGAATCCCTTGATCCGTGCGTAGTCGTACTCGACACCGCCGGTCGCAGCCAGGAACTGGTGCTCGCGCACGACGATGCTCTCGCCCGGCGGCAGGTGCAGCGCGGCGATGTGGCCTGGTGAGTCGCGGCTGAAGGCGATCTCGCCGGACGACTGGGCCTCCAGCAGAAGCAGTGGCATGCCGCCGAACACGCGCCGCTTGAGTCCCTTCTTGAGCGGGTGCAGGCCGATCTGCATCTGCGGGTACTTCCACAGCAGCACGTGATGCTCGAAATAGATCGGCACCTGGCCGTCGAGCGCCATGTGCAGCACGGGGACGAGCTCACCTTCGAGCCGGTAGTTGACGCCGGGCGCGGTCCCCTGCGTGATCTGGGTCGGGAGGATTTGCGGGGCGGTCGGCATCGGCTCTCCTTCGTCGGATCCGGTCTGCCGACTCTATCCGAGGCAAGTATGTGGATGGCAGGTCTGCATGCAGACCTGCTCCGGACCGTGCATGCACGGTCCGGCCGGCGGTGCATGCACCGCCGGAACCGATCGGCGCATGCGCCGATCGGCGGGGGCGCGCATGCGCGCCCCCGAACCCCGCAATAATCGCTTTCGTGCCCCCGATCTACGTCACGGGTCATCGCAATCCGGACACCGACTCGATCGCATCCGCGATCGGCTACGCGGAGCTCAAGGGGCGCCTTGACCGAAACAACGAGTACGTCGCGGTGCGCCTGGGCGAGGTGAACGCCCAGTCCCGGTGGGTGCTCGAGCAGGCGGGCGCCCCGGAGCCGGAGTTCCTGCCGCACGCGATGCTGCGCGCGTGCGACGTGATGAAGAGGGAGTTCCCGGTCGTCGGCGAGGACGAGCCGCTTCGCGACGCCGGTATCGCGATCGCAAGGTCGGACCTCGAGCTCGTCCCGATCCTCGACGCGTCGGGATCGCTGGCGGGCGTGGTCACCGAGCGTGCGCTGGCGCGGCGCTACGTCCGCGAGTCGCGCCGGACCTCGACCCTCGAGGACGCGCCCACGCGCGTCAGCGCCGTCGCGGCGGTGCTCGAGGGGGAGGTCGTCGCGGGCGAGGACCGCCAGCTCGCCGGCAGGGTCTGGGTTCACTCGATGAGCGCGCAGTCCGGGAGCGGCATCGCCGACGGGGATGCCGTGGTCGTAGGTGACCGCGAGGACGCGCAGCGGCTCATACTCGAGCTCGGCGCCGCGCTGCTGGTGCTCTCGAACGGATCGCGGCCCTCGCCGCAGGTGCTGGCGCTGGCGCGGGAGCGCGGCGCGGCCGTGATCGTCTCGCCGCTCGACACCTATGTTTCGGGGCGCATGATCACACTCGCCGCCCCCTGCCGGGCGCTGATGGAGAAGGATCCGTTGACGGTGACCACCGACTATCTGGTCGCCGAGGTCTCCGAGCAGATCAAGGACGTCCACTACGGCGCCGCCGTCGCGGTTGACCCGCAGCGGCGGCCAGTCGGCCTGCTCACTCGCGCCTGTCTGGTCGCGCCGCGCCGCCGGCGCGTGCTGCTCGTCGATCACGCCGAGCAGGGTCAGAGCGTGCCGGGCGTCGAGCAGGCCGAGATCGTCGAGATCCTCGATCACCACCACATCGGCTCGATCGAGACCCGCATCCCGGTGACGGCCACGTTCGACCCCGTTGGCTCGACTGCGACGCTGGTGATCGAGCGCTTTCGGCAGAACGGGCTGGAGCCGAGCCGCTCAGCGGCGATGATGCTGCTCGGCGCGATCCTGTCCGACACAGTGATCCTCAACTCCCCGACGACCACCGAGCGCGACCACTCGGTGATCGACTACCTCGAGCGAGTGCTCGCCCTCGACGCGAGGGAGTTCGGACGTGAGATGTTCGAGCGCACCTCGGACGTCTCGCAGGTGAGCGCGGATGAGATCGTCACGCGGGACGCCAAGCAGTATCAGCTCACCGGCGGCCAGGACATCTGCATCGCCCAGATCGAGGTCGTCGGCAAGGCGCTGCTCGAGCGCAAGGACGAGCTGCTCGAGGCGATGCGGCGCGAGCGCGAGAACCGGGAACTGCTGCTCTATGCGCTGATGATCACCGACATCCTGACCAAGGGCACCGACCTGCTCGTGGCGGGCGACACCGCCGCGGTGGCGCGCATGTTCGGCCAGCCGGCACACGACAGCATGATCGAGTTGCCCGGCGTGATGAGCCGCAAGAAGGAGGTCGCGCCGAAGCTGCTGGCGGCGCTGTAGTTACGCCGAGCCGGCTCCAACGGCCTGGGCCGGCGCCTCGCCCCACAGCTGCTCGAGCCTGTAGTACGAACGCGTCTCGGGGGTGAACACGTGGACGACCACGTCGAGGTAGTCCATCAGGATCCACCGGGCCTGTGAGAGCCCCTCGACGCGCCGCGGGAGCTTTCGGTGCTCGGATTTCAGCCCCTGGTAGATGGCGTCGTGGATCGCCTTGGTCTGGCGGTCGGTCCGGCCGGTGCAGATCACGAAGTAATCCGCGTAGCCGATGATCTCGCGCACGTCGAGCTGAACGATGTCAATCGCTTTGCGGTCGGCGGCGTATTCGGTGATGGCGGCGGTGAGCTCTTCTGGCGTCATTCCCTGGTTAAGCGTAGAGGTGGTGTTCGTCGATGTAGCGGATCACTGGGTCGGGGACGAGGTAGCGAACCGGCTGCCGGGCGCGCACGCGCTCGCGGATCATGGTCGAGGAGAGGCCGATTCGAGGCATCCGGAAGAACGCCGCCCGCTCACCAACCTTCAGCTGATCGAGCGCCGCGTTCACCGATCCCCGCGAGGTGCCCCTGCGCTTGGCGACCGCCAGCATGGCCAGCGAGAGGACCCGCTCGGGCTGATGCCACTGGGCAAACCCGGCGGCGATATCGCCTCCCACGATCAGGAACAGCTCGTTGTCTGGCGCTCGTGAGTGCAGTTCCGCAAGCGTATCGACCGTGTAAGACGGTCCGGGCCGGTTGATCTCGATCTCAGACACCGCGAAGCGCTCGTCGCCGTCGACCGCCAGGCGGCACAGTTCGAGCCGGTGCTCCGCCCCTGGTTCCTCTTCGACCGGCTTGTGCGGTGGTACGCGCGCGGGAATCAGCATCACTTGGTCGAGCCTGAGCTGAAGGTACGCCTCCTGCGCGCAGATCAGGTGACCAAGATGTGGCGGATTGAACGTCCCGCCGAAGATGCCGATGCGCAATGCGTGCCGATTAGGGTCGGATCTGGCCGTCGCCCTCGATCAGGTACTTGAACGTGCACAGCTCGCGGGTGCCGATCGGACCGCGGGCATGAAGTTTTTGCGTCGAGTTACCGATCTCCGCGCCCATCCCGAATTCACCACCGTCCGTGAACCTGGTGGACGCATTCACATATACGCACGCGGCATCGACTCCGAGCTGGAACGCCCGCGCCGATGAGCTGTCCTGAGTGACGATCGCCTCGGAGTGGCCGCTGCCGTGAGCGTTGATGTGCGCGATCACCTGCTCTGTCGAGTCGACGACGCCGACGGCCAGCTCGAGGGCGAGGTACTCGGTGTTCCAGTCCTGATCTGTGGCGTGATCCATCGGCACGTCGGGTGCCGCGGCGCGGGCGCGCGCGTCTCCGTGCAGCGTGACGCCGGCCTCACTCAACGCTTTCAGCGCTCTAGGGAGGAAGGTGTCCGCGACCTCGGCATGGACCAGCAGCGTCTCCGCGGCGTTGCAGACGCCGGGGCGCTGGAGCTTGGCGTTCAGCGCGATCGCCTGGGCGTCATCGAGCTTGGCGCTCGCGTCCACGTAGATGTGGCAGTTGCCCGACGCGGCGTAGATCACCGGTACCGTGGCGACGCCCTTGAGCGCGTCCTTGAGGCCTTCGCCGCCCCGGGGAACGATCAGGTCGACGAGCCCGGTCTGGGTGGCCAGCTCGCTGAGCTCCTCGCGGCCTCCGCCGGCGACAAGCGAGAGCGCTCCCTCGGGCAGGCCCGATGCGGTCGCGGCGTCGGCCGCGATGCTCGCGAGCACCACGTTCGACTGCAGCGCCGAGCTCGAACCACGCAGCACGATCGCGTTGCCCGATTTCAGGCACAGCGCCGCAGCGTCGATCGTGACGTTGGGGCGCGCTTCGTAGACGACGGCGATCACGCCAAGCGGCACGCGCACCTTGCGGAGGTCGAGGCCGTTGGGGAGCCGCCACCCGTCGATCACCTCGCCGACCGGGTCCGGCAGCGAAGCGATCTTGCGCACTCCATCGGCCATCGCTGCGATCCGCTGCTGATCGAGCGAAAGGCGATCCAGCAGCGCGGCCGAGAGACCGCTCTCGCGCCCCGCCTCGAGATCGCGGGCGTTGGCCTCGAGGATCTCCTCGGTGTGCTCGTGCAGCGCGGCGGCGATCTGTTCCAGCGCCCCGTTCTTGACGCCGGAGCCCAGCGTCGCAAGCGTCCGCGAAGCCCGCTTGGCGGCGGCGCACAGCTCGGGAACTGACAGCGCGGTGGTGGCCATTGGGCGTTAAAGGTTACGCGAGCACGAAGTAGTCTCGATGGACTGCCTCCTCGCTGGCTCTCGGAAGCAGTTCCCGGACCTCGGCTGACTTCAGGCCACGCGCGCGGCGCAGCTCGGCCGCCGAGTAGTTCGTGATCCCCTTGCCGACGGTCTCGCCGTCGGCGGCCACCTCGACCGCGTCGCCGGCGTCGAATGACCCGACCACCTCGACGATCCCGACGGGGAGCAGGCTCGTTCCTCCCTCTCTCAGCGCGCGCGCCGCGCCCGCGTCGACCACGACGCGCCCGCGGACGGGCTTGGCGTACTTCAGCCACAGCTTGAAGCTCGAGTACCGGGCCTGCTGGGCTTGGAACCTCGTGCCGATCGGCTGGCCCGAGACCGCGGTCGCGATCGTGCCCGCGTCCAGCCCGCTTGCCACGACCGTCGGGATTCCCGACGCGGTTGCCATCTCGGCTGCGACCACCTTGGAGCGCATCCCGCCGGAGCCGAGCGGAGACGTGGCGTGGCCGATATCGAGGTGCTCGAGCTCCTCGAACGCCCCCACCACGGGGACGAGCTGGGCGCCCGGGTTGGCGTGCGGATCGGCGGTGAACAGACCGGGCGCGTCGGTCAGCAGCAGCAGCAGCTCGGCGCCGAGCAGAATCGCCACCTGGGCGGCGAGGAAATCGTTGTTGCCGAACGAGATCTCGTCGGTGGTCGTTGTGTCGTTCTCATTGATGACGGGCACCACGCGCCACTCGATCAGCCTGCGCAGCGTCTGGCGGGCGTTCAGATAGTGCGTGCGCGCGCTCATGTCGAAGAACGTCAAGAGCACCTGCGCGGTCGGCACGCCGCGGGCCCGCAGCAGCTCGTCATAGACCTGGTACAGCTTGCCCTGGCCGACGGCACTCGCCGCCTGCAGCTCGTCGATCGCCCGCGGGCGCAGGGGCAGCTCCATCACGCCCATGCCCCGGGCGATCGCGCCGCTCGTGACGACGATCGGGGAGCGGCCGGCGTAGTGAAGCTCGGCGAGCTGATCGCAGATCCGGCCCAGCACATCGGTGCGCACCTCGCCGCGCTCGTCGGCGACGATGCTCGATCCCAGCTTGATTACCAGGCAGCTCATCGCCGCCAGAGGTTACGTCGCTACTTGGGTTTGCGCGGGCACCACGGGTTGCGCGGCACGCCCTTGCATGGGTTCGGCATCGTTCTCAGATCGTGCGGCAGCGCCGGCATCGGCTGGCCGGGCCCGTGGCGGGGATAGTGCATGTTCGGCAGGCATGGGGTCTGGCCGCTTCCGAGAAACTGCGAGTCGCACAGCACCGGGGCGGTGAAGGGCGGGTTGGGGTCCGGCGGGACGGTGCCACCACAGGTGGGCTTTGACTGCTGCAGCCCGTCCGGGGAGCTCGTGAGGTGCCCTGCGGTGTCGGTGTTGTCGCGGAAGCAGTTCGAGGCGGCGGGTGTAGTCGTGGTCTCAGCGAAGTCGCCGTTGGTGTCGTTGCCAAAGAACCCGTTGCCGGTGAATGTGTTGCCGGTCAGGGCGTTGCCCCAGTTGTCGTAGTCGCAGAGGTTGTCCGGGCCGCTGATGCCGCCCTTGCACGCCGGCGCGTCAGCCGGTGGCGTCTCGGTATCGGGATAGGGAACGAAGATCACGCCCCAGGCGCCGTTGTGGACGAAGCGGTTGTCCATGATCGTGTCGTTGCGGCCGCCCGAGATCGACATGCCCGTTCCGACCGGACCGGCGGCTGCCGCGCCCAGCCCGGGCACGTTGGGGTTGTTGTTGTCGTGCACGTAGTTGTGCATGAACACCCAGCAGGAGTGCGTATGCGTGATCGGGCTGATCCCGTTGCCCTGACACGAGCCGTCCTGCGGTGAGGGCCAGCCGTCGTTGTTCTGGCTGTTGGTGTCGAACCCGTCCTGGTTGTGATCGAACTCCGAGTTCTTGACGATCAGCTGGCCGCCCGAATTGGTGCCCGAGTAGCCGAGCGCGTTGTACTGCGCGTGCGCGCGGTCGACCGTCTGGTCGCATTGGCGCTGGCAGGCGCCGATGTAGTAGCCGGAGTCGTTGAAGTTGCTGGCGTACGTCTGGAACCAGGTGCCGCCGCTCCAGTCGCTCGAGAAGATTCCGTACTCGGCCGCGGTCGACTCGCTTGCGAAGAACGTGCTCGTCGCGCTCAGGTAGGAGCCGTAGAAGCCCCAGCCGTGGATCTGGCCGCCTCCGTCGCCGCCGTTCCACCAGATCTCGTTCCCCGCGTGTCCGCTGCCGCCGAGGAAGTTACAGGACGTGAGGTTCTGTACCCAGACGTCGTCGGCCTCCCACACCATGATCCCGTTGAGGCCGAGACCGTTCGGCCCTAGGTTCTGGGCTGCGGGCTTGCGGCTGCACGGCGCAGAGCCTGGCTTGGTGCCGTCGACGATCACCTTGTTGCGGTTCATCCCGCGCAGGCGGGTGTTCGGAGTCGTGATCAGGACGCCGGCCGGCGTGTCAGCGTGACCATGAGGCGCGCGGCTCGAGGTCGTCTTGTAGTCGCCCGGCGCCACCAGGATCCAGTCGCCGGGCCTGGCTGCATCGACGGCCGCCTGGATCGTCCTGAACTGCCCACGGATCCCGTGGTAGGTACCGACGCGCAGCACTTTGGCGCCTGCGGTTGCTGTGCTTGTGAGGGCCGCCAGGGCGCAGATGCCGACGGCGCACCAATGGGCGAGCCCCATCGTCCGTCCTCCTCCCGCTGCGTGGACGGCACACCATATCTAGGTGCGATGGTCGGGGCGCCGGTTCTGGCGCCCCGACCACGTGAGGTTCAGGGCCTGCGGCCGCGCAACCGGCACCAGGGGTTCAAAGGAACGCCCTTGCACGGGTTGGGCATTGTCGTCAGGTCCTTGGGCAGCGGATGCATCTCCACGTGTGTCCGCCGCGGGTACTGACCGTTCGGGCACGGGGACGGAACCCCGGGCGTGAGCTCGACCTGCGAGTCGCAAAGCACCTCGGTCAGGAACGTCGAGTTCCCGTTGGCGGGAATCGCCTGGCCATTGCAGGTCGGGTGGGACTGCTGGAGCCCGGTCGGTGAGGTCGTGGCCGCACCGCCGCCGATTTCCGTGTTGCCGCGGAAGCACGGGGTCGGGTTTCCGCTCGTGAAGTTCAGCCAGGCGATGTCGCCGTTCGACGGATGGTGATAGCCACCGTTGTTGGCGAACTTGTTGTTGAGAACCGCGTCACCCCAGTCGTCGAACAGGCAGCTGCCGGGGATGGTGGTGGTGCTCCCGCCGGTGCACGGCGGACCGCTGTCCAGGTACGGCACGATGCCGATTCCCCAGGCTTTGTTGTTCTTGTAGGTGTTGTCCATGACGGTGTCGTTCCGTCCGCCGGAGATCGTCATCCCGGTCCCGACCGGACCCGCCGCCGCCGACCCTGCGGCCGGGACGTTCGGGTTGTTGTTGTCGTGCACGTAGTTGTGCATGAACACCCAGCAGGAGTGCGTGTGCGTGATCGGGCTGATCCCGTTGTTCGGACACGCCCCGTTCTGCGGCGGTGGGTTGTCTCCGTTCTGGCTGTTGGTGTCGAACCCGTCCTCGTTGTTGTCGAACTGCGAGTTCTTGACAACCAGCGTGCCGCCGGAGTTCGAGCCCGAGTAGCCGAGCGCGCTGAACTCACCCCATGCATCGTTCATCACCTGGTTGCACTGCTGCTGGCAGGCGCCGATGTAGTAACCGGAGTCGTTGAAGTTGCTGGCGTACGTGTGGTTCCACAGCCCACCGTTCCAGTTGCTCGAGAAGATCCCGTATGTGGCCGCGGTCTTCTCGTTGCCGAAGAACGTGCTGGTGGCGGTCAGGTAAGAGCCGTTGTAGCCCCAGCCGCCGATCCGGCCGCTTCCGTCGCCGCCGTTCCACCAGATCTCGTTCCCCGCGTGTCCGCTGCCGCCGAGGAAGTTACAGGACGTGAGGTTCTGTACCCACACGTTGTTGGCCTTCCAGACCATGACCCCGTTCAGCCCCAGCCCGGACGGTCCAAGGTTCTGATCTGACGTCCGCCTGCTGCAGACCCGCGAGCCGGGCTTGGTGCCGTCGACAATCACCGTGTTGCGGTTCATCCCGCGCAAGTGGATCCCGCGCTTCGTGATCAGCACGGCGGCCGGCGTGTTGTTCCGCCCTGGCGGCTCCGAACTGGAAGTCGTCTTGTAGTCCCCTGGCGCGACGAGGATCCAGTCGCCGGGTCTGGCCGCGTTGACCGCGGCCTGGATGGTCCTGTACTGCCCGCGCACCCCTCGATAGGTGCCCACCCGGAGCACTCTGGCCCCGGCAATCGACGCGACGAGCAGCAATCCTAGTGCCGTCGCGACGAGCGCAACTGCGAGTCGCTTCATCCGTGTTCCTCCAATCGTTTCCCCGGCCGCCGTCCGAGATGCTACACGTCCGGGTCGAGTTGGAAAGTGACGCCCGCGATTTCGACGTCGTCGCCCGGCTCAAAGCCCTTGTTCGCGAGCGCGTCGATCACGCCGATGCCGCGCAGCCTGCGCTCGAGGTGCGCGAGCGCGTCCTCGTTGTCGAGGTCATAACGGGCCACCAGCCGCTCTACCCCCCGGCCGCTGACGCGGAAGCTTCCGTCTGGCAGCCGCTGGACGCGGTATGCCTTCTCGGCGGCCGGACGGAACACGCGATGCTCGGCGAGCTCCTCGTGAACGGGCTCGACCTCGTCGGATTGCTCGCCTTGCTGCTGGTCGGAGGGCACGAGCCGGGCGAGCGTCAGCTTGAGCTCGTCGAGACCGGCGCCGGTCGCCGAGGAGGTGACGATCACGGGGGTATCGGCTCCCAGTCGCCGCTGCCACTCCTCGCGCCTCGAGGCCGCCGTCTCGGAGTCCACCAGGTCCGCCTTGGAGAGTGCGAGCACCCGGGGCAGTGAGGCCAGCCGAGCGTCATGGAGCGCGATTTCTCGCTCCACCGCCTGGTGATTGGCGACGGGGTCGCTGCCGTCGAGCGGGGCGAGGTCGAGCACGTGGACGAGCAGCCGCGTGCGTTCGATGTGCGCCAGAAACTCGTGGCCGAGGCCCGCCCCCGCGCTGGCCCCCGCGATCAGCCCCGGGATGTCCGCGATCACCAGCTGACGGTCGGCGGTCTCGAGCGTCCCGAGGACCGGCTCGAGCGTCGTGAACGGATAGTCGGCCACCTTCGGGTGCGCGCGGGTCAGCCGCGCGAGCAGCGAGGACTTGCCGGCGTTCGGGAGCCCCACGAGCCCGACGTCGGCAAGCAGCTTCAGTTGCAGCGTCAACCACGACTCGTCGCCCGGCAGGCCGCGCTCGGCGAAGCGCGGCGTCTGGTGAGTGGGACCGGCGAACCGTTTGTTGCCGCGGCCCCCCGGCCCGCCCCTTGCGACGACCGCGCGTTGGCCCGGACGCAACAGGTCGTGGCGCGTGCCATCGGCCTCGACCAGCACCTCGGTACCCGGCGGGACCCGGATCTCGAGCGTGTCCCCTTCGGCGCCGCGACGCAGCGCACCCTGTCCATGACCGCCGCGCTTTGCCTTGAAGTGCGAGCTGCGCCGGAATGCCTCCAGGTCGCGCAGCGAGTCGTCGCACACCAGCACGACATCGCCGCCGCGCCCGCCGTCACCGCCGTCGGGGCCGCCCTTGGGCACATGGGCTTCGCGGCGGAAGCTCAGGCAGCCGTTGCCGCCGCCACCGGCCTGGACGTGGATATGCGCTCGGTCCTGCATGAAATGATCCTGACATGTCTTCAGAACCTGTCTTCCTGATCACCGGCGCCTCGAGCGGCATCGGCGCGGCGACCGCGCGGCACGCGGCGCAGGCCGGCTACCGCGTCGTGTTGGCGGCGCGGTCCACCGATCGCCTCGCCGCTCTTGCCGAGGAGCTCGGCGGGCAGGAGCGCGCGCTCGCGGTGCAGTGCGACGTGACCGAGTGGGAGCAGCAGGAGGCGATGGTCTCCTCGGCTTTAGCGCGCTTCGGCCGCCTCGACGTGGCTTTTGCCAACGCCGGCTTCGGCGCGACGCGCGGATTCCTGAAGGAGTCGCCGGAGCAGTGGCGCGCGATGGTTCTCACCAACGTCTACGGCGCCGCGCTGACGATCCGGGCGACGATGGTCCCGCTGAAGGAGACCCGAGGCCACCTTTTGCTGACGGGCTCGGTCGCCGGCCGGCGGGCCCTGCCAGGCTCGCTGTACTCGGCGACCAAGTGGGCGGTCACAGCGATGGGCGAGTCCGCCCGCCAGGAGTTCGAGAGCAGCGGCGTGCGCGTCACGTTGATCGAGCCGGGAATGGTCGCTACGCCGTTCTTCGACAGTCCTGTGTCTGGTGCTTTGGAGGCTGACGACGTCGCGCGGGCGGTGATGTTCGCCGTCTCGCAGCCGCCGCACGTCGACATCAACGAGATCCTGGTCAGGCCGATTTCTCAGAGCGGCTGAGGGCAGCGAGGATGTCGTTGCTCACCAGCTCGCGCTCATCGGTGAGCTGCTCGCCGTAGTAGCGAATCAGGGTGAAGCCGTGCCGGCGGGCGTGAAGCTCACGCCGGCGGTCGCGCTCGATCTGGGCCTTGGTCCGGTGGCCTCCGTGGCCGTCGATCTCGACGATCACGCGCTGCTCCCACCACACCGCGTCGACGGTCATCGAACCGATCTTGGCGTTCAGCTCGGGGATCGGGATGCCCGCCGCCTCGCAAAGGTGGATCAGGTCGCGCTCGTACCTGCTGCGGGCGCGGGCGAGCTGTGGCTGATGGCGGGCGGCGGCCCTGCGGAGCTTGGCGCTGCCGCGCTTGCCGCGGCCGGCGATCGCCTCGATCTCGTCGAGGTCCAGCAGCTCGTGATACTCGGCCTCGGCGAGCGCGTAGCGGAGGTCGTTGCGGCGGGCGGTGGCGGCGTAGTCGAGGAGGGCCTGGTGGGCTGTGGTCGTCGGAAGGCCGTTGTGGAAGGTCCGCTCTGCGGCTCTGCGCCCGTGGATGCGCATATTCCGCCTCGAGCTCCGCCTACCCGGGGTGCTGATGTCGATGATCTTGGGCTGGGGAGTGAGGATGCCGAACCACCAGAGGGCCGTGGCGTGGCTCAGCATCGCGCCCTGGCCGGCGTAAAGGAGCGCCTCGGAGAGGTCACCCTCGGTCGAGGGCGCGATGTGGCCGACGGCGTAGACGCCGGGGAGCCGGGGATGGAGATAGCCAGCTCCAACCCAGTCGACGATCGTCGCCCGCCCAACCCCGAGCGCTACGAGTTGCGACGCGCTGATACGCCCGAATTGCCGCCCAGCGCGACCAGCCACGCGAACTTTGGCTTCCTTGTTCGGACCCTCCGAACAAATTCGCCATTGTTCGCCCATGAGGCGGACTGTGCCGCGGATCCCTGTAACGAAACAAGACTCAATCGCAACGATTGAGCAACAAAGGAGGGTCTTTGACCTTGTTCAGCGAGTTCAAGAAATTCCTGTTCCGGGGGAACGTGGTCGACCTGGCGGTCGCGATCGTGATCGGCACCGCGTTCACGGCCGTCGTCAAGGCGCTGGTCACCGACTTCCTGACCCCCATCATCGCGGTGATCTTTGGCGAGCATAACTTCGCCAACCTGTCCTTCACGATCAACGGCAGCCGCTTCGCCTACGGCGACTTCATCAACAACCTGTTCACGTTCCTGACGGTCGCCGCGGCGATGTTCTTCCTGATCGTGGCTCCGATCAACGCGCTGCTGGCGCGGCGCGCTCAGGAGGATCCGGATGAGAAGGAGTGCCCGGAGTGCACGAAGCCGATCCCGCTGAGGGCAACCCGGTGCCCGGAGTGCACGGCGGTGCTGCGCGAGTTGCCCGCGGCGTAAAGCTAGGACTCGTCAGGCGTGACCGAGATCACGCGCCCGCGCCGGCCCCGGTTGAACTGCACGGTCCCCGCGCCGCGCGCGTAGATCGTGTCGTCCTTGCCGATTCCGGCGCCGTCGCCGGGCTTGAAGCGGGTGCCTCGCTGGCGGACGATGATCTCGCCGCCGGTCACGGTCTGGCCCGCGAACACCTTGACGCCGAGGCGCTTGGCGTTCGAGTCGCGCCCGTTGCGCGAGGACCCAAGTCCTTTCTTATGCGCCATTCTCGGCCTCCTCAGTCGGTTTGTCAGCCGCCACCGGCTTCGGCGCCGCCGACTTCCGCCGGCCGCCGCCCATCTTGATCCCCGTCACCTCGAGCCGGGTGAGCTCCTGGCGGTGACCGGTCCGGCGCTTGTAGCCGCGCTTGGGCTTGAACTTCACGATCCGCAGCTTCGGCCCGCGCTCGTGGCCCACGACCCGGGCCTGCACCGATACGCCCGAAAGCTCATCCCCGTCGACGACCTTGGACCCGTCGACGAACAGCAGCGGCTGCAGGGCGACCGATTCGCCATCGGAAGCGGGCAGGCGCTCGACGAGCAGGGATTGCCCCTCCTCGACCCGATACTGCTTTCCGCCTGTTTTG
The DNA here is from genome assembly GCA_963824755.1 of uncultured Solirubrobacterales bacterium. Taxonomy (GTDB): domain Bacteria; phylum Actinomycetota; class Thermoleophilia; order Solirubrobacterales; family Solirubrobacteraceae; genus Palsa-465. Next base: position 427,114 of record CAWGQT010000037.1, on the reverse strand, counting down.
ACGATTGCGTACATGTTCATTCGGAGGACGCCGCTGCCTTAGCACCGGAACGGCGTCGTCCGCCTCTGCGGCCACGACGCCGAGGCTTCGATTCTAGCTCGTCGCCGGATTCGCCCGCGGAATCGCTCCCGTCGGTGCCCGGCGCGTCCACCAGCGAGGCTAGCGCCGAGGTCCGGCCGGGCTCCTCGATCCGCACCAGGTGCTTCTCACCGACGTACCGGCCACCGCCGCGCACCGAGATGATGTAGCCGTCGACCTTGGCGACCGCATCCCCCGGGTTGTACATGTGCGGCTCGATGATCTCGACGTGGACTTCCTCGCCCTCGCGGAACGGGACCGCCCGCTCGACGACCTCCTCTCGGCTGCCCTCGAGCAGCACCGCCAAGTGATCTAGCGGCAGTCCCTCCGAGCCCTCGAACACGAACACCTTGCCGGTCTCCTGCTCGACGGTCCGCAGCACGCGGCCGTCGTCCCGGGTGAACTCGGCGCTGACCCGCGGGTTCATCTGGATCAGCAGCGCCTCGGACTTCGTCTCCGTCGCCAACTCGTGCATCCGGCGCTCGAATTCGATCGCGATCGTCTCCTCGGACTTGATCACTCCCTCGCCGTCGCACGTCGGGCACGGCCTGGTCATGATCTCGCGGACGCCGTCGGTGACGTTCTGGCGCGTCATCTCGACCAGGCCCAAAGGCGAAATCTCGACCACAAACGTCTTCGTGCGGTCCTCGTCGAGCGACTTTCGCAGCGTCTTCAAAACCGCGTCGCGATTGCGCGCCCTCGCCATGTCGATGAAGTCGATCACGATGATCCCGCCGATATCCCGCAGGCGCAGCTGCCGCACGACCTCCTCGGCGGCCTCGAGATTGGTCTTGGTGATCGTGTCCTCGAGCCGGGCACCCTTGCCGCGACCGATGAACGAGCCCGAGTTGACATCGATTACGGTCAGCGCCTCGGCATAGTCGATCACCAGGTATCCGCCGCTTGGCAGATCGACCCGCCGCGACAGCGTCGAAGCGAGCACCTGCTCGACGCCGAACGCCTCGAACAGCGGCTCGTTCTCCTCCCACAGCTCCACGTGCTCGACCAGTTCCGGCGCGGTGCGCGAGAAGAACGACACGAGCCGGTGATGTTGCTTGGGGTCATCGACGATCGCACGCTCGAACGACGAGGAGAAGATGTCCCGCACGACCCGCACCGAAAGATCGGCCTCCTGGAACACGAGCGCCGGCGCGGGCGTCTCCTCGACGCGCTTGACCAGCACCTCGTTGAGCTTGAACAGATAGAGCAGCTCGCGCTCGAGGTCCGCTCGCTTGGCGCCCTGCGCCGCGGTGCGGATGATCGCCCCCGAGCCCTTCAAATCGAGCTTGGCGGCCTCCTTGCGCAGCCGCTCGCGCTCGCCGTCGTCGAGCCGGCGCGAGACCCCGACGCCCTCGCCGTAGGGCGCGAGCACCATGTAGCGGCCGGCGATCGTCAGATCCATCGACAGCCGCGCCCCCTTGGTCTTCAGGGGATCCTTGACCACCTGGACGACGATCTCCTGCCCGGGCTTGAGCATGTCGGTTATCTGCCTGCCCTCGCGGGAAGCTCCCCGGCCTCGCCGCGGCGCCTCGACGCCGGGCATGACGATCTCATCGACGTGCAGGAATCCGTTCTTCTCCAGGCCAATGTCGACGAACGCGGCCTCGAGACCCGCGAGCACGTTGTCGACGCGCCCCTTGTAGATGTTGCCGACGATCGAGCGGGCGCCGCGGCGCTCCAGATACAGCTCGGCGACTTTGTAGCCGGCGGTGGGCCGCGTCGACTTACGCCGGCGCCGGCCTCCCCGCGCCGAGGCGACGGTTCCAGTCGCCTCCATCAGCGCGACCCTGGTCTCGCCACGGTCGACGCTTACCAATACTTGCTTCTTCAATTGTGAGTCAGTCCTTTATGAAATTTTCTATGGCCGCGCTCGCCCTTACGGGCGGCGCGGCTGTTTTTCGGCCTCGGCGACCGGGCGGCCGCGGCAAGACCCTTGGATGGAGATCGACTGCATCCGGGACGGTTGCATCCGGGAGTGCTGCGTCTCCATCATGAAACTAGCGCCCTGTTCTTCGAAGCAGTCGACATCCGTGCCTGGACGTAGATCGACTGCAGGAGTCCGATGGCGATGAAGGTGACCAGCACCGAGGATCCGCCATAGCTCATCAGCGGTAACGGCACCCCCGTGATCGGCATGATCCCGATCGTCATCCCGACGTTGACGAACACCTGGAACATCAGCATCGCCAGGATTCCCCCGGCGATCAACGTTCCGTACAGGTTCTTGGACATCGTGAGGATTCGCAGCGCGCGCCAGATCAGCAGCGCGTAGAGAGACAGTACGAGCGCGGCCCCCACGAACCCGTACGTCTCCCCCACCGCCGCGAAGATGAAGTCTGTGTCGTTCGCTGGAAGGAAATTCAGCCTCGTCTGCGTGGCGTTGATTCCGCGGCCGGTCTTCTGTCCCGATCCGATCGCGATCAGCGACTCGGTGATGTTGTAGGTCTGATTGGCGGGATCGTGGGAGGGGTTCAGGAACCCCGTGAGCCGCTGCACCTGGTAGGGCTTGAGCACGTGCACGCCCATCGCAGGCGCGCCGGCGAGCACGATCGCGATCGCCGCGGCGAACATCGCGACCAGCCCCACCAGCTGCTTCCACGGCGTCCCGACGACGAACAGCAGCGCGAACCCGATCGCCACGTACACCATGCCGGTGCCCAGGTCGGGCTGCGGGATCACGAGCAGCGCCGGGATCAACGCGAGCAGCATGATGCGAGCCGTGGTCTGGCGCTCCTGCAGCCGTCTGGAGCGCTCGATCAGGAACGCCGACAGCGACACGATCAGCAACACCTTGCCGAATTCCGATGACTGCACCTGCAGGAACGGCAGCGGGATCCAGCGATGGGATCCGCGGATCGCCGGCATCCCGTACACGACCAGGTTCAAGCCGATCATCGCGCCGTAGAGCCCGAAGCGGTACTCGCGCAGCCGCGAGTAGTCGATCCTCGAGAGCAGCAGCGCGGCGACCAGCCCGACCACCGCGTAGATCGCCTGGCGCTTGACGTAGTACAGGGGATCGCCGGTGACCGCGTTCGAGGTGGCGCTCTTCAGGGTTACCAAAGAGCAGGCGACGAGACCGATCGCGCCGAGGAGCAGCAGCGGATCCGGCAGCACCAGCGTGCGCGGACGGGCCTCGACGGGCTCCTCGATTGATTGGATCGGAGTCGCGCTCATAGCGTCTGGGAGGTTCCCGCGACGAACCCGCCGCGCTTGCCGAAGAACCACTGCGAGAGGATCTCGCGCGCGGCCGGGGCGGCCGCCATCGCGCCGAATCCTCCCTGCTCGACCCACACGACGACGACGATCGGAGTGCTGGTCGCCGAGGGGGGCACGAAGCATGCGTACCACGAGTAGTCCTGCTGCCCGGTGTACTGGGCGGTGCCGGTCTTGCCGTACACCTGCTCGGGGAAGTTGCCGAAGATGTCCGCCGAGGTACCGCCCGGCTGCGAGGCGGCCGCCCGCAGACCGGCGCGGATCGTGTCGAGGTGCTGCGGGTTGATGTTTGCGTAGCGGGCGGGCGGCGGATCGATCCGCTGCAGCACGGTTCCGTCGGGCTGCTCGACGTCGAGCCCGATGTGCGGCCGCACCACCTTGCCGCCGTTGGCGATCGCCGAATAGGCCACCGCCAGCTGGAGCGGCGTCACCTGGACGTCGCCCTGACCGACAGCGAGGTTGATGTTGTCGCCGACCGACCAGGGGCGGTTGGTGCCGTCGGCGAGTCCGCAGCCACCGGGAGGCAGGCTGTGGTGCGGGTGGTTGGGGAACAGCGCCGTCGGGCCTTTGGCGCGGTCGCACTGCGCCTCGAGCTGGTTACGTTGCTCGCGCCAGCGGGGCGTGGGCAGTGTCCCAGAGACTTCGCCGCCCAGATCGATCCCCGTCTTGCGGCCGATCCCGAGCTGGCGCGCCCAATCCTGCAGGGCACCGCCGTTCGGATGGGTGCCCGGATCGGCGTTCGTCAGCGCGCCGAGGTTGTAGAAGAAGTCGTCGGATGAGACCCGGATCGCGTTGACCAGGTCAAGGACGCCGTCGACGGCGCCGCCCGCGTTGTGGCGGCACTGCCCGCTGACGCAGAACTGGCCGGTGTCGTCGAACGTGTCGGAGGTCGTCCACGCCCCGCTTTCGAGCGCGGCGGTCGCGGTGATCGGCTTGAACGTCGATCCCGTCGGGCCGGCGGACTGGATCGCGCGGTTGATCAGTGGATAGTTGCTGGCCGGGTTATTCAGCGCCTTGTACTGCGCCTCCGACAGATTCTTCGTGAAGATGTTCGGATCGAACGTCGGGTTCGACCCCATCGCGTAGATCTCGCCGTTGACGGGGTTCATCGCCACGAACGCGCCGCCGTTGGCCGGCGGGTTGTTGTCGATCGCGTCTTGCAGCGCAGCCTGGCCGGCCTTCTGCAGACCGACATCGAGCGACAGCCTCAGGTTGTGGCCCGCGACCGGCGGGGTGTGCGAGATCGCACCGGTGAAGCGGCCCAGCGAGTCGACCGAGACCTTGTCGACACCGTCGCGCCCCCGCAGGAACTCGTCGTAGTACCACTCGAGCCCGGTCTGCCCGACGATCGCGTTCTGCGAGGCCCCCTTGAAGTGGGGGTCCTTGAGCTCGCAGTTGGTGCGCGAGGTGCAGCTGATCGGCCCGACGGTCCCGAACAGCTGCGCCGCGACCTCGTGCAGCGGATAGTCGCGCAGGTAGATCTGCTCGACCTCGACGCCTGGGAATTCATCCTGGCGCTCGGCCAGGTAGTACTGAACGTACTTGGAGACGTCGCGTTTGATCGTCGCGTTCGCGTAGGGCAGCTGTGCCTGCTCCTTGGCGACCTTGCACGCGATTGGCTGCAGGTGGCCGACGCCGACGCCCGGAACGGTGCAACTGCTGCGCTTCGTCGAGATGCCAAGTATGTTCGCAAGCCGCGTAAACACCACCGCGTCCGCGCGGGGCGGGTGCAGCAGCTGTGCTGGTTGCATTCGCACGGGCAGGTCGGGAGGCGAGATCACGACCGCGATCGCGCGTCGCGAGTCGACCAGCACGTTGCCGCTGCGGTCGATGATATCCCCGCGGGGCGCGGGGATCGCGATCTGCCGCGTCCGGTTGCCCTGTGCCTGCGCGAGGTAATTCTGGCCCGAGAGCACCTGCAGGAACCACAGCCGGAAGAAGATGATCGCGAACAACGCGAACGCGAACGTGCCAAGCATCGCCACTCGCAACGCGAGCTGTGGCGTGAGTGGCGGTCGACGGTCTTCGGGCAGCTGGATCATCGAGCCGAGCGGGGCAGTGCGCCGAGGCGCTCGGAAGGTCGCTGCAGCGGGCTGAGCCCGCCGGTGGTGTAGGCGCGGCGGCGGCGCCGGCGTGGATCCTCGGGCAGCACGGGCGCGATCACGCGCCGCACCAGCGCGTACACCGGCAGGGAGATCAAGGTGTTGACGAGGACCGTGATGAGGATCTGCTGGACCAGCAACAGGCTGACCGGCGCATCGACTCCGAGCAGGAACTGGATCAGCGCCATCCCGATCCCGGCGAAGGCGGTCGCGGCGGCGCCGAGCGCCAGCGGGACCAGTCCGTGCGCGGGGTCGCGCAGCTCGCGCAGCCGGCCGGACCAGTAGCCAATCGCGATATACAGGAGCGAGGTCACACCGAGCGTCTGGACGAGCACCAGGTCGATCAGCAGGCCCATCCCGAAGCCCATCACCGCGCCCGCCATCGATCCCGCCAGCAGCCCGACTGACATCACAACAAGGGGTGTGATGTCGGCGCTGACGCCGAAGATCGAGATCTGCGAGATCGCAACCTGCTGGACGACGACGGCGACGAAGCCGAGTGCGATCAGCCGGATCGTGAGTCGCACCGACTCGTTCACGGCCCTACCTGCGCGCGCTCGTTGCCCGCCAGCGGCTTGGTCAGGATCTGGACCACGTCGAGGTGGCGAACGTCTGCCGCCGGCGAGACCGGCACCTGACCGCTGTTGAGCAGCTGGTCCTGGCTGAAGCCCTGCCCCACGCGACCGATCGGAATCCCGGGCGGGTACAGCGAGTCGAGCTTGCCGAACTTGAACCCCGCGGTCACCACCATCATGCCCGCCTGGATCGGGGCGTGCGGGGGCAGGTCCTGAAGGATCATCTGGTTGGGGTTGCCGACCGCCGGCACGAGCTCGCCGGTGTCGCCGAACTGGTCCTGGACCTCGGCGGTGACCGCGTAATCGTGGTCGGTGAGCAGTGTCACGATCGCGACCGTCGGCGCAACCGTCGTGACCTTGCCGACCAGTGCGCCGTCGCCGACCACCGGGTCGTTGACGTGCACCCCGTCGTCGGAGCCCTTGTCGACCTCGACGGTGGCGTACCACAGCGTCGGGTCGCGGGAGATCACCTCCGCCGCCTCCGCGCGGGTCGAGCTGATCCCGAGGCTGTTGTCGAGCCCCACGACCTGGCGAAGCTGCTGGTTCTGGATCGCGTCCTGGTGGTACTGCGCGACCTCAGCTTGAAGTGTCGCGACCTCCTTGCGAAGCTGATCGCGCTGCGACTTGGCGTGCAGCGTGTCCGAGAACCAGCCGGCGATGTCGCGAACGGGTTTGAGCACCTTGCTGGCGCCCTCCTGGACGGGCGAGAAGACCTCTACGATCCCCCGCTGCAAGCTGTGCAGCGGGCTGCTCGGCGACTCGCCGAAATACGCAGTCAGCAGAATCAGCGAAACGGCGACGAGCAGTGCGAGCACCAGCCGCCGCCGCCGAACTTGCTTGTCGTACACGAGGTGTGTATCTCCAAAGTCATATTAATTCCCGCCCACCCCTCGGCCTAGGTCAGATCTCAACCTAGTACCGCCGGCGCCGGTTTCGTGAATTCTTGCTCGAACGGTGGATCGCTTCGAATTCCTCCAAGGACCTTCCCGAGCCGACCGCGACGCAGGTGAGCGGAGACTCGGCCAAGTGGGCCGGCATCTGCGTCTCGTGACGCAAACGCTCCTCGAGACCCTGTAGCAGCGAACCTCCTCCGGCCAGCATGATGCCACGATCCATGATGTCGGAGGCGAGCTCCGGTGGCGTGCGGTCGAGCGTCTCTTTGACCGCGTCGATGATCTGCGAGACGGGCTCCTCCAGCGCGCCCCGGATTTCCTCGCTGGTGAGCACGACGGTCTTGGGCAGACCCGAGACCATGTCGCGGCCACGGATCTCGGCCTGAACCTCCTCGGCCACGGGGAACGCGGAGCCGATCTCGAGCTTGACCTCCTCGGCGGTCTGCTGGCCGATCAGCAGCTTGTACTCGCGCTTGACGTAGTTGATGATCGCCTCGTCGAGCTCGTCGCCGCCGACGCGGATCGATTGCGAGACGACGATCCCGCCGAGCGAGATCACCGCGACCTCGCTGGTGCCACCGCCGATGTCGACGACCATCGAGCCGGTCGGCTCGCCGACCGGCAAGCCCGCGCCGATCGCTGCGGCCATCGGCTCCTCGATCAGGTACGCCTGCCTCGCGCCGGCGCTGAGGCACGCCTCCTCGACAGCCCGCTTCTCGACGCCGGTGACTCCAGAGGGCACGCAGACGACCACGCGGGGATGCGCCCAGCGGTTCTGGTGGACCTTCTGGATGAAGTGCCTCAGCATCTCCTCGGTGACCTCGAAGTCCGCGATCACCCCGTCCTTCAGCGGCCGGATCGCCGAAATCGTCCCGGGCGTCCTGCCGAGCATCCGCTTGGCCTCGATTCCCACGGCGTGGACCTCGCCGGTCCTCGAATCGACCGCGACGACGCTCGGCTCGGAGAGCACGATTCCGCGCCCACGCACGTAGACGAGCGTGTTCGCGGTGCCTAGGTCGACCGCCATGTCGCGGCCGCCGAAGCCGGTCAGGTACGTAAAGAAGCCCATATGAGTTGAGAGGTACGGGGAAGCGGCGGACGGGGGGCCGAGAGTGCTTTGGGCCACACCGTGATGCCGGCTCCGTCCTGGCGGGAGTCTATCGAACAGATGTCCGCCAGCGGTGCTCCCCCGAATGATCAGAACACAGAAAAAACCTGGAAAACGGGTAAAGACCGGGTAAAGACCGGTGTTCGGCGGCGTGCATGCACGCCGCCGCGCCGGGTCGCATGCGACCCGGCGGGGGTCGGCACATGTGCCGACCCCGGGGTGGGCGCATGCGCCCACCCCCCACAAATCACGTCACGCCCAGACGAACGGCGGGTACGGCTCCTCCATCCAGTAGCTGTACATGCGCGAGCGAGCCTGCCAGCGGAGGCCGATCGTGACGACGTTGAACAGCCCGTCCGGGTACTTCTTTGTGAACAGGATCGCGAAGAACCCGATGAACGCGCAGATCTCGGCGACGATCGCGATCCCGAACGCAACCAGTAGCGCCGGAATCGCCAGGAGCCACGCGATCAGCGGGCGCCAGCGCGCGATCTTCGGCGGATAGTCCGCCTGCAGCCGGACCGGATAGTTCGGGTCATCGGCGAGCGTGAAAGGCGGATACGCGTCGGTCTGGAGCAACACGTAGGCGCTGACGCGCGTCAGCCAGCGCTCGAACCCGACCATGTAGTTGAACATCCCCTCGGGCCAGTTGCCAGTGATGATCGTTGCAAACCAGCCGACGATGAGGACCACGTACACGCCGATTGCGAGTACGGCCAGGCAGATGTAGTGCGGGATGGCGAGCAGCCACTTGACCAATGGCAGCCATCGGTTGAGCTCCTGGGGATACTGGACGTCGACCCGAACCGGATAGTCAGGGTTTGGCGGGGTCGGGTTCATGCGGAATTAGCCCTCCTGTTGATAGCCGCGAGTGCCCTACCGGGCAAACCTATTCGATGCCGCGGACCGAAAGCAACGCCGGCGCAAGCTCGAGCAGCGTCGCCACGGGCAGTCCGACGATGTTCAGGTAGTCGCCCTCGAGTCGAGCGACGAGCGCGGCTCCGCGACCCTGGATCGCATATCCCCCCGCGCGCCCCCGCCACTCCTCGCTGGCCAGGTACCAGTCGATGATCTCCCGATCGAGCGCCCGGAACTCGACCAGCGTGGTCGCCGCCGCAGTCCGCGCGCGCCCTCCCCGATGCAGGCATAGGCCGCTGATCACGGCGTGCCTGCGTCCGCCGAGCGCCTCGAGTGTCTGGCGCGCCTGCTCGGCGTCGGCCGGCTTGCCGTACATACGAGCGCCGATCGCCACGACCGTGTCGACACCCAGTACCAGTGAGTCCGGGCGCGATGAGGCGACAGCGCTGGCCTTGCGGTAGGCGTTCTCGACGGCCACCTCGTGTGGCGGGGCGGGCGGGCTCGCTTCGAGTTCCTCTACCTCGGGGACTTCCACCGAAAACTCGATGCCGAGCTGTTCGAGAATCGCCCGCCTCTGGGGCGAGCGCGAGGCGAGGATCAAGCCATTTTCGGGAAGAACAGCGCCACCTCGCGGGCCGCCGACTCTCGCGCGTCGGAGCCATGCACCATGTTCGTCCCTACCTCGATCGCGTAGTCGCCCCGAATCGAACCGGGGCTGGCCTGTAGCGGATCGGTCGCGCCGATCACCTGCCGGGCAGCCTGGATCGCCTGCTCGCCCTCGAGCACCATCGCCACGAGCGGACCCGAGGCGATGAACTGCACGAGCTCCTCGTAGAACGACTTGCCCTCGTGCTCCGCGTAATGCTGTTCGGCGAGCTCGCGGGTCATCGTCATCTGCTTGAGCCCTATCAGGCGGAGCCCCTTGCGCTCGAACCGGGCGATGATCTCGCCCGTGAGGTTCCGCGCGAAGGCATCCGGCTTGACAAGGATGAGCGTGCGCTGCATGTGCGGCGATTCTCCTTAGTTTCGAGTTGCGTGAAGCGTCAGCCGGCGGCGGGGCCGCTGCGCTCGGCGCGAGCGGGCGCGGGCGTTGCGCTGGGGTCGCTCATCGCTGCGGTGCTGCCGGCGACCGCCTGCTCAGAAGGGGCGCTCTCGCGCCGGCGCCGTGCCCGGCGGGGAGGCGGTGGCACGGCCCCGATCTCCGCCTCGCAGAACGGGCAGATCTTCCACGACGGGTCGAGCGGCTTCCCGCATGTCTGGCAGGGATCCTTGAGCTTGCGCATGCAGCTCGGGCACCGCAGGAAGTCCTTCTCGACCTCGTAATCGCAGTGCGGGCAGAGGTGATAGCCGAGCTCGGCGAGCCGCGCCTCGGCCGCCTGCATCTCGAGCTCGCGCTCGCGCACGTCGTCGAGGTACTCGGGCGGTCTGACGATCATGTAGACGATCGTCCCGACGAACGGGAACAGGGAGGCCGCGGTGGCGCAGGCGATCAGCATCGGGTCGGCGATCCGCCGGCGCGCATCGGCGTAGGTCCAGTACAGCAGCGCCAGCCAGATCACCACCAAAAAGAGGATGATCAGCTCGACAGCGAGGCTGATCGCGCTGTTGTTGATACCGAAAACTCCGGCCGCAGAGAGCATTAACTCAGCGAGTGTAGTGGGCGCTGTGGTGGTTTCGCGTCGTCGGGTGCTACGGCGGCTACAGGAATACTCGTCCGAATAGATACCCGATCCCGAAGAACACCAAGATTACAACGGCGACGATCAGCGCGACGAGACCGATCATCGTCAGGAAGCTTGGCTGGTCGTCGCGGTCGTTCACAAGGTGGATGCGCGCACCCGGCCCTCCGGGCGCAGCAGGTCGGCGACGAGGTATATCGAGCCTGTCGCAAGAACGACGCCCTCAGGTCCGGCGAGCTCGCGGGCACGGGCGAGCGCAGCGGCCGGTCCTCGTACGATTTGCGCGGGCGGACCGCCCAGCTGGCGCACGAGTGACTGGAGCGTCGGAGGTGGCAACACCCGCGGATTTTGACTGGCGGTGAGGACGATGTCGTCACAGGCTCCCAGTAAGTTCGACAACATCCCCGCTGCGTCCTTGTCGTCGAGGATCGAAATCACGGCAACCAGCCGCGATGAGCCGGCGAGGATCTCGGGCAACGACTCCGTCAGGGCGGCGATCCCATCGGGGTTGTGCGCGCCGTCCAGCAGCGTCAGGGGCTCATGGTCGACGATCTGCAACCGCCCGGGGATCCGAACCTCCGCGGCCGCTCGAGCGACGGCGGCCGGGTCGAGCTCTCCAAGATATGCCTGCGCGGCAGTGCGAGCGAGCGCGAAGTTACGGCGCTGGAAGGCGCCCAGCGCCCCGACCCGAACCCCGGGATTTGCCGGTGCGTGGACGATCGTGGCATCGCGCTGCGCGGCCACCCCGACCGCCACCCGCTCGGCATCGGGATGCAGTCCGCAGCCCAGGACGAGCGTCCCGCCCGGTTGCACGACATCGAGCTTCTCGCGGGCGATGTCGGTGATCGTCGGCCCCAGCCAGCGCGTGTGTTCGAGCCCGACGCTGGTCAGGACCTGGACCTTCGAAGGGATCACGTTGGTCGCGTCATAGCGCCCGCCGAGGCCGGCCTCGATCACCGCCACCTCGACCCCCCCGCGCGCGAGCTCCGAATAGGCGGCGGCGGTGAGCGCCTCGAACTGGGTCACGCGATCGTCATCTTCAAGTGAGCGATTGACGAGCTCCGCCGCGTGCTTGGCCCGCTGCACGGCGGCGGCGAACGCGGATGGCTCGAGATCGGCGTCGTCGATCCGGATCCGCTCTCCGAACGAAACCAGGTGGGGTGATAGATAGGCCCCCGAGCGCAGCCCGTGGGCGCGCAGGATCGCGGCCGTCATTCGCACCGTCGAGGACTTGCCATTGGTCCCGACAACGTGGATCGAGTCGAAGCGCCGCTCGGGATGGCCCAGCGCGGTCATCAGCCTCCGCATGCGGTCCAGTCCGAACCGCATCCCGAAGAGCTCGAGCGAGAGCAGGTAGCGCTCGGCCTCCTCGAGCGTCATTCGAGCGCCTCCAGCTCGGCCTCCAGGCGCGCGAGCTTGTCGCGCTCGGCCTGCACGACTTCCGGGGGCGCTTTGGCGACGAACTTCTCGTTTGCGAGCTTCGCCTTGCTACGCGCGATCTCGCTCTCGAGCTTGGCCCGCCGGGCAGCGTGTTTGCGCTCCGCCGCGCCCAGGTCGAGCGCGTCGTCGGCAAGGATCTCGATCGTGCCGCCGGGCACTGGGACCGACGCCACCGGCTCCCCCCCATCGCTCGAGAATGACATCCTCGCGAGCCGCTCGAGATGCTCGGCGGTCTCCTGGTAGCCCTCTGCGAGCAGCCGAGCCGGAACGCGAGTGCCCGCCTTGACCCCGGCGAAGTCCCGCCAGCCGCGCAGCGCCTGGATCGCCTCGATCGTCCGCGCCAGCAGTTCCTCGGCCCGAGTGTCGAACTCGGCATGCCGCGCCCCGGTGCGCGCGGCGAGCAGCCCTTCGGCCCCGGGGATGTGCGAGTAGATCTCCTCGGTCACGAATGGGATGATCGGATGGGCGAGCGCGAGCGTTTCGGTGAGCACGTGCAGCAGCGTCTGTACCGCGCTCTCCTCTCCCTCGTACAGCCGTGGTTTGACCAGCTCCAGATACCAGTCGCACAGCTCGCCATAGATGAAGTCGTAGATCCCGAGCGCCGCGTGGGAGAAGTCATAGCGCTCGATCCGTTGCGCGATTTCGCTGCGCGCGCGTTCGAGGCGGGTGAGGATCCAGCGGTCCTCGACGGTGGCCGGGTTGACCGCAGCCCGCGCGGCCGGATCGACGCGCAGCACCACCAGCCGCGACGCGTTCCAGAGCTTGTTGGTCAGCTGCTGGCCCTGCGCGATCTTGTCCTCGGAGAACTTCACGTCCTGGCCTGAGGACATCGCCAGCAGGCCCCAGCGCACGGCGTCGGCACCGTAGGCTGGAAACTCGCCGGGCTCGTGCGTCCCTTCGGCGAACACCGGCGGGCGCGGGCCGCCGTTGATCAGGTCAAGCGGGTCGACCCCCGTGCCGAGTGACTTCGACATGCGACGGCCATCCGGCGCCTGGATGATCGACGTGATGTGGACGTCGCGGAACGGCTCGGCACCGCTGAACTCGAGCCCCATCATGATCATCCGCGCGACCCAGAGGAAGATGATGTCGCGCCCGGTGACGAGCGCGTCCGTGGGATAGAAGGCGTGGAGCTCGGGCGTGTTCTTGGGCCATCCGAGGGTCGCGAAGGGCCACAGCGCCGAGCTGAACCACGTGTCGAGCACGTCGGGGTCGCGCTCCCAGCCCTCTCCCTCGGGCGCCGCCGGCCCCACGTAGGTCTCCTCGCCGCGGTACCAGACGGGGATCTGGTGACCCCACCACAGCTGGCGCGAGATGCACCACGGACGGATGTTCTCCATCCAGTCGAGGTACACCCGCGTGTAGTTCTCGGGCCAGAAACGAACCCGGCCGCTGGTCACCGCCTCGATCGCGGGGCCGGCGAGCTCGTCCATCCGCATGAACCATTGCAGCGAGACCAGCGGCTCGATCCGCTCGCCGGAGCGGTGCGAGAACGGCACCGTGTGCAGGTATTCCTCGGTGCGCGCGATCAATCCCTGGTCCCGCAGCTCCGCGACGACCGCCCGTTGCGCCTCCTCGGTCGTCAGCCCGACAAACCGCTCGGGCGCCGGATCGATGATCCGGCCGTCCTCGCCGATCACGGTGATCAGCTGCAGGTTGTGCTTGCGACCGATCTCGAAGTCGTTCGGATCGTGCCCGGGCGTGATCTTCAGCGCGCCGGTGCCGAACTCGGGCTTGACGTATTCGTCGGCGATGATCTTCAGCCTGCGCCCCACGAGCGGCAGCACCGCCGTCTCGCCAATCAGCCGCTGGTAGCGCTCATCGGCGGGATGGACCGCGATCGCGGTGTCCGCGAGCATCGTCTCGGGCCGTACTGTCGCCACCGTGAGCGCACCTGAGCCCGAGGACAGTGGATAGTCGACGTAGTACAGGGTGTCGGTGACCTCCCGATCCTCGACCTCGAGGTCAGAGATCGCCGAGCGAAGCCCCGGATCCCAGTTGACCATGTAGCGGTCGCGGTAGATGTAGCCCTTTTCATATAGGGCGGCGAACACGTGCATCACCGCCTGGACGTACTCGGGATCGAGGGTGAAGCGCTCCTCGGCGTAGTCGCACGAGGCACCCAATCGCTTGAGCTGTTCGATGATCGTGCCGCCGTACTGCTCGCGCCAGCGCCACACGCGCTCGACGAACGCCTCGCGCCCGAGCTGCTCGCGGCTCGTTCCCTCCTGGGCGAGCGCTCGCTCGACCTGCGTCTGCGTCGCGATCCCGGCGTGGTCGGTGCCGAGGATCCACTTCGTGCGCCGGGGGGGCGGGGGCTTCATCCGCGCGTGGCGGATCAGGCAGTCCTGGACGGAGTTGTTGAGCGCGTGGCCCATGTGCAGCGCACCGGTGACGTTCGGCGGCGGGATCGCGATCGAATAGTTCTCCTCCGCGCTGCCCTCCGGAGCGGGGTGGAAGATCCCCGACTCGAGCCATCTCTGCACGATCCGCGGCTCGACCTCGGCGGGGTCGTATCGCGTGTTGGCCTCGAAGCTGGACATGGACGGCTGAGTGTAGGTGGCACCCCCCGGTCCACGCGATCCGCCGTTTACGCCAACGTTGGGCCTGGGTAACCCGTTCGTCACCTCTGAAGGGAACGACGACTGCCCAATGCCGATGCAGGCGACGGTCAGCTACCTGGGGCCTTCAGAGAACTGCCGGGGAGGATCGTGAGCCGCCCCGACAGCATCCCTGGATCCGAAGGGCCTCGGCACGCTTTGTGACGGGGCCCTTTGGGCTCCTCCGAACCCACCCCCCACAGCAATAGAGCGCGGCCCCGCGGCCGTGCCGGACGAAGCAGCTAGGCCGCGGCCTCGCCCTCCGACGCCTCCTCGCTCGGCGTGGCGACCGTGACGAGCGTCGGTGCGGTCCCCTTGTCGATCGTTTCGCGGGTGACGACGCACTTGCGCACGTCGCGCCGCGAGGGCAGCTCGAACTGCACCTCGAGCAGGACCTCTTCGATGATCGAGCGCAGTCCGCGCGCGCCGGTCTCGCGCTCGAGCGCCTTGTCGGCGATCGACGTCAGCGACTCCTCGGCGAACACGAGCTCGATCCCGTCAAACTGGAAGAAGCGCTGGAACTGCTTGACCAGCGCATTGCGCGGCTCGGTGAGGATCTGCATCAGCTCATCGCGGCTCAGCTGGTGAATCGCGCTCATCACAGGTAGACGGCCGACGAACTCGGGGATCAGCCCGTACTGGATCAGGTCCTCAGGCAGGCAGTGCTCGAAGATCTCGCCTGTATCGCGCTGCTCCTTGGACTGGATCGCGGCGCCGAAGCCGACGCCCTGATGGCCGATCCGTCGTTCGATCACCTTGTCGAGGTTGGCGAACGCGCCGCCGCAGATGAACAGTACGTTGGTCGTGTCGATCGATAGGAACTCCTGGTGGGGATGCTTGCGGCCCCCCTGCGGTGGGACCGACGCGGTGGTTCCCTCCAGAATCTTCAGCAGCGCCTGCTGCACGCCCTCGCCCGACACGTCGCGCGTGATCGAGGGGTTGTCGGCCTTGCGCGCGATCTTGTCCACCTCGTCGATGTAAATGATCCCGGTCTCGGCCTTCTTGACGTCGTAGTCGGCGGCCTGGATCAGCTTCAAGAGGATGTTCTCGACATCCTCACCGACGTACCCGGCTTCGGTGAGCGCGGTCGCATCCGCGATCGCGAACGGGACGTTCAAGATCTTGGCGAGCGTCTGCGCGAGCAGCGTCTTGCCGCAGCCGGTCGGCCCGAGCAAAAGGATGTTCGATTTCTGCAGCTCGATGTCGTTCTCATCGGACTGCATCATCTGGACGCGCTTGTAGTGGTTGTAGACGGCAACCGATAGCGAGCGCTTGGCCTGCTCCTGTCCTACCACGTACTCGTTGAGGACGTCGTAGATCTCCCGGGGCTTTGGGAGGTTCTCGATGTCAAACGACGGCGGAGCGGTGAGCTCCTCGTCGATGATCTCGTTACAGAGATCGATGCACTCGTCGCAGATGTATACGCCGGGTCCGGCGATCAGCTTCTTGACTTGCCTCTGAGACTTGCCGCAGAAGCTGCAGAGGAGTTGTTCGTTGGAGTCCGTTGGACGTGCCATTCGATCCTCTTGCTGGAGTACGTTCCGCTCGCGCCGGGGCAGCGGTCGTTGGTGCCCCTTACAACCCTAAGCCTAGCCGCTTAGTGCTGCGAAATGACGCGGTCGATGATTCCGTAGTCCTTTGCCTCCTCGGAGCTCATGAAGTAGTCGCGCTCGGTGTCCTGCCTGACCTGGTCCAGATCCTTGCCCGTGTGGTGAGCGATGATCTCGTCGAGTCGTCGGCGAACGTCGATGATCTCTTTGGCGTGAATCTCGATATCGGTCGCTTGTCCCTGGAAACTCGAGGAAACCTGATGGATCAGGATCTTCGCGTTGGGCAGCGCCATCCGCTTACCGTTCGCGCCGCCCGCAAGCAGCAGCGCGCCCATCGACATCGCGATGCCGACGCAGATCGTCTGCACATCGGGCTTGATGAACTGCATCGTGTCGTAGATCGCCAGACCGGCGTAAACGGAGCCTCCCGGCGAATTGATGTAGACCGAGATGTCCTTGTCTGGATCCTCGGATTCCAGATGCAGAAGCTGCGCGACGATCAGATTGGCGATCTGGTCATCGACCGGTGTGCCCAGGAAGATGATGCGCTCGTTGAGCAGTCGACTGTAAATGTCGAACGCGCGCTCCCCGCGGGAGGTCTGCTCGACGACCATCGGTACGAGTGGGCTCATGGTCCTCGCTTCTTTTGCGTCCTCAGCCGGATTCCTGCCGAATGTAGCAACCGGTGAGATCCGGCCGGTGCGCACGAACTACGTCGTTGTGATCCGAAGCGACCCGGCTGCCGCAGGTCAGCTACCGGGCGTCCAGAGCTGCCCGGAGCCCTGGGCGGGATCTTCCTTCTCGGGCGTCCACAGCTTCTCGCGCGCCTTGGCCTGCTCGACGCTGATCGGCTTTGCCTCGCTCACGAGCAACTGGATCGCCTGGGTGTTGGCGACGTCGTCGCGGACTTCCTCAAGGCGCCGGCCCGACCGAAGCCGCTCGATCAGCTTCTCGACGCTCGTGCCGGCGCGCTCGGCGGCCGGCTCCAGTGCTTCGCGGACCTCGTCGTCCGTCGGCTCGATCTGCTCGGCCTCGACGACGGCCGCGAGCACCGCCTCACGTCGCAGCGCCTCTGCGGCCTCGGGCTCTGCCTCGTGCGCGAGCGTCTCCTCGTCCTTGCCGGTGATCTGCAGGTAGGACTCCTTGGCGATTCCCTGGCGGCCCAGGGCCGAGAAGGTCTGCTCGAGCATCTCGTGTGCGCGTGCATGCACGAGGTCGTCGGGAACCTGGACCTGCGCCTCGGCCACCGCCGCGTCGAGCGCCGCCTGCTCGAACTCCCGCTCGATCGTATGCTCGTCGGCCTCACGTAACCGCGAGGCGATGTCTTCGCGCAACTCGCCGAGCGTGTCGAAGCCGGCCGCCTCGCTTGCGAACTCGTCGTCGAGCTCCGGCAGCCGCTTGGCCTTGACCTCGGTAACGGTCACGTCGAACTGCGCCTCGCGTCCCCCAAGCTCGCCCGGGTAATCCTCGGGGAACGTAACCGCGACGGTGCGCTGCTCGCCGGCCCTCGCTCCGGCAAGCTGCTCCTCGAAGCCGGGGACCAGGCGCCCAGACCCGAGCTCGAGCAGCTGGTCACGACCCTCGCCGCCCGCGAACGTCTCGCCGTCGACGCGGCCAACGTAGTCGACCACGACATGATCGCCGCTTTCCGCTGCGCGCTCCACTGTCTCGAGCGTGGCGAACCGGTCGCGCAGGCGCTCGATTTCGGCATCGATCGCCTCGTCTGAGACCTGCGGCTCGCGCCGGCCGACCTCGAGTCCCTTGTACTGACCCAGCTTTGCCCGGGGGCGCACGCCGATCTCGATCGAGAACGACAGCGGCTCCCCCGCCTGGGGCAGCTCGCCCAGCTTCAGGTCTGGCTCGCCGACCGGGGTGATTCCGGCGCCGTCGATGGCGTCGACGTACCAGCTGGAGATCGAGCTGTGGACCGCCTCATCGACCACCGTCTCACGCCCCAGCCGGCGGATTACGACGGGCGGCGGCACCTTGCCCTTGCGGAACCCAGGAATGCGCATCTGGCTGCCGAGCTGCTTGGCGGCCTGAATCACGCGACGCTCGACTTCCTCGGCGGGGACCTCCGCCTCGACACGAACGCGCGACTCGGGCAATTCAGTGATAGTTGTCTTGACAGCGGATGCCATGAGGGGCAGACGATAGCCTGAAGCGCCGCAATGCTCTCCCGGCTCGCAGGTCGGCTCGTGACCGGACCGCTCGCATTCTTCGCCGCAACGGTGGTCGACCTGCTCGTGTTCGCAATAGCATCGCTATTGCAGCGACTAGCGAAGGAGGAGAGAGAATGGCGGTCGTAACTGCAGTCCTGAGCGATGTGCAGCGTCGCACGCTCGAAGCGTTCTGCGACACGGTCGTGCCCGCGGTCGACGCGGCGGACGGCGATCCAGTGCTTGCCGAGTTCTTGGCCAGGCCCGCCAGCGAGCTAGCGGTTGCCGAGCAGATCGAGGGGCTGCTCGCGACGATGCCACGGGAGCAGCTCGACGGGTTTGGGCAGCTGCTGGAGGGTCTCGCGCAATATGACTTCTCCGCGCAACCCCTCGATGCGCGCACTCAGCTCCTGCACGACGTCGCCGCGTCTGGCCACGATGCGCGCCTCGGGCTGCTCGCGCTGCGCAACGCGACGCTCCTTTTCTTCTACGCGCTGCCCGATGAGAACGGTCGCAACCCCAACTGGAATGCGATCGGCTATCCCGGCCCGATCTCGGCGCCTCCCTCGCCGGCGCAAGCGCCGAAAACGATCCAAACCTATGAACCCGCCGGCGAGACGGCCACGCTGAGCGCCGATGCATGCGTGGTCGGCTCGGGCGCCGGCGGCGCCGTGATCGCAGCCGAGCTGCAGAAGTCCGGCCGGCAGGTGCTCGTCCTCGAGATGGGCGGATACCGCAACGAGTCCGACTTCAAGCAACTCGAGCTTCCCGGCCTGTTCGAGCTGTATCTCGGTGGTGGTCTGCTGAGCTCCGAAGACGGGTCGATCGCGGTGTTCGCCGGTTCGACGCTCGGCGGCGGGACGGTCGTCAACTACATGAACTGCCTGCGCACGCCCGATCGGATCCGCGGCGAGTGGGCGCGCCATGGGATCGAGGGGATCGACCAGCCCGACTACGACAGCCACATCGACGCCGTCATGACCCGGATCAACGCGACCGATGCGGCGACCACCCAGAACCGCCAGCACAAGAAGATGATCCAGGCGCTCGACGCGTGCGGAATGGCGCATCGCCCGATCGTGCGTAACGTCGACACCAGCTGCGAAGACCCGCGCACGTGCGGCTACTGCCTTACGGGCTGCCAGAAAGGCTGCAAGCAATCGACGATGAAGACCTTCCTCCAGGACGCCTCGGACGCCGGTGCCAAGGCGATCGTCGGCGCTCGCGCCGACCGGATCATGGTCGCGGACGGCAAGGCAACCGGAGTCGAGGCGACGGTCACGCGCGCCGATGGCTCGACCACAAAGCTGACCGTCAACACTCCGACCGTCGTCGTGGCGTGCGGAGCGATCGAGTCGCCGGCGCTGCTGCTGCGCTCGGGGATCGGCGGCCCCGTGGTCGGCAAGCATCTTCGCCTGCACCCGGCGGCGATCGTCAACGGCATCTACGAGGAGCCGATCGAGGCGTGGATCGGGCAGATCCAGTCCGAGGTCTCCGACCACTTCGCGACCTGCGACGGCGAGCACGGCTTCCTGATCGAGTCGGTCGGCGCGATGCCGGCGGTCAACGCGTCCGGCACCCCGTGGCGCGACGGAGAGCAGCACAAGCGCGATCTCGTGCGGATCTTTCGCCATCACGCTCCGTTCATCTCGGTTGCGCGAGACCACGGCGAAGGTGAGGTCGTGCTCGACCCGCACGGGCAGCCGCTGATCCGCTGGTCGCTGACGGACGAGGTCGACCGCCGCCTGTTCATCCGCGCGAACGTCGAGCTCGCGAAGCTGCACCACGCGATCGCCGCGCCGGAGATACGCACGCTTCACGCCGAGGAGATCTCGTGGAGACGCGACTCGGGCGAGCCGTTCGAGGCGTTCCTGGAGCGGATCGAGGGCGCGCCCTACGGGCCGGCGGACATCACGATCTTCACCGCCCACCAGATGGGGTCGTGCCGGATGGGGTCCGATCCGTCGGCGTCGGTCGCGGACGGTCGCGGCCAGCTGCACGACATCGAGGGCGTGTGGGTCGGCGATGCGAGCGCGTTCCCGACCGCGCCCGGCGTCAACCCGATGGTCTCGATCATGGCGTTGGCGCGTCGGACGGCGCAGAACATTCTGGGCGCCTGACGCCTCTCGGGCGAAGCGGCGCGCGCCGCAAGGCACCCGTCTACGATCTCGCCCATGACCCGGAAAGGGATTCTCCGTGCGGTCGTGGTTGCGTGCGCGCTGATCAGCGTGCTGCCCGCGCACGCGCTCGCGTCCCACACCGAGCAGTCTCTCCTGATGGACGACAACCAGCTGATCTACGCCTCGCCGCAATCGGTTGCCATCAACCTGCAGCGGATCGCATCGCTCGGAGTCGACCGGGTGAAGGTGTCGGTGGTGTGGTACATCGTCTCGCCAGACCCGACCTCCACCACGCGGCCGAACTTCGACGCCAGCAATCCCGCCGACTACGCCCCGGGCGCGTGGGACCGCTACGACCTGATCGTCAGGCTCGCGCAGCTGCTTCACATGCAGGTGTATTTCCAGATCACGCCGCCCTCGCCCGCGTGGGCGGTCGCACATCACGGTACCCGCCAGGGTTACGCGTGGTCCTACCTCCCCAACGCTCGCCTGTACGCGCAGTTCGTGCACGCGATCGGCGAGCGCTACAGCGGCACCTATGTGCCACCCTCGTCGACGGGCGCCACTTCCAGCCAGACGGCCACGATCGCCAGCCTCGTCAAGAACCCCGACTCAATTTCGACGCCACTGCCGCGCGTCAGCTACTGGGGGATCTGGAACGAGCCCAACGAGGCCGCATGGCTGAATCCCCAGTTCAAGACAGTCCATGGCCATGAGATCCTCACGGCGCCGTCCGAGTATCGCGGCCTCGTGGATGCGGCGTGGAGCTCACTGGCCGCCACCGGGCATGCGCGGGACACAGTGATGGTCGGAGAGACGGCATCGCGCGGTTGGATCCTGCCGACGCCGTTCATCGAGGCGCTGTACTGCGTCGGCCCGAACCTGCGCCCGCTGACCGGCAGGAGTGCGACCGAGATCCGCTGCCCGAAGTCGGGCAACCGTGCAGCATTCGTGAAGGCCCACCCGGGCCTGTTCAGGTCCAGCGGATACGCCCACCATCCCTATTCGTTCGATCTGCCCCCGACTGCCCAGCCCCAGCCTTCGGGAGCGATCGGCATCTCGAACCTGGGCGGCTTCGAGCGGACGCTCAAGCGCATCTTCAGCGCCTATGGGCAGCGGCGGGCCGGCGGCGTGCCGCTGTACTTGACCGAATTTGGCTACAAGACCAACCCGCCGAATCCGTTCGTGCACACCTCCTGGCAGCAGCAGGCCAAGTGGCTGAATCAGGCCGAGTACATGACCTACAAGCTTCCCTACGTGCGGGCGCTCGCGCAGTTCCTGCTCTATGACGACGGTCCGAACAAGGCCTTCCCGCCCGGCAGCCGCGGCTACTGGGGCACCTACCAGAGCGGACTGCTGACGATGCAAGGCCAGGTGAAACCCGCTTACGGGGCGTTCCGGATCCCGATCTGGTTGCCCTCGACGCGGCACGGATCGCGCGTGACGGTGTGGGGTCAGCTGCGCCCGGCTGACCACTCCCAGCTTCAGTACGGGGTGCTCGAATTCCGCCGCAAGGGCTCTCACACCTGGAAGAGCCTGCGCGAGATCCGGACCTCCAACAGCGAAGGGTTCCTGCTCGCACACGTCGCGATCCCGTCTGCCGGCAGCCTACGGCTGGAATGGCTCGACCCCCATGGTGGGGCGGCCTACACGAGCCGGACGGTGACGATCAGCTGATCGTCAGCCGGCCATCGTGAATGACTCTGCCCCAGCGATACCACCGCCGCCGGCGTCGGCGCCACGGATCAGGTTGCGGATCTCCCGCAGAGCGACCGGCAGCGTCGTCGTGTCGTACATGCGCGAGGCTTTGATGTCGGCGATCATCCCCAGGCAGCGCTCGACCGCGGCGCCGTTGCGCTGCGACCAGCGGTCGATCGCGGCGTCGGGGTCCCCCTTCGGGCCGCCCGCCTCGAGCACCTCGTGCGTGAGCGAGCGGTGCAGGCTGAAGAGATCGTCGCGCAGCGCGGCGCGGGCGAGCGCCTGCCAGCGGTTGGCGCGTGGCAACTCGATGATGCGGTCGCGCAGCCAGTTGAGCTCCAGGCGCGAGCCGATGCGGAAGTAGGTCGACATCACATTCGTGGGCTCGTGACGAGTGGCGTTGGCGACCTCGACGATGTCGAAGACCGAGAGCAACGAGGGCAGCCCCGCGACGCGCGCGGCCAGCTCGGGCGGCACGCCGGCGCTTTCGAGCTCCTCGAGACGACTTGCGAACGCCCAGCGGTCGCCGCCGTCCAGCACGTCGGGGACCGCCTCCGCGAGCATCTTCGCTCCCGGCACGAAGTAACGGATCGTGACCGCGATGTTGATCGCGTGCGGATTGGCGCGGACCAGCCATCGCGTGGCCCGCTCGACCAGCTTGCGCGCTTCGATCAGCATCCCCAGTTGGGTACCCGCGTCGACGGTGTTGTCGAGTGCTTCGATCTGCTGCCAAAGCGAGCGCATGTCGAAGATCTCGCGCGAGACCGCGAATCCACGTGCGAGGATCGCCCCGGAGGCACCGGTCTCCTCGGCGAGCCGGAACGCGAACGTGGTGCCCGCGCGGTCGACGAGCTGATTGGCGACGATCGTCGAGATAATCTCGCGGCGCAGCCTGTGGGAGCGCATCTTGTCGCTGTAGCGCTCCGGCAGCGGCGAGGGGAAGTAACGCTTGAGGTCGTGCGCGAGAAACGAGTCCTCCGGCAGATCGGACTCGAGCAGCTGCGTGTAGAGGCGGATCTTGCAGTACGCCATCAGCACTGCCAGCTCGGGCGCGACCAAACCCTGATGCGCCGACTTGCGATCAGCCAGCTCCTCGTCGCTTGGCAGGTACTCGATCTCTCGGTCGAGTGCGTCCACCTGTTCGAGGTGGCGGATCAGGCGCGCGTGGACATCGAGCATCGGGATCGACTGAGCGAGTGCGAGGCTCATCGCCTGCGTCTGCGTGTAGCTCGCATACAGCACGCGCTCGGCGACCGCGTCGGTCATCTCGACCAGCAGCTCGTTGCGTTGCTCCTCGGTGATCTCGCCGTCGGCTACAAGCGAGTCGAGCAGGATCTTGATGTTGACCTCGTGGTCGGAGGTGTTCACGCCGGCGACATTGTCGATTGCGTCCGTGTTGATCCGGCCGCCGGTGAGCGCGTACTCGATCCGGCCGCGCTGCGTCAGCCCCAGGTTTCCGCCTTCGCCGACGACCCGGCACCGTAGCTCGCGGCCGTCGATCCGCAGCGCGTCGTTGGTCTTGTCGCCGGCATCGGCGTGGGTCTCATCGGAGGCTTTCACGTAGGTGCCGATACCGCCGTTCCACAGCAGGTCGACGGGCGCGCGCAGCAACTCGCGGATCAGGTCGCCGGGCGAGAGCTCGGTCGCGCCGATGCCGAGCGCCTCCTTCGCCTGCTCGGAGATCGTGATCGACTTCGCCGAGCGCGAGTAGACGCCGCCACCCTTCGAGATCACCGATTCGTCGTAGTCGCTCCAGCTTGAGCGCTCGAGCCCGAACAGCCGCTTGCGCTCCTCGTAGCTGGCCTTAGGGTCGGGGTCTGGGTCGAGAATGATGTGCAGGTGATCGAACGCACCGAGCAACTTGATGTGCTCGGAGAGCAGCATCCCGTTCCCGAACACGTCACCGGACATGTCACCGATCCCGACGACGGTGAACTCGGTCGACTGGATGTCCGTGCCGAGCTCACGGAAGTGGCGCTTGACCGACTCCCACGCACCCCGCGCGGTGATGCCCATCTGCTTGTGGTCATAGCCGCGCGAGCCGCCCGAGGCGAACGCGTCGCCGAGCCAGAACCCGTAGTCGGCCGACACCGAATTGGCGATGTCCGAAAATGCCGCCGTCCCCTTGTCGGCGGCCACCACGAGGTAGGGATCGTCGTCGTCGTAGCGGACGACGCCGTCCGGCGTGACGACGTCGCCGTCGACGATGTTGTCGGTGATGTCGAGTAGGCCGGCGAGGAAGGACTTGTAACACTCGATCGCCTCCTGCTGGAGTGCGTCTCGGGCGTGGTCGGGATCCACACCTTTTGGCGGTCGCTTGAGCACGAATCCGCCCTTCGAGCCGACCGGCACGATCAGCGCGTTCTTGACCATCTGCGCCTTCATCAACCCCAGGATCTCGGTGCGGAAGTCCTCGAAGCGGTCCGACCAGCGCAGACCGCCACGCGCCACCTTGCCGCCGCGCAGGTGAACACCCTCGAAGCGTGGCGAGTACACGAAGATCTCGAACCGAGGTCGCGGCAGCGGCAGCAGCGGCACGAGCGAAGGATCGAGCTTGAAGGACAGGTGAGGCTTGGGCCGCTCGTTGCTCCCGCGGCAGAAGTAGTTGGTCCGCAGCATCGCGCGGACGACCGTGAGGAAGCTGCGCAGGATCCGATCCTGATCGAGGCTCTCCACCGCGTCGATCTCATTCTCGATCTCTCTAGAGAGCTCCTCGGCGCGGTCGGAATCGCGCCGCTCGGGATCGAAGCGGCTCCCGAACAGCTCCACGAGCATCGTCGTGATGCGCGGGTGCGCGACCAGCGTGTTCGCGATGTAGCGCTCGGAGAACGCGATTCCACCCTGGCGCATGTACTTAGTCACGGCCCTGACGATCATGATCTGGCGACCGCTGAGCGCCGCCGCGAGCACCAAGCCGTTGAGCCCGTCGTCCTCGAGCTCGCCCCGCCATACACCCAGGAACGTCTCCTCGAAGACATCGCTGACACGCTCCACGTCCTCTGCGACGCAGC
The DNA here is from genome assembly GCA_963824755.1 of uncultured Solirubrobacterales bacterium. Lineage (GTDB taxonomy): Bacteria > Actinomycetota > Thermoleophilia > Solirubrobacterales > Solirubrobacteraceae > Palsa-465. The sequence goes on along the minus strand of CAWGQT010000037.1, from coordinate 402,030 downwards.
GCAACCCGAAGTCGTAGATCCACATCGGATCCGAGCCCTCCGGCGTGATCTCGTAGGGACGTTCGTCGACGACGTGGGCGCCCATGTGCTCGAACGTGGGCAGCACGCCGGACAGCGAAATGCCATCGGCGCTCATCAGCTTGCAGCGGATGATCTGCTCCTGGCCCTCGAGCGGGCGGTAGAGGCTCATGATCGGCCCTTCGCCGGCTCGCAGCTCGTCGATCCCCGCGATATCGTCGACCGCCGCGCGCGGCTTCCAGTCCGAGCGGTATGCGGGCGGGAACGCTCGCTCGTAGCGCTTGAACAGCTTCAGCCCGATCTCCTCGCCGTGCTCCTTCAGTAGCGCGTCGCGGAGGTCGTCGCTCCAAGCCCGCGTGGCGCGCGTCAACTCTCTCTCGATCTCCTTGACGTCGTACTGCTCCGGAACCCCGTCGGCGGAGCGCAGGATGAAGTGCACGCGCGCCAGCAACGATTCGCTCAGCTGCAGGTTCCAGTCGAGGTGAGTCCCGTTGAACGCCTCCAGCAGGATGCGCTGAACCTTTTCGCGATTCTCGGTGTTGAACCGATCCCTGGGTACCGTCACCAAGCACTCGACGAAGCGGTCGAGCGGATCGCGGTGCACGAACATCCGCACGCGCTGGCGCTCGCCGAGCCCGAGCAGACTCATCGCGATCTCAAACAGCTCGTCGGTCTGCATCTGGAAGAGCGAGTCGCGCGGATAGGTCTCGAGGATCTGCACCAGCGCCTTCGCGTCATGGCTGTCCTCGTTGAAGCCGGCCCGCTCGAGCACCCCGTCGGTCTTGCCCCGGATCAACGGGATGTCCCTCGTGCTGGCGCGGTACGCGGCGCTTGTGTATAGCCCGAGGAACCGCCGTTCGCCGACCACCTCGCCGTTGTCGTCAAAGCGCTTGACACCGATGTAGTCCAGATACCCAGGGCGGTGAACGGTTGCCCGGGAATTCGCCTTGGTCAGCACCAGCAGATGGGGAGCGCGCGCCAGCTCGAGCGCCTTTGGCCCGAGCTTCGTGAACGGCGTGCGTGGCTGGCCCCGCAGGATCCCCAGCCCGGACTCTTCGATCGCCTTCAGTCCCGTGCCGTCGCCGTTATCGACGAGGTCGTACTCGCGGTAGCCGAGGAACGTGAAGTTGTCCGTCGCCATCCATTCGAGGAACTCTCTGACCTCGGCGCGCTCGCGGCGGTCGATTGATGGCGGGTGCTCGCTGAGCTCGGCGGCCAGCGCGAGCGCGACCTCGCGCATCGGCTTCCAGTCCTCGACCACGGATCGGACTTCCTCGAGCACGCGTGCGATGTTCTTACGCAGGCGCAGCAGCGCGCCGGGCTCCGGTTCGCGCGCGACCTCGACATGCATGATCGACTCCGGGACGGCGCCCTCGACGTTCGCCGGCGCCTCGGACACGGCGACGGCTCGGCCACTGCTGTCTCGGCGCACGCGTATCACCGGATGGATCACGAGGTCGATCCCATAGCCGTGGCGAGCGAGCTCCATCGTCACCGAGTCGACGATGAACGGCATGTCGTCGGAGACGATCTCGATCACCGTGTGCTGCGACTGCCAGCCGTGCTGCTCGGTGTTCGGGTTGTAGACCCGGATCTTGGCCTCGCCCGGAGCGCGGTGGCGCCCGAGGTTCCAGTGCGCGACCGCCGCCCCGTACAGATCCGCAGCGCTTCGGTCCGTCAGATCGGCCGCATCGACCCAGTGGTAGTACTGGCGCACGAACGCCTCGACAGCCGCCGCCTCGCCATCGGGCAGCCGCTCCCGCACACGCGCGCAAACGGTGTCGATGAGCTCCGTCTCGAGGTCCGCTGCCTTCACCGCCATCTCGACACCGCCTCTCCTACTCCGGTCCTATCCGGTGCACCGGTATCCAAACCGTATCGCTCGTAGCGAGCGCGACAAGTGGATGGCGCGGAGTTGCACGCGCCCAGTTAAGCTACACCCATGCAGGAAGGAGCGAGCGGTGTCCAGGTCCGCGATCACCTGGCCGCGCCGGCCGACGCGATTCCACGGCGCGATCCGAGTGTCCTGACGCTCGGGGACTGCTGGCGCTCGTTCCTTCGGCGGCGGACGCCTCCGCTGCTGGCGGCGGCGATCGTCGGCGCGCTCGCCTTGCGGATCGTGCTCGGTTCGTTCGACTGGCGCGACGTGGTCGTAGCCGTGGGTGTGATCGCGGGCACGCCTCTCGCGGAGTGGGCGATCCACGTCTACCTGCTTCACGCCAAGCCGTTCCAGATCAGCGGCCACCGCTACGACCTGCTCGCGGCGCGCGAGCACCGCGCCCACCACATGGCGCCGGCCGAGCTCGACGGCGTGCTGATCCCGCGGTATGCGGTGCTGATCTTCATCCCGCTGATCGCGGTTGTCGTGTGGGCACTGTCTTTTCCGATCCATCTGGTGCTCGGTGGCGATCGGATCGCGCACGCCGCGACCGGGCTGCTCGTCAGCTACGTGATCCTCGGCGCGTACGAGTGGTGCCACTTCCTGATCCACACGCCCTACCGTCCGCGCGGCTGGTACTACCGCACTATCTGGCGCGGGCACCGGCTGCACCACTACAAGAACGAGCATTACTGGTTCGGCGTCACCTCGACCGTCGGGGACCACCTGTTGAGGACCTCGCCCGAGCAGTCGACCGTGCCGAAGTCGGGTACGGCGCGGACGCTGGGCGTCGAGGTACAAGAGCCGGTCTAAGCCGTGAACTGACGGCCGTGGCGGTCGGCTGGCGACTTGACACGCATACGAACATACGTTCGTGACGAGCGATGGCAATCCCTACGCCCGCTTCCGCCGCGCGCTGCGGACGGGCAACGAGGTGCTGGTGACTGCGGCCGCCCGCGAGCTACCGACCGTCGCGCTCGACGACGCGCTGCGGATCTGCCTCGTGCTGCGCGGCGGTGACCCGCAGCGCTACGAGCGAGCGGCCGTGCGCTGGCTGGGGCGCTTCGCGCTGGAGGCGCGAGATGTGACGATCGGAGATCTGCGGGTCGCGGCCGAGGCGCTGGACGCGCTGCCGCACCGAGCCGCGGATGCGATGGAGCGGCTGCAGCAGCTGTGCGTCGCGCACGGCGTCGGCTAGGCCGGCGCCGTGGCGAGCGGCTGCTGCGTCAGCTTGGCGCGATTCTTCGCGGCGCGGACAGCTTCGGTCAGCGTGTCGATGTCGTAGACGCCGTAGTGGCGCCGGCCGTTGATGAAGAACGTCGGCGTGCCCGACACGCCGCTCTCGTCGGCGCTCGCGACGTCCTCGCTGACCCTCCGCATGTGCTTTCGGGTCCGAAGGTCGTCGGCGAAGCGCTCGACATCGAGCCCGAGATCCTCGGCATAGCGCTCGAGGTCCTCCGGCGCGAGCGCGTCCTGGGCGTTCAGCAGCGTGTCGTGCATGTCCCAGAACTTGCCCTGCGCGGCAGCCGCCTCGGAGGCCTCGGCGGCGAGCTGCGCGAACGGATGGACGTCGTTGAGCGGCAGGTGACGCCACACATATCGCAGGTCGGATCCCACCGAGGAGAAAAGCTCGCGGAGGACCTGCTCGGCCTGCCCGCAGTAGGGGCACTCGAAGTCGCCGTACTCGATCAGTGTCACCAGCGCATCGTCGGACCCGCGGATGTGATCGCGCTCTGGGTCGACGTCCTCAGCAAGATCGAGAAGATCCTCGGCGGTCTGGCTGATCTGCCGAGCGCGCACCCTCTGAGGAAGCCGCCGGACGAGCCGCAGGACGAGCCACGCGACGATCGGCGCGAGCACGACCGAGGCGAGCGTACCGAGACGCGCCTTGTCGAGATCCTCGCCGCTGAACGCCAGGCTCGAAATCAGCAACGAGACCGTGAAGCCGATGCCGGCGCAGGCGCCGCCGGCCACCAGCAAGGGGCCGCTGAGCGGCGACCGCGGTCCGCGCACGGCCGGACGCGTCGACAGCCACGAGCCGCCCGCAATCCCGATCGGCTTGCCGATCACGTAGCCGAGCGCGATCCCGAGCGTGATCGGGGAGGTGATCGCGTCTCCGAGCAGCTTGCTCGTGATGTGGATGCCGGCGTTGGCGAGCGCGAACAGCGGCACGATCACGTAGCTGGTCCAGGGGTGCAGGTCGTACTGCATGCGCTCGTTGGCCGAGATCGCCGACAGCAGGCTCTGCTGCGCCGAGCGGGCCAGCGCCGGCGTCGGCTGCTCGCGAAACGAGCGGGTCAGCGCCGTTGCACGTTCCAGGTCCTCGCGGGAGGGCGGGTACGCGCTCGTCGCCAGCCCGACGGCGAGACCCGAGATCACCGGGTCGATGCCGGACTTGAACATCGCCACCCAGACGCCGACGCCGACCACGATCGACGCGGCGCGGCGGCCGACCGGCAAGAAGCGCAGCGCGATCAGCACGCCGAACAGGCCGATCGCGACCGCGAGCGCCGGGATCGACACGTGCTTGGTGTAAACGGTCGCAATCACGACCAGCGCCAGCAGGTCGTCGACGACCGCCAGCGTCAGCAGGAACACCCGCAGGCGCGTCGCCGCCCGCGGCGTGAGCAGCGCGGTCACGCCGAGCGCGAACGCGGTGTCGGTCGACATCGCGGCCCCCCAGCCGTGCGCGCCCGCACGGCCACCGTTGAACGCCAGGTAGATCGCGACCGGCACGAGCACGCCGCCGATCGCGCCAAACACGGGGACGGCGAGGCGGCTGCGCTCGCGCAGCTCGCCGAGGTCGAGCTCGCGCTTTGCCTCCAGCCCGACCACGAGGAAGAACAGCGTCATCAGCCCCTCGTTGACCCACGTGCGCAGATCCGCCGAGATCCCGTGGTGGCCGATCGTGATCGCCAGGGTCGTCGTCCACACCTTCTCGTAGGTGTGCGACCACGGCGAGTTGGCCCAGACCAGCGCCGCGATCGCGGCCGCCAGAAGCGCGACTGCGCCACCGGTCTCGGTGGCGAGGAAGTCCCGGACGGGCGCCGCGAGGTTCCTCGCCCACGCCGTCCGGCCAGCGTAGGGGGTGGCCGCAGCCTCGACGGTCATCTGTCCGCGATTATCACAGTCCCGCGCCGCTGATCGCCCAACTTGTCCTGACCTTGCCGACCGACCCCGTACATTTGCTTGCCATGGAGTGAGCTCTGACGCGCTGACCTCGCCCTTCCACCCCGGCAGAAACGGAGACGGCAAATGAGCAGCTGCACGCATCTCGACACCATCACCGTGCTCGAGCTACCTGAAAGCGTCGATGGGTGCGAGGAGTGCCTGCGGGAGGGCGGCGTCTGGCTACACCTGCGCATCTGCCTGGAATGCGGGCATGTGGGGTGCTGCGACGACTCGCCCAACCGGCACGCCACCGCCCACTTTCACTCGAGCGGCCATCCGCTCATCCGCTCGCTCGAGCCGGGCGAGGAATGGAGCTGGTGCTACATCGATGACGTCGCGATGGTGATCGAGGGCATCCACGGACAAACCCGCATCCCGCCGTCGCCGATGCTCGCCGGCTGACCGTCTCGCAGCTCACGAGCGCCGATAGTGCGCCTCGCTGCGGCAGTCGTAGGCAGCAGGGGCGCGTCGACGGTCGGTGGCTAAGCTCATTCCATGGCAGAGCTCACGAGTTCGACGGCTGCGGCGACATTGAGTCCAACGTTGTCCGCGTCTCAGCTGGCGGCGCTGGCCGAGGTCGGCGACGAGCGGACCGCTGACGTCGGAGAAGCGCTGTATGAGGTCGGCGATCGGCGCTACCCGTTCATCGCGATCTGCGACGGCGAGGTGGCGATCCGTGACGCGGTCGGCAACGAGATCGTGCGCCACGGAGCTTCGGGTTTTCTCGGTGAGCTCAATCTCCTGTCCGGACAGACCGTGTTCCTCACCGCGATCGTGACCGAGCCGCTGCGCTACATCGCCGTGGAGCGCGAGACGCTGCGGTCGATGCTGTTCGAGGACCCGGCGCTCAGCGATCTCGTGCTGGCGGCCTTCATCTCCCGGCGTGAAGCACTACAAGCGGTCCGCGGCATCGGCCTCGAGATCGTAGGTCCGCACTCATCGAGCGCCACGATGCAGTTAGTCGACTTCGCCCGCAGCAACCGCTTGCCGTTCAGCTGGCGTGACCCCGACCACGATTCGGCCGCGGTGGCCCTCGTCGCAGAGCTCGACGAGGCGAGCCTGCCGCTGGTCAGGCTTCCGGGCGGCGCCGAGCTCCATCACCCTTCTGCCGGGCAGGTCTCGCGCGCGCTAGGGATAGGCCTCGAGCTCGGCGCCCGGGAAGAGGTCGACCTGCTCGTGGTCGGCGCCGGCCCCGCCGGCTTGGGCGCAGCCGTCTACGGCGCCTCGGAAGGCCTCGAGACGCTGGTGGTCGACGGGACCGGACTCGGCGGACAAGCGGGCATGTCACGGCGGATCGAGAACTACCTCGGCTTCCCGGCCGGTATCACGGGCAACGAGCTGACCAGCCGCGCCGTCACCCAGGCGCGAAAGTTCAACGCGCGCTTCGCGACGCCATACCGCGCGCTGTCGCTCGAGCCCGGCAACGGACGCCACGTCGTGCGGCTGGACGAGGATCACGAGATCGCCGCGCGTGCCGTGCTCTTGGCGACTGGCGCTCAGTACCGGCGGCTACCCGTCGATGGCCTGCCCGAGTACGAGGGGATCAGCGTCTTCTACGCCGCCGGGCCGCCCGAGGCCCAGCTCTGCGGCGCCGAGCGCGTGGCCGTGGTAGGCGGCGGGAACTCAGCCGGACAGGCCGCGGTCTGGCTCACTCGCGGGGGCGCGCTGGTGACGCTGCTGCATCGACGCACGGACCTGCGCGAGACAATGTCCGACTACCTGGTGCGCGAGCTCGAGCGCTACGGGGTGGCCGTACGCGACCGCAGCGAGATCGCCGCCCTCCATGGCACCGACGGGCAACTCGAGGCGGTCACGCTCAAAGGCGGCGAGCGCCTGCGGTTCTCCTATCTGTTCCTCTTCCTCGGCGCTATGCCGTGCACCGAATGGCTCGGCGACACCGTCGAGCGCGACGAGCATGGCTTCATCCTGACCGGCTCCGCGGCCAACGGCGAGAAACTCCTCGAAACGTCGGTGCCGGGCATCCTCGCGGCGGGTGACGTGCGCTCCGGCTCAACCAAGCGTTGTGCCACCGCCGTCGGCGAGGGAGCGTGGGCCGTACAGCTCGTCCACGCCCACCTCGCCGCACGCTGATAGACGAGCACCAAATCGCGCTGGGATTCATTCATGAAGTCGCGGTGGCGCGCGGATAATTTGCGGCGATGACGCCGTCCGGCGACGAGCCCCGTCGCGGAGTTGGGTCGCAGGTCGCAGGCTCGTCGGTGTGGGCGCCGTTTCGATCACCGGATTTCGCCAGGATGGCGTCGGCGCAGTTCGTGAGCAACGTCGGGGGGTGGATGCAGACGGTTGGCGCGCAGCGGTGGCGATCGCGCCGGACGGGTGGAACTATTGGATCTGTGAGTTCGCTCAGCCATGGCCCCGCGACTGGCTGGCCATGACTGCGGCGTCAATCACGCGTCTCGCCATCTCCTACCCTGATGCGCTCGTGCGCCGCAACCGTGCAGCAACGCGAGTGGCGGTGCTGACCGGGGTCATCTTCGTCTTCGCCGGCTTGGTGAAGTTCGTCTTCCATCACTGGGAGCTGCACGCGTTCCGGAGCTTTGGCCTGCCTTGGCCATCCGCGCTCGAGATCTTTGCCGGGGCTGTCGAGATCGTTGGAGGGACGCTGCTGATGTTCCGCCGCTGCATCGTGCCCGCCGCTGTCCTGCTCGCGATCACGATGGTTGTTGCGATCGGCTCATCGGGTATCGGCCATGGCGACGTCATCCCCAGCCTCACGCTGGCCCCCGCACTGCTGATTGCGATGCTGTACCTCCTGCACGTGGTTTGGAGGTCGGCGACGCCGGCACGATCGCGCGCTTGACCCGGGTCGCCGCCGAGCTCGAGCTGCTGTTCCAGGACTCGCCGTGGAGGCGCGGTGACGACCTCGTGTTCGCGCACCCGGAGACCGGCAAGCCGATCGACCGCTCGAAGCTGCTCAAGCGGGTCAAGGCCGCGCTGCGCCGTGCTGATGTCCGCGCCGTTCGCTTCCTCGACCTGAGCGTTACGGCTCTGAGACGTGGCATGCGCGGCCGACGAATCTCTGCTCCCAGCATCGCCAGCGCATGCGACTGGACGTGATCCAGCCGTCGCCCCGGGGCGGCGCGCGATGATGCACTGGTCGAGACGGCCGGGTACGTCGCCACCCTCGTGATCGCGCTCGACCTTGTCCACGCGGTGAGACCAGCCGCCCGGTGCAACCACGCGCCGTGCGTCCGTCCGCCGCACTCACCCGTAATCACATGGGCTGTCAGGAGCGGCACCCGGGGCCGCTCCCATAACCCCTACTTGTGAAGGGTTCCCACCCGGATTGCCGTGATGTACGTGTCGCCTGTCGACACGGGCTCCCGGCTCCCACCAAAGCCGAATCCCCCCGAGTCCTCGCCACATACCGCATAGATCCTGCCCTCGGCCGGAAGGTTGCGTCCAGCGGAGACGGACAGGCTCGCGGTACCGGAGCCGGGACCAGGACCACCCGGTGAGTTACCGTCGATACCCATATTCGGCACCGACGACGACGTTTGAGCGAATGCGTACTCGTAGGTAGGCAGGTTGTTCGTCGTGGTGAGAAACAACGTCGCCGCCCCGAACGCGGGGGGCGAGGTGATTTGGCGCTCGTACTGCTCAGCGGTGCAGCCGGCGGTTATGACGTAAGCCCCAGGGGGCACTTTGACCGATGCCCCGCCAGACTTGGCGCTGAAGGAATAGAAGGCGTTACTCGGTCTGCTTGGTGCTGCTGCCGCGTACGCGGCCCCTCCCAGCGCGACGAACGCCAGCGGGATGAGGTACCGACGAGTCTTCCCATGTAGTGCCTCCAGTGCGTCGTTTCCACACCGACACCAACGTCGGCGGGCGGACAGGGGTTGCGCACCAGAGGAGGTCATTGTCTGGACGAGCACTTCGCCACGAGCACCTGCGCGGGAGCTGGGCGACGCGATCCACGTCGAGCACGAGCTGGTGAAGCACGAGCACCTAGAGCTGAACCGCGCACCCCGTGGCGGTGTAAGACCCGGCCGCCTGCCGGGATTTCGTCGCCTGATGAAATCTCCGAACACCGAAGTCCAGCGCCGGAGCCTGGCCGGCGACCAGGAAGCCGCCGAGCTTGGCCCTGCGTTCGCTCACCAGTGGGAGCAGAGCGAGCGGTACCGCAACCTTGACTGGAGGACCGACCGATGACGCCACAGCACGAGGCCGCGCTGCGAGCCGTCGGAGCTATTCCCCGCGCTCACCCGGACCAGCGAGCCGCCACTCGAACGGGTGAAGCGTCACAACCCCGGCCATCCGGACTCGACGGAGGACCGAAGCCGCCGCCTCCAGGGCCGCCCCGTGATGCCGCCGCCGCCCACGGCCATCTGCTCGCCGCGATGGCGAGCGCACCGCACTACCACATCCCGAACCTCGAACGCGCCTAGCGTTCACGAACAGGAAGAACCACGACGTGCCTGTCACAAACCGTTACGTCGCCGGCCAGAGCTTTGGCACCGACCAGCCCGCGAGCTTGCCGACCTTCCCGCTCGACGGCCGCCCGGAGTCGCAGCCCCGTGGCGGAGCGCATCACCGTCGAGCTGGCTGGCAAACGGCTCATCACGAGCTGATCGCTCTGCGATGGATGGACGTTGACTGGCTCTCCCAGCGCGTGAGGGTGCGCCGCAACTTTGTGCGAGGCGAGTTCGGAACGCCGAAGTCGAAGCGATCCACGCGCAGCATCCCGCTCGCAGACGTCCTTGCCGGCGAACTGGACCGCCAGTACCCGTGCTTGGCGTATACGGCCGACGAGGATCTCGTCTTCGCCCATCCGCACACTGGGCGACCGTTGGACCGTTCCCGCCTGCTCAAGCGCTTTAAGGCTGCTCTAGGCCGCGCTGGCGGCGCGGTTCCACGATCTACGGCATATGGCCGCGCAGGGCGTGCCGATGCGTACGCTGCAGGAGTGGATAGGCCATCGGACACTCCGGCCTTCGAGATTGGTACCGGTTGGTACCCGACGGCTCGCCAGAGAGCTTCAACGCTGTGGCCGAAACCCTCGATTAGCAGGTGGTTCACGAGGGGTGAGCGATGGGACTCGAACCCACGACCGCCTGGACCACAACCAGGAGCTCTACCAGCTGAGCTACGCCCACCGTGGATGCTTTGAATCTATCAGCGGACAAGCGGTCGCCGGCGGCGGCTGTGACCGTTCACGCTTGACCGGTGGCGGTGGCGATCGAAAGGATTCGCGCCTCTATCGACACAGGAGGTAGCTTGAAGGTGCACAGCGAGCAGAACGGACGGTGGTCTAGATGAGCCTTCCCGAACCGGCATCGGACTCGATCGCGCTCGTCACGGGCGCCTCATCGGGGATCGGAGAGCAGTTCGCGCGTCAGCTCTCTGAGCGGGGACACCGGGTCGCACTGGTGGCCCGCCGCGAGGAGCGTCTGCAGGCGCTGGCGGAGGAGCTCGGGGGAGCTGAGCGCGCGGTACCGATCGCCGCCGACCTCGCACTCGAGGCCGATCGGGACCGTCTGGCCAGGCGGATCGAGGAGCTCGGCGCAAACGTCGACGTACTCGTCAACAACGCCGGCTTCGGCGTGTACAGCCCGTTCGTCGAGTCCGGCCGCGAGAACGAGTTGCTGCAGGTCCAGGTGCTGGTGGTGGCGGTCGTCGATCTGATGGCCCGCTACCTGCCAGGGATGGTCGAGCGCCGGCGGGGCGCGATCATCAACATGTCCTCGACGGCGGGCTTTCAGCCGCTGCCCTACAACGCCGGCTATGCGGCGGCAAAGGCGTACGGGTTGTTGCTCTCCGAGAGCGTCCACGCGGAGGTCAAGGAGCACGGGGTGACCGTCACCGCGGTGTGTCCGGGGCCGGTCCCCACCGGCTTCCAGGAGACCAGTGACGCCGGTTACTTCGCGGAGAGGCTTCCGAAGTTCACGTTCTGCTCGGCAGAGCGAGTCGCACGCGACGCGTTGCGCGGGGCTGACCAAGGCAAGATCTCGGTGATTCCGGGAGGTCCGCAGGTGCGTGCTGCGTTCGGGCCCAGCCGCAGGATGCCGCGGTGGCTCGTCCTGCCCGTCAGCAAACGGATGATGGCGCGCAGCTAGCGGGCGACCTCGGGTGCCGGAGCGGCGGCCGGACCAGGCGCGGCTTCCGCAAGGGGCACGGCGCCCGCGGCCGCGGCTGCGGGCGCGGCCGGGGCCTCGGGTAGCTTTGGGGTATCGCCGCCGCGGACATGTTCGCGAGGGATGTTCCAGACGACGCGCTGGGCGGTCGCCCTACGCGCCAGGCTGCGCAGCCCGGAGTGGATCGCAGCGGCGGCGTTGAGCGCCCTGTACGCCAGCGGGTAGAGCGGCCCGAGCAGCGGCGTGCGCCGCGAGGAGCGGTCGTAACGGGCCTGTAGCGCGAGCGCAACGGCGAGCTGGATCGAGGCGATCACCGCGATCGCGATCCCCCACGGACCACCTCGCCCTGACCGCGAGCCCACCGGCGCCGTTGGGCCCACAGCCCGCGCATCGCGACCGGTACCTCCATACCGACGAGCGCATACGGCTCGAAGCCCGTCTCCCAGCCGGCCATCGATAGGCGCCACGTCAGCTCGATGTCCTCCGTCGCCATCGCCGGGTCGTAGCCCCCGACGGCGAGCACCGCGTCGCACCGGAGCAACCCGAGGATGCCGGCGACCGTCCCGACCCGACCGCCAGCCCAACGGCCGGAAGCGACCCCACCGAGCGAAGCGGCGATGGCCGCGTTGTCTCTGCGCTTCGGCGCCTAAGCCGCTCCCTGTGCCCGAACACCTAACACCCGTTCCTAAGAATCGCCCCCCAGCACGTCAACAGCCAACCATCGGCCGACGAAGCCTCAGCACAAAGATACTGCAAGCCGCAAACGCAAGACAGCGCCCACATCGCGCAGGCAGCTACGCCTAGAGCCGCAGCAATGACACTTTTCAAATGGGCGAAATCGCGAGGGCGCCAGGTCCATCGCCCCGACGCGGGCCTACACAGGCAGCGTGCGAAGCAAAAGAACCGCAGCGTTCATGCCGCCGGTCGCAGAACTTGCTTGCTCGTCTCTGGTCCCGGGTGGCCTAATTGACCGCAGAGCACCGGGTCCGCGGACTCCGTGCCAGGCCCGGCCGCCCGGCGGCGCTGCACGTGCGGGGTCGCTAGAGCAACCGTGGCTCCGCAGTCATGGGACCGCCGGCATCGCCCGTGTTGAGGGTTTCCTTCGGCTCGATGAGGAGCACCTCGGTCTCTTCTTGAGCGTCGGGGCAGTGCTCGACGCCGCGCGGCACGACGAAGATCTCGCCGGGGTCGAGCTCGATGTCGCGATCGCGCAAATGGATCGTGAGCCGCCCGCTGATCACCAGAAAGAAGTCATCAGTCTCGTCGTGCTTGTGCCACACGAACGGCCCCTTGACCTTGACGACCTGGAGCTTGTAGTCGTTGAGGAAACCGACGATGCCCGGCTCATAAGGGCTCTCAAGCAGCGCCAGCTTCGCAGCAAGATTGATCTTGTCGTTCATAGCCGAACATTTACAGCAGATCTACGAGTCGCGGCACCCGCCAGCCCCGAGCGTACGCTCGGTCCTTCGGCAACGGACGACGAGCCACGGCGTTCGGGGTAAATCGCCTGTCAGTCTCGCTTTCCGTTTGCGACGAGCATCTCGGCGCCGTGGGTTGCGGCGGTGCACGCTTCCGTTCGGCCATATCGGCCTCGGCCACCGAGTACCACCGGGCCTTCCACGACATCACCACCGGCAACGACATAGTTGTCTTTCCGCCAACGACGATCGCCGGCTACCCGGCGAAACGCGGCTGGGATCCGGTCACCCGGCTCGGCAGCCCAACGCGCGGGTACTCGTGCCGCTCCTCGCGAGATACGTCCACCCCACGGACGGGCAAGGGTTTGTGAGCGCCGCCTCCCTCCCTTCCCGCGGACCCCTCAGGCGCCGCCGCGGGCGATCACGCCGGCGCGGTCGCACGAAGCCTGAGTGCGGTCGTCGGCAGCCCTGGAACCGAAACATGCATGGTGAGCGGTCCGGGCTGGCGGACGAGGATCGAGACAGTCGCCTCGCCCTGGGCGTTTGTGAGCACGCGTCGCGCACCGATCGAGACGGTCGCGCCGGCGATCGGGATCGGCCTCGCACTTCCAGCGATCCAAGGCGCGGCCGGCTGTTCGACCGTTATCCGGACGCGCTGGCGACGGCCGGCGTGGAGCAGCGTTGGCCTCGCGCTGATCCGGAGCGGGCCGCAGCCCGACACGCGTCCGGTTGCGACGTCGAGCGTGAGGCGCTGGTTGATGCAGGGGATCGCGAAGCGGCGCCAGTGGTCGTCGGGCAGCCTCACGCGAAGGTAGACCCGGTCTAGGTGCGCGAGCCCCCAGTGGGCGATCAGGTCGTGCGCGGTCTTGTACTCGTCGGTCGTAAACAGATCGCGTCGGCCGAGCAGCCGGTGGTCGGCGGCGCCGTACAGATACAGCTGGGAGCCGATCAGCTCCCGCTCCGGCTTGCCTGAGAGCTGCAGCTCCAGCCAGTGATTGCTCCAGCCGCCAAGGGCGCCGGTGTTCATGTAGATCTTGGTGTAGCTCCGGTCCGCGGGCAGGAACTGAGTGCCGCCGTTGAACGTGTTCGACGGTTGCACGCCCGCCACGAGGTCCAGCAGGCCGTTGCCGGTGAGGTCGGCCGCCTCGAGCGTCTCGCTGTTGGTGTCGAGGCCGGACACGTAGGTCGTGACGGGGTGGAAGTGGCCATGGCAGTCGTTCATGAACAGCGTGTTGCGAAGGAACCCGTAGTTGGTCTCGCTCTCGTGGCGGTCGGACTCGATCAGGTCGATGCAGCCGTCGTTGTTGAAATCGCCGGCCAGCACCGACGATCCGTACTGCTGGAGGCCTCCGAACGGCGTCTTCTGGCATTCGGGCTTGCGATTGGACCATGCGTCGCAGACGAAGTTCAACAGCGGGTCCGCGGCGAGCTTCGACTCGTAGAAGCCGGCGAACTTCGAGTAGGTCCAGTTCAGCGCTTCGAGCCCCGCCTGATGGGTCTCGTCCTGGAAGCGGAGGTTCCCGTGGTTGGCGAAGAACTTCCCGGCGATCTGGTCGGAGTTGACGTGGAAGAACGCATCGGTGGGCCCGACCGCGATGAGGTCCAGGCGTCCGGTGTTGAACGCGTCAAACGCGGTGATGTACGACAGCCCGAGCCCGTGGGTGATCGTCACGTAGTCCTGGATCGCGGGGTCGTAGCGCATCTGTCCCACGCCGCCGAGGCCGTTTGAACCCGGCCGGATCTGCCGGTACTGGGTCCGGCCGCCAGCCGAGGCGTTGCGCCAGGTGTAGATCCCGAATTTGCGCTCCCCGGTCGTGCACGGCGCGGACGCGCTGGTGCGACCCATATCGTCGTGGTAGCCCTGAACCAGATCGAGCCGCCCGTTGCCGGCGAGGTCGCGCAGGAGGATTCCGGGGCTGTCCCGGTCGTGCGCCGGGTTGCAGTCCGGCGCGCCACCGAAGCCCGGCACGGCGCTGGTGCCGCCGGCGTCATTGAAGCGGCGCGTCCACGGGTCGTACACGTACAGACGCTGGTAGGGGACGCCGTCTCTCGTGCTGCCGATCTGGTCCGCGCCGACCCCGATGTCCACATAGCCATCCCCATTGACGTCTCCGATCGAGATTCCTCGCGCATAGGTGCCGAGGTTCGCGACGCCCATCGGCGCAGCCTGATCGGAGAACCTGTCGTAGCGGCCGCGGCTGAGCAGGAGACTGTCGCCGGTGCGGCTCCGAGTGATGTAGATGTCGAGGTTCCCGTCGCCGTTGAAGTCCCCGAACGCGAGACCCTCGTTGCCGGCGGGGGTGTTGCCGGTGCCGTCGTACCGGGGACCGGTGATGTGGAGTTGATGCGCGGTGAAGCGCCAGCACCCCTGGTTGAGGAACAGCTCGAGCTGGTTGGTCCGCATCACGAGGATGTCGGTGCGGCCGTCGTGGTTGAAGTCCGCCAGTCCCACCAGCGCACCGTGCGGGCCGCCATTGTCGTTGTCGGTGATCCCGGGGACCAGGATGCGGCGAAACAAGGGGTCCCGGGCGGCCCGGGCGTCGGCGCTGTTATCGCCGGGTGGCCCATATTGCAGGTGCACCCGAGGGCATTGATGCCCTGGCAGCGGGTCCTTGCCGACCGCCACTGCCGGGCCTGTCGTAGGCGCGCCCGACGCTCCGTACCCAGTGGCGGGCGCCATCCCGGCCAGCCCCACCAAGCACGCGAACGCGAGCGCGCGGTGCGCACGCCTCACCGGATCACGCGCACCTTCGCGGTCGCGTCGAGCCCCGACCACGTCGCGACCGCGTCGAAGGTGCCGGGGCTGCGCAGCGTCACCATGAGGGCCGCGGTGCCGTCCCGGCCGGTGCGGACGCGGTGGCCGGCGAACGCGATCAGAACACCCGGCACGGGCTTGTCGTGGCGATGGCCCCCCGGCTGCGCCGGCACGAACGCGTTGAACTGCAGTCGGGTGCGCTTGCCGGCATGAACCGTGCGCGGCGCACGCAGCGCTAGATCGGACCCGCAGCCGGACGATGGCGCCCGCGAGCCCATCGTCGAGGCGGGACCCGGCTTGGGGTGAAGCGGAAGCAGCATTGGGGGGCGCGGTCGCTGGTTGAAGTCGAAGTCGGTGGCGAGGTTGCCCAGGATGCTGGCCGACTCGCGGACGTCCGGGCGCGGGTCGGGTCTGCCGTCGGTCCGCGGGTTGATCCGCTGCCCGCCAAGGAAGTCGTCCTCGATGAACTTCATGTATGCGTCATGCGAGAGCGTCTGGCCGTCGATGCAGCCCTGCTTCGCGTACGGGCTGATGACGAGCGCCGGCACGCGCAGCCCGTAGCCGTATGAGTCGACGGTCGGCGGATTGACGTGGTCGTAGAACCCGCCCCAGTCGTCCCAGGAGAGGAAGATCGCGGTGCTGTCCCAGTCCGGACCTTTCATGATCGTGTTGATCAGGCCGGTCACGTACGCCTGCCCCGCGGAGACCCTGCCCGGAGCGTGCTCGGAGTCGGCTTGGTTCGGCACGACCCACGACACCGCCGGGAGCGTGCCGCGGCGCGCCTGGGTGTAGAAGTTCGAGACGTTCTGCACGTTGCCGGTCTGGCTGTCCTGGTTGACCGTCGTGAACTCGGGCAGCGGGTTCCAGATGTCGGGCACGAATGTCACCAGCCCATGTTCGCTCTGTGGTTGCGGCGGGCAGGTCATCTGGTCGTCCGGGCAGTCCGCCTCCAAGCCCGACTCGATGTAGTAGCCCCAGCTCACCCCGGCTTTGTGCAGAAGGTACGTGAGGTCGGTGTAATCGAAGTGGACCTGCGGGTACAGGTGGGTAGGGAGGAACACCGCATGGTTGAGCTGCTTGCTGCCGGCCGGGTGGTCGATGTTGCTGCGGCAGCTGGATGGATCGCCGAGCTTGGTGCACAACGCCGACCAGCCCGAGACCATGTAGAGATGGGCGGCGAAGCTCCACGACCGGTTAGGCTCGAACATCCGGTCATCGAGCACGTAGTGCTGGGCGTACTGCCAGTAGTTCGGGATCTCCCGCGCGTCGTGATATCCCATCGCGTCGGGAGTCGCCATCTGGCTGCAGTTCGGGTTGTCCTTGTTCGCGTTGGGCCCGCAACCCTTCGCCCCGACACGAGCCGCCGCCTGGAATCCGTTCATCTTGCCGTCGGCGATGTCGTAGTCCGCCGCTTTCTGGTTGTGGGGGCCACCGCCGTTGACATCGGAGGCGTCGTGGTATGGCTTGACGCACTTGCCGGTGCTCGGATCCGGCGAGCAGACCGTCGGCGTGCCGTTCCGGGAGGGGATTCCGTTCGCCCCCGGGAAGGTCCCGAAGTAACTATCAAACGAGCGGTTCTCCTGCATGATGATCACGACGTGCTTGATCTTGTGGATGCCGCCTGCCGCGATCATCTGCGCTCGCGCGCTGGCCGCCGCGGGCATGAACGGAATCGGTGTGGACGGGGCGGTGCTGCCGAGGGCAGCGATCGAGACCACCACAGCGGTGGCCGTGGCCAGACCAAACATCCAGATCGTGAGCTTTCTCATCGCGCTCGTGTGCCTCCTCACGCTTCCTAAACCGCCCGGCACAATAAGTGCGCGCGGCGCTACCGTCATCGCCCACCGGGACCTTTAACCCTCCGCCCCGGGGTGGAGTTGCGCCGGCGTGTAATCGGCCGCGAGGCTGATGCGGAGCGGACACCCGAGCTTCTATCGTGTGGCCGTGCACGAGGACCGCGGATCGTCCATCGGCGTTCGGACTTCCACATGGCTGTCCAAGCGACAGGTTGACTGGCTGGTTCTGCTGACCACTGTCGGTCTTGCGTTGCCGGCTGTCGTCAAGGCGGCCGCAAACGGACAGCTCGTCATCAGTCTCGCGGTGTTGCCGTTCGCGACCGTGCCCCTGATGTGGCGCCGCCGGCATCCAGCAATCGTGCTGAGCCTGCTGCTCGGCGCACTCGCGGTCTCAGTGGCAGTCGGCAGGTCGGTGCCGAGCAACGTCGGGGTCCTGTTCGGGCTGTACGCCGCCGCCCGCTACGGCGGCCCGAGGCTGCGAGCGATCAGCGGCGCCGCGACGGGCGCCGCCAGCGTAGCCGCGTTTACAGCGCTGCTACTCACGGACCGGGCGAGGATCACGCCGCACCTGACCGCGGCGGTGCTGTTCGGCGCTGCCGGCGCCTGGGTCCTCGGCGAAGCGGCGCGGACCCGCCACGCCTACCTGGCTGAGCTTGAGGACCGCGCGAGGCGGCTCGAGTTCGAGCGAGACGAGCATGCGCGGCGCGCAGCCGAACGCGAGCGGATCCGGATCGCCCGTGAGTTGCACGACGTTGTTACGCATCACGTGAGCGTTATCGCGGTGCAGGCTGCGGCGGCGCATAGCACCGCACGTTCACGGCCGGAGCGAGCGCTTGACGCGTTGGGGGTGATCGAGCGCACCGCGCGCAGCACACTCGGCGAGCTGCGGTCGTTGCTCGGCGTGCTGCGCGCAGCCGACGACCCGGCCGCCGTACATTCGCCCCTGCGTCCGCGGCCGTCGATCTCCGAGGTCGACGAGCTGGTTGCGAGTGCCCGCAGTGCTGGCCTCCGCGTGAGCGTCGAGGTGTGCGGCGACTGTGTGCCGCTCGACGCGGTCGTCGACCTCTGCGCGTTTCGCGTGCTGCAGGAGGCGCTGACGAACGTGATCAACCACGCGCCCAGCGCCCAAGCCACAGTGCTGATCGAGTATCAGCCCGGGATGCTGCATGTGAACGTGTCCGACAGCGGACGCGGCCTGGGCCCCCCGAACCCGGGCGGCCACGGATTGATCGGGATGCGTGAGCGGGTCGAGTTGGCCGGCGGCACGCTCGCCACGGGGCCCGGTGAGCACGGCGGGTTCGTCGTCGACGCGCGACTGCCGGCGAGCGGCTCGGCCTTGGCAGCCGGTGCTGCTCCCGAGCGAGGTGGGTTAGTCTGCGCATGAGCATCAGGGTGCTGCTCGCCGATGACCAGGCGCTCGTCCGCGCCGGCTTTCGGATGATCGTCGAGGACCAGCTCGACATGCAGGTGGTCGGCGAGGCAGGCGACGGACGGCATGCGGTGAGCCTCGCCGCTCGCACGCGACCCCACGTCGTGCTGATGGACATCCGCATGCCGCAGATGGACGGGATCGAGGCCACGACGCTGTTGACCGCGGGCGACTCGCAGCCGCGCGTGGTGATCCTGACGACCTTCAACCTCGACGAGTACGTCTACAACGCGCTTGCCGCCGGAGCCAGCGGCTTCCTGCTGAAGGATCTTCCTCCAGCCGAGCTCGTAAGCGCGATCCGCGTGGTGGCCGGCGGTGAGGCGCTCCTGGCCCCTTCGGTCACACGCCGCCTGATCGAGCAGTTCGCGCAAGGCCGGCCCGCGGAGCGAACCGCAGCGCTGCTCGACGACCTCAGCGAGCGGGAGCTGGAGGTGCTGAGGCTGATTGCGCAAGGCATGACGAACGCCGAGATCGCCGGCACCCTGCTGCTTGGCCGCAGCACGATCAAGACGCATGTCGGGAACCTGCTCGAGAAGCTCTCGCTGCGCGATCGGGTGCAGCTCGCGATCTTCGCCTACGAGTCGGGCCTGGCGCGACCCGGACAGCTCGATGTGGAGAGTCTTCCGGGCTGAGTTCCACAGATGAGCGGCATCGTGCTGAAACGAATTTCGGTGACCGTGATCACAGCCGTTGCGCTGATCGCCGGCGCCACCGCCACGGCTGCTCCGGGCGTCGGCGGATCCGTCATTCCCGCCGTTCGGCAGCCGCTGACCAGCGATCCTCGCTCCTCGGTCGTTCACGACAACGAGGTGATGGCGCTCGCTACGCAGGACGGGCGGCTGTTCGCCGCCACCGACCAGTGGCAGTACTCGGGCCTAAGCGCGCATGGCCAGGTCCTCGTCAAGCGCGCGGCGCGGAGTCCGTGGGTGGTGTTCGAGCAAACCCAGTCGCTGCGCGTGCAGGCGCTCGACTCGTTCCGGATTCCCGCCGATCAGGGACTCGGCCGCGGCCATGCCCTGCTGATCACACAAGCCATCATCGGCGGCCGCTCGGAGATCCAGTGGCTACTGGACCGGGCGCCGTCGTTCGCGCGCCGCAACGCATTCGTCTTGCCGGCCGGCGCTGAGGTGCGGTCGTTCGGAGTGCACGAGACGGGCGGCGTGTGGTCGGTGTACGCGGGCGCCGATCCAACCGGGATCCTGCGCGGGACCTGGTCGCGCAGCAAGCACACGCTGATCTTCGACCCACATCCCGAGCTGGTCGCCTCCCGCCCCGGCTCGCCCGGACTGAAGACCCAAAAGGTGACCGGCTTTGCTGACTGCGGCGGGGCGCTGTACGTCTCGATCAACACCAAGCTCTACCGGCGCAACGACGGGCCGCTTCCGGCCGGGGTCGCGCGCTGGGTGCTCGTCTACCAGGCGCCGCCCGTGGGCCCGTTCAACAGCGGGCTCCGCGGTCTCTCTTGCGTGGCCCACGACGGGGCGCCGGCCCTCCTCTTCTCGACCGAGGGCACCGGCGAGGTGTATCGCATCGATCGTCTACCGCGCGGCCAGATCGATGCCCCGGCCAGCGCCGTCCCCGGTCACGGGGTTACTGGCCTGGTTACAGTCCTCGAGTTCTCACCGATCCCCGCCATCCGGCGGATGCTGGCAAGCCAGGGCACGGCCGTGCCGGAGAGCGGCGCGGAGTCGATCGGCTACGTGATCGCCGCTTACAACAATTTCGAGACGCTCAAGCTCGCCGGAGCTGAGCGGCAGCTGTTCGGCTTCGAATGGGGTTACGTCGGAGGGTGTCCGGCGGCTCGAAAGTGCGGGCCGATCGCGTTCAGGGCGATCCACTACGACGCGCGCGCCTGCTTCG
Organism: uncultured Solirubrobacterales bacterium; assembly: GCA_963824755.1. Lineage (GTDB taxonomy): Bacteria > Actinomycetota > Thermoleophilia > Solirubrobacterales > Solirubrobacteraceae > Palsa-465. The sequence continues at coordinate 381,609 of CAWGQT010000037.1, read as the reverse complement.
CGACGCGCACCGACCGGGGCGGCTCGGAGGCATATGACCTGCGCTGTCTGACCGGTCCGTCGATGACGCCATCCGGCGCGCGCGGTGCTCCGATCCGCTTGGGTCAAGCGTTCGTCTCGATTCGGACGATCAAAGCGTCGCCGTTCGGCGACGGCCGGATCTATTACGCCGGCTACGACTGCAACTTCTACCCGGCCGACGGCACCGCCTGGGTCGCCACCACCTCGATGTCAACCGCTTAGGGTTCGCGGCGGTTGATCCGGCCGAGTGCCACACGAACGAGGACCACAGAAGCCGCCGTCGTAACGATGGTCGGACGCCATGCTTCACCGGCTTTGCTGGGGGCGATGAGCATTGCCGCAAGGGTCGCCGCAGAGGCCGATGACCCCGGCGATCAGGTGCCCTCCCTGGTGCTCTGGGTCGAAGCGGCCGGAGTGCCCGGCAAACCAGAGCGAAGATCGCCCGTTGGCACGGAATCGTCGATCAAGACTCGATCCTTCAGCGAGCCACGCAGCTCGCGGTCCCAAGCACGTGCGGGGCAGCTAGATGCCACCGTCGGCCGCGGCATCGAGGCCTGCAGCGCTCGAATCCACGCGATACTCACGCCGCCGGCGCCACGCTACGCCGCTCCTTGCGGACCGCTAGTCGTCGTCGGAGAAGCTGGTGCGAGGGTCCTCACTTGCATGGGAAGCAGCAGCGGCCGTGAGGGTGCACGCGAGCCGAAGCTGACAAGCTCGGTGGGTGGCGGCGATCGCGCAAATCACGGTCCGTAACACGCCCTACTCCATCAAACGCGCCGTTCGCGGCGACATCGCAGCGATCGTGGATCTCATAGCAGCCAGCCAGATCGGCGCGACGCGGGACGGCGGCGATCTCGCACCTTATGAGCGCGCTTTCGCGAGCATCGACGCCGACCCTGCGCACCTGCTCGTAGTCCTCGCGGACACTCGCGAGCATGTCGTCGGGACGCTTCAACTGACCGTGATCCCCGACCTGGCTCGACGCGGCGCGCGGCGAGCGCAGATCGAGGCAGTTCGGATCCGTCGTGAGCTCCGCGGTCAGGGTCTCGGCCACGCTCTCTTCGCGTGGGCGATTGAGGAGGCACGACGTCGCGACCGCTCCCTGGTGCAGCTCACCAGCGACAAGCGCCGTGCGGACGCCCATCGTTTCTACGGCCGTCTCGGCTTCGTCGCGTCGCACGAGGGCTTCAAACTGCACCTGAACTGCGACTGAAGCCCGAGTGGAGGGCGGAGACTTCGGCGACCGGTCGGTCGGTTCAGCGAGCATGACCCGAGATGCCGCGACTCAGTGTCGAGTTGGACGAATTCCGACACTCCCAGCCTGATGGACGGCGCCGTCTGACCCGAGCGCCCCCACCGCAGCAGCACGAAGTTCCGCCGTCGCAACGGCTGCAGGGACACGATGACCACCGCCAAACGAAATGACTCCGCGGGACCCGAGGTCCCGAATATTCGCTCAGCGTGGCCGGACGCATAGGCGGCGGCGGAAGGCCGGGGACCGCTGTCGGTCGCGCCGGCGCTCCGCCGCCGCCGGCCAACTACTTCTGGAACACCGGCACCGCGACGTTCACGAAGCGGTTGGCCGATGCTGGAATCGTCGGCACGTTCTGGGTCCAGATGCCGAAGTGGACATCGGCGATCCGGTTCCCGCGGACAACCGTCCCCTTCAGCGTGGTGGCCGCGCTGAAGATGAGGATCCCCGTGCTCTCGGTGTCACCGGCGTCGGGGTCACCGCCAACGTTGTCGTCGCGGAGCGAGTTGCCGATGAGCTTGTTGCCGTTGAGGTCATCGCCGGACGCGTGGCTGTGCAGGGTGATGCCGGAAAGGTTGTTCCCGGTCGCGCGATTGCTGCGAACCACGTTCGAATACACGGCGGTCCCGGGACCAGCGGTCGCCAGCAGGATGCCCGCGCCCTCGCCCTTCAGGCCGTTGCGGTCGCTGACGTTGCCGACAATCGTGTTCTTATAGATACCCGCGACCTTCGGCTGCAAGGTCCCGTTGACGACGGCCTTGTCGTTGTGTCCGGCGATCGTGATCCCGCAGTCGGACGGGTTGTCGTACACCGCGTTGCCGGCGACCAGATTGCGGTCGGTCGGCCCAAGCTCGTCGGTCAGCAGGATCCCACCGGTGTTTTGCGTCACGCGGTTGGCCAGCACCGTGGAGTGCGCGACCGTCATGAGGTGCAGACCCTCGCCGCAGTCGCCGGGGACCTGACCCTGCGGGGCGCATTCACCGGTGGGGTGCGCGGCCGCAGCGCCGAGGTCGTTGTGGCGCACGAGGTTGCGGCTGATGGTCAGCCACGCGGTGTTCATGGCGAGGATGCCTTCCTGCGTCGCGTTCTGGACAATGAACCCACGAATCGTCGAGCGCGCACTAGGGGCTCCGCTGATCACGATTCCGTTTTGCTGACCGGTGGCGTCGATCGTCGCACCGCCCATTCCGAGCAGCTGCAGACGCTTGTTTACGGTCACCTGCTCCTTGTAGGTTCCGCGCCTCACAATCACCGTCTCACCCGAGACTGCGACGGCGACGGCGTGGCCGATCGTCTTGCACGGGCGCTGACTGGTGCAGGGAGCCGTGTCGCTTCCCCGCGTGGAGACGTACAGCGACCGAGACGGACGCGGGTGGTGGTGATTAGGGCGCTGGCCACCAGGGCGCGCCGCCGCCATACCGGGCACGGCGGCCGCGACGATGAGGGCGGCGGCTGGCGCGATTACGCGCGGCAAGCGCGCCCGAAGCTTCATCCTATGGATTCAAATCCTCCTTGCTGAACCATGGCCGGCCTGTCCTCCCTCTGATCCCTAACCAACACCCGCCCACGCCGAGAGTTGTGCTGCCGTCGACGGCCTTGCCGCGGATCACGGTTGCACGCACCCGATCACCCAATGTGAAACACCGGGGGCGTGGTCCAATCCGGGACCGGGCCAGGACATCGAGGAGCGGAGTCCATGACGCCGCTCCTCGATGCTCACCGTCCGCGAGCCAAAGAGCCCGGCCCGGTGGCGGACTGATCGGCCCTGGCTATGTCGAGGTTCGTCGCTACTTGAGGGCCTTTCGAAAGGGCTCGGAGGCGCGGCGCCCTTGACGGAGCACTGTGAGGTAGTACAGCCCGCCACCGGCCCCTACGACGCGGGTAGGGCGAACGAGGTAGAAGACCCACCACATCGGCTGTCGGGCGACGGGGTCGGGCAGTTTGACCCGCATCGTGATCCCAAGGCCGAGCGCCGCGAACCTAACCTCAGCATTCTGTCGCTCGATGTCGAACAGCACGACCTCTTCTCCCCGCTTGGCGCGTTCAGAAGCCGTCGGGTCCGCGGTCTGGTTCGCCAGCCATGAGGCGCCCCCGTCGGAGAACCGGCCGCGGGTTACGACACCTCCCCCACCCTTCCGGTCGCCGTCGACTACAAAGCTGAGTCGCTCGTCAGTGAGCTCCAGCCTCCCGTGAAACGTATGGCCCCCTTTCACGAGCCATGCCTCGCCCGTGACGGGTCTCCCGCCCGACGGTAGCGCAACGCTCATCCCGGTGACATCCTAAGACGTCTCGCAGTGTTTCGGACGATCACATTCGTGTCATCGCCGGCACACAGCCGACGAGCGCTCGGGCGACCTCTGGATCACGCCGCTGGCTGGCGCGCCGGACGAACGCTCCGCAGCGGTTGCGTCGCGCGCAGGCCGTCGACGCTCAAGGACTATCGGTCGGCGAGGGCCGAGGCTACGTCGGGCGCCATCGGCACGGCTCGGACCTTCCCCGACTTCGGCGTTGTCAGCTGTCCCCCGGCGACGGGAGGAATTGACCGGTGAGGACGACCTACAAGGCAGCGCTCACGCGAGGACAGATTCGGGACATATCAGGAGTCCGCGAACTCATCCCCCAGCTCGAAACCCGTTGTATTCCGGCATCTTTCCTACGCCCCCGGCAGGATTCGAACCTGCGACCATCGGATTAGAAGTCCGGTGCTCTGTCCTCTGAGCTACGGGGGCCTTGATCAGGCCACGAGAGGGTACTCAGCGTACCCCCGAGGTTACGGCTGACCTAGGCGACTTCGAGTGCTTGCAGGAAGCGCGCGACAGCCTTCCGGGCGTAGTGGCGCGAGGGCACGCTCTCCTGACAGGCCCCGGTCACGTCAACGACCGACGACGAGTCACCGTCGGCCGACTCAACGGTGACCGTCACCCGCGCGAACGCCAGTCCTCTCATGCGGATCCGCCCGGTGACTTGCCTCGGTTCCTGCTGAATCTCGTTGTCCTTGACCTTGCTGAGGCTCTTCAGCGTCGCGATGCAGGCGGCGAACGCCGCATCGGGACCAGCACCGACGCTGATGCGTTCGTGGTCCTCTGCTTCCAGGAAACCGTCCATGGCCTGCGCGATCGGGTTCGCGTGCCGTCGTACCGTATTCGCAAGCGAGTCGACGCAGGGCTTTAATGCAAACGAGCAACGTGTTCGCCGATCGGCTCCGATCACCAGGGGTGGCGCTGCTCCTCGTCGCGGCAGCCGCTTCGTGCTGGGGGCTCACGCAGGTCTCCGAAGGGCGGGCCGCCGGCCGGCACCCAGTCCGGACGCGTTGCCTGGTGCCAGGCATCGGCAGGCCGCTCGGCGAGCTCTGGAAACCGCACATGGCCACCGCGATCCGCTACGCGCGCAGCCGGACGGGAGACATCGCGTTCGCCGTTCGCACGGACAGCCACTTCTGGGGCTACCGCCCCGATCACGTCGAGTGGTCGGCGAGCGTGGTCAAGGCGATGCTGATGGTCGCCTACGTCGATCAGCCCTCGGTCGCGCGCCGGCCCCTGAACGGCTATGACAAGTCGCTGCTCGACCCGATGATCACCCAGTCCGACAACAACGCCGCGCAGCAGGTTTTCGACACGGTCGGCCAGGGCGCGCTGCAGGCACTGGCGGCCCGCGTGGGAATGACCCACTTCGCCACCAACCCGGTATGGGGCGAGACCAACATCACAGCGCGCGATCAGACAAAGTTCTTCCTGCACATCGAGCGCTATATCGCTCCGCTTCACCGCGCGTACTCGATGCACCTGCTTGCGAGCATCGTGCCGTGGGAGCGGTGGGGAATCGGCGAAGTTGCGCCGCGGGGGTGGCGGCTCTACTTCAAGGGCGGCTGGGGCTACGGCACCGGCCTGCTCGACCACCAGGTCGCACTGCTGGCGCGCGGCTGCGCCCGCGTCTCGATCGCCGTGCTGACGATGTACGACGGGTCCCACCCGTACGGCAAGCAGAACCTGAAGGGCATCTTCAGCAGGCTGCTGCGAGGCTTTCCGCAGGTGCCGCGGGGCACGGCGCGCGGGCAGGGCGGCGCGTAGGGACTACGACCCACCAGATATCTCCCTCCTGCAGGAGGGCGTGTGCGCTTGGCCCCGTCGCGACTCTGAAATATCGGGGCGCCCGGATTTGAACCGGGGACCTCCGCCACCCAAAGGCGGCGCGCTACCAGGCTGCGCCACGCCCCGAATCGAGACCCGAGTCTAGAGGGAGAGAGCACCCGCGCGGCGAGCGCCGGTGCGAGTCGAGTAGCCTCCGCCGCCGCCATGGCGAAGCTCGAGCCGATCAGAGCGCTCCACTACAACCTCGAGAAGACCGGCGGGCTCCAGGACGTGGTCGCCCCGCCGTACGACGTGATCGACGCCGAGCAGCGGGCGCGGCTCGAGGCAAGCTCGCCCTACAACGCGGTGCGGATCGACCTGCCGCAGAACGCCGATCCCTACCGGCACGCGGCCGAACTGCTCGACGCCTGGCGTACCGACGGTGCCGTGCTCCAGGACGACCGGCCCGCGCTCTGGGCGCTGATCCAGGACTACACCGGACCCGACGGTCTGAAGCGCACGCGACACGGATTCCTCGCGCGCGTTCGGATCGAGGACTACGGCGCGGGACGGATCCGCCCTCACGAGCGGACACATCCTGGCCCGAAGGAAGATCGCCTCAGGCTGACGCGCGCGACGAAGGCAAACCTCTCCCCGATCTTCAGCCTCTTCTCGGATCCGAGCGGCAGCGCCTGGGCCGCACTCGAGCCCAGCACGACTGAGCCTCCGTGGGGCGAGTCCCGGGACGAGGACGGCACCGTCAACCGCATCTGGCGGATCGACGACCCCGGCTCGATCGTGGTCGTACAGGAATCGCTCAAGGACGCCGAGCTGCTGATCGCCGACGGGCACCACCGCTACGAGACCGCGCGCGTGTACGCGGAGGAGATCGGCGGCGAGGGTCCCCACAGGTACGTCCTGATGTGCCTGGTCGCGCTCCAGGATCCCGGACTGACGATCTTCCCCACGCACCGCTTGGTCAGAGACCTGCGGCCCGAGCAACACGAGGCACTCGCGAGCGCGCTGCGCCGCGACTTCGAGATCGAGGAGCTGCCGGACACGAACGGGCTATCGCCGCCGGCCGGCGACCGCGTCAGGATCGGTTACATCGACGCCCACTTCCGGAAGCCCTTCATGCTGACGCTGAAGGACCCGGAAATCGCCTCCATCGCGCTCCCCGACCACTCCGACGCATACCGGGCGCTGGACACGGCCGTGCTCGAGGCCTTGATCCTCAAGGGAACCCTGGGGATGAGCGACGAGGACATCGACCACCTTGCCGGGCTCGGGTACGCGCGTGACTTCGCGCACGCGCTCGAGCTCGTGGAGCGCGCCGAATATGACGCGGCGTTCCTGATGGCGCCGACACCGGTCGAGCAGGTCCAGGCGGTCGCCGCGGCAGGCGAGAGCATGCCCCCGAAGTCGACCTACTTCTTCCCCAAAGTGCCGACCGGCCTGCTGTTCAACCCGCTCTCCGAGTAGCTGGAACCCACCGCTACGATCCGAGTAGCTGAGGCACATCGAGACACTTGGACAGAAGCCGATGAAGGCCATCGCACGACGCACCAACAACTCGTTCACCCACCGGATCGAGGTCCGCAACCATCAGCTCACCGTCGACGAGCCGACCCACCACGGCGGCGACGACGAAGGCCCCAGTCCGCAGGAGATGCTCGCCGCGAGTGTCGCGTCGTGCACCGCGGTGACGATCGAGATGTACGCCAAGCGCAAGGGCTGGGATATCGGACCGGTCGAGGTGGAGGTCGAGTTCTCGCCCGCCGAACGAGGCGTGCCGGTCGAGTTCGACATCGTGATGCGGCTGTCGAGCGAGCTGACCGCGCCGGCGGCCGGTTAGCCCGCGAGTCGGATTGGCGCGAGCCCGCGGACGGTCAGCCGCGCGCTCCCCACGGGTCAGCGGGGATGGATTCCCCCATCGATCCCCATCACGTGGTTGGTCATGAAGCCGTTGCGCACGACGGCCAGGATGAAGTCGGCGATCTCGTCGGGGCGACCGACCCGTCCGACCGGGACGGTCTCCGCCAGCTGGGCTTCGTCGCCGGGGAGCATCGGCGTCTCGATGAAGCCCGGAGCGACCGTGTTGACCGTAACACCGTCCCGAGCCGTGCGGGAGGCCAGGTAATGAGTCAGGCCGTGCAGGCCGGCCTTTGAAGCGGCGTAGTGGGGACCGACCAGGCCGCCACGAAACGCAGCGGCCGAGGAGATGAACACGATGCGCCCAAAGCCGCGCTCGCGCATCCCGGGCAGAACGCGCTGTGCGAGCAGGAACGGAGCGCGGAGGTTGACCGACAACGTTCGATCGAACGCCTCCGCGTCGACGTCCTCATAGGCTTGGCGGTCGGCAAGGGCGTGGTTGACGACGAGCACGTCGACCGGCCCAAGCGCTTGCTCCACCGAGGAGATCAATCCAGCCGGCGCGGCCGGCTCGGACAGATCGGCGCCGAACGCCTGCGCCCGGGAGCGATCCGTCGCGGAGATCTCACGCGCGAGCGCTTACGCCGCCTGCGCATTCCCGCCGTAGCCGACGGCGACCGCCGCCCCCTCGGCAGCGAGGGCTAGGCAGATCGCGGCGCCCAGGCCGCCGCTGCCGCCTGTGACGACAGCGACGCGGCCGCCAAGCGCACTGTCATTGGTCATCGACGACCTCGACACCAGCCTCGCGCAGCTCCTGCAAGGACCGCTCCCCATCCCCGGGCTCGACCTCGACCGCCCGCGTCGCGCCGAGGTGCAGGACGGTGTCGAACCCGAGCCGCTTTGCGTCGAGCGCGGTCGCCTTCACGCAGTAGTCGAGCGCCAGGCCCGCAACGTGGACGCGGTCGACGTCGTGCTCGCGGAGCAGGTGCTCCAGGTCGGTGCGCTCGAATCCCGAGTATCCCTCGTCCTCCGGAGCGCGCCCCGCATCCACGACCGCGTCGATGTGCGTCACGTCGAGCCCCGGATGCAGCTCCGCTCCGTGGGTGCCGCGAACGCAGTGCACCGGCCAGGGACCGCCCTCCTGCGCAAACGACTGGTGATCCGGTGGATGCCAATCGCGGGTAGCAACGACGAACGGGATCTTTGCCGAGAGCCGGTTGATGGGCTCGACGACCGCATCCCCGTCGTTGACTTCCAATGCACCGCCAGCGCAAAAGTCATTCTGAACGTCCACGACGATCAGGGCATCCATCGGCCGCCAAATATAGTCACGCGATGGCGCCGATCACCGAATCGATCCGCGACGACGTGCGGCGAGTGCTGCTGAAGCCTGAGGAGGCCGTCTCGCTCGAGGTCCGCGGTCGCACCGACGCAGCCGTGCTCGTCCCGCTGTACCTGCAGAACGGCGAGCTCCATGCCGTGTTCACCAGGCGCCGCGACGATCTTCGCCGCCATCCCGGCGAGATCTCCTTCCCGGGCGGCAGATACGACGAGGGCGAGCCCGATCTCCGGGCGACCGCCCTGCGCGAGGCCGAGGAGGAGATCGGCCTGCCCGCGGACGCGGTGGACATCCTCGGCGCGCTGCAGCCCACTCCGACGATCGCCACGAGTTACGCGGTGTATCCGTTCGTCGGTCTGATCGAGCCCGGGCGCACGTGGGTCCCGAGCGCGCGGGAGGTTGCCGAGGTGCTCGAGCTCTCACTGCAGTCGCTGCTCGACGGCTACGCCCGCCGGCGCCTGATCCGCCGCGGACTGCCGATCCGAACCGATACCTACCTGGTTGGCGAAAACCTCATCTGGGGCGCGACGGCACGGATCCTGGCCGACCTGTTCGACCGGATCGAGCCGCTGATCCGCGCGAACGGCTCAGCGAGCTGAGCGTGGGCGGAGCATTCGTGCGGTCGTCTCTTATGCATTTGGCTTAACGCAAGCTCATAAGCTGCTCGATCGCCTGGACCGCGGCCTCGAGCCACGCCTCGTACCCCTTCGGGTCGGCGTCGAGCAGCGCGTACGGAATGCGCGAGCCCTCGCATACGCGGCGCACGATTCCAGCCCCCCGCTCGAGCGCGGCGCGATCCACGCTGCCGCAGCACTCGTACACCAGGCCGTGCGCAGTCGAGTCGAGCGTGCGGGAGAGCAGCATCTCGAGCCGGGGGCCGTGCAGCGCCGCGAGCGATTCCGGAGAGCCGGTGGCGGATGCGAGCAGCACACATACCACCACGACGTGCTCGAGCGCCGCCGCGATCGTTCCCACGCGGTCAGGATCGCCCACCACGGCCTCGATGCCATCGGCCTCGAGCGCCGCGGCCCGCTCCGGGTCCCGGGTCGTCCCCCGCACCGCGTGCCCGCGCGCGCGAAGCTCGCGCCCCAGTACGCCGCCGCGGCATCCACACCCGATGATCAGGCAGCGCGCCAACGTGACCTTCGACCGATGCGGACCGTCAGTTGCCCGACGCGGGTGGGCCGCCGAACTCTCGAGCCACATCCGCGCGAGTTCGCTCGGGCAGCCCGCGCGCCCGGCGGCGGGCGTTGGTCGCCTCGAGCAACTGGTCGAGCTCGCGGTCGGCAAGGTACGACTCGCGCCGCCGCTGCTGCTCGGCCAGGTCCATGGCGACCCGATTCTCGAGGTCGGTGACAGTCACCTCGGGCTCGCCCCGCGCGCGCCGCCGAGCGTTGTGCGCGCTGAGCATCTGGTCAAGGTCCTCGGCGTCCAGCGCCTCGCGAGTCTCCATGATCTCGCGAGCCGACTTCATCCCGAGCTGCTCGAGCCCCGAGCCTGGGTAGTACTTGCCCAGGAGCACGATCGCCAGGATCAGCGCGGCGAGTGCGCCCAGCAGCACGACGGCAAAGGGATCCACCATCTCGGAGTCTACCCCCGATGGACCGTCCCGCCCACCCCGAGACCAATGTGAGACTCAGGCGCGATTGTCAGCGCGCCCGCTCGGCCCTAGTGTCGTGAGGCACCAGCGAACGCCTCCGAGGGGACTTGCACGATGGTCGATGGGCTAGCCGCCGAGTACGAGAAGACCGCGAAGTTGATGGCCAGCGGCCTCGTGGGCCAGGCGACGATCGATCAGGTGACCGATACCGGGGCAACGGTCAACGACAACCCCCGCGTGCAGTTCGAGCTCACGGTCACGATCCCGGGCCGCGACCCCTACGAGGCGAGGCTCACCCAGGTGGTCAGCCGCCTGGTGATCGGCAACTTCCTGCCGGGCTCGTCGGTTCCCGTACGGGTCAGTCCCGATGACCCGCAGACGTTGATGATCGCCTGAGGCTCCCCGGGTCGCGCGCAGAGCGCGCAACTTTCACATCGTCGGCCGTGTTGTGAGGGGCGTCCAACAGCCACCGTCAGGTAGGGAGCCGGGAAGCCGGCGGAGGTGAACCTCAAAGAGCTGGGAAGGAGGCCTCATGCGCCTACGCTTTGCTGTGCTCGTGTCGGTGCTGTTTGCGCTTGCAGCCGCAGTACCGGGTGCCACGGAAGCGGCACCTCACCACAACAGGGGGCTGACGATAAATGCGACGCCGAATCCGATCAACGCCGGCGACGCCGTACTGATCTACGGTCAGCTGAACGGGCAACCGGTCGGCGGCCAGACGATCCTGCTCTATCAGCACGTCGCCGGGTCGCACCGCGGTTACACGCTGGCCGACCAGACGACGACGCAGAGCAACGGGTTCTACAGCTTCGAGAACCTCCCCGCGGTTCAGTCGAACACGAGTTACTTCACCAAGGAGGCGGGCGTACACGGCGTGCACAGCCGCACCGTGTACGAGCGCGTCGCCGCGCTGGTGAGCATCACCGCAAACACCACGATGGCGGACACCAACACGCCGATCGTGTTCTCGGGCCACGTGACGCCAAATCAGGCCGGTCACCGCGTGCTCCTGCAGGAGCAGAACCCGAACACGGGCAACTGGTACACGCTCAAGGACGGCAGGCTGAGCCCGAGCTCGAGCGACTCGATCTCCTACCGCTGGCGCACGCCTGGCGTGCACGATGTCCGTGCTGAGTTCCCCGCAGACGGGACGAACATCGCCGGCGCCTCGGATGGCCTCACTGTGACCATCCAGCAGGCGCAGGTGCCGGGCTTCTCGATCCAGTCCTCGCAGCCGATCATCCCGGAGGGCTCCGGCGTGAAGATCTCGGGCGTGCTTCAGAACGGCGCCAACACGAGCGTGACGCTGTGGGCACGGCATGCTGACGAAGCGCGGTTCCGTCCGGTCGAGAGCATCGGCACCGGCGGCGATGGAAGCTACGCCTTCGATCAGATGCCGACGGTCAACACGCTGTACCAGGTGCGCACCACGTTCGCTCCGAAGCGCCACTCGGCGGTCCTGTTCGAGGGCGTCCGGGACGTCGTGAGGCTGACGCCGAGCTCGACCACCTCCACGGTCGGTGGCGTCGTCACGTTCACCGGCAATGTCGATCCCGACAAGGCGGGCCGCATGATTCACCTCCAGCGGCTCGGAGCCGATGGCGACTGGCACACCGTCGAGAGCGTCCGCGTCCGGTTCGACTCGACATTCCGCTTCGCCTGGAGGTTCGTGCGCGCCGGCTCGTTCCAGTTCCGCGCCCGGATCTATAGCGACGAGCACACCGTCGGAGCGGCGTCGCCCCCGGTGACGATCACGGTCTCACCGGTCACTACACCGACGACGCTACCGCCGGCCTCGTAGGGAGGCAGGGTACGCCAGCCGCACCGGCCCCCACCGCACGCGCGGTGGGGGCCGGTCGCGTGTGGGCCATGTGCAGTTGTGCGATGACTGGGCCCCACCCAGCCCACCCACCCAGCCCACCCACCCCCACCCGCCCACAACTGCACACACGTCTCACGCCGCGACCGCGAACAAGCGCCACGTCCCGGGCACGCCCTTGAGCTCGCGCTCGCCCCGATCCTCGAACGCGATACCGGAGCCGACCACCAGATCCTTGACGATTCCGGACACCAGCACCTCCCCCGGCCCCGCACTCGAGCCAACGCGCGCGCCGATGTGGACCGCGATGCCGCCGACGTCGTCGCCGATCAGCTCAATCTCGCCGGTGTGCAAGCCGCTTCGCACCTCCAGGCCGAACTGCTCGCGGGCGGTATCCCGGATCGCGGTCGCGCAGCGGATCGCTCGGGCGGGCCCGTCGAACGTGGCCAGGAAGCCGTCGCCCATCGTCTTGATCGGCCGCCCGCGGAAGCGGCGGAGCTCGCGGCCGATGGCGCCGGCGATCGACTCGAGCGTGTCGCGCCAGCGCCGGTCTCCGAGCTCGGCCGCCTTGCGGGTGGAGTCGACGATGTCGGAGAACATCACGGTCGCGAGGATCCGCTCGGACTCCGAGACCGGCCGCGCGCCGGTGAAGAACTCCTCGAGCTCGTCGAGCAGCGGCCCGGATTCGGGTCCGAACGAGATCGTCTCGTCGCCGGGCAGCAGGACGAGGCGCGCGCCCGGGATGTGCTCGGCCAGGTAGCGGGCGTGGCGGACGTCGATCGCACGATCAGTCTCTCGGTGCAGTACCAGCGCGGGCACCGTGATCGACGGCAGCACGGAACGAACGTCGACCTCCGCGTTCATCATCATCAGCTTCGCGGCGGTTCCGGGGCTCGCGGCGAGCCGCTCGAGCCGGGCGAACCATGCGCGCAGCCGCGCGTTGGAGGCCGAGCGCGGGGCCAGCGACTCGATGCTCGCGCCGTCTCCCCACCCGTTGTCACTGCGCAAGTGCCGCTCCTCTCGCGGTAGCGCCCAGTCGTAATCGGGAGCCCAGGACATCCGTGGCATCGCCGCGTACAGCGCGAGCGCGCGGGTCCGCTCGGGATGCGTGGCAGCGAACATCGCCGCCATCGCACCGCCCTCGAGCTGCGCGAACACGCCGGCGCGCTCGGAGCCCGCGGCGTCCATCACCGCGACTACGTCATCCATCTGTTCCTCGAGCGTGGGCGCGCGCGGCAGCGGGTCCGAGAGCCCGCTGCCGCGGCGGTCGAACATGATCAACCGGGAGAACGAGGCGAGCCGCCCGAAGTACCGCGCGATCACCGGTTCCTCCCAGTAGTGCTCGAGCTGGGAGATCCAGCTCGGCACGTAGACGAGGTCGATCGGGTCCTCGCTGCCGGGAGCTGAATGCGCGGGAGCTGTGACCGAATACGCGATGTGAACGTCCCCGCTGCGCGCGTATCTGGTCTCGCCGGGCATCGCGCGCCCCAGCGTACTGCCCCGTTTTCGCTAGGGTCCGCGAGCCATGGATTTTGAACTCACAGACGAGCAACGTCTCATAAAGGAGACCGCTCGCAACTTCACCGATAACGAGATCGTCGAGCGCGCGCGCGAGAACGATCGCAACGAGCATTTCGATCTCGAGCTGGTCAAGAAGATTGCCGATCAGGGCTACCTTGGCGCGATCGTGCCGCGCGAGTACGGCGGCGCCGGGCTCGACTATCTGACCTACGGTCTGGTCGTCGAAGAGGTGGGACGCGGCTGCTCGGCGATGCGGACTGTGATCTCGGTGCAGACCTCGCTCGTCTGCTCGGCGATCCTTCGCTGGGGTACCGAGGAGCAGAAGCAGCACTACCTGCCGAAGCTCTGCTCGGGCGAGTGGCTCGGCTGCTTCGGGCTGACCGAGCCCGACACCGGCTCCGACGCCGCCAACCAGAAAACCCGCGCGCGCAAGACCGACGATGGCTGGCTCATCAACGGCTCGAAGATGTTCATCTCGCTGGCCAACCACGCGAAAGTGGCGCTGATCTTCACCCAGACCGATCCCGAGAAAGCTCACCGTGGCGTCGCGTGCTTCCTGGTCGACTGCGACCAGCCGGGCTTCCAGCCACAGCCGATTCATCACAAGATGGGGCTGCGCGGCTCGGACACGGCGGCGATCTCGCTCGACGACGTGCGGGCCACCGATGAGCAGATGCTCGGAGAGGTCGGTGACGGCTTCAAGATCGCGATGAGCTCGCTCGACTCAGGGCGCTACAGCGTCGCCTCCGGGTGCGTTGGGATCTGCCAGGGATGTCTCGACGCTTCGGTTCGCTACTCCAAGGAGCGTGAGCAGTTCGGGCGCCCGATCGCCAGCTTCCAGCTCGTCCAGGAGATGCTGACCGACATCGCGCTGCGGACAGAGGCCTCGCGGATGCTCGTGTGGCGCGCCGGCTACCTCAAGGACAGCGGAAAGCCGAACACGACCGAGACGTCGATGGCCAAGCTGTACGCGACCGAAGCGGCGGTCCACTGTGCGAACGTCGCGATCCAGGTACACGGCGGCTCGGGCTACGTCGACGATTACCCGGTCGAGCGCTATTTCCGCGACGTGCGAGTGACGACGCTCTACGAAGGGACTTCCCAGATCCAGAAGTTGATCATCGGCCGCGCACTGACCGGGATCAACGCACTCGTGCCGGCGTGAGCTCAGAGAAAGCGCCAGCCATCATCGGCGTTGCCGGCGCCGGCACGATGGGCGCCGGCATCGCCCAGCTCGCCTGCCTGTCGGGGGCGGACACGCTGCTGCACGATCCAATCCCCGAGGCGCTCGCGCGCGGACTGGACTCGATCAATCGCCAGCTCGACCGAGGCGTGCAGCGGGGGCGCCTGACCGCGGATCAGGCCGCGGCGGCGAGCGCTCGGCTGAGCGGGGCGCCGGTGCTGCAGAACCTGGCGCCCTGCGAGCTCGTGATCGAGGCCGCTCCCGAGCGCCTCGAGCTCAAGCAAGACCTGTTCGAGCAGCTGTCGAACGGGATCGTCTCCGAGACCTGCGTGCTCGCGACGAACACCTCGTCGCTGCTCGTGACCGCGGTCGCGCGCGCCGCCCGCAACCCCCAGCGGGTCGTCGGCATGCACTTCTTCAACCCTGCGCCCGTCATGCGGCTGCTCGAGGTCGTCGCCGGCGTCCAGTCCGACCATCGGTCGCTCGCGCTTGCGCGGGCCGCCGGCGAGGCGATGGGCAAGCACGTGATCGACGCGATCGACGGGCCGGGGTTTCTGGTGAACCGCTGCAACCGGCCGTTCGGGCTCGAGGGGTTGAAGCTGTTCCAGGAGCGGATCGCGTCGATCGAGGAGATCGACATGATCTGCCGGCTCGGAGGTGGCTACAGGATGGGGCCGTTCGAGCTGATGGACCTGGTCGGCGTCGACACGGGGCTCGATGTGTCGCGGTCGTTCTACGAGCAGAGCTTTGGCGAGCCGCGCTGGCGACCCTCTCCGATCACGGTCAAGACCGTGGCCTCCGGACGACACGGGCGCAAGACAAAACGCGGTTACTACGACTACAGCGAGGATCCCTACAGGCCTGCTGATCCCGAACCGCAGCCCGCCGGCGGCGGCGACGGCGTCGTCGTGATCTCGGGCGAGACGGCGCTGGCGATGGAGCTGCGCGAAGCCGCTGCGGAAGCTGGGTGGGATGTCGCCGAGCCCGAGGAGGCCGGTGAGAAACAACCGCCGTCGATCATCCTCGACCTCGCCCCCGGCGAGGATACGGAGGTGCCGCTGCAGGGCGGTCCGCAGGCGATCTGCTGCGCCGGCGGATCACTCGCGGCGCTCGACCCAGGTGGCGGCGCGGTCGGCTTCCACGCGCTCCCTCCGCTCAGCGAAGCCCACGTCGTCGAGCTCACGCGCGGCCCCGACAGCGCGGACTCGGCGGCGAGTGCCGCACAAAGGTTCTTCGGTACGCTGGGTAAGCACACGGTGTGGGTCGGCGACGCGCCCGGGCTCGTGCTCGGGCGGATCGTCTGCCAGGTCGTCAACGAGGCGGCGTTCGCGCTCGACGAGGGCGTCGGCAGCGCCGCCGACATCGACGCGGGCATGGTCCACGGGCTCAACTACCCGCGCGGGATCCTGGCCTGGGCCGACCAGATCGGACTCGATCATGTGCTCTCGGTGCTCGACGCGCTGTTCGAGGAACATCGCGACAGCCGCTATCGTGCCGCGCCGCTACTGCGCAGGCTGGGCTGGTCGGGGCGCTTGGGGCGCCAGACCGGCGAGGGCTTCTTCGCGTACAACTCCGAGCAATGAGAGTCGTCACCTTCCAAGCCCCGCTCGACGTTCGCGTCGAGGACAAGCCCGATCCGGAGCTCAACGCCCCCGGAGATGCGATCGTCGCGATCGAGGCCAGCGGCGTGTGCGGATCGGACCTGCACATCTACCACGGTCGCGTGAAGATCGAGCCCGGCTTCACGATCGGCCACGAGTTCGTCGGCACCGTGCTCGAGACCGGCGACAACGTCACGCGGGCCAAGCCCGGAGATCGCGTGCTCGGTTGCTTTCACACGGCGTGCGGTATCTGCCGCTTCTGCCTCGAGGGCTCCTACCAGGAGTGCGACCACAAGCGCACGTTCGGCCATGGCGCCAATATGGGCAGCCTGCAGGGCACGCAGGCCGAGCGGGCGCTCGTCCCGAGCGCCGACCTGACGCTGCGCAAGGTCCCCGATGGGGTCGTCGATGACGTGGCGCTGTTCGCGGGTGACGTGATGGGGACCGGCTACCACGCGGTCGCCGACGGCGAGGTAGCGGTCGGCGACAGCGTTGCTGTGCTGGGCCTCGGCCCGGTCGGGCTGTGCGCCGTGCAATGCGCGGTCGCTGCCGGCGCGGCCCCGGTGATCGCGGTCGATTCGGTTGCGGAGCGCCTCGAGGTCGCCAGGGCGTTCGGCGCGGTCCCTGTTCATCTCACCGAGCAGAACCCGCGCGATGAGGTCAAGCGCGTCGCCGGTGCTGGCGGTGTCGACGTCTCGATCGATGCGGTCGGCCACCCCGCTGCACTCGAGCTCGCGATCCGCGCGACCCGCAAGGCCGGCACCGTGGTCGGGATCGGCGTATACGCCGAGCGCTGCGAGGTACACATGGGACTGGTGTGGATCAAGGGCCTGACGCTCAAGGCCGGGCCGGCCAACGTCATCGGGCACGTCGACCGGGTTCTGGGGATGCTCGCGGCGGGAACTCTCGACCCAACGCCCCTCGTCACCCACCATATGAAGCTCGAGGATGCCCCCGACGCATACAAGCTCTACGATCGCCGCGAGGCGCTGAAGATCGTGCTGACGCCATGACCGCGACATCGCTCCCCGAACAGCTCTCCGATCCGGCGCGGGAGTTCGCCGCCCGCGAGCAGCTGCTGCTGATCGACGGCGAGCGCGTGGCCGCCGCCGACGGGCGCACTTTCGAGACGCACGATCCGGCAACAGGAGCCTCGATCACGACCGTCGCGCAGGGCGGCGCGGAGGACGTCGATCGGGCGGTGGCGGCTGCACGGCGGGCGTTCCAGGACGGGCCCTGGGCGCGTATGAGCGCGGCCGAGCGGGGCCGGGCACTCGCCCGCTTGGCGGACCTGGTCGAGGCCCAGGCGCAGCAGCTCGCCGAGCTCGAGTCGCTCGACAACGGCAAGCCGTTGAAGCTCGCCAAGATCGTGGACGTCGCCCAGACGGTCGCGTGGCTGAGGCATTTCGCGGGCTGGCCGGAGCGTGTGTCCGGTCAGACGATCCCGGTTCGCCAGCCCGACATGCTCTGCTACACGCGCCAGGAGCCGGTCGGAGTATGCGGGCAGATCATCCCCTGGAACTTCCCGATGCTGATGGCATCGTGGAAGCTGGGGCCGGCGCTCGCGGCCGGATGCACCGTCGTGCTCAAGCCGGCCGAGCAGACGCCGCTGACGGCGCTGCGCCTCGGAGAGCTCGCGCTCGAGGCGGGGATTCCGCCCGGAGTCGTCAACGTCGTGACCGGAGACGGCTCGACCGGCGCCGCGATCGTCGAGCACCCGGGGATCGACAAGATCGCGTTCACCGGCTCAACGGAGGTCGGTCGGGAGATCGGCGCGAAGGCCGGGCGAGCGCTGAAGCGTGTGACGCTCGAGCTCGGCGGCAAATCCCCGAACATCATCCTTCCCGACGCGGATCTCGAGGCGGCGATCGGCGGTTCGTTCCAGGGCATCTACTTCAACACCGGCCAGGCGTGCAACGCGGGGAGCCGGTTGTTCGTCCATCGCGACCAGTTCGACGACGTCGTCGGCGCGCTGGCTGAAAGGGCCGGTAAGTCGCGGCTTGGACCGGGGCTCGAGCCGAGCACGCAGCTTGGCCCGGTCGTGTCGAAGGAGCAGCGAGAGCGGGTGCTCAGTTACATCGAGTCGGGTCGCGAGGAGGGCGCGGAGCTCGTCGCCGGCGGAGGCACGACAGAGCGGGACGGATATTTCGTGGAGCCGACGCTGTTCACCGCGACCAGCGACGATCTGCGCATCGCCCGCGAGGAGATCTTCGGGCCGGTGCTAGTCGCGCTCCCATACGAGTCGCTCGAGGAGGTCGCCACACGCGCCAACGACAGCGAGTACGGCCTGGCGGCAGGCGTGTGGACCCGCAACGTGTCGAGCGCCCACCGCCTCGCGTCGCTGTTGAGAGCCGGCTCGGTTTACATCAACTGCTGGGGCGAGGTCGACCCCGGCGCCCCGTTCGGCGGCTTCAAGGCATCCGGGATCGGGCGCGAGCACGGCCGCGACGGTCTCGACGCCTACCTCGAGACCAAGACGGTCTGGACGAAGCTTTAGCGCCGGCTAGCGCAGGATGGGCGGGACGCCAGTCCTCGGCCTTCGGCCGGGGGCCTTTGTGGGTACGTTCTGCCCGGTATCTGGCTGGGGAAGAGGCGATGCGAGCGCCTGGCTACGTCCATTTCGTAGCAAAGGTTCATGCCCGCCTGCGGGCGCCCCGGGGGATGAAAATGGCCCCGGCGCACCGTAAACCGGGGCAACCTTGTTTACGGGGTGCCACGGCTATTTTCTAACCAAGCGCCCGCCACCGACAGCGACGATGAACGTTATGGACGTCCCAGCGTCGGCGTCCATTACGTAGACCGTTGCCCTCCCGCCAAGTCGAATTGTTACGAAATGGACGTTCGCCCCTCACAACTCGCTGCTTCAGCGGGAGCGGGGTGTTGTATGAAGTCCCGCGTGGGCGGGACCCCAATCCCGCCGGCCACGGATGGCCGGCGGAATGTGGGCACGGACGGAGCTGGCACTGCGAAAGCCACCGAGGAAACGACCCAACGACCAAAGCAGGTCCGGACGGGCCCGCCCGGCCCCATGGACGCCGAGCGAAGCGAGGCCCAGCTCAGGTCGCGGCCGCCACGCCCTCCGTCACCGGAAAGGGCGTGTCGCGCAGGAACCATTCCGCGTCGAGCGCGGCTTGACAGCCCGAGCCCGCGGCGGTGACCGCCTGGCGGTAGGTGTGGTCGACGAGATCGCCGGCGGCAAATACTCCCGGCACGTCGGTCAGCGTCGAGCGTCCCTTGGTCACTACGTAGCCGGAGTCGTCGGTCTGGACCTGCCCTTGGACGAGCTGCGACTGGGGCTCGTGCCCGATCGCGACAAAGGCGCCGGCCACCTCGAGCTCGCGGTATGAGCCGTCGGCGGTGTTGCGGAGGCGTGCGATCTCGAGCGAACCGTTCGAGCTCGGATGCAGTGACTCGACCACGTACGGCGTCGCCCAGTCGATGTTCGGGATCGCCTTCGCCCGCTCGAGCATGATCTTCGAGGCCCGGAACTCGTCGCGGCGGTGCACGACCGTCACCGTCGAGGAGAACTTCGAGAGGAACATCGCCTCCTCCATCGCGGAGTCGCCGCCTCCGATGATGATCGAGGGCACGCCCCGGAAGAAGGCCGCGTCGCAGGTCGCGCAGTAGCTGACGCCACGACCGGCGAGATCGAGCTCACCCGGGATGCCGAGCTTGCGGTGCTGGGCGCCCATCGCGAGGATCACGGCGCGGGCGACATGAAGCTGGTCGCCGACCCAGATCTTGTGCAGGCCGGCGGCCTCGGAAAGCTCGACCTTCGTGACGTCGTCGGTCTCGAGCCGCGCGCCGAAGCGCTCAGCCTGGTCGCGGAAGTGCTGCATCAGCTCGGGGCCCATGATCCCCTCTACGAATCCGGGATAGTTCTCGACGTCCGTCGTCTGCTGCAGCAGCCCGCCCCACGCAAACCCCTCGATCACCAGCGGCTCGAGGTTCGCGCGCGCCGTGTACAGGGCGGCCGTGTAACCGGCCGGCCCGCTCCCGACGATGATCACGTTCTCGATCTTCTGGTGGTCAGTCACTTCATTTAGTATAGCTAGATATCCCGTTACGTACCGGCGCTAGCGGGTTCAAGCTGCCACCGGTGCACGGTCCGCCGCAGTTGCAAGAACGCGATCGCTCCCGGCACCGTCGGCAGCCAGAACGAGAACGCGCGGTAGCTCAGCACCGCGACGATCGACACCTCGACGTCGACGCCAAAGGCGGCGAACGCTCCGATCATGCCGCCGTCGACGCCGCCAATCCCGCCCGGCAGCGGCAGCGTGTTGGCGAGCATCCCGACGAAGTAGCCCATCACGATCACCGCCTTGGGAGGGGATGCTCCGAACGCGTGGAAGCACGCCCACAGCGTCGCGATGTCAAAGCCCCACCAGGCGATCGCCCCCAGCAGCGCGGGATCCCTGGTGCGGACGAGCGCGATCGCGGTGCGCACGCCGTCGCCGGCGGCCGCAGGCGCGGTCGCGATGCGGGTCGCAAAGCGACTCAGCCTGCCGCTGCCGCGCGTCGAGCGCTTGACGAGACGGTCGAAGTCGCCGGGAAGCAGCGAGATCGCGAGGAAGATCAGGATCACCGCGGCGCCGAAGATCGCGGGGATGACAGTGATCGCGAACGGCGCGCGGCCCGGGAACAGGCCGAAATACAGCCCGAAACCGCAGACCACGAGCGAGACCATGTACACCGCGTACAGGAGCACCATGAACGCGATCAGGCGGCACGCAGTCACCCGCGCGTCCATGCCCGAGCGCCTCACCGCCCAGGCTGTGAGCGCGATGCCGCCGGCCCCCGCCGCCGCGAACAGACGCGTGGCCGCGAGCCCGGCCATCGTGATCTGGTAGCTCTCGCGCCAGCCGATCCGGGTCTGGCCGCGTACGAACACCGCGCGGAACAGCGCGATGTAGCCGGCAAATGAGCAGATCTCGAGCACGGCGGCGAGGCCGAACCACCAGACGTTGCCGTTCCGGATCCGGTTCCAGGTGTCCTGGAGTCCGACGATCTTGGGCAGTACGAAGTAAAGGAACGCGACGGCCGAGACCACGAACAGGACGAACAGCAGCAGTCGCTTGCGCGTGAACACCATGCGCGGCATCTCGTCCGTGGCCGGAGGCGCAGCATCGACTGATGTGCTCGGCGCCCGCTGCTGGGTGGGGGCGTCCCTCGCCATGTGCGTCCTACGCCGCGGCCGCCCTTGCCTGCAGCATCGCCAGGCCGCGCGTCAGTGCATGCGCGGCCGGCTTGAGACGCGGCGCCGCTCGCCGAACCGATTCGGCGAGCGCCCCGCCGGCGATCAGGTCGATCGCGTAGTGCTCGCCGAGATACACGAGCGCGAGGCCCAGCAGCGACGCGTACGCCCACCCGACGGTGCCGGCGACCGGGTCCACTTCGGAAAGCAAGCGAGCCCCCATCAGCGAAGTGGCGAAATGAAGCGACGGCATTGCAGCAAGCGGATTTCCTCCGAGCAAATCGTAGAGGGCCGACCAGCTATCACCCCAGAACTGCTCGCCGTACTCGATCATCATCCGGCGCATGTGGACCGTATGGCGCTCTTCGATGTGCCCCTGCGCCGCGGCCCACCACGGTGGGGCGGTCGGGATCGCCCAGTAGAAGACCGCGCCGACGTCGAAAACGGCGTACATCCGGGCCGCCGCGCTCGGGAAGCGCTCCGGATCGCGCAGCAGCACGTACAGCACGCTCCCATGCGGAAACAGGAACCACAGCCAGTGACACCACACGAGCACGCGCTCGAAGCGGTTCACGGTCCCCGGGTTGGCGAACGCCCGTTGCAGGCGGAGCGTCGGCTGCTCTCCCAGACCCAGGACGCGATCTATCGCGATCGGGTAGTCGACCCGCACGCGGGCGGCCTGGCGCTCGGCGTTGTCATGCGGCATCTCATAAGCCGCCACGTAAGCCCACATGTTCAGCATGCACACGGCGGCGTTGCGGCCGCGGCTGCGGGGCAAGGCCACGCACAGGGCAACGGGCGCCAGCGCCGCGGTACCGAGCACGGCCGCCGGCGGCAGCTTGGCGCGGCGGCGAATGGCAGGCGCAGCAATCCCCGCCGCGACGAGGGCCCATGCCGCTGCTCGGATCCCTCTATGCACGCGCAAACCGGGCCAGTATATGAAGTGGGGAACTCTTCCTGCGGGCGGGCTGGAGGGCGACGGACGGCGCCCCTCCCTGGATAGAATGCCGCGCCTTGCGCCCCGACGCCACCGCCGCCAAGCATGCCCGCCGACGCCGCACGCGTGTCACCGTCCTCGCATTGGCGCTGATCCTGCTCGGCTCGCTGGCCCTCGCCCCGAGCGCGATGGCCGGCTTCATCACGCCCAAATCGGGCGGATCACCGAACGCCAACCAGATCGCGAGCCTCTACAAGATCATTCTGTACATCGCGGCCGCGGTGTTCGTGGTCGTCGAGGGCGCGCTCGTGTACTCGGTGTACAAGTTCCGCGCCAAGCGCGGAGCGGTCGCGGCCCAGATCCACGGCAACACGCGCCTCGAGATCGGCTGGACCGTCGGCGCCGCCCTGATCCTCGTCGTACTGACCGTCGTGACGTTTGTCAAGCTGCCGAGCATCATCAACCCGCCGAACTCGGGCGCCAGCGGGCTGGTGCTGACGGCCTCGACGACTGAGCCGACGCCGCCGAACGGCAAGAAGCTGACGATCTGCATCCAGGGCCGTCAGTTCATCTGGCGCTACGTGTACGGCAACGACTGCCTGAACAAGTCCTTCGATCAGAAGCTGCCCTACTCGTATCAGATGATGGAGGTCCCGGTCGACACCACGATCGTGCTCGCGATCCAGTCGACCGACGTGATCCACTCCTGGTGGGTGCCGTCGCTTGGCGGCAAGGTCGACGCCGTCCCCGGCTACACGACCTACACCTGGTTCAAGGCGCTGAAGACCGGCAAGTTCCACGGCAATTGCGCGCAGCTGTGCGGACGCGAGCACTATGCGATGACCGCGCTCGTGAACGTCGTCTCGCCCAGCGAGTACCAGCGGTGGCTCTCCCAGCAGGGCGCGAACATCAGCGCTGCCAATGATCAGGTAACGCAGCTCCGTCAGATCCTGACCGCGAACGGAAACCTCTAGGAGAAAGCCCGATGTCCGTCACCACCGAGCCACTGGTCCGACCGGTTCCGCAGGTCATTGCGCACGAGGTGGTCAAGCCGCGCACGACCAAGCGCTGGGTGGACTGGGTGACGACGACCGACCACAAGAAGATCGGGATCCTCTACCTGGTCACGACGTTCGTGTTCTTCATGCTCGGTGGCGTCGAGGCGCTGCTGATGCGGGGCCAGCTCGCGGTCCCCAACAACTCGCTGGTCACCTCAGAGCACTACAACGAGCTGCTGACGCTGCACGGGACGACTATGGTCTTCCTGTTCGTGGTGCCGGTGATGGCCGGCTTCGGCAACTACTTCGTGCCGCTGATGATCGGCGCCCGCGACATGGCCTTCCCGCGGCTGAACGCGCTCTCCTACTGGCTGCTGCTGTTCGGCGGCATCGTCTTCTACACCACGATCTTCTTCCACCCGCCCGAGGCCGGCTGGTGGAGCTACCCGCCACTTTCGAGCATCCAGTATTCGCCGAGCGGGGGGCAGGACGCGTGGATCTTCTTAATCCATATCACCGGCATCTCGTCGCTTCTCGGCGCGATCAACTTCTACGCGACGATCGTCAACATGCGTGCGCCGGGGATGAGCTGGGGCCGGCTGCCGCTGTTCGTGTGGACGATCCTGGTGTACGCGGTGCTGCTGATCATCGCGCTGCCGCCGGTCGCAGCAGCGGTCACGATGCTCCTCACCGACCGCCATTTCGGGACCCACTGGTTCGACCCAACCGCCCACGGCTCACCGGTGCTGTGGCAGCACCTGTTCTGGTTCTTCGGGCACCCCGAGGTCTACATCATGATCTTGCCTGGCTTCGGGATCATCTCCGAGGTCATCCCGGTGTTCTCGCGCAAGCCGATCTTCGGCTACAAGGCGATCGCCGCGTCGACGGTCGTGATCGCGTTCCTGGCGACGCTGGTGTGGGCCCACCACATGTTCGCCTCGCCGGTGCCGATCGTCGTGCTCGGCTTCTTCATGCTGAGCTCGTTCCTGATCGGCGTGCCGACCGGGGTGAAGATCTTCAACTGGATCGCGACCTTATGGCGAGGGTCGATCGTCACGACCGCGTCGCTGTACTTCGCGGTCGGGTTCATCGCGATCTTCGTGCTCGGCGGGATCACGGGCATCTTCCTGGCCACGTTCCCGGTCGACTGGCAGCTCAACGATACGTACTTCGTCGTCGCGCACTTCCATTACGTGCTGATGGGCGGCGCGGTGTTCGCGATCTTCTCCGGCCTCTACTACTGGTTCCCGAAGATGACCGGCCGGATGCTGAACGAGCGGCTCGGCAAATGGTCGTTCTGGGTGATGTTCATCGGCTTCAACATGACGTTCTTCGTCCAGCACGCGCTCGGGCTCTCTGGCATGCCGCGGCGCGTCTACACCTACCAGCCGGGCGTGGGCTGGTCGACGTACAACATGATCTCGACGATCGGTTCGTTCATCCTCGCCTTCGGCATCCTGATGACGCTCGCCAACATCGCGCGGTGCTACAAACACGGGAAGGTCGCCGGTCCCGACCCGTGGAAGGCCAACACGCTCGAGTGGTTCACGACCTCGCCTCCGCCACCCAACAACTTCGACGTGATCCCGCGCGTGCGCTCCGTCGAGCCGATGCGCGACATTCGCCGGCAGATCGAGCGACAGACAGGCGTCGCCCAGAAGACGGGCGGCAGCGAGCGCTTCGCGCGGGTGTGAAAATGAAGACCCCACTCGCCCCGGCCCTGACGTGAGCGCATCGGGCGCAGCCGCGGTACGGACGCTCGCCTCGACCGGCGCGCGCACGCGCCAGGTGGTCTCCGACTACTTCGAGCTGACCAAGCCGAAGGTCCAGACGCTGCTGCTGTTCACGACCGTCTGCTCGATGGAGATCGCGGGGAACCCGACGGTGTCGAAGATCGGGCTGACGTGCCTCGGCGGTTACATGTCGGCGGGCGGTGCCGGCGCCGTCAACCACTGGTTCGACCGCGATATCGACGCCAAGATGCGACGTACGGCCTCGCGACCGATTCCGTCTGGGCGTGTCTCGCCAGGCGCCGCGCTGGTGTTCGGCTTCACCCTCGCGGCGCTCTCGTTCGTGCTGATGTCGCTGACGATCAACGTCCTGGCGGCGTCGCTGGCGCTGGGCGGGTTCGTCGGCTACGTCGGTGTCTACACCGTCTGGCTCAAGCGCCGCACCCCGCAGAACATCGTGATCGGCGGCGCCGCCGGCGCGATGCCGCCGCTGGTCGGCTGGGCCGCGGCACGCGGCTCGCTGTCGTGGACCGCCGTCTACCTGTTCGCAATCGTCTTCTACTGGACACCGCCGCACTTCTGGGCCCTGAGCCTGCTGATGAAGGACGAATACGCACGCGTCGGAATCCCGATGATGCCGGTGGTGCGCGGCGAGCGGGAAACTCGCCGGCAGATCGTCCTCTACACGTTGCTGCTCTATGCGATCTCGCAACTGCCGTTCTGCGCCGGCGCGTTCGGGGGCATCTATCTGGTGGCATCGATGACCCTCGGCGGCGCCTTCATCGGCGGCGCGCTGTGGCTCTACCATCGCGCCGATCGACGCACCGCCCTGCACCTGTACCTGTTCTCGCTCCTCTATCTCGCGCTGCTGTTCGGCGCGATGGTGGCCGACGTCAAGCTCTAGGCGCACCATGCGCCGCTAACCGTTAGCATCCCGGCTTCCCATGGACCGCAAGCTCGCGCGTAAGAACATCCGCTCCGGGCTGATCGCAGGCGCTGCGTGTGTCTTCATGTTCGGCATCACGTTCCTCGCCGCAGCGATCTACGTCCACCCGTGAGCGACGTTGATCCTCAGACGCCTCCCGTCGGCGAGGAGATCCACCTCCCCGGGCCGACGATTCTGCCGTTCGCCTGTGCGATCGGGATCACGCTGATCGTGATCGGCACGACGATCACGTGGATCCTCACGATCATCGGGGCGATCATCTTCCTGGTGACAGTGCTGAGGTGGGTCCGAGAAACGCGCCGCGACGTCGAGGCCCTGCCGGAAGAACATCACTGACGAAACGTCCTCCCGCTCGTGGAGGATGGGGGCATGAACACGACGATGAGCGCAATCACGGGGCGCCTGCAGGCATCAGCGCTGCTCGCGCTCACCGGCCTGGCGCTGGCAGCGTGCGGCAGCTCGGGCGGGAAGACCGTCGCGATCACCCAGACCGACAATGGCCGGACGGTGGCGCTGAAGACCGGCGACACCTTGCGCCTCACGCTGCCCGAGAATCCGACGACCCCGTACGCGTGGAAGTTCAGCGCCCAGCCGTCAGCTCAGGTGATGACGCTGACGAGCTCGAAGTACATCCGGACGCCGGCCGCACCGAACATCGTCGGGAGCGGCGGGCATCAGGTCTACACCTTCAAGGTGCAGAAGGCCGGGACTACGTCGCTCGCGCTGGCGCTGACCTACGTCGGCAGACCGCCGAAGGTGGTCCAGCGGTTCGCAGTAACCGTGCAGCCCGGCTGAGTCGCGGGCACGCGGAGGTGGAGCGCCAGTCAGGCGCTGGCGCCGGCAGGCACCTCGCAGGTCGCGCCGTCGCCAGTCCAGCAGCGGACGATGTCGCGCATCGAGAGGATCCCGGTCAGCTCGCCCGCATCGACCACGACCAGGTGGCGGAACTTGCCGCGCACCATCGCGGCGGCAGCCTGCTCGAGCGACCAATCGGGTTGCGCGAACGTGAGGTGCTTGGTGAGGTGGTCGGCGACCCGTTCGGAGTCGGGGTCTTGACCCGCACCGACCGAGTGCAGGATGTCGCGCTCGGTGATCAGGCCAGGACCCGGGGCCTCGGGGTCGAGCACCACCGCAGCACCGACACTCCGGCGGTTCATCGCCGCGGCAGCCTCACGCAGCGTGTGCCCCGGACGAACCGTGAGAACGACCTCGGACATCCCCTCTCGCACGTACATGCCAACTCCCGGGGTAGTTTGCAACGATTGACGCAATCATAGACGAACGGTTCATCGCATTTGGGCCACGTCACCCGATCGCTGGGCGCTTCACCCCGGATACCCAGCGATCGCGTGCTCGAACGCCCAGACGCCGGTAATTCACGCTCACGGCGCCGGCTCGCCGTGGTGAGGCCTGCGCGCCGTCCGTCGCTCAGAATGCATAGGATGCTGGTCGAGTGATGGACGAGAGTCTGGGTCCCAAGTCCGGTGCGTAAGCGTCCGCTGCTGCAGATGCTGGTGATCGGGGTGATCGGGGTCGCGATCGGCATCCCGCTTGCACTGATCATCCCCTGGTTCCCGTCGGAGGGGTCGGTCCAGGCCGGCCGCATCCACACGCTCTACGACGTGCTGCTGATCGCCTCGGTGCCGATCGCCGTGCTGGTGCTGACGGTCGTCGGCTACTCGGTGTGGAACTTCCGGATGAAGCCCGGCGAGGAGAACAAGGACGGCCCGCCGATCCACGGCAACACGCGCCTGGAGATCGTCTGGACCGCACTGCCTGCCGTCTTGATCATCGCGCTGTGCACCTACGCCTACACGGTGCTTCGCGCCAACGAGAACAGCAAGCCCAACGAGCGCACGGTGTACGTCACCGCCCGCCAATTCGCCTTCGAGTTCTCCTATCCCGAGGCCAACGGCAAGACGGTCGTCTCGTCGGAGCTCTACGTCCCCGACGGCCAGCCGATCGTGTTCAAGCTCACGGCGCTGGACGTGGTCCACAGCTTCTTCGTCCCCAACTTCTCCGAGAAGCTCGATGCCGTGCCGGGGATCACCACGACCCTGCGTGTCACCCCCAACCACCTCGGCAACTATCCCGTCGAGTGCACCGAGCTCTGCGGCGCCGGCCATTCGCTGATGCGTACGGCCGCGCACGTCGTCACGCCCGCTCAGTTCCAGACGTGGCTGAACTCGCAGCCCGCGAACGGCCCGCCGCCGGTCGGGACCCCGCCGCCGAACGCGATCGTGCCCCACATCCCGGGCGCCGGAAGCAGCTCGTCCTCGAGCTCGAGTGGCAGCTCGAGCACCGCCGACACCTCCCCCGCCGCCGGCAAGGCCGTGTTCACCGGCCCCGGCGGCTGCGGCGCCTGCCACACGCTGGCCGCGGCCGGCACGACCGGCACGGTGGGCCCGAACCTCGGCGAGCGCCTGGCGTCCGACTGCGCGCTGCCGGCCTCCAAGCAGATCCGCGGCGCGACCCTCCAAGACTGCATCCACACCGCGATCGTGAAGCCTTACGCGTACATCCCGAGCGGATATCACGCAGGCGTCATGCCCTCAACCTTCAGCTCGACGCTCAGCCAGACTCAGATTCAGGCGCTCGTCAACTACCTGGCGAGCGTGGTCAAGTGATCCGGGGTATCTTGAAGGCGATGGTCGCCCTGAGTCTCGTCCGACCCGAGGAGATCTGCGAATGGCAACGCTAGCCACCGAGCCCGTCGCCGCGGGTGGGCGGGCACCCTATTCCCGCACGCGCGTACCGCTGCCGGCCAAGCTTCGCGCCCCGGGCTGGTACCGGGCGGCGCTGTTTATGGTGCTCGGGTTCTTCCTCGCGTTCGGCGTCGACGTCCTGATCCGCTGGCTCCAGCACCAGCATCCGCTGATCGACGGCCAGGCGATCACGATCATCTCCTTGATCGCCGTGCCCCTGTTCTTCCTGGTCGGCCTGGGCGTGTGCGACTACTGGCTCTACTGGGCAGCCGGCCGTCCGACCCGTCCCGAGGACCACTCCTCGCACGGCGCCCACAGCTGGCGCGATTACTTCCGCGTCAACACCGACCACAAGGTGATCGGCATCCAGTACACGGTCACCTCGATCTTCTTCCTGTTCGTGGGCGGCCTGCTCGCGATGCTGATGCGCGCGCAGCTGGCCAAGCCGGGCATGCAGTTCCTGACTCCCGAGCAGTTCAACGGCGTCTTCTCGGTGCACGCATCGCTGCTGATCTTCGCGGTCGTCGTACCGATCTTCGCGGGCCTGGCCAACTACGTGCTGCCGCTGATGATCGGCGCTCCAGACATGGCCTTCCCGCGCCTGAACGCCCTGTCCTACTGGCTGCTGCCGCTCGGCGGGATCATCATGATGATGAGCTTCCTGGCGCCGGGAGGCTCATTCGCAAGCGGCTGGACCGCGTACGCGCCCCTCTCGACGACGATGCCCGTCGGGCAGCTGTTCTTCAGCATCGGCGTGCAGTTCGCGGGGTTCTCCTCGATCTTCACCGCGCTGAACTTCCTCGTGACGATCATCACGATGCGCGCCCCCGGAATGAGCTTCTTCCGGATGCCGTTGCTCGTGTGGGCCAACTTCTCGACCAGCCTGCTGGTCGTGATCGCGACCCCGTTCATCGCCGCCTCGCAGTTCTTCGTGCTGCTCGACCGCGCGCTTGGCTTCCACTTCTTCGACGCGTTCGTCGGCGCCGACAAGAACGGCAACGTGATCATGTACCAGCACGTCTTCTGGTTCTACTCGCACCCGGCCGTGTACATCATGATGCTGCCCGGGTTCGGGATCATCTCCGAGATCCTCGCGGTGAAGGCGCGCAAGCCGATCTTCGGCTACCGGATGATGGCCTTCTCGCTGCTGGCGATCGTCGTGCTCGGGTTCACCGTGTGGGCGCACCACATGTTCGTGTCCGGCATGCAGCCCTGGATCCGAATACCGATGATGATCACGACCGCGATCATCGCGATTCCCACGGGGATCAAGATCTTCTCCTGGTTGGCCACCTTATGGAAAGGGGTCTTACACCTCGACACGCCGATGCTGTTCGCGCTCGGCTTCCTGACGATGTTCACGCTCGGCGGGATCAGCGGCGTGATGCTCGCGATGATCCCGTTCGACATCCACGTCAGCCAGACGTATTTCATCGTCGCCCACATCCACTACGTGCTCTTCGGCGGCTCGATGTTCACGATCTTCGCGGGCATCTACTACTGGTTCCCGAAGATGACCGGGCGGATGTTCGATGACCGCCTGGGCAAGCTGCACTTCTGGATGACGTTCATCTTCTTCAACCTGACGTTCGCGCCGATGCACCTGATCGGCCTGCAGGGGATGCCGCGGCGCGTCGCCGAGTACGCCTCGAAGTTCGCCGCCTGGAACCTGTTCATCTCCCTGTCGGCGTTCGTGCTCGGCCTGAGCACGCTGATCTTCCTCTACAACATGGTCGCCAGCTGGCGCGGCGGTCCGCGTGCACCGGCCAACCCGTGGCGCGCGCTGACGCTCGAGTGGCAGGTCTCCTCGCCGCCGCCCGTGTTCAACTTCGACGCCGTCCCGACGGTTGTCGGCGGCCCGTATGAGTACGGCGTGCCGGGCGCAGTGCACGGCATCTTCAAGTCGCCAGCCGAGGCATCGAAGTCGGTCGCCGTGGGCGCGCTGACGACGCCACCCAGCCAGGAGCGCCATACATGAGCGTCAGGGCGCCCGATCCGGACACGAAGACGATCCTGGTCGTCGCCAACGAGACGATTGGCGGCCGCGAGCTGCTCGAGGCCATCCGCGAGCGGGCCGCAGACGACGTCCGGTTCGTGCTGTGCGTTCCGCAGAACCGGCCCCGCGCCGGGCTGGTGATCTACGCCGACGCCGTGTTCGACGCGGCCCAGGCCAGGGTCGACCTGGCGCTCGAGGTGATCCGCGGCATGGGCATTCGCGCGATCGGCGAGGTCGGCGATCCCGATCCGTACTCGGCGACGATCGACGCTGTCCACGAGTACCGCCCGAGCGAGATCATCATCTCCACCTTCCCGGCGACTCGCTCAGGCTGGCTGCGCCAGGATCTGATCGAGCGCGTGTCCGACGCGACCGGCCTGCCGGTCGTCCACATCGTCAACGACATCGACTCCGAGGGGCTCCCGTTCCACGTCACGCTCGCGGTGGCGAACCGCACCGCGTCGGGCGACGAGCTGCTCGAGGCACTGCGGGCTCGGGCCGAAAAGTACACCGACGAGGAGCGGCGCCAGCTGTTCCTGATCGTGGTCCCGCGTGAGGGCGGTGACGGTCACGCCGCCCGCCGGGCGCGGACGCGGCTCAAGCTCGTGCTGGACCGCCTGCACGTGCGGGGCATGTACGCGGCGGGCATGGTCGGTGACCCGGACCCGTTCGTCGCGATCACCAACGTCCTGCAGTACTTCCGAATCGACGACATCGTGGTCTCGACATTTGAGGACACGAAGTCGGGCTGGATGCGCGCCGACCTGATCGAGCGGGTGCGCCGCACCACCGGCAAGCCCGTCGAGCACGTTGTCCATCACGACGTCGCCCCCGCCCCGCACTAGGCACTCGCAAGAGGAGATACATGGAAGCCGCCTCGATCGCTCACGCCGAGCACCACGGACCTCCTCCCGCTCACCGCTCCTCGCGGGTCGAGGCGCCGACGCTCGGGATGCTGCTTTTCATCATGTCCGAGGTGATGATCTTCGGGGCGTTCTTCACCGCGTACTTCTTCATCCGCATCGTGAACCACAACCCGTGGCCGGCGCCGGGGACGAAGCTGCCCGAGGCCGTCGCCGGCGTCAACACCGCGATCCTGCTCTCCTCGTCGCTCACGATCCACTGGGCGCTCGTCTCGATCAAGAAGGGCAACCGCTTCGGCCTGAAGGCCGGGATGGTCTCGACCTTCCTGCTCGGGCTGACGTTCCTGACGATCCAGATCAACGAGTACGTCCATATCGGCTTCGCGCCGCAGGGAGCCGCGCAGTCGACCGTCTTCTACTCGCTGACCGGGCTGCACGGAATCCACGTGTTCATCGGGTTGTGCGCGCTGATGATCGTCACCGTCCGCGCGTTCCGAGGGCACTACTCGGCCGAGCACCACTTAGGCATGGAAGTGCCGGGGATCTACTGGCACTTCGTCGACATCATGTGGGTCATCGTGTACACGACGGTCTACGTCCTTTGATCAACCCGCTGCGCTCCGAAGCTGACGCGTTCCGGCTGCTGATCTACGTGGTGATCACGTTCGCCGTGATCGTCGGGATCGTGCTGCTGGTGCGAGCTCTCTGATTGGGGCTGCGCTGCGCGCAGGGGATTGGGGTCCCGCCCACCCAGGAGGGCCCGTCCAGACCACGCTCGCCCGAACTATGGCTCGGTTGTTCGGACTGTCCGAACAACCAAGCCAAAGTTCGCTCCTAGGCGATCAGCCTCCGTAAGGCGCGGGGGGCTGACCCGGGCCGGCGCCTGGCGGGCCACCGTGGCCCCGCGGGCCCTGCATCACGTTGAATGAGCTGTCGAGGTGGACCTCGACCTTCGTCCCGTTGGACTTCGTCACGGTCACCTCGTAGCCGTTCTGGGTGTAGTCGGTCGTCACCGCGCCGGCGGTCCCGCCGCCGAGCGCCTTGACGGCGGCCGCCTGCGCCTTCGCGGCGGCAGCGCCGGTCACCGGCTTCTCGGCGTCCTCGTGCGCGGCGGTGCCGTGCGCGGGACCGCGGAATGCCGGCGGCTGCGAGGCCGAGGGGCTCGTGGTGGTGCTCGAGGAACCCTGCGACGTCGCGGCATCCGCGATTGCGGCCCCACCGAGCGCCAGCGCCCCGAGCGCCGCGATGCCGATCACTGCCTTCTTGCCTTGCTTGAACATGGTTTACGTCCTTTCGGTCGTCCGGGGAATCCCGGATGACTGGGACGATCGCCGCACGGTGTAGGACGGCGGTCGCAGGAGCGTAAGAACAACGCCAGAGAGTGGCACTATTGATCGGTGCCGTTTCTGCTGCCGATCCTCGCGCTGCTCCCGTGGCTGCCCTACCACAAGCGCGCAAGCACCCTGGCCCGCGAGGGGCGCCCCGTGCCGGCCTGGCGGCAAGCCTGCTACGCAGGCGGTCTGGTCGTTCTCGCAGGGGCGCTGAGCCCGCCGGTCGACACCCTGGCCGACCAGCTGCTCGTGGCCCACATGGCGGAGCACCTGCTGATCGGGGACTTCTCGGCGCTGCTGATCGTGCTCGGGCTGACCGGACCGCTGCTGGCCCCGCTGCTCCGTAACCGGATCGTGGCAAAGCTGAGGGTGCTGACCCACCCGGTCGTGGCGCTCGTGGTGTGGGCGACGAACTTCTACGTGTGGCACCTGCCGGTGCTCTACCAGGCCGCGCTACGCCACGACGCGATCCACGCCCTTCAGCACGCCTCGTTCCTCGCTTTCGGGATCGCGATGTGGATGGCGTTGCTCGGACCGCTGCCGAAGCCGAGCTGGTTCACCAACGCCTGGCAGCTCGTGTACATCATCGTCGTGCGCCTGGCCGGCACCGTGCTGGCGAACGTGATGATCTTCTCCGGCACCGTCCTCTACCCGATCTACCACCACGGGGACGCGATCTGGCACATCAGTCCGATGGGCGACCAGATCGCCGCGGCGGGCCTGATGATGGTCGAGGAGAGCCTGCTGACCGTCGGCCTCTTCTGCTGGCTGTTCCTGAAGGTCGCGCGGGAGGGCGAGGAGCGCCAGCGGCTGCTCGACTACGCGAGCGCGAACGGGATCGAGCTAGACGAGCGCCGCGCCGCGCGTGCCGTCGCGGCGGGACGCCAGGAGGAGCTGTGGGAGCGGCTACGCCGGGAGGCGCCTGCCGCGCCAACGCCGCACGCCGGCGTGGCGGCCGGCACGGGTCTGTGACAGACCCTTTACTTGACCGTCAGCGTCCCCTTCATTCCGGCCGCCTCGTGGCCGTCGACCGAGCAGTAGAACGTGTACGTGCCCGGCGGCAGGTTCACGCTGACCGTCGACGTGCCGCCGTTGGAGACGATCGGCCCGATCTGGCTGACTCCGGCGCCCCGGATCGCTATGTCGTGGGGCACCGAGGACTTGTTGTTCATCCGCAGCGTCACCTTGCCCGACGTCGCGGAGGCGCTCGAGGCCGTGAACTTCAGCGCTCCCGTCGGGTCGGCGTTGATCGCGACCACGCCGTTCTTCTCGACCGCCGGCTTCTGCTGCACCGTCTGCACCGCGGTGGCGAGCGCGCCGGTGTCCTGGCCGGGGATCGCCGCCACCGCCGCGATGTACGCGGCGACGTCGGAGGCGTCCTGGCCGCTGTAAAGCATGGCCGGCATCACGCCCTGGACGTTCGGGTACTGGATCCAGTAGGAGATCAGGCCCTCGATCGAGGTGCTCTTCACGCCGTCGACCCGGTCCTGGCGAAACGCGTCGTCCAGGTTTGGTCCCACGATGCCGGTGCTGCCGGCATGCGACAGCGTGTGGCAGGACGCGCATTTCGCGACAAACAGCTGCTTGCCGCGAATCAGATTGGACGTCGGATGCTTGATCTGACACCCCCCGAGCGCCAGCAGCAGCAGCGCTCCCGGGACGACCGCCAAAATCGAGCGGCGACTGCGTGGAAGGGCTCTCTTCATAAGCTGAGCGCGGCACTCTATCCGAGGGAGCGGAACGGTGGCGTCGCCAGCGATTGCTAGCATCAGCGCCGATGCGGACCCGCCAGAAGTACCGGATGAGGACCCCCTCGACAGGTCGAGAGCTGATCGTCGAGGCGGAGCCCGGCAGGGAGTACATCGACCGCGACACGGGCGAGGAGCTCGAGGTCGTGGGCCAGTTGCTGCCGCTCGCACCAACTCCTTCAGAGCTGCCGTGGGCGGTGGAGAACCTCCGGTTCTGCAACTGGTGCGACCAGCTCGCGCAGAAGGACCTCAACGACTGCCCGCACTGCGGCAGGCGTATGGAACCGCTCGACTCCTGAGGCCCGGATGAACCCCTCAAGACGCCTAATTCAGCTATCGGCTGCTCTGATCGCGGGCGGCGCGCTCGCGGCCGGTTTGGCGGCCTGTGGCGGCGGTGCCGCGACCGCAGACACGAGTGCGGCCCCTGCGTTCACCGTGCCGAATGCAACGGGCGCTACCGTCGCCGCCGCGAGCTCATCGACCACGAAGTCCTCGACCTCCACGAGCTCGAGCGGCTCCGGCAACACTGGGTCCGGCAACAGCGGGAACACCGGCTCCGGGAACAGCGGCAACAGCGGGTCCGGCAGCACCGGCAACTCCGGAGGCGGATCTGGCAACACCGGTAGCAGCGGCGGCGGATCCGGCAGCACCGGCAGCTCCGGATCGGGCGGCGCCAGTCCGAGCGGAGGCACGAACACCTCCGGCTCGGGCGGGACCTCCACCAGCGGCGGTGCGGGCCTCGGCTCGGCTTTCTGCCAGCAGAACCCCGGCGCCTGCTGACGGAGCTCTGGACGCGCCTGGAGCTCCCGGCTCGCCCCTCAAATGCGCCCGGCATTATCGGTGCGAGCCGGCAACCCCAGCCCACGCCCAGCCGCTCGTCAGAGCGGCCAGTGTCAGCGGCGGACGATCGACGGCCTCAGGTCCCTGGCGTGGACGTAGTTCTTCGGGTACGTCGGGCTGATCACCTCGGTCGCGGTGTACTCGACGCGCGTGCCCGGGTAATCGCACTTGTACTTTGCGAACTGATTGATCTGGAGCATGGCCTGCTGGCTCGCGGGCGGGTTGGGGCAGTTGAGCGTGCGGCTCTGCCGGTATGCGAACTGCGAGTGATCGAGCATGATCGACAGCACCGGCGCCCACGTCGAGGTGGTCAGGGCGACCACGTCGCCGCGCTTCACCTGTAGCGCCGTGGCCAGCGGGAACTGAACAACCTCGCCGAGGTACGGCTGCACGTGGTACGAGGTGCTCTGCGCCACGTCCTTCCACCCGAACTGGGCGTGCGGTCCGCTCGGCTGCAGCACCGTGACCTGGACCTGCGTCGTGCCGCCGAACTGGCTATCCAGGTTGTGGATGTACTTCCTGCGTGTCGTGCGGTTGCTCGACAGTGCCGATAGCCCGACCGTGAACGCGACGATGTATCCGCCGCGCTTGACCGTCGTCGGGTAGCTGACGCCCGCCCTGATCGTCTCGATGGCAGTCACCCGAGTCAGGACGATCTTGCAGTTCGTGGCAGACACGCCCGGGGGACACACGGGCGCCACCAGCGGTGACCCACTCGTGACTCCGAGCTCGACGATCGAAGCCGCCGCGAGCCCCGGAACAAGCATCATGCCCGCCATGGCAGCCGCGAGGCTGGCCAACAAAATCCGTTTCATGTAGACCATTGAACACGACTCCCCGGTCGCAAGTTGCGCAAAGGCACCACCACCTACATCCGTGCGGCGGCCGCTCGATCGGGTCGAGCGTAGCGTCTCAAACCCGCCTGAGGCGCGCAAATCCACGCTCGACCAGGGCGAGCGTAGCGTCTCAAGCCCGCCTGAGGCGCGCAAATCCACGCTCGACCAGGGCGAGCGTTGCGATTTCGGCCCCAGGCCGGAGGCGGGTCCCTGTGGACGGCTCGGACCGGAACGGCGCCGTCCGGGCGATCACATCTTGCTGACGTTGACCGCCTTCGGTCCCTTCGGGCCTGCCTCCTCCTCGTAGGAGACCTTCGAGCCTTCAGCCAGAGACCGATAGCCGTCCCCGACGATGCCACTGAAATGGACGAAAAGGTCGCGCCCGCCATCGTCTGGCGTGATGAAGCCAAATCCCTTGTCGTCGCTGAACCACTTCACGGTTCCCGTTGCCATGTACTCCCCTTCGGGCCAACTTGGTTTCACAGATTCGGGCCCCATGCTGGTCCCGACCGCCGGGAAACGTAGCAGGCAAGCCGGTGCGGCGGCATGTACATGCGCGCTGAGGGTTCGCGAATAGCGTGCAGGACGCGGCCCTAGCTCCCTGGCTGGCTATCCGCGCAGCTTGTCCGCCGCCGCGGCGATCTCCACCTGATCCCCGGGCTCTGGCTTCCAGGGCAGGCGCAGCGGATCGTCAACGTAGCGCGGAATCACATGAACGTGAAAGTGGAACACGGTCTGCCATGCCGCGCCGCCTCGCGAATTGAGCAGATTCACGCCGTCGGCGCCGAGGCGGTCGTGGACCTTGTGCGCGAGCCGCTGCGCGGCGAGCATCGTCGCGGTCAGATCCTCGGCGTCGATCTCGAGCAGGTCCTTCCAGTGGCGCTTGGGGATGACGAGCGCGTGCCCACGTGTCGCTGGGCTGATGTCCATGAACGAGATCGTGCGCTCGTCCTCGTCGATCCGCTGGCTCGGCAGCTCGCCGGCGACGATCTTGCAGAAGATGCAGTCTGGGTCGGCCATGAGCCGCAGCCTACCTCAGCAGTTCCCGCGCGCGGTCGATCGCCTCCTGCGCGGTACTGACCTCGCCGGCAAAGCTCGCCTCCTCGAGCTCGGCGAGCATCCGCCCGAGCTCCGGACCCGGGCCGATGCCCAGCGCGCTGGCGAGCTCGTTGCCCCGCACCGGCGGCCGCGGCGGATGCTCGACCCACCGCAGCCCCTCTCCGAGCAGCTGGCGTGCGAGCTCGAGGTGCTTCGCGATCGCATCGCTCGAGCCGTCCCCCCTGGTCGCCAGACGGTCGGCGATGCTGAGCATCGTTACGTCGATCTGGACCGGCGCGCACGCGTGTAGATACCGGTACACGGTGCGCCGCGCGAGTGGCATCTCATGCACCAGGAATCCGAGCCGCAGATGGTGGCGAGTCAGTGCGGCCACGTGCTCGCACAGGCGGTCGCTGGCGCGCAGCCGGCGCAGGACATCCGCGGACATTTCCGCGCCGAGCGCGTCGTGACCGAGGAACGTGACCCGGCCCGCTGCCGTGACCTTTCGGGTCTGCGGCTTGGCGATATCGTGGAGCAGGGCACCGAAGCGAAGCGCCTGCCATCGCGTCAGCTCGTTGGCAAGCGGCGTCGCCAGGTATTGCGCGACCGGACGCGCGTGCGCTTCGATCCAGCGCTCCGGTGAGAGCTCGAGCTCGATCGTCGCTGCGAGCACCGCCCGTGTGTGCTCGGCCACGTCGAGGTGGTGGTAGCGGCTTTGCTCGACGCCGCGCAGCCGCGCGAGCTCGGGCAGCACGACCTCGGTGACCCCGAGCCCGTCCATCAGCTCGAGCCCGGCGAGTGCCCGGTCTGCGGTCAGGATCCGCTTGAGCTCGGCGAACACGCGCTCGGGCGCGACGCTCCCGAGAGCGGCCGCGCTGGCCCTTGCCGCGGCGACCGTCTCCTGCTCGAGCTCGAAGCCGAGCTCGCACGCTAGCCGCGCCAGCCGCAGCGTCCGTAGCGGATCGTCCGTGAACGCGCGGGCGGAAACCATGCGCAGGCGCTCGGCTCGGAGGTCCGCGAGCCCGCCGAACGGGTCGATGTACTCGCCTCCGGCGAGCGGCGCGGCGATCGCGTTGATCGTCACGTCACGCTTCGCCAGGTCGTCCTCGATCGATTCTCCGTCGAGCCGCAGCAGGTCGACCTGCCAGGCGTGGTCTCGCGCGATCACGCGCCAGCCTCCGAAACCCTCCGAGAGCCGGAACGCATGTGCGTCGGTTGCCCGCGCGAGCTGGCGTGCAAGCTCGCGCGGATCCACATCCACGGCCACGTCAAGGTCCGCCGTGCCCCTGCCGATCAACCTGTCGCGGACGGCCCCCCCCACCAGCCAGGCCCGATCGGTGAGGCCCGCGAGCGTCTCGAGTGGCGCCCTCACGCCGGCTCTCCGTCGCGGTGGTAGACCCGTGGGACTCTGGCGGAGATGCCGCACACGATCTCGTAGTTGATCGTGTCCAGCCGCCGCGCGAGCTCCTCGCTGGTCTGGGTCTGCTCGCCGTCGCGCCCGATGATGATCGCCGCATCGCCCGTGCTGACGGCTGGACTGTCGCCCAGGTCGATCGTGATGTTGTCCATGCTGACCGTTCCCACCAGCTGGTAGCGCCGTCCGCCGACGATCACCTCGCAGTTGTTGGTGAGCGCGCGCCGGATACCGTCGCCGTAGCCGATCGGGATCGTCCCGAGCCATGCGTCACGCGCCGCGATGAACCGCCTACCGTAGCCGGCGCTGTCACCGGCCCGGGCGAGCTTGACCGCCGCCACATACGAGCTGAGCTCGAGCGCCGGCTCGAGCCCGAACCGGCGCGGGTCCTCGTTCATCGGGTCGCAGCCGTAGATCGCAATACCGCAGCGGACCATGTCGAAGTGGCTGGCGGGCTCGCTCAGCGTGGCGGCGCTGTTGGCGGCGTGCACGACGATCCCGGGGTGCTGGCGCCGGAGCTGATCGGCAAAGCGCACAAAGCTCCGCAGCTGCTCGGCGAGGAAGCCCCGATCGGCGTCCGCCGTCGCGAAGTGGGTCATCGCGCCGGCCAGCGACCCTCCGCGGTGGGCGAGCTCCGCAACCCGCATCGCCTCTTCGGCCGAGCGTGTGCCGAGCCTGCCCATCCCCGTGTCCAGCTTGATGTGCAGCGGTGCTCCGGCGGCCCGCCGCACGAACTCCTCGCTCCAGGCGACCAGCTCGGCCCCCGCACCGAGCGCGGCCGGCAGCTCGACGCTGCTGACCGCCCCCATCACGAGGATCGGTGCCTCGATCCCCACCGCGCGCAGCTCGGCGGCCTCCAGCGCGGTCGCGACGGCCAAGCGCGATGCTCCGCCACGGATCGCGGCGCGCGCCGCCGGTCCCGCCCCATGCCCGTAGCCATCCGCCTTGACAACCGCACAAAGCTCGCTGCCGCCCGTGAGCGAGCGACGCAGCACTCCCACGTTTCGCTCGATCGCCGCGAGGTTGATCCGAGCAATCGCGCGGACGGGCATCAGGAGCTGCCCCGGGCCGCGCGCAGTGCCCGTGGCAGAGCCTCGATCACGTCGCTCGCGATCACGCCTTCGGTGCCGCGTTCCTCGCCCAGGAGCCGCCCGGCTGTGGCGTGGATCAGCACGCCCGCGCAGGCGGCGGCGAACGGGTCGATCCCCTTCGACAGGTACGCGCCGATTACGCCGGAGAGCACATCGCCCGTGCCGGCGGTGGCGAGGGCCGGCGCCCCGCCGCGGCTGACGCCCACCTGACCCTCTCGGTTCGCGACGAGCGTGTCGTCGCCTTTCAATACCACGATCGCGCCGGCCTGCGCGGCCGCGCGGCGGACACTGTCGAGCCGGTGCGCCTCGACCGCCCGGCTATCGCTGTCGAGCAGCCTGGCCAGCTCACCCGCGTGCGGCGTCATCACAGTCGCTGCCTCCCGCTGCGCGAGGTCCGAGACCCGCCCGGCGTGCGCGTTCAGCCCGTCGGCGTCAAGCAGCAGCGGCACCGGGGCGCGGCGTGCAACTTCGCGCGCGAAGCGCAGGGAGTCCGGCTCGCGGCCGAGACCGGGCCCGAGCGCGAGCGCCTGGACGCGCTTCGCACGCTCCAGCACCTCCTCGACGCCCCCCTCGTCGAGCCTGCCGGGTGGGTGGGAAGCGGATTCCGGCAACGGCACGGTCATCACCTCGAGCAGGTGCGATTCGAAGATCGCGTTCAGCGACCCCGGCACGCATGCGGTGACGTAGCCGGCGCCGGCGCGCATCGCCGCCTCCGAGGCCATGCATGGCGCTCCGGTCAACCCGATCGAGCCACCACACACCAGGACGCTGCCCGCGGCGAACTTGGTCGACTCGCTCCCGCGCACCGGGAGCTGGTCGATCACCCGATTCTCGATCAAGCCGACGCGGGGGTCGCCGGGACCGTCCGGCGGGATGCCGATATCGATCACGCGGACCTCGCCTGCATGAGCCTTGCCGGGCGCGATCCACAACCCAGGTTTGGCGGCGTGGAAGGTGGCGGTCGCGTCGGCACGTACTCCCGACCCCTCGATTTCTCCGTTCGACCCGTTGACGCCGCTTGGCATGTCGCACGCCACGATCACCGACTGCGCTCCGTATGCGTTGATCGCGTCGATTGCGCTCGCAGCCGGATCGCGCGGCTCACCGGCGAAGCCGGTGCCAAGGATCGCGTCGATGATCGCCGCGGCGCCCTCGAGCGCCACCGGCTTGAACGGCTCCGGGGGATCTCCGCCGAGGCGCTGCGCATTCGCCAGTGCGTCGCCACGGAGCTCCTCAACCGGGGCCAGGGTGAGCACGCGGACGGTCCGGCCGCGTTCGCGCAGCAATCGCGCGGCGACGAACCCGTCGCCGCCGTTGTTGCCCTTTCCGCACACCACCGCGATCGGGCCAAGCGGCGCGAGCTCCTCCACCAGGGCTGCCAGTCCGGCGCCCGCGCGCTCCATCAGATCGAGCCCCGGGATCCCGATCGTGCCGATCGCCCACTGGTCGAGCGCCTGCTGCTCGTGCGCATCGGGAAGCGGTGTGAGCCAGGACGGGAGGCTCATGCCAGGATCGCCACCGCCGCGGCGTCCCGCCGGCTGTGGGTGAGCGACACCTTCACCTCCACCCCCAGCTGCTGCGCCCGCGCGGCCGCCTTGCCGTACAGCCGCACCTGGGGCGGCCCGTCGCCACCAAGCACCTCCACATCGCGGAAGCTCCAGGCGTCGAGCCCCAGCGCCTTCGCGACGGCCTCCTTGGCACAGAAGCGCGCTGCCAGATGCTGACCGGGACGGGCGCGCGCCGCCGCATAACGGCGTTCCTCCTCGGTGAACAGGCGCTCGGCGAGGCGCGGCCGGCGCTCCAGCGCGCGCTCGAGCCGTTCGATCTCCAGCAAATCGACGCCGACGCTCACTCCACCGTGACCGTCTTGGCGAGGTTTCGCGGCTGGTCGACGTTCAGGCCGCGCTCGCGCGCGATGTGGTACGCGAACAACTGCAGTGGCACGACCGCGAGCAGCGGCGCGAGCATCCAGTTCGTGCGCGGGACCCTGATCACCTCGTCGGCGTGGTCGGTGATCTCCTGGTTGTCCTCGCTCGCGACGGCGATCACCGGCGCCGAGCGGGCACGGACCTCCTGCACGTTCGAGATCAGCTTCCCGAGCACCGGTGAGTCGACCGCGACCGCGACCACGGGCGTTGACTCGTCCAGCAGCGCGATCGGCCCGTGCTTCATCTCGCCGGCGGCGTAGGAATCGGTCGCGATGTAGGAGATCTCCTTCAGCTTCAGGGCTCCCTCGAGCGCCGCCGGAAGCCCGATGTGACGCCCGATGTACATGAAGAACTCGGCCTGGTGATTGGCGTGCGCGATCCGCTTGACCTCCGGCATCTCGTCGGCGAGCATCTCCGCGACCAGCGTCGGCAGGTGCTTGACATCCGAGATCGCGGAGTGGAGCGCGTGGCGCGAGAGCGTGCCTCGCAACTCCGCCAGCCGCAGCGCGAGCAGGTACATCACGACGGCCTGCGCCAGGAACGTCTTCGTTGCCGCCACGCCCATCTCGAGGCCGGCGCGTGTGTAGAGCACGCCGTCGGCATCGCGGGTCGCCTGCGAGCCCATGATGTTCGTGATCGCGAGCACCCGCGCGCCCGCGTCGCGCGCGATCCGCATCGCGGCGAGGGTGTCGGCGGTCTCGCCTGATTGCGAGATCCCGACCACCACATCGCCGGTTCCGACGACCGGATTTCGATAGCGGAACTCGGACGCGATGTCGACCTCGACCGGCAGCCTGGCCCACTCCTCGATCGCATAGCGACCGAGCAGCCCGGCGTGGTAGGAGGTGCCACACGCAACGATGATCATTCGCCGCGCGCCCCGCAGCACATCGTCGGTGACCGCGCCCATGTCGCCGAGGTCGATCCCGACCCCGCGCGCCGCGCGCTCCCCGATCGTCTCCGCTAGCGCATCCGCCTGCTCGTGGATCTCCTTGAGCATGAACGTCTCATATCCCTGCTTCTCGGCGGTGTCGGCGTCCCAATCGATCTCGCTGATCTCACGCTCGAGCGGCTCGCCGCCCGCGGTCTGAAACTCGACGCCGTCGGGCGTGAGCACGACGATC
The DNA here is from genome assembly GCA_963824755.1 of uncultured Solirubrobacterales bacterium. Taxonomy (GTDB): domain Bacteria; phylum Actinomycetota; class Thermoleophilia; order Solirubrobacterales; family Solirubrobacteraceae; genus Palsa-465. The sequence goes on along the minus strand of CAWGQT010000037.1, from coordinate 338,616 downwards.
TCGTCATCGTTGATGTACTGGACGCGACGCGTCTCGCGCAGGAAGGCCGGGATCGCCGAACCCACGAACTGCTCGCCCTCCCCTCGTCCCACGATCAGCGGGCATTCCTTGCGGGCGCCCACAAGCACGCCCGGCTCATCGGCCCTCATCGCCACGAACGCGTAGTGCCCGCGCAGCTGACTGTAGGCGGCCTGTACCGCGGCGACCAGGCTGCCCTGCGCCAGGTGGTGCGAGATCAGATGGGCGATCACCTCGGCGTCGGTCTCGGAGGTGAACCTCGCGCCCATGTCGATCAGCTGGCGCTTGAGCGCCACATAGTTCTCGACGATCCCGTTGACGACCACGTGCACCCGGTCGGTCGTATCGAAATGCGGGTGCGCGTTCTCCTCGCTCACGCGGCCGTGCGTCGCCCAGCGCGTATGGCCGATGCCAGTGCTGGGCTGGTCCTGTTCGGCGAGGGCCGCACCGGCGCCATTCGTGCTTACGGCCGCCCTCCCCGCAGCACTCCCCTCCACCGCGTTGCGCAGCGCGGCGAGGTTGCCCACCGCCCTGATCGTGTCGATGCGGTCGCCTTCCAGCACCGAGATCCCGGCACTGTCATATCCCCGGTATTCGAGCTTCTCGAGCCCTGCAAGCAGCAGCCGACGAACATCTCTGGGTCCGACGTAGCCAACGATGCCGCACATCCGTAGTGGAGTTCCTTTCGGAGGGGTCGAGCCGCCCGGCGGCCCGCGTTCACGATCGACCTACCCGAGAACGAGCGCCTGATGTTAGTGGCAGCAGCCTCGGCGGGTGCACGGCGGCTGCCGAACTCAGCCCGCCAGAGCCTCCTCGACGACCTGCGCCAGCCGGCCGCACACGTCTTCGGTCTCCTGCATGCCGGGCGCCTCGACCATCACGCGGATCAGCGGCTCGGTGCCCGACGCGCGCACCAGAACGCGACCGCGGCCGCGCAGCGCCTCTGCCTCGCGCTCGATCGCTTCATTCACGGCCTGCGTCTGCATCGCCGCGCTCAAGGAGCCCCGGTCCGCGGCGCGGATGCTGACCAGCTGCTGGGGCAGCTTCTCCATCGCATCACGATCGCTCAGGTCGCGGTCGCCGAGCGCCTCGAGCACGAGCAGGGCGCTGGCGGTGCCATCGCCGGAGGGCCCGAACCCGAGATCGATGATGTGGCCGGATTGCTCTCCGCCCAGCGCCCATTGCCGCCGGCGAAGCTCGTCGAGCACGTAGCGGTCGCCGACCGGCGTGGTCGCGACCTCGACACGCGCGGCCGCCATCGCCGTGTGAAAGCCGTAATTGGTCATGACGGTCACTGCCACGCCGTTGCCCGGCAACCGGTCATGGGTGCGCAGATGCACCGCCGCCAGCGCGATCAGCTCGTCGCCGTCGACCACGGCGCCGTTACGGTCAACGGCGAGCACCCTGTCGCCGTCGCCGTCGAACGCGAACGCGACGTCGTGCTCGTCGCGCGCCATCGTCTCGGTTACGTGCTCGAGGTGCGTCGACCCGCAGTTGCGGTTGATGTTGCGGCCATCCGGCTCGTCCCCGAGCACGTCGACCGTGGCCCCGAGCCGCCGGAAGATCTCCGGTGCCGCACGATACGTCGCCCCGTGCGCGCAGTCGAGCAGGATCCGCCGTCCGCTCAGGTCGAGTTCCGAGAAGCGGACGTGGAGCTCGCGCAGGTAGTCCTCGAGCGCTCCATGCAGGCGGCGCACCCGGCCGATCCTGTTGGGGGGAGCCTCCTGCTTCTCGAGGTCCGCCTCGATCGCGTGCTCAGTCTCGTCATCGAGCTTGAAGCCGTCGGCGGCGAACAGCTTGATGCCGTTGTCCTCATAGGGGTTGTGGGAAGCCGAGATCACCGCGGCCGCTTCGAAGCCGTGGCGGCGCAGCAGCAGCGGCGCGGCAGGGGTGGGCAGAACGCCCGCTAGAAGCGCATCGCCGCCGGCAGCGGTCACCCCTGCCGCGATCGCCGATTCGAGCATCTCGCCTGACTCGCGCGTGTCGCGCACGATCAGTACCTGCGGGCGGTCCGATCCAAGCCTTCTGACCGTCGCCCGCGCCAGTTTGAGCGCCAGGTCGGCGGTCAGAAAATCTCCTGCGCGGCCACGGACGCCGTCCGTGCCGAATAGCTCGCGCGCCATCTACCGGAACGCGACGCTCTAGCGCTTGGAGAACTGAGGCCGCTTGCGGGCCTTCTTGAGACCTGCCTTCTTGCGCTCCTTGACGCGCGGGTCCCGAGTCAAGAAGCCGCGGCGCTTGAGCTCCCCGCGCAGGTGCGGATCCGCGACGATCAGCGCGCGCGAGATGCCGTGACGAAGCGCTCCCGCCTGAGCGGCGACGCCACCGCCGTGCATCCTTGCGACCACATCCATCCGAGACTCGTAGCCGACCGTCTCGAGCGGCTGTGTGATCACGCGCCGCAGCGTCTCGCGCGGGAAGTACACGTCGAGCGGCTTGCCGTTGATCGAGTAGGTCCCGCTCCCCGGCTTGAGGATCACGCGGGCCACGGAGGTCTTGCGCTTGCCGGTCGCGGTGTACCGCGCGCCGGCCGCCAGATCGATTGCCGCATCGGCAATCGGCCTGACCTCCTCCTCGCGCTCCTCCGCCGCGCGCGCGGCGGCCGCCTCGGCCTCCGCCTCAGCTGCAGCCTGTGCTTCGGCGTCGAGGAACTCCTCGGTCTCCTGGACGATGTCGGGGATCAGATCCGCACCGGGGATCTCCGGCTTTTGGCGCGGGGCGACCTCGATCTCCTCGTACTCCTCCTCGCCCGCGGGCTCTGTCGCGGGTGCTTGGGCAGCGGCCTGCGCCGGCACGGCCGGCTCCGGCTCCTCGGCTGCGGCCGGCTGTTCGGGGGCGCTCGGCTCCTCGGCGGCCGGCTGTTCGGGGGCACTTGGCTCCTCGGCGGCCGGCTGTTCCGGGGCGCTCGGCTCCTCGGCGGCGGGCTCTTCGGAGGCGGGCTCCTCGGCTGCGACCGGCGCGGGCTCCTCCTCGGCTGCGACCGGCGCGGGCTCCTCCTCGGCTGCGACCGGCGCGGGCTCCTCCTCGGCTGCGACCGGCGCTGGCTCCTCCTCGGCTGCGACCGGCGTTGGCTCCTCCTCGGCGGCGGGTGCCGCCGGCTCTTCCTCCGGGGCCGCGGGCTCCTCGGGAGCCTCGCTGACGGGCTCGGCGGGAGCTTGTGCCGGGGGCGCTTCGGCCTCGGGCTCTGCTGGCGAGGGGGCGCCCTGTGTCTTGTCGGGGCGCGGCTCGTCCTCGGGGCGTTCGACGTCGGTCACTGCTGAGTCTCCATCGGTTGCGGCTGCTGGGCGGCGTGCGGATGATCCGGACCCGCGTAAATCTTCAGCTTTGTTAGCTGCTTGCGCGCCAAGCGGTTGCGGGGCAGCATGCCCTTGACCGCGAGGCGGATGACCTCCTCCGGCCGGCGCTCGAGCATTTCGTTGAGCGAGCGCGAGCGCAGGCCACCGGGATAGCCCGAGTGGCGGTAGTAGCGCTTGTCCTCGCGTTTGTTGCCCGTCACCGCGATCTTCTCGGCGTTGACGACGATCACGAAGTCGCCGGTGTCGACATGGGGCGTATACGTCGGCTTGCGCTTGCCGCGCAGGGCATCGGCAATCTGTGTCGCAAGGCGCCCGAGCGTCTGCCCGGAGGCGTCGACGATCAGCCAGTTGCGCTCTCTGTCTGCGGGTGTGGCGACGTAGGTCTTCATGGCACGCACAAGCCGCGCGAGATCGCGCGGCCGACCGGCAATGATAGCCGCCTCGCTTTCCGGGCGAGGCCCGGACTCCCTAGGCTCCACTGGGTGCAGGCACCGCTCGCCCCACGCCGGCTCGGCTACCGCGTCGCGTACCGGCTCCTGCACATCTACTGGTCGGTGGTCAGACCGCACTCCAGGGGCGTCAAATGCGTGCTCACCAGCCGCGGTCGGGTGCTGCTCGTGCGCCACACCTACGGCTATCCCGCCTGGGAGCTTCCCGGAGGCTCGCTGCGCCGGCACGAGTTGCCGGCGCTAGCCGCGCGCCGCGAGATCCAGGAGGAGCTCGGCTTGGCGATCGACGACTGGCGCCCGCTCGGTGATCTGCAGGTGACGATCGATCACCGACCCGTGACGCTGCACTGCTTCCAGGCAGAGCTCGAGCGGCCGGCGGTCGACCTCGACCGAGGCGAGCTCGCGATCGCCGGCTGGTTCCAGCGGGGCCAGCTTCCCGCCGACCTTGGACGCTATGTCCGCCTGATCCTTGCCCTGCTGGAGCCGGCATGAGCCGGCACTTGATCGCGCGGCTCTGAGGCGACGCCTTCGTGGGCCAGCTCGAACGCGAGCCGGACCTCGATTCCACCGGACGAGCGCCTGACGATCGTGAAACTGTCGCTGGCCATTGCGATCAGCGCCAGGCCGAGGCCCAGGCCGTGGCCCCCGGCGTCGGCTTGCAGTCCGCAGCCGTCGTCGGCGATCAGCACCCATAGCTCGCCGCCGGCAACGCTCGCCGCCACCTCGATCTCCCCGGGATCGACGTCGTAGGCGTACTTGACGGCATTTGTCATCGCCTCGGACACCGCGAGCCGGATCTCCTCGAGCTGCTCGGACGAGACACCTACCCCCGCAGCGAACGAAACCACGGCGTTCCGGGCCCGCGGGACGGACTGGACGGCCGCGGGATACATATCGCGCAAGCTCTCGTGTGGACCCATGACGACTACCGAGCGGCTACCCCGACTCGGCGAGAGTCAATAACGAGATCAGTTGTGGTCGGGGGAATTCACTCCCACTCGATCGTGCCGGGAGGCTTGCTCGTGATGTCGAGCACGACCCGGCCGACGGGGCGGATCTCGTTGATCATCCGCGAGGCGATCTGCTCGAGCAGGTCGTATGGCAGACGCGCCCAGTCCGCCGTCATCGCGTCGTCGCTCGTCACGGCCCTGATCACGATCACGTTCCCGTAGGTGCGCGAATCACCCTGCACGCCGACCGTGCGGATGTCGGGCAGCACGCAGAACGACTGCCACAGTTCGCGGTAGAGACCCGCCTTGCGGATCTCGTCCTGGAGGATCGCGTCGGCCTCGCGTAGCGTCTCGAGCCGCCCGCGGGTGGCCTCGCCGCCGACGATCCGGATTGCAAGACCGGGTCCCGGGAAGGGCTGGCGCCAGACCAGGCGCTCCGGTAGGCCGAGCTCGGCACCGACCGCTCTGACCTCGTCCTTGAACAGCGATCGGAGCGGCTCGACCAGCTCGAACTCCAGGTCCTCGGGCAGCCCGCCGACGTTGTGGTGAGACTTGATCGTCGCCGCCCCGGTGCCGCCGCCGGACTCGATCACGTCGGAGTACAGCGTGCCCTGAACCAGAAACTTGACGTCGTCGAGCTTGGCTGCCTCCTCCTCGAACACGCGGATGAACTCGGCGCCGATCCGTTTGCGCTTCTCCTCGGGGTCGCTGACGCCCTTCAGCCGAGCCAGGAACCGCTCGGAGGCATCGACCGCTACCAGAGGGACGTGGAAGTGGTCGCGGAATGCGGCGATCACCTGCACCCCCTCGTTCTTTCGCATCAGGCCGTGATCGACGAAGACGCAGGTCAGCCGGTCGCCGATCGCGCGGTGCACCAGCAGCGCTGCGACGCTCGAGTCGACGCCGCCGGACAGCCCGCAGATCGCCCTGCCGTCGCCGACCTGCGCGCGGATCGCCTCGATCTGCTCCTCGATCACCGAGCTCGGGGTCCAGTTGCGCCCGCAGCCGCACAGGTCCTGAAGGAAGTTCGTCAGCACCTGCTTTCCGTACGGCGTGTGCACGACCTCCGGGTGAAACTGGATCCCGTACACACCGCGCTCGACCGACTCGAATGCAGCGACCGGCGAAGCGGTCGAGGAGGCCAGCGCGGTGAACCCGGGCGGCGGCGAGAACACCGTGTCGCGATGGGACATCCAGCACGTCTGCTCGGCCGGCGTGCCGGCCAGCAGCGTCCCCTGATCGCGCACCGTGAGCTGCGAGCGGCCGAACTCCCCCACCTCGGCACCCTCGACGCGACCGCCCAGCTCGCGAGCCAGCAGCTGCATGCCGTAGCAGATGCCGAGCACCGGCACCCCGAGCTCGAGCAGCTCCGGGTCGAGCGGCGGCGCGCCGTCGGCGTACACGGAGGCCGGGCCGCCGGAGAGGATCACGCCCCGCGGGCGGCGGCGCTTGACCTCAGCCGGGCCGGCATGGTGCGGCAGGAGCTCGGAGAACACACCGCATTCACGGACGCGGCGTGCGATCAACTGCGAATACTGGCCGCCGTAATCGAGGACCACGACCTCGTCGGTGGCAGCCGCAGGCGCGGCGGGAGTGTCGTTGACGTCCGCCTCGGCGGGGGCAGAGCTAATCGACGACACCGACTGTCGCCGCTCCGCCGCGCGCTCCCATGCCGACGCCCTGCTCGCGCTGCAGCTGCTTGCCCTCGGTCTGCAACGCCGGCGCGACGAGCAGCTCGGCACGGTTGAACTCCGCGATGTCCCGGTAGCCGCAGGTCGCCATCGACGTCCGCAGCGCGCCCATCAGATTGAACGTTCCGTCGTTCTCGCGCGCGGGGCCTTTGATGATCTCCTCGAGCGTGCCGTTCGGGGTGGTCGCCACTCGGGCGCCACGCGGGAGTGTGGGATGGAACGTCGCCATCCCCCAGTTGTATCCGCGGCCGGGTGCCTCGTAGGCGCGCGCCAGCGCGGAGCCGAGCATCACTGCGTCGGCGCCGCACGCGATCGCCTTGGCGATGTCGCCGCCGTTGCGCATCCCGCCGTCGGCGATCACTTTGACGTAGTCGCCAGTCTCGAGCATGTGCTGCGAGCGCGCGGCCGCGACGTCGGCGATCGCGGTCGCCTGGGGAACGCCGATTCCCAGCACGCCGCGAGTCGTGCAGATCGCGCCGGGGCCGACCCCGACGAGCACGCCGGCGGCCCCGGTCCGCATCAGATGCAGACCCGTGTGATAGGAGGCGCATCCGCCGACGATCACCGGCGTCGGCGAGAGCTCGCGAATGAATTCCTTGAGGTTCAGCGGCGGCCTGGTCTCGTCCTGGGAGACGTGCTCGGCGGAGACCACCGTGCCCTGGATGACGAGGATGTCGAGCCCCGCATCGAGCGCGACGTCGTAGTAGGTCCGAACCTTCTGCGGCGTCAGCGAGGCGGCCACGACGACGCCGGGCTCCTTCTTGATCTCCTTGATCCGCTCGGCGATCAGCTCGGGCTTCACCGGCTCCCGGTAGATGTCCTGCATCTCCCGGGTGGCGATGTCCTTGGAGAACGTGGAGATGCGCTCGAGCTCGGCGTCGGCATCCTCATAGCGACAGAAGATGCCCTCGAGGTTGAGTACGGCGAGCCCGCCGAGTTTCCCGATCGCGCGGGCGCTCTCGGGCGAGACGACGCCGTCCAGCGCGGCTGCCAGCAGGGGCAGCTCGAACCGGTACGGGCCGAGCGTCCACGAGATGTCGACATCGTCCGGGTCGCGCGTGCGGCGCGACGGGACGATCGCGATGTCGTCGAACCCGTACGCCCGCCGTGCCTTCTTGCCGCGTCCGATCTCTACTTCCATCCCGGCATCCTAGATCGCGGTACGGACGAACGGAGGGACGGCGGCGTGAGGGGCATCGGGAATTCGATGCTAGCAGCGGCCAAAACGGTGATTGACGTCCCGCCCACCCGCCCCCCGACCGCGGTCTGGACGGGGCTGCTCGGCCCCATGGACGCTGCGAAGCAGCCCCATTTATGGTGGCGGCGTCGGGCGGGGGGTTACCCGATTTCGGCGCCGATCTCGAGCCGCTCCGCCTGGACTTCGGGCAGCAGCCTCTCGACCCGCGCCGGGTCGATGATCCCGGCGCCGAAGTGCTGGGTCGACTCCGCGCCGCAAGCCACCCCGAAGCACAGGCAGTGCACCGGTGGCTCCCCCGCGTAGCGCGCGGCCACATAGCCGGCCAGGAACGCATCGCCGGAACCGATCGCCGAGCGCGGTTCCTGCTCCTCGACCCGCACCCTGTAGAGCGCCGGCATCCCATCCTCGAACAGTTGCGCGTAGCAGCCGTCGGGCACGGTCATGATCGACTCACGGGCGCCGAGGCGCGTCATGTCGACGACGGCCTCGGCCCGGTCGTGGTCATCGTTGAACTCGTGACCGACGAGCTCCTCGGACTCGAGCTCGTTGGGCGAGACGAGGTCGGGGTCCGCCCGGACGGCGAGCCGCAGCGCCTCGCCCTCGGTATCGAGCACCGCCGTCACTCCGAGGCGCTTGACCTCGCGGATCAGTCCGGCGTAGGAGTCGGGATCCATGCCCCGGGGGAGGCTGCCGGCGAACACGCAGATGCTCGCGCCCTTGGCGAGATACAGGAGCTTCTCGCGGAACAGCTCGAGCTCCTGGGCGGTCACCGAGGGGCCACGTTCGTTGACCTCGGTCTGAAGACCGGTCGTCGGGTCGAGCACGGCCGTGTTCGTGCGCGACTCCTCGCGAATCCGCACGAAGCCGTTGAGGATCGACTCGTCGTTGAGCGCGGCGATGATCCGGTCGCCGGTCGCTCCGCCCACGAACCCGGTGGTGATCACCGGTTGTCCGATCCGCTTGATCGCCCGCGCGATGTTGACGCCCTTGCCCCCCGGCATCGTGGTCTGCTCCACCGAGCGGTGCCTGCGACCGGGCGTGAAGTTCGGGACCTCAAGCGTCTTGTCGAGCGCGGCGTTGAGCGTGACTGTGAGGATCATGCTGCTGGCTCGGGGTCTCCGCGTCTTCCTCGTACTCGCGCCCACCGGAAGCCCGCCGCGATCAGCACCGCAACCAGCAGGACGCCGAGTGACAGAAGCGTAATCGGTCTGGTGATGAACCGTTCAGCGAGCGTCACCGGGCTAACGGCGGGGACGGCGCGCGCCAGCAGCAGCCGGATCCGGGCGAGCGTTCGATGTCCTGAGAGGATCACGGCGGTCCCGATGATCGCGTGGCGCTTCTTCGGACCGGTAACCCGCTTTGGCAGCTCCAGCCGGATGTGAACCGCAGGCGTGCGCGGCACGACGTCCTTGAACGTCGTCGCGGCGATCACCGGAACGCGTAAGCCTGGCTGGTTCTTGACCGGGAGGCGGGCGAGCACCCGCCCGGCGGAGATCGGCTGGACAAGGTGGAAGTTCGCGAATCCCCAGTCGAGCAACGCGACCGTGTTGGAGTCGCGCTCGGCCTCGCTCGAGGTGCCGAGGACCGCCGAGATCAGCGTCATTCCGTGTTGGGTGCCGGACCCGACGAGAACGTAGCCCGCGTCCGAGGTGTGCCCGGTCTTGACGCCGTTGATCCACGGAATCCGACCAACCAGATCGTTGCGATTGACGACGTGGCGGACGTAGTTGCCCGTGTACAGCGTCGCGCTCGGTGTGGCGACTGCATGGCGAAACCACGGGTGGTGGCTCAGCAGGTATCGCGCCAGCTTGACTAGGTCCGCGGCGCACGAGTAGTTGCCCGGCGTGTCGAGGCCGATCGGTGTCGAGTAATGCGTGTGGCCGAGGTGGAGCTGCTGGGCGCGGTAGTTCATCCACGCCACGAACCGGCCCACGGAGCCGCGGCCGACGTTGTAGGCGAGGTCCTCGGCGGCGTCGTCTGCGCTCGGCAGCAGGAGCGCGAGCAGTAGGTCGTGGACGCTCATCCGCTCCCCGGGCACGAGTCCGATCTGCGAGTCGACCGACGCGGCGTAGTAATTGTTCTGGGTGAAGAACGTCGTGTTGTAGTTGTGCACGTGCTCCATCGTGAGCAGTGCCGTCATCAACTTGGTCGTGCTCGCGATCGCCAGATCGCCGCCCTGGTAGAAGCCGTAGAGCTGGTGACCGGTGCTCCCCTCAATCAGCGCGGCCGCGCGAACGCTCAGGCTCGGCCCTGCGGCTCTTGCCGGCGCCGGCGCGCCCAGCGTCGCCGCCGCGAGCGCGATCACCATCAGGACCCCCGCGAGGTGGGGCCGGCGGGCCCCGGTCCTCCGTGTCACCGTCGCAGCCTCAGCCTCTGTCCGGTCTGCAACGCGTTCGGATCGACGTTCGGGTTCAGCGATTCCAGGGTCGGCACGGTCAACCCGGTCTTGACCGAGATCTTGGAGAGGCTGTCACCCGGCTGCACGATGTAGAAGGTGGCCTTCTTGAAGGGACCTTTCAACGTGGGTCCGTGTGCTGCGACACGGGTATGCGCCGGCTGGTGCTTCAAGGTCAGGCCGTTGTGGACGACGACGTACGTAGCCACGACCGTAGCGGTCAATGCGATCGGCGCCACCCAACGCGCCGCGCGATGTCGAGCCACCATCCCACGGCGATCATACAAGCGTCCAGGGCGGGTGGCCGGGAAAGTGACGCAAATCGTCGGTTTTCCGGCCGGTCGCCGCTTCGAAACCCACCTGTAGCGCGTTCAAGCGGCCACGCTCCACGCGAGCTCCCGCAGCCGCGCGGCCTCGTGCGCCGCGGCCGCCGCCGGATCGCCGCCGTCGCGCTCGTAGGCGTTCATGATCCCGCGCGAGACGGAGATCAGCCCGCCGGCAGAACCTGGCGCGAACGCCGGCGCGAGGTCCTCGACACGACCTCCCTGAGCGCCGACGCCCGGCAGCAGAAAAACCGTGTTCGGCATGTGCTCGCGGAGGTGCGCGAGCCGATCGGGGGCGGTTGCGCCGACGACCGCCCCGATGTCGGACAGTCCGCTCTGTCCAGTGCCCGATTCGCCAAGCTCGCGGATGAGCCCCGCAACGCGGTCGCTGACCAGCCCACCGTCTCGCAGCTCTAGCTCCTGCACATCTGCCGCGCCGGGATTCGAGGTCCGGGCCAGGACGAACAGCCCGGCCGCCCGCGACCGTGCGGCGCTCACGAACGGAGCGAGCGAATCGCGTCCGAGCAGCGGGTTGACGGTCACCGCATCGGCCTGGAGACCGGCCACCGGCCCGAACGCCGTCGGCGTCTCGGTCAGGAAGGCCTGGGCGTAGGCGGCCGCACTCACGTCTATGTCGCCGCGCTTGGCGTCGGCGATCACGAGCAGCCCGTGGTTGCGGGCATGCTGGGCCACCTCGCGCAGTGCGCTCCAGCCCGGTGCGCCGAGCCGCTCAAAGCACGCGACCTGCGGCTTGACGGCGACGCACGCGGAGCCGGCGGCCTCGATCGCCAGCGCACACTGCGCCGCGATCGCGCGACCGGCACGAACGTCGGGCGGAGCCGCGGCTCCGCCCGCCAACTCGATCGCGCGTGGCCACAGACGGGCAGGGTCGGGATCAAGCCCGAGCACCAGCTGCGACGCTCTTGCAGCCACCGCGGCCGCAAGGCGATCACCGAACGTCCCACCGACCGCGGTCACTTCCTGTTGCTGGGTGACCGCGGCGTCCATCGCGGAACCGAGGCTACTTGACCGCCTTCTTGAGCCCGGCTCCTGCGGTGAACTTCGGGACCCGTGACGCTGCGATCTGGATCCTCTCACCAGTCGCCGGATTGCGCCCTTCGCGAGCTCCGCGATGCGAGACGCTGAACTTTCCGAAGCCCGAGAAGGTGACGTCGCTGCCGCGCTTGAGGGCGCCCTCGATCGTCTCCAAGACAGCGTCCACGGCGTCTGAAGCGTCCTTCTTGCTCAACCCGGCCCGATCCGCGACCTGGTCGACGAACTCTGACTTCGTCACTTGCTCCCTCCTTCGAGGTGGTAGGAATGATCGAAGTTAACACGGCGCGCGGACGGCTTCGCGCGTCCACGTCCGCCAATACGGCCATTCTTGCCACTGTGTAGCTGCGACCGCCTGATTTCGGGCCTCGATTTCCGCACTTTGCGCATTTCGGCGCCGGCGGTCGTGCGATCTGCGAGGTTTCGCCGTCGCAGGACCATGATCCATCACGCAACCAGGGAGATACCACCGTCCAAGCTCGACCGATCGGTCGAGTTCTATGGCCTGCTCGGATTCGTCCCCGTCCCGGTGCCGCCCGGAATCGCCGGCCGCGCCCTGTGGCTCGAGCACGCCGGCACGCAGATCCATCTGATGCCCGTCGACGGCGCGGCCCCGCAGACCGGCCACGTCGCGGTCGTTGTCGAGAACTACGAGGGCACGGTGGCGGCGCTGCGCGCCGCCGGCTACGAGGTGGAACCGCGGCGCGAGCACTGGGGCTCACCAAGGTCTTACGTCCGCGATCCAGCCGAGAACCTCGTCGAGCTGATGGCCTGGCCGCCGGGGCAGCGAGAATAGCGGCGTGGACCTGGGCCGAATCGCCTGGCTCGCGACGGTGATCGCGTGCTTGATCGCAGCCGCCGTGCTGCTCGTTCAGGGCTACTTCGGGTACTCGGCGGTCACGTTCGCGGTCGCGGTGGCGGCGGCGATCAACTTGCGCTGAGCCGCTGGAGCGGGGCGGCAGCGGTCGCGGGTTCAGCCCCGTCCCTGCCCATTCCCCCGGCCACGCATGGCCGGCGGGCGACGGGTGGGCGGGACTTCATACAGACCCCCGCCTCCCGCTCGGGCACGAGAGGGGAGAGTGCGCGGCTAGTGTGGCCGTCAACGTCACACTGAACCAACTGCTGAAGGCGAGATGTACGAAGACGGCGTCCCACGCCGTGTTCGTAACACTCACCTGACAGGTCCCGTTGAGTGTGACGTTGACGGCGGAGTGGCCGCGCCAATCGGCTGCCCGGCTGCAGAGCGCACCTCGCCGCCGGTCGGGCGCACCTCGCCGCCGGTCGGGCGCACCCCGCCGCCGGTCGGGCGCACCCCGCCGCCGGTCGGGCGCACCTCGCCGCGAGCTGCCGCGCGGCGCCACGCCCTAGGGCCGCGCCGGCGCCTCGGGCCGCTGCCGCGTCGGCAGCTCCTCCCCCGGCCGCACCCGATCCTCGGGCTCGAGGTGAATGAGGACGTCAGCGTTGTGAAGCCGCGACGCGATCACGTCCTGGAGCTCGTGCGCGGTCTTGTGCGCGTCCTCCAAGGAGGTGCCGGTGCGGAACTGGACGTGCAGGTCGACGTAGCGCCGCGCGCCGGCCCGCCTGGTGCGCAGCTCGTGGTAGCCGACCACGCCATGCGAGCCGAACGCCTCGACTGCCTCGCGGATTGCGCCCACCTCGGCGGGCGGCAATGCCTCGTCCAGCAGCACGCGCGATGAGCCCCTCAGCAACCGAACGCCGGTCACGAGGATCGCCCCCGCGACCACCAGCGCGACCACCGGGTCAAGCCACTGCGCGCCCGTCAGTCCGACCAGCACCAGCGCGACCAGCACGCCCGCGGAGGTCAGCGCGTCGGTCCGCAGGTGCGCGGCGTCGCCGGCGAGCGCCGGCGAGTCGGTCTCGCGCGCTTTGCGATCGATCAACGCTGAGACGATCACGTTGACGACGACCGAGAAGGCCACCACCGCGATCCCGAATCCCAGCCGCTCGACCTGGCCGCCATTGATCAGGCGCCGGATCGCCGCGAACGCGATCGTCGCAGACCCGACGAGGATCAGCACGCCCTCGATCCACGCCGAGAAGTTCTCGATCTTCTCGTGCCCGTAGCGGTGGCTCTCGTCGGCCGGCTCGTCGGCCTTGCGAACCGAGAAGTACGCGACCATCGAGGCGATCAGATCGATGGCCGAGTGCACGGCCTCGGTGAGGATCGCGACCGACCCTGTGATCGTGCCCGCGACGACCTTCAGCAGAATCAGGGCGGAGTTCGAGATGACCGACAGCGCGGCGGTGCGCGCCTTCACCGAACCGTCCGGCTTCACAGAACCGTCCGCCGTCACCGAACCGTCCGCTTTCACAGAACCGCCCGCGGCGCTCATCGTCTCAGCGGCTCCTTTCGGAACCTCTCAGCCAATCGGCGAGCGCACGAGCAGCATTGCCGCGGTGGCTGATCGCGTCCTTCTCGTCGTCGCTCAACTCCGCCATGGTCCGATGGTCCCCATTCACCTCGGGGATGAACGCCGGGTCGTAGCCGAAGCCGCGCGAGCCTCGCCGCTCGTCGGCCAGCCGTCCGCGGCAGTCGCCCATGAAGACCTGCTCGACCCTGCCGCTCGGATCGACGTACGCCAGCGCGCACACGTATCGCAACGTGCTCCCGGCCGGAGCCTCGCGCATCAGCTTGAGGAGGTTCTCCTCGTCGCTCGCTTGCTCGCCGGCATAACGCGCCGAGCGCACCCCGGGCGCGCCGTCGAGCGCCTGCGCCTCGATCCCGGAATCGTCGGCGATCGCGGGACGGCCGGTCGCCAGCGCGGCGGTCCACGCCTTGGGCAGCGCGTTCTCGACAAACGTCTCGCCGATCTCGGGCGGCAGCTCGATCCCGGCGGGCAGCGGCTCGACCTCCACCGAGAACGGCGCCAGCAAGCGCGCGAACTCGCGGACCTTGTGCGGGTTGCGTGAGGCGAGCACGAGCGCCCGGCCTGGGGGACCGACGCCGCTCATATGTCTGGAGCACCGACGCCGCTCATGCCTGGCCTACCGCGCAGCGGCCGCGACGGCCTCGTCCTGCACCGCACGCAGCGTCTCGATTCCCCCGGCGGCGAGCAGCAGCAGCTCGTCGAGGTGTGCGCGAGACAGCGGCGTACGCTCGGCCGTCGCCTGCACCTCGATCAGACCCCCCTCCCCGGTCATCACGACGTTCGCGTCGACCTCGGCGGTCGAGTCCTCGGAGTAGTCGAGGTCGAGCAGCGGGACCCCATCGACGATTCCGCACGACACCGCGGCCACGGTCCCCGTCAAGGGCAAGCTCTCCAGCAGCTCCCGCTCGACCAGCCGCGCGCACGCCAGCCGCAGCGCGACGAGGCCGCCCGTGATCGACGCGCACCTCGTGCCGCCGTCGGCCTGCAGCACGTCGCAGTCGATGTAGATGGTGCGCTCACCCAGCGCCTCGAAATCGATCGCCCCCCGTAGCGAGCGGCCGATCAGCCGCTGGATCTCGACGGTGCGCCCGTCTGGCCGACCCTTGCTGACGTCGCGCTGCTTGCGCTCGCCCGTCGAGGCGGGCAGCATCCCGTACTCGGCCGTCACCCACCCCCGACCCGAGCCGACCAGGAACCGGGGCACGCTCTCCTGCACCGATGCGGTGCAGATCACGCGGGTCTCCCCCATCGAGATCAATGCCGAGCCGTACGCCGTTCGGACGAAGCCCGGCTCGATCTCGGTCGGGCGCAGCTCGTCGGGCGCCCTGTCGTAGCTGCGAGCACTCATACCGCCAACCTTTCTCCCAGCTCGACATGGATCACATCGCCGAGCGGCATCTGCAGAAACCTGGTGCCGAGCCTGCGGAACGAGTCCACGTCGGCCGTGCACATGAAGCGATAGCTCCCCTCATCTGTGCGCGGATTGAGGAGCCCGCGGGAAGTTAGCGCGCGTTCGACGCTGCGAGCCACGCCGGCTCCCGAGGTCACGAGCGTCACGCCCCGCCCAAGCATCCGCTGCAGCATCGGCGCGACCAGCGGATAGTGCGTGCAGCCGAGGATCACCGTATCCACCTCCGCGGCGCGCAGCGGCGCGCAGTACTCCCTCACCGTCTCCACGACGTGCTCGTCGAACGGGAAGCCGCCCTGGATGATCGGCGCGAGGTCGGGACACGCCACACTCTCCAGGTGCACGTGCGGGTCCGCGGTCTGCACCGCCCGTTCGTAGGCGCCGCTCGCGACGGTGGCCGGCGTCGCCAGCAACCCGATGCGGCCGCTGCGACTGCCCGCGACGGCGAGCTGCGTCGCCGGTGCCACGACCCCGATCACGTCGACGCCACGACCGGTGAGATGCCGCTCCAGCACACCGAGCGCCGTCGAGCTCGCGGCATTGCACGCGACCACAAGCAGCTTCGACCCCGCCGCGAGCAGCCGCTCGGCGATCTCGAGCGAGAAGTCCTGCAGCTGCTCCTGCGAGCGATCGCCGTACGGGAAGCGCCCCGTGTCGCCCAGGTACAGGTAATCCTCGCTCGGCAGCGAGACCAGCAGTTCGTGCAGCACCGTGAGGCCGCCGACGCCCGAATCGAACACAGCTACGGGTTGCTCTGAGAGCAGGGACACTGCGTGGATGGTGCCAGAGCGCGCCGTCAGGTCTCGACGACCCGAGTACGCTCGCCCCGGCCGTGCGCGCCCTGATCGTCACCAACATGTATCCCACGCCGCGACATCCCGCACTCGGGAGCTTCGTCCGCGACCAGCTCGAAGCGCTCCGGCGACTACCCGGGGTCGAGGTCGAGCTGTTCGCGTTCGAGCCGGGCAGCGTCGCGGGATACGCGCGCGCGGCGAGCGGTCTGAGGCGCCTGCCGAGGACCGAGCGCTTCGACGTGGTGCACGCCCACTTCGGCTTGACCGCCTGGCCGGCGCTGGCCGCGCGCGGAAGGCGGCACGTGGTGACGCTCCACGGCACCGACCTCGCGCACCCCCGCTCTCGGGCGATCACGCTGGCCGCCCTGCGACTGGTCGATCTCGTGGCGGCGGTGTCCGAGCCGCTGGCGCGCGAGGTCCCGCGGTGGGCCACGCGGCGCCAGGTGGCCGTCCTGCCCGCCGGCGTCGACACCCGCCGTTTTCGCCCCATCCCCCGACGGGAAGCACGCGCAGCGCTCAACCTGGATCCGGATCGCCCGTACCTGCTGTTCCCGGCCGATCCGCGCCGCCCGGAGAAACGTCATGATCTGGCCCAAGAGCTCGCCGGCGATGTCCCACTGCTGACGCTCGGCGACGTCGAGCCTTCCCAGGTACCGCTATGGGTCAACGCGGCCAATGCGGCGCTGATCCCGTCCGAGCGCGAGGGCTTCGGCCTCGGAGTGCTCGAGGCGCTCGCGTGCAACGTGCCGGTCCTGGCCACCCCCGTCGGGATCGCGCCGGCCGTGCTCGGAGGTCTCGATGGCACCTACTGCGGTCCGTTTGACCGTGAAGCCTGGAATGCCGTGCTGACACCCCACCTGCACGCGGCGGACCCGCGGATCGAAGGTCGCGAGCGTGCCGAGCGCCTGTCCTGCGACCGGATGGCCGAGAATGTCCTCGCCGCGTGGCGTTCGCTGGCCTGATGACCTAACGCTCGCAACCGATGCTCGCCGGGTAATCGGCACCTTATACTCGGCGGACCCTCACGGAGAGTCATGAGCGGCCTTCTAGAACGCATCGTCCGCCGCCGCCGCGCGTCCGCGAGCAGCCGGCCGGGTCCACCTTCTCAAAATGGCAGCACGCATTCGAACGGGACGCCGTACTCCAACGCGGTACCGCCTGCCCTGGAAACGGTGAATGGATCGGCCGCTGATCATGTTTTGCCGCACGCACCCGAGCCGCCTGAGACGCCGGCTCCCGAAACCGGGCCCTCGGACGATCTCGCCCTCGCCCTTCCAGCCGACCCCGGTTTCGTCGAGCGCGGGCGCATGCGACGCCGGGCCCGGTACCTTCGCAAGCTGCGCGAGGTCCAGATGCGCGACATCGGTGGGTTCCTGCTCGAGTTGCACCGCTTCGGCCGGCAGCGGCCCGACCTGCTCGAGACGAAGGTCGCAGGTGCCGTGCACACCGACCGCGAGCTGCGGTCGCTCGAACGTGCGCTCGGCGAGGAGCGCCTCCTGCGCGAGCTGCGCGAGCCGGGGATCGGCGGCGCATGCCACAACTGCGGTGCGGTTCACGGCAGCGCGGATCGCTTCTGCGCGTCCTGCGGAGAGCCACTCGGCCCCCGAACGCACTCCCGCGACGCCTGATGGCGACCACACTCTCGCAGCCGCCGAGGACCGAGAGCGCCAGCTGCCCGCAGTGCGGCGCGGCGGTCGCGTCCGACCAGGAGTGGTGCCTGGAATGCGGCTCCGCCAGGACGATCATCCACCATCCCCCCGACTGGCGCATCCCGCTGGCGCTCGTCGCGATCGTCGTGTTGATCGCGTTGCTTGGCCTGGCGATCGCGCTGGTGAACCTCTCGAGCGTCGCCAACAGAGGAGCAACTACGACGCAGGCCAGGGCGGCGACGACGACGGCGGCCGCGACCCCCGCCCCCACGATCTCGACCTGGCCCGTCGGGTTGCCCGGCTGGACCGTCGTCCTGGCGACCCGGCGCGACGCCTACGCAGCCCGCGTGACCGCGAGGCGGATCGCCGCCAGCGGGATCCCGGTCGGGGTGCTCGACACGAGCCAGCATCCTGCGCTCACGCCGGGGCATTGGCTCGTGTTCTCCGGCCGCTATCCGACGAGGACCGCCGCCGACGCTCAGGCCGCGGCGCTGCTCGCAAAGGGAGAAACCGGCGCTCGGGCACGCCTGGTGGCCCGCCCCGGCCAGTAACCGCTACGCGGCGGCTCCGACTCCGGGCCACCACGGACGCAGCCGCTCGAGCACGGCCCGCGACAGCGGCGCGACCTCGACGCCCTCGGCCGCGGCTGCGTCGCCAGCCGGCGCCGGTGCGCTCAGCACCTCGAGCGTGACTGCCACCGAGCGCGCCAGCGGCTGCAGCGCGTAGCCGCCCTCGAGCACGCAGCCGAGCGGCACCTCGAGCACAGCGCTGCACCGAAGCAGCGACCTGGTCATCGCCGCGAAGCCCTCTTCGCTGACGTGGATGTCCGCGAGCGGGTCCTCGCGGTGGGCGTCGTAGCCGGCGGATATCAGCAGCAGCTCGGGCTTGTAATCGAGCGCGAGCGGCACGATCACGTGATCGAAGATGGACCGGTACAGGGGGTCCCCCGAACCAGCTGGTACCGGGATGTTGACGGTGTACCCGAGCCCGTCTCCTCGCCCGGCCTCGCTCGCAGCGCCGGTCCCCGGATACAGCGGCGATTGGTGGATCGAGACGAACAGCACCTGGTTGTCCTCGTAGAAGATGTCGTTGGTGCCGTTGCCGTGATGAACGTCCCAGTCGACGATCATCACCCGCCCCAGGCCCCGCGCGTCGATCGCGTGCTGCGCCGCGACCGCGACGTTGTTGAACAGGCAGAAACCCATCGCGCGACCCCGCAGCGCATGGTGCCCCGGTGGACGGTGCGAACTGAACCCCGACGTGGCAACGCCGTCGAGCAACAAATCGACCATCTTCACCGCGCCGCCAGCTGCGTGGAGAGCCGCCACGAACGACCCCTCGCTGACGATCGTGTCGAGATCCAGCTGGCCGCCGCCGCGCACCGACCAGCCCTCGATCGTGCCGACGTACTCATCGGGGTGCACAGCGGTCAGGGTCGCGCGATCGACCGGCGGCGAGATCACCCGCTCGAGACCGAGCCAGCCCCGCTCGCGAAGCTCCTGCTCGATCGCGGTGATCCGCGCGGGCTGCTCGGGGTGCGTCCCCGTGTCGTGCTCGAGCGACGAATGATGCTCTAAGAAGACGGGCGCGAGCGCCATCGCGAGTACGGTATCTAGCCTTGAGGCAACAGGAGATTCAGGTTTCGGTCGTGGGCGCCGGCGCCGCCGGTCTATTCACGGCCGTGTGCGCGGCGCGGGAGGGCGCGCGGGTGGTGCTCGTCTCGGCGACGCCGCTTGCAGGAGCGTCGAGCTACTGGGCGCAAGGTGGCCTGGCGGCGGCGCTCGCGCAGGACGACAGCCCGGAGGCTCACCTTGAGGACACGGTCAAGGCCGGCCGCGGCGCGGTGCGGCTGACCGCCGCTCGCGTTCTGTGCGAGGAGGCACCCCAAGCGGTCGAGACGCTGACCGCGATGGGGGTGCGATTTGACGCCGACCGCCAGGGGCGGCTTGCGCTCGGACTCGAGGGCGGTCACTCGGCACGCAGGATCATTCACGCGGGCGGGGCGGCGACCGGGCGTCGCATCATCCGCCAGCTTTCAGCGCTGGTCGCGGAGGACCCGCGAATCGAGGTCCTGGAGGGAAGGCGGGTGTTCGAGATCGACGTCCGCGATGGTCGCGCCCACGGCGTTCGGCTCGACGACGGGAGCACGATCGCCAGCCGGGCGGTGGTGCTCGCCACCGGGGGCGCCGCGGCGCTGTGGGCACGGACCACCAATCCGCCGGGCGCGATCGGGGGCGGCCTGCTGCTCGCCTACAGGGCCGGCGCGCTGCTCGCCGATCTGGAGCTGATGCAGTTCCATCCGACGGCGGTCTCGGCGCCCAACGGGGCCGACGGCTTTCTCGTGACCGAGGCCGTGCGCGGTGAAGGGGCGCGGCTGCTCGACTCCAGCGGGCAGCGGTTCGTCGACGAGCTCGCTCCCCGCGACGAGGTCGCGCGGGCGGTCGAGCGCCAGATGGCGCTAACCGGGGCGTCCTCCGTCGGGCTGGACATGCGCGAGGTCGACCCGGCGCTGTTCCCGAACGTCGTCAGCGCGCTGCGCCGCGCGGGGATCGATCCCGAGCACGAGCTCGTGCCGGTCGCGCCCGCCGCGCACTACATGATGGGAGGCATCGCGACCGACCTGCACGGACGCGCCACGCTTCCCGGCCTCTACGCAGTCGGGGAGTGCTCCTGCACCGGGCTTCACGGCGCCAACCGGCTGGCGTCCAACTCGCTCACCGAGTGCTTCGTGTTCGGGACCCGTGCCGCGCGCGCGGCACTTGACGAACGCGGGCTGAACCATCAAGAACCCAGCGACGCTCCCGAGCCGCCGCTGCCGCTCCTGGCGCCGACGCCGGAAAGCCGCGAGGCGCTCTGGCGTCACGCCGGACTCGAGCGCGACCACGACGGGCTAACCGAGCTGACGGCCGATCCGCACCCGCTGGTGCGCCTGATCGCGCACGCCGGGCTGACGCGAACCGAGAGCCGCGGCGCCCATCAGCGACGGGATTTCCCGGGCACGGAACGCGAGCTCGACGGTCGGCACGTGACCCTGCGTTTCGGAGCCGAAACGGCGTTCCAGACCTGGGGGTGACACGCGTGTCACCCGAATCGGGGTACGCACTTCCCCCAGTACACCAAGTTTCGGCCTATCGTTAACTTGCAGTTAATACACCAAACCTTCTGCACTTCACACGACTCCGGAATACTCACGTACCGCAAGGGATTGGCTCCCAGCGGAAGGGGGCCAGGGAGAGGCCCGGCAGGGGCCGAAAGGAGTAGTGAGACTGCATGTACCGGTTTAGTCGAGCCATTTACCGGGAGCTTGCCGCCGAGATCCTCGAGGACTCGAACGGAGGCACGAATGGCCACTCAAACCATGAGCGGGTACTGCACGCGTGTGAAGCCGCGGTCGAGCGGCTCGCAACGGACCGGCATTACTTTGCTCATCCCGCACGTACGTTGTTCAACGACGTGCGGATCTATTTCCCGATGACCTCGCAACTGCGAGCGCTCCGGGTGATCCAGCAGTACATGGGATTGGCGGATGAGTTCTTGCGCCGCCAGCCTCAGAACGGGTTCGATCTCCACGGCAACCCGTTGCAGTGTCGCGCCCACACGCGCAAGGGCACGCCGTGTCAGAGGATGCCGTTGCCACACAACGGCTACTGCCCGTCGCATCAACACCTCGCCGAGACCGAGGAGCTGGAGGCGCCGCTGGCGGCATAAACGGACGGCCGCCCGGGCGCATGCGGGATGGGCGGATCCTGTGCCGACCGGTGCATGCACCGGTCGGTGGGGGCGTGCATGCACGCCCCCAGGGGCCGGCACATGTGCCGGCCCCAATATTTTTCAGCGTATGTTGCTCGGCGTCGATGTCGGAGGAACGTTCACGGACGCGGTTCTCGCTTTCGACGGGCACCTCGTCACGGCCAAGGCACCGAGCACTCCGCACGACCAGTCCGAAGGCGTCATGGCCGCCGTGTCGGCGGCGCTCGAGCGCGCCGGCCGGCCAGCTGAAGAGGTGCGGGCGTTCGCTCACGGCATGACCGTCGCCACGAACGCGCTGCTCGAGGGACGTGGCGCGCGTACAGCGCTGATCGCGACCCAGGGGTTCACCGATCTCGTCGCGCTCGGCCGCCAGAACCGGCCGGACCTCTATCGCCTGTGCGCGTCGCGTCCGGAGCCGCTGGTGCCGCCGGAGCTGCGCTTCGGAGCGGAAGAACGGACGACGCCCGACGGTGTGCTTGTGCCCCTGCAGGCCGTTCCGACGATTCCGTCCGATGTCGAATCGGTCGCCGTCGTGCTGCTGCACTCCTACCGGCACCCCGAGCACGAGCTCGCGGTCGGCGAGGCACTGTCCGGCGTGCACGTGTCGCTCTCACACCAGGTTGTCGGGACGTTCCGGGAGTACGAACGCGCCGCGACCACCGAGGTCGACGCCGCGCTCTCGCCGCTGCTCGCGCGCTACCTCGAGCGGCTCGCTGCGCGGAGTCGAAACGCCCGCCTGCCCGAGCCCGCGATCATGCAGTCGAACGGCGGGCTGATCGATATCGGCGCTGCTGCCCGGCACGCGGCGTGGACGGTGCTGTCGGGCCCCGCCGGGGGAGCCGCCGGGGCGGCCTTCGTCGCGCGCGCGACCGGCGCTCCGGATGCGCTGTGCTTCGACATGGGCGGCACTTCGTGCGACGTGTGCGTCGTCGATGACGGGGCCGTGCAGGAACGAAGCGGAGGGGACATTGCGGGGCGACCGATCGCGCTGCCGATGCTCGCGATCCACACCGTCGGCGCGGGCGGCGGATCGATCGCCTGGCGTGACGCGGGCGGCGCGCTGCGCGTCGGGCCGCGCTCGGCGGGCGCAGAGCCCGGCCCGGCGTGCTACGGCCGCGGCGGCAGCGAGCCGACGGTGACCGACGCCAACCTGATGCTCGGCTATCTCTCCTCGCTGGCGGGCGGACTCGAGCTCGACGCCCCCGCCGCCGAGCGCGCCGTGGAGGGACTCGCCCGTGAGCTCGGGCTGCAGCCACTCGAGACAGCGCAGGGGATCATCCGCGTCGCCAACGCGGAGATGGTCCGGGCGCTGCGCGTCGTGACCGTCGAGCGCGGGATCGATCCGCGCCGCTACGCGCTGCTCGCGTTCGGCGGCGCCGGCCCGCTGCACGCGGCTGCGATCGCCGACGAGCTCGGGATCGAGACGATCGTCTGCCCGGCGGCATCAGGAGTGCTGGCGGCGCTCGGGCTGGTGGTCTCGCCGCGGCGCATCGACGTGCAGCGAACGGTGATGCTCGAGCAGCTCGGTCCAGGGCCGATCTCGGCGATCGTCGCGGAACTCGGCGCGCAGGCCCGCGCGGCGCTGGGGGTCCCGGATGCCGAGCTCGACGCAACCTGCGAGCTTCGCTACCGCGGGCAGTCGTTCGAGCTTGCGGTCAAGGCGCCCCCGGAACGTCTGCGCGAGGCATTCGAGTCCGCCCACGAGGAGCGCTACGGGTATCGCGCGCCCGAGCAGGCCGTCGAGCTGGTGACGGTGCGGGTGAGCGCGATCGTCGCCGGCGCGCAGGTCGACCTGGCGACGGACGGTGGTGAGCTGTCAAGGAGCCGCCGGCCCGCCACGATCGCCGGCGAGGCGGTGGAGCTGGACGTGTTGCGCGGGATCCCGCCGGCCGGCACCGCGATCGCCGGCCCCGCCGTCCTCGAATTGCCCGAGTCGACGCTGCTGGTCCCTCCGCAGTGGTCGGGTGAGGTCGATCGGACGGGCACGATCCGCCTGGAGCGCCGCCGATGATCGACCCCGTCGAGCTCCAGGTCCTGACCGGGGCGCTGCGCGCGATCTGCGAGGAGATGGGAGCGGTGCTGATCGGCTCCGCGCATTCGGCGAACATCAAGGAGCGCCGCGACGCCTCGACCGCGCTGTTCGACCCGGGCGGCGAGATGGTGATGCAGGCCGAGCACATTCCCGTTCACCTCGGCGCGATGCCCGCCGCCGTGGCGGCGGTGCTCGGGGAGGACCATGCCCCGGGCCGCTCCTGGATCCTCAACGACCCGTATCGGGGAGGGACGCACCTGCCGGACATCACCGTGATCACGCCCGTGTTCGCGGCCGGGGAGCTGATCGCTTTCGCCGCCAATCGCGCGCACCACGCCGACGTCGGCGGCCCCACGCCGGGCTCGATGCCGGCCGATAGCCACACGCTCGCCGAAGAGGGAGTCGTGATCGCGCCGCGCGTCTTGGACGAGCGGGCGATCGCGGAGCTGGTTGCGCAGATGCGTCTGCCAGAGCAGCGCCGGGCGGACCTGCGCGCTCAGCTGGCGGCAAATCGCGCCGGCCTCGTGCGCCTGCAGGAGCTGTTCGAGCGGGTCGGCAGGCGAACGCTCACGGCGGCGTTCGACGAGGTGCTCGACTACGCCGAGCGGCGCACCCGGGCGTGCATCGAGGCGCTTCCCCACGGCACGCGCAGCGCCCGCGACGTGCTCGAGGGCGTCGAGGGCGACATCGAGCTGGTGCTCGCCGCGACCGTCCACGGCGACTCGATCACGCTCGACTTCACCGGCAGCGCAGCACAGCACGACGGCAACCTGAACTGCCCGCTCGCGGTGACCAGGTCGGCCTGCTACTTCGCGATCCGGGTGCTCACCGATCCCGACATCCCACCGAGCGCCGGCGCGTATCGCCCGGTCGAGGTGCGCGCACCGGAGGGAAGCCTGCTGAACGCGCGCTATCCGGCCGCGGTCGTCGGGGGCAATGTCGAGACCTCCTCGAGGGTGGCGGACCTGGTGCTGGCCGCGTTCGGCCGGGCGCTGGGTCAGGGCACGATGAACAACGTGACCGTCGGAAGCGAAGAGGTCGTCTACTACGAGACGATTGGCGGCGGCCAGGGCGCATGTGTCGATGCGCCTGGCCCGAGCGGCGTGCACGTCGCGATGAGCAACACGCTGAACACGCCGGTCGAGGCGCTCGAGCTCGAGTTCCCGCTCCGCGTCACCGAGTACTCGCTGCGGCCCGGCACCGGCGGGGCAGGCGCATTCGACGGAGGCGACGGCGTGGTCCGCGAGCTCGAGGCGCTCGCCCCGCTCACCTACTCCCTGATCACGGAGCGCCGGCGCCACCCGCCGCCAGGTGCTTGTGGGGGCGGGCCCGGCGCGCCAGGGCGCAACCTGCTCGACGGGCGCGAACTGCCGCCGAAAGCGAGCGGTCAGCTGCGGCCCGGAGAGCGGCTACGGATCGAGACGCCCGGCGGGGGCGGGTATGGTGCACGCTAGATGCGGATCGCCTTCCTTGGAATGGGAATCATGGGCTCGCGGATGGCCGCGAATCTGGCGCGGGCTGATTTCGAGCTGACCGTCTGGAACCGCACCCGCGCCACCGCCGAGCGCTTCTGCTCGGAGCACGAAGGCGTGAAGCTCGCGCGCACGCCCGCGGACGCCGCGGACGACAGCGAGCTCGTGATCACGATGGTCGTCGAGGGTCCTCAGGTGGCCGAGGTGCTGCTTGGGGATGATGGCGCCGCCCGCTCGGCCCCTGAGGGAGCCCTGTGCGTCGACTGCTCGACGATCGGTCGCGAGGAGACGATCCGGATCGGGGCCGCGCTTTCCGAACAGGGGCTGCGGATGGTCGACGCGCCGGTCACCGGCTCTTCCCCCCGGGCCGAAGACGGAACGCTCACGATCATGGCCGGCGGCTCGGAGGAGGACTTCGCACGGGCACGGCCGGCGCTCCAGGCGATGGGAGAGCTGATCGTGCACGTCGGCCCGCTCGGGCACGGGCAGCTCGTGAAGGTGATCAACAACGCCGTCGCCGCCACCAACTGTGCCGTCGTCGGCCAGGCCCTCGTGGTCGCCGCGCGGGAGGGCGTCGACCTCGACGCGCTTTGCGAGGTGATGGGCGCCGGCTCGGGTGGCTCGGCGATGCTCGCGCTGAAGTCCGGCCCGATGCGCGAGCACGACTACACGACGCTGTTCAAGCTCGAGCACATGCTGAAGGACGTTCGCCTGTGCCTCGAGGAGGGACAGGGCGTCGGAGCCCCGTTCCCGTTCGCCGCCCTGACGCGCGAGATCCTCACCGCGAGCGTGGGTCTCGGTCACGCCGACGACGACTTCGCCGCCATGATCGAAGTGATCGAGGCGGCGGCCGGAACAAGGCTCTAGTTCCGACCCATCCACCTCCAATCGCCGAAAGCTACACCGGCGTCACCATAAGAAACACGTGAATTTGCAGCAACATTTGGCAATTTCGTGACTCTGGCCTACAATCCTCAACTCCTGTTGCTGCCGTAGCACCTCGCTGCACCGCGCGGGACACAGTCAAAACCTTCCCCCCTATTGATAAATGCCGATTGCTTTCAAAGAATGGGCCGTCACCGTGCGGGCTCTCGCCGAAGGTGAGCAGCTCCTGACCCTTCGCAAGGGCGGTATCCGCGAGCCCAACAAGCACTTCAAGCTTGAATACGAACGATTCTTTCTGTACCCCACGTTTGACCATCAGTGCTCCGACCTAGTCCGTGAATCACACCGCCCGGAGCTTTCCCGGGCGCTCGAGGAGGGCGTCTGGAGCGACGGCGAGCCGCCGCCACACGCGCTGCTCCGTGACGCCGGCATCTCCCAGCCCGATCGGGTACGCATCCGGGCCTGGGCGGAGGTTGCGGGTCACTACACGATCAGTGACCGGCGCGCGGTCGACGCGCTCGCACCGTTCTACGTATGGACCACCGACTACGCCGAGAAACGTCTGGCGTGGAAGCGCAGGCACCCGCTGCACGTGATCCTGCTGCGCACCTACCGCATCCCGCGCCCGGTCACAGTCAAGGTCCGTGACGAGTACGGCGGCTGCCGCTCGTGGCTGGAGCTGACTCGCGACCTGCCGTTCGAGGGCACCCCGGTGCTCTCCGACGACGAGTTCGAGCGCGCTTCCGAGGAGATCGCGTCGATCGCCTCGGACCGGCAGCCGGTCCTCGTCTGATCGCTGCCGGCGGCCGTCCCGACGCCGGTCGCCGGAATCGATATGCCATGGGTCGAATCGGTCTCGCCGTCGTTTAGGGCGAGACACGATTCGGCCCATGCCGACGATGTCGGGCGCGTGCTTGATTCGCTGGAGCTCGCGCGCGAGCGTCTCCGGGAGTTCTTCCCTCGGGATCTGAGCGGCCTGACCGTCGTGCTCCACGGCGGGCTGTTCTCCCTGTCGCTGTCAAATCCGATGGTGCCCGCGACCGTGCTTACGACGGCGCCGGCGGCGCGGCGCTACGTTGCGGGCTGGGTGGGACGCGAGGAGTTGCATGTGCTCGCCCCCCGCGCGCTGCGTGCACGCGCCTCGAAGGTCTCCGGCTCCCGGGAAATGATGTCGCTGGCGCCGGTCGCGCTCTACGCGCGGCGCCTGATCGCCGAGAACAACGAGCAGCTGCGGAATTGCCGTGCGCCCGCGCGGCTCATGCGGGAGCTGCGCTGGGCGTGGCTGCTCGAGGGCACTGCGCGGTGGTTCTCTGGGCAGACCAACTACGCGCGGCCGGCGATCGCTCGTCGCCTACGGGAGGGCCGGCGGCCGTCGTTTCCACCGGGCATGCGTGACGCACCGCTCCTGGGCGGGACGGTGATCGACCTGCTCGTCTACGAGCGTGGCGAGGAGGCGGCGGTGGAGCTCGCGCGCCGGCTGCACCCGCAGGGATCGCGCGCGGCGCTGTCAAAGGCCTTCGGCGGGGCGGCGCTCGAGTGGGTCGAGGGCGAGTGGCGCTCGCACCTGGCGCGGATGGCCACCGCCAGTTAGTGGACTGCCTCAGCGACCAGCCACACCACCAGCGCGCCGACCGCCAGCGCGATCAGCAGGCCGACGAGCAGTCTCAGCGGCGCGACGACAGGCTCCCGCGACTGCTCGGGGATCAGCTCCGCCTCGAGCAGGACCTGGCGCGCGGTCGGAACCCCTGACGCCGGAACGAGCACGTCGCGCGGGCCAGCGGCCAGGAAGTCGGGTACGTCGAACCCGGCGCTGCGCTTCAGCAGGCTCGGCACGCCCTCCTCGAGCAGCAGGCCTTGGATGAACTCGCCTTCCGCCTGGTTTCGCGCGCCGGCGACCCGGATCAGGTCCCCCTCGGCCAGCTGCGGCTTGATCTTTCGCGCTCGCTCGCGCCGCTCGCTGATCGGCTCGTTGGCGTCGCCGGCGTCCTCATAGGTGAGCGGGACGTTGCAGGCGGGACAGAATCGCTCTTGCGGCGGATATACCGTCCCGCAGGTCGGACAGATGAGCCGCTCCGCGCTCGTGGGCATCACTCCACGACCAGCTCGGCCTCCGACACGCGGCCATCGCGGATCGTGTACGCGCGAACCTCGGGCTCGCCCTTGGCGAGGCCGACGATCAGATACAGCGCGTCGGGATAGAACGCCAGGTTGATGTCGGTCTGCGAGGGATAGGGATCGCTTCGCGTGTGGGAGTGGTAGATCGCGCCGAGCTCGAGGTCGGCGTCGTAGATCTCCATCTGGATTCGGTACTGCTCTGCGCCATCGATCTCGTACCGCAGGGGGCTCGCTGCGGCGTTCGTGGCGCGGTAGACCTTGACCGCCTCTCCGTCGCGCGAGGCAACCATCCCGCAGCACTCGTTCGGCGCGTCGTGGCGCGCGTGGCTGATCATCTCGTCGTAGAGCTCGCGCTGGATCCGCATTGCGGGCGAGGCTACCAGCAGGCGTCCGCGGCCCCTCATCCTTCGTGCCGTCGCTGCCGATAAATACCCCGTGCAGCAGCGGGTACGAGTCCTCAGAGAGCTTGTGCGCTCGTCTCTGTATGTCGTCGACGAGCAGGCCGTGGCGCGCGCGATCATGGCCCGCGGGGAGGTTCGCGAGGTGGTCGCTGGCGCCACGTTTCGGAGCGTCTGCGGCAGTCCTCCTGAGACCCTCGCTATTTCGTACCCTGCACGAGCGAGCTGGGAACGATCTCTTTGATGTCGCCCGGGTGGCGCAGCCGCACGAGCATCACCTCGTGCTGCGCCTCGTTGGCGAGGATCTGCGCGGCGGTGTGCTGGAGCGCTGGATCGTGCAGATCCGCGAGCGCCTTGTAGTAAGCGCCCTCGACGACGTGCTCGAGATCGACCAGCAGCCCGAACCAGCCGGCCTCGTCGGTGATCGACGCGAGCTTCACGGACACGTGATGCGCGGCTAGCTGCCGATCGGCGGTGCCGGGATCTGACGGCTCGGGCGGCGGCGTGCCTCCAAGGTGTTTGAGCGCTGCGGCAAGCGCCGTGATGTGGGCTAGCTCCTGGCTGTGCAGCCGTTCCAGCACGACCCTTTCACGCGACGAGAGAACCGTTGACTGCAGCGCCTGCCGGTAGGCAAACGCGAGCAGCAGCTCCGCGTGCAGGAGGTCGACCAGGAGCTCTGCGTCGGTGGGGCCATCGGCGAGAGCCTCCGGTGCGAAGGAGAGCGCCCCGAGACCGCCGCCGAGCAGCGCCGCCGATCCGACCATCTCGCGGCGGGTCAGCGCCCGTGTACCGGATGCTCTCACTGCTGCGCCGTGACGAACGCGGATGGGATCGGATCGCGGCCGAGGACGACCCGCAGCATCGAGACGTGCTGCGCGTCATTGGCGAGGATCGACGCTACGAGCGCGCGGACGGGGCCGGGCGTGAGCTTCGGGATCACCTCGAGGTAATAGGTGATCTGCTGGTTCTCGATCGAGTCAAGCAGCGTCAGCGCCTCGGTGGCGTCGCGTGGCTGCCCGTAGTCGTAGCCCGGAGGCTGCGCCGGCGGCTTGCCGCCGGCCTGCTTCATCAGGCCCCAGATCTGGGCGGCATGATCGAGCTCCTGCTGCAGGAACCGTTTCGCGGTGCGGGCGTTGAACGCATGCAGCAGCGGGAAGCTGGCCGTGTAGGCGCTGACGGCGCGGAACTCGAGAGCGAGCGCCGGACGCAGAAGATTGATGTCCGTAGCCTGCAGCCTGGGCGCCAGCTTTTGCAGCTGGATCGTCGGCTGGCTCGAGCCTCCGCAAGCTTCGAGCAGCAGCGCCGCGCCGACAGCGACCGCCGCGCCGGAAGCCTTTAGAAGCTCCCTGCGAGGACCGGTGTGCGCCTCATCTCGAGTGGTCACCACCAGACGGTGGCATCCAGGTTCTCGATCTCCTCCACCGGGCGGGTATAGATCCCCGACGACAGGTACTTCCACCCGTCGTCGGCGATGATGAACACAACATTGCCCTCGTCGAGCTCGTTCGCGATCCGGACCGCGACGCGCGCGATCGCCCCCGAGGACACGCCGGCAAAAACGCGCTCCTCGTCCAGGAGCTTGCGGGTGAACACGATCGCGTCGTGATTGGTGACGAAGATCTTGCGGTCGAGCACCGAGAGATCGATGATTGGCGGGATGAAGCCGTCGTCGAGCGAGCGCAGACCCTGAACCGGCTCTCCCTGCATCGGCTCAGCGGCGACGATCTTGACGTCCTCGCCAAGCTCCTCCTTGAGCCGGCGGCCATTGCCCATGAGCGTCCCGCCGGTGCCCAGACCCGCGACGAAGGCTGAAACCTCGTCCAGCTCCTCTAGGATCTCGAGGGCTGTGCCGTTGTAATGGGCGTTCGGATTGGCCTGGTTGCCGTACTGGTAGGGCATGTAGAAGGAGGCGTCCTTCTCGGCCATGTCGAGGGCCAGCTCGACCGCACCGTTTGACCCCTTCGATCCCTCCGAGTAGACGATCTCGGCGCCGTACATCCGCAGCAGCTCGGTGCGCTCAGGCGTCACGTTCTCGGGCATCACGACCTTGAGCGAGTAGCCCTTGCGGCCGCAGATCATCGCCAGCGAAATGCCGGTGTTGCCCGAGGTCGGCTCGAGGAACGTCTGCCCCGGACCGATCATGCCACGCTCCTCGGCGTCCTCGATCATCGCACGGGCGACTCGGTCCTTGACCGAGCCCGTGGGGTTGTGGGACTCGAGCTTGGCCCACATACGAACGCCGGGCTTCGGACTGAGCCGCTTGAGCTCCACCAGCGGCGTGTGCCCGATCGCCTGGACGATGTCGCCGTAGCGGCCCCCGCAGGGCTTGTTCTGGAGGCGCTCCATGGCCATCGCTTTACGAAGTGTAGCGAGGCTCCTTCGGTGGTCATGGGGAGCGGAATTCCGAGGGGTGAGCCCGCCACATCTGGGCGGGCCGGGTGGGCGGGCTCCCCTTCCTCCCCGGGAGGCTCCCGACAAGGGGCTTCGCTAGTAGCAGTACGGCGGCGGTCCGGGCGTGCAGCTCGAGCTGGTCGACATCGTCGTCGTCGTGCCGCTGCTGGTGGTCGTGGTGGTCGTGCCACTGGTGGTCGTGTGGGTCGTGGTCCCGCCGCCTCCACCTCCCTGGGAACCCGACGTCGCGATCGCGTGCCAGATGTGCTTCGCCGAGAACATGATCCCGTTCCCGTTAGCGGTGCCCGGCTTGTTGTTGTCCTCCTTGAAGCGATACAGCGGATGCCCGCTGAGCACGAGCTGGAACGCATTCCCGCGCTTCATCGTCGTCAGCTTGCCCTTGATCCCGGTTTGCATGGTGAGCGTGGCGTGCGCCGAGGAAACCGTCGCCGGCGGCCAGAAGCCGAGGCACGCTCCAGTGCACAGCAGGTGGTGCGTCGTCTCGCCACCGAGGAAATAGACCGTCACGCCCCTCGAGTTTGCGACGACCGACTCATGCTTCGAGCCGACCTTGACGTTCTTCTCGATCCTGAGCGTGAACGTCTTTGCCACCGCGATCCCGGCGACGGCCGCTACCGCGAAGCCTGCGAGCGCCGCAACGGCCAAGGCGGTCCACCGTGCCCATCGTGTCGCAGGCCGCCGGCCGTCAGGATTGAGGGGACGAGGCATGTGGCTCCCTTCGCGTCGTTTGTCACTCGACGTAAAGGACGCCTGACGCGTCGATCCCTTCCCCTGTGAACGAAGCTCTTTGGCGGTTACGAACGGCCGCCCGCCATCGCGGGCAGGATCACGAGCGTGTCGTCCGCGCCAACGGCGGTATCGAGCCCGTCGAGCACGCGTACGTCCTCGTCGTTCAGATAGACGTTGACGTAGCGGTTCAGGCCACCGTCGGCGGCGAACAGCTGCGATTGGGTGTCTGGGTGCTGCTCGGCGACCGCGCGCAGGATCTCGCCGACCGACGACCCGGCGGCGCTCAGCTCCTTCTCTCCGCCCACCGACGGGCGCAGAACGGGTGGGATGCGAACGAGTGCCACGGCCTGAACCCTAGATGATCGGGCTCGCTAGTGAGCGCCTGCGCAGAACGCCTCGTAGTCCGGGAAGACGCCCATCTCGTCGTCCTCGATCTCGTCGGGCTCGCGCGAGCAGATCGGGCAGTCCGGGTCGCGACGGACCTTGACCTCCGTCACTCGCGCAGCAAGCGCGTCGTACATCAGCAGCCGGCCGATCAGCGGCTCGCCTTCCCCGAGGATCAGCTTGACGACCTCGGTCGCCTGCAGCAGGCCCATCGTGCCGGGAAGCACGCCCAGGACGCCGTTGGCGCCACAGGAGGGCGCGAGCTCGGCCGGCGGGGGCACCGGGAACAGGCAGCGGTAGCAAGGACCCTCGTAGGGCTTGAACACCGACAGCTGGCCTTCGAAGCCGAGAATCGCCGCGGACACGACCGGAATCTGCAGACGCACGGAGGCATCGTTGAGCAGATACCGGGTCGGGAAGTTGTCCAGCCCGTCGACCACGATGTCGTAGCCGCTCACGATCTCCATGATGTTGTCCGCCCCGAGCCGCACCGGATACTTCTCGACCTTGACGTCGGGATTCAGCGCCGTGATCGTCTGCTCGGCCGAGTCGACCTTGGGAACGCCGATCCGCTCGCTGGAGTGGATCACCTGCCGCTGCAGGTTCGAGAGGTCGACCTCGTCGTTGTCGACGATGCCGAGCGTGCCGACGCCCGCCGCCGCGAGGTACAGCGCCGCGGGAGAGCCCAGCCCGCCGGCGCCCAGAAGCAGGACCTTGGCGTCGAGCAGCTTCTGCTGACCCTCGATCCCGACCTCCGGCAGCAACAGGTGGCGCGAGTAGCGCTCGCGCTGTTCGGCGGTCAGGGTGCGTGGCATCTCGACGTCGTACCCGCGGTCCTTCCACAGCGTGAAGCCGCCGGTCATGTTCTCCACGTGCTCGTAGCCGAGGTCCTCGGTCAGCGTCCGTGTCGCCCACGCGGAGCGGTTTCCGGACTGGCAGTAGAGGATCACGTGCTGCGATCGATCCGGCGCTGCGCCGTCGATCCGGGACTCCAGATAGCTCTTAGGCACGTGCTTGGCACCCGGGATGTGGCCCGCCGACCACTCCTCGGCCTCCCGCACGTCGACCACCACCGCGCCGTTGGAAAGCTGTTCGCGCACGACGGCAGGGTCAACCTCGTCGATCCTGCTCTTGATCTGCCGGAGAACCTCTGCTCCAGACGGGCTCATTGAAAACTCCTCAAAGGCGGTATGGATTCAATACTTCAGCGAGTATAGCGTCTGGCGAGGGGCGAGTGCCGACGCGAACACCGCCGAATCTTGACTCCCCAAAGGCTCGGCGCGCCCGTGTTTGGGGCGCCCCGTTAGCCAGACCCAATCGCTGTCGTCGCAACCCTGCCCTGTGGTGTCTTGAGGGGGAGAAAGGGGAGAGTGTGCACAACTGGTATCGGCGCTCGCGAGATTGGCCGCGATCGGGTGAAGACCCCATCTTGGTCCGGGGCAACTACCGACCCTTCCGAGTGTGCCGGCGGGTCGCGCCGGCAGCCCCGTGGGCTGATTTGCCAGGCAGTTTCGCCGAGGAGGGGGTGGCGAGAACGACCATTTCGCTCCAAAGCGGCACGGGTGGCCGGCGCTCATGCGCAAGATGGTCGCCAGAGCGACCACACCGCTACAAAGCACCGGGAGGTCAGAGCGCTCTTGAGCAATATGGTCGTTCGCCCCTCCATTCTCGTGCTTCAGCGGGAGGTTGGTGGCTGTATGAGGTCCCGCGTGGGCGGGACCCCAATCCCGCCGGCCATGGATGGCCGGCGGAATGGGCACGGACGGAGCGGACAGGGCGACCGCCCCCGCCCTGAGCACGCCAAGCGAGCAGGTCCGGACGGGCCCGCCCGGCCCCACGGACGCTGCTGCGCAGCAGCAGCCCCTCTAGCATCGCCCCGCGTGCGACCGCCCGTCGACCACATTGCGGCGCCCCCCTTTCCACCGCGCCTGCCCTGGATCAACGCGGCGATGCTGCGGATGGACCAGCAGCTCGGCAGGCCGGTGCTGATCGAGTTCTGGGACTTCTGCCGCGCGAACTCGATCCGCACGCTCCCCTACATGCAGGTATGGCATGAGCGCTACGCGGACGCGGGCCTGCGGGTGATCGGCGTGCACACCTCGGGCTTCACACCGTCAGAGGACCCCGAGGCGGTCAGGGCCGCCGTCAGGCGGCTGCAGATCACCTATCCGGTGGTGGTCGACGTCGAGCGAGAGATCTGGGCGCTGTACGGCAACCTCGGATGGCCCGCCCGCTACTTGATCGACCAGCGCGGACTGCTCTGGTACTACCACTACGGTGAGGGTGCCTACCAGGAGACGGAGCTCGCGATCCAGGAGCTGCTCGGCACCGACCGGGATCTCATCCACCCGCTGAAGCCCGAGGACGAGCCCGACGCATTCCTCGCGAAGCAGACCGAGGACAAAGAGGGCGCGTACAGCGGCCCTTATGAGGCGGGCGGCGTATGGGCGGTGCTCGAGGGGCGTGGCACGGTCGCCGCCAACGGTCACCTGCTGAAGATCGACCAGCCCGGCTGCTACGAGCTGATCTCCCACCCTCGCAGCACCGCCGGGGTCCTGCAGCTCGAGCTCAGCGACGGCGTTCGCTGCCTGGCGACCTGTTTCACGCCCGGACTGGCACGCTGACCCCGTCCAGCAGCGGCGTCAGCTCGGGCGCCTCGGAACCCTCCAAGACGACCGCGAACCCCGGCCGGTAGGGACTCTCGAGTGGCCGGGAACCGAGGAACTCGGGCTCGTGGAGCCAGCAGCCGGCGTTGTGCAGGCGCGCCCCGGCCGGTGTGCGCCACTCCGAGCGATCATCGTCCGGCAGCGGGCCCGCCCGATGCGTGTGGCCGAAGATCACGTGCTCGGCGTCGATCCGGAGCCGCATGCACACCTCGCTGAAGGCCCTGAGCGCCGCCGCACGCAGCTCGGGTCCGGACAGATCCGCACCCAGCGGTCCGAGCCCAGCGCGGTTCATCGCCGCGATCAGAGCCGGGAACGCGGCGATCAGCCCTCGGCGCCGCAGACTCCGCCGGCCGTCGCTGTTCGCCAGCACCCGCCAGGCCCTCGCCGAGAGCCCATGGGAGCTCTCAGCCAGGTCGGGGCGTCCGCGCTGCGCCATCGCGTGAACCCAGGCGTAGATCGGGGCCAGGGTCGCCTCGTAGTCGTCGACCCGATGCGGCCCCGCGGCGGGCTCGCGAACGATTCTCGCCATCACCCCCGCGCCCAGGCGCTCGAGCATCGGCACGGTCGTGTGTCGATCGCAGTAGTGACCGTGAGTGGCGTAGACGTCGTCCCGCAGCCACAGGCCGGGGTAGCAGACGCGCACATCGGCCGGCGCCAGGCACCGCACCAGCGCCGCGAGCGGATCTCCCGCGCGCCACTGCACCTCCTCGGCCAGCCCAAGCGGAGGCGGCTCGCGCTTGAGCGCCCGGCGCTCGAGCCAGCCGTCGAGCAGGTGGTGGTCGTGGTTGCCGGGCACGATCACCACCTCCCCCCCGGCGCCGAGTGCGTCGCCCAGCGACCCGAGCCCCTCCTGCGCGGCCGCCAGCGCGTTGCGCACCGGGCCGTGCCTGAGCTCGACCACGTCGCCCAGCAGCACGAGCCGCCGGCACCCTGCGACGGCCTCGAGCAACGGCTCGCGCAGCTCGGGGCGTCGCAGCACATCCTGGCCGCGGTGCGTGCCGAGGTGCAGGTCCGAGACGACCAGCGTGCGCAGCGGATCGATCCTACGCGGAGGTAGCCGCGAGCGCCTGGCGGATTGCCTTGGGCAGCATGAAGCGGACGTCCTCCTGGACAACCTGGAGCTCCTGGACGTCGACGGTTCCGCGCGCCCGGAAGAACGAAACGAGCCGCTGCACCAGGTCCTCTGGGGCGCTCGCGCCCGACGTGATGCCGACGACGCGCTTGCCCTCGAGCCATTCCTCGCGGACCTGGCCCTCGTGGTCGATCAGCTGCGAGTCGGCTCCGTGCTCGCGCGCCACCTCGACCAGGCGGTTCGAGTTCGATGAGTTGCGCGAGCCGATCACGAGCACCAGGTCGCACTGGTGGGCGAGCTGTTTGACGGCCGCCTGCCGGTTGGTGGTCGCGTAGCAGATGTCGTCGGTGCGCGGACCGACGATCGCCGGAAAGCGCTCGCGCAAGCGCGCGATGATCGACTTCGTTTCGTCGACCGAGAGCGTGGTCTGCGAGATGTAGGCGATCTTTGTCGGGTCGGCGACCTCGAGCTCTTCGACGTCCTGCTCAGTCTCGATCAGCACGATGTGCTCGGGAGCCTCGCCCATCGTGCCCTCGACCTCCTCGTGACCTGCGTGGCCGATCAGCACGATCGTGTAGCCATCGTTCGCGAACTTCTTGGCCTCGACGTGGACCTTGGTGACCAGCGGGCAGGTCGCGTCGATCGTGTGTAGCTCGCGGTCGGCGGCGTTGGCGTGGACGCTCGGCGCGACGCCGTGCGCGGAGAACACCACGGTTGCCCCCTCGGGCACTTCGGTTTCGGATTCGACGAACACGGCCCCGCGTGCGCGTAGCTGCTCGACCACGTGCTTGTTGTGGACGATCTCCTTGCGCACGTAAACCGGCGCGCCGTAGAGCTCGAGCGCTCGCTCGACCGTCTGGACGGCACGATCGACGCCCGCGCAATATCCGCGCGGCGCAGCGAGCAGCAGCTTCTCGGGAAAGGCGGCCATCGAAAGACAGTTTAGGGGCTGCTGGCGCAGCATCCGTGGGACCACGAGGCCCCGTCCGGACCTCAGTCGTTGGCCGCTGCGGCCTCGAGCAGCGACGCGAACTGCCGGCGTGCCGCCTCGCGGCGGGTCGGAATGTGTTGGCTCGGGACGCCGTCGGGCGGGGCCTCGTAGCCGCGCAGCACCTGGCGCGCGACCGATGAGCGGTGCACCTCGTCGGGCCCGTCGTAGAACCGCGCGCCGCGGGCGTAGCGATACATCGCCTCGAGCGGCATGTCGGTGGAGTATCCGAGCGAGCCGTGTGCCTGCAGCGCCCGGTCGACGACGTCGTGCAGGACCTGGGCTCCGAAGTACTTGATCATCGCGATGTCCTGGCGGGCGGCCAGCACGCCCTCGCTGTCCATCTTCCAGGCGGCGTGCAGCGTCATCAGGCGGGCGGCCTGCATCTGCGCGGCCGAGTCCGCGATCCAGTTCTGGACGGTCTGGTGGCCCGACAGCGTCGCGCCGTGGGCATAGCGGTACAGCGAGCGCTCGCAGAGCATGTCGAATGCGCGCCGCGCTACGCCGAGCCACCGCATGCAGTGGTGGATCCGCCCGGGATAGAGCCGCTGCTGAGCGATCAGGAAGCCCGCACCCTGCGCCCCGAGCAGCGCCTCGGCCGGCACCCGGACATCCTCGTAGACGATCTCGGCATGGTTGCCGTAGCGACCGAAGCTCTCCCACGGGTGCTCCATCGTCGCGACGTCGCGGAGGATGTTCACCCCGGGCGTGTCGGCATCGACGACGAACATCGATGCTCGCTGGTGCGGACGGGCGTCGGGATCGGTCACCGCCATCACGATCAGGAAGTCCGCGATCGAGCCGTTCGAGGAGAACCACTTGTGTCCGTTGATCACCCACTGGTCGCCGTCGCGAACGGCGCGCGTCTTCAGCAGCGTCGGGTCCGAGCCGGCCGTGTCGGGCTCGGTCATGCTGAAGGCGGACTTGAGGTCGCCCGCGAGCAGCGGATGCAGGTAGCGCTCCTTCTGGTCGGGCGTGCCGGCGAGGGCGAGGATCTCGGAGTTCCCCGAGTCGGGCGCGGCGTTGCCGAACGCCAGCGGCGCGATCGGTGACGTCCCGAGGATCTCGTGCATCAGCCCGAGCTTGACCTGACCGAAGCCCTGACCTCCGAGCTCGGGCTCGAGATGCGCCGCCCATAGGCCTTGCGCTTTGACCTCGTCCTGGAGCGGTCGGATGGCGCGCGTCAGACCCTCCCATCCGAGCTCGTCGAGCAGCGTCTCGAGCGGCCAGGTGCGCTCGCGCACGAACGAAGTCATCCAGTCGAGCTTGCTCTGGAACTCCGGCTCGGTCGAGAAATCCCAGGCCACGACCGGGAAGGGTACCCTTCGGAACCCCACCCCGGATTGTCGGCGCGGAGGCGACCATGCCGCAACAGCACCTAGACAGGCTCACATCGATCGATGCCTCTTTCCTCCATCAGGAAGGACCGGCATCGCACATGCACATCGGCGGGGTGCTCGTTTTCGAGGGTCCGCCGCCCGCGTTCACCGATTACCTCGACCATCTCCGTGGCCGTCTGCACCTCGTCCCGCGCTACCGGCAGAAGCTCGCCACGCCACCGCTCGAGACCGGCCGGCCGCTGTGGGTCGACGACCCGAGCTTCAACCTCGAGTACCACGTCCGGCACGCGGCGCTCCCCGCGCCTGGGACCGAGGCGCAGCTATTCCAGCTGGCCGCGCGAGTCGCCTCGCAGCAGCTCGACCGCGACAAGCCGCTCTGGGAGAGCTGGCTGGTCGAAGGCCTAGAGGACGACCGCTTCGCGCTGATCTTCAAGACCCACCACTCGCTCGTGGACGGTGTCTCCGGCGTCGACCTGGCAACCGTGCTGCTCGACCTCGAGCAGTCCACCGCGCCGCCACCGACCGAGCTCGAGCCGTGGCAGCCGCACCCGGAGCCCTCCGCCGCCGACCTCGTCGTGGCCGGGGTGCGCGGGATGGTCAACACGGCGTCGGAGATCGCGGCGCGGGCGCTAGCGGCAGCGACGCGGCCCGCGAGCGCGCTGGGGCGAGTCCGCGAGGCCGCCGAGGGGATCGGCGAGATCGTGTGGGCCGGGCTGAACCCCGCGCCGGAGACCCCGCTCAACGTGGAGATCGGGCCGCACCGGCGCTTCGCGGTGGTCCGCCAGGAGCTGGCGGAGTACAAGGAGGTCAAGGACGCGCTCGGTGGCACCGTCAACGATGTCGTGCTGACGGTCGTCTCGGGCGCGATCGCGAGCTGGCTGCGCTCGCGGGGGATCCGGACCGAGGGACTTGAGCTGCGGGCGCTCGTCCCGGTGTCGGTCCGCACCAAGGAGCAGCGAGGCACGCTCGGCAACGAGCTGACCGTGATGCGCGGCCCGCTGCCCGTGTACATCGCCGACCCGGTAGCGAGGCTGCGGTTCGTCAAGCAGGCGATGGACGGACTGAAGGAGTCAAAGCAGGCGGTCGGCGCGGCGACGCTCGCGGCGGTCAACAACCTCGCGCCGCCGACGATCCTCGCCCAGGCCTCGCGCCTGAACTTCTCCACGCGCCTGTTCAACCTGATCGTGACCAACATCCCGGGTCCGCAGATCCCCCTGTATGTGCTCGGCCGAAAGCTCCAGGACCTGTTCCCGCTCGCCTTCCTGCCGGAGAACCACGCCCTGGCGATCGCGATCATGTCCTACAACGGCGGCATCGACTACGGACTGCTCGGGGACTACGACGCGATGCCGGACATCGACCTCGTCGCCGAGGGGATCGAGGACGCGCTGCAGGAGCTGCTGGTCGCGGCGCGCGAGAGCTCGGGCGTCGCTCCCCGAGCGGAGGTGCGCAGCGGTCCCGGCAACACCAACGGCGGGCCCGTGCCGATCGTGCCCAGCGACCACGGCCGCCCGAAGCGTGGCCCCGCGGCGGACATGCGCGCCAAGCGAACCCGCGGATCGCGCCCGGCGCGCAAGCGGCCCTCGGCCTAGCTGGGCCAGCGATCAGCGCACACGCGTCGTCTCCCGGACCGGGTGCACCTCGGCATTGCCCGCACGATCGACCGCCACCGTGTAGAAGACATAGCTCGCTCCCGAGCGGCCCTTGAAGCGAAGCTTGTGAGCGGTGGTGCGGGCGATTAGACGAGCGCGCTCGCCGTTCTCGCGCACGTAGACCTTGTAATACGCGATCCCAGACGCGATCAGGCCGGGCCTGCGCTGGTCGTGGCCGGACCAGCTGACCACGAAGATCCCCGGCCGGACGACCCGCGGCACATGCACCTGGGAGACGGGAGGGAGCCTGTCGAGGCTCCGGATCGCGTCGAGCGCTGCCCCCGCGTCGAGAAGACCCCAGCCGAGATCCGTGCTCCACCCCGTGCCCCGCGGCCGCGCCGCTGTCTCCTTCAGCGTGCGGAGGATGTCGGCCAGCGACGCGTATGGATTCAGCACGCGCATCATCGCCCCGACCGCCGCGACCTGGGGCGCCGCCATCGAGGTTCCCTCCAGGTAGGCGTAGCTATCCGAGCCCTCGAAGTTGGCCCGGCATCCACACGGGTTCGGTAGACCCTCGAGCGAGGTGAAGTTCGCCGGGAACGCGCCGAAGATGCCAGGCGGCGGACCGATACCGAGCACGCCCGACGCATCCGGGTTCAGCGCGCCGAATGCGGCCAGCGAGATTTCGCTCCCGTACCCAGCGAAGCTGGCCCGGTGCCCCGTGAAATCCGCAGCCGTCACGTCCAGTCCAATCCCCCGCGAGAGCGATGGCCCGGTGCCCGCCGGCTGGAGCACGTTGGCGGGATCGCCCTGTTCGGTGCCCGGGGAGTCAGCCGCGGCGGCCACCAGCACGACCCTGCGCGCGGCCGCGTAGTCGAGCGCGCGAACCTCCGACTCGGGCGCCGGCGCGGGTGTCGGCGTGTCCGGGCCAAAGCTCATGTTGATCGCGTCGACGTGACGGTCGGTCGCGTCGACGATCGCTGCGGCGATGCTCGAGTCGGTGAAGTCGGTCTTCTCGACCACCAGCCTGCAGTCGTAGCCGGCGCCGGCCATCCCGACCCCGTTGCCGGTGTCCGCACAGGCGAGCGATGCGACGTGGGTTCCATGACCGACCTGGTCGGTCGATGCGGGGCCAGTCGAATCCGACGGGTCCTGCTGATCCACCGCGGCGGCGATCTTCGTCTGAAGGTCGGGATGGGCCGCATCAATGCCGGTGTCGACCACGCCGACGAGCGCGCCGTCGCCCTTGCTGATGTCCCAGGCTCGATAGAAGTCCTCGCGCGCCAGCGCCCACTCCACGACCCCGGAGCTCGACTGTGCGGCGGTGAGCGCCGGGTCGTTTGGAACGATCCGGGGGGCGTAGCGCCGTTCGGGCACTACGCTCGCCACGCCGGGCAACCTCCGCAGGGCGGCCGCAAGCGCTGCCAACTCCACTCCGGCCACCGGTCGGACGGTGATCAGCCCGATCTGCGGAACCGAATGGCCGGCGGGCCGCGCACCCGCGAGAGCGAGCGCTCGCTGAACCGCGCCGCGAGCCGCGGCCGTGGCAACGCGGCCGGGGGCGAGCAGCACGATCAGGTTGCCGGTGGTAGGCGGAGTCGCCGTCGCGACCCCCGTCGTGACCGCCGTCGTGACCGCCGTCGACAGCACGGCGATCGCCACGCCCTTTATCACAGACCGCGGCATGGTCGTCATCGTACGGCTCTGATATATCGTTGCGCCTCACGCATGGCCGACGAAGACCTGATCCAGCCCGGCGAGATCGCCTTTCACCTCGAG
Source organism: uncultured Solirubrobacterales bacterium (assembly GCA_963824755.1). Taxonomy (GTDB): domain Bacteria; phylum Actinomycetota; class Thermoleophilia; order Solirubrobacterales; family Solirubrobacteraceae; genus Palsa-465. The sequence goes on along the minus strand of CAWGQT010000037.1, from coordinate 297,388 downwards.
CTCACGGCCGCTCAGCTGAAGGTCGTGCACACCGCGCTGAAATCATTGTTCGACGACCTGGGGCACGAGGAGAGTGACGTCCAGCAGGTTGTCGCCGAAGTGCTGGCGAAGCTGCCGGGCGAGCACGATATGCGTGCGATCGACCTCCGTCGCGAGCTGCGGGGACCTCCCGGAAGCTGACGATCAGAAGCCGAGCGCGAACTTGGCGTCTTCGCTCATGCGCTCGGGCGTCCACGGCGGAGAGAAGGTCATCGTGGCCTGCACATCCTCGACGCCGCCGAGCTCACCGACGAACTCCTCGATCTGCTCGGAGACCTGGGGACCGATCGGGCACCCCGGGCTGGTCAGCGTGTACGTAACGTGGACCGTGCCGTCCTGCACCTCGACGCCGTAGATCAGGCCGAGCTCGACAAAGTCGAGTCCGAGCTCGGGATCGATCACCTCGCGGAGCGCGTCAGTCACTTCGTCTACTGAGACCATGCCCATCAGTCTAGATGGGAAGCTTCGAGGAATTTCGGAGAGAGCGGATGCAGCCCTTGCCAGCCGGGCCCCGCTTTGTATAGGTTTTGCCGATCGTCGTTTTCGATGACACGCCGCCGACTCTGCGCTGCTGTGGTGACGAGGACAGGTCAACCCAGGGCTCTCGGAGGCCAGCGATGGTCCGGGCGATCAAGTCACGGGGTGACGTGGTGGTGGATCTCAGCGAGCTGACGTTCGCGGACGCCTCGCTGATGCTCGATCTCGCGTTCCTGGCGCGACGCCGGCGGGAGCGAGGCCGTGCTGTTCGGCTCCGAGGTGCCAGGCCTCAGATCGCCACGCTGATCGAGCTGGTCGGTCTGCACCGCCTCGATGGCGTACTGGTCGAGGGCGGCTCACCGGCGATTGCGTAACCGATCTTCGGTGGTTCATATCCGGGCGCAGTAGCCTTGAGGCAATGCTGGTCCTTTTGGTCTTCCTGATTCTCTGGCCGATCGCCGAGATTTTTGTGGCGATCCAGGTCGGCGGCGTGATCGGGGCTTTGCCCACCATTCTGTTGCTGCTCGCGAGCTTCCCGCTCGGCCTGTGGGTCCTGCGCTCGCACGGCTCACGTGCCTGGCGGCGGTTCAGCGATGCCGTCGCGCAGCGCGGGGCCGGTGGGCGGCCACCCAGTCACGCTGCGCTCGACGGCGCGCTGGTCCTGATCGCCGGCGTGCTGCTGATGATCCCGGGCTTCATCACCGACGTGATCGCGCTTGTGCTGCTGGTGCCGCCGACGCGCGCCCTGATGCGCCGCGGCGTGCTCCGCAACCTCCAGAGCCGGCTGGTCGTCCAGGCCGTGCGGTTCGGACGCGGCGTGCGCTCCTATGACGTGGACTCGACGGCTCGGGATATCGACCAGCCCAGCCTCAATCCATGAGGACGATCGCGTTCGGCGACCTAGACGCGGGCGTCTGGGGAGCCGTATGGGACCGATTCACGACCGCCGGCGGGGCGGTCTACGCGGCCACGATCGAGGGTGAGGACGCCGGGTCGGACTGGACGATCTCCGGCTCGGGGATTGAGATCGTGGTGTCGGCAGAGGGCGAGGCGGCGGCGGCCGCCGAGGCCATCGGCGGGTTCGACCAGCTGTGCCGGGTGCGCGGCCGCTACGACGATCAAGAGGTGGACTGTCTCGGCCGGCGCGCGACCCGCGACCCGATCAACCTCGACAAGATCGACTCGGTGCGGGACGTCTCCGCGTGGTTCGACGGCGAGGTCGCCGTTGCGCTCACGGCTCTTAGACCCCGCCGGGCCAAGGGGCACGAGGGCGACGTCGTGACGGCGGCCGTGTTCGAGGAGGGGCACTGGTTGGCCGTCGAGGATCCCCGGCTGTCGACGACCTACGACGGTGGCGGGGCGCCGACGCGCACCACGCTCGAGTTGTGGCTCGCTTCCGAGGAGGAGGAGTATCCGCGCCGCGCGGCGGGCGAGGCCACCGGCATGGCGGCCACGGAGGATCCCAGCGGCGTACGGGCATGGCTATTCCGCTGGCACACGCGCGGTCTCGACGGCACCGGCGTCTATCTGCTCGTGAAGGGAAGATGAGCCCGATCCAGGCTGTGATCAGCGACTTCGGCGGCGTCCTGACCTCGCCCTTGCTGGATTCGTTCGCCGCGTTCCAGAACGCGTCGGGAATCTCGCTCGAGGAACTCGGAGCGGCGATGGCGGCGATCGCGGCCCGCGAGGGCAAGAACCCGCTGTTCGAGCTCGAGACCGGGCGCATGACCGAGGCCGGCTTCCTCGGCTCGATCAGCGCCGAGCTGACCGCACAACTCGGCCGGCCCGTGGAGCTGCACGGATTCGGCGAGCAGTACTTCGAGCATCTGCATCCGAACGAGCGGCTGATTGAGTACATGCGCAGCCTTCGCGAGCGCGGCTACAGGATGGCGATCTGCACCAACAACGTCCGCGAATGGGAGCGGATGTGGCGCGCCAAGCTTCCCGTCGACGAGATCTTCGAGGTCGTGGTGGATTCCGGCTTCGTCGGCACCCGCAAGCCCGAGCCGCGCATCTACGAGATAACGCTCGAGCGCCTCGGCGTCGAGGCTGCCGCCGCGGTTTTCGTGGACGACATCGAGCTCAACTGCCAGGCCGCCGCCGAGCTGGGGCTCACGCCCGTCTGGTTCCGAGACACCGACCAGGCGATCGAGGAGATCGAGGCCGCGCTGACGCGTCCCTGAGGTCGCTCATCAGCCTCGAATCCCCGGCCCCCGGTCTGAAAGATCAGTTCTCGACGCCGAGGCGCTCAGTTCTCGACGCCGAGGAGCTCAGTTCTCGACGCCGAGGCGATCCCAGCAATAGAGCTCGAGGCACTCCCGAGCGAGCGTGACGCAACGCTGCTCGGAGAGCCAAGGCAGCACCGTGTCGAACGCCTGCTCCTCCCCCACGCCCGCCTCGAACGCTTCCTCGCCGCGGAACCCGGCGGCGATCTTGAGTGCCTCGCGCCGGTTCTCGCCCAGCGAGGGGAACACGTTGACCAGGAACTCCTTGTTGGGCAGCGGATGCCCTACCTCGAGCGACGCGTGCCACGCCGCCAGCAGCGAGAGATCGTGCTCATCGAGATCGGCCACGGCCTTCGCATAGTGCGACTCGAGCTCGGATTCGGGGATCTCGTCGACCCACGCACGAATCACCTCACCGAGGATCTGCCGCCGCGCTTCACGGCCGACGGAATCGGCGATCACGCGGATTGCGTTCTGCGGTTCTATGAAGCACAGCGACATTGCGCGGCAGAAGGTAAGCCGTGGCCCGGACAGACCGGGGGTTGTGGGCGGTTCGGATGTCGCGGGTTGGGTGTGGCCGGCGCCGGCGCCGGTGCGGGCCCCGGCCCCGGCCCCGGCTCGGTGCGTGCCCGGGCCCTGGCCCGGCGCCGGCCCGCGCGGGCCCCGGCCCCGGCCCGGCGAGAGCCCCTACGACCCGGGTGGCGTCGACGCCGGCCCCGGCGCTGGATGCACCGGGAGGATCACCGGGGACCGCGGCGGCTGGGTGAAGTCGAAGTCGTTGACGACGTCGCCGAGCAACGGGTTGTTCTCGCGAACATCCGGCCGGGGGTCGGGGCGACCGTCCGTCGCGGGATCGAGCCGCTGCCCGCCGAGGAAGTCGTCCTCGATGAACTTGTTGTAGGCGTCGAAGCTGAGCGTCTGGTGGTCGATGTAGCCCTGCTTGGCGTACGGGCTGATCACGAGAGCCGGTACGCGCAGGCCGTAACCGTTTTCATCGACCGACGGCGGCTGGACGTGGTCGTAGAACCCGCCCCAGTCGTCCCAGGCCAGGAAGATCGCGGTGCTGTTCCAGTCGGGGCTGTTCATGATCGCGTTGATCAGGCCGGTCACGTAGGTCTGCCCGGCGCTCACCAGCGCCGGCGGATGCTCGGACACCGTCCCGTTCGGCGCGATCCAGGACACGGCGGGAAGATTGCCGGCGCTGGCCGCGGTGAAGAAATTGGTCAGCGACTGCACGTTGCCGACCTGGTTGTCCTGGATCACGTCGGTGAACGACGGCAAGGGGTTCCAGATCCCGGGCGTCTTCGGGCCCTGCTGCACCGGCGCGCAGGTGACGGCGCTGTCGTTCTCGCAGTCGGGCTCGGTGCCCTTGAACACGTAGTAGCCCCAGCTGACGTCGTTCTTGTGCAAGAGGTAGGTCATGTCGGTCCAGGCGTACAGGGGCACCCCGTTGTTGGGTCGGTTGGTCCCGCCGTCGGGGTTGGGGTTCTGCAGGTCGTTCACGCATGAGAACGGTTGCAGTGCATTGGTGCAGAACGCCGACCACTCCGAGACCTGGTAGAGGTGCTCGGGCAAGCTCCAGGAGGCGTTCGGCTCGAACATGTGGTCCTGGAGCACGTAATCCTCGGCGTAGGTCCAGTAGTTCGGGATCTCCCGTGCGTCGTGGTAGCCCATCACGTCGACGCATTGCGTCTGACTCTGACCGCTGGAGTCACACGGGCTGCAGCTGGGATCGTTGGTGCCGCAGTGCCTGGCGTTCTCGGCCTGGCCGATGAAGCCGTCCATGTTGCCGCCGTCGATGTCGGCGACCGCGTTGTTGGCCCCATGCGGACCGCCGTAGTTGACGTCCGCCGGATTATGGAAGGGCGCCACGCAGCCTCCGTTCACCGGATCCGGCACGCACACGCCCGCGGGAATCCCATCAGCCCCGGGGAACGTGCCGAAGTAGCTGTCGAAGGACCGGTTCTCCTGCATGATGATCACGACGTGCTTGATCTTGTGGATCGGGTTCGGATCGATCGTCAGCAGCGGCGAGGAGGAGGCGATGTTTCGGGTATCGCCCGCGAGCACGGTCTTGAGCTCGAACGTCCCCGTCTGCGTGACGCGGTAGTTGACCGAGTAGTTCGAGCGGGAATCGAGCGGCGGCTGCGCGATCGTCTGCCAGCCTCGGCCGGCATTCAGCTCCACCTTCACGCGCTGTCCCGTGTGTGAGGGCGACACGTGCCCGCTCAAAGTCACGACGTCGCCCGGTGCCACCAGGGTCTCCGAGGGGACCAGCGTGACGAGGGCCCGCACGCTCTGGGTGACCGTCCGGCTGCGCAACCCGTTTGCGGTCACATACCACTTGCGATTGGTCTGCACCGGCCCTGCCGGTCGAACCATGAGGTAGTCGCCAGACGGGTTGGTCGTGGCGGTCCCGTGCTGAACCAGGCGGAAGTGCGTCTGCCCGGGGAGCCGTTGCCAGAGAGAGATCGTCTGGCCCGCACCGCCGATCAGCAGCTGTCCGCCGATCACCACCTGGGCGCCGGCCGACGACGGATCGGGCGAGGTCGCGATCGTCAGGCAGGTGTTGCCGGCGGTGGACGTCGGGCAGCAGATCGGCTGTGCCGGCTCGACGCCGTAGCAGCACGGGATCGCCCGTGTTGCGCTGGCGTGGGCGACCGGGGGGCCGCAGCAGCGGATCTTGCTGGAGCGTGAGACCGGACAGGCGATCGCGGCGCGGGCCGCCGGAGCGCCGACGGCACCCGACGAGGAGGCGCTCGCAGCGCGGGACGGGGATGCGCTCGCGATGGCGCTCGCAACCGCGACTGATGCGCCCGCAACCGCGAGCAGGACCAGCGACAAGACCAGGCGTGACGGACGGTGCACTGAAACCTCCCTGACTCTGGCCTGGTTAACCGGCGAGCCGCTTATGAGTTGCGCTGCGAGTTCCTTTAGAGCCCGAGCGCGTCCATTGCCGAGGCCAGCGCCACGCCGTCCGCCTCCGCGTCCGGACCGAGACCGACCGTCGCGCGCTCGCCCCGCTCCCAGTTATAGAACGCCAGATCGAGTGCCTCGAGCGGGACGCCGCAGGCCTGGGCGAGCTCGGATGCGCGGCGTTCGAGCAGCAGCGAGTCCCCGATCCCGAGCACGCGCTTGGCGGCGACCGTCGTCTGGTTGTCCCCACCGAACTGGAGCATGGCCGCCCGGACGTCGTAGACACCCAGCGAGCCGAGCGTCGCGAGCAGATCGAAGCGGGCGTCGCGGTGAAGCCCCGGCAGGGCGAGACGCTCGAAGATCCGCGCGAAGCGACGTTCCGGCGTCCACGACTGCTCGCCGCCCCACGCCGCTGCCTGGCTTCGGGCCCGGCCGGCCCATGCGCGGTAGGCCTCGAGCGTGCGGGTGCCGGCCCCAGGCTCGTGCGCGGTGCGCGGCCCGGTCCGCACCTCCTGAAGCGCCGGCAGCTCGCCCGATGCCCAACTCGTCCTGACCTGACGGATCGCGCTGAACGGATCCTCCTGGTCGAGCGGGCACAGGTAGGCGATCAGGAATGCCAGCCACGTGCGCTCCTCGATGTCGCCGCTCGGGTCGGCTACCTCGGCGTACAGACCCGGGGGATCCTCGGCCAAGCGTGAAAGCCGCCCAGCCGCGAATGCGAGCTCCTCGGCCAGTCGCTCCGCGTCTGAGCTTGACTTCAGCCCAGGGAGGAGCGAGGAGTGATAACCGTCGTCGACGCCGCGCGCCAGACGGCGGACGCGGAGGCCGGCGCCCGCGCCGGAGCGACCGTCGCCGGCGCGCCGGGAGGCGGACGATGTCGGCTGGCTACCGCGCGGCTGGCTCGTGCGAGGTTGACTCGAGGACACGATCGGTCGCAGCTCGACGGCCTGCTCGCGAGCGCAGATCGGGCAGTTCTGAAGCAGACGGTTGTGGCGGCAGAAGGTGGGCATCGACTACTCGAAGGTAGCGGATGCCGAGTGGCGTTCCCGATACGCGCGCGCCTTCGCGCGGTTGCCGCACTCGGCCATGTTGCACCACGCGCCTGACCGGTTCTTGGTGTGGTCGTAGAAGGCCCACTCGCAGGTCTCCAGGCGGCACGCCTTCAGGCGCTGCCAGGTGCCGTCCTCGGTCGAGAGGTGGACGATGGCCAGTAGCCGGCCTAGCGCCCCGTCCACCCCTGAGGCCTCGGGCTCGAGCGTCGAGTCAACCCCCAACCGGAACCGCAGCCGCAGCCTTGCCCGGCACGCGGCCGCGTCGAGGGCGTCGTACGCCGCGGCGGGCGCCGGGGTTCGCAGGTTGTGGGCGATCAGGACCTCGCGAAGGGCTTCGCGCAGCGCGATGGCGCGCTCCAGGTCGTCGGGGGTCGGCTCCACCCCCGCGTCCGCCAGGCCATGCTCGGCGAGCCACGCCGCCAGGGCATCACCACTGCCTAGCTGCTCTTGACCGCTCTCGAGATCGGCCGTATTGATGAACGCGCGGACGTGCTCGAGCTGCCCGGGAGCCTCTTGCTGCTTTGCCATCACCACCAATCCTACTTGAACGGTGACGTCACTGTCTATACAATTTAAGTGGTTATCAGCGTTTGACTGGAGGCGTGATGCAACTCGGATCGATCAATTTCCTGCTCGCGCGAGAGCGCAACCGCGAGCTCCGAGAGACCGCGCTGCGACGAGCTGGGCGGGATCCAATGCCCGACAGTGGCGACACGCCCATTTCCCGGGTCACGCTGCGCTACGCCGCGGCGGCCGACTCCGAGCGCCTGCGGATCCTCGCCGAGCTCGACTCGACGAGCTCGCCCGCGGGACCGGTCCTCGTCGCCGAGGTTGACGGGCGGCTGCGGGCGGCGCTGCCGCTCGACGGCGGTGTGGCGATCGCGGATCCGTTTCACTGTGGGGCGGAGATGATCCAGCTGCTGAAGATCCGAGCGGCACAGCTAGCGGCCAGCTAGGACGCCCGCAGGGCCATGCGCTCGATCCCGCCGAGGAACAGCTCGGTCGCGAAGTGTGCCGCGCCCTCGACGTCGGCGGGGTCTCGCTCGGCCATTCTCACCCCCAGCTCGAGCGCCGCACCGGCCATCGCACCCGCCATGTAGTCGGCGTCCATCGGTGGCAGATCGCCGCGCGCGATCGCCGCACGTAGGTCGTCGAGCAGCTCGTCGACGCCGGCGCCGAGGATCGGGTCGCCGAACAGCGATCGGATCGGCCCGGCGTTGCGCTGCATGAGCTTGAACATCAGCTCGTCCTCGACGAGGAACTCAAACCACGCGCGGTATGCGTCGCCCACGAACTCCTCGACCGAGCGCGCGCCCGCACGCACGGCCCGCAAGCGCAACCGCACCGCTTGGGCGCTCTCGTCGAGGACCGCCCGGAACACCGACTCCTTATCTGGGAAGTAGTTGTAGAAGGTGCCCGAGGCGAGCTCTGTGCGGCGGATCACATCGCGCACGCCGGCAGCGTCGTAGCCGAGCTCCGCAAACACCTCGCGCGCCGCCTCGAGGATCGCGGCCCGGTTCTGCGCCTTGGTGCGCTCTCGCTTGCCGTTGCGAACCGCCTGAGAGGCGCTCATGCGGGTGCCGCCGCCTCTCCAATCGCGTTGGCCCGGGCCGGCACCGGCAGTGTGAACCCGGCGGCCCGTGCGCGCGCCGCCCCCGCCTTCTGCTCCTTGCCCAGCTCGTGTAGGTAGTTGTCGAAGTCGACCTGCATCGTGTGACGCTTGGAGGGCACGTAGCGCTTGAACATGAGCTCGCGCTCGCGGCGCATGTCGGCCTCCATGTCGGCGCGCGTAGGCAGGTGGTACTCGCCGCGCAGGTACGAGGCCAGCCAGCGGCCCTGGGCTTCGGCGAGCGGCATGATCGCCCCGAGCGGCTGCAGCAGGCCGATGAAGCCGAGGTTGTCGACGCCCGGCTTGAACACGCGACGGAACAGCGGCAGGTCGTTGTCCGGAGCGCACATGAACTCCTCGTCGAAGAATGGGAAGGCGACCTTGTAGCCGGTGCACCACACGATCACGTCGATCTGCTCGGCGCTCCCGTCCTCGAACCGGACACGATCTCCCTCGAGCGCGGTGATGTTGGGCTTCCAGGTCAGCTCGCCGTGCGCGATCCGGTTCAGGAAGTCGGCGGAGATCGTCGGATGGGCCTCGCCGAGCTTGTGGTCGGGTTCGGGCAGTCCGTAGTCCTGCACCTTGCCGACCCCCACGCGGTATATCGCCATCAAGATCGCCCGGCGGAAAGCGAATGGAAGGACTGGCGTCAGCGAGTTGACCCCGATCTGGTCAAGCGGCCGCCCGAACAGGTACTTGGGGAGGATGTAGGCGCCGCGCCGGCTCGAGAGGAACGTCTTGCGCGCGACGAAGCTCGACTCGACCGCGATGTCCATCGCGCTGTTGCCGATCCCGACCACGAGCACGTTCTTGTCGCGGAAATCTGTGTTCTCGACGTAATGGTGCGCGTGCAGCTGAACGCCGTCGAACGACCCGGGAAATGCCGGCTCGGGCCAGCGCGGATCCCAGTGATGGCCGTTGGCGACGAGTAGCGCGTCGTAGCGGCGGGTCTCGCCCGTGTCCAGCGTGATCGACCAGACGCCCATCTGCGGATCGCGGGCCGCGTGCTCGACACCAGTCTCGAACACGATCTTCTCCCGGAAGTCGAAATGATCGACGTAGTTGTCGAAGTACTCGGCGATATGCGTGTGGTGCGGGAAGTCGGGATAGGACTTCGGCATCGGAAAGTCGGAGTACTCCATCCGCTCGCGCGAGGTGTTGATGTGCAGCGAGCGGTATGCGGAAGACATCCCGTTGACGTTGGCGAACACCCAGTTGCCGCCGACGCGGTCCGATTTCTCGAAACAGTCGAACGGAATCCCGTGCTCGTGCAGCGCCTTGGCGGCGGCGATTCCGGAGGAGCCCGCGCCGATCACGCAGGCCGAGGGGAGGTTGGTCATCGGCGGGACGGTAGCGGGAAGATGACGGGGGCGTCAAGTTTTCCCGCCGGCGATCACACGATCCGCCGGCAGCTCGGCGCCCGGCGCCATCGCCACCCCTCCGGGCGGGGCCGCCGTCGACTCGGTGCGCCGGTGCTCCCGGCCCCGCTGCATCACCTCGCGGAAGCTCTTGAAACGGAAGATCAGCACGAGCGCCGCGAATCCAAGCGCCGAGCTCAGGACCGCCGTCGCGATCTGCTGCCCCACCGAGAAGGAGGCCACATTGGGGTTGCGCGCGAAGATCGCCAGCAGCAGCGCCTGCTGGACGCCGAGCCCGCCCGGCGTGAACGGGAACACCGAGGCGACGACCTGCACCCCCAGCACCAGCAATGCGTTGCGAACCGAACCGCCGATGTGGAATGCGTTGAGCAGCGCCCAATAGGAGAAAAAGCGAGCGATCCAGCTCGCGAACTGCCAACTCGCCATCTCCCGGCGCCAGCGGCGGCCGTCGCGCAAGATCGTGAATCCCTGGCGAACGCGCTCCCAGAATGCGCGCACCCGGGCCGACAGCAGCGCGAATGCAACCAGGAAGCAGATCGAGAGGGCCGTCAGCAAGAACAGCGTGAAGCGCATGTGCCCAGCGAAGAAGCTGATGTCGAACGCGGGCAGCTTCGAGAAGTCCGGGGGCTTGGGGAACACGCCCTGCGTGAACGCGAAGCACATGATCGCCACGCCCATCAGCCAGTCGAAGACGACGCCCGTTGACAGCGCCGCAGCGACCGTCGGGTAGCTGCTCTCGGAGATCGACACCCGCGTCAGGAACAGCTGGGCGATGTTGCCGCCGCCGAGCGGGAACACGTTGTTGATCGCGTAGCCAACCATGTAGGCGCCCCAGACGTCGCGCCACCGCACCTCCTTGCCCGGATAGGCGGCCTTGACCGCGTTCAGCAACGCCCGCGACCGCAGCAACAGGTAGACGCCGTACAGCGCCATCCCGATCAGCAATGACCCCCAGCTCAGGTTCGCGAGCTGCGAGAAGAACTCGCCGGCGTTGCTGAGGAACTGCCCGATCGTGTCGGCGATCGAGGAGCCGTGGTGCTGGCCGGTGATGGGCACGACGACGATTGCGGCCACCCTCACACGGTCTCACAACGCGAGGTCGACCGGGTCATCCAGCCACCGATCACCGCCGTTTAAAAGGCCCGGGGGGCCCAGATCCATCTGGGCCCCCCGGAGAGTCAGGGAAGTGGGGGCGCAGTTCCCTGACCGACAGGGGCGAGTTTCCCCGTCCCACGCTTTCAGTAAACCTGAATCCTCAAACTTTCGAGCCACTTGGATCGACCCGGCTGTCGACCCCGGACTGTAACTACGTTAGCAGCCTTCCCAGGGCCGGTGGAAAACCTCGCCGCGCCTCTCCAAACCGGTCGCTCGAGAGCTACTCGGATCCGTTCTCGCGCGGCCGTCGCCGGGTCCCCGGGCCGCTGAAGAACTCCTCGCCCGGCCGCACGGTGCCGGTCACCTCCGCCTCGTGGCGCAGGGTGCGGTCCATCTCGCCGCTCCAGGCTCCCACCGCGAGCATCTCGCGGTCGGCGTCCATCGGGCTGCCGCCGAGGTCCCTATTGACGATCCGGGCGCACTTGCGGCCCTCCGCGATCGCCGTGACCACCAGGGACTGCCCGATTCGCGCGTCACCGCAGGCATATACGTTCTTACGCGAGGTCCGGTAGGTCTGCTGGGTGCGGATGTTGCCGCGGTGGTCGATCGCCAACTCGAGCTGCACGACCAGGCCTTCGTGCTCCGGGTGCGAGAAGCCGATCGCGATCAGGACCAGGTCCGCCTCGAGCACGAACTCACTCCCGGGGACCGGCGTCAAGTCCCGGGAGGAGGTGCCGGTCACCTGACGCGCGTACACGTGGCTGACGTGCCCATCCTTGCCCCCGAACCCCGTCACCTCGGTACCCCAGCGGCGCTTGCCGCCCTCGTCCAGCGCGTACGTGGTCAGCGTGCGCTTGGGCGGCAGCGGCCACGGATGCCGGGGATCGTGGCCGTTCTCGGGCAACTGCGCGTAAACGTCGAGCATCACCACGCTCTGGGCGCCCTCGCGGTGCGAGTTTGAGATGCAGTCCATGCCGGTGTCGCCGCCGCCGATCACGATCACCTTCTTCCCCGCCGCGGAGATCTCGGTTCCGGGCTCGGGCGCCTTGAACGGGCGGCCCTCCTCCGCGGCGACCCATCGATTGCGCTGGTACAGGTAATCCATCGCGAAATGGATTCCCTTCAGGTCGCGGCCGGGAGCGTCGAGATCGCGCGAGACACGCGAACCGATCGTCACGACCACCGCATCGTGCTCGGCGTCGACGTCGACGGCGGAGATGTCGCGGCCCACGTCGGTGTCGTAGACGAACTCGATGCCCTCGTCGGCGAGGATCTCGACGCGTCGGTCGATGATCCGCTTCTCGAGCTTGGCGTCCGGCACACCGAAGCGCATCAGCCCGCCCGGCCCTTCGTCGCGCTCGTACACCCTCACCGTGTGGCCGCAGCGGTTGAGCTCGGCGGCGGCGGCGAGACCTGCCGGCCCGGCGCCGATCACCGCGACGGTCTTGCCCGTGCGGCGGTCCGGCGGCTCGGCTACGACCCAGCCTTCCTCGAACGCGCGCTCCGCGATCGCCATCTCGATCTGCTCGATCGTCACCGGATCGTCGTTGATCGCCAACACGCACGCGGACTCGCATGGCGCCGGGCAGATCCTGCCGGTGAACTCGGGGAAGTTGTTGGTCGTGTGCAGCTGGTCGATCGCCTCGCGCCACTTGTCGCGGTAGACGAGGTCGTTCCAGTCCGGGATCAGGTTCCCGAGCGGGCAGCCCTCGTGACAGAAGGGGATGCCGCAGTCCATGCAGCGGGCGCCCTGGCGCCGCAGTTCTTCCACGGGCTGCAGCGCGAAGTACTGCTTGTAGTCGTGGACGCGCTGCGCGGGGTCGCGTTTGTCGAACCCGACCCGGTGGATCTTGAGGAATGCTCCGAGCTCACCCATGGGAGCGCCTGAGAGTACCAGTGGCCGAGAGCGCCCCAACCGCATAGAGTCCGCTCGTGGGAAAGGCACGACCTCTCGTCGTCGCAGCGCTTGGCATCGCGGTGGCGCTGCTGGGCGTGTCGGCGGCCCTCGCCGCCTCCCATCGCGCTCACCGTACGCGGTCGGTCGTGGCGAGCAGCGCAACCACCACAACCACGACGACGACCACCAGCACGACCACGACGACCCCGCCGCGGCCGCCCTCGATCACGCTGCGAGCGTCCCGCACCCACATCCGCAGCCCCTACCGCGTGGTCCTCTCCGGCCGCGCGACCGGCCTCTCCGCCGGCACGATCATCCGCCTGTTCAAGCGCCCGTATCCGTACTACGCCGGCAAGCTCGCAGCCCAGACCCCGATCACCGCCACCGGCACGTTCACGTTCATCGTATGGCCCGACCGGGAGACGATCTACCGCGCGGTGATCGGGCACACCACCGTGAGCGCGACGGTCAAGATCCACGTCGGGGCACTCACGATCAAGAAGATCAAGGCGATCAGGCTCGGTCGCGCCAGCGTGCAGGTCGTGATCTTCCATCCCAAGGACCTGCTCTGGGGCCACCGAACCGTCCATTGGTGGTTCGCGAGCGGTCGCGGCCGCTTTCACCGCGCGCCGAACACGACCACTTTCCGCCTCAGCAAGTACGTGATCGTGATCGGCACGAAGGTCGCCCTGCCCGCCGGCCGCTATCGCTGGCGCGCCTGCTTCAGCGCCCCCGGCGCTCGCGCGCTGGATAACCCGGACCGACCGCACGGATGTACCGGTAGGGGCTACCAGGGCCGCGGCTCGCTCCCGGTCGGGTATCCGTGGCCGAAGCTGATCCGCGGCGCGGAGGCATACCTGGGCACCCGGCAGGGAGTCCACGGGATCGCGGTCGTCGACACCGAGGGACGGCTGTCGGGCTACAACCTGCACCGCGACTTCATCACCGGCAGCGTCGTCAAAGCAATGCTGCTCGTCGCCTACCTGCGCCGGCTCGACGCGATGGGGCAGCACACCGTCGATTCCTACAGCAACTCGATCCTGTACCCGATGATCAACGTCTCCGACAACAACGCCGCGACTCAGTGCTGGTCGATCGTCGGGAACGCGGGGCTCTATTCCGTCGCGGCGGCCGCGGGCATGACGGAGTTCTCGGTTGACACCAACGCTTCGTGGGGCGGTGAGTGGGGAGCCGCGCTGATCTCTCCCGCGGACCAAGCCAAGTTCTTCTTCGAGATGGACTCGCTGATCCCGAAGGAGTTCGTGGGCTACGCCCGTTACCTGCTCTCGACGATCGCCGGCTACGAGAGCTGGGGCATCCCCGCGGTCGCGCGGCCGAAGGGATACACGGTCTTCTTCAAGGCGGGGTGGCGGCCCAGTCCGGACATCTACCTCGTGCACCAGATCGCCCGGCTCGAGGGCCATCACCGCACCTTCGCGGTGGCGATCATGACCGACGGCGACCCGGACATGGGCTACGGGATCGACACCATCCAGGGGACGGCCAGCGCGCTGCTGAGCAGGTAGGGGCCGCTTGGGATTGAGCTCCTGCTCACCCGGTCCCGCTCACCCGGTCCCGCCCCCCGGGTCCCGCCCACCCCTCGTGCCCACCTGGTCGCGCCCACCCTGGGACGCCTCGCAGCGTCCATTTCGTAGGCCAGGCAAAGCGCTCGCCCCCGGCGGCGACGATGAACGTTATGGACGTCCCATAGGGTGTCGCACAAACCGGGGCCGTTGGGCGAAGTTGATAGTGGCCGCTCCGGGTCCAAACCCACCGTCCGCGCCGGCGCAAGTGAACAATGGCGAATTCGTTCGGACTGTCCGAACAAATGCGGCAAAGTTCAGCCCCGGCGGGGTCGCAGGCCTCAGGCGCCCAATTCAGAGCTGTAGCCCGGTGCCCTCCCGCCAGCGACCGCTGTCATCAACTCTTGCTAAAGAGCCGGTGGTCTCGCGGGTTTGCGCGACACCCTCCCCAGCGTCCATTTCGTAGATCGTTGCCCTGCGGCGGAGTCGAGTTGTCACGTTCGGCCCGCCTGATTCGTGCTTCAGCGGGATGGGGGTGGCTGCGAGAGGTCGTCGCCCGCCGGCCATGGATGGCCGGCGGAATAGACCCTATGGAGGATCGGCCTTGACGATCTCGAAGCCCTTGCTGGTGCTCGTCCGGACCGGTTCCGCCAGCGTCCGTGCCGGCGGGCGACACCCTCACGCAAACAACCCCCACCCGCACAAGCACAGGAGGATCAGCAACTCCGCTAAACGCGAAATCGTGTAACCCCTCCACATCCCCGTTGCGGCTGGCGAGGCGGCCCGAGCTCCCCGGCATCGCGCACACCAGTCCGCGGCGTGCCCATGAGCAACCACCCGTTCCGGGTGGCCGCGCTCGAGAATAGACAGCGGACGTGCGACGAAACCAAGGTCTTGGGGTACCCAGCCCCCGCATATGAGGCTGACCACCGTCGCGACACCCGCGGACGCCCGGACCGCCCCGCGACCCGCAACCACACAAGGCAACCCCAAGGCCCAACACTCGGGTCGATCAACCCGTGCGCCTTGACAACCCATCCTCCATATGGGGCACCGACGGAGCCGGCACCGCGAATGCCACCGCCCGCGGCGATAGACGCACGCCAGCCACGCCCTTCGAAGCGGCCGGACGGGGCCGCGGGATGGCCGTTTTCGTGACCCTCAACTCGCCTCGGTGGGTGAGATCGACGTTGACGGCGCAACCACGCCGTGTTCGTGGCAGTCGCCCTGCAGCATGCGTTGAGTGTGACGGCCGCAAATGCCGCTCACCCACCCCCCTCTTAGCCGACTGCGGGGCAGATCAGCTCCCGAGGCCCCCGGCCGAAGGCCGGGAAGCGTGGCGCCAGCGGTCCGCCGCCGCCCACCCGCCCATCGAGGCGGCCTGGGCGGGACACCAATCCCCCGCGCCGTAGGCGGCCCCTACTAGGCGGCCGCGGCCTCTTCGCTCGCCGCGAGTTCCGCCAGCACCCGCTTGTAGTCGCGCGGCATCACCTTCACGAAGCGCTCACGGACGCTCCGATCCCACGAGGCCAGCGCATTGCGTGCCACCAGCGAACCGGTCCGGGCGACGTGCTCCTTGATCAGCGCCTGCACCTCGAGCGCGTCGTCGTCGGTCAGCTCCTCGAGGTCGACGAGCTCGAGGTTGCAGCGGCTTTCGAAGCCGCGATCCTTGTCGTACACGTACGCGATCCCGCCGCTCATGCCGGCCGCGAAGTTGCGCCCGGTGCGGCCGAGGACGACGACGCGCCCGCCGGTCATGTATTCGCAGCCGTGGTCGCCGACGCCCTCGACAACCGCGTGCGCGCCCGAGTTGCGCACGGCGAAGCGCTCTCCCGCCAGGCCGCGGAAGAACGCGCGGCCGGCGGTCGCGCCGTACAGCACGGTGTTGCCGACGATCATGTTCTCCTCGGCGCGGAAGCTCGCGCCCTTCGGCGGGCTGACCGACACGACGCCGCCGGACAGCCCCTTGCCGGCGTAGTCGTTGGTCTCTCCGCGCAATGAGAACGTGACGCCCGGCGCGAGCCATGCCGCGAAGCTCTGTCCCGCGGACCCCGAGAACGAGATCTGGATCGTCCCCTCGGGCAGGCCCTCTGCGCCGTGCTTGCGCGCGATCTCCCCGGAGAGGATCCCGCCGACCGTGCGGTTGACGTTGCGGATCAGGACCGGGCCGAGCTTGACCGGCTGGCCGCGCTCGATCGCGGGCGCGCAGTTGCGCACGAGCTCCCAGTCGAGCGCGTCGTTGAGGACCGGGACCTGCGGGCGAGTCCGGCGGCGAGGCGCCTCGGCCGGAAGGTCGGGCGTCGTCAGCACCGCACTCAGGTCCACGTGCCGTGCCTTCCAGTGCTCGATCGCCTCCTCCATGTCGAGCAGCTCGGTGCGGCCGATCATCTCCTCGATGGACCGGAGCCCGAGCGACGCCGTGATCTCGCGGACCTCCTCGGCGACGAGCATCAGGTAGTTGACGACGTGCTCGGGCGTGCCACGGAAGCGCCGGCGCAGCTCGGGATCCTGGGTCGCGATTCCGACCGGACACGTGTTCAGGTGGCAGACGCGCATCATGATGCAGCCCATCGCGATCAGCGGCGCCGTCGAGAAGCCGAACTCGTCCGCCCCCAGCAGCGCCCCAACGACGACGTCGCGGCCGGTGCGCATGCCGCCATCGACCTCGACCGTGATCCGGCTCCGCAGGTCGTTGAGCAGCAGCGTCTGCTGGGTCTCGGCCAGCCCGATCTCCCACGGGATCCCGGCCGACTGCACCGATGACTGCGGCGAGGCGCCGGTCCCGCCGTCGTGTCCGGCGATCGTCACGTGGTCGGCGTTGGCCTTCGCGACGCCGGCGGCGACCGTGCCGACGCCGACCTCGCTCACCAGCTTGACCGATACCGAGCCGTTCGGGTTCGCGCAGCGCAGGTCGTAGATCAGCTGCTTGAGGTCCTCGATCGAGTAGATGTCGTGGTGCGGCGGGGGGCTGATGAGGCCGACGCCCGGCGTGGAGTTGCGGATCTTCGCGATGTAGTCGTCGACCTTGTGACCGGGCAGCTGGCCGCCCTCGCCCGGCTTGGCCCCCTGCGCCATCTTGATCTGCAGCTGGTCGGAGTTGACGAGGTAGTGGATCGTGACCCCGAAGCGGCCCGATGCCACCTGCTTGATCGCCGAGCGGCGCAGATCGCCGTTGGCATCGGGCACGTAGCGCGCGGGGTCCTCCCCACCCTCACCGGTGTTCGACCTCGCGCCGATGCGGTTCATCGCGATCGCGAGCGTCTCATGGGCCTCGCGGCCGAGCGCGCCGAGGCTCATCGCGCCGGTTGTGAAGCGCTTGACGATCTCGGTCGCGGGCTCAACCTCCTCGAGCGGCACGGGCTCTCCGGCCGGCCGGAACCTCATCAGCCCGCGCAGCAGCGAGCGGCGGGCGGCGTCCTCGTTGGCCTGCCGCGCGAACACGTTGTAGTTCGTGCGGGAGTCACCGTTGCGGCCCTGGACGGCGTGCTGGAGGGTGGCGATCGTGTCCGGGTTCCAGACGTGCACCTCGCCGTCGCGGCGCCACTGAAGCACGCCGCCGACCGGCAGCAGCTCCCGGTCGGTGCGCGGATAGGCGCGGAAGTGGCGCTCCATCGCCTCGGTCGAGAGCTGATCGAGGCCGACGCCGCCGATTCTCGAGGCCGTGCCCGTGAAGTACTTGTCGATCAGCTCGCGCTCGAGCCCGACGGCCTCGAAGATCTGCGCGCCGCAGTAGCTCTGGATCGTCGAGATCCCCATCTTCGAGAGCGTCTTCATCAGGCCTTTGCCGATCCCCTTGACGATCCGCTGCTCGGCCTCCTCGCGGTTCAGCTCGCCCGGCAGCAGCGTCCGGTCGGCGAGCTCGTCGAGCGACTCGAACATCAGGTACGGGTTGATCGCGGCGGACCCGTAGCCGATCAGCGTCGCCATGTGGTGGATGTCGCGCGGCTCGCCCGATTCGATCACGAGTCCGGTTCTCAGTCGCGTGCCCCGGCGGACGAGGTGATGGTGGACGGCTGCGACCGCTAGCAATGACGGCATCGCGACCCGCTCATGCCCGAGGTTGCGGTCAGAGAGGATCAGGATGTTGGCGCCGTTGTCAACGTATCGGGCGGCTTCCTCGCACAGCGCGGCCAGGCGCACCTCCATCCCGTCGGGCCCGTGCTCGATCGGCCAGGTGATGTCGAGCGTCGCGGCGTCGAACACGTCGTGGGAGACCTGGCGAAGCTTCTCGAGCTCGTGGTTTCGCAGGATCGGCTGATCCATCACCAGGATGTGGGCCTGCTCGGGGACCTCGCACAGGAGGTTGACCTCGGCGCCGACGCCAGCCTGCAGGCTCATCACGACGTTCTCGCGGATCGGATCGATCGGCGGGTTTGTGACCTGTGCGAACAGCTGCTTGAAGTAGGAGAAGAGCGGCGGCTGGCGGTCGCTCATCACGGCGAGCGCCGCGTCGTTGCCCATCGACGCGACCGGCTCCTCGCCGTTCGCGGCCATCGGCGCGATGATCATCCGCAGGTCCTCCTGCGAGTACCCGAATGCGAGCTGCTTGGAGCGCAACGGCTCGATCCGCGGGGCGCGCGGCTCGCGCTCGGGCAGGTCCGCGATGTGCACGACCGAGCGCTCGTACCACTCGGCGTAGGGCTTGCGGCGCGCGACTCGGCGCTTGACCTCCTCGTCCTCGACGATCCGCCCCTCCTCGAGGTCGACGAGGAACAGCTTGCCGGGCGCCAAGCGACCCTTGCGCTGGATGTGTTCGGGCGCGACCGTCATCACACCTGTCTCCGAGGCGAGCACGACGTAGCCCTCGGTGTCCTGGATCCAGCGGCCGGGACGCAGGCCGTTGCGATCGAGCACCGCGCCGGCCATCCGGCCATCGGTGAACACCACCGCGGCCGGGCCATCCCACGGCTCCATCAGGCACGAGTGGAAGTCGTAGAACCCCTTGACGTCGGGGTCGAGGTCCTTGCGGGTGCGGTATGCCTCGGGGATCATCAACATCACCGCGTGCGGGATCGAGCGGCCGCCCAGCACCAGCAGCTCGAGCACGTTGTCGAAGATCGCCGAGTCCGATCCACCTTCGCGGACGACGGGGATGACCTTGTGCAGATCATCTCCGAACAGCTCGGAGGCGAGCTGGGACTCCCGCGCGCGCATCCAGTTGACGTTGCCGCGCAGCGTGTTGACCTCGCCGTTGTGGGCGATCATCCGGTAGGGATGCGCCAGCTCCCAGCTTGGGAACGTGTTCGTGCTGAAGCGCGAGTGGACGAGCGCCAGGCGGCTCTGTACCCGCGGGTCGCGCAGGTCGGTGAAGTAGCGCGGCAGCTGCGGCGCGGTCAGCATCCCCTTGTAGACCATCGTCTTTGAGGAGACGCTCGGGAGTGTGAGGTCGGGGCCGGCGTTGCGCTCGATCACCCGGCGGATCACGTACAGCTTGCGCTCGAATGCGTCCTGGTCCTCGAGATGTTCTGCCGCCTCGATCAGCACCTGGCGGATCACGGGCGCCGAGAGCCGAGCCGTCTCACCAACGTGGCACTCGTCCGTCGGGACGTCGCGCCACCAGATCGCGCGCTGCCCCTCGGCCTCGATCGTCTCCTCGATCAGCTGCTCGAGCGCGACCCGTCGCTCCGGGTCGGTCGGCAGGTAGCAGACGCCGACGCCGTAGCGGCCGGCCGGCGGGAGCTCGACGCCCGCCGCGGCGGCGCGAAAGAACCCGTCGGGGATCTGCAGCAGGATCCCGGCACCGTCGCCGGTGTTCGGATCCGCCCCCTCGGCACCGCGATGCTCGAGGTTCTCGAGCGCGTCGAGCGCCTTCTCGACGACCGCATGGCTTGCCTCGCCCCAAAGCTTCGCGACCAGCGCGATGCCACACCCGTCATGTTCGTTTGCGGGGTCGTAGAGGCCGGTGGCCCCCAGTGGAGCGTGACGATGGTTCATGTAGGGAGGGGTCCCGGGATCAGGCGCTGGTCAGACGCGTGGAAGCAGACCGCAAAGGCTACCAGTGAGTGTTAGCGAAGCGTTAGTATGGCTGGCGTAAACCCCGTGTTTGCGGGGCTTTGTGCGTCAGTCAGCGCTTCGCCTTCGCGCGGCCCTTGGAGGTGCCGGATCCGGCGCCATCACGTGGCGCGGCGCGCTTGCGGGCGGGCTTCTTCGCTGGCGCGGTCGGCTGTGGCTCGTCGTCGTCGTCGCTCTTGACAGCGGCGAGGCTCGCCTCGAGGGCGGCCATGAGATCCGGCGCGGCGGCCGGCTCCTCGGCCTCAGCCGGGACCGTGATCTCCTCCCCCGCCGCCTTGCGCTCGATCAGGTCGAGGACGCGGTCGCGATACTCGTCGCGGAACTGGGACGGATCCCACTCGGAGGACAGGGAGTCGATCAGTTGCTGGGCCATCTTGAGCTCGCGATCGCTCGCTTCCGCGTCCGAGATCGTGTCGATCTCGTCCAGGCGATCGGCGTCGAGCACCTCGTCGCCCCAGAGCATCGTCGTGAGCGTCAGAACATCGCCCGACGGACGCAACGCGCACAGCTGCTGTTTCGAGCGCAGCACGAACCGCCCGATCCCGACCTTCCCCGACTCACGCATCGCGTCGAGCAGCAGGCGGTAGGCCTTGGCTCCGCCAGCCGTCGGGGCGAGATAGTAGGAGTGGTCGTAGAAGATGGGGTCGATCTCCTCGAGGTCGACGAACTCCTCGATATCGATCGTCTTGGTCGCTTTCGGGTCGAGCGCGTCGAGCTCGTCCGGATCGATCATCACGTAGCGGTCGGGCGAGAGCTCATACCCCTTGACGATGTCCTCGTACGCGACCTCCTCGCCGGTGTTCGCATCCACGCGCTTCTGCCGGATCCGCGCGCCGGTCTTGCCGGAAAGCTGGTGAAACCGCACCGTCTTGGGCGAGGTGGCGGTGTAGAGCTTGATCGGGACGTTGACCAGCCCGAAGCTGATCGCGCCGGTCCAGATTGAACGGGCCATGTCAGGTTTGTATAGCGAACATTTGGCTTTCTCAAGCTATGACGGGCGGATTGCCTGAAACTCATCGGTGGGGGTGTGGTGCTTGGGGCTTTCGTAACTCAGCTCTCCTCGATCGGCGAGCGGCCTCGTATTTGCTGGGGAGGGGTGGCGGGAACGACCACGACGCTCAATAGCGGCAGGGGTTGGCGGCGCTCCCCAGCGCAGTGGTCGCTATGGGAGCCGGAGCAACATTGCTCATGAGCGGCGCGGGGTTCGGTCGCTCTTGAGCGCAATGGTCGTTCTGGGGGTCGAGAACCCCGCCAACGCTCAGAACCTCCCCCGCCGCGCCCGCGCGGCGAAATTGATGCGTTGCAGGGCGTATCGCCCCCGCCCCGCCAACGCTGGAAAGCGCCGCCCCACGAGGCCGCTCTTGAGCATTAGCGGGCCTGGTTGGGCGGGATCCCATTCCCCAGCCCCATAGGGGCAGATCAAGCGGCGGGCCCCCCAAAGGGGCGCAAGCGTGGCGCCAGCCGACAGCCCAGCGCGAAGGCCGCCACCCGCCACCCCGGCCACAATCTCACGAAATGCCCTCCCCCACCGTTTCACCCCAAGTGAAACTGCCGCCGTTTCAGCAGCTGCTCGAGACCTACGGCCGCGACGTGCACCGCTTCCTGACTGCGACCGTCGGCTTCACCGACGCCGATGACTGCTACCAGGAGACCTGGATCGCCGCGCTGCGCGCGTATCCCCGGCTGCGGGATGCCTCGAACCTACGCGGCTGGGTCCTGACAGTCGCGCATCGCAAGGCGATCGACCACGTGCGATCGCGCCGGCGCCGTGCGATTCCGGTGGCGGAGGTCCCCGAGCGGACCTCGGAGCGGACTTCCGAGCCGCTACTCGACGGCCAGGCCGAGCTTTGGGCCCACGTTCGCGCGCTGCCGCCCAAGCAGCGCGCCGCCCTCGCGCTGCGATTCGTCACAGACGCGGGATACGAGGAGATCTCAACGGTGATGGGCACCACGCAGGAGGCCGCGCGCCGCAACGTCCACGAAGGACTCAAGCGACTTCGAATGGAGTATCAGCCATGACCGCACCACTGGAGCAGGCCCTCTCGCAGGCGCTGCCCGAAGCTCGGCTGCCGGAGCTGGATCTCGCCGCGGCGGCAGCGGGGCTGCTCGATGTCGCCTACGCGACCCTCGACTCGCCGGTGGGGACGCTGCTGATCGCGACAACGCCAAATGGGCTCGTACGCATCGCCTATCTGGACGGCGACGACGAACAGCTCGTACTCGAGGATCTCGCCATGAGGGTCTCGCCGCGCGTGCTGGCCTCGGCGCGCAAACTCGATGAGCCCCGGCGTGAGCTCGAGCAGTACTTCTCCGGCGCCCGTAAGCGATTCGAGCTGCCAATCGACTGGCGCCTGACTCACGGGTTCGGTCAGCGGGTGCTGCGCGCGACCGCCCAGATTCCCTTCGGCTCGGTCTCGACCTACAAGCTCGTCGCGACCGAGGCGGGGAGCCCGCGGGCATACCGGGCGGCGGGCAACGCACTCGGCGCCAACCCGCTGCCGATCGTCGTGCCGTGCCACCGGGTGCTGCACTCCGGTGGCGGGCTTGGTGGCTACACAGGCGGACTCGAGCGCAAGCGGGTGCTGCTGACGGTCGAGGGCCGCCTCGGCTGAGCGCGGTCGCTAGGCGCCCGCCGGCGCGACCCTGAGCGGGATCGCTAGCCGCCGGCCGGCGCGACCGCGTCGTATCCGATGCGCAGGTGCAGCGGGCCCCGCAGCACCGGGCTCGGACGGTACGGAGGCGGATCCTCGATCAGCCTCGGGTTCTGGAGGCGCTGGGTCAGCGCGACCAGCGCCCGCGTCGCCTCCAGACGCGCGAGCGGCGCGCCGAAGCAGTAGTGGGTCCCACTGCCGAAGCCGACGTGCTGGTTGTCTGCACGGTCCGGATTGAAGCGCTCGGGATCGACGAATCGTGCGGGGTCGTGATTTGCGGCTGCGACCATCAGGAAGAGCTTGGAGCCCTCCTCGATCTTGACTCCGTCGACCTCGAAGTCGGTGAGCGCGCAGCGGTTCGGGAGGTACTGAACAGGCGGCTCCAGGCGCAGAAGCTCCTCGACGACGGGAATCGCCCAATCCGGCTCGCGCCGCAGCCGCTCCAGCGCCCGAGGGTTTCGCAGCAACGTCAGCATGCCGTTGCCGATCAGGTTGACGGTGGTCTCGTGTCCCGCGATGAACAGCATGAAGCCGGTGATCATGACATCCTGATCGGTGAGACGCCCGTCCTGGATCAGCCGCGACAGCATCGACTCGTTGGGCTCGGATCGATGCCGCTGGATCAGCTCCACGATGTACCCCCCGAGGCCCGCCAACGCCTCGTCCCGACGCCTGGCGAGCTCCTCGGCGTTCTCCTGGTGGGCAACGTCGAGCCCGCCGACGGCGTCCGCCGCCCACCCCCTGAACTTGGGCTCGTCTTCGGGGGGAACCCCGAGCAGGCGGCAGATTACCGAGACGGGCAGCGGATAGGAGAACGAGTCGACGAGGTCGATCTCGCCGGACGACGGAAAGGCGTCGATCAGGGTCGAGATGTCCCGCTGGATGGGGTCATCCTGCCCGATGACGAGCTCTGGGCTGGTCGGTGGCCCGAACGCCCGCGTCACCGCCTCGCGCACGACATCGTGCCGGGGAGGATCGGTGCTGATGAACGGCTCGTTGTCGAGCATCAACACGCCGTCCGGGTCAGCCATCTTGTGCGGGTCGGAGCTGACGCGCGGGTCGTGGAGCAGCGAGATCACGTCCTCGTAGCGGGCGACGGCATGGTCGTGATCGCCGAGCGGCACGATTCGCTGCGCTCGGAACTCGGCGTAGATCGGCCAGGGATTTGCTCGATTGGCGGGGTCGGTCAGCTCGCTCAACAGGTCGCGCATCGTGCTCCTTTCAGCTCCTGGTCGCGGCTGGCTCCGCGGGCGGCCGGTAGGCCTGCATCATCGTCGGCGATTGCCCGGTCACGATCACGGTCGGCAGGTGGTAGGCGGGTACCGTGGGGAACCGCGGGTCTCCGGACAATTCGCCCTCGCCCATTGTCGGCAAGCTCGAAACAGGCGCCGATGCGCGGATCTGCGCGCGGTAGTACTCGAGGAAGCGCCCATGGTCGAACGTGACCGCGGCGATCACCCGACCCTCCCTCGCATACGCGGCAGCGAACCGATGGCGATCAGGCGATCCCTGTGTCAGCACGATCTGATCTGCGAGCGCCGGCACGCCGACGGATTTGATGTTGGTCTCGAACTGGACTGACCAGAACACGGGCACCGAGACGTGGGCCCGCCGATCTCGAGGCTTGCAGACCATGTTGTGCGCGGCGATCCGCGCTCCGACGACACTGTTCTCCCAGTGCTCGAGCGCGAGGAATTCGTAGTCGAACAGAGCGTGCGGAGAGCGCGCGACATCGCCGGCGGCGAACACGTCGTCGTCGATCAGCCCGTCGATCTGGTAGGCCCGCAACCCTGCGTCGACCGACAGCCCGAGCGGGCCGGCCGCCAGCCCGGACTCCGACAGCCACTCGACGTTGCGGATCGCGCCCAGCGCTATCACTGCGACGTCGGCCTCGACCTGCGAGCCATCAGCCAGCTTGACTCCCGTCAGCCGGCCGCCGCTCCCCTCGAGGCTCTCGACGGCCACGCCGCAGCGCAGGTCGACGCCGGCATCTCGCTGCATCGCGGCGGCCACCTCCGACACCGCTCCGCCAAGCGCGCCGGCAAGCGGGCCCTCGCCGCGCTCGAGCACCGTGACCTCGAGGCCGCGGCCACGGCAGATCGAGGCGACCTCCGAGCCGGTGAAGCCGGCGCCGATCACGACCACCCGCCCGGGGCGACGATCGAGCAGGTCGCAAAGCTTGCGGGCGTCCTCGATTGTCCTGATCGAGCAGATGCCCTCGAGCTGCGCCTCTTCAGATCGCGGCCACGGCCGGTTGCGCACGCCCGTCGCGATCAGCAGCTTGTCGTAGGGGACGCGCGAGCCGTCCGCGAGGACGACCTCCTTCTGATCCCGATCCAGGGCCGAGGCTGGAACCCCAAGGCGCCACTCGATCGGCGCTAGGTCCCTCGCGCACGGAAGGGCTGTCCGCTCGGGTGCGATCCATCCCGTCAGCACCTGCTTCGAGAGCGGCGGACGGTCATACGGCGGCTGCGTCTCGTCGCCGATCACGGTGATTGGCCCGGTGAACCTCTCGTCGCGCAGCGCCTCGGCGCCGCGCAGGCCGGCGAGCGACGCCCCGACGACCACGATCCGCTCGCCGTTCATGAACCCGGCCCGTCGGCGCCGTCGGTGAGCTCGATCGAGATCGCCTGGACCGGGCATGCCGCAGCCGCTCGCTGGACGCGCTCAACCAGTTCGTCCGAAGGCTCCGGGTCGTACATCAGCCCCTCGACGCCCACCAAGCGGAAGGCCTCAGGGGCCAGGAACGCGCATTGCGCGTAGCCCTGGCATACAGAGAGATCGACCACGAGTTTCACGTGCGGCACCCACCCTTCCTTGGACTCTCCAAGTGCCGATCATCGCAGATGCCGTGAGCGATCTCACACAATTTCGGCCGCGATCAAGTACACATGAAGCCTCCGAGCGAGGGAGGCTGAAGTTGAATAGGCATCAGATGATGAACGCGCTGCCGCCGGGGCCGAGCGTCCCCGCCGCCTTGCAGCTGGTCGCAACTTGGAAGCGTCCGGGCGCGTCGCTCGAGCGCCAGCGGCGACGCTTCGGCAAGCGCTTCACGGTGCAGCTCCCATTCCAGCCGCCGTTCGTGATCCTGGCCGACCCGGGCGACATCAAGGAGCTGCTGACCGCGGCTCCTGACGCGATCCATCCCGGCGAGGGCGCGCGCGTGCTCGAGCCGATCATCGGCCGCAACTCCGTGATCCTGCTCGACGAGGACGCGCACATGGAGCAGCGCAAGCTGATGCTCCCCGCCTTCCACGGCGAGAAGATGCAGGCGCTGACCGGGCTGATGACCGAGCTCGCCGAGCGCGAGGTGGATTGCTGGCCGACCGAGCAGGCGGTTGCTCTTCACCCGCGACTTCAGCGGCTGACGCTCGAGATCATCCTGCGCGCGGTGTTCGGACTCGAGCAGGGACCGCGCTTGGATCAGCTGCGAGACCTCCTGACGAAGACGCTCGAGTTCGGGCAGAGCCCGTTCTCGGTGCTTCCCGCCGCGCAGCGGTTCTACAGATTCGTGCCGTCCCTGAGGCGCTTCCAGCTCGCGGTCAGGCGGGCCGACGCGCTGATCTTCGAGCTGATCGAGGAGCGTCGAGCTGCCCCCGACGAGGACCGCGACGACGTGCTCACGATGCTGCTCGGGGCCCGGTGCGAAGACGGCTCGCCGATGTCCCCTCAGGAGCTGCGCGACGAGTTGATGACGGCACTGGTGGCCGGCCATGAGACGACCGCGTCGGAGCTCGCGTGGGCCTTCGAGCGGCTCGCCAGAGAGCCGGAAGTAACCCGCCGGATCGGCGACGAGCTCGACGCCGGCGACGGCGACCAGTATCTGACCGCGACCGTCCACGAGGTGCTCCGCCTGAGGCCCGTGTTGCCGAGCGCCGCGCCGCGCCTGGTCAAGAAACCGATCAAGATCGGCGGTCACGAGTACCCGGCGGGCGTCGCACTGCTCGCCAGTACCTACCTCGTTCACCGCGATCCCGAGATCTACCCCGACCCGTACGCGTTCCGCCCGGAGCGGTTCCTCGACACCAAGCCAGGGACCTACACCTGGATCCCCTTCGGCGGCGGCCGGCGGCGGTGCCTCGGCGCGAGCTTCGCGCTGCAGGAGATGAAGATCGTGCTGCGTGCCGCGCTCGGTCGCTACGAGCTGAGACCGGCCGCGCCCGCATCCGAGCGGCCCGCCAGGCGCAGCATCACGCTCAGCCCCGCCCGCAGCGCCACCGTGGTGCTGCAGGAGCGCTCGCGCCGGCCGGCGCCCGCCGCCGAGCCGCTGCTTGCCGCCTGAGGCGCGAATTGCGCTCCTAGCGGCTGAATATGCCCCCCGGGGGGTAGCAACCCGGACGTGGACCTGCTGCGTCCTGTCCGGGCGTTCGACCGCCGCCAGCAACGGACCCGCTGGCTGGCGATCCCGGTTGCCGTCGTGCGGAAGTTCTCCAACGACCAGGCCGGCGGGCTCGCGGCGCTGATCGCCTACTACGCGTTCTTCTCGCTGTTCCCGCTGCTGCTGGTGTTCGTGACGATCCTCGGGTTCGTGCTGCACGGTGACGCCAGCGCCCAGAACTCGATCCGCAACGGCATCCTGGGTCACTTCCCGATCATCGGCAAGGACCTCCAGACCAGGCAGCTGCATGGTCGTGCGCTGTCGCTGGTGATCGGCGTTGCGGCGCTGCTGTGGGCCGGGCTGGGCGTCACGCAGGCGGCGCAGAACGCGTTCGACAAGGTGTGGGCGGTCCCGTTCAAGCATCGTCCTGACTTCCTGCGCAAACGGCTGCGCGGGCTGGCGCTCGTGGTGGCCCTCGGCTCGCTGTTCCTGATCTCCTCGGTGGTCTCGGGCCTGATGTCGGGCGGGCTGGGCGGGGTGCCGCTGAAGATCGGCGGCATCCTGCTTTCGCTGATCATCAACTTCGGAATGTTCGCCGCCGCGTTCCGGCTGCTGACCTCCGCGTCCGTGCCCACCAGGTGCATGTGGATCGGGATCGCCGTCGCGAGCGTCGCCTGGGAGGTGCTCCAGATCCTCGGCGGCTTGTACGTCAACCACGTGGTGCGCCACGCGAGCAACACCTACGGGTTCTTCGCACTTGTCATCGGCGTCCTGGCCTGGCTGCAGCTCGGCGCGCAGACGACCCTGTACTCCGCCGAGCTGAACGTCGTGCTCGTGCGGCGACTGTGGCCTCGCAGCCTGTTCGATCCTCCGGTGCCTGGCGACGAGCGGACACTGGCGGCGATCGCCAAGGTCGAGGAGCGCAACGAGCGCGAGCAGATCGACGTGCGCTTCGATCCGCCCGCGAGTATCCCGGAGGAGAACAGCGAGCCCGTCAGAACAGGCGATCCGGCGCCTCGCGCCTAGTCAGCTCAAGCGGCCACGAGCACAGCCCGCCTTCCGCAGGACAACCACCGCAAAGCGCGCGATGCGGAGCCTCGGCGACTCGAAACTCGCGGCGCAGCACGCCCTTCGCGAGACGCTCGAGCCGGTCCTCGAGCGCACTCAGATCGCCCGCTGTGAACGTCGCGCTCACGGGCCGGCCTGGTTGCTCGAGGAACAGGTGGACGACGTCGACCGCAGTCGCGCCGGCGCGCAGCGCGGCGATCGCGTAGATCAACCGCTGCGTCGAGTATTGGCCGGCGACCACGTCCTCGGGCGAAGCGTCCTCGAGCCGATCGCTCTTGTAGTCGACAACCAGGCTGTGGGCGGCGGTCGGGGGAGGGCGGGTGGGGGCGGTCGGGGGAGGGCGGGTGGGACTCGACTCCCGCGCCAGCACGTCGAGCGCGCCGGTGATCCTCACGCCGCTGCTCAACAGGAACGAGAAGCGCTCCTCACGCCGCACATCATGCGCACGTGCGAGCCGGGTGCAGACCTCGCTGTGCGCGAACGCCTCGACGAGATCGCCCAGCTCGCCGACATCCACGTCGCCGAGCACGCCGGCGCGCCTGGCCAGCGCGATCACGGTCGTGGGAGCCGGGCGTACCGGCCGGCGAAAGTCGATCACCTCGAGTAGCGCGTGCAGCACGATTCCGCGCTCCGCGCCGGTCAGGTCCACGCCGTGCGCACGCGTGCCGGTGCCGCGCTCGGCGACCGTTGGCAGTCGCAGCACCCGCTCGGCGTAGAAGCGGTAGCCGCAGCGCTGATACTCGCCGAGCGATGAATAGCTCAGCGTGGAGACTGCCGTCTCCCCGCGCTCGGCGGCAGTCGTCTCGGGCACCGGCGGCGGTGCCGAGGGCTCAATCTGTAAGGGCGATGAAGCGGACGCCCCAGCCGAGCGCTCCTCTCCCAGACCGCCGGGCCGTACGATCCGCCAGGCCGCGGCCCCGGTGACGCCGGCGCTTGCCTCTGTCGCCAGCGCGGCGATCTCGGGCACCACCGCCGGACCGATCCAAGCCATCGGCGATGCGGTCTCCTTCCACTCCTCGAGCCGCGCCGCGCCGCTCAGGATCAGCCGCTCGCGGGCGCGCGTCATCGCCACGTAGAACACGCGTCGCTCCTCCCGCTCCTCGGCCGCCTGCTGCTCATCCCCGAGCGCCTTGTAGTCGAGCGCCGGCACGGCCCTGGCGGTGCCGGGTTCGCTCAGCCGCAGCCCGAAGCGACCATCGCGTCCAATGCGCATCAGCTGCCCCCGCCGCCACGGCGCGCGGCCCAGATCCGCCACGCACACGATCTCGAACTCGAGCCCTTTGGCGCGGTGGATCGTCATCAACCGGACGGCATCGAGCGCGTCCCCCTCCACCGGGGCTTCGCTCTCGCGCGGGTCGCCGGCCCAGCCGCCGGCACGGCCTCGCACCAGGTCGAGGAATCCCTGCAGGTCTGGGCCATGAGTGGCCTCGAACTCCCGCCCCAGGCGCATCAGCTTGCGGACGTTCGCGAGCCGTCGCTGCCCACCGGGCAGCGCCAGCATCCTGAGGTCGTAGCCGGTCGCAAGGAGCGCTCGGTCGATCAGCTGCTCAATTCCCAGTCGGGCCCGCGCCGCCCGCTCGGCCTGGAACCAACCGGCAAACCGGTCCAGCCGCTCGCGATCGACAGGGTCAAGCTCGACGAGGCTGGCGGCGGGCTCGCGCAGAATCCACCAGGGATCACGAGCCGCGTCCCGCCCGGCGGCCGCGAGCAGCACCAGGCCGCTTAGCGACACGCCGACCAGCGGCGATGCCAGCAACGTGTAGAGCGCCTCCTCATCGCGCGGGTTTGCCAGCGCGCGAAGGTACGCGACCATGTCGACGATCTGGGGGTGTGACCAGTAGCCGCGGCCACCAATCATGTAGGTGGGGATGCCGCAGTCTTCGAGCGCGCGCTCGTACGCGCGCAGGTCGGTCGTGGCGCGGGTGAGCACCACGATCTCCCGAGGCGCTGCGCCGCCGTCGATCAGCTCCCGGATCCGCTCGGCCAGCGCCCGCGCCTCGGCCCTGCGCCACGGGGCGGCGAGTCCCTCGACCTCCCAGTCGGCGGCCTTGTCCGCGATCACCAGCTCGACCAGCGGCGCCGCGGCGGGCGGATCGCAGCGGCCCGGCACGAGCGGCATGAACCGCTCCCCGAGCTGGTGCTCGAACGAAGCGTTGAGGACGTCGATGATCTCGCTCCGTGAGCGGAAGTTCGTCTGCAGCGTTGCGCGCGCCCCGCGCGCGGCGAGCCGCTCGCCGAGTTGCTCGAACAGCTCGACGTCGGCATGCCTGAAGGCGTAGATCGACTGCTGCGCGTCGCCTACGGCGAACAGGTTCTCGCGCGCGATCGACTCGATCAGCGCCAGCTGCACCCCGTTTGTGTCCTGCAGCTCGTCGACCATGATCCGCTCGAAGCGGTTCGCGTAGCGCTCGCGCAGCTCGTCGCGCTGGGCGAACAGGTCCCGCGTCATCAGCTCGAGGTCCTCGAAGTCGAGCCCGGACACCGACCGCTTGAGCTCCGCGTAGCGGCGCCCGAATCCGCGCAGCAGCTCGCCGAGGAGCGCGTGGGTGCGCTCAGCATGGCGGTGCTCACACCCGCGACGCACCTCGGCAAGCGCGGCCGAGTACTCGAGGCACAGCGGCGTCGAGAGCGCGGCGCCGTTGCCGCCCGGGAGCGCGATCCGATCGAGCTCGCCCGGCCACAGCTCGTCCTGCGCGATCAGCTCGGGACAGCGCTCGAGCCGCTCGAGCGCCTGGAGGACGCGCACGCCGGGATCGGGCAGCGCCCCCAGCTCGGTGGCCGCCGCCGCGGCGGCCCGCTCGAGCTCGCAACGAGCCTGTGCGAGCGACGGCGCCGGATCCAGCGGCGCCAGCGACGGCTCCCGCTCGCCCCGCGAGCGAAGCTCTCCGTAGGCGTCGCGGATCGCGCCACGCAGCGTGCCCTGGCCGTAGGAGGCGATCAGCTCGACCCCGCCGGGCGTGCCCTGCGCCAGCTCCTCGAGTGCCGCGTCGAACGCCGCGCCGGCCAGCCGCGTCGCCTCCGCATCGTCGAGCACGACGAACAGCGGATCGATCCCGGCGGCCAGTGCATTTGCACGCAAGACGCGCGCGCAGAACCCGTGGATCGTCGAGATTGGTGCTCCCTCGGTGGCCCGGGCCGCGTCATCTGCGCGCAGCTCGCGCAGCCGCGCGCGGATCCGCTCGCGCAGCTCAGCCGCTGCCTTCTCGGTAAAGGTGATGGTCAGGATCGCGGGAACCTCGATCCCGTCGTCGAGTACCGCGCGCACGAAGCGCTCGACGAGCACCGAGGTCTTGCCGCTGCCGGCGCTGGCGGCCAGCATCAGGTCGCCGTCGCGCCGCTCGATCGCCTCCAGTTGCTCGTCCGTCCACGTGCGCACGCTCACCTCGATCTCAGCTAACACGGCAGATCCCCGGGTACTTGCAGCCCTCGCGGGAGCAGGTCTCCGGACACGGCTCGAGCTGGCCCGTGCGGAGCCGTACCGCCAGAGCCACCGCCTGCTGCTCGGCGTCCGCCAGCATCCGTTCGAGCTCGTCCGGCTCGCGGCCGTCGTTGGCGACCACGCAGTTGCCAACCGGGGCGCCCTTCAGGAACGCGCCGCGTGCGCGCAGGTCATTGCCGCCAAGCGGCTGGTACAGGCCCGCCACGGGCTGAATGTGAAGCAGCCGGCGCACCGCGAGCATGTAGAGCGCGACCTGCAGTTGCCTGTCGACGGTCCACCGCGCACCCTGGTAGGCCGGACGTGCGCCGCCGCTCTTGTAGTCGCGCACGATCGCCTGACCGGCGCCGTCGAGATCAACACGGTCGATCACCCCGCGCACGCGGACGCCCTCGCTCAGCTCCAGTGCCGGTAGCGATTCCGGCTCCTCGTCGAACCCGAACCGCAGCTCGAGCGCCTGGGGACTCAACTCGCACCGATCGCGCGCCTCGTGGCGCAGGTAACGCTGCAGATCGGCTTTGATCGAGCGCAGCACCGCCGCGCGCGAGCCCGCCGGGAGACCGGGCGGGGCAGGCTGGATTTCCTCCTGCAGCTCGCCGATCACCTGATCGAGGATCCGGTCTGCGTCGGGAAGCGTCCGCTCGCTGATCGGCACGCCGAGGCGCCGCATGAGCTGCTCGATGACCGCATGCATGAAGCTGCCGCGGACCATCGGGTCAGGGTCCGGCGCCAGCGGCCGGGGCTGTAGTTCGCGCTCGACGAGCCACTTGACCGGGCACGCTGCGAAGGACTCGAGCGCTCCGCCGGAGACGACCTCGCGATGGCGGACGTGGCGCAGCGCGACCTCCCCGAGTGAGAACTCGCGGGCGTCGTCGACCGCAGCGCCGGCAGCCGCCTGCGCTCGCGCCCGCTCGCGCGCAGTCGGCGCCTCCTCGGGAGTCCAGACCACGTCGGCCAGCAGCCGCCGGCGCCTGCACTGCGGCCAATCCTCGGGGAGCAGCTCGGCGACGTCGCCGACGAACGGCGAGGGCACTGCGATGTTCCCCTCCTCATCGGAGCTGCGGTAGCTGAGCACGAGGTGCTCGGTGGCGCGCGAGACGCAGGCGTAGAACAGATAGCGCTCGCGCGCCAGCAACACGTGCTCGTTTGGGCGCAGGCGCAGTCCCGAGGTGCCCGCGAGCTCGCGCCGCTGATCGTCGGACAGGAACGGCTCCGGGGATCCGCTCAGGGGGAACTCGCTCTCCTGGAGCCCGCACACGATCACCGTCCGGAAGCGCCGGGCGCGGATCGCCAGGGGATTGGCGAGCAGCACCGCGCCGGGGCCAGCACCAGCGCCGGCCGGGACCTCCAGGTCCTCGAGCAGTCGCAGCAGCTCGCAGCCATTCAGCGACCAACCCAGATCGGCGATCTCCTCGAGCGCCCGCAGCATCGCGGCTAGCGCTCGCGCGTCGAGCTCCTCCTCGGCGCTGAGTTCGGGAGCCTGACCGCGGTGCGGCGCGGCGAACAGCCTGCGGGCGTGGCGCGCGAGCTCACCGGCCTGATCGGCGCTGGCCCGCAGCGTGTCGATCTCCTCGAGCCGCCATCCCAGCCGCTCGCGAGCCTCCTGGGCGGTGCCGATCCGCTCGCGGCGGACGTCGGCCTCGAGTGCGTCGGCCACCTCCGTGCGTTCGAGCAGCCCCGGCGAGCGCAGGTAGTCGAGCAGGTCCTCGGCGCGAGCGTTGGCGGCTGGGTGGGCGGGATCGGAGTCGAGCAGCGCGCACCGGGCGAGCGCGGTGACGCCACGGCCCAGCGCGGTGTGCGCGAAGCGGATCTTTCGTTCCACGGCCAACGGGATCCCGTACTGCCGAAACACCCGCTCGACCAGCGGCGCCGGGCGCTCGATCGAGCGAAAGACGACCACGATCTCATCGCCCGGGATCCCGCCAGCGAGCATCCGCAGCACCTCCGCGGCCACCATCTCGACCTCGGCGCGCTCGCCGCCCGCCTCGAGCAGGCGAACTGCCTCGCCGGGCTCGGTCGGCTCGTCGGCGGGACCGGGGTGCCGTTCGAACAGGCGCCGTTCGAGGCGATGAAGCGCGTGCCGCGAGCTGGCGGCGTAGTGCTGATCGAGCGCGGGCAGCTCGAGCACTCTCGCCGCGAGCGGCCGGAGCTCCTCGACCGTCTCCGCCCGGGCACTGAGCGCCGCCCGGCCCGGTTCGTAGGTCAGCGACACCGTCACCTCGGTACCGGCGATCCGCGCGAGCGTCTCGACCGCGTCGCACTCGAGCGGCGTGAGGTCGTCAAAGCCATAGATGAAGACCGGCTCGGAGCCCCACCGGCCGGGCGAGGCCCGCAGCGCATCGAGCGCGCGCCACGCATACAGCTCCGCGTCGACCCGCCCGAGGCGTTCGAGCTCGCGACCGTAGGCGAGGTAGAGCGTCGCGAGATCGTCCGCGTACGGCCGGCGGCGTTCGTCCTCGAGCGCCCACGCGTCGAGCCCGCGAGCTAGCCGCTGAGGGCTGATCAGCGATCGGCCCAGCTCCGCGATCAGGTTCCCCAGGGCCTTGACGAACCCCGGGGCCTGGGCGGACTCGGCGAGCAGCTTCAGCGGGCTGGCCGCGACCGCACGGCGGATCGCCCACTCGCGCTGCAGTGGCGACAGCCGCGCGCCGTCGTACTCAGCCCGTCGGGCGATCTCGCGCGCGAGCCCGGAGAACGTGAGCACACTGCCCAGCAGGGCTCCGTCGCCGGCCAGCTCGCGGGCGTAGTACTCGGCGTCCTGCGCCGTCGGGACGACCAGCAGCGCTCCCCGGCGCGAGGCATCCCCATAAGCGCCGAGCACCTCCCCGGCCTTAGCCGAGTTGGCGGGTCCGAGCACGAGCGTGAGGGGCATGCGCCTATGGTGGCGCGCCCCCCCGACGTCAAGCTAGGCGGCCTCGTGGCGCGCCCCCCGACGTCAAGCTAGGCGGCCTCGGCCGAGGGTGGGCGGGACTCAGTCTCCTCGACCTCGGGCGGCTTCGCCCCCTCGCGAGCCCACGGCTCGTCGAACTCGACCCGCCACTTGCCGTCCTCGGCCTGCTGCAAGGCCAGCTTCGCCCGGAAGCTCTTGCCCGAGCGGCCCTTGAAGCCGCTCACCTGCTTCGCGGTACGGCCCGTCTTGATCAACTCGCGCGCGACCGAGACGGGCAGCTGCTTGCCGGCCTTCGCCTTCCAGATCACGAACCCGCAGCCCGGGTCCTCGCGCGACCAGCACGAGTAGCCCTTGCGATTCTCGACGATGTCGCGCCCGCAAACCGGACAGGGACCCAGATTCGCCCGTGGTATCCGGACGTCCTTCAAAGTCGCATCCAACGTCCCCACCGTCTCCTCGGTGAACTTGACGATGTCGCCCATGAAGGCCTCGCGGGAGTCCGCGCCGGTCTCGATCCGCGCGAGCCGGTGCTCCCACTCTCCGGTCAGCCCGGGCGAGGTCAGGGCGTGCTCGCCGAGCAGGCGGATCACGTTCAGTCCCTTCTCGGTGACGACCAGCGCGCGGCCGTCGCGCTCGACGTAGCCGACCTGGATCAGTCGCTCGATGATCGCCGCCCGGGTCGCAGGCGTGCCGATCCCGGAGTCCTTCATCGCCTCACGCAGCTCCTCGTCATCCACGAGCTTGCCGGCGGTCTCCATCAGCGTCACCAATGAGCCGTCGGTGTAGCGCCGCGGCGGCTTGGTCTCCTTGCGCTCCGAGGCGACTTCCTTGACGGCCGCCTCCTCGCCCTCGGAGAGGCGCGGCAGCTGCTGCTCGCGGCCCTCGTCGTCGTCGGAGCGATCCTCGACGTCGGCGGTCTCGCCGTACACGGCCCGCCAGCCGGGCACGAGGATGCGCTTGCCGCGCGTGCGGAATACGTGTTCGGCGACGGTCGTCTCCACACGCGTGTTCTCCAGCACCGCGTCGGGATGGAACACCGCGAGGAACCTGCGCACGACGAGGTCGTAGATGCGCTTGTCGTCCTCGTTCATCTTTTCGACCGGATGGCGCTCGGCGCGGGTCGGGATGATCGCGTGGTGATCGGTCACCTTGGCGTTGTTGACAACGCGGCCGAGCGGAAGCACGTCGAGCCCGAGGACGTAGCGAGCGCCTTGCGCGTACTCGGCGCGTTCGCCGACCAACCGAGCGATCGGCTTGATTTCGTTGATCATGTCGCTGGGCAGGAAGCGCGAGCTGGTTCGCGGATAGGTGATCGCCTTGTGCTCCTCGTACAGGCGCTGGGCAGCGGCGAGCGTGCGCCGCAAGGTGAAGCCGTAGCGCGAGCTCGCATCGCTCTGCAGCCGCGTGAGGTCATAGAGCAGCGGCGGCCGCTGCTTCTGCTCGGACTTCGCGAGCTTGGTGATCTGCCCGGTCTGGCCCTCGCAGTCGGCGACGACGGCGGTGGCCTCCTCGGCAGTCTTGATCCGAGGGTTGGCGCCCGCGTGGAAGCGGCCCTCGTAGACGCGGCCGGCGGGCTCCGCGATCGGATCGAAGGTCGCGTCGACCACCCAGTAGGGCTCGGGCTTGAACTCGCGGATCTCCTGCTCGCGGCGGGCCAGGATCGCAAGCGTCGGGGTCTGCACGCGGCCCAGCGAAACCGCTCCGTCAAACGAAGAACGAAGTCGGATCGTCGCCGCACGCGTCGCGTTCATCCCGACGATCCAGTCCGCCTCGCTGCGCGATCGCGCGGCCGCCTCCAGCGATGCCAGATCCTCTCCGGGGCGCAGCCGGCCGAACGCCGCCTTGATCGCCTCGTTCGTCATCGAGTTCAGCCACAGCCGCTGGACCGGTTTCTTCGAGCCCGACTTCTCGTAGATGTAGGCGAAGATCAATTCGCCCTCGCGCCCCGCGTCGCAGGCGTTGACGAGGCGGTCGACCTCGGCTGAGCCGAGCAGGCGCTTGACGACGTTCATCTGCTTCTTGGAGCGCTCGTCGCGCACGACCAGCTTGAAGCGGTCCGGGACGATCGGCAGATCGGCCATCCGCCACTTCTTGAAGCGATCGTCGTACTCGTCGGGGTCCGCGAGCTGGACGAGATGGCCCACAGCCCACGTGACGATGTGCTCGGGACCGTCGAGGTAGCCCTCGTGCTTGGTGAAGCTTCCCGGCAGCACGCGCACCAGGTCGCGCCCGACGGAAGGCTTCTCGGCGATGATCAGCGTCTTGGCCATGAGTCCGGGGAGGGTAGCGCCCGGAGCAAACGTCGCTCGTTTTATTGCAGTTCGGATGCGCGCCGGAGGACCGACGGCAGTCCCAGCCGCTCCCCTGCGCGTGCCGCCGCGACGACCAGCTTCGAGGCTGTTGCACCACCCCCGAGCAGCTGCGCGTAGTCCAGTTGCGTGTGCGCGAGGGCAACTGGGGCCTTCAGCTGCTCGTTAGCGATTAGGGCCCGCTCGAACTGGGCGGTCGCCTGGGCTTCGGACCCCATCGTCCCGGCCAGCTTGCCGAGGATCCGGGCTGCTGACCCGAGACACACGGCCGCGAGTCCGATCACCACGTTGGCGCCCGCATAGGGCAGCAACAAGTCATACAGATGCTCCGCGCGCGCGGCGTCTCCGAGGCCCACGCACACGTCGCTGAGCAGCGTGATCGCGATCATCCAGTCGCCATCGCGCGGGATCTGCTCGAACCCCGCCTGCGCCAGCAGCTCGAACTCAGCTTGCGCCTCGGCTATGTGCCCCGACTCGAGCATCAGCGTCGCCAGGGCCGCCCGCCAGGCAGGCCGGCCCGGATTCGTCCGCACCATCTCGCGCGCCGCCTGCTCGAGCTCACTGATCCGCTCCTGCTCGCGGCGGATCGCGAGTAGCTGGATCGCGTAGTACTGAGGTGCGGTCACCGCCTCCGCGCGTGCCCCGGCCGCGAGCGCGGTCCCGGCAGTCTCCTCGGCCTGATCGAGATGCCCGGCGAGCAGCGCGCGCATCGCGCGCCAAACGATCGCGTGCCACGAATAAAGCGGCTGGCGGAGCTGTTCGGCGCCGGCCGTGAACGCCTCGATCTGGGCGTCGACGGCGTCTCTGTCGCCGTCCTCGAGCAGGTCCACCACGAGCCACGCGTGGGCCTGGAGCTCGAGCTCGGTGTCGGCGACGCGACGAGCCAGCGTCAGCATCTCGGTCGACGTCTCGAGCCGTTCGCTTAGATGGGCGGCGTCCCAGAGCGCTCGGCGCCGAGCGGCGCACGCGTTCGCGAGCGCCTCGGGGTCGTCGAGCTCGCGCGCGATCTCCCCCGCCTCATAGGCGAGCTCGGCCATCCGGTCTCGCTCGGGGGAGTAGTACAGAGCTCCGCAGAGGCGAGCGAGCAGCTGTACCCGCGCCGGCGTCCGCTGCTCGCGCGTCATGTCGTTGGCACGCTCGAGCAGCTCGATCAGCTCGGTCTCCACGACCCCCGGCTGCTGGATGTAGCGCCGCGCGGCGCCGATCGCGGCCCGCACCAGGCTCTCGCTGTCGCCGCGGTCCTCGGCGATCGTGGCGGCCTCGCGGAAGGCCTCCCATGCCCGCGGGTGGTCTCCGACGCGCACCTGCGCCTCACCGAGGGCGATCAGCAGCTCGCATCGGCGCTCATCCGCCTCGGGCGCGAACCGGCGCAACACCTCGAGCGCGCCGGCGTACTGGTCGACCGCCTGTTCGTGCGCCAGCAACGCCGTCGCCTGCTCGCCCGCACGGATCGCGTACGTGATCGCCCTGTCCCACTCCCCGGGTCCGGCAGCCTGCATGAAGTGGTAGGCGAGCGGCACCAAGTATGCCCGCCGACCGCGGCCGCCCCGTCCGTCGGCAGCCTCGAGCGCCTCGCCGACCCGCCGGTGAATGCGGGCGCGACGCGGCGCCGACATCCCCTCGTAAAGGGTCTCTCGGATCAGTGCGTGCGAGAAGCTGTACCGGCCCGGGCGGCCCGGCGCCTCGACCACCAGCCCTGCCGCGAGCGCCTCGTCGAGCGCGTTCAGGAATTCGTCCTCGCCCAGCGACACGGCCTGCTCGAGCAGCGCCGCGTCGAAGTCCCGCCCGATCACGGCGGCGACGCGGAGCCACTCTTTGGCGGCCGCATCGAGACGAGCCAGCCGCCTGGCGATCACGTCCTTGACCGTCTCGGGGAGCCCGACCTCTTGCAACACACTGGGGTCATCGAGCTTCGAGCCGGGCGGGCGCGGGCTCACCTCGATCAGGTGGCGCACGATCTCCTCGACGAACAGCGGGTTGCCCTCGGTCTCCTCGTGCAGCGCCCGGCTGAACTCGCGCGAGGGCGCTCCGCCGGTCTGCAGCGCGATCAGCTCCGCGGTCTCGCTTTCAGACAGTCCCCCGATATCGACCTGCCAGACCGCCCGCGCGCGACGAAGATCGCTGAGCGCATCGCCGAAGCTGTTGCCCGTCGCCTCGGTGACCCGGTATGCGCCCACGATCAGCAGCTGTGCGGTGTCAAATCCGCGCGCGAGGTGTCGCAACAGCATCAGCGTTGGCTTGTCAGCCCAATGCAGGTCATCGAGGACCAGCAGCACTGGCGAGCCGGTCGAGATCTCGGCCAGCAGCCCTACGACCGCCTCGAACAGCCGGTAGCGCTCGGTCTCGGGCTCGCCGGCGGGGGGCGGCGGCAGCTCCGGCGCGCGGCGCCGCAGCTCCGGCACCAGGCGTGCGAGTTCAGAGCCGTACTCGCGGACGTTTGCCCGCAGCTGGGTGAACGGGACGTTCAGGACGTAATGGCGCAGGGCCTCGAGAAACGGCTGGTAGGGGACCACGCTCTCCTCGGGAGAACGGCCCGCGAGCACCAGCGCCCCGCGCTCGTGTGTGACCCGCGCAAGCTCGGCGAGCAGGCGGGTCTTGCCGATGCCAGCCTCCCCCGCCAGCAGGAGCACCCGCCTGGCGCGGCCCAGCTCGCCGGACTGCACCGGTTCCCCCTTCCTCACGGTCTCCCACACGCCCAGCAGTTCCTCGAGCTCCTGCTTGCGACCGACTAGCGGCCCGGCTGCGCCGGCGCGCAACTCGGCCGGTAGCTCGACCGGCACGGCTGGGCGCACCGGGCGCGCCCGATCGGACTGCTCTCGGGCAGGATCGGATCCCGCCCACCCTCGCGATCCCGAGTGCAGCAGGCGCTCGTGTACGGCCAGCGTCTCGGCGGAGGGCGTGGTCCCGAGCTCGTCGCGCAGCAGCGAGCGCAGACGCTCGAACGCACGCAGCGCCTCCGCGACATTTCCCTGCGCCGCCAGCGCCTCCATCAGCAGGACATATCCCGACTCGCGGTAGGGCTCGGTCTCGATCAGCCCATGTGCCGCCCGCTCCACTGAGGCAAGCTGAGTGCCGCCGAGGCTGAGGCCCGCTCGGCCCACCACCTCGAGCGCCTGGAGCCTGATGTCCTCGAGCTCGCGACGATGCGGCTCGAGCCAGTCGGCGTGCGAGCCCGGCAGCAGTCCACGGCTGGCGATGTTGAGCGGCACCTGCGCGAGCGCCCAAGCGCTTCGCACATCGACGTCCTCGAGGGCCCGCAACGCCCGCTCCATTTCCACCCTCGCGGCCTCGATATCGATCCAGATCGGCTCGGGCAGAGCGAGCCTCAGCTCGTCGCGACCGAGCAGATTGTTGCGCCCGAGTCCGGCGCGCAGTCGCGAGAGCAGCGTCCGCAGCGCGGCGTCCTGCGAGCGCGGCACCTCCTCGGGCCACAGCGCCGTGATCAGCTCGTCGCGCCCGACGTGCCGGGCGCGGTTGAGCACGAGGTAGGCGAGCAGCAACGGGACCTGCTTGCCGCGCAGCCGTTCCGCAACTTGCGCACTGTCAACTTCGACGGACAACCGCCCGCATAGCTGGATGCGGGTCCGCTCGCCGCCGTCCCTGGCCTCGGCAACGTTCTGGAAACGTATCGACAACGCCAGCGCTGAATGGTACCGATGGGATGGGATTCCGCCCACCCACTTCACCCGCCCAAGCCACCAATCCGGGGGCTGAGTTGGGCGTTCCCGGCCAGGCGCCAGAGGCGAACGACAAGCGCAACGAACGAGGTCGAATGACCACGACCGAACAGCAACATCGACGGGTTGCCTACTGTGAGTGCGGGGCGCGCCTCACGGGGGCCTCGGAGAAGGACCTGTTCGACGCCGCGCAGCGTCACCTCGCGCACCATCATCCACGGCTCCTTGGGGCACTGGGGCTGGATCTGGTGCAGCAGATGGCGGAGGACGTCGGGGGGTGAAGACGCCTAAGGGCGCCCGGGGGCGCTAACGCCTGTTGGGCGGGCGGTGTGCAGACCATCGCCCGCCCAAGGCGTCTCTCATCCGCCACATGGCCCGGTGGCGACAGGAGCGCTGCCGGGGCCGACCTTCGCGAGCTGGCCGCGGATCAGCGTGTTCGGCACCGCGAACCCGCCCGGGTGACCATCGCCGCCGCCGGTGATCGCCGCGAACACGGTGGCGACGACCGCGCCGGTGGCGTCCACCATCGGGCCGCCCGAATTGCCCGGGCGCACCAGCCCGCGCAGCGAGGTGATGCTGCGCAGTACCGGACCGTTGCCGTAGGCGTCCTCGGTGCTGACCGTCTGCGTCTGGCCGATGCGTCCGGGCTCGGCATCGAACGGTCCGTCGAGCGGATAGCCGAGGATCGCGGCAGCCGTACCCGAATGAGCAGCAGGCGCCATCCTCAATGCCGGCAGCGACAGTCCGGGAACC
The DNA here is from genome assembly GCA_963824755.1 of uncultured Solirubrobacterales bacterium. Taxonomy (GTDB): domain Bacteria; phylum Actinomycetota; class Thermoleophilia; order Solirubrobacterales; family Solirubrobacteraceae; genus Palsa-465. The sequence continues at coordinate 256,062 of CAWGQT010000037.1, read as the reverse complement.
CGCAGGATCGCGATGTCGTCATGCGGGTCGAACTCGAGCACCTGCGCCGGGAGATCCGGGGAGTGTCCGCCGACCTGCGCCACCGTGTCAGTCTCACCGGCGACCACGTGCGCGTTCGTCACGACCAGGCCGGGCGCGGCGACCCAGCCGCTGCCTTCGATCCCCAGTCCGCAGGCGGTGCCCACGACGCGAACGACGCTTCCCTCGGCGGCCCGCACCCCTGGTACGCGCAGGATCCCGCGCGGCGGCGCGGGAACATCGGCGGCCGGACCACGGACCGAGGGCAGCGGATCGAAGCGCGCCAGCGCGTGCAGGATCGGACCCGTCGGCGGAAGCAGCTGGTTCAGCTCGCTCAGGATCGCCGAGCGCTGGATGTCTCTGCGAAGCGGCTGGGAGCCGGTCGAATCGAGCGCCACCGCGCCGACGATCCACGCGATCCCGAGCCCGACGCAGGCGGTCAACAGCGCGCCGAGCAGACCATCGATCGCCCGCAGGCCGGGGAGGCGCAGGGCGTTTCGGGCATGCAACCCGAGGCCTTCGAACCCGCTCGCGAGCACGCCTCCGGCGAGCAGCGCGCCGAGCAAGCCGAACAGCGGCGCGTAGTCCGAGTGCGACCCGCCGGGGAGCAGCAGCGGGCCCAAACGCGTGCCGAGGAACGCGCCGAGTCCGAAGCCGACCAGCGACAGCGCGCCCACGATGAAGCCCTGCACGTAACCGTAGAAGGCCAGCAGCAGCGTGAACGCGACGATCAGCCAGTCGATTGCACTCACGCTGGGAGAGTAGCCCCGCACCGAAACCTGGCGGGTGGGCGGGTGGGTTGGGCGGGCGGGCGGGCGGGTGGGCGGGTTCGGTTTCCTCTACCGTTATTCATTGAGGTGGGCCAAGCAGGAGTCATCGTGGGCGGCAGTAGACGACCGGTAAGGCCGCGGCGGCGTGGTCGCCGCCGGCGGCTGCTCACGCGTGCGCTGCCGCTGCTGGCGATCGGGATCGTCGCGTTCGTGATCGGGGCGGTGATCGCGACGGCGCCAAGCCGCGCCGAGCGCCATCTCGTCAGCGAGTACGTCACAGCCTGGGAGCACGGCAACTACGCCCGCATGTACGTGCTGCTGGATCCGGCGTCGCGGGCCAGCATGTCGCTGGCGCAACTGATCAGTGCTTACCACGCGGCGGCTACCACCGCCACGCTGCGCTCGATTGTCCCGGTCCGGGTGGGCAGCCGCCAAGGCGACGCGATCCTGGTGCGGGTGCGCGCCCGGACGAGCCTGTTCGGGACGCTGAGCGAGGTGTTGCATGTCCCTCTGACGGGCTCCGGGTCGGGGGCGCGCGTGCATTTCTCGAACTCGCTGCTGTTCCCCGGCCTGCGCCCGGGAGAGACCCTCAGTCGAGACACCGCACTGCCAGCGCGCGCAACGATCCTGGCCAGCGACGGAACGCCGCTCGCACAGGGGCCCGACCGGACCTCGCCGATTCCCGACGTCGCCAGCCAGATCGTCGGCACGCTCGGGCCGATCCCCGCCGCCGACGCGCCCAGGTACCGGGCGCTCGGCTACCCGCCGGACGCGAAGGTCGGAATCGACGGGCTCGAGCACGTCTTCCAAATCCGTCTCGCCGGCAAGCCCGGCGGGACGCTTAAGGCCGGTCAGAGGGTGCTCGCGCGCACGCGGCCGGTCGCCGGGGCGCCGGTGAAGTCGACGATCGACCCTGGTCTCGAACGGGCGGCGGTCACCGCGATGGGGTCAAACTATGCCGGGATCGCCGCGATGGATCCGCACACCGGCGCGGTGCTGGCGCTCGCAGGGGTCGCGTTCTCCGCGCTCCAGCCCCCGGGCTCGACGATGAAGATGATTACCGCGACTGCCGCGCTCGATGCCGGGATCGTGAAGCTCACCGACGTGTTCCCGATCCAGACGAGCGCGGACATCGAGGGGTTCGTCCTGCACAACGCCGGCGACGAGGCATGCGGCGGCACTTTCCTGAACGCGTTCGCGGTGTCGTGCAACTCGGTGTTCGCGCCGCTGGGAGCGAGGCTCGGAGGACCAAGGCTCGTGGCGATGGCGGAGCGCTTCGGCTTCAACCATCAGCCCTCGATCCCGGGCGCCGCGGAGAGCTCGATCCCGCCGGGCCTCCACGACCCGCTCGACGTCGGCTCCTCGGCGATCGGACAGGACAAGGTCCAGGCGACGGCGCTCGAGATGACCGACGTCGGGGCGACGATCGCGATGGGCGGGCGCCGCCCGATTCCCACCCTGCTGTCAGGGCAGAAGCCGAAGTTCGTCTACGTCACGAGGCCCGCGGTGGCGGCGGACGTGCAGAAGATGATGATCGCGGTGGTCCAGTACGGGACCGGCACGGCGGCCCAGATCCCGGGTGTGGTCGTCGCGGGCAAGACCGGCACCGCGGAGCTGGTCAACACCGCCAACGGCGGCTCAGCCCAGGACACCGATGCATGGTTCGTCGGCTACGCGCCGGCCGGGGCGCCGAAGATCGTGGTCGGCGCGCTGTTCCCTTCCAATGGCGCCGGCGGCGCGACTGCGGCACCGGCGGTGCACGACGTGCTGGTGGCGGGGCTGCACTGAGGATTGTTCTCTGGAGGGGCTGCGCGGCATTCGCCGCGCAGCGTCCATGGGGCCGGTCGGGCCCGTCCGGACGGTTGTGGAGTGGGGAGGCTGAGCGGCTCTTGCGGCCGTCAACGTCACACTCAACCGCCCCCATTCGACGAGAGTTACCTAGACGGCGCACCAGGCCGTCAACGTAACTCTCACTTGTCAGGGCGAGTCGAGTGTTACGAAAACGGCCAAACCCGCCGCCTCCTCAGCCAAAAAGCAGCGCCCGCGGGCTGCGACCACCCTAGCCGCTGAAAATCGCGCCCAGCAAGCTCGGCGTGAACGTCCCTTGAGTCCAGGTCGCGATCGCCTGCCGCTTAGGACCGAACTCGATCGCCAGATCCGCGGCGTAGTTCGCGCCTGACACCTCGTGCAGCGCGCCGAACGAGCTCGATCGCGGGCCAGCCGCCACCGCGTACACGTGCCCGAACCCGATCCATCCCAGGAGCGCCTGTCCGTTCGGGCCGATCGCCACGACCGGCTCCTGGGAGGGGTCGATGGAGCCGCGGCGCTGCGGAGCTGCGAAGCGCTTGCCGGCGCGACGGATCGAGACGCGCACCGTGCACGACCCGCTCGAGCCGCACACCTTCCAGGCCAGCACCTGGTCGCCCGCCGGATCCGCCGCGAAGCTGAGCCCCGAAACGGGCTCCGCCTGGCTCGAGAGCGTTCGCGGCTCGGATCTTCCGCTGCGATCGGCGACCACGACCTGAGAGCGGTAGTTGCCGCGTGCATCGAACCACTGCTCGACCCATGCGAACGTCGCCGACTTGGGACCCGGTGCGAGCGCCAGCTCGTCGATCGTGTGGCCGGAGGGGGCGGTGAATGCCACCTGGCGCGTGGCTGGCGGCGTCGACGCCGAGCCCTCCGCCATGTAGATCGACCGCGGTCCGAACTGGGCGTCGTTGCCCGGGCTGGCCGTCCACGCGACGACGGTGTCGCCGCTCGGCAGGAGGGCAGTCGCGAGCGACTCGGGCCGGTTTGGCGAGCCATCCAGCTGGCGCACCGGACCGAATCGATCGGCGGTGCTCGCCTGCGTGACCCAGACGCCGGCGGCAGTCGCTATCGCCGCCAGCGTCGAGTTCCCTGGCAGTGGAACTAGCCGGCCGATCGTCGTGCCCGCGAGGCCGCTGATCAGCGTGCGCGTACCCCCGAATCCGCCGTGCGCGTTCATCGAGACCGCCTGCGCGACGCTGCAGCAAGGCTGGCCACGTTCGCTGTTTGCGTCGAGGATCGTCAGCCCGCTCCCGTTGTAGGCCAGGTCGAGCAGCTGCTGCGAGCGGGGGACTCGGCGCGGGCGCCAGTTGTGCCCGGCGACCCGCCGCGTCACGAACGCACTCGAGACCGACGGGTTGTCCTCGTTCTGAACCCCGAACCCAACCGCCGCGCTGCCGTCGGGCAGAAACCCGATCTGCGAGGGGAGCAGGTCGAGGGGCTCGGCCGGCGAGAAGCGCACCGGGCTGCTCCAGCCGGCGGCCGCAGGCTGGGCAGCGGCGGCCGGCACGCTCGCCGCGATCAGAGCTACAGCTGCGGCCCGCGCCAGACGCGGCCGCCGCGATGCGCGACCCAAACCCCGACGAGAAAGCCCGCGAGCAGCCCGATCACGACCCCCACCGCGATGATCGTCCCGTTGGCTCCCGCCGGACGCGTGTAGCCGACGACGACGATCGGGATCGCGACCGCGGCGAACACGCCGATTCCCGTCGCCAGCGGGTTGAACTGCAGGCTGGGTGGCGTTGACGGCCCGCTCTTCGGGGGCTCCGAGTCTCGCCACTGCTCGTCGTCCTGCGAATCAGAGGTCAAGCGAGATCGTCGACGGGTGGCTCTGACCCGGTGCGTAGATCTGCAGCGTGAGCGGACGGTCGGAGTACACCGAGTCGTTGAGCTTGAACAGCAGAAGCTCCCCCTGGGTCGGCCCGTAGTACGGCGTGCTGCCGAGCGATGGTTGCTGCTGGGACGCGTTCAGCTCCTGGGGCTGCCAGGTGTACTGGTTGAGGTTCGGGTCGATCTGGATGGGGTGGTAGACGGTGCCCTGGGTGTCAACGATGTCGAATGAGTCGGTCGAGGAGCCCTTGGAGTTGGTCTTGTTCTGCGCCCACAGGAACACGCCGTACCACAGCTCATCAGGGGTCAGGGTGTTCGTCGGGTTGCTCACCCCGCCGAAGTATTCGCGGTCCTCGACGTCCCACGGGTTGAGCTCGCGCGAGACCTGCAGCTGGTAGGTGATCGGGCCGGCATCGACGTAGGCACCGTTGTTGTTGGCGTCGGCGGAGGTCGGATTGGACTCCTTGCCACACGCGGCAACGCCCAGCGCCAGCGCGACGATCGCCGGGACGATCCATCTGGTGCTCTTGCGGCGCGAGACGCTCATCGAGTCCGCAAGTCTATAAGCCGTTATCCGCGATGCGTGCCGCCGCCGAGCGCGACGGTCGCCCGGCCAGCGGCGAGCATCGAGGGGCGCTCCTCGGGCCTTGACGAGCGCTCCTCGGGCCTTGACGAGCGCTCCTCGGGCCTTGACGGCGCTCAGCGGGCCGCGACCGTGGTCCGGCCGCCCCGGTCGCGATTCTCCTCGAGGATCGTGCGGAGCCTGCGCATCGCCTTCGCGGCTTGCCGTCTGGTCCACCCCCGCCCGAACGTCTCCATCAGCCGGTCGGACAGCAGGGCAGGCTCGGTCTCGAATGTGTACTCGACCTTGGTCGATCCCGATGGGCCGGCCGACAGCGTGTAGATCGCCAGCATTCGCGTCCGGTTGTACTTGCCGAACCGTCCCCGCTCGACGATGCGGTACGGCGCCTGGACCTCGACGAGCGTGACGTCGGCCCACGAGAACCGGCGCAGCGGCGCCTTTACGCGGAATCGAGCCCCGGCCCCGGTGCCGTAGGAGTCCTCCCGCGTCAGCCGCCAGTCGACCAGGTAGTGGTCGCAGAACTCGGCGTGGTTGGCGATGTCGGCGAGGTACTCGAATACCTCCTCACGAGGCCGGGAGATCGTCGCGGAGACCGTGAACGGATCCACGGCCGGGATTCTATGAGAGCACGGGTCTCAGGCAGCCGCGCGCTGGTCGCTGACCCGCAGCGTGTGGCCGAACTCCGGGCCATGCACGATCCGCGACGCGCTCGGGGCGCCTCGCTGCACCGGGCGACAGAGCTCGCACACGATCTTGTCGTGGTCGTAGACGTATACCCGCTCACCGATCAAGGGCGTGCGATGGCACCGCGCACACCGCTCGCACCCGACCGACAGTTCATGAACGCCGCGGCGCAGGATCGCCAGCTCGAGCTCGGGCATCTCGTCACGGATCTGAATCGCCATGGGCCTGACTTCGCCGGCGCGCAGGTGGTTCCTGCGCGCGGGCGCGCTCGTGCTGGCGCGGGCGTCCTGGGCGCCGCTCGAGCACGCGGGCGCGCTCGTGGTGGCGCGGGCGGTCTCCGCACGGCCACCGCTCGAGCGCGCGGGCTCGCTCGTGGTGGCACGGGCGGTCTCCGCACGGCTCGAGGACTACGGTGACCGGCTGTCACAGCTCAGACCACCCCCGGCGGGCCGGCGTGTAGGCCGTTCGGAACCCGGGAAGAACCCTGCCACCTCGCCCCGGGGGACCCGGCCGCGGGGGGGAGGCAGGTGGGTTCGCGCATTGTTAACGCACACATCTGATTGTTGTTAACGCGCACATGCGCAGAAGTCGTGAAATGCCCTCGGATGCGGTGTTGTTTGTGTTAGTAATTCTTTAGCGCGTCTTTGACGTGCAGGCTATGATGGATCCGCCGGGTTAGACAGCTCGGTGTGTCTGCGGCCCGAAATCAGGAGATGTGCCCCCTATGAAAGCTTGGACGTCGGGCAATGTCGCGGGGACCGGGACCTTTCGTTGCACCGATTGCGACTATCCAGTATCGCTGGAGGCGGTCGACGAGCTTCCCACCTGCCCAAACTGTGGTGGCAGGGAATTTGTCCGGGCGTCGTTGTTCACGACCGCCCAGACCAGTGTTGTAGAGATGCCCGCTGAAGTAGAGGATCAGAGCTGGCTCGACGAGCTGCGTGACGGGCTCCAAGAACCCGGCCAGTACCTTGCCTACCGCGCCCCCTCTGGCGAGGTCAGCGCGTTCGCCCTGCAGCGCGAATGGACGCGCATCGGACGCAGCCTCGCGGCAGACATCCGCTTCGATGATCCGACCGTGTCGCGTCGCCATGCGCTGATCGTGCGCCAGCCCGACGGCCTCCGCGTCCTGGACGACCGCAGCCTCAACGGCGTGTTCGTCAACGGCGAGAGGGTCGAGTGGAGCACGCTCGCTGACGCCGACGAGGTCGTCATCGGCCGCCATCACCTGCACTTCCTCGACATCCCGGTGATCTCAGGGATGCGGTACAGCCACGCCGGCGAAGGCCGGCGCGGCAGCGAACGGCGCCCCACTACGCCCGCCGGCTGAGCCACAACTCGGCACTCACACCTGCCACGCAACCGGACCGATCCTGCGCTCTATAGTGGCGCTCCGATGGCCACGATCGCAGTCCTCTCACAGAAAGGCGGCACCGGGAAGACAACCGCGGTGAGGACCCTGACCGATGTCTTTCGGCGGATCGAGCTCCGCGTTCTGGCCGTCGATCTGGACCCCCAGGGGAACCTCTCCGACTACTTGGATGTCGACCCCGACGCCTCCCCGACGATCGGCGATGTCCTGACCGGCCGGGCGAAGTCGACCGAGGCCATCCACGGCGGCGGCATCATCCCGGCCAATCTCGGCCTGGCCGAGGCTGAACTGACGCTCGGCGGCAAGATGGGACGCGAGCTGACGCTCAAGCGGTCGCTGCACGACCTCAGGCAGGACTACGACGTGATCCTGATCGACTGCCCGCCGTCGCTCGGACTGCTGACCGTCAATGCACTGGTCGCCTCCGATTACGCGCTGCTTTCGGCGGAGGCTCAGTACTTCGCCCTTCAGGGGGTCGAGCAGGCGCTCGAGGTGATCGAACTGGCCCGCGACAGCCTCAATCCCGACCTGAAGTGGCTCGGGGTGATCCTGAACATCGCCGATATGCGCACCCGTCATTCGCGCGAGGCGTTCGACTCGTTGCGCGAGCATTTCGGCGAGAAGCTGGTAGATACGACGATCCGGGCGTCGATCGCTTACGCCGAATCGGCCGAGCGGGCGATCTCGATCCTCGACTACCGTCCCGATCTGGCGCTCGACTACATCAAGGTGGCCGGCGAGCTGCTCGATCGACTGGGCCTGGACGCCCCCCGCTCGAGGCTCGGCGCGCTTGCCGGTTCAAACGGCGCCGCCGTCTAGCAGGGGCTACAGCCCCCGCACGTCGGCGCCTTGGGACTCGAACGTCACTCGCTGGACGTCTGCCCAGTCCCCCGCGAGGCGGGTCAGCGCGTCGACGAGCGCGCCGGTCTGCTCGTAGTGGCACCAGACGAGCACGGTCGGTCCCGCTCCAGATACCGTCGCGCCGAGCGCCCCCAGCTTCGGCACGCGCTCGAGCAGCTCCGCAGAGCGCGGATAGAGCGCCGCGCGGTAGGGCTGGTGCAGCCGGTCGTGTAGTCCGGCCGCGATCAGGTCCCAATCGCCGATCGACAGGCCACGGACGAGCAGCGAAGCGGCCGCGACGTTGAACAGCGCATCGCGGAGCGGGACGGTCGCAGGCAGCGCGGCGCGCGCCTCCTCTGTGCGCACGGACTGCCCGGGCACCACGAGCACGCCCTCCAACCCCATCGGCGCATCGAAGCGGAACGCCCGGCCCCCGTCACAGATCACGAACCCTCCCTGCAACGCGGCCCCGACGTTGTCCGGATGCCCCTCCAGATCCACCGCCAAGGCGAACACGTCTGCATCGAGCTCGAACAGGTGGTCGGCCGCGAGCAGCCCGGCGACGATCGCCGCGGCGCTGGACCCGAGGCCACCCGAGAGCGGGATCGCCGAAGAGATCCTGAACTCGAAGTCGTCTGGGGGATGCAGCCGCTCGAACGCCCGCACCACGAGGTTGCTGCGATCAAGCGGCACATCCAAATCGCTGACGACACCAAACTGCCCGGTCTCGACGACCTCGAGCTCGAGATGGAGCGCCAGCGCCGCCGCCAGCACATCAAACCCGGGACCAAGATTGGCGCTCGACCCCGGGACTCGGACCAGCCGTCGGCGCCCGAGCGTCATTCGAGCACGGCGCGCTCGATCGCGCCGATCTCGGGCTCGCTCGGCACGACCGCGCCGGCCTGGGCAAGCGCCGTGTCGGGGTCCTTTAGCCCGTGCCCGGTCAGCACGCACACGATCCTGCGCGCGTCACGGGCCCCGTGCGCGAGCAGCCCGGCGACGCTCGCCGCGGAGGCCGGCTCGCAGAACACTCCCTCCTCCGCCGCCAGGAACCGGTAGGCGTCGAGGATCTGCTCGTCGCTCACCGCCTGCACGGCGCCGTCGGAGGAGGTCATCGCATCCATCGCCTCCTCCCAGCGAGCGGGATTGCCGATCCTGATCGCGCTGGCGACGGTCTCGGGGTTCTTGACCGGGGCGCCGTGCACGAGCGGCGCCGCCCCAGCCGCCTGGAAGCCGAACATGCGCGGGCGCACGGGATGGGCGGAAGCGTGGGTGGGTTCCCATTCTTTGAATCCACGCCAGTATGCGGTGATGTTGCCGGCGTTGCCGACCGGGATGCACAGCGCGTCGAGCTCGCCAGCGAGCGCCTCGGCGACCTCGAACGCCGCCGTCTTCTGGCCCTCAATCCGGAACTCGTTGACCGAGTTCACGAGCGAGATCGGATGGCGCGCGGCCAGCTCGCGGACGAGTCGCAGGGCGTCATCGAAGTTGCCCCGCAGCGCGACCACCCGCGCTCCGTGCATCAGCGCCTGCGCGAGCTTCCCGGTGGCGATCTTGCCCTCAGGCACGATCACCGCGCCTCGGAGCCCGGCTCGTGCGGCGTAGGCCGCGGCGGATGCGGCGGTGTTGCCGGTGGAGGCGCAGACGACGGCCTTGGCCCCCTCACGAACCGCAGCCGACACGGCGCAGGTCATCCCGCGGTCCTTGAACGAGCCGGTCGGATTCATTCCCTCCAGCTTGAGCCACACCTCGGCGCCGGCACGCTCGGACAGCCGCGGGGCCGGGATCAGCGGGGTCGCCCCCTCTCCGAGCGAGACCACCGGGTCCTCCGGCCCGAACGGCAAACGATCGCGGTAGCGCTCGATCAGCCCGGGCATCCGGGCGCAGCATGCCAGAGCGGCAGGGACGGCGGCGGCTATCGATCCCGCACGAGCCGGAAAGCTCCGTCACCGACCAGCACGAACAGGTCGCTGCAGTCCTCGATCAGCTGCTCCCGGGTGATGCGGAGGGTGCCGTCGAGCCACGCCAACAGCGTCTCGGCGAAGCCGCCGACCAGCATCAACGCACTGGTATCGACGAGCGAGTCGCCCGCTCCGCGCACCCCGTAGAACTCGCGCCCTTGCTGGCCGACCAGCTGCGCGAACATCCGCAACGTCTGAAAGCGCCGTCGCGTCAGCGCCTCGGAACCGGTCGCCTCGACGAACAGCACGCGTGCCTTGCGCGGGTCGTCGGTGACCAGCTCGACGAACGCTTCGATCGCCGCCCGCCCCTTCGCACGCGCAGCGACGGGCGCTCCCGCCACCGCCTCGAGCACCGCCACCGCGCACTCCTGGGCGATCTCGTCGAACAGCGCGACCAGCAGCTCCTCGCGGTCGCTGAAGCTCTCGTAGAAGTACCGCGGCGTGAGCCGTGCGCGAGCACAGATCGCCCGCACCGTGGTGGCTTGCCAGCCCTCCGTCCCGACCAGATCCAGGGCCGCCGCCAGCAGCTGCTCGCGCCGGGTCGCACGCCGCTCCTTCGCCCCCACGCCGCCGTACACGCTCATCGTCTCATCAGTCTGCCAGATCTGATAACACTTGTTTGCAGATGCAGGGAGACGCGGGATACTTCCCTCGCGGGCGCTCGATGCTGCGCCGCGTCCACGAGCAGCGCGCCGTCGGGCTGCTCTACGGCCAGCGGGCGCTGTGCATCGGCGCGTTGATGCCGCTCAACTACGTCGGCACGAGCGAGCACTCCTACGCCAAGCTGACTCCCTTCAAGCGGCTCGCGCACACCGGCAAGGCGTTCGAGAAGATCTACTTCGGCTCGCGCGAGGACGCCGACCGAGTGCTCGCGTATGTGCGGCGGCTGCACGAGAAGGTCAACGGGACGCTGCCCGAGGACGCCGGCGTCACCCCGAAGGGCACCCCGTACTCGGCGCTCAACCCCGAACTGATGCTGTGGACGGTCGCCGTGATCGCCGACTCCGCGCAGTGCTTCTACGAGCTGTTCGTCCGCGAGCTGAGCCACGCCGAGCGAGAGGCGCTGTGGCAGGACTACGTGCGTTTCGGCGAGCTGTTCGGCATGCCCCGCGACACGGTCCCGAACACGTACGCCGGATTCCGCGAGTACTGGAACGCCAAGCTCGCAAGCGACGAGCTCTACCTCACCGACGAGGCGCGCTTCGTCGGCCACGCGACCGCGTTCGAGATCCCGATGCCGGCGGTCAACCAGCCGGGCAAGCGCGTCCACGACCTCGTGATGCTCGGCAGCATGCCCCCCCGTGTCCGGGAGCTCTACGACCTCGAGTGGACCCGCCGTCACGAGCTCGCGTTTCACGCGGTCGTGCGTGCGGTGCGCGCGACGCTTCCGCTCGCGCCGCGTCCGGTCAGACGCGGCTACAACACCCGCTCTTTCGACATGGTCGCGCTGACCGAGCGGCGGCGGATCGAGCAGGGCAAGCCGACGCCGCAGTTGCGTGACGACGGTCCGGTCACGGCGCGGCGGGTGCGCGAGCGGCGAGCCGCTTAGGCTGTCGCGGTTCGGTTTGGGCTAACGGCTGGCGCCTCAGCTTCCGCCCTTCGGGCCGTGCCTCGGGAGCTGGTCTGCCCGGCATTTTTGCTGCGGAGGGGGTGGCGGGAACGACCACATCGCTCCAAAGCGGCACGGGCGGCCGGCGCTTTGGCGCAAGATGGTCGCCAGAGCGACAGCGACCACACCGCTACAAAGCGCCACGGCTAGCTGGCGCTTGGTTAGAAAATAGCCGTGGCACCCCGTAAACAAGGTTGCCCCGGTTTACGGTGCGCCGGGGCCATTTTCATCCCCCGGGGCGCCCGCAGGCGGGCATGAACCTTTGTAGCAATATGGTCGTTCGCCCCTTCCCCTCTCGTGCTTCAGCGGGACGGAGGCTGTTTGTATGAGGTCCCGCCCACCCGTCGCCCGCCGGCCATGGATGGCCGGTATATGGGATACCCGCCCACCCCGGACGGGGGTGGCCCTGCGAAAGCCACCCGAGCACACAACACGAACCGCCCAAGCCGTCTGGACGGGCCCGCCCGGCCCCACGGACGCCGCCGAAGGCGGCCCAACGGACCTACCGAACGTCGAGCACGACCTTGCCGGTGGCGCCACGCCCGTCGATCAGCTTGAGCGCCTCGCCGGCCCGCTCAAACGGAAAGTGGGCGCCGACGATCGGGCGTACGAAACCCTCCCGCATCAGCCGGTCGATCTGAGCGCCGATCTCGATCGTGACCTGCGGCTTGGCCATGACGTACGCCCCCCAGCCCGCGCCGATCACCTCGGTGTTGCCGAGCAGCAGCCGGTTGACCCTCACCTCGGGGATCGAGCCGCCGGTGAACCCGACCACGACGACCCGCCCCCCCTCGCGCAGTGAGCGGATGCTGTCGGTGAACCGATCGCCCCCGACCGGGTCGAGCACCAGGTCGACGCCGCCGCCCGAGCGCTCCTTGGCCTCGTCCTTCCACGGCCCGTCCGAGCGAAGTACCTCGTCGGCGCCGGCCTCGCGCGCCACCGCCGCCTTCTCCTCGCTGGAGACGACAGCGATCGTGTGCGCCCCGAGGCCCTTGGCGACCTGCAGTGACGCGGTGCCGACCCCGCCGGCCGCGCCGTGCACGAGCACCCACTCGCCGTCCGCGAGCCGTCCGCGGAGCTTGAGCGCGAAATACGCGGTGTGGTAGTTGAGGACGAGCGCGGCGCCCTGCGCGAAGTCGAGCGCGTCGGGGAGCATGAAGGACATGTACTCGGGCGCGACCACGACCTCCGCGAACGCCCCGATCATGCAGAACGCCGCGACGCGATCGCCCTGCCGCAGTGCGCTGCCCTCGGGGGCCGAGCGCACGACCCCGCCGACCTCGCTGCCGGGAATGAAAGGCAGCTCCGGCTTGAACTGGTATTCGCCGCGCGTCTGCAGCAGCTCGGGGAACGACACGCCGGCGGCGTGCACGTCGACGACCACGCCCTTGCCGGGCGTGAGCATGTGCGAGGGCTCGGGCTCGGGGACCTCGACCAGGTTCAGCGCACTGTCGGGCCCGGTGAGCTGGGTTATCTGAAGAGCGCGCATCGAACGCGCAACCCTAACCGAACTCCTCCTCGAGCACCCTGATCGCGCGCGGCGCGGTACGGATGAACGGCAGCTCGGCGATCCGCGCCATCGCCGCCTCGAAGCGCGACTCGAGCACGGGATGCAGGACCATCACCAGTCGCGCCTGCTCCCCGAGGCCCTTCTGGACGACCGACTTCACCGACACGTCGTGCTCGGCGAGCACCTTTGCGACGCCCGCCAGCACGCCCGGCTGGTCGGCAACCTCGAGGTGCAGGTAGAAAGCCGAGACGACGTCCTGCACCAGCTCGAGCACCTCGACCGTCGGCGGCGTCGAGGCGGGCGGGATCATCGCGCTGATCACGTCGCCGAGCACGGCGTCGCCGTCTGCGGCCCGCCGGCGCCCGGACCGGACATCGTGATCTCGGTGATCGCCTCGGACTCGACCGTGACCGCGTTGAACGGCCCGCCGACAGATGCCAGCGGGTGGCCCGGATACAGGAACAGTGGATGCACCCGAACTGACAGCCGGCCGTCGATCCGCTCCGCGGTCCCGACTAGCTTCAGCCCAAGCCCGAGCTCGCGCGCGTATTCGAGGTCGTCGGGCTTGATCTGCTCGATCCCCTCGTAGCGCACCTGGTCGAGATGGACGGGCGTGTCGAAGGCCAGCCGCGCGAGGATCGCCATCTTCGCGGCTGCGTCCCGGCCGTCGACGTCCTCGGACGGGTCGGCCTCCGCGTACCCGAGCCGCTGCGCCTCGGCGAGCGCATCCTCGAACGTCGCGCCCGTTCGCGCCATCTCGGTGAGGATGAAGTTCGTCGTGCCGTTGACGATCCCGTGCACGCGGTCAACGGTCGCCCCCGCCAGCGATTCCTGCAGGACTCTGATGACGGGCACAACACCCGCGACCGCGCCCTCGAACCGAAGCTGGACGCCGTGCCGGCGCGCTGCCTCCCACAGCTCCTCCCCGTGCTGGGAGAGGAGCTGCTTGTTGGCGGTCACGACGTGACGTCCCTCGCGCATCGCCCGCAGCACGTAGTCGCGCGCCGGTGCGATTCCGCCGATCAGCTCGACGATCAGCTCGGAGGAGTCGAGGATCTCCTCGAAGGACCCCTTCGACCGGGTGAGCACACCGGAGATCGAGGGACGCAGTCCGGTGGCCAGCTCGATCCGCGACGCATGCTGCGGCAGCAGCTCGCAGAACGCAGCGCCCACGGTGCCGTGCCCCAGCACCCCGATCCGGAACTCAGCCGACATCACGGGTCGCAAGATCCTCGTAGGTCTCGCGTCTCACGACGACCCTGGCGGAGCCGTCGCGGCAGAAGATCACCGGCGGGCGGGGCACCCCGTTGTAGTTGTTGGCGAGCGAGTAACCGTACGCGCCGGTGACCGGCGTCGCGAGCACGTCGCCGGCGGCCGGCTCGGGCAGCATCGCGTCCCGCACGATCACATCGCCCGACTCGCAGTGCTTGCCGGCGATCTGGCAAAGCTCGGTTCCAGCCGCCTGCGCCCGGTCGGCGATCAGCGCCTCGTACACCGAGCCGTACAGCATCGGCCGCAGGTTGTCCGACATCCCGCCATCGACCGCGACCCAAGTCGAGACATTGCGCTTGACCGTCTGCACGGTGTACAGCGTGACCGCGGAGTTCGCGACCAAGGCGCGACCCGGCTCGAGCAGCAGCCGCTTGCCGGCGCCGAGCTCGTCGTGAAGGGCGGTGACGATCGACTCGACGTAGCTCTCGATCGACGGCGGACGCTGGTCGTTGGTGTACGCCACGCCAAGGCCGCCGCCGAGGTTGTAGACGGGGAAGTCGCCGAGATCCTTGATCGCCCGCACGGCCGCGCGGAACGGCTCGAGCTCGAGCAGCTGCGAGCCGATGTGGAAGTGAAGACCGACCAGGTCGAGATGCGGCACCGATTCGAGCCGCCCGATCGCGGTCGACGCCTCGGGCAGCGAGAAGCCGAACTTCGAGTCCTCCTGGCCGGTCGAGATCGCGTGGTGGGTGTCGCCGGCGACCCCCGGGGTCACCCGGATCAGGACCTCCTGGTTGCGGCCGTGTTCGGCGGAGATCCGCTCGAGGCGGTCGAACTCGTCGAAGGAGTCGAGCACGATGTGGCCAACGCCGGCATCCAGCGCGTCGCGCAGCTCGGTATCCGATTTCGCGTTGCCGTGGAAGTAGATCCGCGCTGGGTCGAAACCGCCGCGCAGCGCCAGGAACAGCTCGCCGCCGGAGGCGACGTCGCACGCCAGCCCTTCCTCCGCGAGCACCCGGTAGACGGCCGTGCACGGGAACGCCTTGGACGCGAACAGGACGTCGTAGTCGGAGTGTCGTGAGGCCAGCGCGTCGAGGAACGCCCGCGCGCGCGAGCGCAGATCGTCCTCGGCGACCACGTACGCCGGCGAACCGAACTCGCGGACCAGCTCGACCGCGTCGCAGCCGCCGACCTCGAGCCGGCCCGCCTCGTTGACGCGGCTGCCGAGCGGATAGACGTGCGAGAGCAGGTTGGAGGTGGCTGTCATCGGTCGCCGATCATGCCACGATTGGCCAATGCGCCGGAGGCGGACGGTGACCGCGGTGGCTCCCGCGGAGATCGGCTCCTACGAGGGCCTCGCGTATTCGCTGTGGCTGGTCGAGGGACGCCCGCCGCGGGGCGGCGTCGTGATCCTCCACGGCGCGGGGTCGTGCAAGGAGAGTCACCACGACTACGCACGGGCGGTGCGAGCGGCCGGGTTCGCGGCGATCGCGTTCGACCAGCGCGGACACGGCGAGAGCGCCGGACCGATGGACGGCCGCGTGCTCGACGATGTGGCCGCACTCGCAGCACTGCTGCGGTCGCGCGCCGGAGCGCCGGAGCTTCCGCTCGCCCTGCGAGGCTCGAGCATGGGCGGATATCTGGCGGTCCTCGCGGCCCCGTCCGTGGGCGCTGCGGCGGTGGTGGCGATCTGTCCGGCGAGCGCAGAGAAGCTGCGTCGAGGATTGGCCTCTGGGTCGTTCGCGTTCGATGCGGATCGGACGGCACTGGATGCGTTTCTCGCTTCTCACGAGCTCGAGACCGCGGTGGGCGCGCTCGAGGTCCCGCTGCTGCT
Organism: uncultured Solirubrobacterales bacterium; assembly: GCA_963824755.1. Classification (GTDB taxonomy): domain Bacteria; phylum Actinomycetota; class Thermoleophilia; order Solirubrobacterales; family Solirubrobacteraceae; genus Palsa-465. The sequence continues at coordinate 240,033 of CAWGQT010000037.1, read as the reverse complement.
GCTCCACGCAGAGGGGGACGAGCAGGTCCCGGTGCAGCATTCGCGCGAGCTCGCGGCGTACGCACGACACCCCAACAGCCGCCTGATCACGCTCCCCGGCGGGCATCACCGTTCGATCCAGCACGATCCCGACCTGCAGGCTGTGAGCCTGCGCTTCTTGGAGCGGGCGCTCGGCTCGGCGCACGCGCCCGGCTAGTAGCTAACCGGAGCCGCCGAGCAGGCCGCCGACCACGTGGCCGGCGCCCGAGACGACGCCACCGGCGGTCGAGCCGGTGCCGCCGACTACACCGCCGACGGTCGACCCGGTACCGCTCACGACTCTCCCGGCTCCGGGGTTGACTCCGCCGACCACGCCACCGACCGTGCCGGCGACACCGCTGACGGTCGAGCCGGCCGATGAGCCGGCGCTCGAAACCGTTCTCCCGGCCGAGCCAGCGGCGCCTTCGACCGTGCCGGCGAGGGTCGACGAGCCGCCCGAGCCCGAGCCCGAACCCGAGCCGGAGGTATTCGAGCCCGCGCCGCTAGAGCCGGAGCCCGAGCCGCTCGAGCCCGAGCCACCGCCGCCCGCTGCGCCACCGCCGGTGCTGCCGCCCGTTGTGCCGTTGCCGGCGCCCGAGCCGTGCTGAGTGGTGAGGACCCGGCCGCTCGAGCTGAAATGATTGCTGTGCCCGGCGCCCGCGGACCCGGCAGCGCCGCCGGCGCCCTTCGTCCGCGTGGCGGTCCCGGTCACGCTCGCGAGCGACCCGGTGACCCTGGTGGATGACGTTGCACCGGGGCTCAGGTGTGCCGCCGGGACGAACACTGTTGGCGTCGAGGAGTCGCCGCCCACCTGCGGCCAACCGCGGAACGCCACGATGGCGCTCGCGAGGACGAACACGAGCGCAGCGCCCGCCAGCAAGGACCCTGCTGTCCCAAAGCTGGCCAAATATGCGCGTGGGGCACGCACCTCGAATGTGTATCGGCTCATCCCGTCAGACCTTTAGCCGGTTTCGACAGAAAAACTCTGACAGAGTCGGAATTCTGACGCGCCGGTACCCGCCTACGCGGTGGCGACCGCCGGCCCGCCGCCCGGTCGTCGCGCCCGCAACCCCCCGCGGCGCTCGAGCAGGAGGAGCCAGATGACGCCGGCGATCATCAAGCCGATGCTCTCGAGCTGCGGGGCCGTCAGGCCCGCGACCACTCGGTGGTTGCGGCGGATGAACTCGATCAGCAACCGCTCGGTTCCGGAGAGAAGCAGGTAGAAGGCGAACAGGGCGCCGGGACGGAACCGGTCGCGCATCCGCCACAGCCACCACGCGACCGTCCCCATCGCGAGCGTCTCATAGATCGGCGTTGGGAGGACCGTCACGCCGGGTGGCGTCGGCACGGTCCCGTGGGGATAGCTCATCGAGGTCGGCAGGGTCGACGCCTTGCCGTAGTCGCCGTCGCCCGAGAGCTGGCAGCCGATCCTTCCGATCGCGTAGCCCATCGCGAGCGGCACGCACGCCAGGTCGAGCAATCCGACCGACAGCATCCCGCGCCATGCGCCCCACGCGATCACGGCGATCGCGCCCCCGATCACGCCGCCGTACCACACCAGCCCCGAACCCGAGAACAGGCTGCCGAGCAGATCGTGCTTGACGACGCTGTAGTTCTGGACCACGTAATAGACGCGCGACCCGACCAGTCCCCCGATCAGCGCGGCGAACGCGATTTCGTACGCGTAGTCCCCCGGTCTGCCGAGCTCGCGCAGGCGACGCCACAGGATCGCACCCGCGGCAATGAACCCACAGGCGAACACGATCCCGAAGGTCTTCAGCGTGATCCCGAAGATGTGGATGTTGGGCTGCACTCCCGCGCACAGGTTAGGCGACGCCGGGCGCCCGCCGAGCTACAAGACGACGACGCTCTCGCGAATGCTGCCCCGCACGAGGGCGACGATCTCAGCCGCGTCGATCACCGCCCAGCCGGGCAGCTCGAGCAGATCGCGAAGGCGCCCGCGGATCCCCTGCCCGTGCGAGCCGCGCCGCAGCGCCCACGGAGCAGCGAGCAGCGCCCACCACGGCCGGCGGACCGCGCGCAGCCCGGCCCACAGAGCGACCAGCAGCCAGAAGTGCTCGTGTTTCCAGAACAGGCGCAGGTACAGCTCGCCCCGCAGCTCCGGATGGCGCGCGAGCAGCCATGGCACCTCGCTCCACTTCGCGCTCGCCCGCGTCCAATCGCGGATCGTCGCGTCCTCGATCGCGTGGAAGGTGAGCATCGAAGGATCGCCGTCGTAGTCCGCGCCCGCCGCCAGGGCGCGACGAGCCAGATCCGTGTCCTCGCAGCTCACGGCATGCGGATCGAACCCGCCGACACGCTCCACCAGCGCCCGGGGATAGACGATGTTGCAGCACTCCGCCCACGGCGTCGGGACAAGCTCGATCGCCTGCGTTCGAGGACGTGGCGCCCGGCGCATCGCCTGCTCGTCGGGATCGCCGGCGACCGGACCCTGGATGATCGACCCGGGATGGCGCTGCACGGCGCCGCGCACATGCTCGAGCCACTTGGGCGGCGGACGGCAGTCGTCGTCGGTGAATACGAGCACCGGCGCGCACGCGAGCGCCAGCGCCGCGTTGCGGTTGGCGCCGGGCGGGGCAGTGCCGGCCGGCAGCGAGGTCCAGCGCAGCGTCCCGTCGGCGGTCAGGCCATGGGCCTCGAGCAGCTCGTCGGTCTCCGGACCGCGGGAGTCGTGGCACACGACAACCTCCCACAGCGCGCGGTCGAGGGTCTGCTGCTCGAGTGAGTTGAGCAGCCACCGCAGCCGCAGCGGCCGGTCGTGGGAGGCCACCACGACGCTCAGTTCGGGCTGTCTCACGCGAGCAGAGTACGTGGTTACATCTCGCGTGATGTCAGAGCCGGCCGTCTCGATCGTCGTGCCAACTCACAACCGCCCCCGGCGGCTGGCGCAGCTGCTCGCGGCGCTATCGGAGCAGGACGCCCCCGCCGGCTCGTTCGAGGTGATCCTCGTCGATGACGGCTCCCAACCACCGGCAACAGTCCCGGAGCACAGCGAGTTCGCGCTGCGGACGATCCGGCACGAGCGGCCGGGCGGCCCGGCGGCAGCGCGCAACGCGGGCTGGCGCGCCGCGCGCGCGCCGCTCGTCGGCTTCACCGACGATGACTGCAAACCGGTGGCGGGCTGGATCTCGGCGGCGCTCGAGGCGCACCGCAATGCACCCGGCGCGATCGTCCAGGGCCCGACCGAGCCGGACCCGGGCGAGGAACAGCAGATCTCGGTCTTCTCGCACACCGTCGTCCAGCGGCAGCTCGGGCCGAACTTCGAGACGTGCAACATCTTCTATCCCCGATCGCTGCTCGAGGCGCTCGGCGGCTTCGACGAGGCGTTCGGCCCGGAGTCGGCGGGCGAGGACACCGACCTAGCCTGGCGCGCACTGTCGACGGGTCATCGCGCGGTGTTCGCCGTCGACGCGCGCGTGTTCCACGCGGTCGAGAAGCTCGGCGCGCTCGGGAAGCTGCGGATGGCACGGCGTTGGACGCCGTGCGTACGGGTGCTCGCCGACCACCCGCAGACCCGCGTGATGCTCCAGCGCCGCGTGTTCTGGAACGTGTGGCACTACCTGCTCTGGCGCTCCGCGCTCGCGCTGCTGGCGCCGGGTTGGCTGCGCAGGATCATCCTCACCCGCTACCTGCTCCAGCTGCAGGCGCGGGGACGCAGCCTCGGCGCGGGGAGCTGGTCGCTTCCGTTCTTCCTGGCGCACGATCTGTTCGAGACCTGGTCGGTAGTCAGAGGCGCTGTGAGGTACCGAACGCTCGTGTTGTAGAACCGTCGCATCCTCGTATGGGGCTCGGTTACGATGCCGCCCTATGCGGAGGCGTCGTCCCGGGGAAGACACCTGGTGAGCAAGCCGTCTGTGGCAGTCGCAATTCCGGCCTACAACGAGGCCGATGGGATCGCTAGTTTCCTGCAGGAAATCGATCAGTCGCTCGCGCCGCATGCGGACGCGCTGCACCTGGTCGTTGTCGATGATGCGTCGACCGACAACACACTCGAGGCGCTCGAGAGCGTGCGGCCGCACTTGCAAGGCTCGCTGGAGGTCGTGGCGAGCCCGGTCAACCGCGGGCATGGGCCGAGCCTGATCGCGGCGTACCGCCGCGCGCTCGACCTGGCGCCCGACCACGTTCTGCAGGTCGACGGCGACGGGCAGTTCCACGGCAACGACCTGCGCCGCGTGCTCGTGCTGCTCGTCGACGACGCCCACGCGGTCTCGGGCGTGCGCCGCTTCCGGCAGGACCCGTGGTTCCGGATGATCATGACCCGCCTGGTCCGAAGCTACGTCCACGCGAGCTTCGGCGTCCTTGCTCGCGACCCCAACTGCCCGCTGCGCGGCTACGACGCCGAGGTGCTCGGCGAGCTGCTGCCGATCCTGCCTTCGAAGTCGCTGATCCCGAACCTGTACCTGACGATCCTCGCTTCGCGGCGCGGGCTCGCGCTGCTCGAGGTCGACGTCAGCCATCGCGTTCGCCGCGGCGCCACGGCCGAGGGCAGCATGCTGGGAAGGGGAACGCGCTCGCCGATCCCCTGGCGCCTGGTGCGCTTCTCGATCGCTGCGCTACGAGAGTCACGCTCGTTCCGTCACCGGATGGATACTCCGGGATGGGCGCGACAGTCCTCGTGGACGCGCGAGCTGGTGTGAGGAGAGGCCGGTCGTGACCGGGGCACTTTCCCCGGGCCAGTTCGCGGCCGGGGCGGTCCTGCTCGCGATCACGCTCGGATGCTGCGGCGGCTTCGCATGGCTGCTGTTGCGCACAAAGCTCGACCACCTGACCGGGGTCCCGCGGGCGGTGGCGTTCGCGGTGATGCTGATCGCCGGAATGCTCTGCGTGCACGTCTTGCCGCTGGTGCTGGGCGTCCTCACGCGCGGGACCGTCGTGCTTGCGGCGGTCGTGCTCGTGAGCGGCACGTTCTGGCTGGTGGGGCGGCCTGCCCGGAGGGAAACGGCCCCGTCCCTGTCGTTGCGCGGCGCCGGGGAGCTGATCTCGCTCGACGGCGCGCACTGGCTGCTGGCGGGCGCCGGCGCGCTGCTGGCGGCCGCGTGGTGCCTGGCGTACGTGCAGGCCAACGCCACCGTGCACGTCAGCTCGGTCGACGTGCTGGCCTTCCACCTGCCCGGCGTCATCCGGTTCATCCAGACCGGCACGATGTGGCAGACGACCCAGTACCTCGTGGGTCAGGCGCAGGGCAACTACCCGCAGTTCGGCGACCTGCTGCTGCTGGCGGCGGTTCTGCCATGGCATTCGGTCGCGTTCATCCGCTACGTCGATCCTCTGTTGCTCGCGTTGGCGGTGGCGTCGATTTACGGCATCTCGCGCGAGTTGCACGTGCGTCCGGCGACGTCGTTGCTGGTCGCGTGCGCGGTGATCTCAATCCGCCCCGCGCTGGGCACCGCGCTCGTCGACGACCTCACCGATCCCGCATTTCTGGCGACGTTCTCCGCCGGGGTGCTGTTCCTGTTTCGACATTGGCGCACGCGCCGGCGAAGCGAGCTGGTGCTCGCCGGCGTGGCGTTCGGAATCGTGCTCGGCACGAAGTGGTACGGGCTGACGGAGATACCGGCCCTGATCGTCGTGTGGATCGTGGCCGGAGCACTGGCTGGTCGCGGACGGCGCGAGCTCCTTCGCGACACCGGGGTCCTCGTCGGGGTCATCGCTCTCGTCGGCGGGATCTGGATGCTGCGCAACCTGATCCTCACGGGCAACCCGGTGTTCGACTACCCGGTGCGAGTGCTCGGGCTCACGATCTTCCCCGCGCCCCCGAGCCCGATTCGCAGCCTGTTGGGGTTCTCGCTCGCGCACTACCTCACCAACTCGAGCGTGCTGCGTGGGTATGTGTGGCCGGAGTTCCGCGATGAGTTCGGGCTCGTCGGCGGGCTGCTGGTGGTGGGAGTGGCGGCGGCGGCTGCGCTGTGGCTCGCCGATCGACGCCGCTCCCGCCCGCGGGTCGATCCTCGGGTCGCGCTGCTCGGCGCTGGCGCCGTGGCGCTCGCAGTCGTGTACGTGGTCACGCCGTATACGGCTCAGGGCTACCGGAACGTCCCGCTGCTGATCGCCGCCAACACGCGCTACGGGATGCCGGCACTGATTCTCGCGGCGCCGCTGCTGGCCTGGTCGGTGCAGCGCATCGGGGCCTGGGGGCTGCTGGTGGAGGCCGCGCTGCTCGTGGAGATCGCGCTCAACCTTCACCGCTACCTGCCCGTCGGTGGAGCGCGGATCGTCGGCGCGGCGTTGATAGTCGCGATCCTCGCGGCGACGGTTGCTTCGGCCCGGCGGCCGCGACTCTTCCGGATTGCCACCGCGAGCGCGGCGCTGGCGCTCGCCGGGGTACTGGCGCTCGCGGGCGCGCTGGCGCTCGTCTATCACGACCAGCGCGTACTCGCACGGCGCCCGTACACGCCACAAGATCCCGCGGTCTCCTACGTGCTCGCGCGTGCACCGGCGCACACCCGGATCGCGGTGACCGGCGAGTGGATCAGGCCCGTGCCGATCGCACCGCTGTTCGGTCCCCGCATGCAAAACGAGGTCGATTACCTCGGGCCCTGGATCGGGCACCGCCTCGAGCAGTACTCCTCCGCACCGGCGTTCCGCGCTGCGCTCACCCGCGGCAATTACCCGTTGCTCGCGGTCGCTACCGGCTACCCGCCCAACCACGACCCGCCCGAGGCGCGTTGGGCGCGGGCGGCCGGCTACGTCCCGCTGACGGAGTCGCTGCTGTACATCCTGATGGGACGCCCGTCAGCCGACGCGGCGAGCGCGCACCGCGCACCACAGCGTTCCCTCGCCCAGCACGTGCTCCAGCACGAGCCCGCTGCGGTCGGCGACGGCGCGTAGCTCCGCAAGGTCGATCGAGGATCCGAGCCACGCCGGATCGCGCTGCCCGCGCGGCGCGAGGCCCGCGAGCGAGAGCACGCGCCCGAGCCGAGCACGCAGCGTCGTGCGCGGGTGGTGAACCTCGGGCGCGTTTGAGACCTGAAACCCCGCCCACCCGCCTGGTCGCAGGACGCGCCCCAGCTCGGCGAAGTACCCAAGCGTGACGGCGGGGTCGGGGATGTGCTGGAAGGTGACGTGCGAGATGCACACGTCCACGCTCTCGTCCGGGACCGGAGCGAGACTCGTGCCGTCGCCGACGCTCCAGCTCACGTTCGCCAGCCCGGGGTGATGCTTGCGCGCGATCGCGACCATCTCGGCCGAGATGTCGATCGCCTGCACGCGCGCGGCGGATGCCGCGAGCGCGCGGGTCAGGCGCCCGACGCCGCAGCCGATCTCCAGCACCTCGTCGGTCGGCTCGATGCTCGCGCCGAGCACCCGGAGCAACTGTTCGAGATCCTCGGCCCCGCGCGCCCAGAACACGCCCAGATCACCGGAGCGGTAGGTCTGGCGGTTGTCGACGAAGTAGTAGGCGTCCTCTCGCGCACGCTGGTCCCAGAACTCGCGCATGTGCCGTGCCCCTGCCGCACTCACACAAGGATGGTACGACTTCGGACGCTCCCGAGCAGCAGCGCGGTGAGCGAGACGGCGTCCGCCGCGAGGCGGGCGGGCGGTAGTTTCGACCCCTCCCGCAGGTCCCTCGCGAGCGTCTGCGCGTACGGGATCGCGGCCGCCCCGAGCAACGGTCGCCGTGTGAGCATGGCGAGTGTGAGCCCGAGCACAGCTGCGTCGAACCGCGCCTGGCGCGCGGTCAGGAAGATGCGGCGATGAAACAGCGCCCGACGCAGCTCGGGCATCCGCTTCGCCATCGCGGGAAAGAAGCGCAGGCGCCAGCGCTCGGCGGCGAATTCAGCGGGGCTACGAGGGAACACCTCGTGATGAACCCGCGCATCCGGGCAGGCCGTGATCCGAGCTCCCGCCCGCACCGCCCGCCACCCGAACCACACGTCCTCGCCGAGCTCCTTGCCGCCGCGCGGTCCGAGCCAGCTCTCGAAGCCGCCGAGCCGTTCGAACAGCTCGCGGCGCACGAACAGGTTCGCGCTCTCGAACAGCGGCGTGCACCCGGACACGCCGAGGGTCCGGTCGAACGCTCCGAGCTCGCGGTCCGGACGCGGCTGCGTCTCGCCGATCACGAGGTCGGCCCGCTCGAGCGCCGAGACGCCTGATTGCAGCCAGGTGCGTGTCGGCTGGCAGTCGGCGTCCAGGAACGCGATCAGCGTCGCCTGGGCAACGGCTGCGCCGGCGTTGCGGGCGCGTCCCGGACCAACGCCGTCGAGCTCGATGACGCGGGTGACGACCGGCGAGCTCCGCGCGATCTCGCGGGTGCCGTCGCTCGAGCGGTCGTCGACGACGATCACCTCGTAGGGGCCGTCGTAGCGCTGGATGTCGAGCGCGTCGAGCGCGTCGGCGATCGTGGCCGCGCCGTTGCGCACCGGGATCACGATGCTGACCGTCGGCGCGTTCATCGCGCGCGCGCCAGCAGCCCCCGCAGACCGCCGGCGGGACGCGGCGGTTGATGCGCGGCGACGAATTCCGACAGATAGCTGTCGAGGGACGGGGCGTCGAGGAAGATCCGCTCGCGGTAGGAGAACGAGCCTTCCCACCACAGCTGCAGGACCCGCTGCTCCTCGCTCAGCGTGTCGCGAAAGCCCGCCGGGAAGTGATCACTCGCGCGCGTATGGACCACGTGTGGCTTGTGCACGAACGTGAGCTCGTCCCTATCGATGTCGATCAACCACCGGTGATGGCTCCACCCGACCCACGGTCCATGCACGCCGAAGCTCTGCTCCTCGAGCCGCGAGGGCACCTCGATGTAGCCCGCTCGAGAGACCCGCATCAACTCTTCGCAGACGAGCAGCGGATCGCGGATGTCCTCGAGCGTGTGCGAGCAGACCACGAACTCGAACTGCTTCTCCGCGAACGGCCAGCGCTCGCGCCCGCAGATGTCGCGCTGCACCCAGGTCGTTTGGTCGAAGCGCTCGGTGGCCGGATCCGGCTCCGGCCCGTACAAACCGCGCTCACCGTAGGCCATCAGGTCGATCACCCAGTCCGCCCGCGCGAACGGGCTCGCGCCACCGCCGACATCGAGCACCAGGTCATCGTCACCGACGAGCTCCAAGATCCGCTCCCGACTGGATTGCAGCATCGCGCGGATTGAACCAGCGCTTGCGGAACCGCGCCTCAGTTATCCTCGCGCCGGCTGTGGGCGCACCAGGTTCCACCCCGAGTCTCGCTCGCCGGGTCGTGCGGCGTTTGCGCCGCACCGTTCGCGAGATCCGCTCGGCTGGCAGCATCCGCGTCTGGGCCCTCTACCTCCCGGGCCCTGGACCGTGGCTCATGTCTTGGCTGCGCAAGCGGTGGGTGATCTTCCGCAACCCCCACGCGCACATCGAGTTCCAGGGTCCCGTGTACCTCGGACCGCGCTTCAGCCTGCACATGCCAAACGGCGGGACGTTCATCGTCGGCCCCGGAGTCGAGTTCCGCCGCGGCTTCCGCGCCGAGCTCACTCACCCCACCACGCGCATCACGATCGGCGCCTGCTCGGTGTTCACCTACGACGTCATCATCCAGTGCGCCTCCTCGATCGACATCGGCGCGCACTGTATGTTCGGACAGGCGACGCTCGTCGTCGACGGTAATCACCGCTTCCGCGAGCTCGACAAGCCGATGCTCCAGCAGGGCTACGACCTGCGGCCGCTGAAGCTCTCGGACCACGTGACGACCACGACCAAGTGCACGATCATCGCCGACATCGGCGAGCGCACGTTCGTCGGCGCCAACTCGGTCGTGACCAAGCCGCTGCCGGCCTTCTGCGTGGCCGCCGGCAACCCCGCCCGCGTGCTCGACTACTTCGGTCCTCCGGGCAGGGAGCCGCCCGAGATGGCCGAGCGCTCCGCGAGCAAGGCCGGCACGTTGGGTTGAACGTTGACCGCGCCGCCAGCAGCCGCCTCCTCCCAAGCGGGTAGGAAGTACGGCGCCAGCTGCTGCTGCCAGTAGACGCCCGCCTTCTCCCAGATGACCTTGCCGATCCCCGGCGTGCGCCGCGGGATGAATCTGGCGAGCTTGACCGCCTTGCGGCCACCGGGTGGGCTGCTCGCCGCGCTCGAGAACATGTTGTAGAACCACGGCGGGACGTCGGGGTGCAGCTGGCAGAACTGCCACTCGGTCGCGGCGAGCATCGGCGCCCGGGCCTGCCACACCTCGAGCGTCATCGGGCGCCAGTGATCGACGATCGCGCGCCGGTTGAGCAGGACCCTCAGCCCGTGCTCGCGCGCGCGGTAGCCCCAGTCGAGATCCTCGTAGAGATACGGCAGCCGCACCTCGTCATAGCCGCCGACTTCTTCTAGGAAGGCGCGCTTGATCGAGGAGTTCGCGCCGTACAGGTGCGCCCAGCTGGCCTCGGAGCCCTTGATCGAGTGGAAGTCGAACTGCACGCCGTAGTCGAGCCATTTCATGAACGGCGTGACCTTCAGGCCCTTCGCCCAGCGCACCAGCCCCGACACGGCGACCTCCGGTTGCGGATGGCGCTCGTGCCATTCCAGGTGCTCTGACACCAGGCGCGCAACCGGGATCGTATCGTTGTCGGTGAACAGCACGACCGGGGCGCGAGCGGCGGTCCAGCCGGCGTTGCGGTTCGCCGAGAGCCCGGGCAGCTCGCCCTGCAGGAGCTCCACCGGGTAGGGACGGTTCGCGATTGCGTCCGCCACCGCGCCGATGTCCGGCTCCTTGCGATCCGCCACGACGAGCAGCTCGAAGCTGCCGGCAGACGCGTCCTGGCGCTCGTAGCCGTCGAGCACGCGACGCAACACCCCGTAGTTGCCGAGCGTCGAGAGCACGACGCTGATCTGAGCCATGGCCTGGAGGATGCCAAGGCCCGGGTGAAGTGGCGCCAGTGCGCGAGCGCTTGGGTAAGCTCGCGCGTCGGGTGCCAGAACTTCGCATCGATCCAGGGCGCGAACAGGCGGAGCTAGCCGAGTACCTCGGCGACCGCTTCGAGCTCGAGCGCCTGTACCGCTACCAGGAGCAGCTCGACGCCGAGTTCGCCGAGACCGCCGACGAGGACACCTTCTACCGGACCTCGACCGGCTACCTCTACAACCTGACCGCGTTCGCAATGACCGGCACTAAGCTGCCCTACCTGCGAGAGCTGGTCCGCCACGTGCCTGCCGGCGCGCGCCTGCTCGACTACGGCTGCGGGATCGGCTCGGACGGACTGGTGCTGCTCGAGGCCGGCTACCAAGTCGAATTCGCGGACTTCGACAACCCCAGCACCGACTACCTGCGCTGGCGGCTCGCGCGCCGCGACCTGCCGGCGCCGATCCACGATCTCGACGCCCACGTCCCCTCCGGATTTGACGCGGCGTACGCGTTCGATGTGATCGAGCACGTCGACGATCCGTTCGAGTTTCTTGGCGAGATGGAGCAGCGCGCGCGCCTGGTCGAAGTCAACTTCCTCGAGCCCGAGCCAGGCGACCAGGACCTCCACCACGAGCTGCCGGTACACGACTTGCTGGCGCACGCCGCGCGCAACCGCCTGCGCTGCTATCGCGTGCTGCACGGCCGCTCCCACTTGGTCTTGTATGAGCCGCGCGAGGCGGTGGGGGCGTCGCGGCTGGTGAGCCGGGCGCGGCTGATGGCCGGCCGGCTCCGCTGAGGGGCCGCTTCGCGGCGTCCATGGGGCCGGGAGGGCCCGTCCGGACCGTGGTTGAGGTGTCAACCCCCCATTCCGCCGGCCATGCGCGCTGCCGGCCGTTTTCGTCACACTCAACTCGGTCCGACAGGTGAAAGTGACGTTGACGGCCCACCACGCCGTGTTCGTCACACTCGGGATCTGACGCGGGTTGAGTGTGACGTTGACGGCCACATCAGCCGCTCACCAACCGCTTCCCGGGCCAAATGCCAGGCCGCCCGCTGGCTCCAAGCACCCGACGCCCGTCCGGACGGGCCCGCCCGGCCCCACGGACGCCGCCGAAGGCGGCCCCTACAAATCGGCGGTTGACCCGATCACCTTCGCCGGAATCCCCGCCGCGATCGAACCGTCGGGGATCTCGCCCCGCACGACGCTGTGTGCGCCGATCGCGCATCGCTTCCCGATCCGCGCTCCCTTGAGCACGGTGACGCGGTCGCCGAGCCAGGTTCCGCCCCCGATCGTTACGGGCTCGGTTGTGACCGGGTTGTAGAGGACGTTCGGGTGGCCGCCGCGCCAGGTGTGATCGCAATCGACGACCGTGCACTGCGCGCCGAACACCACGTCCTCGCCGATCTCGATCCGGCTCGAGGCGCTGAGCGTCACCCACGCGCGCAGCGCGCTGCGATCGCCGATCACGATCGCCGGCTCCGGTCGCTCCCAGGTCTCCCGCTCGACCGACAGCCACGCCCCGGACATGATCACGACCTCTTCGCCGAGCGCGATCTTGTGGGTGCCGTACAGCCAGGTCGGCTTGTGCACGAGCGACTGGCGCCCGAACTGCTCGAACTGGCGGACGCGGTAGGGCCGCATCAGCCTCCCGCGAACGTATGCGCGGTATGCCGGCTCCTGGTGCCAGAGGTTGGCCTGCGAGCGGGCGCGCCGCAGCATCCGCACGACCGGCTCCGGCAGCGCCGCGGCCGGGACCCCGCCTGCGGGCGCGCGCATCATGCCTCGACCTCCGCGACCGACCCTCGCACCGACGCGGGCAGCTCAGGCTGGGCCGGCGTCGAAGTGCCGGGAGTGCGCCACGCGGGACGGTGGGACATGAACGGCGCCTCCAAGAGCGTGTAGCTCACCGCGGAGAGCGGGATCAGCGCCGCCAAGGCGAGGCCGGCGTAGATCAGGTAGGCATGCGGGCCAACGTCATGCGTGACGTGCAGGAAGATCTCGCGCAGCACGAGCACGTGGAGCAGGTAGAACGAGTAGGAGCGCTTGCCGAGCCAGCGCAGTGGGGCGTTGTCGAGCAAGGGCGAGGCGCTGCCATCGGTCCATTGACGCACGAGCGCCGCGCCGACGATCAGCCCGGCCGCCAGCATCGCGGCGAGGTTGCGCGCCCAGAACACCTGATGCTCCACCGTCAGCACGTAATAGAGCGCCGGAATCAGCGCGGCGAGCAGCAATCCCGATGCCATCCGCCGCCCGTTTCTGCTGCCTGCGAGGCGCCCCGGGACGGACGTCGACAGCGCGGCCAGGATGATCCCCGGGCTGAAGCCGAACATCACCATCGGGAACCAACGGGCGTGGTTTGCGTTGGCCGCCGTCGGCGTGCCCGACAGGGCCAGGCTGACCACGGCGACAGCGCATGCCAGCGCGATCACGATCAGCCGGCGGGTCGACTCTGACCAGCTCTTGCGCGCGGCTCGGTAGAGCACCCAGGCGACGATCGGCAGCAGCAGGTAGAAGAGGAACTCTGCGTCGAGCGTCCAGTAGTGGATCGTCACTGAGTTGGCGAACGGGCTTGGGAAATACACCTGCACGAGCGCCGGCACCGCGAGCAACCGCGCCACGCTCGTCCCGTACGTACCGAGGGCGATCACTGTGATCGCGAACACCACGATCATCGCCGGCAGCAGACGCAGCGCCCGCGCCTTCAGATACGGGGCCGCATGGGGTAGCGGCCGGTCACGGACAAAAGCGGCGACGAACGGCCGCCCGAGCAAGTAGCCGGACAGCGTGAAGAACAGCGAGACGCCGAAGTTCGCGCTCTCGATCAGCCGGATCGGGAGTCGGTCGGGCGCTGTCAGCAGAGCGTGGTTGAAGAAGCCCAGAGACACCCCGGTGAACGCGCCGACGTGAAACAGCAGCACGCCGAGCGCGCCGAGGGCCCGCAAAGGATCTCCCGCGACAAAGCGCTCCCGCTCCCTTGCCACGACCGGCACTTTACCGCCGCCGCCTGGCGTGCGCGTCACCTGCGTTCGGCGCCCAGCTGGCGGTAGAGCGCGATGTAGTTCTCGGTGCAGCGCTCGGTCGAAAACTCCTCGGCGCGGGCGCGACAGTGCTGCGCGGTCTCGGGTCGCGCGCTCAGCTCCATGACCTCGAGGATCGCGTCGGCGAGCGGGCGCGGCTCGAGCGCCTCGAACAGCCGACCCACCTCGGGGCGGTCGATCACCTCGGGCAGCGCCGCGTCGTCGTAGCCGACCGCGGGCGTGCCGCACGCCATCGCCTCGGCGAGCACCAGGCCGAAGGCCTCGGACTTCGACGCGAGCACCGCGACCCAGGCCTCGCCGTACGCCCGAGCCAAATCGGCGCGATCGTCGAGGTTGCGCCACTCGATGCCGGGCGCCTCGAGATCGACACCGGCGCGGGCGGCCGCGCCGAGGTCGCGCGGCTCAGAGAGGACGAGCCGGGCACCCGGGACCTCGCGGCGCACGAGCCTGAAAGCCTCCACGAGCAGCCCGACGTGCTTGCGCGGCTCCTCGGCCGCGGCACTGCAGATGACCGTTGGCTGCTGCGCTCGCGCCGGCCCGGGGCGGAACGCGCGCACGTCGACGCCGGGGTTGATCACCGGGGCGTCATAGCCCAGCCAGTAGCGAAACGCCTCCGCGGCGTAGTCGCTGAGCGCCACGACGGCATCGCAGTCGCGCACTGCGGCGAGCATCAGCTCGAGGCGCTTGCGCGTCTCGCGCAGGCCGGGACGGTCCGGAATCCCCATGAACGACAGTAGCGCGGGACGGCCGGTCTTGCGCTTCCAGCGCGCCGCCGCCCAGGCGTCGGTGGTGTGGACGGCGTGCGCGACGTCGAAGTTCCCCGCGCGCAGGACGCCGTAGCTGAGCGGCACGTGCGTCAGGTAGGGCTCATAGCGCCGGCGCAGCAGCCGGCCCTGCGGAGGCCTCGGCAGCCGCACGATCGGCAGCCCGTCCTCGACGCTGCGGCTCGGTCTGCCGGGATGACTGGTGATCAGCTCGGGATGGTGGCCGCGCTCGAGCAGACCGTCAGCGAGCTCGCGCGTGAAGCGCTCCATCCCGCGTCTGACCTCCGGCCAATAGCATGGCGCCAGCAGCGCGACGTTCATACGAGAACCGAGCGGTGCCTGACGCTCGCGATCGTGAGCGCGGCGATCTCCGAGATGTCGACGAGCGCCCACCCCGGCAGCTCGGTCAAGTAGCGCAGACGGCCGCGGACGCCGGGCCTCGCGTCGGGGCGCTGAATTGCCCAGGGAACGACGAGCAGCCAGCCCAGCGCGTTGCGGCGGGCGACGGCGAGCCCGAAGAGCGCGAGCGGCAGCCACACGTGTGTGCGCTTCCAGAAGACCCACATCGGCAGATGCTCGCGCAGCTCGGGATGGCGCTTGCACAGCAGCGGCAGGTCCTGCCAGCGCCATGCGCCCTTGATCTGGTCGAGCAGCCCCTGCTCCTCGATCGCGTGGTAGGTCAGCATCTCGCTGTCGCCTGCGTAGGGCGCGCCGCTCTTGACCGCCCGCAGGTGAAGCTCCGTGTCCTCCCCCGTGAGCATGTCCTCGGGAAACCCGCCGGCCCGCTCGATGGCCACGCGTGGGTAGACGATGTTGCAGCACTCCGCCCAGGGCCGCGGGACAGCGATCGAGTCCTGGGTGCGGTAGTAGCTGCATTCGCGCATCGCTTCCTCCTCGGGGTCGCCCCACACCGGTCCCTGGACGATCGCGCCCGGGTGCCGGCGCACGGCGGCACGTACGGTCTCGAGCCAGGTTTCCGGCGGCCTGCAGTCGTCGTCGGTGAAGACGATCGTCTGTGCCCCCGCCAGCTTCAGCGCCGCATTGCGGTTTGCGCCCGGAGGCGCAGTTCCGGCCTGGAGCCTTGCCCACTTGAGCGTCCCGTCCCGTGCGAGCGGATGGCGCTCGAGCAGCTCGTCGGTTTCAGGGCCCGCGGAGTCGTGGCACACGCACACCTCCCACAGCGAGCGATCGAGCGTCTGGCGCTCGAGCGCGTTGAGCAGCCACCGCAACCGCACCGGGCGGTCGTGCGAAGGCACCACGATCGAGAGCTCCGGTGTTGACATCGCGCGGGATTACAGCACCAGCGACCGGTGCCGCACGCTGCCTGCGGCGAGCGCCGCGAGTTCCGCGGCGTCGATCACCGCCCAGCCCGGCAACTCCATCAAGTGCCTGATGCGCCCGCGGATCCCGTGGTGACGGGGCTCGCGTATGATCGCCCAGGGAACGACCAGCAGGACAAGCGGCGGGTACTTTCTCTGCAGCGCGAGCGCGGCCAGCGCGAGCGGAAGCACGGCGTGGCTTCGCTTGTAGAACACCTTGCCGTGAAGCCTGTTGCGAAGCCGGGGGTTCCGGCGCACGCGCAGCGGCCGATCGCGCAGCCGGCCGGCGCTTCGCAGCCACCCGGCGAGGCCGCCGTCCTCGACCGCGCTGTACACGAGCATCCGCTCGTCGAGCTCGTGGTCGCTGCCCAGCAGAGCGTCCTGGCCCGCGAGCTCGAGCAGCTCGCGCGGGCAGACGACGTTGCACAGCTCCTCCCCGGGTTCGAGCGTTCGCCAGAAAGGCGCGTGGCGCATCGCTTGCTCGTCGGGATCGCATTGCAGAACGCCCTGGATGACCGCTCCCGGGTGCCGCCGGACCGCATCCAGCACTCCGGCCAGCCACTCCTCGGGCGGGCGCACATCGTCGTCGATGAACACCACCGATGGGGCGCGCGCGAGCCGCCACCCGTCGCGCACATCGATCACCTCAAACCGCGACCGCTCCAGCGTCTGCGCCTCGAGCGCGTTCAGCAGCCAGCGCAGGCGCAGCGGGCGCCCGCGCGACGCGATCACGATCGACAGCTCCGGCGCCGTCATGATGGCGTGGGGTCGCCCGGCGTGGGCGCCACGCGCGAGGCGCGTGCCGCGAGGTAGCCGACCACCTCGCGCAGCAGGTTCCCTTCGACCGCCCAGGTGGCTGCGATCACCGCCAGTGCGTACGCGCAGACCTCTGCGATCGCCTCGGCCAACGTCCGCGGGCCGCCCTCGAGCTGGCGCACCAGCAGCACGATTGCGATCGCGGGAAGCGTCGGGAGCATCGCGCGGACCGCGTGGCGCACGAACCGGAAGCCTTCGAACAGCTTGGTCAGATACCAGGCCCGGAACAGGAGGTAGATGAACGCCTGGGCCGCGATCCCGGCCGCGAGACCTGGGAGCCCGAATGCCGCCAGCAGCGGGATCGCGGTGGCGAGGAACACCGCGGTCGAGGCGACGCTCGCGACCGCCACCGGCACGGTCTTGCCGCGGGCGCGGAAGTAGTCGTCCCAGTTGAAGCCGATGTGCCCGATCGCGGCGACCACGCCGGTGACCTGGAGCAGTCCGACAGCCGGGCGCCACTTCTCGCCGATCCCGAACTGCACGAGATCGCTCGCGAACAGCGCGAGCGCCGCGCCGAACGGCATCGCCCACATCAGCGCCAACCGGTTCGACTTCACGAACGACTCGCGCAGCAGGTCGAGCCGGTCCTGAACGGCGCAGATCGCCGGATACAGCGTGCCGCTGACGAGGTCGTCGACCTTGGTCGTGAAAGCGGTGATGTTCGCCGCCAGCGCGACCGCGCCGACGCCCGCGAGCCCGAGCTTCGCGTTCGTGGCGATCGCGCTCGAGTTGGCGAGCACGATGCTGCATGCGGTCGCGATGAACAGCGGCGTCGAAAAGCCCGCGTACACCTTCAGCGAGCCCTTGTCGTAGCGCCAGCGCAAGCGGTAGGGCGAGCCCGCGATGGCTACCGCTGCAGTCGCCCACGCGCCCGCCGTCACGCCGATCGCCAGCGCCCAGTAGCCGGCGCCGGCCACGGCCAGCCCGACGGCGATGACGAAGCCGACGATTGGCTCAACCGCCGCGAGCAGCCGCTGGCGCACGAAGTCCATGTGGCGGTAATAGATCCACAGCGGCGCCTGCAGCGCGCTGGCCGCCATCACCGACACGAGAACAATGCCGGGCGGGACGAGGCTCCAGTCGTTGTACACGACGCCGATCACGGGCAGCGCGATGATCAGCGGCACGGTCGCCGCGGCGGTGATCAGCACCTCGATCGTGAACGCCTTCTGGAAGGCCAGCTCCTGATTGTTCTCCTCCTGCTGGATGTACTTGTCGCTGACGCCGACGAGCTTGAGTCGCGCGAGCACTCCGAGCGAGACGACAAGCACGCCCCACACGCCGTAGTCCGAGCGCGTCAGCAGCGCCGCGAGCACAAGCCCGCGGATCAGGTTCAGCGCGCTGACCCCGACGTCGAAACCGGTGTTGACGATCACGCCCTTGGCGGCGAACGCACGCAGCGACAACCCCTTGGTGTCGATCTGCCGGGTCGTCGTGGCCTGCTCGGGCGCCTCCGCCTGATGCTCGATGGTGCTCGCCACCGCGGCGATCGTAGCGTTCGGTGTCGCCGCGAGCGCCACCTCCTCGCGCTCGGGGAACCGGGGTTGAACTCACGGTCCTTTGGTTACGCTTCGCGGGCTGATGGCGCCGAATGTGCTGCTGATCGTGCTGGACACGGCGCGCCGGGATGTGATCGAGCCGTACGGGGCATCGCCAGGGACCTCGCCGACGATCGCGCAACTGGCGCGCCGCGGTCACGCGCTGCCGCATGCGTATGCGACGGCGAGCTGGACGCTGCCCTCCCATGCATCAATGTTCACGGGCTTGCTGCCGCGCGAGCTGGGCCTGTGCCAGCCGCCGGGCGGCACGCCGCAGGGCGCGCGCGAGCCGCTCGAGCGAAACCGCTCGCGCGTCCTGGCGCAGGTGCTCCAGGGGGCCGGTTACCGGACGCAAGGATGGTCGACGAACCTGTGGGCTTCGGCCCACGCCGGCTTCGACATCGGCTTCGACAGTCTCGAGTACGTCGCGAGCGGCCGCGAGGACCGGCTGAACGCGCTGCTCGCCGGCGGGCTTCGAGCCCAGCTCGCGTGGGCGCGCGAGGGGCTGCGCTCGCGCTCGGACGATGGGGCCGCGGCCATTGGTTGGGCTTTGCGGAGCTCGATCGACGAGTGGTCGGGTACGCCGACCTTCTGGTTCGTGAACCTGAGCGAGTGCCATTCGCCGTACCTGCCCCCGCGGCCTTGGAACGATTTCGATGCGCTAGACCGCGTGCGCGCCGCATTGGAGGCCAAGCGATACCTGAACTTCGAGTCGATCTGCCTGTACGCGGCGAGGGGTCTCGAGATTCCTGGGGCTGCGTTCGAGCGGATGCAGTCCTTGTATCGGAGCGCGATCGCCTACATGGATGACTGGATCGCGGGCGTGCTGGATGCACTCGATCGTCGCGGGATCCTCGAGGACACGCTCGTGATCGTGACCTCCGATCACGGCGAGAACTTCGGCGAGGGCGGGCTGATCGCGCACGGCTTCTCGGTCGACGAGCGGCTTATTCACGTGCCGCTCGTGATGTCCGGTCCCGGGGCCGTTCAGAGCGATGACGTCGTTAGCCTCGCGTCTCTGCCCGGGGTGGTTGCCGGCGCGGCGGGGCTCGAGGATCACCCGTGGTCGGTCCCTTCGCTCCCGGAGGGGGTTGCCGTCGCCCAGTACGACCCGATGGCGGGCTCGGACCATCCGCGCGTGCGGACGTTCGCTTCGAAGTTCGGGCTTGCTGAGGAGGGGATCGAGCGGATCTGCGCGTCATTCACTTGCGCCACCGACGGCGCTCTGAAGCTCGTCGTTCGTGACTCGTCGGAGCTGGTGTACGACCTGCGCGAGGATCCCGGCGAGACGCGGCCTCTAGAGAGCGTCAACGGTCAGGCGACGGCGCTGCGTGAGGCGCTGGCGCAGCTTCAAGCGGACGCGGCCGTCGAGGCGCCGGAGGGCGATGGCGGCAGGGGCGCCTCGGCCGAAGAGCTCGAGGCGATCGAGCGACAGATGAAGCTGCTCGGCTACATGTAGCTCGCGGCTTTCGCAGCTGGCTGGGGAGCGGGCCGCCACCAACGTCCATTTCGTAGCAAAGGTTCATGCCCGCCTGCGGGCGCCCCGGGGGATGAAAATGGCCCCGGCGCACCGTAAACCGGGGCAACCTTGTTTACGGGGTGCCACGGCTATTTTCTAACCAAGCGGTCGCCATGAAGGGCGACGATCAACGTTATGGACGCCCCAGCGTCCATTTCGTAGACCGTTGCCCTCCCGCCAAGTCGAATTGTCACGTTATCGACGTTCGCCCCTCCCTCTTCGTGCTTCAGCGGGAGGTTGGTGGTCTGTATGAGGTCCCGCGTGGGCGGGACCCCGATCCCGCCGGCCACGGATGGCCGGCGGAATGGGCACGGACGAAGCCGACACCGCCAGAGCGTCCGGCGGCAGCACCAACAAACCGCCACACCCGTCCGGACGGGCCCTCCCGGGCGGGCGGGACCCCAGTCCCCGGCGCCGAAGGCGGCCCCAACCAAGTCATTCAGCCCGCCGTTAGCGCACCAGGCCCTCGACGAAAGGCACCTCGAGCACCTTCTCGTGCGCGATCGGGCCGTGGCCGAAGTAGCCGTCCTCGCCGAACAGCTCGCCATGGTCCGAGGTGATAGTCAGCCACGTGTTCGGCGGCAGCCGGTCCAGCAGCAGCGCGAACACGCCGTCGAGGTACTCGAGCGCGGCGACCTGGCGCTCGTGCAGCTCCTTCAACCGGGCTTCGTTGAAGAACTCCGCCGGCTCGCCGCCCTCGGCGCGGATCTCATCAAGGCGTTTGAACACCCCGTGCACGCCCGAGATGTGAGGTAGGTCGGCGGCATCCTGACCTGGATACGCGTACGGGTAGTGCGTCTCGCCGACGTTCAGCAGCCAGAACGAAGGCCGCTGCTCATCGAAGGTCAGGTCCTTCAGCATCGCGGCCATATCGTTGTGCGAGGGCATCAGCTCGTAGGAGTCGAAGTCGCGGTTGATGACCGTGAACTTGTTTAGCACCGGCATCGACACACGCGCATGGGTCCGGTAGCCGAGTGAGTGCTTCAGATAGGTCGGCAGGAAGATCGAGGGCAGCAGCTTCTTGAACTCCATGTCTGCGACGCCGAGCCGATCGCTGTAACGGACGAAGTCCTCCTTGTAGTACTCCGACGCGTACACGTGCGGAGGGCTCGTGTGCGGTAGCAGCCCCATCAGCAGGTTGTAGTGCGACGGGGCGGTCCACGACGCGTAGCTGAACCGTCGCTCTACAGCGCCAAACTCGCGCAGGCTATGGAGCTTGGCCGCCTGCCACGTGTCGTAGCGCAGGCTGTCGAGGATCACGACGACGAAGTTGCGCGCGCCTGCCGGCGCCACCGGCAGCTGCTCAGGCATCGGTGCCGACGGGCTGCTCGTCGGCGACCGGGCGCCGCTCGGTCATCCGGCGCGGCTCCGGAACGGCCTCGCCCGCGATCACGCTGCCAGATGCGTGGTGGATCAGGTGACGAACGGAGAAGCTGTGTGCCGGCGTCGAGGGCATCTTGAAGGACGCATGCCGCTTGACCTCGTCGAAGCCGGCCGTGTGCAGCATCCGATGCCAGGCGCGCCGACTTGGCATCCAGAACACGACCGCCGCATCGCGATCGGCGCGGTAGCGAACCGCGGGGAACGGCAGGAAGCTGGTCAGAACATCGGGCTCCTCTGCCGAGATGAACGTGCCGCGGCAGAGCCTCGCGATCCGCTCCAGCGCGAGCAATTGGTCGCGCAGGTGGATCAGGACCATCCCGCAGAACACAAGGTCGAATGTGCCCAGGTCGGCGGGATCGGCGTCGTAGATGTTGCAGACGACGCGCTGCACGTTCGAGCCCAGGACCTCCTTGGCGAGACGGAAACCGTCGCCGCGCCGCTGGTCGGGAAAGTGCTTCGGCCGACGGCGCGGCGGCCAGTCAAGCTCGCGCTCGTCATCGAGGTCGAGCGCGACCACCTCGGCGGCGCCACGTCGCTCCATTTCAAACGCCCAGAACCCGTCCCAGGTCCCGATCTCGAGCACGCGCATTCCGTCGAGCCGCTCGGGCAGCCCGTACCGGTGCACGTACGGTCGCAGGTCGAACATGCCGTCGGTCACGACCCCCGGTGCGAGCTCAAGCGTGTGGTACCAGCCGAGCCCCTGTACTCGCTCACTCACATCCATCGGTGCGGCAGTATGGCGAACGCGTGCAGCGAATGCGGCAGTATGGCCGCGGTGCGCGTACTGGCCGTTGGCAACGTCTACCCCCCGCATCTACTCGGCGGCTACGAGGTGATCTGGCGTGGCGCGATGCGCCATCTCCGCAGCGAGGGGCACCAGGGTCGCGTGCTTACAACCGACTACCGGCGCGGTGACGTGCCGGCCGACGCCAACGAAGACCCGGAGGTCTACCGGGAGCTGTCCTGGTACTGGCGCGACCACGAATGGCTTTCGCTTAGCCCGCGAGAGCGCTTCCGGCTCGAGCGTCGCAACGCTGCCGTGTTCGACCGCCACCTGCACGAGTTCCGCCCCGACGTGATCACGTGGTGGCCGGTCGGCGGCATGTCGCTCGGCCTGCTGGAGCTCGCCCGACGAGCGGGGATCCCGTCGCTTCTGTTCGTGCTCGACTACTGGCCTCACTATGGGCCGGTGCACGACCTGTGGACGCGGATGTGGGCTTCGCACCGCGTTGCCGGCGCGGTCGTCGATCGCGTCACCGGGTTGCCGACGCGTCCCCGGCTCGAGGAAGCCGGCCGCTGGCTGTTCTGCTCACGCTCGATGCGCGACGAGACGCTGGCGACTGGCCTGAGGATCAGCGACCTGACGATCCTCCCCGCCGGCGTCGACAACATGTTCCTGAGGGCCGGGCGCGAGCCGCGCGCGCCGGACTGGCAATGGCGGCTGGCGTACATCGGACGCGTGGTCGAGCAGAAGGGCGTGCGGACGGCGATCGAGGCTCTGACCCGGCTGCCGGCGCAGGCGACGCTGCGGATCGTGGGCGAGGGCGATGCTGCTTACCGCCGCGAGCTCGAGAGGCTGGCGGCTTCATTGGGGGTCGCAGATCGGGTGTGCTTCGACCCGCCGCAGTCGGGCGCTCAGCTGATCGGCGCCTACCGCGCAGCCGATGTGATCGTGTTCCCGGTCCAGTGGGCGGAGCCGTTCGGGCTCGTTCCGCTCGAGGCGATGGCGCTCGGGCGGCCGGTCGTGGCGACCGGTCGCGGAGGATCAGGCGACTACCTCGCGGATGGCGAGAACTCGCTGTTGTTCACGGCCGGCGATGCGAGTGCGCTAGCGGCGGCACTGGACCGCCTCGCCGGCGATCCAGATCTGCGCGAGCGGCTGCGGGAGAGCGGATTCCAGACCGCCGGCCGCCACGGGGAGGACGAGTTCAACCGGCGCGCACTGCAAGAGGTTCTGACGTGCGCCCGTCGGGCGAGGAACGGCGATTCGCCCCCATGACTCCAGCGCACGCGAGCACCACGATCAACGGCTCGATCGGCGCGCGATAGCGCGTGCCCGAGTCGACCGTGAACACCACGGAGGCAGCGAGCGCGAGCGCCAGCACCCCCCACACGAGCGCGCGCCGCCGTCGAGCTCGCCACAGTCCGACGAGCGCCAGCGGCAGCAGCACGAGGTACATGTCGAGACCAACGTTGCTGACGAACCTGCTGCGACCCTCGAACGGCACCTCGGCCAGCGCTCGCGATCGGTGACGGATGTCCCACAGACGCGACAGCCCGTTCCAGAAGAACGCGGACAGCACCGAGGTCGGGTGCGCGGAGATGTATGAGAGACCTTCGTGGATCAGCTTCGAGCGCAGGGTGACGTCCGCGAGCGGGTGGCGCGGGTCGAACACGGCCTTGACGCTCGGGGGGTCCTGGCGCCACGCGTACGGTTCGAGTGGATCGCTTGCCGCCTGGGCGTTGAACGTGCCGTAGATCGCGGCGTCCTGCATCGAGATCGGGACAAAGCCATGCATGACGATCGCATTGCGGATCGTCCAAGGCGCGACGACCAGGACGGCCGTCGCGACGCCGATCGCGGTCGCCGTGGCACCACGGCGTAGGCCAAGCTCGATGCACCATGCGACGAGCGCCCCCGCGACCAGGAACTCACTCGTGGGCCGCACCAGCGTGGTCACGCCGAGCAGCACGCCGAACACCACGATCCGCTTGCGCGAGGGCGGCATCGTGAAGATCACGATCAGCAGCGCGAGCGTCAGGGGCGTCGCGAGCGACTCCGGGTAGAGCAGCTCCTCGTACTGCCATGCGAGCGGATACAGCGCGACAAGGAACGCCGCCACGACCGCCACGCGCGTGCCGAACAAACGGCGCGCCAGCAGCCAGGTGAGTGCGATCGTGATCGCACCGAGCGGAACCTGGATGAAGCGCACCGCGAGCGGGTGGTGGCCGATCAACGCGTACCAGAAGCCGACCCATGCGGGATAGCCCGGCGCCTTCCAGGCGCCGGCGTGCAGGATCCCGTACGGAAGACTCGTCCAGAACAGATGACCCTGCGCGATCAGCTGGCCTTCCGCGTCGTACTCGGGGGCATCGCCCGCGAGCGCGTAGTGACGCGTGGCGATCACGTAGATGATCCGCACGGCCAGGCCCAGCGCGATCGCCGCGCCCAGGAGGATCAGCTCACGACGGCTCGCGCGCATCAAGAGCGTCTTGCCTCGCGCTCGCTCGTGGCGAGGCCGGTCGACATCTGCAGTTTGTCGATCGTCCGGCCGTGGCTCGGTCAGCGAGCCCGCCGTCCCCACCGCATGTTCTCTCAGCTCAGTCCCTCCCGGATCGGCGGCGGAGCCTAACACCGCTTGGTCCGGGATTCGCCGGTTCAACGGGCTGCTTCGCCCGACGATCCCCTCAGCCCGCCCACAGCTCCTCCTCGGCGCCCGTCACGAGCGAGCGCGCGGCGTCGATGCCCATCTTCACGGCATGATCCATGTTGCCGATCTCATAGCGCCAGGAGCCGAACCGGCCCCGCGAGTAGATGCCGTGCTCCATCAGCCACGGCTGGATCACCTCCAGCGCGGCGTCGCGACGGATCGTCGGCACCGGGTATGCGTACTCGATGTCCTCGACGTGGACGGATGCCACCTCGGGCCGTCCTGCGATCACGCCTGCTTTGCGCAAGCCCGCCTCGACGCGCTCCTCCAGCCCATCCCGCTCCTCGCGCTTGTGGTCGGAGTAGGAGACCTCGGTCATGTACGCGCAATAGCGAGAGGTGTCCGCATCGGGCACGTTCGCCGCGGCGTATTTGGCGAAGTTGGTCGCGCGGTAGAACGGCGCGCCGTTCTGTGGGAAGTACATCCACGACTTGTCGTCTGCGAGTGGCGCCTCGTATCCGACACCGACCATGTACACGCCGTTGTGGCGCAGGTCTGCGGCCGTCTCCGGCAGCTGCGGCGGGCAGCCGCTCAGCGTCCTCACCAGCAGGTCGAGCGGCATCGTCGAGACGAGCGCATCGTAGGAGTGCTCTCCCCCGTCGCTGAGTTTGACCAGACGCTGCGCCGGGTCGACCTCGACAACTGTGGCCCCGTAGTGGACCCGGTCATCCAGCCGTTTGGACACGCGCTTGTAGATCTCCCCCGTTCCACCGATCGCCGGGAACACGAAGGTGTTGTTGGGACCCCAGGCGACGTCGTCGCGTCGGTCGCGTACGTTCGCCGCAACGCGCTCGTAGTCGATCACCGATACGCGCTCGGCGATCCACGTCGACGACATCTCCGACGGGTACGTGGCCCACACCTTGAAGTTGTAGGGATGCATGAAATGGCGGGTGATCCCGTCGCCGAACACCGCGTGCATCCAGGTCTCGAAGTCCATCCCCGGATGCCCTCCGGTCGCCGCCGCGAGCCCCGCCAGGCAGTCCTCGATCACCGCCTGAGGCAGGTGACGCAGGTTGTTCTGAAAGGGGTACGGGACCCAGCGATTCTCGAAGCGGATGTACGAGGAGCGATCGTGGTGCCAGATGTCGCCGTTCATCACCTCCTGCAGGAGCGCGTCGAACTCGCCGAAGTGACTGAACACGACGTGCCCGCCGAGGTCCCATGTGAAGCCGGCGGGATCGACGACCGAAGCAGCGAGACCGCCTGCGTGGCGCTCGCGCTCGAGGATCAGCCAGTTGCGATGCCCGAGCCGCTCGAGCTCACGCGCGCAGCCGAGCCCGCAGGGGCCCGCGCCGATGATCAGGATCTGGTCTTCAGTGGCGAGCGGCATCTGTCAGACGGCGGAGGCTGCGTCAGCGCGCGCTTCGGCCAGCCACCGCTCCACGTTTCGATCGTGAATCTCGCGCAGCGTGGTCTCGAGGTCGTAAACCGGCGTCCAGTCCGGGTAATCGGTGCGGAACTCATCCAGGTCGGAGATCCACCAGCGGTGGTCGCCGATCCTCGGCGCGTCGGCGAGCGTCCAGTGCAGCGTCCGGCCGGAGATCCGCTCGCAGGCGGCGATCGCCTCGCGCATCGAGCAGTTGGCAAACCGGCCGCCGCCGAGGTTGTAGACCGCCGCGGCGCGCGGTGCGGCGTGGAATGCGGCGAATGCGCTTGCCACGTCTGCGGCGTGGATGTTGTCGCGCACCTGCTTGCCGTCGTATCCGATCACCGTATACGGCTCGCCGGTCACCGTGCACCGCATCAGAAAAGCGAGGAACCCGTGCAGCTGGGCGCCGGCATGCTTGGGTCCGGTTAGGCAGCCGCCGCGAAAGCAGACCGTCGGCATGTCGAAGTAGCGTCCGTACTCCTGAACCATCAGGTCGGCCGCCGCCTTGGAGACGCCGAACAGCGAATGGGTGCAACGGTCGAGCGGCATCGTCGTGTCGATGCCGCCGTACCAGTGGTGGTCCTCGGGAAGCTCGAGCCGCGTCTCGGTCTCGATCAGCGGCAGGAAGTTGGGCCGGTCCCCGTAGACCTTGTTGGTCGAGGTGAAAATGAAGGTCGCGTTCGGAGCGTGCCGCCGGGTTGACTCCAGGAGGTTCAGCGTGCCGTTGGCGTTGACGGTGAAGTCAGTGTGCGGGTCCCGTGCTGCCCAGTCATGCGAAGGCTGTGCCGCGGTGTGGATCACGAGCTCCAGCTGCTTGCCGTGCGTGGCGAAGACGCGGTCCACCGACTCGGCGTCGCGGATGTCGATCGAGTGGGCATGGAACTCCGGATGCGCCTCGGCCAGCGCCTCGGTCACCGGTCGCGTGGACGCCTCCGGTCCGAAGAACCGTGCCCTCATGTCGTTGTCAAGGCCGATCACTTCGAACCCCGCTGCGACGAAATATCGAACGGACTCCGAACCGATCAGTCCCCCTGAACCAGTGACGATCACCGTCGGCATGCGGCGGCGAAGGTTAGTAACTTCATCGCGCATCGACGCCGCCAGCTCCGCCCCCACCGGCCCAACGCGGGTCCATCCTGCACCTGTAACGGTCGCGATCGTGTCCTGGAACACGAGCGATCTGCTGCGAGCTTGTCTGACCTCGCTCGAGGCTGATGTGAGCGCCCGCCTGGCCGAGGTTTGGGTCGTCGACAACGCCTCCACGGATGGCTCGGCGCAGATGGCTCGGACCGAGTTCCCGTGGGCGACCGTGGTCGCCTCGGCCGAAAACCTCGGGTTCGGGCCGGCGGTCAATCTCGTCGCCGAGCATACGAACTCGTCGTGGATCGCGATCTCGAACGCGGACATCGAGGTCACCCCGGGCAGCCTGTCGAAGCTGCTCGAGGCGGGCGCGCGCGACGCCGAGGCGGGGATCCTCGCGCCGCGGCTGGTGCTGCCGGACGGCGTCACTCAGCACTCGGTGTATGCGTTCCCGACCCTGCCCTACACGCTGCTGTTCAATAGCGGCGTCTGGCGGCTCAGCGCCCGCCTCGCCGACCAGATGGCGCTCGAAGGCCGCTGGAATCCCGATCGGCCGCGAGAGATCGACTGGGCGCTGGGCGCGTTCCTGCTCATGCGCCGACCGGCGTGGGATGCGATTGGCGGATTCGACCCAAGCCAATGGATGTACGCCGAGGACCTGGACCTTGGCTGGCGGGCGGCGCGGGCCGGCTGGAAGACGTCATTTGAGCCAGCCGCGATCGTACGCCACCACGGAGCCGCGGCAACCTCGCAACGGTGGGGGGACGCGCGCGACGAACGGTGGCAGCGCAGCACCTACGCCTGGATGCTTCGCCGCCGTGGCGCGCTCGTCACCCGCACGTTCGGGTTGATGAACACGGCCGGCGCCGCGGTGCGCGCTGGTCTGCTGACGGTCCCGGCGCTCGTGCTCGGCGGGCCCTGGCGGGCGAAGTGGGGGAAGATGCGCCGCTGGCTGCAGCTGCATTCCGCCAACCTGCGTGCGCCGCGGAGTGAGCTCGACGGACATCGATAGGCGGCGCACGTCCGTGCCCGATCGCCGATACTGCCGCCCGTGCTGCCCACCGTCGTGATTCTTTGTGGAGGTCATGGAACACGGCTGCAGGAGCACACCCGCTCGATCCCCAAGCCGCTGGTGGAGATCGGTGGGCGCCCGATCCTTTGGCACGTGATGCAGATCTACCTGGCCCAGGGCTTCCGCCGCTTCCTGCTGCTGACCGGATACAAGGCCAAGCTGATCGAGAGCTTCGTCGAGCGCTCCGATTGGCCCCAGGATGCCGACGTGCGCTGCGTCGACACGGGCCTCGACACGCCGACTGGCGGACGGCTGCGCAAGGCGGCCGCGGAGATCGGCAACGCTTCGTTCTGCGCGACGTACGCGGACGGCGTCGCGGACATCGACCTGCACGCGCTGATCGCGAGTCATCGCGATCACGGTGCGGCCGCCACGATGACCGTGGTGCGGCCGGAGCTGCAGTTCGGCGTCGCCGAGATGAACGGCGACGGCGTCGTGCGCGGATTCGTCGAGAAGCCCCGCAGCGAGCACTGGATCAACGGCGGCTTCTTCTGCTTTGAACCGGCGGTGCTCGAACTCGTTGGCGAGGACCACGTCCTCGAACGCGAGCCGCTCGCGCGCCTCGCTGCGGACGGCCAGCTGCGCGCGTTCCGGCATACGGGCTTCTGGGACTGCATGGACACCTACAAGGACGCGGTGCTGCTGAACGATCTCTGGGCGTCCGGGCGCGCGCCGTGGAAGCTTTGGAACTGACAGGCAGGTCGGTCCTGGTGACCGGCGCGTACGGCCTGCTCGGCAGCTGGCTCGTAAAGGCGCTGCTGGAGGGCGGCGCGCGCGTCGCCGTGATCCGCCGCGACCAACCGGCCCGTTCGGCACTGGCACTAATGGGCCTCGAGCCCCGCGTCGATGTCGTGGCCGGCGACATCTGCACGGACGGCCTTGTCGAACGCACGCTCGCCGAGTACGAGGTCGACAGCGTCTTTCACCTCGCGGCGCAGACGCTCGTGCCGACCGCCAACCGCTCACCGCTCTCGACGTTCGAGACGAACATGCGCGGGACCTGGCTGCTGCTCGAAGCCTGCAGGCGCCACGGCGCCGAGCGCGTCGTGGTCGCCGCCTCGGATAAGGCCTACGGGCCGCACGTCGACCTCCCCTACCGTGAGGATCACGCGCTGCAGCCGCTGTATCCGTATGACGTGTCCAAGGCCGCGACCGATCTGTTGTCGCGCTCCTACTGGCACACCTGGCAGCTGCCGGTCGCCGTCACCCGCTTCGCGAACCTCTACGGCGGCGGCGATTTCAATGCCTCCCGGCTGATCCCCGAAGCGGTCGTTGCTGCTCTGAAAGGCCGCTCGCCGATCGTGCGCTCCGACGGCTCTCCGGAGCGCGACTTCCTCTACGTCGAGGACGCGGTCGCTGCATACCTCGCGATCTGGGACTCGCTCGGACGCGGGTCGGGTCGGGGCGAGGCGTTCAACGCCGGCGGCGGCCGGCCCCACCGGGTGCTCGACGTCGTCGAGCTCATCTGCCACCTCGCCGGGACCGGCGTCCGACCGGATATCCGCGGCCAAGGCACCCCCTCCGGCGAGATCGACCGGCAGTGGGTGGACTACACGAAGCTGCGGGAACTGACCGGGTGGGAGCCGGAGGTCGAGTTGGAAGACGGTCTGCGCCGGACGATCGAGTGGTATCGGTCGTCGGCACCTCCCTCCGCATAGCGAAGGAAACTGCGCCCGTCTTCGGAAACACTTCAGGAGCCGCTTAGCGGCTCTGCGAACATATATTCGTTATGGCTCGTCCAACCTCATTCGGTCGCGATCGCGGGCTTCAGGCCCGGATGCTGCTGACGCTCTTCCTGCTTGGCCTCGTCTACGCGGTTCTGATCGGCGTGCTGTTCGCCGCCGGGGCGGGTGCGGTGGTGATCGCCGTAGTCGCCGGCGGACTGTTCCTCTTGCAGTACTTCACCTCCGACAAGATCGCGCTGCTTTCGATGGGCGCCAAGGAGGTGAGCCCGCAGGAGGCCCCCGAGCTGCACGCGATAATCGAGCGCCTGTGCGTACAGGCCAACCTGCCCAAGCCGCGGGTGGCGATTGCCGAGACTTCGATGCCGAACGCGTTCGCGGTTGGTCGCTCGCCGAAGTCCGCAACGGTCTGCGCGACGACCGGGATCCTGCAGCTTCTGACCCCCGCGGAGCTCGAAGGGGTGCTCGCGCACGAGCTGACTCATGTCGCAAACCGCGACGTGATGGTGATGACGATCGCGAGCTTCTTCGCCTCGATCGCGTCATTCATCGTGCAGATCGGCTTCTGGTTCGGCGGCTGGGGTGACGAGGACAACAACGGGCCGAGCTGGCTCGTCGTGATCGCGGTCTCGGCGGTCGTGTATGTCGTTGTCCTGGCTGTTGCTACAGGCACTCTCGCGCTACCGCGAGTTTGCGGCCGATCGCGGCTCGGCGATCATCACCGGCCGTCCGAGCGCGCTGATTTCGGCCCTGATGAAGATCAGCGGCAACATGCAGCAGATTCCCAGCAGGACCTCCGTGCTGCCTCTGGCGAGTTCGCCGCGTTCTACTCTTCCCTCCGAAGGCCAAGCAGAGCATCTCGACGCTGTTCTCGACCCACCCTCCGCTGGATGCTCGGATCGCGGCTCTCCAGCGGCTGGAGTCACAGCTGCAGGGCACCGCGTAACCCCGCCGCGGATGGGCCTCTTCGACATCCTCACCGGCAAGCGCAAGCTGGAGGGTCCGGCGCCCGACAGGCTGTTCGCGATCAGCACCGCGAACGTGACGCTCGAGACATCGATGGGGCTCGCCCCGCGTGGCTCCGCTGCGATCGTCTTCCAGCCGCTGGCGACCGCAGACTTTGACTCGATCGTGCGCGACATCGAGGAGGACGTGAGAGGCACCGCCGCGGACAGCGGCACGACCGTCGATAGCTCCGATGACCCCTATGGTTTCCGCTGGCTGGTGCTCCGTGGCAAGGACTTCGACGACCTGGTGGTCGGGATCAACGCGGTCAGCGGCGCGCTCGAGACCGGTGGATACGGGGAGCGGGTCCTCTGCGCGGTGTTCGCGTTCGAGGACCCGAACAAGCGGCCCGTCTACTGGATCTACAACTACAAGCGCGGCTACTTCTACCCGTTCGTGCCCGCGGGTGGAGAACAGCAGCGCGACGACGAACGCGAGCTCGTCCTCAAGGCGCAGATCGGCACCGACCTGCCGGTCGAGCCCGAACTGCAGCGCTGGTTCCCCCTGTGGGGAATCCCCATCTGACGCGCTCCGAACCGGCGCGCGCCACCAACCTGCGCGCGTATGCTGCCCCGCCATGAAGACGCTCGAAGGGGTACTCGAGCCGCCGGACATTGGCCATCCTGCTCACCGAGGCGAGCGGCGCAGCGGGAGATGCGCGTGGACATATCGGTCGCGATCGTCCACGACTACCTAAACCAGTGCGGCGGCGCCGAGCGCGTCGCCCTCGAGCTTGCGAGGACCTGGCCGGGACGCCGATCTACACCTCGCTCTACCGTCCGAGCTCGACGTTCCGAGAGTTCTCGGAGATCGATGTCCGCGCAAGCGTCCTCGATCGCGCTCCCGTGGACCGCGGTTTTCGCGCCCTCGCTCCCCTCTATCCGCTCGCATTCCGCAGCCTCGGCGAGCTTCCGGAGGATGTGCTGATCAGCTCCTCCAGCGGATGGGCCCACGGTGTTCGACCGCGCGCCGACGCTCTGCACGTCGTGTACTGCCACACGCCGGCACGATGGCTCTACCGCGGAGATGAGCATCTTGGCCGCGCCATCGGACCAGCGCTAATGACACCGCTGACCTTGCCGCTGCGGCGGTGGGACCGCGCGGCGGCGCGCAGGGCCGGCATCTACGTGGCCAACTGCGAGCACGTGCGCCGCCACGTCATGTCGGTCTACGGGCGCGACGCGGTCGTGATCTACCCGCCGGTAGATGTCACGCGGTTCACGCCCCGTCCGCGAGGGGGCCGGCTATTAGTCGTCTCGCGCTTGCTCCCGTACAAGCGCGTCGACCTGATCGTCCGGGCCGCGACGCGGGCGGGTCTCGGACTGGACGTCGTGGGGACCGGACCATGCATGCGCGAGCTGCGCGAGATCGCGGGGCCGACCGTGGCGTTCCACGGCAAGGTGGATGACCGGGCGCTCCGCGAGCTGTTCGAGAACTGCCGAGCGCTTTGCGTAGCGGCGACCGAGGACTTCGGGATCGCTCCGATCGAGGCCAACGCCGCAGGAAAGCCGGTCGTCGCGTACGCCGAGGGGGCGTGCTCGAGACGCAGGAGGATGGCGTCAGCGCCGCGTTCTTCGACGAGCTGACCGAAACGGCGCTGCTCGCGGCGATCGGTCGCGCCGACGAGCTCGACACTTCGGCCGCCGACCTCGCCGCGGTGGCGGGACGCTTTTCATCTGCGGTGTTCCATGAGCAGATGAGAACGCTGGTGAGCGAGGCCGTCGCCACGGGCACGCCGGCGAAACGCCGCCCCGGGGCCGCCCTCACGCGGATCCAATAGATGGTCTTTCAGACGCTCATACTCCGCCTGCTTGTAACGTGCACGCTGGTTGCGGCATGCCCATCCGCAGCGACAGCTGCAACGCCGTCAGCAGGGCTCGGAGTCAATGGACAGGCCTTGCTGTGGCTGCCCGCCTCGAGTTGGCCGACACACCTGACCGAGATGCAACGCGACGGGATCCGGGTAGTGCGCATGGATGCCTCGTGGGAGGGCATCCAACCCGTCGCACCGACCGCGGTACAAAATGGCTACCGCTGGGGCTTCACCGACGCGCTCGTCTATGCACTCGCCGAGCACCACCTCCGGTGGTTGCCGATGGCTGGCTATTCGGCATTGTGGGCTGTCCCGCGCTCGCTGCTGTCCGGGCCCAACCAGTACTTACCGCCTGCTGAGCCGAGCCAGTACGCGGCGTTCGCGGGCGCGCTCGCACATCGGTACGGCCCGCACGGCACCTTCTGGCAGGCCCACCCCTCGCTTCCCCGCATGCCCGTCACCGCGATCGAGATATGGAACGAGGAGAACGGCAACTTCTTCTGGCGCCCGGCGTCGGACCCGGCACGCTACGCCCAGCTCTACGAAGCAGCGCGCGCGGCGATCCACGCAGATGGTCGTGGCGTCGAGGCGGTGGTCGGCGGACTCGCGCCGCCGGGCGAGCAGTTCCTCGAGCAGCTCTACCTCGCACTAGGTGAGCGTCGCGGGATGTTCGACGCGGTCGGGGTTCACCCGTACGCAGCGAATCCGGCGGAGGTCGGGGATGAGGTCGCGCGTATCCGTTCGATTCTCGACGCGCACGGCGACGTCGATACGCCGATCGACGTCACGGAGTTCGGGTGGACAACCTCAGGGTTCCCGCTGCAACAGCACGCCTCCGACCAGCAACGCGCGGCGATGCTCGCGCAGGCGACCGCGCTGCTGGCTGATTCGAATTGCGGCGTCGAGCGGATCCTTCCGTACACGTGGGCCACACGCGAGCTTGATCTGGCCAACGCCGAGGATTGGTACGGGATCGTCAGTCCTGATGGCGCACCGACCCTCAGCGCTACCGCCTACGCGGACGAGCTTCATAGCCTCGAGCGGACCCCTGCCCCGCGCGCGACGATCCGCCTCTGTCCCCGCCGCTGAGCGCGACGATCAGCGCTGCCGCCTGCTCGGGGCCAGTGCCGTGTCGGCCCTCGACACTGAACCGGCACCCGGCCAGACGCGCGACCCTGGGCGCGATCGCAGCGCCGTCGCCTGAACCCACGGCATGCAGGTGGCGCTCGCCGCCCACCTTCAGGCGAACCACGATCGGGGCTATCTCGCGCAGCGGCGGCTGCTGCGTCCGAACTTCCGCGAGGGTCCGAAGCGGATCGCGCATCCAGAGCCAGATCAACGAGCGCAGGACGACCAGCGGTGATTGGTCCTCGCGATAGTTCGTGGTGTACGCACGCGCCGCGTTGAGATCCTGCCGGCCGGGACGATTCGTCGCCTCGATCCGCGGCACGCAGCCGGTCCGCGTGAGCGCTGCGAGCAGCTCGACGATCGCGGTCGCCGACGGATCGGGGAATACGTCGGTCAGGACGACGACATCGGCCCGTCGATGCGACCGCTCTTCGATGCGGACGCCGTTGTCTCTCAGGCCGCCTAGGCGGTCGAGAGTCATCACGATCGCGTCGATCGCCCGGAAGCGGGCCCTGTCGTGGTCGCCGGCGAGCCACCATCTGATCGACGCGACCACCGCCCTCAGGATCGAACGAAGCGGCTCGGGTTCGGGATATGCGCCGGCGTAGCGACGGTTCAGCCAGGCGCGGCCCGCGGCGTAGCTGAGGATCATCCGCGCGAATGACGGCAGCGACTCCCTGAAGCGGTGCGCGACCCTCGCCTGCGGCCGGTAGCCCAGCCGCCACCCCGCGTCTTGCAGCCGCCACGTGAAGTCGGTGTCCTCGTCACACAGGACGCCTTCGAGGAATCCGCCGACAGACTCGAGCGCCGAGGCGCGCACGAGCAGGTTGGCGGTCACGGCGTACGGCCGCTTCGAGTTCACGTAACGCCCTTGCTGCAGGTAGCCGCGATCGCGCTGGTAGCGCGCCATGATCGGCTGCTGGCGGGGATCTCCGATCACCTCCCCAGCGATCGCGCCCTCGGCGTCGTCGATCCCCTCGACGAAATAGCGGTCGAGGATGTCCGGCTCGGGAATGCAGTCGGCATCGGTGAACAGCAACCAGCGGTTCCGCGCGGCGCCGGCGGCCACGTTGCGCGCGTAGTAGGCCGACTGCTGCTCGTTGGCAGGGACGGCTGTGATGCCGTGGAAACTCTTGGCCGCCGCGCACATGACAAGCTCCGGGCTGTTGTCCGCAACCACGATCTCATCGTCCGGTCGGCGCTCGATCGAGGAGAGCGCTGCGAGCGCGGCCGTCGCCTCCTCGCGGTCGCCGAGAAACGGCATCACCACGCTCACGGCCGGACGAGACGATCGGATCTGATGCTTTGTTGCCATGGTCACGCCGGGCCGCCATTTCCAGCAAACTGCCTCCCGAGCGGCAACCCGCGCCCAAGCTACAGAACCGCGATCGGACACGAGCCAGCTGCCCTACCGGCGCAATAAGCCAATCCCACGACTAGTATCGCCGCGCGATGTCTGACGGACCGCTCGTACTGAACGGTCGTGTGGCGAGAAGGGCGCAGATCACAGGGGTCGAGCGCTGGGCTGTCGAGGTCATCCCTCGTCTGCTCGAGATGCGCCCCGACCGGTATCGCATGCTCGATCCACCCGACGGCTTCGACAGCCGCGCCGGCCAGGCGTGGGAACAGTTCGTGCT
Source organism: uncultured Solirubrobacterales bacterium (assembly GCA_963824755.1). GTDB lineage: Bacteria > Actinomycetota > Thermoleophilia > Solirubrobacterales > Solirubrobacteraceae > Palsa-465. The sequence goes on along the minus strand of CAWGQT010000037.1, from coordinate 204,614 downwards.
GCCGGCGGCGGCGGCCCGCATGCGCGCGGCGCTGGTGTGGTCACCCGCGAACCTGGCGCCGTGGCTGTGGCCTCGCAATGTCGTCGTGCTTCACGACGCGGCTGTCCTGCGCAACACCAGCGGCTACTCGCGCGCTTACCGCACCTGGCATGCCGGCTTCGGAACCGCGTGTGCCCGGCGAGCGCTGGCCGTGGTCACCGTCTCGGAGTTTTCGCGTCGTGAGCTTGTGAACCTGGGCGGACTCGATCCGGAGAAGGTCGTGGTGATCCCCGGCGGCGTCGATTCGCGGTTTCACGCCGAGGTCGACTCCGAGCGCGTTGGCGAGCGCCATGGGCTTAAACGACCGTACGTCCTGACTGTCGGGACCGACGATCCTCGTAAGAATCTCGGCGCGCTCGGCCCCACGGCGCAGCAGTTGCGAGATCTCGGATTCGATCTGGTGTGGGCAGGCGGCGGAAAGCGTCACATCTCCAACGGGACCTCGGTCAGCGGGATGCGCCCGCTCGGGTACGTACCCGACGAGGATCTCCCCGGTCTGTACGCCGGAGCAAAGGCCTTCGTACTCCCGTCTCGATACGAAGGGTTTGGTCTCACTTGCCTCGAGGCCATGGCGTGCGGCACTCCGGTGGTGGCCGCAAATCGGGCCGCGCTGCCAGAGACGTGTGGAGACGCAGCATTGCTGGTCGATCCTGATGATCCGTCCGAAATCGCCGCCGCGGTGATCTGCGCGGCAACCGGCCCCGGAGTGCGTGTGCGGCTACGGCACGCCGGGTTTCAGCGTGCCACGGAAGCGACCTGGGGAGCTGCGGCAGCGCGAACGGACGCGCTGCTGATGCAGCTCGCGGAACGGTGAGCGCAGCACACCCGGTCCCGCATGTCGGCGTCGTAGTGCTCAACTTCAACGGGCGCGAGGACACGCTCGCGTGCCTGGACTCGCTCGACGCCTCGACCTGGCCCCGCCTCACGATGATCGTCGTTGACAACGCTTCCGCCACCGACATCGGACCGGAGGTCCGTGAGGCCTATCCGGAAGCGATCACGTTTGCAACCACGTCCAACCTGGGGTTTGCCGGTGGCATGAACGTAGGCATGGAGTGCGCGCAGGCAATCGGCGCCGACTACGTGCTGCTGCTCAACAACGACACGATCGTCGACCGTCAGATGGTCGAAAAGCTGGTGGAGGTGGCCGAAGCGAGGCCGAACGCGGGGATCGTCAGCGCCCTGGTGCTCGGCCTCGGTACGCGAGATCGAGTGCTGAGCGCAGGATGGGCATTCGACCCACGCCGCGGGCATCCTGGCCGGCCGTTGCACGTCGGAGAGCGTGCAGATCGACGGCTCCAGGGCGTACGGGAGATCGTGGCGTCATCGGGCGAGGCGATGCTGGTCTCAAGCTCGGCCGTCGACGAGGTCGGTCGTCTCGAGGAGACCTTGTACCTGCGCCTCGAGGACATCGATTGGTCCCTGCGAATGAGGGCCGCGGGGCGAACCAACTACGTGGCGCTGGATGCTCGCCTGTGGCATGCCGTCTCGGCCTCCAGCGGTGGGGACCATTCGCCGCTCAGCGCCTACTACCACACGCGCAACATGCTGGTCGTCTGTGAACGGCATGCCCCGCTGCCGAGATCCCGCGCGCTCGCGCGTGAGGCGGAGGTGCTGCTCGCCAATATCGCTCACGCGCGACGGGGAGCGAACCCTGCGCGCAACGCCCGCGCCGCGCTCGCGGGATGGCGTGACTTCCGGCTGGGGCGACTGGGCGCTCGCTAGCTGCAGCAGGGCTACTGTTTCCGACGACATGACCGGCACGGCTCCCCCGTTTGGCGCAGCGATCGTCATCCATAACTCCGAGCGCTACTTGCCGGCGCTGTTCGATTCGCTCGAGCGGTACATCGATCCGGCGCCCGAGCTGATCGTCGTCGACAGCGGGTCGACGGATGCAGGCGTGGAGATCGCGCGTGCGCGGGGAGCCACGATCATCGACCGACCGGACAACCCCGGCTTTGGGATCGCCAACAACGTTGCGATTGCACAGCTCAAGTCGGATGTCTGCGTGCTCCTCAACCCCGACGTCGAGCTTCTCGATGATGGCTTGATGAGGCTGGTGGAACTCGCTCGATCGCGGCGGGCGCTGCTCGCCCCGCGGTTGCTCAACCACGACGGCAGCATTCAGCGCAGCGCCCATCCACCACCCGGAACGTTTGGCGCCCTTTTGCCGGCGTTCATTCACCCGCTCGCGCTTCCCCGGGCACTGCGCATGCGCGCCGACCCGTGGCGCTCCGAGCAAACGCGAGAGGTGGGTTGGGCGATCGCCGCATGCCTCGTCGCGCAGACGCGGCTGCTGCGAGAGCTCGGACCATTCGACGAGCGCATCTTCATGTTCTGTGAGGACCTCGACCTCGCTTTGCGAGCGGCGAGGGCGGGGATCCCCACCGAGCTGCATCCCGACGTCCACGTACGCCACTACGGGAGCCACTCGACGCTTCCGGCCTACGGCGGCGAACCGCACGAGCTGTTCGCGCGCTTGCGCCGCGATGTCGTCGGTCGCCATCTCGGTCGGCGAGCGATGGTGCTCGACGACGCCGCTCAGACGATGGCTTTCGCCACCCGTGCCGGAGCGCGGATCCTGCTACGTCGCGATGCCTCCCGCGAGGTCGCCCAGCTTCGGGCGCAGCTCGCAGCGCGCACCGAGCGCAGCGCGGCCAACGGCGGTCGGCTGGCGCCACACTAGGTCGTGTAATGCCGCCGGTAGTGCTCGACGAGCGCGTCGGTGTTGCGCTCGGGATCGAACAACCGCCTCGCTGCACAGGGGCCGCCAGCCGACAACGTCGCGCGCAGCCCCCGGTCCGTCAATACCTCCTCGATCCGATCGGCGAGCTCACGAGGATCGATCGAGTGAATCTTGAGCACCTCCTCACGATCGCTGAGCAGCGCGCCAAAGCCCGCCGCGAAGGTGATCGTCGGTGTGCCCGATGCGAGGTAAGCCTGCAGCTTGGACGGTAGCCGCAGCCGGTTGAACTCCGTGGGTCCGCCAGGCTGGAGAAGGACATCCGCGTGCGACAGCAGGCTGGGCACGCCCGCGTACGGGATGAGACCTGGAAAGGCGAACGTTCCGGGCGCCAGCCCCGCGTCCAGGGCCAATGCGGCTGGATCGATCCTGGCGTGGACATTCCCGGGATGAAGGTAGGAGAGAGCGTGCCCGCGGCGCTGAACCTCCGCAACCGCGCGCAGGCCCTGACGGGTGTCGTCCAGCGAGAATGGATAGATCGTGCCGGTCACTACCGCCAGGGGCATCTCGGAGAGCTCAGGCGGCAGCTCGAATCGCGTCACGTTCGTGTCCGCGACGATCGGCGAGACCGGGAACATGGTTGTGCACTCGCGCCGGATCCGGCGCGAGACCTCGGTCGATAGCTCTGGCGTCAATGCATCCAGCGCCGCGGCACGGAGCCGCACCCACCGTCTGGTTGCAGCGGTGGAGTGAGGCCAGCTCGCCGGGTGCACGATGCTCTCGATGCGTCTGACATGTCGCCCGATTCTGTGGTAGAGCGACTCTCCCGGTACTCCCTGCCAAGCACTCCACTCGTTGTCCTCGAAGTGAACGAACAGTGGTGCGTTTGTAACGCCGCCGTAGTCGGAGGCGGCCGCTGCTGTCGGCACGCGTGAGTTGACCGCATGGATCACGTCGGGTTTGAAACCCACTGCCACACGCCGATCCTGTTCACGCAACCGCCTTCCCGCGAACCGGTACTCGGTCATCTCGATCCCGGATGTGATCTCCAGACCCTCGCGACGCGAGCGCTCCACGCTGCCACCGAACGCGAGCAGTACGCGGTGGCCTCTTGCCGCCAGCCGCTGTGCATAGCCCATCATCTGTTTCTCGCTCGGCCCAGCCAGGTCGCCCTGGCAGACGAACAGGATTGCGAGCTGGTCGGTCTGCGTCGCGGTCATCGAGGGCGCGAATTTTGCCGCAGGGAACCGGGTAGTCGCGCACGTCAGCTTCGGTACCTTCCAGTGCGGGATGCTGGTGGAGCAACTGGTCCAGGAGCGGGAGCCTCTCCGCGCGCCCGCGGACCCGGCAGTTCGGGTGCGGCAGCGGGAGCTGGTCGTCCTGGCGTTGATCACGTTGGCGGCCGCTGCATTGCGGTTCGCGACGCTCCATGTTCAGAGCTTCGATGAGGACGAGTCGGTCACCCTCTCGTTGCTTCATCACACCTTCGGCGGAATGCTCGGGAAGATCCCCGGAAGCGAGCAGACGCCACCTCTCTATTACGCGTTGGCGTGGCTATGGGCGCGCATCTTCGGGTTCGGTGAGGTCGGGCTGCGATCGCTTTCCGCGCTCGCCGCGACGCTGCTCGTACCGGTCATGTATCTGGCGACGAAGGCGCTGGCCTCACGTCGAGCGGGACTGATCGCGGGCGCTCTCACCGCTCTGAATCCGCTGTTGCTGTGGTACTCACAGGAGGCGCGGGCATACGCACTGCTTGCGCTGTTCTCTGCGCTCGCATTTCTGTGCTTTGCCCGGGTTTATGCAGACGGCCGGGCTGACCGGAGATACACGACCAACCTCGTGCTGTGGGGCGTCTTCTCGGCGCTTGCACTGGCCACTCACTACTTCGCGTTCTTTCTGATCGTTCCCGAAGCGCTGGTGCTCATCAGGACATCGCCGCGTCCGCGCCGGATGCTTTGGAAGGCGATGGTGATCCCGGCGGCAGCGGCATTGGCGCTCGCACCACTTGCGCTCTATCAGCGTTCACCCGAGAAATACTCGTTCACTGGCCTCACCCCACTCCGGACGCGGATCGTGCAGATCCCACGCGAGCTATTGCTCGGGTACGCCCTGCCTCACGCAGCGGTTCTGCTCTCGATCGTGCTCGTGATGATGCTCGTGGCCGGATGGTTGCTGCTCCGCGGACGCACGGGGTCGCTGTCGGGACGGGCAGCCGTCGTTTGCCTGGGGATCGGGTCGGCGGCGCTGCTCGTTCCACTGCTCATGGCCCTGGCGGGGGTCGATCTCGTCCTCACACGCAACTTCCTGGCGATCCTTGTGCCGTTTCTCGTGGCGGCTGCGATTGGGCTCTCGCGCGGGCGCGCTGGGATCGCGGCAGCGATCGCGGTCTGCCTGGTGTGGCTCGTTGCGATCGTGGTCGTCGACAGCGACATCCGATGGCAGCGAACCCCATGGCGACAGGCGGCCGCCGCCTTGGGGCCGGCCACTGGGCCACGAGCGGTGGTGGTGGTTCCCGCATACCGAGGAGCTGTTCCGCTCAGCATCTACCTCGCCGGAATCCGGGCGCCATCATCGAACGAACCGGGTGTGCGCGAGCTGGCGGTGATCGGCCTTGCTTCGGCATCCGGGGTTGACCCGATCAAGGTCTCCTCTGTCCCACCGATCGCCGGCTTCGTCGAGGTGTCCCGCCGAGAGTCATCCGCGTACACGGTTGCGCTGTACCGGGCAAGCCGCGCCGTGAAGTTGACGGCAGCGCCGGTGCTCAGGGTCCCGATCCTCGCACCAAGCGGCCGGTCCGGCGGTACGACGTACGGGACCGTCGTGGTCCAGGAGCCGCGATGATCGAAGACTCCCTGAGCCCAACGTCCGTGCGCCACCTGATCACGGGTTTCGGTCGCTCACATCGCCCGCACCAGTCCTCGCGAGCCATCGCGCTCGCGGGCGCCGGCCTGGCGTGGACGGCGGCCATGACGGCTGCATCACTGGGTGCGGCCGGTGCCCACGTCTCCTCGAGGATGCTCGACGTTCTGCTGATCGCGCCACCGGTCGCCCTCGCGCTCTTCTGGGCGCTTTCCCACCGTCCCGCGCCGACCTTGTTGCGTGTCGCGACGGGATGGAGCGCGATCCTTGCCGTGATCCTTTTGCTCACCCCGCAGGCCGTCGGGGACCCATCGTTGGTCGCAGGAATCCCCGCGGTGATCGCGCTCACCTGGGTGGTCTACAGATGGCCGGCAATCGGGGCGGTCGTGGTGATAGGCATAACGGCGAGTTTTGGATCACTCAGCGCGTACCTCTCGTTCCCGTACAAGCGGGCGTTGACACTGCTGTTTCTAGCGCTGTGGCTCGCGGCCGTGGCCCGGCTGGTGATCACGCGACGCCGGGAGGGGATGAGTTTCCCCTTTGGTGTCTTGATGGCCGCGGCCTATGTGGTCATCAGCGCGGTTCAGGTAGTACTGGCAGATAACCCCCACGTCGCCCTGGGTGGCTGGGAGCTCGCGCCGCTTTACATGACGACACTGTTCGTCGTCGCCTTCTCACAATTGTCCACGGACACTCACCTGCGAATCGTGCGCTGGTTGATGGTGGCGGCCTTGCTCGTCGGGGCCTATTCGACGTTGCGGCTGATCATCGGGCCGTCTTCGCTCGAGAAGGCGATGGCGAGTCGTTCCCTCTACAACTTCGTCAACGGCAAGCAGAAGGACATCGGGTCGTTCGTCAGCGGCCCCGATCTAGCAGAGTGGACAGCACTGATGATCCCGTTCTGCCTGTCGTGCGCGCTCGGCATGCGGGGACGAACGAGGCTGCTCGCCTGGCTCGCGCTTCCCCTGCTCGCGATCGGGCTGTTCGGCTCGCAGGTCCGGGCGCCGGCGTTCGCGGTCGGCATCGCAGCTCTCGTGGTTGCCGTCCTCCATTCACGGCCGCGGGCATTTCCCGGCGCTCGTTTCGGCGTGGCTGCCATAGCTGTGGCGGCGGTGGCGGCAATCGGCATCGCCGCGTATTCGCTGGGAGGCGGTAGTGCAAAGGGGCACAGCTACGTGGCGCTGCTAACTGGTGACACGAATGATGTTTCGGTGTCAACCCACGAGTACAAGTGGGGCATCGCGCTCCACGATCTGACGGGTCATCCGTTTGGGTACGGACTGGGAACGGCGCCGGCCGGATATACCTCCAACGCACCTCCGACCACCTACATCCTCCCGGTGACGGGCTTCAGCGTCGACAACGGCTTTCTCAAGATCGCGCTCGAGCAGGGATTCACGGTGATGACGGTGTTTGCCCTCGCGCTGGTCCTGCTGGCCGCCGGACTGGCTCGGGGAGGGCTGGTGCTCAGAGACCCGCGCCGGGCGACGATCGCACTGGGAGCAGCGGGGACCGCTGTTTCGTTCTTCGTCCTCGAAGGCGCTGGAGCCTTTGCCGACGGAGTTCCGGCGATCGCCGGCTGGCTCGTGATCGGCCTGGGACTCGCTCAGCTGGTTCTGCGTAAGCCAGCAGCGGACGGCGCGGACTGATCAGCGCCGGCCGCCCATGGCGGCTCAGCGAGCCGCGGCCTCGTAGGCGTACGCGTTGGAGTAATAACCGAGGTCGTGCTCGGCACCGGGCCGCACGCCCGTGACGACCACCCCGATCAGCCGGTGCGGAAGGCGATCGACGGCGAGTTTCAACGCCGACGCTTCATCGTGTGTGGTTCGGCCCGCCCGCACACAGATCAGCGTGGCCTGAGCCTCGGGCAGCAACACAGCAGTGTCAGCGACGGAGAGCAGCGGGCTGGCGTCGAGGATCACCTGGTCGTAGGCGGACTCGACTTCCCGCAGGAACTGCTTGAAGCGCTCCGAGTTCAGCAACTCCGCCGATTCCGGTATCGGACGGCCAGCGGCGATGCAGACGAGTCGCCTGTGGCCCGGATCGATCCCGTGAGGCTTGATCGCCGAGTTTCCGTTGACGGAAGCCGCACCTGCAGGCGCCACGCTCGGAAGCGTCACGATCTGGAGGATGTCTGACGGTGACGCGTCGCCGAGCAGGAAATCACTCAACCCGGGCCTGCTCTTGAGCTCGAACTGCCGCCCTAGTGACGGCCGGCGGAGGTCGCATTCCACCAGCAGCGTGCGCGCTCCGGCCGCAGCGCTGGCACACGCGAGAGACGACGCGACCGTTGATTTTCCCTCTTCGGGAAGCGCGCTCGTGACGACGACCGACGTTGGCGCGTCGTCGACATTGAGGAACCGGATGTTCTGACGCAGGATCCGGAACGACTCGCGATCGCCTTCGGCCGCCTGGGAGTTGGTGTTGCGGTTACTGCTCAGAAACACCGGCGCACCGAATGCGCTCTCGCGAACGTAGCCGAGGATCGGCCAGCCGAGCTCCCCTGTGATCTCGCCGGCGCTGCGAAGCCTGCGGTCCAGCGCGTCCCGTCCGAAGGCGGCGATGATCGCGATCGTCAGGCCGAGCAGCAGCCCGATGATCGTGTTGCGCAGCGTCCTCGGACCCGCCGGCGTAGTCGGAAGCGACGCCTGCTGCACGATCTGGACGGGATCGGCGGTCTGCGCAAGAAACTGCAAAGTCCCGATCCTTTCGACGTACGCGGCCCGTGTGACCGAATTGTTCGGCGTGTTGATCAGCTGAGAGAACTCGGATTTGGCGCCCGCCAGCAGCTGCTTGAACTGGCTGCGGGTCTGGTTACGTACCACGGTTTGCGTTGCCTGGGCGAACGTGTTTGCCAGCCGCTCGGCGACCACCGCCGTTGCTGCAGTCGCCTGGATCACGACGGCGTTCGTCTGTGCGTTGACTGCGGTGCTCACCGAGCCACCCAGACCCGCGCGCGAATGTGACAGGCCAAGTTCCTTCCTCGCTTCATCAAGCACAGGAATGCTCGTCACCTTCTGAGCGTTGATCTGAGCTCGGGTGACGTCGGGAAGACTTGGCCCGACCTGCGTGCCCACGAGATTCGCGTACTGAGTGGTGTCCTGGAAGAACACCGAGGCCTGGGCTTGATAGGTCTTCTTTTCACGCGCGGTCAGCGCGAATGCCACGACCCCACAGGCGAGTGTGATCGCGAGGATCAGCAGCCGGTTGCTGCGTATCACTCTCACGTAGTCACGCAACGTGGCGTAACGCGGAGCGTCAGGAGTCGATGTACTCATGCCGTTGATTTGTTGTGGAGTGAAATCAGAGCGGCAAGTGGCACCTCACGCCGCATCTCCCCCGAGAGGTCGCACACGGCCGGTTGGGCCTCACCGCTTCCCGCGCGGCCAGCATAGCAACGGGTGTTTGCACCGCACGCCGGTTCCCCCGGGCACGACAACCGCACCCCCTTTCAGTGTCCCAACTGGCGCAGGCCGCCTGCTCAGCGCGTAACCTGCGCGCTGTCATGAACGGGGCAGGTGCCGTGAAGGTCGGGAGGGCCCGGTGAGTCAGAGCGATCCTCTGGATCGAGCGACGCGCGTCGTCCGCCAACGCCGTGGGGGGCTGCTCGGACCGCTGCTGCGCCGACCGCAGTCGGCCCCGCCGCCATCCGCGGCGTACGAACCGCCCGCCGACGAATTTCGCGCCGCGGAGCCTGAGCCGGGCGGGGACCCGGCGGCGGCGTGGGTGGCGCCGGCGCCCGCGACCCAGCGCGAGCCCGAGTCCGCGCTCCAGCCCGAGTCCGAGCCCGCGTCCGCGTCCGCCCTCCAGCCCGAGCCCGAGCCCGAGTCCGAGCCCAATCGAGCCCGAGCCCAAGTCCGAGCCCAAGTCCGAGCCCGAGCCCAAGTCCGAGTCCGAGCCCGCGACCGATCCTGAGCCCGAGCCCGCGCCCCAGCTCGAGCAGTGGCAAGAGCTTCGATCCGGCGCGGACGTGGCCAACGGAAACGGCGTGGCCAAGGGAGCCACAGATTTCTGGGACCCGCATGCCCCTCAGGCGAAGCCGGATCCGACCCCGTGGATCCCGTTCGAGGACCACCAGCTTCGCTACGGGGCAGCGCGCGAGGACAGGCACCACGCTGCCGAGCAGTGGCTCCCACCGGACGAACGTCCGCCGGCGCCCGTAACCCCTCCTGAGGTCGACCACCGACGGGTCCGTGCGGTCAAGGCGTACTGCGATCGCTTCTGCGATCCGGCGCTGGCTGACGTCAAGGCTGCGGAGGCGGTCGATCTCTTCGCCACCAGGATCCAGCGCCGTCCGAACGCGGACGAGCACAGCGTGAACCTCGAGCTGTTGCGCATCGCCCGGACCGTCGCCGCCGAGGCTCCGATGAGCGGCATACATGCGGACGGCTGGCGCGACAAGCTCGTCCACAGCCTTGCGGCCGAGCGTCATGCGGATTGCGTCCGGGCGAGCGAGCTGCTCGCGGCACGTGCCAACGACGAAATCGACGTTGCCGAGCGAGATGAGCTTCGGGACCATCTCCGCGATTGCGAGCGGTGCCTCGCGGTCGAGCGGCAGATGCTCGACGCAGAGCAGGCGTTTGTCGATGCGCTCGAAGCGGACGAGCCTCCACCGATGGCCGCCGCCGAGCCGCGTGTAGTCGTCTCGGATCCCCGCAAGGCTGCTGTCGAGGCGTACTGCGGCGCGGTCTGCGGAGCCACCGCGGCCGCGGCCGCGGTGGACGCGTGGTCCTCGTTCGAGGTGGAGTCCGGTGCCCTCGCGGAGGTCCCCGCTGACGAGGAGGAGCTGCGCCTCGCCGCTTTGACGCGCGCGGTCGCCGCCAGACATCTCTCTTCCGAGATCGCCGATGACCCGCGCAGCGCTCCCGAATGCGCCGCGACGCCGCGGCTACTCGCGGCTCGTCTGAACGGTCTCATCGACGAGCACGACCTCGACGCTCTCGAGCAACATCTCGACCATTGCGAATCCTGCCCGGACGTCCAGGCGAGGATGATCGATGCAGAGCGACTGTGGTCTCGCGAGCTCGGTCATCCGCTTGCTGCACCCGTGGCACTTGCGGCGCAGGGGGAGCGCCGCAGGCGGATCCGTCCTGCGCTGATCGCCGTGCCGGCCGTGATCGCCGGAGCGATTCTCGCGATCGTGCTCCTGTCGGGATCGGGCGGCAGCAGACCGGCAGCGACGGCGCCCCCACGCATCGCCCAGCAGGTGGCGATCACGTCGTCCACTACCACGAGCACCGCCACGCACGCACCGCGCCATCGTGCGACCGCCGTGCACAAGCCGCGCCATCACACGACGACGACCGCCGCGACGGCGGCGCCGCCGACCACCACCTCGTCCGCGACGTTCACCCAGACCACGGCGAGCACACCGCCGCAGACAACCCCGGCGAGCTTCACGCCAGCACCGTCCTCGCCGGCGCCGTCCTCGCCGGCGCCATCCTCGTCACCGCCGCCGGCGACCACGCAGAGCCCACCGTCGCAGCCGAGCATCTCGAATCCCAGCTCGACCGTGGGCGCAGCCCCCGCGCCACAGCATGGCATCAGCGGGGGTAAGAACTGATTGCGCGCGGTAGCGCCGCGGGCGGGATCCGCCGCGCCCAGAGATCACGACCCTAGCCCGGGATCAGACCTTCGCCGCTGAACTCCGCCCTCGCTTCCTCGACCGAGACGTCGGGCGGCGGAAGGATCACGTCCGAGCCACCAAGGTAGTCGTCCTCGACCGCTTGGCCGTTGGTCCGCACCCATGTCAGGAGCCGCGAGTACGCCTCGTGGAAGTGCTCCTCGTCCCCGCTGTCACAGGCCGCGACTGCCTCGTTGTCCAGCTGATTGAGCTTCGCGACGTCGCCGTCGGTGACCTCGTACTGGCCCTCGGTAGCGATCCGCACGATCACTGCGCCTGCTCTTTGGCCGCGCCTGCGCCCTCGCCTGAGCCTGCGGCGCCCGCGGAGGAACCTCCGGTGCCCGCGGCGGAGCTTCCAGCACCCTCGCCGCCGCCGGAGGTCGCGTCGCCGCTCTCGCTGGTGCCCGCCCCGAGTTCGCCCGCGGAGGGGGAGCCGGACCCAAGCTCGGCCTTCATCTTGGCGAGGTCTGCGTCGACCTCGGATGAGCTCGAAAGCTCGCGCAGCTGGCGGTCGATGTCATCTTCGCCCGGGCCGAGCGCGGTCAGATCCTCGAACGTTCCGGCCTGCTCCAGCTCGCCGACGGCGTCGGCGCGCGCCTTCATGTCCTCGGTCTTGTCCATTGCGCGCTGCATCGCCAAACCGACATCGGCCATCTCTTCGCCGACACCGGTCGCGGCCTCGGAGATCCGGACCTGCGCCTCGGCGGCCGAGTACTGCGCCTTGATGACTTCCTTCTTGGAGCGGAATTGCTCCAGCTTGGTGCGCATCTTCTGCTCGGAGGCGGTCATCTGCTCCTGCTGCTGCTCGAGCTGACCGATCTGCGAGTCGAGCGACTGCAGCTCGGTCTGGATGACGTTCTTGCGCTCGAGCGCGGTACGCGCGAGCTCCTCGTTGCCCGCCGCCAGCGCCTGACGCGCCTGCGTGTCGAGCTTGACGACCTGCTGCTTGAGCTTCTCCTCCTGAAGCTGGAGTCGCTTCTTGGAGGTGACGACGTCCGCGATCCCCTTCTTGACGTTCTGCAGCAGCTCCATCTGCTTCTGGTAGCTGTAGTCGAGCGTCTCGGAAGGATCCTCGGCGCGGTCTAGGAGCTTGGAAATCTTCGCTTTGACTACCGTGGACATGCGCCCGGAAAGACCCGGCATCGCATCCTCCTCTGCGGGTGGCTGGACGAGCCTTTGAAGCGTAGCGACCTACGGCCGCCGGAGCGCGGCGAGATTGGTCAGCATCACCGTGACGCCGAGCCGAACATCCGAGTTCGCGTGTGCATGGGCTGACCACGACGATCGGAAGGCCCGGCCCCTCATTTAGCCCCTACGTCAGGTTCCTTCCGACGAAGCGAGACTGGACACGAATGCGTACCACGCGGGCTTCGGGTAGAAGTTGTCAAAGATCAGCCCGAAATTGTCTGCGGGGGCGAGAGAATTGAAGGCCTCATCGCGCAGCTCGTATAGCTCGGTCGCAGACACGTACGGCAGCGCGGCGAGCTGCCTGAGGACCGACGTGACGTCGTCGGCCTGCGCGCGGAGACCGACGGTCGCCGAGGACCATCCCACCTCCGTGACCCGCACGAGTCGTGCGTAGTCACCGGCCTTGTCCTGTGAATAGAAGAAGTTGCCGTTCGGCTCATTCCGGAGCTCAACCGCGGCCAGCTCCGGCGCCCAGCGTTTCGCCGCGAACGCCGCGAACGCCGCGAAGTCGGCGTAGTCCTGAGCGTTCTTTGGCGGGTAGTACCTCACCGGGCGCGACCACCACCCGTAGGTGCATCCGAGTGTCATCGTCACGGGCGCCGACGAGGCCCAGCACGGCGTCGACCAGATATCGAGGATCACGTTGAGGCCGTGGGATTGAGCCTGCGCAAATACCCAATCGAGCCACGCGAGCGCCTTCGCGTCGTACTGGCCTTTTGCCACTCCACTCGACCGCGGTCCACAAGATGTCGAAGCGCACGCTGTCGGCGCCGGCCGCCTGCAGCAAGTCGAACTCGCGCTCGATCGTCGACGCGCTTGCGCTCGCGCTCGGCATTGGGCTGGGCCTGCTGCCGCGAGCGCGTCCACACCCGCTCATGCTCGCGGCGATCGGTGCGTTGCTCGTGTATGCCGGCTGGACCGCCCTCAGCCTGCTCTGGACCGAGAGCGCTGAGTCAACGACCGCTGAGCTCGTGCGCGTGCTCGACTATGTCGCGCTGGTTGTGCTCCTGGCGGCGGTCATCGACCGAAGAATCTGGCGCCCCGCTGCGATGGGAGTTGGATCCGCCGCCCTGTTTGTGTGCGCCCTCGCGGTTGCCAGCCGGCTCGACCCGTCTGCCTTCCCAGTCGATCACGCCGCGCTCGTGTTCCGCTCCGACCGCCTCGATTACCCGTTCGGCTACTGGAATGCCGTCGGCGCCTGGGCGGCGATGTCGGTGGCCATCGGGCTGGCATGGAGCAGCCATGACCCTGGCTACGTTCGCCGTGCGCTGGCGCTGGCGCTGGTTCCGGTCGCATGCCTAGCGGCGTACCTGACCTATTCGCGAGCGTCGGTGGCCGCGGTCGCACTCGCGGTCGTCGTCGTGCTCGTCTCGAGCCGCGACCGCGTCACGGCGACAATCCATGTCGCGATCGCAGCCGCCGGAAGCGGCCTCGCGATTCTGGCGGTTCGCGGCTCGCCGCAGATCGCGCGGGCGACTGGAACCGGCGGCGCCGGGCGCGTCGTGGGAACGCTGGCATTTGCGTCCGCCGCATGCGCGGCCGTTGCGGTGGCGACCAGAGCGCTGAAGATCGACGGCGTCAGGGTCCCGCGGCCGAGCGCCCGGCGGCTGGTGGCGACAGCGATCGGTGCGCTCGTGCTCGCGGGCGTCGTGTTCGGAGCGCACCTCGCGGCCCGTGCCTGAGCGATCGTCGCGGTGGTCGCGGCCGCGCTCGTCGTCGCGATTGTTGCCCGCCGTCGCGCGCGGCGTGCCGCAACTCTCGCCGCGGCTGTCTCGATGCTCTCAATGTTCGTCGTCTATCTCCTGCCCGCAAGCGTCGACTGGATGTGGCAGCTAACAGGCGTGACGGTGCTGGCGCTGGCGGGCGTGTCGATCCTCAGCGCGAGGCTCTCGCGCGGTCCTCTGCGCCTGCGCTGGCCCGTGCGCATCGCGTGCGTCGTGTTTGCGCTTGGCGCCGGAGCACTCCAGCTGCCGGGACTTGTGAGCACCACGGAGATCAGGCGTAGTCAGCAGGCAGCACGGGCGGGAGATGCCACAGGGGCGCTTGTGTGGGCGCAGAGGGCGGTGTCGGCCGAGCCGTGGTCAGCGAGCGCCTACCTTCAGCGGGGGCTGGTGTTCGAATCCGAAGGGCGGCTCGACCAGGCCGCTCGCGACCTGCAGCGCGCCATCTCGCACGAGCGCACCAATTACGTTCACTGGCTGATCCTTGCGCGGATCGAGACCGAGCGCGGGCGATACACCGCGGCGCTGCGCGACTACAACCAGGCACGGCGTCTCGGCGGCAAATACCAGGTCTTTGAGCTGTCACCCGGCTACGGCCAGTGGTGAACGAACAAGGCCTCACACTGCGCTAGAGATCCGACTGGCGTCCCTTGTGCAACTACAGCGCTAACGTCCGGCAGGCACGGAACGCCTTCGACGCTCTCCCGACGCAATGCTCCCCCCTCGCCGCAAGCCCATCCTCGCGCTCCTAGCCTTCGCAGGCACCCTCGCCCTCGCCGGCTGCGGCGGCACCTCGCAGCTGATCACGGGCGGCTCGGGACCCCAGACCGGCGTCCAGTCCAAGGAGGCCAACGCGTCGCAGAAGCTCGGCTTCCCAACCGTCGCGACCAAGAACACCACGCGTGTCGCCGGCGCCGATCCGATCGCCGATGCAGCAGGCGTGGCGCTCGCGGTGTATCCGTCCTCGGCGGCGGGCACGCATCCGCCGGCGATCACCCTCGCTCCGACCAACGACTGGCAGGCGGCGGTCGCGGCATCGGTCCTGATGGCGCCGCCGATCCGCGCACCAGTCCTCCTGTCGGGCCCGGACACGCTTCCCTCGGCCACCGCTGACGCGCTCAAGACGCTCGCCCCGACGGGAGATGGCGCCGCGGGCGGAGCGCAGTTGATCCGGGTCGGCCAGGTGCCCAATCAATCCGGCCTGCGTTCGGTCGACATCAAGGGCTCTGATCCGTACTCGCTGGCCGCTTCGATCGACCGCTTCGCGACTGCCGCGGCGGGCAAGGTGAGCCCTGACGTGGTGATCGCCTCCGCGGACAGCCCCGCGTACGCGATGCCTGCGGCCGGCTGGGCGGCCGAGAGCGGCGAGCCGGTCCTGTTCGTCAACAGCAGCGGGATCCCGGATGCGACCAAGCAGGCGCTGCTTGCCCACCAAGGCCCACATATCTACGTGCTCGGGCCGCCGAGCGTAATCCCCGACAGCGTCCTCAAGCAGCTGGGCAAGTACGGCAGCGTGAAGCGCGTCGGCGCGCAGGATCCTGCCGACAACTCAGTCGCGTTCGCCGTCTACCGGGATCCGCCGTGCCAGTTCGGCCAGCCGTGCGCACACGTGCCAAACAGCTTCGGCTGGGCGATGCGCAGCCCCGGTCACGGCTACGTGCTGCTCAACGCCTCGCGGCCGCTGGATGCCCCTGCGTCGGCAGCGCTGTCCGCCAGCGGGCAGTACGGGCCGCAGCTCCTAATCGACGACGCCTCCACGCTCCCCAAGTCGCTGCTGAACTTCTTCCTCAATTACGCCACTCCCGGATACACGCAGGAGGGCCCGACCGCCGCCGTCTACAACCATGGCTGGATGATCGGGGACCAGACCGCGATCTCCGTCCCCGTCCAGGCGGAAACGGATACCTTGCTGGAGGTGGTCCCGCAGAAATGAGCCAGGCAGAGCATCCCGATCGAGTCAATGAGCGCCATCAGGTGACAGTGGACGACGTCCGCCAGCTGATGGGCGCATCGACGCCCCACTTCGCCCTGCAGCTGCGCAATCGGATCCGCGCGCTGATCCGCGGCTTGCCGCCGGACCATCCCGCACGGATCGAGGGCGAGCGCGAGGTCGCGCGGCTCGACAAGATCGCGTTCTCCGGCGAGATTCGTGGTCATCAGCGCGAGGAGGGGCTCACCCCGCTCCCGAGCGTCACCGAGCCCGAGCAGCCCGCAGCCGCCACCCCGTAGCCGCACCCAAATCGCCACACTAACCGCACCGCGCCACCGAATCTCTGGGTTCGGGGGTACGTTTAACAATGAACATGATCGACGGGCGCTTCATCTCGGTGATCGGCCTGGGCAGGGTTGGGTTGCCCCTGGCCCTGTGCTTTGCCGACCGCGGTGTGCGAGTGCTCGGGATCGACCACGACCCCGCGATCCTCGAATGCGTGCGAGCCGGCCGGATGCCGTTCGCGGAGACTGGGACGCAGGAACTGCTCCAGCGCGTGCTCGAGACGGGGCGGCTCGAGCTGACCGAGCGGGCCGCCGATGCCGCTCAGGCCGACGACATCGTGATCACGATCGGCACTCCCTCGTTCTCGCACGTGGAGTCCGACCTCAGTCAGGTGCGCGCGGCCGTCGATGACCTGCTGCCCCTGCTGCGCCCCGGTCACGCTCTGATCTTGCGCTCGACGATCGCTCCGGGCACGACCGAGTTCGTTGCCGGCTACATCGAGAAGCGGCGGCGCAACCTTCGGATCGGCGAGGACGTGTTCGTGGCGCACGCGCCGGAGCGGATCGCGGCGGGCCGCTTCCTGCACGAGATCTCGAGCCTCCCCTGCATCATCGGCGGGGTCGGAGAGGCCTCGACGGATCGCGCCGCGGCGACATTCGAGGTGTTCGGCGCGCCGATCGTCAAGACCACGCCGGTCCAGGCTGAGCTCGCCAAGATCTGGACCAACATCCTCCGCTACACGATGTTCGCGCTGCCCAACCTGTTGATGATGGACTGTGAGCGATACGGCGCAAACGTGTTCGAGGTCATCGACCTGATCAACAACGATTACCCGAGGGGCGGGATCGCAATGCCGGGCATGACGGCCGGCACCTGCCTGCGAAAGGACTTCGCGTTCTCCGAGGAGCGCTCCAACGCACCGGGCATGCTGCTCGCGGTCTCGCGCGTCAACGAGGCGGTGCCGCTGTTCCTGGTCGAGGGGATCAAGCGGCGCCTGGGCGGCGGCCTGGCATCGCGCCGGGTCGCCGTGCTCGGGCTGACCTTCAAGCGTGACACCGACGACGAGCGTGACTCGCTCTCGCCGAAGCTGATCCGCCTGCTCGAGCGCGAGCTCGCCGACGTCGAGGTGTGTGACCCTCACGCATCCACCCCGACGTCCACGCTCAGCGAGGCTGTCCAGGACGCCGACGTGGTGATCGTCGCGACGAACCACTCCGAGTTCGAAGGACCCGACGCCCTGCGTGAGATCCTCGCCCGCGCTTCGACCGATTGCCTGCTCGTCGATCCCTGGAATGCGCTGGGCACGGGCCAGGTATTCGTGTTCGGAGTCGAGTCCGCGGCTCTCCTCTCGGTCCCCGCGCAACCCCATGCGGCGCTCCCGGATCCTGGAGCTCTCCGCTAGGTGAGCCGCGTGCTGGTCACGGGCGGAGCCGGCACGATCGGCTCCGCAGTCGTGCGGCGCCTCCTGCGCGACCCCGATTGGGAGGTGCGAGTCTCCGACCATCGCGAGCCCAGTGTCTGGATGCGCGAAGCGTGCGAGATCCACACGGCCGACCTGCGCGACCCGGACACGGCCACCGCTGCCGCGGCCGACTGCAGCCACATCATTCATCTCGCCGCGATCGTCGGTGGGATCGCGAACTTCCACAAGCTCCCGTACACGCTGACCGAGGTCAACAACGCGCTCACCGGCGCGGTGGTCCGCTCGGCGATCGAGCAGCAGATCGAGCGTTTCGTCTACGTCTCCTCGTCGATGGTGTTCGAGCGCGCCACAGAGTTTCCGACGACGGAGCGCCACCTGGACAAGTGCCCGGTGCCCCGCTCGGCGTATGGGTTCTCCAAGCTCTCCGGCGAGGTGTACACACGTGCCGCCCACGACCAGCATGGCCTCACGTACACGATCTGCCGCCCGTTCAACGCTTACGGCCCCGGCGAGCTGCCCGATCCCGGCGAACCCGGGATCGCCCACGCCGTTCCCGACCTGATCAGGAAGGCGCTCCTCAATCAGCGTCCGTTGCAGATCTTCGGGTCAGGCGAGCAGACGCGCACGCTAACCCACGTCGACGACATCGCCGACGGGATCGTAACCGCGATGGCGAGCCCGGCCGGCGAGAACGAGGACTTCAACATCTCCGCCTCGCAGGAGCTGAGCGTCGCGGGGATCGCGCAGCGCGTGTGGCAGGCGTGCGGCAACGATCTCGAGGGTCTCGAGTTCGAGCACCTTCCAAGCTTCGAGGTCGATGTCAAGCGCCGCTGGCCTTCGGTCGAGAAAGCGAGCTCCGTGCTCGGCTGGCAGGCTGCGACCGACCTCCAGGACGGAATCGAGGAGACTGTGGACTGGCTGCGAGAGCACGCGATGCGTGATACGAAAGGAGCTGCCAATGGTTAAACGCGCTCTGATAACCGGCATCACCGGCCAGGACGGCAGCTATCTCGCCGACTTCCTGATCGATCGCGGCTACGAGGTCCATGGCATGGTCCGCCGCTCCTCGACCGAGAGGTTCGACCGGATCGAGCACATCCGGGATCGAGTCATGCTGCATCAGGGCGATCTGCTCGACCAGCGCTCGCTGGTCGACACACTCCGTGATGCGCGGCCCGACGAGATCTACAACCTGGCGGCGATGTCGTACGTCGCGGCTTCCTGGGTCCAGCCGACGCTGACCGCCGAATTCACGGGTACCGGCGTCACCAGGCTGCTCGAGGCGATGCGGGAGGTGTGCCCTGAGGCGCGCTTCTATCAGGCATCTTCGAGCGAGATGTTCGGGAAGGTGAGGGCAGTTCCGCAGAACGAGACAACCCCGTTCTACCCGCGCTCGCCCTACGGCGTGGCCAAGGTCTACGGGCACTTCATCACGGTCAACTACCGTGAGTCCTACGGGCTTCATGCCTCGAGCGGGATCCTCTTCAACCACGAGAGCCCCCGCCGTGGGCTGGAGTTCGTGACTCGCAAGATCAGCTGGCATGCGGCGGCGATCAAGCTGGGCATGCGCGACCAGCTGCGTCTCGGCAACCTCGACGCCGAGCGCGACTGGGGCTACGCGGGCGACTATGTCCGCGCGATGTGGCTGATGCTCCAGCGCGAGCAGCCGGGCGACTATGTCGTCGCTACCGGCAAGGCACACTCTGTCCGCGAATGCCTGCAGGTGGCGTTCGACCACGCGGGCGTCTCGATCGAGGACCATCTCGTGATCGATCCTGCGTTCCTGCGGCCCGCCGAGGTCGAGCATCTGATCGGCGACGCGGGCAAGGCCCGTGATGAGCTCGGCTGGGAGCCTCAGGTCGGCTTCGAGGAATTGATCACGGGGATGGTCGACGCCGACCTCGCGTTGCTCAGGGGCGAGCGGTCCGGCGGCGGCGTGCTCACGAAGTGAGCGCGTTCACGACGCCTCGACGCTGAAGGCGCACCCGCGCGTTTCGAGCTCCGCGAACATCTCACCCGGGTCGATGCACCGCTCGGGCGGATGGACTCCGACTGCGGTCAGGCTCCCCCGCGCGAGCAATCTGACGGTCGCGGCTGCCGGCGCCGCCGTCGAGACCACCGAACCACCCATCCCGAAGTGGGGCCGCGAGAGGGCACGCACAAGGACGGTGTTCCCGGAGGCCCCCACGACGCGCGTCATGTGCACCGAGACCGTCTCCGAGGAGGCCCGAGCGGCCGTCCGCTGAGCCGCGGCGACGTCTTCTCGGGAAGCCCGCACCAGCGCTCGTAGCTGCTCGAGCAGCGCCGGCGCGAGCGAGAGCCTGAAGCTCGCGGTCCGGCAGCCGAAGCTCTGCGCGAACGTCGCCAGCTCGGAGTGCAGCGTGTAGATCGTCTCGCCGATCCCGATCGGCTCGCCGTAGTCGACAGCACCGCCTTCGCTGAGTGGCTCGATCTCGACAGGCCGGCCATCGCGGATCACGACCGGCGCGAGCGTCAGCTCGTCGAGCAGCGTCTGCAGCGCGTACGGCGGTCTCAGGCGACCGTCCGCGGGCGCGGCGGGGTCGCGCCCGCCGGCCATCACTTCGATCGACTGAATGCCTTCGCCACCCAGCTCCGCAACTCCGCGCGCGGCCATCAGGTTCGTCTTGCCCGGGCTCGAGCCGATTCCGAGCACGGCCAGCAGCCCGGCCTCTTCAAACTCCTCGCCCACTTCCATCTGCCTGCCCGTCATCCAGTACAGCCCACCGAGATCGAGATAGTTGCAGCGGGCTGACAGGCATGCGCGCATCGCCTCGAGGTTGATCCGGTACGAGGCGGTGTTGACGAGCACATCGGCACCTTCCAGCGCGGCCGAGAACTCCCCCACCGCCCGCGCGTCGATCGCGCGGGCGCTCGCGCGGCCGCCGCCGTGCTCAGCAGCGATCTCGGCGGCGCGCGCCTCGTCTAGATCGAGCAGGAGCATGCTCGCGACCTCGTCGGACTCTCCGAGGTCGCGGACGATCGCCGGTGCGATCGTCCCAGCCGCACCGAGCACCGCGACGCGAACCGATCGTGTGGTTCCCTCGGGCATCAATGGCCACCGTACCGGCTTCGGAGTTGGCCATTTCGTACAAAGGCGCTACGACATTCTTGTGAACCGGCGCCTTGCTTGTTGGCGCCTGCGCTCGTAGCTTTCGCGCCGAGTTGGAGAGCACCGCGATCCCTGCCCAGCCGTCGGCCGTCGAGCCAATCTCTTCAGAGCCTGGCCACAAGGGCCTGAAGCCGAACGCAATTGGCTACATCTCGAACCTCGTGATCGCGGTCGCGTCGACGGCGCCCGCGTACAGCCTCGCGGCGACGCTCGGTTTCATCGTCGCCGTCGGCGGCGTCGGATTCCACGCTCCCGCGGTGCTGATCGTGTCGTTCATCCCGATCCTGTTCGTATCGGTCGGGTACCGCTTCTTCAACCTCGCCGACCCTGACGCCGGCACAACCTTCGCGTGGGTGACGCGCGCGTTCGGCCCGCAGATCGGCTGGATCAACGGCTGGGCCATCTTCCTCGCGGACATCATCGTGATGGCGTCGCTGGCAGCGATCGCGAGCCATTACACATTCCTGCTCTTCAGCTGGCATTGGGCCGAGAACTCGAATGTCGCGCTGATCATCGGGTCGGTTATCTGGATCGTGCTGATGACGTGGATCTGCTACCGCGGGATCGAGCTCTCCGCCGAGGTGCAGACCGTCCTGCTGGCGATCGAGATCTTCACGCTCGCGCTGTTCGTGATCGTCGCGTTGATCAAGGTCTATGCGAACAACCCGGCTCATTCCGTTCACGTTTCGGCCTCGTGGTTCAACCCGTTCGACCTGAACTGGGGAGCGCTGATCGACGGCGTCCTGCTGGGGATCTTCATCTACTGGGGGTGGGACTCCGGTGTGGCTGTTAACGAGGAGTCGCGCGACAAGAACCACGCGCCGGGCAGGGCGGCGGTCATCTCGACCGTGATCCTGCTCCTAATCTACGTGCTCGTGAGCGCCGCGGCGCAGGCGTACCACGGGACTGCGTTCCTCGCCAACAACTCCAGTGACGTCCTGGGCGCGCTCGGCAACAACGTGTTCGGCTCGCCGATCGACAAGCTCGTGATCATCACCGTCCTGACCTCGGCTTCGGCGTCGACGCAGACGACGATCCTCCCGACAGCCCGTACCACGCTGTCGATGGCGGCCTGGAAGGCGATCCCCTCCGCCTTCGGCCGCGTCCACCCGCGCTTCCTGACGCCGAGCTTCTCGACGCTTCTGATGGGCGGCCTGTCGATCGTCTGGACGATTGCGCTGCTTGCCTTCAACCCGAGCCAGAACGTGCTCGGCGACACGATCTCGGCGCTCGGCTTCGCCGTCTGCTTCTACTACGGCTTCACCGGGATCGCGTGTGCGTTCTACTTCCGCCGCGACCTGTTCAAGAGCGTGCGCAACTTCTTCCTCGCCGGTTTGATCCCGTTGCTCGGCGGCCTGATGCTGTTCGGGATCGCGATCAAGGCCTACAGCTACTACAGCAAGGCCGGCAACAACTACTCCAAGGCGCTGATCGGCATCCAGACCCCGATCCTCGTCGGCATCGGCGGCCTGATCCTTGGCATCGTCCTGATGTTCGCGTCGTGGCCGTTCTTCCACGAGTACTTCCACCGCCGCGCGGGCGAGGCGGCGGATCCCGAGGTCCTCGCGGCAGACGCTCGCTGATCCCCGCGCCTCGGGTGGTGGTTCCTTAGTGGATGATGCTGTTGAGCGCGATCACCAGCACCGCGAGCACGACCCCGACCACAGACTGCACGACCAGCTCGTATGGCTTGAGGTGCCCGCGCACCCCAATCCAGATCTCGATCGCCGCGATCACGGCCGCCGAGGCCCACACTCCGACCGTGACCGCGGTGGTGATCGGAACCCCGAACAGCCATTCCAGCACCAGCACCAGGGTCGGCACCGCCGCGCCCGCCATCACCGTCATCTCGCTGAACATCGCGTGGGCAAGGCCGCGGAACGACAGCGACTCGGTCCGCTCCATCCGGTGCGCCGTATAGACCGCATACGAGTGCGCGAGCCAGAACAGCAGGATCGCGACGATCAGTCCCTCGATCGTCTCCGCGTAGCCGTCGCGGCCCGCGTTCTCGGCGCCGAGAATCGCGCCGACCGTGATCGTCCCGTAGATCAGGCCGAACCGACTGGACGGCCAGGACATCCGGAACCGACGATTCCTCTCTACGGGCCCCGTCTCTGCTGCCGTCGTGGACTCCACAGGCTCAAGGATGCTAACCGCTAGGCTCGGCGACCGATGGCGTTCGAAGATCCGCGCGCGACCACGATTCCCGAGAGCCGGCTGCCGGGCCCGTATCCCGTTGGCAGCTACGCCGCACAGCTCAAGCGCCGTCTGCTCGAATTTGCGCGCGTTCAGCTCGTCGGCGAGGTGTTCGGCTTTCGATCGAGCCGCGCCCGCGTGTACTTCGAGCTACGCGACGCACGGGGCGCGGTTCCGTGCTCGATGTGGCTCAGCGACTTCGAGCGGCTCGGCGTCGCTCTGTCCGACGGGCTGCGAATCGTCGTCGGCGGCGGTTGCGACTACTACGCCGGCAGCGCAACCTCATCGCCGGCGTTCACTTTCTCGATCTCGGAGCTGCGGGTTGCCGGCGAAGGCGATCTGCTGGCACAGCTCGAGCGGCTGCGCCGCCAGCTCGCAGCCGACGGCCTGTTCGAGCCTCAGAAGCGGTTGCCCCGACCAGTGCTGCCGCGCACGATCGGCGTCGTCACCGGTGAGCGCGGCAAGGCGCGCGACGACGTGCTGGCGGGTCTGCGCCGCCGCGGCTGGGCCGGTCGCCTGGTGTGGGCGTTCGCGCCCGTGCAGGACCGTCACGCCGCTCCCCGGATCGCCGCCGCGCTCACAGAGCTCGCCGCCCTGCAGGAGGTAGAGGTCGTGATCGTCGCGCGCGGAGGCGGGTCGCTCGCCGATCTGTTCGCATTCTGCGACGAGGCGCTGTGCCGGACGGTCGCGCTGCTGCGCGTGCCGGTGATCGCTTCGGTCGGGCACCACACCGATCGCACGCTGATCGACGATGTCGCCGCGGTCGCCTGCTCGACTCCCACGCACGCGGCCGAGGCCGCAGTGCCGATCGACTGCCGTGTGGCGCGCGCCGAGCTCACGGCAGCCGCCCGCCGCCTGCACGGACAAGGACGTCGCGCGATCGTGGACCGGGCTCGCACTCTGACCCATCTCGCACGCTCGCCCTCGCAGCACGTCGCGCGCAACCGGCGGCAGCTGCACCAGATGCTCCGCGAGCTGCGCGCGAGCGCTCGTCGCGCCGGCGAGCAGGGGCGGGAGCTGGCGCAAGTGCACCTGCTCGTGCTCGGCCGCTCGCGAGAGCGGGCCGCCACCTCTGACGCCGCCCGGCGCCGCCGCGAGCTCGAGCGCTTGGCGCTCGCGCTCGCCGCACACGATCCGCAGCGCACGCTCGCACGCGGCTATGCGCTGGTCGAGGACCGCGATGGCGAACCGCTCGCGTCGGCTGATGCCGCGCGCGAGGCGCGCGACCTCAATCTCCACTTCCACGATGGCACCGTCGCCGCGCGCACCGAGTAATGCACGAGGAGCGGACATACGAGAGCGCGGTCGCGCGGATCGAAGAGATCATCAGGCGGCTGGATTCGGGCGAGGCCGGGCTGCGCGAAACCCTCGATCTGGTGAGGGAAGGGCGCGAGCTGGTCGAATACTGCGCCGGCGAGCTGGACGCGGTCAGCAGGGGACTCGACGAGCTCCGGCTCGAGGAGCTGGTCGCTAGGCTGGAGGCTCCGGGCGCACCGCAATGAGTACCTTCGACCTCCTCGCCAACCTCCCAATCGAGGTCGACGGCTATTCGCTTGAGGGTCTGCGCGCTGAGG
Source organism: uncultured Solirubrobacterales bacterium (assembly GCA_963824755.1). Taxonomy (GTDB): domain Bacteria; phylum Actinomycetota; class Thermoleophilia; order Solirubrobacterales; family Solirubrobacteraceae; genus Palsa-465. The sequence continues at coordinate 179,963 of CAWGQT010000037.1, read as the reverse complement.
TCTCAAGCGGCTTCGAGCGGCTGACGACGGTCGTGCACATGACGGGTGCCGGGCTGGAGGGGGTCGGCGAGGACGTGGTCTACGACGGCGAGGACCAGGTTGCGCTCCAAGAGGCCGGACCTATCCTCGACCTCGCCGGCAGCTATGCGCTCGGCGAGTTCTGCGAGAAGCTCGACGCGCTCGACCTGTTCCCGGTCGAGCCCAAGCGCGGGGAAGTCTCCCGGTTGTATCGCCGCTGGACGTTCCACGGCGCGGCGCTCGATCTTGCGCTGCGCCAGGCGAGCAAGCCGCTGTTCGAGGCGCTGGAGCGCCAATCAGAGCCGATGCGCTTCGTCGTCTCCCTGCGGCTCGGCGAGCCGCCGTCGCTCGAGCCGATCGAAAGCCGCCTCAGCCGCTATCCGAGCCTGCGCTTCAAGCTCGATCCGACGAGTTCGTGGACACCGGAGCTGATCGAGGCGCTGGTGCAGACGAACGCCGTCGACTCGGTCGACTTCAAGAGCCTGTACCGCGGGACGGTCGTCGACCAGCCGCCCGACCCGGTGCTCTACGAACGCGTGATCAAGGCCTTCCCGGATGCCTGGATCGAGGACCCCGACGTCGTCACGCCCGAAACTGCGGAGGTGCTCGCCGGCGAGCACGACAGGATCACCTGGGACGCCCCGATTCATTCGATCGCCGACATCGAGGGGCTGCCGTTCCCGCCGAAGATGGTCAACATCAAGCCCTCGCGGATCGGCGGCCTGGCGAAGCTTTGCGCCACCTACGACTACTGCGCCGAGCACGGCATCGGTGCGTACGGCGGCGGCCAGTTCGAGCTCGGGCCGGGCCGCGGCCAGGCGCAGTACCTGGCCTCGCTGTTCCATGCGGACACGCCCAACGACCTCGCGCCGGTCGGCTTCCACGATTCGCATCCGGCTGCCGGTCTCCCGAACAGCCCGCTTCCGCCCACACCGAGCGGGGTAGGGTTCCGATGGGATGCCTGAACTAGATGGAACCGTAGCGCTGGTGACCGGCGCCTCGAGCGGGATCGGGGAGGCGACGGCGGTTGCGCTCTCCGAGCGCGGCGCCAAGGTGGCGATCGCCGCCCGGCGGATGGACCGCCTGCGCGAACTCGCCGGGCAGATCGGCGACGGCACGCTCGTGATCGAGGCCGACGTCGGCTCGCAGGAGCAGGCGGAGCAGGCCGTCAAGCGCACCGTGGACGAGCTCGGGCGGCTCGACATCCTGATCAACAACGCCGGCGTGATGCTCCTGGGCCCGGTCGAGAACGCGCCGCTCGAGGAGTGGGAGCGGATGATCGACGTCAACGTGAAGGGCCTGCTGTATTGCGCGCACGCCGCGCTGCCGCACCTGATCGAGGCGGCACAGGACGGGCCGCGCGGCGTCAGCGACATGGTCAACATCAGCTCGGTCGCGGGACGCATCCCGCGGCTCGGCAGCGGGGTCTACAACCTCACCAAGCACGGCGTCGGCGCCTTCAGCGAGTCGCTACGCCAGGAGGTGACCCAGCGCCACGTCCGCGTGTCGCTGGTGGAGCCCGGTGCGGTCTCGACCGAGCTCGCGGGTCACAACCGCCCCGAGATCCAGGAGTCGATCTCGCAGACGTTCGCGGACGTCGACCGCCTGCAGGCGCCCGACATCGCGGACGCGATCACCTATATCGTGACGCGGCCGCGGCGCGTCGCGGTCAACGAGCTGCTGATCCGGCCGACCGAGCAGCAGCGGTAGTTGGGGGCTGTTCGGGGGCGCGCATGCGCGCGGGCGGGCGGGATCCCATTCCGGCGCATGCGCCGACCCGACCGGCGGTGCATGCAATTAGATTGGGTCCCGCCCACCCCGGCCGCATGCGGCCGGTCCTTACACCCTTTGAACGAGCGTCCCGGTACCCAGTCCGCCACCGCAGCACATCGTCACGAGCCCGACCTCCTTGTCGGTGCGCTCCAGCTCGTGCAGCAGCGTCGTGATCAGCCGCGCGCCGGTCGAGCCGAGCGGGTGGCCGAGCGCCATCGCGCCGCCGTTGACGTTGACGCGGTCCATGTCGGGGTTGTGGACGCGACGCCACGCCGCGACGACCGGCGCGAATGCCTCATTGATCTCGACCAGGTCGATGTCATCCATCTTCATCGAGTTGCGCTCGAGCAGCTTCGCGGTCGCGGGGATCGGGCCCTCGAGCATCTTCACCGGGTCACAGCCGACGGTCGTCTGATCCATGATCCGCGCGCGCGGGGTCAGGCCGAGTTCCTCGGCCTTCTCGCGGCTCATCAGCAGCACAGCCGCCGCGCCGTCCGAGATCTGCGAGGAGTTGCCGGCGGTGATCACGCCGTCTGGCTTGAACACGGTCTTGAGCTGGCTGAGCGCCTCGAGGTTCGTGTCCGGGCGGATCCCCTGGTCGGTGACGTACGTGTCGCCGTTGACCCGCATCGGGATCATCTCGCGCTCGAACCGTCCCTCCTCGGTGGCGCGGTGGGCGAGCTGGTGCGAGCGCAGCGCGAGCTCGTCGAGCTCCGGCCGCGGGATCTCGTACTCCTCGGCAATCATCTCGGCGCCCATTCCCTGGCCGACGATGTTGTGCTTGGCCATCAGCTCGGCGGTGAACGCGAACCCGAACTCCTCCTGGGTCTTCATCGTGGCGGCAAACGGCAGCTTGCCCATGTGCTCGACGCCACCGCCGATCACGACGTCGTGCACGCCGCTGGCGATCTGCGAGGCGGCGAGGTTGACCGCCTGCTGCGCCGACCCACACTGAAGGTCGATCGTCGTCGCGGAGGTCTCGATCGGGAAGCCCTGCTGCAGCCATGCGTTGCGACCGACGTGCAGCCCCTGCGGACCGAACTGAGCGACGCAGCCCGCGATCACGTTCTCGACCTGCTCGGGCTCGATCCCGGCACGCTCGACGACCGCGCGGTAGGCAGCCCCCAGCAGCTCGTTGGGATGGGTTTCCTTGTAGTAGCCCTTCTCGAGATGGCCTCGGCCGATCGGCGTTCGCGCCGCCTCGACGATCACTACCTCGCGACCACTCTGTGCCGGCATTCGCAGCTCCTTGTCTTTACGGTGAAGGTTCGATCGTGACGTCGCACGGTTGAACGGTCACGTACTGTACCCCGCCGTGGACGAACGACTTGGCATCGCCGGCGCCGGAACGATCGCCTGCGGGCTCGCGGTGAGCGCGTCGTGTCTCGGGGATGTGCTGCTGTGGGCGCGCTCGGAGAAATCTGCCGCTCGGGCCCGGGCAACCGTCGACAAAGGCTGCTCAAAGCTCGAGGGCAGCGATGCAGGCCGCGTGACCGTCACCACGCATCTCGACGACCTGCACAAGGCGACGTTCCTCGTCGAGGCGATCCTCGAGCACCACGGCCAGAAGGCCGCGATGCTCGCCGACCTGGGCGGGATCGCCCGCCATGCCGGCCGTGAGGCGGTCGTGGCGACGACGACCTCGTCGCTGTCGATCGCCGAGCTCGCGAAGGCCAGCGGCCACCCGGAGAAGTTCGTCGGGCTGCATGTGTTCAACCCGGTGCCGCGGATGAAGCTGATCGAGCTCGTGTTCCCGCCGGAGGCCACGGCCGACACCCGGGATCGCGCGAAGTCCCTCTGTCACGCGCTCGACAAGACCCCGGTCGAGGTTCCAGACGTCCCCGGCTTCGTCGTGAACCGCCTCCTGTTCCCCTACCTGTTCAGCGCGGTGCGGCTAATGGCCGAGACCGGCATGGAGGCCGAGGACATCGACCAGTGCATGACGCTGGGCGCCGGCGTGCCGATGGGCCCGCTGGCGCTGCTCGACTTCGTGGGTTTGGATGTCGCGCACGCGATCGGTGTGGCGATCGGGATCGACGTGCCGGAGAAGTTGGTCGAGCTGGTGGAGGCGGGCACGCTGGGGCGCAAGGCGGGACGAGGCTTCTACGAGTACTCGTAGGCCGGCGTCGTGTTCGTGTTGGCTGTCGTGACTCCGCCCGCGGGCGCTTCGCGCCCGCAGCCTTGACTGTTGTTCTGCCGGGGTTTGGCTGGGGATGGGAACGAGTGAGCGGCTGAGCCGGCCGTGAACGTCGCCCTCAACCCGCGCCGGATGGCGAGTGTGACGAACACGGCCTGGCGCGCCGTCAACGTCACCCTCGCCTCCTGGCCGTCGTTGAGTGTGACGTTGACGGCCACGAAAGCAGACCTCACCCACGCCCTCCCAGCAAATCGCTCAGGTCCGACGACGCCCGACCCGAACCGCGCCAGACCTCTCTGGCCCACCCCTCCAACGCCCCAATTCACGAAGCTGAGAGGAACTATTTAAGGCTCATTCAGGTCGGAAGCGCATCCTTCTCATCGCGACGTACCTCATAGCAGCACCTCCTCCCCAGAAGCACGAAGCCGGCCCGTCCCCAGCGGGCCGGCTTCTTTGTTGCTGCGTCCCTTAGATGGCGAAGCCGGCCCAATCTTCGGGCCGGCTTCATCTCTCCTCTCAACCACCGGAGTGCTCGACGCTTACGCTGCGCGACTCACCGGCCGTTGCCGAGTTGTAAATGTAACGCTTGTTGCGAGGCTTCGCGACTTCTGAGTCGACCTGCGCCATGGAATGGTCGTGGTACGTGCTGCTTCGCGCTCCGACGCGCGCTCAGCCGCCGGACGTGGCCGCCTTGCGCTGGCGGATGCGCACGGCTTCGATCCGGTTCTGGCGGACGGACTCGACGCGAATCGAAAAGCCGTTGGCCGTGATCGTGTCGCCGCGCTTGGGTAGGCGGCCGAGCTCCGCGAACACGAAGCCACCCACGGAGTTGTAAGCGTCGGTGTCGACCGGCAGCTCGAGTCCGTAGTCCTCGAGATCCGAGACCGCGACGTGACCTCGCACGAACCAGTCGCCGTTGGCCAGGCGGCGCACGGCGCCACCGGCCGGATCGGTCTCGTCGGTTATCTCGCCGACGACCTCCTCGATGATGTCCTCGATCGTGACGATTCCGGCGGTGCGGCCGTACTCGTCGATCACGATGCCGAGCTCCGTTCGCTCTCGCTGGAGGTCGGCCAGCAGGTCGTCGAGCGGCTTGGTCTCGGGCACGATCGGCGCCTGGCGCACAAGCCCGTCGAAGTGGGCATCGATGCCCTGATTCATCATCAGCTTGACGAGCTGGTTGACGTGGACGATCCCCTTGACCCGGTCCTTGTTCTCGTCCTCGGTGACCACGAGCCGCGAATGACCGCTCGACACGCACCGCCGCAGCGCGTCTTCGACGGTCTCGCTGAGGTCGACCGTCACCACCGCCGGGATCGGCGTCATCACCTGGCGGGCTTCCTGCTCGTGCAGGTGAAAGACCCCGGTCAGCATGCTCGCCTCGCCCACGTCGATCTGGCCGCCGGTCTGCGAGGCGACGATCATCCGTTTGAGCTCGTCGGCAGTGCCCTGCTCGGGCTCGGCCTCCGGGTCGGTGCCGAGCATCCGGAGGATCGACTCGGACGACGAGTTCAGCACCAGGATGAACGGGTGGAAGATGATGCGGAAGAACTGCAACGGCCGCGCAATCCGCCGCGCCAAGCCTTCGGCGTGCTGGATCGTGTACAGCTTCGGGACGATCTCGCCGATGATGCTCTGCGCGATCGTGATCAGCAGGTAGGCAATGACGACCGAGATTGCGATCGCGGCCGTGTGACCGAAGACCGGGCCGAGCAGCGGTTCCAGCACGTGCGCGAACGCCGGCTCGCCGAGCGCGCCGATGCCGATCGAGGCCATCGTGATGCCGACCTGGCAGGCGGCGATGTAGTCGCCGATGTCATCGAGCTGCGCCAGCGCGAGCCGCGCGCCGCGCGCCCCCTCCTCGGCCAGCGCCTCGAGCCGCTCGCGCCGCGAGCGGACCAGCGCGTACTCGGCGATCACGAAGAACGCGTTGACGAGCACCAGAAGCGCGGCGAGGATGATGAACAGCGCGTTCACTTACGAGCGCGCGTGATGACGCGCCGAAGCGCTCTTCGGGAGCGGCTGCCTGACCGGGTGGCGCGGACCGGACATCCGCGCGTGGCTACTTCGAGATGGATCGTCGTTGTTCATGTACAGCGACGGTGCGAACGGTAGCAGCCGCCCATGCGGATCCGGGGAGGCTGGCCACGGGCGTGGGAACTGCGGTGATCACAGATCGCGGGGCGTGACGACACCGCTCTTCAGGGCGAGCTCGACAAGCCGCACGCGCTTTTGGTTCTGCGGAAGGTCCTCGATGCCGAATTTCGCGAACAGGGCCCGCAGATGTGTCTTGACGGCGTCGACGCTCAGGAACAGCTCCCCGGCGATCTCTTGATTGGTGGCCGGCGTCACGTAGCCCGTCGAATCCTTGAACGGCCGACAGAGCGCGATCAGCACACGACGCTGTGCTCCGGAGAGGCTTGCGCGGTCGAGCACGTCGGAGGCGATCTCCGTCTCGGTGACATCCCCCTTCAGCGGTTGCCTGAAGACTGCCGGCGTGCGGCCGAAACGCATCACGTCGCCGTCGCGCAGGCGCCGCCTGCCGACGACGCGCTCGCCGTTGACGTGCGTCCCGTTCCGCGACAGCCCGTCGTCGGACACCGTCCAGTCCGCACCGATTCGCTCGAGCTCGGCGTGCAGACGGGAGACCTCGGTGTCCCAGTCGACCCAAATCTGATTGGCGGCGGCGCGTCCCACCGTCACGCGCTCGAGCTCCTCTCCAAGCGTGAAGATCTGCTGATCGCCGGCACCGTCGCGGAAAACCAGGAACGGAATGCCGGTGCGCTCGGCCTCGATCTGCGCTTTCAGCTCCACCGCGCTCTGCACCGGAGCGTTCGGGATGTTCTCGGCCATCGCGCTTGCGATCGTACACGCGAACCGCGCTATAAACAGAACGCTATGTCAGAGGACCTCGCGCGTCCGCTCGGTCCGGGGTCGATCTTCGCCGGTTGCCGCCTCGAGTCGGTCGCCGGACGTGGGGGAATGGGCGTCGTGTTCAAGGCCACGCAGACCGCGCTGGAACGCACCGTCGCGCTCAAGGCGATCGCGCCGCAGCTCGCCGAGGACACCTCATTCCGCGAGCGCTTCCAACGGGAGTCGCATATCGCGGCCTCGATCGAACACCCGAACGTGATCCCCGTCTACGCGGCCGGCGAGCTCGACGGCACGCTGTATTTGATCATGCGATGGGTCGACGGCACCGACCTGCGCGCCTTGCGCGCCGCGGAAGGCCGACTGGCGCCCGAACGCGCAGTCGGGCTGCTGCGGCCCGTCGCCTCCGCGCTCGCCGCCGCGCATCGCCGTGGCCTCGTCCATCGCGACATCAAGCCCGCCAACGTGCTGATCGCGCGCGCAGACGGCGTGCAGGAAGAGCACGTCTACCTGACGGACTTCGGGATCGCCAGGCGCACAAAGGGTGACTCGCTGACGCGCACAGGGGTCCTGGTCGGCACGATCGATTACCTCGCGCCCGAGCGGATCGAGGGTGGTAAGGGCGACGCTTCGTCGGACATCTACGCGTTTGGCTGCATGCTCTACGAGACGCTCACCGGACACGTCCCGTTCGACCGCCCGAGCGACCTGCTGAAGATGCATGCGCATCTGAACGACCCCGTGCCGCGCGCCGGCGACGAGGTGCCGGGTGTCCCGCCCAGCCTCGATGCGGTCATCGCCAAGGCGATGGCGAAGAGTCCAGCCGATCGGTTCGCCTCGGCCGGCGAGCTCGAGAGCGCCCTTGAGCATGCTCTCGAGGAGGTCGAGACCGTCGCGCATCAGGCCCGCGAGCGGGCGCTTCGATCCGAGCGCCCCACCGAGACCGTAGCGCTGCCTGGCCCCGACACCGAGCTCGCGACCGCGACGCTCGTCGAGCCGCCCGCGACCAGCGTCCTCGAGCCGCGGACCTCGACCACGGTGCTGCACGAGCGCAGACGCTCGCGAGTCGTGCTGGGCGTGCTCCTTGCGGCGGTCATCGCGGTCGTTGCGGTCGGGGTCGTGCTGCTCTCGAGCGGGGGCGGATCAGGCCATGGCGGTACGCCGTCGCCGGGGACGGCGGCCAACGCTGCCGTAGCCACTCAGGCCCTCACCCCGCCGGCGCACCTCAGCGGCGATCCGTCGGTGAGCGCCGGCTCCCCGGCAAGCCTGACCTTCACGCCGACCGCGCTGACGGCGCAAGCCGGTGCCGCATGGGTCGCGGGCGCGGGGGTGATCGCACGGGTCGAGTCGGGTCATGTTCAGCCGACGCGCGTAGATGGGACGCCCAACGCGCTCGCGCTCGACTCTCAGGGTCGCGTCTGGTTCACCGATCCGGGTAGCGGCACCGCCTCGTTCCTCGGATCCCAGCGCCGTTTCTCGGTCGGCGCCGATCCGGTCGGGATCGCGATCACGGCCCACGCCGCGTGGGTGGCGAGCACCGGAGCAAGCAGGGTGACCCGGATCGATCTTGACACGCTTGGTTCGACCCCGATCCCTCTGCCCTCGCCGCCGGTTGTGATCGGGGAAGCGTACGGCCGCGTCTTCGTCGCGTCTCAGGACGGGTCCGTGAGGATCCTGAAAGGCAACGGCCAGCCGGACCCGATTGCCGCGCCGTCGATCCCGGGAGTGGTCGGGCTGGCGCCCGCGTTCGGCGTCTGGTTCCTGAGCGCCGACGGAACGCTCAATCGCGTGGATCCACGGAGCTCTGTAGCGGTGAGCGGCCCGAGCGGGCAGCCTCAGTACCGCGAATACCGCGATCAAGGCAACGCCGGACCCTCGGCGGTCGGACCCGAGACCGTCAACGAAAGCAGCGCGTCGTTGTGGGCTCTTTCGCGAACGAACAAGACCCTCAGCGAGATCGCCGCCCACGGGCCACAGATCACCCATACGCTCGCCGCGATCAAGTTCGGCGCCGCGCCGGAGCAGCTAGCGGTCGGTGACGGTGTCGTCTGGGTCTCGGTGCCGAGCGCAAAGGTGCTCTACCCGGTGAGCACCGGGTGAGCTGAGTCACTAGGCCAGCCCGTCGACCGTCTTCGCGAGCTCGAAGTCGGCGTCGGTCAGGCCACCCGCCGAATGGTTGGTGACCGACAGCCGCACGTTGTTCCAACCGTGGACGATGATGTCCGGATGGTGGTTGGCATCCTCGGCCTTCTCGGCGACCCGGTTAACGAACGCGATCGCCTCCCTGAAGTCGTTGAACTTCCAGTCGCGGACGATGTGCTCCCCCTCGCGCCTCCACTCGCTGCCGTCGAGCCGCGCCGCGATCTGCTCATCACTCAGTAGGTCTGCCATATCGTTCTCCTTCCCACGATCCCGGGAACTACACCACTAGCCATGCGTATCGTCAGCCTCGTCCCTTCCGCCACCGAGATGCTATTCGCGCTCGGCGTTGGTGGCGACGTTATCGCCGTCACGCACGAATGCGACTATCCGCCGGCGGCGCTCGAGCTGCCGAAGATCACGCGTGATGTCCTTCCCGAGGGGCTGAGCGCCGCTCAGATCGACGCCGCGGTCAAGGAGCGCACAATGCGCGGCGAGTCGATCTACGAGCTCGACACCGAGGCGCTGCTCGAGCTTCGACCCGATCTAATCGTCACGCAAGCGCTGTGCTCCGTATGCGCGGTCTCCTACGACGATGTCCGCGCGCTCGCCGAGGAGATCGAGACGCACCCGCAGGTGATCTCGCTCGATCCGCACACCGTCGGCGAGGTCCTAGGAGACGCCCGCACGCTTGCCCAGGCGACCGATCGCAAGGACGCCGCGGTCGAGCTGGTGCGGGACACGGCCGCCCGGATTGACCGGATCCGGGTCGCCGTCCGCGGCGCGCGCCGGCCGCGCGTCGTGGCGCTCGAGTGGCTCGATCCGCCGTTCGTCGCGGGCCACTGGACCCCGCAGCTGATCGAGTACGCCGGTGGCGAGGACGTGCTGGGCTTCGCCGGCGAGAACTCTGAGGAGCGGTCATGGAATGAGGTGGCCGCAGTCCAGCCGGACGTCGTGATCGTGATGCCTTGCGGCTTCGACGCGGAGATCGCTCATCGCGAGGCCGAGATGCATCGCGACGAATTGGCCGCGCTCGGTGCCGGCGAGGTGATCGCGGTCGACGCCGCCGCGTACTTCTCGCGGCCCGGACCGCGGCTCATCGAAGGGCTCGAGCTGCTCGCCCACATCCTGCACCCCGAGCTCGTGGCGGAGGCGCCGGCCCGAGCGCTGACGGTCGAGCTCTGAGCGCCCGGCCCGTCCTCCTCGTTCACTCCTCGAGCGGCCACTACGGAGCCGACCGGCAGCTGCGCCTGATTGCGACCGGGCTCGACCACGAGCGCTTCCAGCCGACCGTCCTGCTGCCGTCCGACGGGCCGCTTGCCGAGGATCTTCGCGGCGACGGGGTCGAGGTGATCGTCCGCAAGCTGAGCGTGATCCGGCGGGAGCTTGTCAATGCGCGCGGCCTGGCGGGCGTGGCCACCACGGCGATTGACGATGGCCTGCAGCTGGGGCGTCTGATCCGCCGCCGGCGCGTGGCGCTCGTCCACTCCAACACGTCGGTAATCCTGGGGGGAGCGGCGGCCGCGGCAGTGGCGCGCGTTCCACACGTGTGGCACGTGCGCGAGATCTACGCCCGCTTCGGCCGGGCGTGGCCTCCCTACCGCCGCCTGCTGGCGACCGCGGCCGCCCTGCCCTGCGTCTCGCACGCCACCGCCGCGCAGTTCGGACAGAGCGGGCGCGTGCACGTGATCTACGACGGGCTTGCCGTGGGCGCCCGCCGGGCGCCTCGCGCGCAGGCACGGGCGGCGCTCGAGCTGCCTTCAGACGCTCCGGTGATCGCCGTGCTCGGCCGCGTCTCGGACTGGAAGGGACAGGATGTGCTGGTCCGGGCGCTGGCCGAGCCGGCGCTTCGTGACAGAGGCGCGATCGGGCTGATCGCGGGGGACGCGTGGCCGGGTGCGGAGGCGCGGCTTCGCGCCGTCACCGGACTCGCGGCGCGTCTCGGAGTCGACGATCGGCTGCGGCTGATGGGCTTCCGGGACGATGTTGCGACGCTGTACGGCGCCGCGGACCTGGTCGCGGTTCCCTCGACCGCACCTGACCCGCTGCCGGGCGCCGCGCTGGAGGCGGGCGCCGCGGGCTGCGCGGTGATCGCGAGCCGGGCCGGCGGACTGCCCGAGATCGTTCGTGATGGTGAGACGGGCCGGCTGGTGGCGCCCGGCGACGGGGCCGCGCTCGCCCGCTGCGCGGTCGAGCTGCTCGATGACCCCGGCGAGCGCGAGCGGCTCGGAGCGGCGGCCGCCGCCGACGTCCGAGCGCGGTTCGCCCCCGACCGCCTGCTCGACGCCGTCCAGCGCCTTTACGAGTCGCTGCTCAGCCCGTGAAGCCGATTCCGTGCGGGGCGAGGCCTTGACTACCCGCAACGGCGATCGCGCCAAGCACGCTGGCCACCGAGATCGCCACGCAACCGATCAGCGCGATCGACGGCATTCGTCGCCGCTCCCCGAACTCGACCACCAGCCAACCCGTGATCAGACCGGCCACCAGGCCGCCCAGATGGCCGCCGATCGAGATCCCTCTGAAGCTCACCGAGAACAGGAGGTTGATCACGAGGACGAACCCCAGCCCGCTCCGCCAGATCGGGATGCCTCGCGCGTAGGCGACGACGATCAGAGCGCCGAAGATGCCGAAGATCGCGCCCGAGGCGCCGACCGTCGGCAGCCCCGGCTGGAACAGCAGCGCGCCGAAGGATCCGGCCAGCAACGACGTGAAGTAAATCGCCGCGAAGTTGAGCCGTCCGATCGCTGGCTCCAGCACGATGCCGACGAAGTACAGCGAGAACATGTTGATGAGGATGTGGAACAGGCCGTCGTGGAGGAATCCGCTGCTCACCAGCCGCCAGTACTGGTGCACACCGGGATAGAACACGGACGTGTTGTGGGCGGTGACCGCGGGGCCGAACAGCACGCCGTGGTTCCAGATCGTCCCGCCGCCTCCACCGCCCAGCGGCGCCCCGGCCGCGGTCTCGATGATGAAAGCCGCGACATTGATCGCGATCAGCGTCTGCGTGACGACGGGCGCGGAAGGCCCGCTGCGGATCGTCTTGACCTTGGTCCGTTCCCGCGCGCACTCCGGGCAGCGCATCCCCACGGGCGTCGGTGTCATGCAGTCGGGACAGATCGGACGACCGCACGAGGAGCACGAGACACCGGTCTCCCGGTTGGGGTGGCGGTAGCAGTAGGCCATTCACTCGGACGCTATCAGTGGGAGGTCTCCTCCCCGCGGGGCTCGCGGCGGAACGTCAGCGGTCGGGCAGGATCCGGCGTGCCTCCTCGGCCACGTCGCGCATCGTGCGCTCCGCGAGCTCGAACAGGTTCCGGGATTGCTGCTTGCGCGCCCGATGACGCGCCCGCACGCGCAGTGCCACTAGCGCCGAACCGGCGGTCACGCCAACCACGGCCGCCGCGGCTGGACGCACCCAGTTGCGAGGGTCTCGCATCGCGGAGAGCTCCCAGGCCTCGAGCTCTTCCTGGGCGAGCTCGGTCAGCCCCACGAGCGTCGCCTCCATCCGCTCGGCAAGATCGGCCGGCGGGTCGACAGGGCTCAGCGCCTCGCGCAGCAGCGCCTCGAAGTCGGTTGCACCCGAGCTCATGAGGTGGCCTCGGTTTCGGCGTGAGCGTTTCGTCCCGCGCCGTCCCCCTGGGCGCGCTCGGCGACGATTCCCTCGAGCTGGCGGATCGCGCGGTGAAGCAGCACCTTCGTGGCGCCATCGGTGCGGCCCAGAGCACGTGCGATCTCGCGGTTGTCCATATCGAGCGCGAAGCGCATGATCAGCGCCTCTCGCCGGTCTACGGGCAGCTGCTGAACGCCGTCGAGGATCGACTTCAACTCGTCGCGACCTTCGACAAGCGACTCGGTCGTGTGCGGCGCCGAGATCATGCCGGCATCCTCGATCGCCGACTCAGGCTTGCGCGATCGGTCGCGATAGAAGTTCGCGGCGAGGTTGTGAGCGATGCGGATGAGCCACGGTCGCAGCGGACGGCCGTGGGACTCGCGCAGCGCGCGCTCGAAGTGCCGGTAGGCCTGCAGAAACGTCTGCTCGGTGAGATCCTCCGCGTCGTGGTGGTTGCCGACCCGGTAGTAGCTGTAGGAGTAGACGTCGCGCAGGTGCGCGCGGTACAGCTCGGTGAACCGGGCATCCAGCTCCGCCTTCGATTTCGGTACATCGTTGGCCACTTCATGGGAGCGTAGCTGCGCCTACGCGGCGCGCACAGGGCGCGGGCTTGCGCGGCGCGCCGGTTCCGTCACCGTTTCGGTCCAGTGCTCCGGGTCGATCCGGCCCTCGACGAGCGCAGCCAGGCTCTCGAGTGCGGGCGCTTCGAGCTTGGCGCCGCGTGCAACGCTGACCAACAGCGGAACCGAGTCGACCGCCTCCACGGCCTGACCGAGGGTCGGTCCGATTTCAGCTGCGGGCACGCCTTGCGCGAGCAGCTCTCCCGCGCGGCGGTTGCGAGAGCCCTCGGACACGACGGTTGCGACCAGGTCGCCGGCTCCGGCCAATCCCGCGAACGTCTCCGGCCGTCCCCCACGCAGCCGGGCGATCGCGTCGATCTCGGCGAACACCTTGCCGGCCGCGGCGCCGGCCACGTTCGGGCCGGCCGTGGACGCAGCGGCCGCCGCGAGTACGGCAGCGTTCTTCGCGCAGCCCGCCATTTCGACGCCCGTCACATCGTTCGTGACGGAGACGTCGAGACCTGAGGAGCGGAGCGTCTCGGCGACCTGCTGCGCGAAGCCTTGGTCAACCGAGCCGAGCACCACCGAGGCGCCGTGATCTAGCACCTCAGCGGCATGGGCTGGACCTCCCAAAACGGCGACGGCCCGCGCGGCGCAGCGCTCGGCCACGAAGGCCGAGGGAAGTGTGCCCAGCGGCGGTACGAGACCCTTGGAGAGCACCAATAGCCCGGCGCGTTGCGGGATCCGCTCGCCGTGGGCTGCCAGCACGGCCGGCAGCGAGCGCGCGGGCACGGCGAAGCACACCAGGTCATGGCCGCCGAGTTCTAGCTCGCTCGCGCGCCTTACCTGGATCGTGTCTGGAAGCGTGACGCCCGGGAGGTAGACGACGTTCTCGCGGTGCTTGGCGAGGGCATCGGCCTGCTCGCGGGTCCGGCACCCGAGCTCGACCTCGAACCCCGCACGGGACAACGAGATCGCGAGGCTCGTGCCCCACGTGCCAGCGCCGACGATCGCGGCGCGCCGGATCGGTGGCAGACCACCGAGCCACTCCCACTGGAGCATCACGCACGGCCAGATCCGCTCGGTCACGGCGGTCGCGAGCGCCGGCGAGGGCTCCTCTACCTGCGGGAATCGGAGCGCGCGACCAGCACGGATCCGCACCTTGTGCGGGCGGATCCGCCAGCCGCGGCGAATCGCCTCGGTGCCGATCACCGCGACCGGCACGACGGGCGCGGCGGTCTCGAGCGCGAGCCGGCCGACACCGCGCCTCGGCCTGCCGAGCGAGCCCGGACGGATGCGCGTGCCCTCGGGGAAGATCAGCACGATGTCGCCCCTCTCCAGGATCGTCCTGGCGGTGTCGATCATCTCGGCGTCCCCGGCGCCCCGGTCAACGGGGAACGCGCCGAGCGCGTTGAGAACCCATGCCTGCCAGCGCCGCGCGAACAGCTCCTTCTTGGCGACGTAGTACATCGGCCGGCGGGCCATCGTCGCGATCACAAATGGATCGAGGAAGCTCCGGTGGTTGGCAGCGACGATCACCGGGCCCTCCGAGGGGATGTGCTCGCTCCCGATTCTGCTCAGCCGGAAGTAGATCTGGAAGAACGGCTGAAGAACCAGGCGCAGCAGCCAATAGAGGGCCAGATTGGCCCCTTTGTCCCGCGTGCGGCGGTGCAGACCTTCGTGATCCATCGCACATTGCGTTACCCGTTCTGGCGGCGCCCGTTACAGTTGCGGGCCTTGACCCAGGGAATCGACCGCACCCGCACCCTCCGAGGAGCCGTCTGTGGAGCGGTCGCGGCCGCCGTCTGGGCGCTCGAGCAGCCGCTCGACAAGCTGCTGCTGCCGGGAGGCTACGACGACGTCGAGCTGCTCGGAAAAGCCGTCACGCGCGGCGAAGGGTGGTATCCCGCCGGCCTGGCCTGGCACCTGAGCAACGGCGCGATCTTCGGCGCAGCGTACGCCAACATCGCGCCGTTCATCCCGCTGCCACCGCCGCTGCGGGGACCCGCGGTGGCGCTCGTCGAAAACCTCTTTTCGTGGCCGCTGGGGGCGCTGTCGGATCGCCTCCATCCGGCACGAAAGGAGCTGCCGAAGCTCGCCGGCAATCGCCGCGCATTTGCCCAGGCGACGGTGCGCCATGCGATCTTCGGCATCGTGCTTGGCGAGCTCGAGCGTCGTCTGAACGCCGAGCCCGAGCCCACGCCGCCCCAGCCGGAAGCGGATTTTTCGAGCAACGGTCACGGGTCGCTCGAGCACGCCGTGTCGGTGGAGCAGGCGCCGTAGAGGTGGTTTGCGCGTCGTAATCACCGGGGCGTCCGGGTTTGCCGGGGGTCATCTGGGCCGTGCATGCGCTACGGCCGGCGACGAGGTGACTGGCGTGTCACGCAGGGGCACGGCGGCGCAAGGGACCGGTCTCGCACTCGATCTCCGAGACGCGCAGGGGGTGCGTGCGGCACTGCGCGACGTGCAACCCGACGTCGTCTACCACCTCGCAGCGCTGAGCTCGGTCGGCCGCTCCTGGGAGGACCCCGCGAAGACGATGGAGGAGAACGTCGCGACCGCCGTCAACGTGCTCGAGGCGGTCCGTGAGGAAGCGCCAGGCGCGAGGCTGGTGTGGGTCAGCACCTGCGAGTTCTACGGAGCGGCGGATGTTCTGCCGATCGTCGAGGACGCACCCGCCCGGCCCGGCAACCCCTACGCCGTGTCGAAGACCGCCGGCGATCTGCTGGCCGGCGTATACCGCGACGCCCACGACCTGCACGTGATCCGTGCGCGTCCGTTCAATCACGCCGGTCCCGGTCAGCTTTCGATCTTCATCGCCTCGTCGCTCGCAAGGCAGGCGGCCGAGGCACGCCTATCGGGGGCGGAGAAGCTGCGGATCGTCACCGGCAACCCCGACACCCGGCGCGACTTCACCGACGTGCGCGACATCGTCCGTGCCTACCGGCTGCTCGCCTCGGACGCGGATCCGGGCGTCTACAACGTCGCCTCCGGCGATTCGATCTCCGCCGCCGAGCAGGTGCGCATGGTGGCTGATCTGATCGCACCGATCGAGGTCGAGCATGTGGTCGACCCGGCGCGGGTCCGCGCCCACGAGGTGATGGACCTTCGCGGCTCCCACGACCGCCTGACCGCCGCGACCGGCTGGCAGCCCCAGATCCCCTTCCGCCAGACGATGTCGGACATGATCGATTGGTGGGAGGCCGAGCTGGCGACCCCATAGGGCGTGCCACACTGATTCGGTCACGCCCGCCTAGCTCAACTGGCAGAGCACTTGATTTGTAATCAAGAGGTTTGGGGTTCGAGTCCCCAGGCGGGCTCTCAAGAAACCCTGTAAATCATGGGTTTTGTCTCCGCCGGCGTGGTCACGACTCCAAAGTCGGGGAAGGTGCGCTCGGTGCCGATGGCACCCGACGTCGCATCGGCGCTCGCTCTGCTCGGTCAGCGTCAGCTCTGGATCGGTGACGACGACCTTGTGTTCGCCGGCGAAACCGGCGGCCATCTCGATGGGTCCGCATTGCGTCGCCGCTTCAAGGAGGCCCTTGAGCGAGCCGAGCTGCGGTCGCCGCGGTTCCACGAATATGCCGCCACACTTTCGGCACGCGCATGATCGCCAAGGCCGACATCCGGCGGGTGCAGGAGTGGATGGGTCATGCGGACATCCAGACGACGATGCGGTACCTGCACTACGCGCCGCGGGAGGAGGACGCGAGGCTCGTGGCCGAGGCGTTTCGGATCCACGAGCCAGATGCGCTGAGTTCGTCTGATGGCATCCGGGTCGAGGGCCGTCACCGAACGTCACCCGAGCGTCACCTAGCGTCCACGACCCCGTCACCAGAACGTCCCTGAACGTCGCTGGAGCATCGAGCGCCGTCGCGGGCCGGCGTTCGCGATCCCCAGCGCCACCGTGATCCCGGGTGATTGCCCCCGACCTCGGCAATCGAGTGCGGGGACGTCGGGGACGTTCGGAGCCGTCAGCACGAGTGCGTGTAGTGTGTGTACCTGTCGTTGGGACGTTGGGACGTTGGGGAGATTCGGGGCGCATTAGAGCCGTCCCGGTGGAACTCTTGGAGTCCCACGAGCGGGTGGGCATCAACGGCCGGTATGGGCTGCGGTCCGAAGCGATCGCACTGCTGGTTGTCGGCGAACTGAGAAGGCCGAGCAGTTGCGACCAGAGTGTCCGCGCGCGGAGACAGGCCATCGAGCACGGACGCTCGATCTTGGCGACGTTCTCCGCGCGCGTCTACCTCGGTCGTGTCAGCTGCGAGAGCCGCCCGACCCATGCCGGCGACCGCCGCGCGCGATCTCCCGAGCCGGGCACGGATGCCTGGCACTGTCTCCGCGCGTGACGGATGCAGCTGGAAGACGACTTGGTTCTCCCACTCGCTGCCCGTCCCCTCGAGGCCGGCAACGAGCAGGTGCGCCACGAAGGGCCGATCGAGATCGCGCCTCTGCTCGCACGGCGACGGCGGCATCCTGGCCGCGTGTGTCCGGTTGCGATAGCACGACCACTGGGGGGCGCCGACTGTTGCTCTCGTGCTTGCAACTTCCTCGAATTTGGCTAGCAGTTGCTAGTTCGGCTGGACGCGGAGCGATCGCTGGCGGGTGCGCGCTGTCCGCGCGTTGCACGTCGCCCGGTTCATCGGGCGAGGGTGGCGTCGCGGCATGAAGGGAGGTGTCCGGAGTGACGACCCGGTGAGGCTCTCTACCTTCCGGATGCCGCGCGTGAATGATCCTGCACGCTTTCGTCTGCGGGACGTACATGATCGCTCAAGTCCGGCGCCGGCGGATACTGCCGCGGCTGCCGCGCGGAGATCCAGGGTTACGAGGAGCGCCGGGTCGGGTTCGGGCGTGAGGCCCTGGCCGACCCGGCTCCCCGTTGCGTCTGTTAGATCGCGATCGCTTCGTAGACGTCGACCGCGCCACCGGTCTGTAGGACCGGGCAGCCCTTGGCGAGCTCGACCGCCGAATCGAGGCTGTCGGCGGAAACGATGGAGTAGCCGGTCAGGCCACGAGAGCCGCCGTCGCTGACCGAGCCGCCTGTGCCGACCGTCTTCGCGGTCCCGGTCGGAGCGCCGCCGTCGACGACGGCCGAGCCAAGCCGCCCGAACCACTGACCCCACTTGGCCATCTGGGCGTTGCGCGTGGCCTCGTCGGCGGCCACACCGTTGCCGCCGCTGTACGCAAACATGTAATTCGCCATCTCCTACCACCCTTTCGGTCGCGGCCGGCGCGGATACCGGCCCTTTGATGTGATGACGAACAGCGGAGGCTCATCGGGACACAAAGGATCGACAAGCCGCCGAGACGGTCGTGTGAGTGGCGGCCGTGCGTGTGAGCGACAGAGACTCAGGATGCTTAACCGATCCTTCTCCCGCCTCATGGCACCGAGGACGACGTTCTCGCTGTGGGCGGGCCCTGCTCGCCGAACCAGCCCCTGATTCCGCGCGAAGAAGCTGCGTCGCGGCGAACCCGACGAGGCGCGTGCGGAACCGCAAATGGGTGTCCCGTTCAGGGATCCCTCAGTGGCACGGCGGATTCCTCGTGCCGAGACCGGCGCAATGCGGCGTCGAGCGACGTTGCTGGCTGGAAGGCCGTCACGATCCTCAGAAGCGATGCCGGGTGTGGCTGAAGCCGCCCTTTGCAAAGGCGAGTACTTTCGCGGGACGAACCGCGAACACGAGTGCTGTCCCGACGTCGTGCCGAAAGCCATCCTCACCGACGGTGTATCGCCAGCGTCCGTCCCATTTCTCTGCCCAAGCGACGGCGAGCCGTTGGAGTTGTTGGGGGTCGGTGACGCGGACGGCCTCCCCCTCGACGACCACGTCGAGGCCGCTCTGCCAGTCGTTGGCGCCGGTGGTCAGCGCCACGTGCGGGTTGTCCGCGAGGTTGATTGCCTTCTGCTCCACCGCCCCGGTGGAGAAATGCAGTGCGTCGTCGAGCCAAACAGCGACAAGCGGGGTGACGTGGGGTCGCCCGTCGGCGCGGACGGTCGAGATCCAGAAGATCTCGGCCCGCTTGATCGCCTCCAGCGTGTCCGGCCAGGTCGTGGGCTGTGCTCCCGGTTCGCTGAAGCGGATGTCTAGCTCGGTGCTGGGCGTTGTCATGGAGCGCTCCTTGGTTCGGGCTGAGGTGGTGTCTAGGTCTCGGCGACTATGGCGTCGAGACGGGTGATCGCCGTGAAATCGGGGGAGAAGCGGTTGCGCATCAGCGCGATCGCGACGCCGGTGTCGATGTCGGGTCGGCGGCTGATGTGTCCTTCATCACCGCGACCTGCAAACCGACCTCAGCACCGCCTGCGACGAGCTCATCCAGGTACGCCTGCACGGAGTGCCGCAGCGCGATCTCAGTCCATGGCTGGCGGCTCTCGTCTGTGATCGATCGGACATGCTGGCAGCGCCGGATGGATCGCCCGCTCACCTCTACAGAGACCGCCACCGAGCGGGTAACTCATCGGTCCGCACCAGCCGCACGTTCTTCGGTGGCGCAGGTCCTGGGCTGAGCCGATCGGGAACCCCGCCTTCCCACCTCGCTGGTACCTCGAACGCTCGACGCCGTCTGGCCGCCGGCGTGCCGTAACACCAGTCAGTGATGCGGATCGGTGAAGAGGCGACAACGGGACACCGACGCGAGTCCACAATCGCGCGTCCGGCGGGCCCCACCACCCGGCTGGAAAAGACTGCCCCGACCCGAGCACGGCCGCTGCGTGTCGCCAGAAGACGGCAGTGGCTGGCGCAGCCGCGATCGTGGTGAGCGGCTCCACCGCTCGTGGAGAGGACAGACAATTGACGGACTGTTCAGGACGCCCTCCCAGCCCTACGCCGCCCCTGCAAGCAAGCGACAACAAGCGGCGCCAGGGCCAGCAACCGCACTCGACTCCACCTACGGGCGAGATCGCTCTGCCGCTGGCGAGCACGAGAGGTCAACGCGCAGGCGCATGGAGGAGAATGCCGAGATGGGCGACGAACGCCTACGTTCTGAGATCCGCGAAGAACAAGAGCGGATCATCTCGGCCGTTAGATCCGCAAGGGATCACTGGGAGATGGCTAAGGCGGAAGACTCTTTCGCCGACCTGCTCGAACGGATGGCTGACGAGCTAAAGATGGGTTCGGCGCATGACCGTGGCCGTTTTCTAGCCGCGGCACAAGCACTCCGCAGGTCGGCGGCAGCCAACGAGCATCGGTACGTCACCGCGCTTAGCCGCTCAGCCGACGACGCCGAATCCGGTTAACGCGCCGTCGCGTTGAACTGGCTGCTGATGCGGAGCGTTGCCGAAGCGTCAGCGGATCCCCTTCTCCTGACCACCAACGCGAACCCGGGAGAGTCCCCAGATGCTTTGATCGAAGGCGGCCGTCCCGTGCACCGCCTTGCCGGCGATCCACTTGTCGCCTGAGGGCTCGCGCGGCACGCGGGCTGCGCGACAGTGAAAGCGATCGCACCGCCCCGGTGGCCCGATGTTGAACGACGTGAAATCGAGACGGGAACGACTTAAGTTCGAGACGCTCAACGCATTCGCTGAGACCGTAACCCGACCTCAGCCGTCGCTGGCTCGTGAGGCGGAACCGGCGGAATTCATGGAGGGCAGTAGCGGGCGCATGGCTGCGCGGGGAATCACGGCGTGAGCTGGACCGGAAGCGTCTTCAGTTGGTTGACGAACAGCGCCTCCGCGGAAACCGGGGTGCCGTCAAGCTCGATCTCGGGGTGGCGCTCGAGCGTCTCTTCGATCAGGATCCGCAACTCTAGGCGCGCGAGCGCGGTGCCGAGACAGAAGTGGCGGCCGCCGGCTCCAAACGCTTGGTGCTCTGGGTTGCGGTGAATGTCGAAGCGGTCTGGGTCCTCGTAGCGCGACTCGTCGCGGTTTGAGGACACGTACCACATCACCACCTTGTCGCCCTTCTTGATGTGCTGGCCGTGGAGCTCGGTGTCAGTGGTCGCCGTGCGGCGGAAGTGGCTGAAGGCAGGAAACATCCGCAGCGCCTCCTCCACCGCCCCCGGGATCAGGGTGGGGTCCTCCACGAGCTCGCGCTTCTGCTCAGGATGCTCCATCAGCGCACGCATCCCGGAGCAGTAGGTCGCCTTCGTCGAGTCGTTTCCTGCAAGGATCAGCAGGAAGAAGCCCATCACGATCTCGAGCTCCGAGAGCTTCTCCCCATCCACTTCCGCGTGAACCAGCACGCTTGTAAGGTCGTCGGTCGGATTCTCCGTGCGCTCGGCGATCATCTTGCGCACGCGCGCAAATACCTCGGGGATGTCCTTCTCGAGAACGCCATCGATGCCCTCCGGCGCCATGTCGGGGTCGTCGGGCGCGAGCGCCGCGTTCGAGATGCGCGCCCACAGCGCGTCGTCCTCGGGAGGCGTGCCCATGAAGCTGTGGATAACGCGCGAGACCACCGGCTGAGCGACGTCGGCGACCAGGTCGCATGTCTCGCGACCCTCCAGGCGGTCAAGCACGTCGATCACGATCCCCCGAATGCGATCCTCGTGATCCGCGATTCGCTTCGGCGTGAAGCCGCGCTGGAAGAGCGCCTTGACCTTGTCGTGCCTGGGGGGGTCCATGCCGATGAACATCCCCTGCACGAGCTCAAGCGGGAAGATCTCGGCGAACACGGTGACCCCGCCGATTGCCGAGGAGTAGGTCCGCCAGTCGCGGCTCACGTGGTGCACGTCATCAGCGGTCGTCACGGACCAGAACCCGGCCTCTGATGGGTACTGCTCGATGCGCTCGCTCCAGTGCACCGGGCACTTGGAGCGCAGCTCCTTGAAGGCCTCGTACGGCGGCCCTTCCTGCCACAGTTCGCCCTCGGCGAGTCCCAGACTCTTCACGTCATCGCGCCCGGCCGTTGCCACGAAGCATCACCTCCTCCGCCGCCCCTCACGCGAGCGGCATTCGCGTCGTGGGGCGACCGTACCACGCCCCTGTCGAACGAACGTGGAAATGAGACCCCGCGACGAATTAGGATCGAGGCGGTCAAACGACCCGAGACACACCACCATTACGAGCACCTGCGGTCGACTCTGAGCAGACTCACCACGTGGCGTTGGGTGGGTGTACGCGTTCTCGGTCCTTCCCGCGGGCCCCGGATCGTCGCCGAAGCACAAGTCAGCTCCGGAGCGGCTGAAAGTACGAAAGCGCTCGTCGGCGGATGCGAGCTTGCGCGCATAGGAGGGCCGCCGGGGTGTGAGCCGAGAGGCGCGTCCGGACACGAAAGCACGTCCGGACTACGGTGATCACAATCGTGGCCGAGGCGAACCGCGCGATCCCGGTGGCGACGAAGCGGGTCAAGGTAGATTGAGCACATGGCTCGACTCGGAGTCCAGCGCGACACGCTCGCCAGGATGCTGCGCAGTCACGGTGAGGATGACCTTGCCGAGCGTGCTGCGTCGACAACCGACGACGAGCTGATGCGCATCGGGTGGCTCGGCGCCTATTACGCGTTTTCTGAGGACGCGCTGGCGCTCGGTGGCAGCATGGGCGGCACCAGAGCGCTCTCGCTGGCCTCGATTGACGTGCTCGATGGCACTGGGCGCGACTTGCGCCGACACCACACTGACGCGGAACTCGCCTGGGGATTGCCAAAGGAGCCAGACGCGAGCGAGCGCGCCAGAGACCGTGAGCTACGACTTCACGCCGCGGAGAAGCAGCTGCCCGGGCTGGAGAGCTAATCGGGCCACGAAGCCTTTGCCAATACCGGTGGGGCCGCCGGCCGCACCAGACTTTTCTCTCTGGGCGACATAACCATCACCCCTAGCAGCGGACCCCCCGCGCGAGCATCAAAAGCGAGTCTGGGCCTGAGTCACGGCCAGACATCTCGTATCCGCCAATCTGGCGATTGGCCGCGTCGGCACCTCGTTTGGCGAGGCGGCGCTGCAGGGTGCACCTGCCTTCCGCGAGAGCAGGGCGCGTAGCGCTCCGCCCTGCTCCGCGCTCCGACCGGGTGTCTCGGGCGGCGTAGTTCTGCGCCGGTCTGGAGCTTTTGACGTACGCCGGTAGCCGGCGCGGCCGGAGCGGGGCGGGACCCGGCTGCCGGCCTGTGGGGAAGAAGGCCCGCTCCGACAGGGTTAACGGAGAGGGAGGGATTCGAACCCTCGATGGACGAAACCGCCCATACCGGTTTTCGAGATAGGATCATCGCGCCATGAAAGTTGTCGATTTGCAGGAGCTTCCGGCTGGGCCTCGCGCTGTGGGGAAGTCCTTGGGGAGGTAACCTCCCCTTGATTTGTACGCACAGGTGGCGTACACTGTGTGCTCCGATGTCTGAGACGAAAGACCAGCGCGTGCATCTCCGCGTCGCGGCCAGCGACGACGAGCTGTTCCGGACCGCCGCAGCGGCGGCGAATGAATCGCTGTCGGAGTTTCTGGTGGAGAGCGGGCGGGAGCGGGCCGAGCGGCTCCTCGCGGACCGAACCCGCTTCGTCCTCTCGCCGACGCAGTGGCGGAGGTTCACGGCAGCGCTCGATCGTCCGCCACGGGAGATTCCGGAGCTGGTCGAGCTCTTCCGCCGCCCGCGCCCCGAGTAGTGCCGCGGGTCGGCGATCCCGAGCCGCTGGGGCCGGACCATGTCCTCGAGGGCTTCGACTGCGGTCGAGCGTCGTTGAACGTCTGGTTGGTGCGGTACGCGCGCCAAGCCGCCGGCGTCGGCTCAGCGCGCACCTACGTGATCGTCGACGCGCAGCAGGAGCGCGTGGTCGGCTACCACGCGCTCACCGCGGCCGCCCTCGAACGGGCCGCTGCGACGCCGAGGGTCATTAAGGGAATGCCGCAATACCCGATCCCGGTCGTGCTGCTGGCCCGGCTCGCTGTTGACCGCTCGGTGACCGGGCGTGGTCTCGGCGCGTGGCTGCTGCGTGACGCGATGATGCGCACGCTTGCAGCATCGGAGACGATCGGTGTACGCGCGATGCTCGTCCACGCCATCGATGACGACGCGCGCGCTTTCTACTGCCGCCACGGGCTGGAGCCAGCGCCCACGGACTCGTTGCACCTGATGATCCTGATCAAGGACATCGGCGCCGCAGTGGACGCAGCGGGGAAGCAACCGTAGCGCTTCGATCTGCGCCAGGCAGGCCGCCGACGGGGAACTCGCCTCATTAGCGGAAGCGCGGCGCCGGGCCTTGAACCAGCCGGTCGAGGACCCCGGTCGAGCCTGCCGGCGCCGTGGCGGCCAACGTGGAATTAGCTCGGAGGCAGCTAATTCCCCGGCGTCGGCGTGCTCGAGTTCCGCGTAGGGTGTCGCACAAACCGGGGCCGTTGGGCGAAGTTGATGGTGGCCGCATCCGGGTGCAAACCCACCGTCCGCGCCGGCGCAAGTGAACAATGGCGAATTTGTTCGGACTGTCCGAACAAATGCGGCAAAGTTCAGCCCCGGCGGGGTCGCAGGCCTCAGGCGCCCAGTTCAGAGCTGTAGCCCGGTGCCCTCCCGCCAGCGACCGCTGTTATCAACTCTTGCTAAAGAGCCGGTGGTCTCGCGGGTTTGAGCGACAGCCTCCGCGCAAGGCGGGACTCACGACGCACTAGCGCCACGCACGGCGGGACGAGCGGAGCAGGACCAGGCGTCGTCGGGGCGCGACGACGTCGCAGCGCTTGCGAATCGCCCCGAATGACAAGGGGTTCGTCAAGGAGTCTGCAGCGTGGGCTGTGTAGCCTGCGCGGGTGATGCGCCGGGTTGCGCCGTTATCGGGCGAGTCTATGTGGTGGAGGGTGGCGGTGGGGTTGCTGGTAGCTGGCGTGTGCGGCGTGCTGTTTGGAGCGAGCGCGGTGGGGCCGTTGCCGCAGGCGGCGGTCGCGTCGTCGCGAGCCGCGAGCGCCCGGATTGCTTGGAAAGGTTGTGGAAAGCGGTTGCAGTGCGCGCGGGTGCGTGTACCTCTGGACTGGTCGCGCCCCAGGGGTCCCCAGATCTCGCTAGCGGTCATTCGTTATCGCGCGAGCGGTCGGGGACGGCGGATCGGGTCGATGTTCGTCAATCCAGGTGGGCCGGGCGGCTCGGTTGAGCAGGTCAGGCGCGACGGGGCGATGCTGGACGCCGCCGGTCGGGGGCGGTTCGACATCGTTGGCTGGGACGTGCGGGGTGCGGGCGAGAGCACCCGGGTGCGATGTTTTCGCAGTCAGCGTAGTTGGAGGCGATTCTTTGGCGGATGGGCTCTGCCGATTCCGGGCACGAGTGAGGCGTCGCGGCGTTTTCTACGTAGGGCTGCCGGGCTGACGCGGCGGTGTGGCGAGTTCAGCGGCAGCCTGCTCGCCCACATCTCCACCGCCGACACGGTCCGCGATCTGGACTATTTACGCTCGCTGGTCGGCGACCAGCGGCTGACCTACTACGGGATCTCCGGTGGCACCTTCATCGGCGAGACCTACGCCAACATGCTCCCGGGCCGGGTGCGCGCGATGGAACTCGACGCGATCGTCGACCCGATCGCCTATACGAAGGGCAACGCGGCCGGGTACGTGAACATGCTGGCCGCCGCGGATCAGGGGTTCAGGAACTTCTTATCCCTCTGCCAGCGAGCTGGGCCCTCGCGCTGCGCGCTCGCCGGGCACGGCTCGGTCGCGAACCGCGTCGACCGCCTGATGGCGCGACTGAAACACCGGCCGATCCCCGCGCCAGCCGGATCCCCCAAGGGGCAGCTGACCTACGCCGACACTCTCCAAGCGATTCTCGTCGAACTGAGCACGGGTCCGGCCGCATGGCCGCAGATGGCCCGGGCGTTCGCGGCGGCGATCCGTGGCGACGGCTCGAAGCTGCTGTCCCTCGGCCGCTCTCTCACGACCGCGTTCTCCGACCAGGTCGCGTCCCCTGGTTTGCCAGCGATCGGACTGGTCTGCGCCGACAGCCCCGCCCAGCACGCCCCCAACGCTTGGCGCAACGTGCTCGCTCGATTCACACGCGCGAGCCACATCTACGGGCCGGTGATCTTCTGGTGGCGCTGGGCGATGTGCGCGCAATGGCCTGCGCGCAGCGCCGACCGCTACACCGGCCCCTGGAACGCCAAGACCCGCACCCCGATCCTCGTGATCGGCACAGACCATGATCCCAACACCCCTTACGCCAACGCCCGCCACGTCGCGCGCCTACTCGGTAACGCGGTGCTCCTGACCCACGATGGCTACAGTCACACCAGCCCCAAGGATCCCAGCGCCTGCGTGGAGCGCGCAACCAGCGCCTACCTCGTACACCTAGTCACTCCCCGCCCCGGAACCGTCTGCCCCTCGAACCATCAACCGTTCGACCCCAGCTTCGGCAAACCAGCTCCAAGCGAACCGATTCCCTGATCGCAGAGACTCGCCTGTCGACCCTCGAGGCGGATCTCGGGCGTCGCCATTCAGATGAACGCTGAGACGTAAGCGGGTGCGGGCTGGGCGATCGATCGAGTGGGGGAGCGCTCCCGGGAGCGGCATTACGATCAGCATCGTGGGCTCGATCCCTGTAGATCTGTCTGGCGTACCGGAGACGCTGTTGGGGAACCTCGGCCGCCGCGCCGCCGCGGCACGCATTGGTGCTCTGAAGGATCCGCTGGCGGTTGAGGTCGTTGACCGACTCGACTACGACTTTGCGCACTCCACCCGCGGCGTGCGGTTGCATGCGGTCCGGGTGGCGACGTTCGACGGGGCCGTCCGCAGCTTTCTGGGCGTGCATCCAGCCGGAACTGTGGTGGCGCTCGGCGAAGGACTGGAGACCCAGTTCTGGCGGCTTGACAACGGTCGGGTGCGGTGGCTGACCGTGGACCTGCCCGAGACGATGGAGCTTCGCGGCCGGCTACTGCCGGATGGGCCGCGGCAGTCGAGCCATAGCGGATCGGCACTCGATCTCGGATGGGTTGACGGGCTCAGTCCGGCGGGCCCGATCCTCGTCACAGCGCAAGGCCTGTTTCCGTATTT
The DNA here is from genome assembly GCA_963824755.1 of uncultured Solirubrobacterales bacterium. Classification (GTDB taxonomy): domain Bacteria; phylum Actinomycetota; class Thermoleophilia; order Solirubrobacterales; family Solirubrobacteraceae; genus Palsa-465. The sequence goes on along the minus strand of CAWGQT010000037.1, from coordinate 152,979 downwards.
CCAGCGCGATCAGGTCCACCGGCTGATCGCGGGAATCGCACAACGACTGCCCGGCTCTGTGTTGGTCTTCGACGTGGTGCCCGAGGTGATGCTTGACATGGTCCGACGAGCCTCGGGCCGCGAGCGTGATCTCGCGGTTAGGTTGTGGACGTGGCTGTTCAACGCCCACGAACACGCCCTAATCAGCGCGATCCCAGGCGTCGAGAAGCTTCGCGACGTCGCCCCGCCGCTGAAACGCGACCTTGCATCGTTCGGGATCGCTGCCATTGGGCGACTCCCCCGCCGCCTGCGCTACTCGCTGCCTGTGATCCAGGTGCTACAGGCCAAGTTTCGCGCAGTCTCCGCGCACTGAATCGGCGTCCGCCGGCGAGACGTACGGTCACCGCGGTAAGCAGGCGGCTGGCAAACCCTGTCGTTAGCGTTCCCGGCGGGCGACAGCGGGTGCTTGAGCTGGCTGCTCCTGCCAGGCGATTGCGCAAGCGAGTTGACTTAGGTCTCCGTCCCGTCGGCGCCCCTGCTCTGCATTAGGTCATGCCTATGCACCACGTGGTGGTCCGGTGGATTGCGGGGCGCTGGGCAATCGGTCCCGGGCAGGAGCGCCTGAGTCCGGCCGGGAGGCCCTCGCCTACGCCTGCACATGGGCGTGGCGCGGTCCCGGTTGTCGTCCCCTCACCGGCACACATCACCGAACCAGTGTCACGGCGCACCGCCCTCGGCCGGTGCTCTCGGGACGGGCTCCACGCGACGGTGTGCCGGCACCGGTTCCTTTCCGTACGGAGCATCTGCTTGGCGTCGTGGTCAACCGGCGCTCGGTGGGCCTGACCGATGATTTTTGCGCGCCGTGCTGGTCTGTACGCCGAAAACCGACTCACGGGAGGCTGACGCCATGCGGAAACTGACCTTCGGCATGAACCTGACCCTGGACGGCTACATCGCCGCGCCCGGCGACGACCTCGGCTGGAGCGTGCCGAGCGACGAGCTGTTCCAGTGGTGGTCTGACCGGGTGGGGGCGACGGGCCTGGCGCTGTACGGGCGCAAACTGTGGGAGACGATGAGCTCCCACTGGCCGACCGCCGACCAGCAGCCCGGCGCCACACCGGCGGAGATCGAGTTCGCCCGCCGCTGGCAGGAAATGCCGAAGGTGGTGTTCTCCTCGACGACCAGCACGGTCGACTGGAACACCCGTCTGGTCACCGGCGACGCGGTCACCGAGATCACCAGGCTCAAGGCCGACGACGGCGGCCCCATGGACATCGGCGGTGCCACACTCGCCGCGGCGGCCATGCGGGCCGGGCTGATCGACGAGTACGCGATCGTCACCCATCCGGTCCTGGTGGGCGGCGGCACGCCGTTCTTCACGGCCCTGGACAACCGGGTGAACCTGAGCCTGGTGGAGACCCGGACGTTTCCCGACGGCGTGGTGCTGACCAGGTACGAGACCAGCCGCTGAGTGCCCGACGTCGGATCAGCGCGGGCTTCGGGCCCACCCAAGGATCTCGTGGCGCTGTGTTCCGAGGCGATCGCGACGTCCCTGCCGGATCCTGTTCTTCACCGCAGACGATCCGTCCGGATAGGGATCCGCTTACGGCATTCCGCGCCCCGCTCTCTCATGAATGCGGGCGTCCTAAGGCGGTGCCGACGGGGTGCTCGCTTGGCGACGACCCACGGAAGCGCCACTTGGCCGGACGCGTTGCGTCCCGTGTATAGGCACAATGAGGGCGCGCTTGAGCTGCCGATCGGATGGAGGTCGAGCACCATCGCTGTCGCCTTGAGGCAAGAGGAGAAGGCCGGGGGGATGCCTGCCTTGGCAGTGAAGCGGGTCACAGCCGACCTGCCCCGGCTGGCCATCCCTGCTCCTCGCCACGACCAGGTCTGGGGACACGGAGCGCCATTTTTCCCGCGAAGCGACTGAGCGCTAACGAGCCTGTGTCAGCAGCGCGCACGCACCTGTCGCCTGAAGGTTCAACTCAGCGCCCCGATCGCCAGACTGGCTGGATCCGGCGCAAGCCCGGCGCACGCCTCGAAAGCCGCGGGGTAGAGGCCGTCGCCCCGCGGGTCTCCTGCTAAGCCGCGACGGTGCCGGTTGCATGGTGCGGCGGCGGAATGCTCTGGCCGCGTTCATGCAAATCATCCGCGTAGGCTGACAGCGCCTCTTGGATGCGTTCGGCCGCCTCCTCGCGTGTCGCTCCGAGCGAGACGACCCCGGGCAGATCGGGTAGATACGCGCCCCATCCGCCGTCTTCGGCCTGTTCGTAGATCACGACGTACTGGCTCATCGCAGAGTGTCCAAACCGCTTGCTCGTCGGATGCTACCCAGCGTTCCAGCGGGCACGGTATCGCTGTCCTTGCCGGCGACCACGATCCTGGTCTCCAGGTCGGGGCGAGCCCAGATCTCGTCGGAGCCGCGCTGGCGCACGACCTTCCAGCCGGCGTCGGCCAGGACCGCGCGAACTTCCCGATATTTCTTGGGCATCCCGACGAAGGTACGACCGGCGTCGGACGCGCGATCGAGCCGGACCCGCATGCCGGCCAGCGCGGTCGTCATCCCACTAAATCGTGTCCCCAACCATGTCCCCAACTCCGCAATTCTGACCCCAACTCAGTGCACGCCAGCGAGCTCAACAACCCTCATGAGCAGGCAAAAGCCCTGCAAATGGGCAATTTGTAATCAAGCGGTTTGGGGTTCGAGTCCCCAGGCGGGCTCTCGCTCCGACGGGCGCGCCACATCGCGGATCCCGTGTGCAGACGGCAGCGCGCAAATGCCGCAGATCCGCCATCTTGAGGCCGCGCCGAGATCGTTATGATGCGACCGCCGCGAGGGAAGGGGTGAGAGTTGAGCGTGTTGACCAAGACAACCACGCAGCTGCGGTACCGGCGCGCATTGCGCTCGATGGAGAGGCCGGCTGCGGCCGACCCCGCGTACCACAGCGTGTTCGGCGGTCTGTGGACGGACCGCCGGGACGCCATGGGCGAGATCGACCGCCGCGTCGAGGCCACGTCGGTGGCGCCAGCGGACGCGGACCTGCTTCGCCATTGGGTGACCCACGGGTACGTGGTGCTCAAGCGCGCGGTCGATCCGGAGATGTGCGACCTCGTCCGTAGCGACCTCGAGCGCGCCTTCGGCACCGGCGACGAACGGCTTCTGGTGTTCGCCGCCGGACGGAAGAGCCCAGAGCCCCTGGTGGCCGGAACGGATATCGACCGCAGGCGCGTGCGGGACGTCTATGTCTACTACGAGTCGGCGCGCATGGCGCTGTGCAGCGAGCCGATCGTGCGCTTCCTCCGGACGGTGTTCGACGATGATCCGCTGCTGTTTCAAAGCCTGAGCTTCGAGACCGGATCGCGGCAGGCGATGCACCAGGACACGGGGTTCGTCGTCGTCTCATCGCCGCTCGAATTCGCCGCGTCCTGGATCGCGCTGGAGTACATCCAACCCGGTTCCGGCGAGCTCAGGTACTTCGACGGAAGTCACCGCCTCCCGGAATATCTCTTCAGCGGCAAGTACAAGCACTGGAACGCCAAGCGGGACGGCGATGCCCAACGTACCGAATGGCATGACCAGCTGCACGAGAACGCGAAACGAATGGGCATGGCCGAGCAGACGTTCCTGGGGGCCAAGGGCGACGTCCTGATGTGGGCGGCCGACTTGGCTCATGGTGGCTCGGACGTGACTGATCCCTCGCTCACCCGCAAGAGCCTCGTCGGCCACTACTGCCCGAACCGCGTCGCGCCGTTCTACTTCAAGATCGATCGGTCCCGCCGTGCCAAGGGCAGCTACGACGGAAGCTTCTACGCCAGTCAGCACTACGGCCTTGCCTCTTAGCGCAGCGCAGCAGCGCTCCTGCCCCCGGACAGTTATGCGTCGGCCTCGGCCACGGTCGAGAGACCTGATTTCACGATGTGACGCGCATTCCGACCTGGGAAAGAAGCGCACCTCCTTCGCGCGATGGTCACTACGCGCTGCTGGGGCTGAGCAATCGAAGGAACGGGACGGAGTGATGCTGTCCGGATGGCGGCGCGAGGTCGTTTGATTGCTTGTCGGTAACGAGTGTTTGTGGGAAGGTTCGCCGGTGCGAGAGTTGCATCCGGGGGACGTTCTGGCGGGCTATCGCATCGATGCTGTCGCCGGCAGAGGCGGGATGGGCGTCGTGTATCGCGCGACGCACCTGCGGCTCGAGCGCGTCGATGGGGTAAAGGTGATCGCCCCGGAGCTCGCCGACGAGCCGGAGTTCCGCTCCCGCTTTGAGCGGGAGTGGAGGGTCGCAGCCCAGATCGATCATCCCAACGTGATTCCGATCTATTCCGCGGGCGAGGAGGACGGCTTGCTGTACATCGCGATGCGGTTCGTGGAGGGGACCGACGTCCGCGCCGTGCTAGTTCGCGATGGTCGGATCGAGCCGCGGCGTGCCGCCCGGATCGTTGACGCGGTGGCCGCGGCGCTTGACGCCGCACACGAGCGAGGGCTAGTGCATCGCGATGTGAAGCCCGCGAACGTCTTGCTGGCTCGCCAGCGCGAACGTGAGCACGTGTACCTCACCGACTTCGGCCTGACGAAGATGCTCTCCTCGGCTCAAGGGGAGACGAAGACCGGAATGTTCGTCGGCACCATTGACTACGTCTCGCCCGAGCAGGTACTCGGCGGTCCCCTCGACGCACGCTCGGACATCTACTCGCTGGGATGCATGCTGTTCCACATGCTGACGGGCCGGGTTCCCTACCCGGTCGATTTCGAGGCAGCCAAGCTCGTGGCACACACTCGCGACCCGGTTCCGTCCGTGCTCTCGGTCGCGCCCGACTTGCCGTCGCAGTTCGACGCTGTGGTCAAGCACGCGATGGCGAAGAACCCCGATCAGCGCTACCTCTCGGCCGGTGACCTCGGTCGTGCTGCGCTGGCCGCGGCCGAGGGTCACACGGTCACCCGGGCCCAAACCAGCGTCGCGCGCGGCGCCGCCGCGTCCGCCTCTGTGACAAGCCCCTACTCCAGTTCGAAACCGGAGTCCGCAACCGTTATCGACGCGAGTCCGCGGCCAGGTTCAGAAGGCCAGCCGTCTGAGCCACCCCTGCAGCCGCTCGCCGCGGCCGACCGGACCGAGCAGGCCGCAGCGCCGCCCGCCGCGCGACCGCCCGGGAGACGCACTCCGCTGCCACCGGCTGCAACCTCGGAGCCGCCGACGGGCGTCCCACCAGCCCCGACTCAGTCAGCTCCGAAAGGCGGTCACTCGACACCACGGTGGCTGCCCGCGGCGGTCGCCGGAGCCGTCATCGTTGTGATCGGCGTCGTGCTTGCGATCGCTCTCGGCGGCTCATCTAGCCACCCGACTGCCCCCCCGGTCACCAGCCCGGTGTCGACGCCGCAGGCCAACACATCGACGACGACCACCACCAGCACGGCCTCGATTTCGCAGGGGGCAGGGTCCGGGGGGCTCGCGCCCGTATCGCCGCTCACAACTCAAAACACCACAGCTGCGATCAGCCTCGGCCAGACGGCGACGTTCGCGCTCACCGACAAAGGCGCGGCCGGCCCGCTGGTGAGCGTGCGCGCTGTGAGCGTCAACAACAACCCGGTGGATCAGGACAGCTTCCTCCAACAGATTCAGGCGCCGGCCGGTTCCAAGTTGGCCGCGGTCGTGTTCGAGGTGCAGAGCGCGGTCGCCGCCGACGACGTAACCAACTTCATCACTTTCGGCGGCTCCGACAGCTCGGCCGGCAACGCCAATCCGGACACGACAGTCGCCGGCCCCGATTGTGTATTTCACAACCAGACCGCCGGCGGCCCGCCACTGGCCGCCGGGCAGCTACTCAAGTTCTGCCTGCTCTACCCCGTCAGCCCTCAAGGACGCCTTGCACAGGTGACGGCATCGCCGTTCGGCACGCCGCAGAACCTGGGAATCGTAACCGCGACCTGGAACCTTCCGTGAGGCAGCCGTTGCTGCATGTAGACACAGGCTGCGCGTCCCCGCGCGGGTCGCAGCCCTCCATTCCTTCCCGATGTCCATCTGATCGGTGGCGATGAGCGTTCCGCCAAGCGCGCGATAGCACTCTGCGACTGACGATCGCTTCTAGCATCGACACGTTGCCGGACCGCACGACTGCAACGGCGACGCCCCGATCGCGCCGCTTGCCGGCGCCGGGCGACTCGTTCTTCGCGAGCCGAGCCACGGCGCGTCGAGGTGGCCGGCGTGCGCTCGCAACTCGTCCTTCTCGGAACCGGGTCGTTGTTGGCAGGCGACGTGTGCGAACAAGACGCCGCTAGGGCGTGCGTCGCGAGCAGGCGCGCAGTGGGCGCAGGTCGGCGCGATGAAAGCGAGCGCCGCGGAGAGTGCCGAATTTTGCTCAAGGGAGCCGCAGGCCTGACGGAAACCCCGGCGCCTCGATGTAGCCCGAGGTATCAGTCTGCGCGCTTGGGCGAGAATGCTCGTGGTGAAGAGCTTCGCCGATATCCTGGCCGAAGTCCGATGGCGCATCGAAGCCGGCGAGCGGGTGATCCTGATCCTGCTGGACGCGTTCGGGCTGGAGTTCCTCGAGCGCCATCGCGATCACCCGTTGATCCAACGCCTGGACGTCACCCCCTTGTCCTCCCAGTTCCCGTCAACGACGACCGCGCACGTGTCCTCGGTGCATTTCGGAGTGCCGGTGTACGAGCACGGTCTCTACGAATGGAACATTCTCGAGCCGACGCTGGGCGAGATCATCTGCCCGCTTCGCTTCAACGCGACCGGCGCCGAGGAGGAGGGCACGCTTGTCGGTCGGCTGGAGCCGTCCGTGCTCGCGCCGGGCCCGACGTTCTACGAGTCGCTGGCCGTTCCGTGCGTCGTGGCGCAGCCCTTCCGGCTGGCGGGTTCGTTCAGCGCCGTCGCGACTCGCGGCGCGCAGGTCATCGGCTTTCGGCGGCTAAACGAGGGTGTCCGTGCGCTTGGGGAGCTATTTGCGGCACCGGGAAGCGATCATCGCTACGCGCTTCTGTACTGGGATCTGATCGACGCGGCTGGGCACGTCCACGGTCCCGGCTCGTCAGAGTTTGCGGCTGCGTGCAGGCGCTCGCTCGATGAGCTGTGGGACGCCAGGGAGGTGCTGCGCGCGGCGACGGTGCTGATCACGGCCGACCATGGCCAGGTCGATGTCGGGCCCGACCGCGTCGATTACCTCGACGATCTCTGGCCCGAGCTGCCGAGGCTGCTCTCACAGCAACGGCCGGCGGGATCCTCGCGGGACGTCTTCTTGCATGTTCACGCCGACCATGTCCTCACCGTCATCGACGAGCTGTCGGCAAGGCTTGACGGCCGCGCCGAGGTACGGCATGCGGGTGAGCTGTTTGAGCGGATAGGTCCTCGGCTGAAGGCTCGTTTGGGCGACGTGGCGGTGCTGCCGGCCAATGGCCGCCAGGCCTGGCTTCGCTCTGCGGCGGCCAACGAGCAGCGGTTTCGCGGCCAGCACGGCGGCCTGCACGAAGCCGAGACGAGCACCTATCTGGCGAGCCTGACCGTCTGATGCCCGCCGCGTGGACCTGGACCGCGAGCGTGTCGCTTCTGCTTCGTCCCTCGTCCAGCCACCGGCACCGACGTCGAGCACTCTCATCGCGACTTGCTCGCCTTCTGCGTTCGTCGCAAGGCGAGCGTTGTAATCAAGCAGTTGGGGGTTCGAGACGTCCAGACGACGATGCGCTACCTGCACTACGCCCCACGCGAGCAGGACGCCGAGCTCGTGGCAGAAGCTTTCCGGATCGACGGTGCGGGTGCTCTGGAGTCAGTTATGGATCGCTCGGGAACGCGACGTCGCCCCGGCACAGCAATCGCGGCCCGGCCCAATCAGGCGCGCTCCAGGTCGCTAAGGCGTGAGAAAGTAGCCGTTCCGAGTCAGCATGGGACGGCTCATGCGACGGGCAGGTTTGCGCGAAGGGCGTGCGTTGGTTACGGTGGCGCCGCTAGGCGGGGGCCTTGCGGAGGTCCATGACCATTTCGCCCTCATCGTGGAGAACCGACGCGAAGGTCGTCCGGCGCGTCCTTGAAGTTGTTCCGTTGGTCAGCGCGGCGATCGTGATGGCGTGCGGCGTCGCCGTGACGGAGGGTGTGAGCTCGTCGGCTGCGAGTCCGTCCCAGCGGGGAGGATTGCGTGGTCGAATTGCGGCCGAGGGCTGCACTGCGCGCGTGTCCGTGTGCCGCTGAATTGGAGTCGGCCGCACGGACCGAAGATCGTGCTCGCGGTCATCCGGCACCTAGCCAGCCATCCGGGATAGCGAATCGGCTCGCTGTTCATCAGCCCCGGCGGTCCGGGACGAGCAGGCGCGCGACCCACGCGCGGTCGAGACCCGCTCTTGTTCTCACACGGGCATCACGCCAACCACCTCATTGCTCCTCGTGTCCCTCCTCCTGTTCCGCTTGGCTCCTGCACGGCGGTTTTGCGAAACCGATGGTTCGGGTCGGTTTCGCGCTTTGATCACAGCCCTTTGAGGAACCCGCCGCCGCACGCAGTCGCTGCCTGCTCGAACGCCGGCGAGCTTGTGTCGAACGTGGCCGGGAACTGGAGCTGGACGCCGCGGTAATCGGTTATCCGGCCGCCGCCGCCTGGGAGCCCGGACGGTCCGGTCGTGGGAGCCTTCACGGGGTCGGGGAAGTCAGGGACGCCGTGCTGGCGCATGCAGATCGCAATCTGGCGCAGCTGCACCAGCGCCTGAGGGTCGAACGGCGGCGGCGCCCCGCCGTTCGGCAGCAGCCTTTGACACTTCGCCTGCGCGGCCGCGAAGGCGGGCGCCGGGGAAGCGGGGAAGCGAAATCCCCCTCCGGGCTTCGGGTCTGGGAAGTTCGGAACGCCGTTGGCCCGCATGCACCTGGCGAAGTTCAGCAAGTCCTGATCGAATCGCGCCGGACTCGGGCTCGAGCCCGGCGAACTTGACGCCGAGGTGGTCGCGGCGCCCGCGTTCGCGACGGCCGACGCAGTCGAGCTCGCGCCGCCACCCGTCGTCACGCTCGGTGAGCTTCCACCGCAGCCCGCCACCAGGACCCCGCTGGCGACGGCCGCGATCGTGAAGAGCCCAGCTCGTGCCGGGCGAGTCGGTCGCTTGGGATGGATGCCTTCGTGCATGCGGTCAGTTTCCTGCATGGCGTTCTCCTTTTCCCTAAGAGAAGCGCCCCGCCTTCCTAGTGCCGCGATACAACCGGCCGGCTCGCCCAAAGTCGCGCTTTGCGTGCGGGAAGCAAGTCCGGGCGCCAGCCAACAGTTCTGCTTTCACCGCCAAATCCCACGGCCTGGCCGCGCCGGCGAGCCCTCTGGTCCTAGCCCGGAGCATTCGTCCGGCCGCCGGCGGTCGAGGTGCTGCTTTAGGGAGAGCAGCAGTATCAGCGATGGCTGGCCGAGCGCTTCTCGTCCAGGGGCTACGCACTCTGTGCGCAGCTCCCAGTGGCGCGGTTCCCCCGACGCTGACATGGGACTTCCGATACGCGAGAATTCTGTGCGTGCGAAGGCTGGTCGGGGTTCTCGGTGTGACGCTCATCGCGCTCTCAGGGTGCGGGGGCTCGTTCGGCCATACCCCGACGCCGGCCAATCTGCGGGCTTGCCTGGCCGGGCACTCCGACCTCAATCAGGTGGTGGTGGATACCGCTTCGGACACGCCGGTCCAGCCACCGGCAGCCCGGGCTGTGGTCTCATTCTCCTACGGCGGTCCGCACTCGAGCGGCCAGAATTCGGTGGACGCGTTCCTCTACAACACCTATGTCTACCTGTTCGATTCCTCGGGCGCCGCGCGGGCAGCCGCAGGCAGCGTTCATCTGACGGACAACGCCGCCAAGTATGTATCGGGACGTGCCCTGATATTCGATCAGATTTATTCGCCTGGCGGGGAGACCAGCAACGCGCTACCTCAGTCGGCGAGCGCAGCCATCCGCGGTTGCCTGACCGCCACCCGGTACCTCGGCTGACCTAGCTTTTCGCTTGCCGGCAGAGTCGTCGGTTTGGCCGGCTGCTCCGTCGTGACAGTGCACTGCGCTGTCGCGCGGCGGGCGACCAGCAGCGTAGAGCGTTGGATGAGGGAGAACGCGACAGTCCGGGGCCCCGGCGCCGACTAGCGTTGAGTCGCGACAACGCTGTCCGGGTCGACTTGGACCAGCAGCCCGCCTGCCGGTGGCGGCCGCCGACATGTGCCGTCGATCAGAAACGCCAGGCCGCCGAACATCTTCCTCTCGGTCAGGCCGCGCTCCATCCCCACCAGCTCACGGATCCGGTTGGCCAAGTCTTCGTCGTAGGCCACGAGTGGATTATTGAGATCGGGTAGTAAGGGGTCTACGATCCGCGCTGTGGGACCGAAGCGCCGGATCGCGCTGGTCGTGGTGGCACTGGCCCCGTTGGCCCCGGCCGGGTCCGCGCAGAGCAGCCGCGGCTCCGGTCCGTTCGCGCGCATCGCCTGCGAGGAGATCAAGCCCGGAGTGTGCACCGAAGCGTGCAATATCAACATGCCGGCCCACGGCGTGGGGAGTCGGCCACGGACACGGTTCCCGGCACGGCCACGCAGGCAAGCCTGTTCATCGAGCCGCTGAGCAGGAGCGATCTCGCCACCTTCGATGGGGTGTGGGAGGACGTCGTCAACGCGTATCCGAACGTCAACGGGATCACCTCGATCCCGCTCAGGCGCGCGCTCACCTGCGTTGTCCTGGCCCGCTCGGTGACCGCGCTGGCCAAGGCACAGAGGCTCATGACAACGGGATCTCTCGCCGCAGATCGCTCCATCTACGCATCCTTCCTGACGACGTGCATCCAAATGACGGTGCTCGCACAGCAGGCAGCCGGCCCCGCTCGAGCGGCACCGGCGTCCGCGGGATGCTCCATGGCCAGCGTGGCTGTGCCGATCCTGATCTCACGCACGAGCTCCGGCTACGTGGTCAAACTGGATGGCGAGACATCCAAGGCCAGCGGTCGCGGCCCGCTGGCTGTCAGCTGCAAGGTCAAGGGCAACGGGATACAGGTCGGCATCCGCTCGCGATCCCACCGCCGGAAGCTCCGTCAGGTAGTGGGGCCGCACCTGAGAGTCGGCTATGCGAACTCCACCAACCGATCGCTCACGATCAAGACGACCTTCACGCTGGCACGCTAGCCCCCACCACCCCCCGGCCCACACCCTTGCCGAACGCCTGATTTCCCCCAAGCACGGGCACAAGTAGGCACCCCCACCCCTTGCCGGAAACCGCGACGCTGCATAGGCGACTCGGTCCACTCACCAACTCGGTGCCGAGTGGTCCGGCTTCACCATCAGGTCAAAACCACAAGCCGCATGACCGCGCACGGAGTAGCAGGATTGATCGACCAGCAGCGCTGATGCTGGACTGCTGCTTGCCTGGCGCAGCGACGCTCTCGCTCGACGGGTCGCGCGAGGTCCGGTTCCCGACTCGCGCCGACTTCTGCACCGCCGGGCGAATCCAGCAGCGCGACGCACGCGGTGACAACGCTGGTAGTAGCCCGTTGAGGTGTCTGTCGAGCAGCGGCCGAGCGTGCTGGTTTCGTATCAGAGAGCAACAGTGTTGCCGCGCCCTAGCGCTTGACAAAGGCGCAGATGGGAGCAGCCCCGAGTGCCCGGTTCGACGGATGTGTTACCTCGAAGCAGGGGCTTAATGGTTTCTTAGACTCGAGAAGTCCGCGGCGGGTGTAGGGTCGCGTCGAAATGGTCCTGCGGCGCGAGCTTGGGTTCGTGACCTGTGCAAGGTGAGGAGCGCGCTGTCGGCAGGCCGCCCGCCACGGCCCGGGGCGGCCGTGAGCGGGAGGTGGCTGCGTCTGATCCCGTGATCGAGGTGTCCGGATTGCGCATGTCCTACGACGGCGTTGAGGCGGTGCGAGGCATCGACGTACGAGTTCGCCACGGGGAGATCTTCACGTTCCTCGGCCCCAACGGCGCGGGGAAGACGACGACAGTTGAAATCCTCGAGGGCCATCGCAGGCGAACCGGGGGAGAGGTTCGGGTGCTCGGGATCGATCCTCAGCACGCCGGCCGTGATTGGCGGGCGCGGGTCGGCGTAGTGCTCCAGACATCGCGGGTGGAACAGGACCTGACAGTGCGCGAGTGTCTCGAGCTGTACGCCGGTTACTACCCGTCGCCGCGGCCAGTGCACGAGGTGATCAAGCTGGTTGGGCTGAATAGCAAGGCCGAAGCGCGCGGGAAGCAGCTGTCCGGTGGACAGCAGCGGCGGATGGATGTCGCACTGGCTTTGATAGGCGACCCGGAGCTTGTTTTCTTGGACGAGCCGACGACTGGCTTTGATCCGTCTGCGCGGCGGGCTGCGTGGGAGATGATCGACGGCCTTCGTGAGCTGGGCAAGACGATCTTTCTGACAACGCACTACATGGAGGAGGCGGAGGCACTGGCTGACCGAATCGCTGTCCTGCGGGCGGGGGTGATCGTCGCTGAGGGGACGCCGGGTACGCTCGGCGGACGCGACCGGGCCCCGTATGAGATCTCATTCACGCTGCCAGAAGGGGTCACGATCGACGAGCTTCCCATCGGGCGCGCCTCGGTGCATCAGCTTGATGAGTCGCGGCGCGTGGTGATCGAGACCGGGGAGGCGATGGCGACGTTGCACGAGGTCTCGGGCTGGGCGATCGATCGCGCCCTCGAGGTCGCGGACTTGCAGGTGCACCGTCCGTCGCTCGAAGACATCTACCTCGCGCTGACGGAGCCGCCCAAGTGAACGACGCGCCCCTAGTCGCCCACCAGTTGCGCTACGACCTGCTGGTCAACTGGCGCAATCCGCAGAGCCGTTTCTTCACGATCGTGCTGCCGGTGATCTTCCTGGTCCTGCTCACGTCGTTGTTCGGCAACCACACCACGCACGTGAACGGGGCACCGATCAAGAACTCGACCTTCTACGTGCCGGGTATCTCGACGCTCGGGGTCGTGGCCGTGTCGTTCGTGAACCTCGTGATCACGATCGTGGCGCTGCGTGAGAGCGGTGTACTCAAGCGGCGGCGCTCGACGCCGGTTCCGGCATGGGTGCTGATCGCGAGCCGCGCTCTCACCGCCGTGATCCTCTCGATCGTGGTCGTAGTGGTGCTCGTCGCGATCGGCCGGATCCTGTACGGAGTGCACATCCCGAGCGGGACGCTCCCGGCATTCGTGCTCGGCGTGTTCGTCGGCGCCGCCTGCTTCTGCTGCTTGTCGTTCGCCGCAGCAAGCTTTATTCGCAACGAGGACTCAGCCCAGCCGATCATCCAGGCGATCGTGCTGCCGCTGTATTTCATCTCGGGCGTCTTCGTCCCGAGGAACCAGCTTTCCAGCACGCTGCGAGACATCGCGAGCGTGTTCCCCATCAGTCACTTGAACAACATTTTCTTCAAGGCGTTCAACCCCGCCACCAGGGGGGTGGGGATCGCCGGACACGATCTCCTAATCCTCGCGATCTGGGGTGTGGGCGGGCTGGTCGTGGCGCTGTGGCGCTTCTCCTGGTCCCCACTCGCTGCCGACTAGCGAGTCCGCCCGGACCGACAGCTCCCGCAGATATCGAATCCTGGAAAGGACGAAGATGGCAAGCACATTCAATGTCGAGCTCTCGATGCGGGAAGCGCCCGCCGAAGCGCAAGCGCGCGCCGCGACCGCGCTGTCAGAGCCGGCACGCGCCGTCGGCCTTCGTTTGACGAAACGGGGCGTGGGCGAGCTCGGCTACAAACCACGCATGCAGTTCCCCTTTCTGATCATGCTCTGGCACAACCTCAGCGGCGAGCACATGACCGCGAAGTTCGAGCCCGGCGCAGAAGGCGGTACGCGCGTCACGATCAGCGGGAAGGTCGCGAGCGGCAACCACGGGCTTGCCGCTGACTCCGAGCATTGGTCGGAAGCTCTGGGCGCCTCTCGAGTCGCGTGAGGGTCGGACCGATCCGATAATTTCAAGCTCGCGATCGTTGAACACTGCTTTCTTCCCACGAGCAGGCATCTGGCGCGACCGCACTCGTTGCTCCCTTCCGCTCCGATCGAGAACCGACGCTCTCGCCTGACCATTCCCTTCTAGGAGAGCAGTAGCCCGGCGGTCCCGTTGGGGCTGCTGACCCAGAGCGGGACCTCCCTTCATGTCGCGACGAGCATCTCTCGCGCGGCGAGGAGCGTCCTCCTTGGCGCGGATCGGAGGGCGCTTGTGCTCCGCCCCGGTGTCAATCGCCATCGACGGCGCCAGTTTGGCGAGAACGAGGGATGCCTCCCCGAAGGTGGGCACCGGCCGGCACCACTCCAGAGGACCGTCGCTGTCGTCGCTGACCTCGCCCCACCAGATGCAGTAGAAGGCTCCCGCGCGTCCATCCATTCTCGGTGGGTCGTGGTTGCGCAGGATCGAGATGAACTCTTTGCCGAACGCCCATGCTGCGTCAATTCCTTCGACGCTGCTTTTGACCGACCGAACGCTTCGGGCGGGGATGTCCCGTGCGGCGACTTCATACATGGCATGCCTCTTTCCTTGCTTATGGTCGATCAGGTAGCGGGCGAGGTCACGGCGAGCCGCGTGCTGGGTCTCGGCGCGTTCCAGTGCGCGTCGATCCACTCTGAGGCGGCATCCGGCTCGAGCGAGACGATCAACTTGACCTCGGCGAGTGGGATCTGCAGCTGCCCCAGTGCCTTCGGCGAGAGCCGCGAACGTCTGGCGAACTGTCCGATGCTCATTAGATCCACCTGCAGACTGCCTCCTTGACGGGGTTACCGCACAAGTGTGCGGCCTCCCCCAGGGTCAAGGTCAAGCCTCGCCAGCGGGCCATGCGTTCGGTCCCCCGCGTAGCCCCTCGCTGATGACAACCGGGAACCCTCAATGCGCGGCGACTAGAACCGCCGTGGCGTCTCTGGGCCCGGCTTCCCATCCCTCAGGCGGAAGCGGCGGTCTTGAGGCTGGAGGGTCGGCGCACAACCGCCGGCGCTACCAGCCCATCAACCCGCAACTCGGACAGTCCGCTAGCGTATTTTTTGCGTGCGCCTGACGCGCGTCTATAGAAACCGCTGACTCTGGCCCGCCGTTGATACCGATGGGTCCCGCGTGCCAATGGGCCAGACTGCTGGTTCCGCAGAGCCACAAGGAGAGGTGTCATGAGGTACTCCGGTGTGAGATTGCCGTCGCCTGCGATGGTCGTCGCGTTTCTAGCCCTGGCTGTCGCGCTTGGCGGCACCGGCTACGCCGCAAGCCAGGCCGGACACTCGGCTAGCTTGGTGTCGGCTAATACGTCCTATACGGTCAACGCGAACACCGCGACAAGGGCTGCATGGCCCGGAACGCTGGCGAGCGGCAAGACAGAGGCTGGAGTCTGGGGAGTCGATGGATACGCAAGCGGGGCCGGCCGACTCGTCGGCGCCAGCGCGCAATCGTTCGCGTTCCCGCTCGCGTCGGCGCCAAGGGCGAACTACGTCACTTCGCGGCCGACGGCCGCATGTCCCGGAAGCGCCGCACGGCCCTCGGCGACGCGCGGGAATCTCTGCGTATACCGAACAGGCAGCAAGAACGTCGGCACAGCAACCATCTACAAGGAAACGGATAACGGCAAGGGCGCTTCTCGGATTGGCTTTGACGTAGTCGTGACGTCGCGTCGGAGCGGGTCTGTCTACGCCTACGGATCGTGGGCCGTGAGAGCGCCGTGACGGCGGCTGCTTTGCCAATTGTCTGTCATGCCCAGCCGGCCTGCCTCCCTGCAGTACTGACGCCTGTCGAGCGGGCGTCAGTCGTTATCGCGATCGGCGGTGTTGGCACCCGCCGCACACGGCTGGCCGAAGTCTCGACACCCTACGCCGAAGGAGACGATTATGCTCGACCACGTTGGGTTTGCTGTCAGTGACTATGCACGAAGCAAGGCCTTCTACGAGCACGTCCTTGCGCCTTTGGGGCTGACCTTGATCATGGAGCCAGCTGGCCAGGCGGCGGGGTTTGGCACAGCCGGAAAGCCGTGGTTCTGGGTCGAGGCGCAAGGCATGCCGGTACGGGGGCGGCTGCACATCGCCCTTGCCGCCGACAGCCGCAGTCAGGTCGATGCGTTCCACGCGGCGGCACTCGACGCCGGCGCTATCGACAATGGTGCTCCAGGCGTTCGCCCCATCTACCATCCCGACTACTACGGCGCGTACGTGCTGGATCCTGACGGCAACAACGTCGAGGCCGTTTGCCATCGGCCGGGATAGCGCGGCGTTCCGAGCGAACTCAAAACCCTGCAGTAACGCCTAAAAGCCCCGCAAACTAGCGGTCTGTAATCAAGCGGTTGGGCGTTTGAGTCCCCGGGCGGGCTTGATGGGATGAGTCGGGACACATGTCTCAGGTGTCCCGGGACATGTGTCTCATTTTTGGGGGCGCGGCCGGCGCGGCGGAGGGTCATGCTGCCTTTGCTGTCGAGCCGGTCCTAGCGCAGGCGAGTATTGGGCTTGTGCACGCCCCGGTAGCGAGTCGCTATCAGCGCGGGCTTGTCGCCGAGGCTGCCCGAGGCACCATGGCCGGTCCCCTGAACCGCCACCCGCAGCTGGCGACCCGCGGCGAGTTGGACAGACCAAATCGATGTGGGTAGGGTTGTCGACAGCCCGATGCTGCCCGTGGGTCTTGCCGCTTTGGCCGCGGTGGAAGGCGAGTTGAGTGAGTTACCAGGCGACGGTGATCCGTTCGCGCTCGTGGCCGCCCTGTTCGAGCAGATCGGCGATCGCGATCGCGTAGTCCTCGGCGCTGACCTCGCTGTTGCCGTTGTCGTCGACGAGGAGCTGATCGCCGCCGAGCCGGCAGCGACCGGTGCGCTCACCGGGATGGATGAACGCCGCCGGGCTGACGAAGGTCCAGTCCAAGTCCTCGACGCCGCGGTCGTAGTCGAGGGCCTCGGATTGGGCGACCGCTTCAGGCTTCCACTCCTCGGGAAAGTCGGGCCTGTCCAGTAGCCGCTTGCCGGGCGCGACCTCCAGGCTGCCGGCTCCGCCGACGACCAGGAGCCTACGCACACCTGCTTCACGCAGCCCCTCAACCAGCGTCGGTGCGACATCGGCGACTGTGTAGCTCACGCCCCGCGCCGAGACCGCACTGACCACCGCGTCGGCCCCGGCGGCAACGCTGGCGACCGACTGCGGATCAGTCACATCTGCGCCGGTCGCACGGGTCGCGGCCGTCTCGGCGTGGCCGCGCTCCTCGAGCTCGGCCGCTATGCGAGTGCCGATCATGCCCGTGGCTCCGAAGACGACGATGTTCACGTGGGTTGCTCCTGTCGGGTGGAGATCGAAGAACTGGGTGATGCGGGGGTGAGGCCGTGGCGGCGCATCACCTCAACGAGCGCGGCCAGATTCGGGGGGCCGCCGGTGCTGGCGGCGAGGACCTCGGCGATCTCGCGGAAGTAGGCTGGCCCGAACACGGCCGGGGTCGCGATCGCCAGGAACGTCGCGTCAATGTCGCCGCGGTTCTCAAACTCGTGAATCTTCCCGCGCCGCACGCACACCGCCTCGCCGGGCCCGACGTCGACCGTCTCGCCATCGATCCTCCAGGTCGTCGTGCCCTTGAGCCCGTAGATCGTCTCCTCGAAGCCGTCGTGGCTGTGGGGCGCCGGCATTCGCGAGTCGGCTGGGACGTAGCACTCGAACACCGACGCGCTCCCGTTCGAGTCCGCGGCCTCGACCAGGAAGCGCACGCCGAGCTCACCGACCGTGATCGTGTCGTTGTCCCTGGTCTTGGACATGCTGGCTCCTTTCGGTGGTCTTGTACATGTGGCTCCTCTCGGGCAAAAAGCCCAATTGAGTCAAGCGACTTGACCAATGTATACTGAGCGCATGAGTCTGTCAAGTGGCTTTACTCAACCTGATATTGGGCCTGCACCGCCGCCGCCGCTGATCGGCGCGCTCCTAAGAGTCCCATGGGAGACGGTGCGCGACCGAATGCTCGCCGGCCTACACGACCGCGGCTTCACCGACCTCGTCGCAGCGCACGTGGACGTGTGGCGGTACCCCGGCCCAGAGAACCAGCGCCCCTCCGAACTCGCGACCCAGACGCGCATGACCAGACAGGCGCTCAACTACCTCCTCGGCCAGCTCGAGCAGCTCGGATACCTGACCCGCGAAACCGACAGCCACGACCAACGCTCCAAGCGCATCCGCCTGACCCCCAGAGGCCATGCTGCAACCAAAGCAATCTACGAAATCGTCCGAGACGTCGAAACCGAATGGGAACAGCAACTAGGATCCCGAAAGTTCGGTCAGCTACGCCGCCTACTCACGCAGCTCAACGCGATCACCACGCCGAGGGACGACCAGACCTAAGGAAAGCAATCTGCATGAGCGGCCAATCCCCCAGCGGGCACTCGTCCCCCAGAACGCTCCCCGGAGGACTCGTAGCGTCTCCCCTGCTCCGACAGAACCCACGATCCAGCCGACGCCCACGCCGTTGTGAAGGCAGGGCCCGAGCTCAAACTCGATCTAGTCGCCAATACGGCGTCGCTCGATGGGCAGATCGGAACGCAAGTGATCGTCGCGTTCAGCGCACGCCAATTTTGAGCTGGCGATCCTGACGTCGCCAACTCGATCCTCGCTCCACGTGACAGCCGGTGAGATGAGCGGTCCAAGCGAACGCGGCGGCTCGGCAGCCGAGTCGGCGACGGAGCAGAAGCGCTTGGAGATCGCGCCGCGCGGCGCCTGCCTGCTCTCCCGCTGCACGTACTCCCTCCGCGCGGAGGTCCGCTTCATTGCGCGAAGGGAGACCCTGGGCGGCTGTGTTCAGGATTCGCGTTGCGGATCGGGAAGCAGGTCAGGATGGAGTGCGGCTTGTGAGCAGGCTCGGTTGAGAGCCTGGGCGGTCTGGGGAGCGGGCTCGCGCGTCGCTACGGGCGTTTTAGCTATTGAGGCGGGCTTCGGAGCGGATTGGCTCGAACAGCTCGACCACGTTTCCCGCCGAGTCCTCCACGAGGATCTGTTTGCTGCCGATGCCGGTGACGATGTCGTTGCGGAACTGAACCCCTTCTAGGCGGAGTGCCTGGACCGTGTCCTCCAGGTCCGATACCTGAAGCATTATTCGGTTCCACCCTCCTGGTTGTTGCTTGGTTCCGTCCGGCATCGGTCGCGAGCCGCCACCGGGATGGCCGGCCGGGACCGGAGAGACCAGCACTAGTCGAAGGTCGCCTCGCGTGAGCATCGCGAACGCGGGGTCGGGGTGCATCCGTTGCTCGAAGCCGAGCCGGTCGCAGTAGAACTCGATCGCCGCGTCGACGTCGTCGACGATGTAGCGGACGCTGGTTGTGCTCATCTGCTCACTCCTTCGTGGTCGTTCGTTCGTGGTATTCGGCGCGGGGCTCGAACAGCTCGACGGGGTTGCCCGACGGGTCCACCACCAGTGCGGTGTGGACCGCGACGCCGGCAGCGATCCCCCGGCGAAAGGTGACGCCGCTGGCGCGCAGCGCCGCGACGGTCGCGTGCAGGTCTGAGACTCGCAGCGAGATCCGGTTCCACCCACCGGGCTCGGGCAGCGTGCCGTCCGGTAATGCGTGCGGCTCGCCGGGGACGCTCAGTAGCAGCCGTAGGTCACCCCGGTAGAGCATCGCGAACGTCGGCGAGGGATGCAGCTCCTCCTCGAAGCCGAGCTGGTCGCGGTAGAACGCGATCGCCTCTTCGACGTCGTCGACGAAATAGCGGACGGCCGCGGACTGTCCGACCAGTTCCTCGCCGCCCGCGATCCGTCGCCACAGTCCCTCGGCGAACGCGGGCCGTGGCTCGATCGGGACGCCGGGGAGCTGCAGACCGTGGAGTGGATCGGGGGTCATGCAGCCTCCTCCCGGTATATCCGCCGGAGCGCCGCCCGGGCGCGGACCAGCAGCGTCTCGGTGCCCCGCACGGTCCTGTCCAGATGGTCGGCGATCTCGGTCACGGTCAAGCCGTCGAGATACCGCAGCGACAGTGCGGCACGCTGTGGGCCCGGCAGCCGCGCCAGCGCCGAGTATGCGGCGCTGGTATCGAGCAGCTCCTCCCAGGGATCGTCCGGTTGGTTAGGTCCGACGGCCACAAGCCCACGCCGCTCGCGCTCGCACCGGCGCCAGTGATCGACGAGCTTGTGCCGAGCGATGCCGATCAGCCACGCGACACTCGGCGACGGCGGGTCGGGGCGCTTCAGTGCCGCGACGGCGGCCATGAACGTCTCAGCCGTTAGGTCCTCGGCATCTGCAACGCTGCCACAGCGCGGGAGCAGGTAGCCGTACACATGAGGGAGAGCTGCGCGGTACGTCGATTCGTCGATACCTCATCATCGCCCGAGACGGGCCAAATCCGAACACCGCCGCAAAACAAAGTTCAAACCGGGCATCACGGCCGGCACGGACCGCGGTCGCCGACGAGATCGCCGCGGTGGCGACCTACCGGACAGCCCCGCACCGTCAACCGCCGCTTCGCGATGGCGCAGGCACCGTTGCCGTCCACCGGCCGCTCGAGCCCTGCCCGCCGCGCAAATGGCGTGCGTTTTCCACCGGCACAGGGGTGAGTTTTCCACCTACGGCGGTCAACATTAGGACCATGGCTAGTTGCTCGCTGTCGGCGATCATCCGGCACAGCGTGTCGCCGTCGAGTCCTGGGAGGTCACGGTCCAAGCGGTCCGGTCGGAGTGGCGCGGCGGACACAGCTGCCAGCGAGGAGATTCGGAGCCATCGGCCCTGGTTCGCGGTGGACAGCTCGACCTCGTATCGTGCTCGCCGTATGGCGGGAGCCAGTTCGCGGGTGACAGATGGGAAATGAGCGTTGCTGACGCCGGCCGTGAACTGGCCCGCGGTAACGGCGATCGCCACGTCCATCCTGGCCATCGGTCTGCTCGGCGGGTTCGCCGCGGCGGTGTTTGCAGCGCAGCAGGCACGAGAGACGCGCAGAAGCCGCGAGGCGCAGATGGCGGCGGAGTTCTTCCGGCGTTGGAACGACGACGCGCTCGTCGAGACGCGCCGGTTGGTCGGACGGTTCAAGTCTGCCGACGAACTGCGGGACGCCTACGCTGCGTACGTTGCCGCGAACGCCCCGGAAGCGTGGGTGCTCTACCGAGAGCTCGACTACTTCGAGCAGCTGGCCGCGCTCGAGCGCTGGGGTGCCTTCGACCTGGAGCTGATCAAGCTGTTGCTGGGGCGCACCCTGGTCGAGCGATGGGAGATGTGGAGACCCGCGATTCACCACGCGCACGGCCCGGGCGCTTACCCGCTGTTCGAGGATCTCGTCGAGAAGCTCCGCCGCGAGTTGGACGCCTCGGCTGGTGGCACGAGCACGTAGGGGTGTCAGTCCGTTCACGGAGGCTTCCGCTTGCCCCGGAGTCACATGGGCATCACGCACTCTGTGGGCGAACTACGCGTCGGAAGGGACCCTCGTCCCTGCGTTCGTGGCGGTCACCGGCCCCGCTGGTAGGCGAAGCATCAGCGTCGCCGGCGGCGACGATCAGTTCGAAGATAACCAAGCAAACTCATAGCTGTGCGGGAGGTTGCTGCACAAGCCCGACGATCGGGAATCTGCGATCGGCCGCGGAGCGACGCTACCGCCCTGCAGCGCAAACGAGCCACGATGCCGACGTCCTGGCTGCTGCCCAGCCCGACCACTGTCGGATCGGGGGGGCACGACGATTGCGCTGGCTTCGCGTAGACCCGCAGACACGAATGCACGTCTCGGCAACCCCGTAGACGACGTTCGTCTCGCTCCTCGTCAAACGCAGGTCGACGTGCGTCTGC
This sequence comes from uncultured Solirubrobacterales bacterium, assembly GCA_963824755.1. Classification (GTDB taxonomy): domain Bacteria; phylum Actinomycetota; class Thermoleophilia; order Solirubrobacterales; family Solirubrobacteraceae; genus Palsa-465. The sequence goes on along the minus strand of CAWGQT010000037.1, from coordinate 131,349 downwards.
TCCGTCGCAGCGAGCGGGCACTCGCCCTGCTCGCCACGACGACAGTCCCCGAGCGCGAACCCGAGCGGACAGTCAGAGACTGATCAAGCGAACGGCAACATCACGATGGTGCTGTGCCGCGACCCTATTGACCCCGACCGCCTGCATGACGCTCCCCGTCGCAGCGGAAGCGACGCTGTGCGTCCCGGAGTTGGATCGTCGGCTCGGGATGCTTTGTCGCAATTTCGATCGCAAGACGCGACGAGACGGGCCCGCGAACGCGATCGCGCGGAGAGCGCGTGATCACACCGCTCGATTTGCGGAGGTAGATCAGACGGCGGCGCGGTTGGTCGCAGCGAGAGTGGTCATCTCGCCAATCAGGTTCTCGTCGAGCGAGACCGAGTCGGCGAGATTCTCGCTGACCCACTGAGCTGCCTTCTCAGTGGCGGCCTCCGCCTGCTCGCGGCTATCCCATGTGCTGACCGACACGAAACGTCCGCCACCAACGTCCGTGGTCGAGTAGAAGACGAAGCCGGGACTCTCGCGCAGGATCGGGGCCATCCCGTCCCGGGCCCTCTCCATGAGCTCTTGATACGTCCCCTGCTTAATCGAATAGATAGCCATGCGGACGTGGTTGGTCATCGTACCTCCCGAGCGGTGGATCGGTGGTGAACCCTACCGCGCCCGCAAATCCTCAGGAGAAACAGCCGGAGCAACCGCAGCGCTGCGTGTCAGCCGACTGACCGCCGTTGCCCTCAGCGTGTTCGACACGCGGTCCTAAGCCCTCCCTCGTAGGGGAATCCGTACGTCGCCGAGGCGTTCACGGCGCCGACAGCATCCCGCGGATGCGCAAAGGTTGTTATTTCGATCATGCGCTTCAGCCGGGCCCCCTACGCCGATGGCCCGGGGTGAGGTCGTGTAGGTTCCGGGCGCTATGTGGGTGCGCTCGGAGCTCGACGAACAAGGTGCGCAGATGACCGTGTTTGGAGCCAAGATTTCATATTTCACTGGGAAGTTCGAGACGTACCTGCGCTACAAGGAGATCCCGTATCGCTACCGGGCACTCACGCTGCGGTATTACTACCGGGTGATACTGCGTCGGCTGGGCGCGACGCAATACCCCACGGTTCGCTTGTCGGACGGTCGCTGGATGAGCGACTCGACGCCGATGATCGCGTGGCTGGAGCAGCGCTACCCAGAACCCGCGGTGATCCCGGAGGATTCCGTGCAGCGCTACATCGCGCTGATGATCGAGGACTACGCCGACGAGTGGCTGTGGCGGCCAGCGATGCACTATCGCTGGAGCTACCCGGACGATCGGCATTTGGCTGGCTCCGCGCTGGCTCGCGAAGTTGCCCGTCTTCCGCTGCCGCTCGGTCTGCGCCGGGCGCTGGTCGCGCGCCGCCAGACTCGGCTGTTTGTCACCCACGACGGGATCGACTCGCATACGCGCGGGCACGCCGAATCGAGTTACCGGCGCCTCCTGGCTGGTCTTGAGCCGATTTTTGAGCGACGCTCCTTCTTGCTTGGTAGCCGGCCAACGATTGCTGACATCGGACTGATGGGCCCGTTCTGGCGCCACTTCGTCCATGACCCGACACCCGCCAGGCTCATGCAAGACAGCGCGCCGGCAACGTTCGAATGGGCGTCACGGATGTGGAACGCACGCGCCAGCCGGATCGGCGGCCGCCAGCTGCTTGAAGGCATTCCCGAAGATCTCTCACCACTTCTGCGAGAAATCGGCGAGACCCATCTCCCGGCACTGGCCGCAAATGCCCGGGCCCACCATGACAACTCATGGAAGCACGACGTACGGATCCAGGGAACTATGTACCGTCGCATCCCGACGAGCGCTTACCGAGTGTGGTGCCTTGAGCGGCTTCGCGACCGTTTTCATCGACTGCCACCGGCTGCTACCAACGGAGTGAAAGATCTGCTTCAGGCTCATGGCTGCTGGCAGCCGCTGTGGTCAGTCGAACACCTGGCATCAGGACACGACCCTGCGGGACAAGCTCCATTCTGCCGAGTGCATCGCATGGTCAGAGACGAACGTCGCCCACTTCCAGTGCGTCAGAGCTGAGGGCTGGCGCACACTCGCGCGTTGCGCGCGGTGCCGCCGGCCTTCAATCGCGCCGTATCGCCGCGTCCGACGCCGGCATAAGCGCTCAGAAATCCTGCCGCCGCGTGCCTGCCTGCTCCTCACTGCAAGCACCGCGGGGTCGCTCCACCCGCTGAGCGGGCCAATTGGAATCCTCAGGCCGCGACATCCTGTCACGGCGGGATCGACTGGCCGACCATGAACCGGTGGCCGTCGGGGGATCGCAACCCAAACTCGCGCATTCCCCATGGCTCGTCTCGCAGGTCCTTCAGGACCTCGGCGCCCGCGGCGACCGCCCTGCGGTGGTACGCGGCAACGTCGTCGACTCGGAGGTACGCGATATAGCGGTGGTCTCCGAGCTCGCTTGCAGCTGGGACATCGGGGCAGCGGCCCAGCATGAACGTGACGTCGCCCGCGCGACAAAACGTCCAATTCCCCGGGTCCGCGTCGTGGACCTCGCAGCCGAGGACGTCGCGATACCACGCAGCGGATCGTTCGAGATCATGAACTGCGAGAACGGGATCGGATCCCACGATACGCATGGCAGCATTCTCCCGTAGGCCGGACAGCGGTGCCGTCACGCGTTGACCCATCCACAGGCCGGACAGCGGTGCCGTCACGCGTTGACCCATCCGCAGGCCGGACAGCGGTGCCGTCACGCGTTGACCGATCCGCAGGAAGACCGGCTGAGCGACGCAAGGTTTGCTGATGCGATCGTTGTGGTGGCGCCCGAGCGTCACTGGGGCGGCCACACGCCGAGCGGTCGCCCGATCTCCCACTCGTGCCCGAACGGATCGACGATCCGCCCCAATTGCCACCCGTGCTCGGCGATGACCGCAGCGACCTTCCGAGCGCCGGCAGTAACCGCCTGCTCGAGCACCGCGCTCGGATCATCGACGATCAACAGCGTTCGACCGGTCGCACCGCCGATTGATTCGGGACTGAAGCGCTTCCTGTCCGGCGAAGCGGCCGTCACCCAGAACGCAGCGTCGCCCACAGCAAGCTGCACGACGATGTCGTCGCCCTGTCCAACGTGATGCAACACCGCCGCACCGAACGCCGCTCTGTAGAACTCGACCGCGGCGCTCGGTCGATCAACCCACAGCTCAGGCTGGATGCCGGTCACGCCCCGTGATCTTAGGAGGCCGTCGCTCGGGCGTGTCCTATTGCTCGCGCTGGCCCGCCCGACTTGACGGAGGCAAGCGTTCTGCGTGTTCGTGACGGAAGAAGCGTCGCCTTGAGTTGCTCGGGGCGCCTGCTGGCGGACAGGGAGCCCTCGTGCGGGCGGGACCGTCATCGTTGGTGCGACGCGGCCCGACCGGTTGACTGCTCCGGGCTCCTGGGTCGATCGTGTCCGCCGCGGATCGCGGTCAGGCTTGACCGCCGCGCTTAGCATCTTGCAGCAGCTCCACGCAACGGTGCGAACTTCGTCATGAGTCGCCGTTGGTGGCGCTGATCGGTGCGTGGGAGGGTCGGTGTGACAGATCGAAGCGAACTCGGCAACTAGGAGACATGAGCACCGCAATCGCCACGGAGGTAAGCGTGCGGCAGACCCTGCGCGGCGTCGCGCTTACTGAGTTCGAGGAGATCTACCGAAGCAACGTCGGATTGGTGACGGCGTATTTCGCGCGCCGCTGCTCGGAGCCGCAGGAGGTGGCGGATCTGACCTCGGAGACGATCCTGAGGGCGGCTGGCTCGTTCGGCGCGTTCGATCCCCGTCGCGGCAGCGCTCGTGCCTGGCTGTTTGGGATCGCGGCTCACGTCTGGGCCGGGTATTGCGCCCAGGTGGCCAACCGTCGGAATGCGATGGTTCGGCTCGCGGGCCGTCGGGCGCTTGAGACCAGTGAGATCGAAGAGTTGGCCGCCAAGATCGATGCCCAGCGGGCAGGCCGGAAGTTGCTGGAACGCTGCTCGGAGTTGAGAGAGAGCGAGCGAGCGGCAATCGAGTTAGTTGACCTCGCCGAGCTGACGCCCAAGGAGGCCGCGGCGGCGCTCGGCCTGTCACGCGGCGTGTTGCGTATGCGGCTCTCGCGGGCTCGGGCGAAGTTAAGAAAGGAGTACTACGTCGATGAGTGAGTTCGAAGACAACCTGTGGCTGTCGGTCGTGCGCGAGCACGGGAACGAGCTGGCGCGCACCGGACGAAAGGTGCACAAGCAGAGGCGGGCGCCCCGCCCTCAGCTGCTTGCCGGTTCTACCGTCGGTCTGGCCGCGATGGCGACCGCGGCGGCATTGCTGCTCGGCGCGTCGACCAGCTCGCCGGCGTTCGCGGTGACCCGCAACCCCGACGGCACGGTCACGGTCAACCTGATGAAGCCGTCGGGGATCGCCGGCGCGAACGAAAGGCTCGCGGCGATGGGCGTGCGGGCGCAGATCCGGGCTTTGGCGAAGCAACCACCGACGTTTGTCTGCCCGGGCGGCACCGTGCCGACGATCACGTTCGACCCGGCCAGCATCCCTAGGCGCCACTCTCTGGTTATTACCCCTAGCCGACCGAGCTCCGGCGACGCCGCGGCCCCCAAAGCCAGCAACGGCAACGGCAGCATTGGCAGCGCGGGCAGCGGTGACACGGGCAGCGGCGCCATATCCGGTGGCGGCAGCAACCACGTCGTTCGGATGTATTCGGGTCGCGGCAAGATTCGGATGCAGTCAGGTGGCGGCAGCAATCACGTGGTTCGGATGTATTGCCCGTGATCGGATGCATTGCCCCGCGTGCGTCCTGCTGGGCCGCCGCCGCGAACCCACGCGGCTGTCCGCGTGTTGGGTGCTGTCTCACTCGGGCCCCGAGCTGCGTGCGCCTCGTCAGGGCGCTTCGGTGATCCGGTAGCCAACTCCCGGGGTGTGGTGGATGAGGTTGGGCGGTCCCAGCGTGCGTCTGACGCGGGCGATCGTGACGCGGACCGTGTTGGTAAACGGATCGACGTTCTCATCCCACACCTGGTCGAGCAGTTTCTCGGCGCTGAGGCCGCCGGGGCTGGTCTTGAGCAGTGTTTCGAGGACGGCGCGTTCCTTGGCGCTCAGAATGATGTCTGCGCCGTCGCGGGTGACGGTGCCGGCAAGAGGATCGAGTTCGACCCCGGCAGCTTGCAGCGTGCGGTTGTGCGCGGTGGGTTTGCGGCGGGCGAGCGAGCGGATGCGGAGTACGAGTTCGGGGAAGTGAAACGGTTTGGGGAGGTAGTCGTCAGCGCCCAAGGCGAGTCCGGTGACGCGGTCCTCGGGGGCGCCGGCGGCGGTCAGCATCAGGATCATCGCCGGTTCCTCTGAGCTGGTGATGAGCCGGCAGAGCCGATCGCCGTGGATTCCCGGGAGGTCGCGGTCGAGCACGACGACGTCGTAGGGGTGGAGGTTGAGCTTGGTGTTGGCTTCGTGCCCGTTGAAGGCGACATCGACGGCCATGCCCTGGTCGCGTAGCCCTTCGGCGATCGTGTTGGCGAATGCCGGCACGTCTTCGACGACGAGGATCCTCATCGTGTCGCAGTCGCCGGCTGATCGACTGTGGCGAGGGGCAGGCTGATCTGGACACTCAGCCCACCCGCGGGGCGCGGGCTCAGATCGAGCACACCGCCGTGGGCCGCGGCCACGGCGGCGATGATCGAGAGCCCGAGACCGTGACCGTTCTCGGAGCCGGTCCGCTCCTGGCCGAGGCGGGTGAACGGATGTGCGAGCTGCCCGACGGCTTCGGGATCAAGGACCGGGCCGCTGCTCTCCACGGACAGTCGCGCACGATCGTCGCGGGCGTCCATCTCGACGTAGATCTCGTCGTCGCGCTCGTTGTGGCGGACCGCGTTCTCGATCACGTTGTCGACCATCCGGGAGAGCAACGTCTCGGTGCCCGGGACGGTGACCCTGGCGAGGCCGGTGCGGACGTGGATCTGCTTTTGGGCGATCGCGTCGGCACGTGCCGCGAGGGCGCCGGAGACGATCGGTTCGAGCTGTACCGGGCTCCGGTCGGCGACCGTGCCGTTTTGCGCGCGCGAGCGTGAGGAAGCTCTCCACTAGCCGGTCGGTCTCGTCGAGCGCTCCGCGAAGGTTGGCGTCGAGGGCACGCAGTTGCCGAGGGGCTCCTTCGGGTTTGGCGATCGCGACATCGAGGAACGTGCGCATCATCGCCAGCGGCGTCCGAGGCTCGTGCGAGGCGTTCGCGACGAACCGCCGCTGCGCATCAAACGCCCGCTCGAGGCGGTCGAGTAGCCCGTCGATCGTGTCGGCCAGTTCGCGCAGCTCATCCCGTGGACCTGTCAGCGTGAGGCGCTCGTGCAGGGTGCTGTCGGAGATCCGCCCGGTCGTCTCGGTGATCCTGCGCAGCGGCGCGAGCACGCGCCTGGCTACCACCCACCCGAGCACGCCCGAGACGAGCGTCATGATCGCCAAGGCGATTCCTGACACAGTCACGACGCGGTGCACGTCGGCGGAGCGCTGGCTGGCGTACCAGCTCTGGTTCACCGCCCGCTGGTGGGCGAGCGCGGCCTGGAGCGTGCTTCCGCGCAGAGGGACGACCGAGTGGACGGTGCGTGGCAACGCGAACCGGGCGACGAGCACGTCAGTGACCGCCAACAGTGCCGCGCCGCAGAGCAAGAACAGGCCGCTGTAGAGCAGCGTCAGCCGCCAGCGCACGGTCGGCTGGGGACGGACCCGGCGCGAAAGAGGCTGGTGCAGCGTGCGGCTCGGGCGCTCGTTCCTAATCGCCCCGGCGATCCTGCTGCCCCTCGGCTTCGTGATCCTCCAGACGCGACTGCTGCCTCGCAGCTACGGGTGGATTGCGATCACCTTCGGCGCCGTAAGCCAGGCACTCGGGCTCCTCGGCCTGTTCAGCAAGGTCGCATTCGTTGACATCAACCCCGCCGTCCTCGCGCTCGAGAACCTTTGGCTGATCACGGTCGCCGTGACTTTGCTCGTGAATCAACGCTCGCCAAAACCCCAACCCATCATGCCCGACCTGCCGTTCGGAGCGACGACCTGAACGAACCCAGGGCAGCCGCGAACTGAACACACCAGGCACCATGTTCTCCGGGGGTTATGGCTCTGTCCTGGTGCCGGCGGTCGCGCGCTCGCGTGACCGCCGGCGTTGATGCGCGGTTTCAGGCGACCGGCACGGGGTCGTAAGCGCCAGCCTCGATGTCGGCGATGAGTCCGGGGCCGGTTGGCTCCCAGTCGAGGAGCTGGCGCGTGCGCGCACTGGAGGCTGGCATGTCCAGCGCGATGAATCGGCCGAGGAATTCGAACTGCTGATCAGCCTGGTCGGCCGATACCGAGGTTGTAGGCAGCTCGAGCCGGCGACTGATCGCCTCGGCGATCTCACGGAAGGCGACGCCTTCGTCAGCGGCCGCGTGCAGCACCGTCCCGGCGGGCGCGCGCTCGATGCCGAGGCGGATGAGGCGCGCCGCGTCGGTCACGTGGACGGCGGGCCAGCGGTTCTGGCCGTCGCCGACGTAGGCGGCGGTGCCGTGTTCTCGGTCGGCGGCGAGGATCAGGGCGATGAACCCGTGGTCGCCAGTGCCATGAACGGTGGGGGCGAAACGCACGCTCATGGAGCGCACGCCGCGGTCGGCAAGGGCGAGTGCCGTCAACTCGTTCCGGACCCGGCCACCGGGGCCGGGTGTCGGCTCGGGCCTGTCGTCCTCGGTCGCGATCTGACCGGACCGCAGGCCAGCGAGGCCTGATGCGATCGCCAACGGCTTGTCGCTGCCGGCGAGCGCCTCCCCGAGGGTCTCGATCGCGGCCTGGTCGGATGCAATGGCAGTGTCGAAGCCTCCGGAGAACGCGATGTCGTGGCGGAACGCGAGATGGACGACCGCGTCGCACGCCCCAGCGGCGTCGGTCAGGACATCGAGGTCGGTGACGTCGCCGCGGACGACCCCGGCGCCGGCCGCGGCGATCGCCTCAGCGGATGTCTCGGAGCGAGCGAGGCCGAGCGCCTGATGGCCGTTGGCGAGCAACTCAGGGACGACCGCGGAGCCGATCCAGCCCGATGCCCCGGTGACAAAAACACGCATGGTTCCTCCTACAAAGTCTTGATGTCAGTTACTGTCATTACCCTAGCACAGTGATGTCAGCTGCTGTCATCACGGTACGATGAACTCATGGGACGCTGGGAACCGAACGCCGCGGGCCGCCTACGAGAGGCCGCGCTCGAGCTATTCGAACGGCGCGGCTTCGAACAGACGACCGTCGCTGAGATCGCTGCACGCGCCGGTCTCACCGAGCGCACGTTCTTCCGCCACTTCGCCGACAAGCGCGAGGTCCTGTTCCGCGGCTCTGAACAGCTACGCGACACGCTCGTGGCGGCGATTGAAGAGGCCCCGGCGGCGGCGCCCGCGCTCGAGGCGGTGACCGCTGCGCTCGATGCGGCGGGCACGGTCTTCAGCCGAGAACTCGCGCGCCGACGCCGAGCGGTCATTCTCGCCAACCCCGAGCTTCAGGAGCGCGAGCTGATAAAGCTCGCCTCGCTCGCAGAGGCTCTCACCGACGCACTACGCCAGCGCGGCGTCCCGGACTCGGTGGCCGGTCTCGCCGCCGAAACCGGGATCGCCGTCTTCCGGATCACGTTCGAGCGCTGGGTTACCGACCCCGTTCAACGGAAATGGGCCGAGCATCTGCGCGAGGCGCTCACCGAGCTCGACGCACTAGTTCTCGGCGCCCCCACGCCCACCGCCTGAAACGCGAGTAACCGGATCCAATCGCGCACGCCCACAAGGCGAGTGAGATCTGCTTGCGGCCGACAGACAACTCAGGGTGGGTCACATCTCACCGGTCGGAGGCGGGCTTGAAGCAGACCGTTGTCGACATCACGTCGGGGGATTCAATTGTGGAGCCCGCGGGGAGGCCCGAGGGCCAGGCGCGTGGCTCTCGGCGAAGCTGTAGCGCCATGGGGCCACGGCCGCAGTGACCGAGCCTGCACTGGACTTCGCCGGCTCGCACCAAGGCGGCCGTGAACTTGCGATTGTTGCCTAGCTTTGCGGTCGCGAGATTAGGAGCCGCTGAACGTTGCCGTGACGGTTTCGTCGGCGTTCATCTTAATGTCGCAGTAGTCCGGTGCGTCCGGTCGCGTATCGCAGTTGCTGCTGAACTTGGGCAGTCCCAGCTCGACATTGCCCGCGTTGTCCGCCTGGACGGTGATGTTCGTATATAGGCGAGCCAGCGCCGTACACGGGAACGGCGTCTCACCGATAGCGCCACAGTAGAACGGGCTGAGGGGGTCCGTGCCTGCCACCGGGGTGTCCCCGTTGGCAGACATCTCTGGGCCGGAACCCGGAGACGCGTCGAGCGTCAGCTTCACGACCGCCGGGATGAAGTCCGCGCCGACCACCTTCACGGAGGAGCCGGCGGGCCTGACCTGGCACGGCCCGCTGCCGCTGCAGGCTCCCTCGAACTTCTGGAACTTCGAGTCGGGTGGGCTCTGAGCGTCCGGCGAAATGCTGCCGGCGGTGGCCGTGACCGTTACACGGCTACCGGCGGCGACGTCGATCCTGATCTCGCACCGCGCATCGGAAGGATTCAGGCAGGGCAGCCGCTTGCCGGACGGCTGGATCGTCACGCTACCCACCCCCACGCCAAGGCCTCCCTGGACGTCTCCCGGGTATGGGTCCCTGGCGATCTGCACGATCACACGCCCGCATCCCCTGGATGGTGGGCTCTCCAGATCGTCCTTCGAGCAGTTCGGGCCACCGCCGGACCCGCCCCCGCCACCGCCCTTGCCGAGGAGCTGCGCGACCGTCTTCTCGCCGTCGACCAGCTGTGCCTCCTGGCCGCGGCGGATTACCAGCCCCGGGCGCACCTTCTTGACGTTATGGACCTTGCCGGTCTTCTTGTCCTTCACCGGGACGTCGCCCTTGTTGTACTCCTTCATCTTTGATGCAGCGCCGTCCAGGTTGCCCTCGTTGACAAATTTGGCCACCTTCTCGAGGGCTGGACAACCCGCGTTAAAGGCGAAGGAGAGCAGTCCATCGAACTGGCTCTGTGTGATCGGGACCGTGATGTCGTTATTGACGCACCGGGCCGCCTTGGCCACGTCCATGGCGAGAAGCTCCAACCCTCTTTGTCTGTCGATGCCGTCGCGGAAAGGAGCCACGGCTTTTGCCGCCCGCGGATCATCGCACCCGTAAACGGAGAGCAGGTGTCCGAAGCCAACGGTGCAATGAGCTGGATCGTCGTAGGGCAGGCTGTGGAAGTTGTCGTACCGCTCTTGGGTCAGGAACCTCAGCCCGGCGTTATCGATCTGGTGGGGACCCGGCGTGGCGCCGGGCAGCTCGGTGGCGTTGACCACACTTACCAGCCCCAAGAGCAGGATCGCGACTGCCAATGCTCCGGCACCTAACCACCTCGCCATCGCCAATTTGAAGCCGCCCCTCACGCGAGATCCGAAGTCCATTCCCTTCGGCCCATCGTACCTCCACGCAGGCCGTTCGCAAAATGAGCCAGGTCTTCGTACCGATCACGACGCGACGCCCGCTCGACGCTGCCCCGGATGCCGAACGCCGGGCTGATCCCGACCGGCGTCCGCTCTCATCCCGATCGCGATCTTTCGGCAGTGCTCGGACCTGCCGCTTGGGGCGGCTGCGCGAATGCTTCGACACGTGCTGGGTGACGGCCGGAGAGTGACAGCGCGGACACGGCGATCGCGAGGATGACGACGACGCCGAGAACGACGAACGCCGCCGGGAGCCGCGAGCCGATCGAGTGGGCGTTGAGAACGGCACCGAGGATTGCCACCGACATCAGGGCCCCCGCCTGGCGGGTCGTGTTCTGCACGCCGGATGCCAGACCCGACTGCTCCTCGTTGACGCTGGCGAGCAGCAGCGCGGTCAGCGCGGAGAATGACACGGTGCTCGCAAGCCCGACCAGCAGCAGACCGAACGCGATCTGACCATAAGCACTGTGGGCGTCGGTCGGCCCGAGCACTGCGATGCCCACGGCGCCGCAGGCGAAGCCGGCGACCAAGAGCACCCGATGACCAAATCTCCGAGACAACGGTCGATAGATCACAAACGGTCCGACCAGCGTTCCAACCGTCAGTGGCAGCAGCGCTACCCCAGTTGATCCGGGACTCCATCCGCGCAGTTCCTGGAAGTACAGAGACATCAGGAAGAGCGTGCCGTAGAACAGGAAACCCATCAGTGACGCGCAGACGACGGCCACCGTGCGGACGCGATTCGCGAAGAATTCGGGTGGCAGCATCGGTTCGCGGATCCGTCCCTCAGTGCTCCAGAATGCCGCCCCCACAAGCAGGCCTGCGAGCAGCATGCCGATCGTGATCGGTGACCGCCAGCCCGACTCTCCACCGTGGATCACCGCGGCCGTCACGAGACCCATGGCGGTCACCGCAGATATTTGTCCGAACCGGTCGACGCGTCTGTGATGGCGCGGGGTCTCGGGAATGCTGAGCCGTCCGAGCAGCACGCAGACGACGCCGACTGGCAAATTGATCAGGAACACGCTGCGCCAGCCAAAGGCATCGATCAGCAGACCGCCGACCAGCGGCCCGACGGCAACCGCCCCCGCTCCGATGCCCACCCATACGACCGCGGCTCGCGTCTGGCCGGCGCGGTCGCGAAACACGTACGGGATGAGCGCAAGCGTCGCAGGCAACAGTGCCGCCGCACCCACTCCCTGGACCACGCGGGCCGTAATCAAGACGGGGATCGACGGCGCCGCAGCGCAAGCCGCCGAGGCCGCGGTGAACACGCTTGCTCCGAACAGGAACGTCCGTCGCAACCCGATGCGATCACCGAGCGCACCCGCGGTCAACAAGAGCCCGGCAAGCGTCAGGGTGTAGGCGTTCAACACCCACTGAGCGCCCGCGAGCGAGCTATGCAATCCGGACCGGATCGCCGGCACGGCTACATTCAGCACACTGCCGTCGAGGATGATCGCGAAATAACCAAGGCAGATCGCGGCGAACGCGACCGAGGGCCGGCGTAGCCAGCCGCTAGCTTGAAGATCCGGTCCGGCGCTCACCCAAGTCTCCGATCGTCGACACGCCGTCGCGCACGACGATCTCACACCGGGCAAGTGCAGCGAGCCGCGTCACGATTCCGACCCAACTCCCTGGCGTGCCGCGGTGATCTCGTGTCGGAGTGCCTTGAGGGCCGCCGCGTGGATTTCCGAGAAGCTCGGGAACGGCTGGATCGTGTCGCGTAACACCTCGAGCGGAACGCTGGCGCGGATCGCCAACGTCGCCTGTTGCATCCACTCCCCCGCCTCCGGACCAAGGCCGTACGCGCCGACCAGGCGCTGCCCGTCGCTGAGTAGCGTCAGGAACCCGTTGGACTCGGCGTACGCATGGGTGTAGGTGGCGGTCTTGGCGACCTCCGACAGTTGGACGGTGGCGGCGAACTCCGCTTCGGTCGCACCAACCGAAGCGGCCTGAGGATCGGTGTAGGTCACGCGGGGGACGGCCTCGTAGCGAGCTTCGCGAGGTTCACCGAGGATGTTCGAGGCGACGATCTCGCCTTGGTACTCGCCGACATGGGTCAGTTGCCAGATGCCCGTGACGTCGCCGATCGCCCAGAGGCGCTCGCCCGCCCGCATGTGCGCATCGACCGGAACTCCACTGGGATCTGCGGTGATGCCGACGGTCTCCAGCCCGACTCCCTCGACGCGCGGTCGCCGTCCGGTCGCGACGAGCAGGTGATCGCCGCGCAGCTCCCGTCCATCCTCCAGCCGCAGGACGAAATCCTCGCCGTCCCGGGACGCTGCGATCGCGCGCACGCCGAGCACGAGCTCGATTCCGTCGCGTCGCAATTCTTCACCGAGCGCCGCGCCGAGCGAGGCCGGCTCGCGCGCGAGCACGCGCTCGGCCCCCTCGACGACAACTACCTCCCCACCGAGGCGACGCACGACCTGTGCCAGCTCGACGCCGGCCGCCCCGGCGCCGAGCACGAGTAGCCGTCTGGGCACGCTCTTCATCCCGGTCGCCTCGTTCGTGCCCCACACGCCCTCGAGCTCCCGCAAGCCGGGCACCGGCGGGACGATCGGATCGGCGCCATTGGCGAGCACGACGTGATCAGCGGTATAACGCACGCCGTCGACGTCGACCATGCCGGTCCCGGCGAGACGGCCGGTCCCGCGCAGCAGGGCGATCCCTCGGTCCGCCAGCCACTTCGCAGCTCCGGCGTCGTCGTAGTTCGAGACCATGAAGTCGCGCCAGTCAAGAGCGGCCGGCACCTCGACCTCGGCTCTGGCACCCGCGTCGCGCGCGCCGTGAACCGCCTCGCCCGGGCGCAGCAGCGACTTCGATGGAATGCACGCCCAGTAAGTGCACAGGCCGCCGACCAGGTCACGCTCGACGACCGCGACGCGCAAGCCGCCCTCGGCGATCGCGGCTGCAGCGTGCTCGCCCGGAGCGCCCCCGCCGAGGACGATCACGTCGTAGTCGACGGTCATGACGAAAGCTCCTCGCTCGTCTGCTCGCGCGCGAGGCCGACCCGGCCGGGGAGCCTAGTCGTGATCTCCTGGAGCCTCCACGTGTTTCCGCCCTGGCTCAGCCACGTCAGGCCAGCCGCATCGCTTCCCGGTTCGCTTCTGTCCTGGACACTGCTCATGTCGACCTCCACTGGTCGCGATGTGGGTGCAGTGACGAGCCTCAGTAAGCCGCCGCAGCATCAACCCAAGTCGGGAATGCGACAATCGGTCCTTCTTCGCGACCGGAGGATCCCGGACTGATTCGGCAACGACTATCGGCGCTGCAGGAACGGGAATTGGTGATCGCAGCCGAGTGTGGTGACGCGGCCGCGTGCCGCGCGCTGGTCGAGGCCTTTCTGCCCGCGATCGCGGGCCTCGCCCGTGGCTTCAAGGGCAGCAGGGTCGAGCGTCGGGAGCTGCTCCAGGAGGGAGTGGCCGGGTTGCTGTTCGCAGCGCGTCGGTACGACGCGGGGCTGGACACGCCGTTCTGGGCGTATGCCTCATTTTGGGTGCGCAAGGCGATGCAGGAACTCGTCGCCGAGCTCACTCGGCCGGTCGCCTTGTCGGATCGCGCAGCACGGGACCTCGCGCAGATCAGGCGGGCGCGCGACGAGTGCCTGCAGAGGGATGGCAAGGAACCCACGAACGCGCAACTGGGCGCCGCGACCGGTCTCGCGTCCGCACAGATCGAAAGCCTGCTCGCGACCGAGCGCATGCCGCGAGGCCTGGAGGACCAGTTGACGGCGGACGATACTTCCAGTCTCACGATCGGGGAGACGATCATCGATCCCCTCGCCGAGCAGGCATACGAGAGGGTGCTCGACGAACTCGAGATCCACGACGTGATCGCGTTGACCAATGGACTGGAGGCACGCGAGCGCGGCGTGATCCGCAGCCACTACGGACTCGGCCAGGAGCCGCAAACGCTCAGCGAGATCGGCGCCGATCTCGGACTGACAGCCGAGCGAGCGCGGCAGATCGAAGCCGCCGCCCTCACCAAGCTCCGCCACGCACTCGCGTGTGCGGCAGCATTTGCGCGCGGGATTCCCGGACCTGCTGGCTGACCATGCCTTCGAAGTCCCGGCGAGACAAGTCATCCCAGCCCGCCGCCCGTCGTGTCGGGACGCTGGTGTCGGTCAACGTCGGTATGCCAAAGGACGTGTCCTGGAAGGGGCGGACCGTGTTCACCGGCGTCTTCAAGGATCCCGTCACGGGTCCACGGCGTGTCGGCAAGCTCAACGTTGACGGCGACGGTCAAGGCGATCTGGCGGGGCACGGCGGCGAGCAGCGTGCGGTGTTCGTCTACCAGATGGACTCTTATCGCTACTGGCAGCGCGAGCTCGGACGAAACGACTTCACCTACGGGCAGTTCGGCGAGAACTTCACCGTCGAAGGGCTAGGCGACGAGGAGGTCTGCATCGGCGATCGCTACCAGGTTGGCACCGCGACGTTCGAGGTTACGCAGCCCCGCGTCACCTGCTATCGCGTCGGGATCCGGATGAACGACCCGCAGATTCCCGCCCTGCTCGTCTCGCACCGCCGCCCCGGCTTCTACTTTCGCGTGCTGGAGGAGGGCGACGTACAGGCGGGAGACGAGATCATCAAGCTCGCGTCAGGACCCGAGCAGATGCCGGTCGCCGCAGTCGATGCGCTGCTCTACCTGCCCGGGCACACGCATCAGCAGCTGCTCCGAGCGCTCCGGATCCCGGCCCTCAGCCCTGGCTGGCAGGCCTCGTTCCGAGCACTGCTCGAGGGAGAACCCGGCAGCGGCAACGCCGGACTCGCGGTATCGAGCCCGCCTCCCGCATGGCCCGGTTTCCGTCAGCTGACCGTCGCGGCAATCACGCGCGAAACCGACTCGGTGATCTCGATCCGCCTGGAGGACCCCGAGGGCTCTCCCCTACCGGCCGCCCGTCCGGGTCAATACCTCACGCTCCGAATCAAGCCCAGCGACGAGCAGCGGGCATTGCTGCGCAACTACTCCCTCTCGGGACCGCCCGACGCGGGCTACTACCGGTTCACCGTCAAGCACGAGCGCGACGGCGCCGCCAGCGGCTATCTGCACACCCACGTCGCCGTCGGCGACCAACTCGAGATCGCGGCGCCACGCGGCACGTTCATTCTCGATCGGACGCACGTACCCGTGCTGCTGATCAGTGCTGGGATCGGTGCCACCCCCGTCCTCGCCATGCTTCAGGCACTGGCGGAGGATCACTCCGATCGAGAGATCTGGTGGCTGCATGGCGCACGCAACGGCCGTGAGCACCCGTTCGCCGCCGAGGCTCGGGCCCTCCTTGCGTCGCTTCCAAACGCACGGACCCACGTGTGCTACAGCCGCCCCGACCCGAATGACCTCAAGGGCCGCGACTTCGATATTGCGGGCCGTCTCACCGCGTCACTGCTCGCCGAACTTCAGCCACCCCTCGACGCCGATGCCTACCTGTGTGGACCCGCAGCGTTCATGGACGAGACCAGCGCGGGCTTAGCGGCGCTGGGAATCGCCGCGTCGCGCATCCACACCGAGCCGTTCGGGCCGGCGGCGGGTGTGACGCCGGGGATCGCAGCGACGCCTGCCCGTGCGCCGCACCCGCCCGCCGGTAGACGCGGAAACGGCCCGACGATCGAGTTCGCCCGCAGCGACCTCACGATTCGATGGAGCGGCGACTTCGGCAGCCTCCTCGAACTCGCCGAAGCGTGCGACGTGCCTGTCCGCTGGTCATGCCGCACCGGCGTCTGCCACAGCTGCGAGACCGCGCTCATCGCGGGAAATGTGGATTACAACCCCGAGCCGGTCGAACCCGCCGCCGACGGAAGCGTGCTCATCTGCTGCTCGCAGCCCCGCGAGACCGTAGTGCTCGATCTGTAACGGGTCAGGGCCTTCCCACGGATCCGCCTCGGCACCGATCTGTGGAGCTGCGCCACTAGCCCTGCGTTCGCCCGGCCCGGCCTCACCCTTTCTACGGGAATACGAACGTCGTACTTGCAGCCGTGCTGCCGGGCTCGGCTATCTCCGGGAACCGCGCTCCGGGAAGCAGGGCGACGTCGAAGATCTCCTGGACCAGGTCCTCGAAGCGCAGGAAGCCGGTGATCGTCGCGTGCCTCACGTTGACGACCCACACCCCCGATACGCGTTCGTTCAAGCGCGCGGTCAGCGGCAGATCGCCGAACGTTGATGACTCGCGGATCTGGGAGAGGCCGACGAAGGCCAACTCGCCGGTGAGTGCCAGTCCTCGCGTAAAGCCGGGGAGCTCGATGACCGTTTCGGTCGTGCCGCTCTGGAGGTCGACCGCGGCCAGCGTCCCGCGGCCGGACTCGAGCACCCACAGGCGGCCGTCGTGCCACCGCGGCGAGTGAGGCATCGATAGCCCCGATATAACGATCTCGCCGCTGGCCACGTCGATCACGCAGCCCCCGGCGGCCTTGTTCTGCCGCCATCCGCCTGGCTCGTCGCTCTGACCCAGCGCCGTCACGAACGCCGGCGCGTCGTCCCTGACCGCCAGGCCGTTGAGGTGGCAGCGGTCGCCGCCCGTCAGCTCGGTGATGAAGGGCGGTCTCCAGCGCGGAATGAAGCTGTGATCGCCGTCAATCGTCGCCAGGCACGAGAAGTTGGTCGCGCACATCCAAAGCTCGCCGCCCGCGAATGCGAGCTCATGCATGAGCGTGTCACCGGTTAGGTGACGGTTGCGGGGGAGGTAGCAGGCGTCGTGGCCCCGCGGTTCGAGCTTCGGAGCCACACCCGGCGCGTCGCGGTAGTCCCAGACTTCCGTCCGCGTGGCCAGTGCGAACCGGCCGGGAGCCACGGCGATGCCCATCGGCTTGTCGAACTGGCGGAAGTGCGTGTTGAGCCTGCCGTCGCTGTTGCGGGCGCAGATGAGTCGGCCGCTCTGGTAGGTGGAAATCAACAACGAACTACGGCGGTTCGCCAGGATCCGCGCGAAAGACGCTGTCGAGACGCTGGCGAACGGCTGTGGCCGGGTCGTGGCGGCGACTGCAGCGGGTTTGGCCAGAAGCTCCGTCCAGCGCTCGTCGGCCGCGCCGTGGGAGTCGAGTGCCGCCGCCAGTTCTGGCGGCGCTGCAGTGCTCGGCGCCAGCGCCCGGGCCGCGGTTTCAATCGGGGTCAGAAGCGCCTGGTCGTATGGGATCTCGAGAAACGAGCAGAGCCGCTGGAGCTCGGCTCGCGGCTCCGCGAGCAGCTGCTCCAGGCTCGTGACCGCCCACCGCCCTGGTTCGAGTCCGCTCAGGTCATCCAGCAGGAGCTCGCTGATCGCCGACCACTGAGCGACCACGATCGCCTCGAGCGGTTGCCGGCGCAGTTCTCGCCACCCCGGGATCAGCGGCAGCGACCAGGGTGCGCCATCCCAATCCGGCAGGGCCGGGTGACTGACGAACTGGCCCGAGCGCCACGCGGCGAGCATCTCCTTGCAGGCGTCCGCGGGCTCGCGATAGCTAGCCACGAACTTCGCATCGGGGAAGACGTGCACTAGGAATGCGGCGCGCAGCGCCAGACGTGGCCCTGCCGCGAGGGCGCGAACGGACCGGCCGGCGTCCTCGGGTGCTCTGCCTTCCCGGTCCGCGATCGAGGACGCCAGCGATGCTCGGGCGGCGGCGGCGGCGAGCGTCGTGGCGTCGTGCAAGCTCAGACGATCATCGCCGTGCGCCAAATCGTCCAGGAACGTCGACGAAGAGATCCAGTGCCAGACGCCGCCGGCACGTGACAACGAGTTGGCCAGTAGCGTCTCGCCGGAGAAGGGAGCCGATAGCACGAAGATCGGAGCCTCGAGCGCGAGCATGCCCTGGCAGCGTATGCGCGCTGCGGTTGCGCCGCGATGACAACGGCGCCACCGCAGCGGTTGCGCCGCGGTCGCAACGGCGCTAGCGTCTCACGCGGATCGAAGACCGGGGGTAAGGGATGAGCAAGAGGCAACGTAGGGCCAAGCGTCTGCGCAGCCGTGCGGAGGCGGCGGGCGGACTCGCGCTGGCGGCGACATTCCTGTCCGGATCGGTGGCCGACGCCGCGACCTTCACCGTGACCAACACAGGCGACGGCGGCACCGGCAGCTTGCCGGACGCGATCACGCAGGCAAATGCCTACGGCGCCTCGCATATGGGCGCGGAGAGCACAATCCTGTTCCAGTCCGGCCTGAGCGGCTCGATCAACCTCACCTCCGACCTACCGGAGATCACCGAGCACGTCTACATCAAAGGACCCGGCGCCAACGAGCTCACGATCAATGGCGAGCACGCCCACGGGATCTTCAACATCGACGTCACCGATGTGTCGGACCAGTCGCTGCCTTACGCGACGGCGATCTCGGGGCTGACACTCACCGGCGGCAAGCAAGCAAGCGGCTACGGCGGCGCGGTCTGGGGGCGTTCGTCCGTGGCGCTCAACGGTGTGACGATCTCGAACAACTCGGCCGCGAAGGACGGCGGCGGTGTTCTGGTCACAGCGCCGTACGGCTTGTGGGTGTTCGACTCGACGATCAGCGGAAACACCGCGACGTTCGGAGGCGGCATCTACAGCGGCGGCGACATGTACATGGAGGATTCGACGATCTCAGGGAATACGGCCACGGCCGGCGGCGGCATCTCCGAGGGAAGTGGCGCGGCCGCGATCAACGGTTCGACGGTCGCCGATAACCACGCCGCATACGGAACTCACTGCGGTACCGAATGCACGGGCGGCGGCATCAACTTTGCCGGCATCCCGACCGTGAGGTCCAATCTGCACGACACGATCGTCGACGGGAACACCGGCAGCGTCGGACCGGATGTGTTCGTACCCACGGGGCTTGCGGTCGCCTCGAAGCTACCGGCGGCCACGTTCTCGCTGATCGGCGACACGTCGGCGTCTCGCCTGACCACAGACAGCAGCGACATCGTCGGCGCGGATCCCGAGCTCGGGCCGCTGGCCGACAACGGAGGCCCCACTCCAACGATGCTGCCGGCCGACACCAGTCCGGTGATCGATGCGGGCAGCGCCTTCGGCCTGACCGCCGATCAGCGTGGCATGACCCGTCCGGTCGACCTGCCGGGCTACCCGAACGCCAGCGGCGGCGACGGCGCGGACATTGGCGCGGTGGAGCTGCAAGCCGCTGAGGTGCTGCCGATCATCCATGGTCTGTCCGCGCGTGCCGCTTCGCCCGGGTCGCAGCTCGTGATTACCGGGAATCATCTTGGTTCCGCCACGGCCGTGCGATTCGGGAGCACC
Source organism: uncultured Solirubrobacterales bacterium (assembly GCA_963824755.1). GTDB lineage: Bacteria > Actinomycetota > Thermoleophilia > Solirubrobacterales > Solirubrobacteraceae > Palsa-465. The sequence continues at coordinate 111,663 of CAWGQT010000037.1, read as the reverse complement.
GAGGCGCCCTTCAGGGTCGACAGCGACACGAAGATCAGCGCGACGGTCCCACTCGGCACAGGTACCGTGGACGTGCGAGTGACAACCCGTGGCGGCGAGACTCCGATCATCGCCGCCGATCGGTTCCGCTACTCCCCCGCGCAGGTCCGGGTCATCCGCGCGGGATTCGGCGGTCTGCAATACAAGATCACAGCACCGCCACGCGCAGCCTGCATCGTGCCCACGGGCCGGCTACCGATCGGATTTACCAGCTCGCGGTCCGCACACTCGAGGTGGAGGTTTGCGAGCGTCGCGTTCTACTTCGATCGCAGCCAGAAGTCGATCCAGAGCCTCCACGGTGACGGAAGCGTCAGCCTGGCGCTGACGGGATTGAAACCGGGCGATCACACACTGCGTGCCGTGGCCACCGCTGCGCTTGGATCACAGCGCCACACGACCGCTATCCCTGTGACGTTCGTCGTCTGCTGACACTCGCTCAGAGTGGGTTAAAGCAGCCGTAGATCGTGTACAGCGGGTTGATGACCTGACTTCCGCTGGCGTCTTTCATCAGCTGTTGCCCGATGAACGCCGGTGGCGACTGGGCTTTGTAGCAGCCGTCGGATTGCACGCTGATGTCGTAGGTGACGGTAGTGGGCTCTGGCGGCAGCGTGCCCGCCGCCGGGATGATGATCTGCATCGTGCAGACCCAGTCGCCGGGACCTTGGGGGGCGCTGCCGCGGCGGCTGCAGATGGGCAGCGCGATGTTCAGGTGAGCCCCGGCTGGCACCGAGCGCCCGAGCTCTTGCTGCTGGAGGATCGTCAGGTTGTTGAAAGCGGGGATGAAGCTCGCCTTTAGCCGGCTCGACGTGACTCCTACCGGTCCCCAATCGCCGGCCAGAGCGAACACGGTCACGACCACGGCGATGACCAGCGCGCCGCGCACCGGCGCCACCCAGCCGACCCGGCGGCTGACCGGTGTGCCGGCGAAGTCCCGCCGACGCAGGATCAGCCACGCCGCCGAGCCGCAGACCGCGGTCCACAGCACGCTGACCACCACGCCGATCATCAGCGGTCCGAAGTAGGGGTGATCGAGGAACAGGGCGTGCCAGGTCGTGAACGCCGATCCAACCAGGATCACGTGCGCCCAGACCCCCGAGCCGACCAGCAGCAGCAGCTGCATGATCAACGCGGCAATGACTGTGCCGACGACGCCGACGATGCCGTTGCGGGTTGCTACCGACAACAGCACGGCCAGGCTGGCGAACGCCAGCGTGGGCAGCAGGCACAGCAGCCAGCTGGCGAGAACGAGCAGGAAGGCGTGGCCGCTTGAGATCAAGTTGCCGTTGAGGCTGACGAGCGCGTGAGGCCCGACGATCATCGCCCCCGCCGCGAGGCTGGAAGCCGTCGTTAACAGCACCAGCCCGACAGAGAACATCGCCGCGGCCAACAGCTTGCCCGCGAACAACTGCGCGCGGGTGCACGAGCGGGTCAGCACAAGCTTCCAGGTGCCGTAGCGGTCCTCGGATGAGAACAGGTCGCCCGCGACGATCCCGGCGATCAGCGGGAACACCCACGAGCCGGCGAACGCCAGGATGAAGAGCGACAGCGCGAACCCCGACGAATGGACCCACACGCCGTACAGCGTGTCGGAGGGGCTGCCGCCCTGGATCTTGAGAAGCGCCCCGGCGATGAATGGCGCCAGCACGCATACCAGCGCCAGCAAGCGGATCGCCAGCTGCGAGCTCAGCTTGCGACGCTCCACCGCGAACGCAAGCTTCCAACTTCCGCGCATTGGCGAAGCCACACGAGCGAGTGACGGAGCCGACGGTCCCGCGACGACGCTCATGCGCTCAGCACCGCGGCCGGCTTGCTCTCGATGCCATCAGCGGAGTCGCCGGCCGCCACCCCGGTGAGCTCGAAGAACATCGCCTCCAGCGGGCTCACTCGGAGCTCGAGCCGGCGAACCGCCACGCCTTGTTGACCGAGCGCCAGAACGTACGGATCGAGGTGCTCCCGATCAGCCCGCAGCCGCAGGCCGCCGGCCTCGGCCGCGGTGACCTCGAGGCCTCGATGCTGCTGGGCGATCGCGACCGCTAGTCGGTCGTCGCTGGTCGCCAGCGCGTAGCCTGATGCCGGCGCCTGCGCCCGGAGCTGCGCCGCGGTGCCATCCCATGCCACGCGACCGTTGCGCAGGAACGTAAAGCTGGCACACACCTCCTCCACCTCGGCGATCTGATGGCTCGAGACCAGGATCGCAACCCCGCCACCCGACAGTTCCCTGAGCAGGCCGGCCATGTCGCGCACACCCGCCGGATCCAGGCCCGCCGTCGGCTCGTCGAGCAGCAGCAGCCGGGGAGCTCTTATCAGCGCGCCGGCGATCCCCAGGCGCTGCCTCATCCCGGTGGAATAGCCATTCACCCGATCACCGGCGCGTCTCTCAAGCCCCACGCGCTCGAGCGCCTCATCGATCCTGGTACCCGGCACCCCTCCGTCCAGCCGAGCGACCAGCTCGAGATTTGCGCGGCCGGTCAGGTACGGATAGAAGCTGGGCGCCTCCACGAAGCCCGCCACGCCGTCAAGCCAGGTGCTTCCGGAATCGGGGCTGCGGCCAAACAGCTGCACCGAGCCGGAGTCAGGCGTCAGCAGCCCGAACAGGATCCGCAGCAACGTCGTCTTTCCGGCCCCGTTGGGACCGAGCAGCCCCCGGACCTCCCCCGGTTCGACCGCCAGATCGACCTCATCGAGCGCGCAGGTAGCCTCGAATCGCTTGACGACACGCAAGGCACGAACGGCAGCCACGACGGGCACTATATGTCGGCTCTCCTCGGTCTCCATGCAAGTTCGCTCCATGCTCATTGCCGGCGCCACCTGCGGCACAAGCAACCACCCCTAACACGCGGAGCGCGCAGACGGATCCGGATCGTGATAGAAGGGAGTCGATGAGGAAGTGGGCGTTGACCGCGCTGGTGGTGGCTGCCGTGCTCGCCGCCTCCGGGGCCGTAGGCCGTGCCCTGCTCGGCGCCGTCGGCAACGCTCGCGCCCAGGGCTTGGCCGGCTGGAGCTTCGTCGGTCCCTCGCCGCTGGAGCCCGCACATAACCTCAACGACCGGAACTGGGGCGACAGCTCGGGCCGGATCACGAGCGTGGCCGTGGCAGCCAACCGCCCTTCGCGCGTGTTTATCGGCGCGGCGGGCGGTGGCGTGTGGAGGACCGACGACGGCGGCACGCACTGGACGCCCCTGACCGACAACGTCCTGCCCGGCTCGCCGACGGGGTCCTCGATGGCGATCGGGTCCATCTGGGTGGATCGCTCGGGGCGCACGGTGTATGCCGGAACCGGCGAGATCAACCTCAGCGACAGCCAATATGGCCAGGGCGTGCTGCGCTCGCGGGATGGCGGCAGGACCTGGACGGTCCTCGGCCGAAGCATCTTCGGAGAGCATTTCATCGGAGGCATCGCCGCTGACCGCAATGCGATCAGCACGGTGTTCGCGGCAAGCGACCTGGGGTTGTACAAGTCACAGAACAGCGGGCAGTCGTGGCGACGGATCAACCAGCTCGCCTCACGTATTCGACCGCAGAGGCGGGGCGAGGGCGTGTCGGGACAGGTCTTTGGGATCTACCAGGACCCCACCAACCCCCGGAAGTACTGGGCTTCCTTCGGCGACCGGTGCGCGACCGAGGCCGGCGGGATCGCCACCTCGGACAATGGCGGGTCGACCTGGAAGATCGTGTTCTCCTCCTCGCGCGCCGGACGGATCGGACTCGGGGTCGGGTCAAGGGGAGTGGCCTATGCGGGCGTCGCCGACTGCAATGGCTCGCTGCTGAGCATCCAGAAGACCACCAACGGTGGCAGGACCTGGCGGTCCATACCGAAGAGCACACCCGGGTACGTCAACTACTTCAAAGGGGACCCGGATGCCGATGACCCGAACGGCCAGGGCGGCTACGACAACGTCGTCGCGGTCGATCCCACCAACTCCAACCGTGTCGTGTTCGGCGGCATCACGATCCTCAGAACCACCGATGGTGGGAGGACGCTCAGAGACGTCGGGCGTGTTTACTCGCAGGGGTACATCCACCCCGACTTGCAGGCCATTGCCTTCAACGGTCGCTCCTCTTTCTACGCCGGCGAGGACGGCGGCCTGTGGCACACCAGCAACATGGGAGGCACCGGGAGCGCAAACGACTGGACCAACCTGAATAGCGCGCCGGGACCGGGCGACAACCAGGGTCTGCACATAACCCAGTTCAACGGGGGTGTGTCCCTCACCCCGACCAATCTCCTGGGCGGCACTCAGGACAACGGCTCACCCGCCGCAACGCCGGGCATCCTGCCCGATCTGCCGGCGATGAGGGACATCACGAGCGGCGACGGCGGATACACGGCGATCGACCCCACCGCGCCCGACACCTTCTACACGGCGTATCCCAACCTGTTCATCGTGCGGTGGATTGGATCGGGGGCCAACCGTGTTCAGACCAACATCCCGCCCTGTCTGCAGCCCCCGGGCGGCCAGTGCAACGACCCGAGGGATTTCTACGCGCCGTTCGTGATGGACCTGTCCAACCCCCAGCGCCTGCTGGCCGGGACCGATCGCGTCTACCAGACGCTCAACGCGGGAGACACGCAGGGCCCTGTGAGGTGGACTCCGATCAGCGGGCGCCTCACCCGATCCGCGGAGGGCGTGCTGACCTCGATCGCGCTTTCCCCGACGGGCGGCGACACGATCTTCACCACGAGCAACGACGGTGAGGTGGCCCGCACGACCAACGCCAGGACCTGGACCGACATCACCGGAAACCTTCCCCGCCTCGAGCGGGCCAGCAACCCGGGCGCAAAGCCATTCTTCACGCGGGTGACCTTCAACCCCGCCAACGCCTCGCAAGCGTGGGTGACGATCGGCTGGCTCGGCGTCGGTCAGGTGTGGTACACGAGCAACGCAGGCGCCCGCGCCGGCACCCGCTGGGTGAACCTCACCGGCACCGGGGCAAGCGCCTTGCCCACGGCGCCGGCAATGTCAGTGGTCGAGGTACCCGGACAACCAGGCACGATCGACGTCGCCACCTACTACGGCGTTTGGACGTGCACTTCGTGCGGAGGGCAGCGTCCGGTTGGACGCTGGCAGCGTCTGGGCGGCACCGACACGGCGGCGGGTGCCCTTCCCAAGGTCGAGGTCGACCAGCTGTCCGTCACCTCGGACGGCAAGACCCTCACGGCGTGGACCCACGGGCGGGGGATCTGGCAGATCACCCTCGGCGCTTGAGCCCACCCGCACCTTGATCAGGCCATCGCGAGCAGCGTGGTCGGGTCGGACCTGACGCGCTCGATCGCGTGGATTGCCCGCCTTGGGCGGCCGCGGTGAAGCCGAGAATCGAAGTAGCCAGCCGGAGGTTGTCGCCGGTTCGAGCGAGCGTCCTCGCCTCCAGTGCCTCCAGGGCGGCCGGCAGGATCCACTCGCCGAGGTCGACGAAGTAACCGCCGAGGATGATGACCTGGGGGTCGAACAGGTTGGCCAGATTGGCCGCGCCGACGCCGATCCATCGACCCAGCTCGTGCAGCACGTCGAGCGTGCGCGGGTCGTCCGCGCGCGCTCGCTTGACGATCGGCTCGATCTTGCGCTCCGGCGGTGCGCCGCCGCGAGGCTGCTGGCGTGCCGACTGCAGCAGCGCGTTCAGTCCGATGCAAGCCTCCCAGCACCCGCGCCGGCCGCATCCGCACGCCGGACCGCCAGGCATCACGTTCATGTGGCCCACCTCGCCGCCGTATCCACGTGTCCCCAGCAGCGGCTGGCCGCCAACGATGATTCCGCCGCCGATTCCAACCTCGCCGGTGATGCAGACCAGGTTCGGGGCCTCGGTCACGAGTCCCGCGCCGACGTCGACGAGCCCGGCACGGCCACGGTGACGCCGGCCAGGACGGGTCCGGGGCGGCCTCGGCGCGCGTTCAGACGCCGGCGCGTGTGGCGGATCAACTCGACAAGCGCCGCGATGCCGGCCTCGGGGCCGACGCTCGCGTCGAATGGACGCCGCTCGCGCAGGACCTCCCGGCCGGCGATGTCTATCACGAGCACCGAGAGGTAGTCGACGTTGACCTCGGTGCCGATCGCGAGCACCGGGCGACACCGACCTCCGATGGCGGGCCCGGCTCGGGCGGCTATTCCAGACTGCAGCCTGCGTCTGGCCGGATGGCAGGAGACGCTCCTGGCCGCCGGGGCCGACGTCCCTCCCCCACTCGTCGGCGACGGCACCCCGGCCCGCGGATTCGAGCTCGGATGGCAGTTGAGCCGGATAGACGACGTCACGGCGATCTTCGTGGCGGGCGATCGGATGGCGGTCGGCGTCCTGAGCGCACTGCGCGAGCTTGGACGGCACGTGCCGGAGGACGTCAGCGTCGTCGGGTACGACGGCATTCCTCAAGGCGAGTTCTTCACGCCGCCGCTGACCACGGTGCGCCAGAACCTGCGCGAGATAGGACGCCGCAGCTTCGAGCTGCTCCGCAGCGAAATCGAGGTCGGGGGGCAGATCAAGGTCCATCACACGATCCCGACCGAGTTGATCGTTCGCGCGAGCACAAGCTGAATTGATTGGATTGGGGGGCCGCTTCGCGGCGTCCGTGGGGCCGTGCGGGCCCGTCCGGACGGCCTGGCTTGTGGCTGAGGTGGCCGTCAACGTCACACTCAACCGCCCGCGGAAGGCGAGATGCACGTTGACGGCCTCCCACGCCGTGTTCGTAACACTCACCTCCCAGGGCGCGTTGAGTGTCACGAAAACGGCCGAACACCACCCCCCGCTGCCGAGGGCTGATCAGCCGCCCGACGGCAACCTGACCGGCGGTAGCTGCTCGACCTGCTCTTTGGTCAAATCGACCTTGATCACGTCGTCCACGCGCGAGGCGGCGCCGATCGGGATCGCAACCTGCTTGCGGCCCCAAAGATGCCCCTCCTTGAGCAGCACGTGTGTGACGCGGTGGTCCTTACGGTCGATCACGAGACCCTGGACGGATCCGATCCAGCCGTCGCTCGCGTGCACGGGGTCGCCGTGACGCACCTCGACCTCCCCCGCCGGCACCCGGTCGACGATCATCGGTTCATGTTCATGACCGCTCAATGGCATCCCGACGTCGCCGTACGATGGCCACATCATCGCTCCGGCCCCATATCCCATCGCACTTGTGTCGGCTGGCAGGAACTCGATCTCCTCGGCGTCGTCGAGCCCGAGGAAGTGCCCAGTCGTGCAGCTCAGGCGGATCTGATCGCCGTCGGCGTCCTGCACGAGGTCGACCGGCACGAGCCTACCGAGTCCTTGGTGGTGCTTGGGCGCCACGACCAGGTGAGTGACCGACTGGGCGGCGGGATTGACGACCACCCGCGCCAGGTGTCCACACTCTCCGTCACTTGCATGGACGGATGCTCCGAGCCTGAACGGCTCGCCGGCCGCCGCCGAGGCTTGGGGATCCGGCTCGGCGGCGGGCTCGTGATCATCGGCTGACATGGGCGCAGTCTACGTCCTCGTGCCGAGCGCTACGCGTTGCGGAATGCACGCACGGCGAGCGGTACGAACACCAGCAGCAGGCCGACCAGCCACGCGAGCGTCCCGAGCGTCGGACCGAGCAAGTCGCCGTGACCGATCATCAGGGCACGGGCGGCGTTCACCGTGAGCGTCACCGGGTTGAGATCCGCGAACGTGTGCACGACGCCCGGCATCGAGCTCGTGGGAACGAACGCCGAAGATGCGAACACGAGCGGGAACACCCAGATGAAGCCGACCGATTGCGCGGTCTCCGGGTCGCGTACGGTGAGCCCGATGAACGCGCTGATCCACGAGAAGACGTACGCGAAGGCGAGCACGAGCCCGAACGCCAGCACCACTTCGTAGACGGGCTGGCCGGGCCGGAACCCGACGGCTAGGCCGATCAGCAACATCACGATCAGCGTCAGCGTGTTCGTCACCAGGTCCGCGGCCGTCCGGCCCAGCAGCACGGCCGAGCGCGCGATCGGCAGCGAGCGAAAGCGATCGACCACGCCGGCCTTCAGGTCTTCGGTCAGGCCGAGGCCGGTCGTGAGCGCGCCGAAGATCGCGGTCATCACAATGATCCCGGGCATCAGGTAGTTCACGTAGCTGACGCGGCCGGTGTTGATCGCGCCGCCGAACACGTAGCGGAACAGCAGCACGAATATCACCGGTTGCACGAACAGGTAGACGACGTACATCGGGCGGCGCAGGATCTTGCGCAGCTGCCGTCTTGCCATCACGCGGCTGTCGGAGAACGTCTCGGCCAGTGTCAGGCGGCGGCGATCGGGTGTGGTGTGGGTGAGCGCACTCATGCGGCCTCCTTTTCGCGGCCATCCTCGGCGGTCGTGTCCTGCGCGGGACGTCCGGTGAGAGTGAGAAACACGTCGTCGAGGCTCGGTTCCAGCAGCTCGACTGCCGCGACCGGCAGCCGGCGCGCGTCGAGTCGGCGCAGTGCCTCGGCTGAAACGGCCGGATCGGTGACGGGCACCCGCACCTCGGACTCTGCGATCCGGGGCTCTTCCCCGGATCCAAGGTCCGCCAGCACCGCGGCGGCGTCGGTGAGAAGGCTTGGATCAGCTAGACGGATGCTCAGCACGCTGCCGCCAATCATTGCCTTGAGCTCGCCTGGCGCCCCCTGCGCCACGATCCGCCCGTGATCGACGACCGCGATCCGCTGCGCGAGCCGATCAGCCTCGTCGAGATATTGAGTTGTCAGCAGCACCGTCGTTCCTTCCCTGCGCAACTCGTCCACGACGTTCCAGAGCTCTTGCCGTGAGCGAGGATCCAGACCCGTCGTCGGCTCATCGAGCAGCACGACCGGCGCGCGGCCGATCAGTCCCGCGGCGAGATCGAGCCGGCGCCGCATCCCGCCCGAATAGGTCCCCACCCGCCGGTCGGCGACGTCAGCCAGGGCCAAGCGCTCGAGCAGTTCATCGGCGCGGCGTCGCGACTCTGCGCCAGAGAAGCGATACAGGCGGGCGACCATCTCCAGGTTCTCGCGTCCTGTCAGCTCGCCGTCCACAGCCGCGAACTGCCCGGCCAGGCCGATCCGCCGCCTCACCGACAGTGGTTCGCCGACGACGTCGTACCCGAGCACGACTGCACAGCCACTCGTTGGCTCGAGCAAGGTCGCGAGGACGCGCACGAGCGTCGTCTTGCCGGCGCCGTTGGGCCCGAGTAGCCCGAGCACCGCCCCGCCCGGAACGTCGAGGTCCAGTCCATCGAGGGCGGCGACGTCGCCGAACCGTTTGACCAGCGCGCGCACTTCGATTGCCTTGTCACTCATCTTCAGTTCTCCCCTGCAGCCGGATAGCTGCGTCGAATCGTGATGTCGCCATAACCGGTCCGCGCGCGGATCTCGATGCGGGAGTCGTCCGGCCCGGGTGCCCCGGCGGCTTCCAGCATGTTCTGGAGCCGGCCGTAGCCTGTGTGCAGGTCTAGCCACGCGGCCATGCCGTCGCGAACGCCGATTTCAACGGCGCCATGCCCGCTCTCGGCGACCACCGAGCCGCCGGCGGCCTCGCCTACGCGAACGTCTCCGTTGGCAGTCTTGGCGACCAACGCGCCACCGGCCCGGTCGATCTCGATGTCGCCGTTGGCAGCCTTCACCCCCAGCTCTCCGTTGACGCGTCCTAGGCGAGTGTCGCCGTTGGCGTTCCTGACCGCCGCTCCACCATCGATCTCCTCGGCGCGGATCTCGCCGGAGGCGACGCTCAGCTCGACATCCCCGAGAGCCCGCTTAAGGAGCACGTTGCCCGCGCCGACCGTCAGTTTCGCCTCGTCGGCCTGCTCGACGTGGAGATCACCGAGCGAGCTCTTCAGCCGACAATCACGCAGCTCGCCCGTGCAGCGAAACTCGCCCATCGAGGTCTCTCCGCTGAGCCGCGAACCGGTCGGGAGCTCGATGCGAACGCTGACCGATCCGCCGTACCCGAACGGGCTCCACGACCTCCAGCGGCGGGTGGCCTTCACCAACAACGTGCCCGCCGAGAATTCGACGCGCACTGCGGCAGCGGCATTGACATCGTCGCGCTTCGCATCGTCGCTCGGACTGACCTCGACCACCGTGTCCTCGCGATCGCTGGCGACGATGTAAGCCTCGCCGGCCACGAGCTCGACGATCGCGGTGATCGGTTCGGGAGTCTGAAATTCGTGCACCATCAGCGTCCCCACCCTGTGTAGCCCTGGCCGCCGCGCTGAGACGTCGAGGAGCGGCCGCCGGCCTCGCCGCGCTCGACGACCGCGGCCACTGCACGCACGAGCCACGAGTTGATTGACAATCCCTCGCGCTCCGCCGCCTGCTCGACCCGGCTTTTGAGCGTCTCCGGTAGCCGCAGATTGATTCGCGACAGCGAGCCTTCCTCCGGCCCCGTTGCCGGTGCCTGATCCACCTCGACCGGCTCCGCCGGCGGCGGCGTGACGACGAACTCCGGGTCGCGTCCGCGCAACCGCAGCTCGACGGATCCGGGCGCGAATTCACGGGTGATCTCGGCGGCAGCGGCCGAGAGGACATCGAGCAGCATCAGCCTGGCGGCCGAGTCAAGCGGGGCCGTCAGCCGCTGCGCCAGTGCGCTGGCCTCCTCCCCACCCGCCAGGGCCGCGATCTCGAGCTGCTCCTGCAGAGCGTTGACATGAGATTCAAGTTCCATGACACCAGTATGGCATCACTCTAATGCCTTGTCAATGCCATATTGGCATCGGTCGGCTCGCTATAGGATTCGCGCGATGCCTGCCTGGGACCGTTGACCACGAAGTTGTGATCGTCGGCGCGGGCTTCTCGGGGATCGGCATGGCGATCAGCCTCGACTGCGCCGGCCTCCCGGACTATTTGATCGTCGAAGACGGCGAGGACTTCGGCGGAACCTGGTACTGGAACCGCTATCCCGGCGTCGCCGTCGACATCCCGTCGTTCAGTTACCAGTTCTCGTTCGCCAAGCGACCGACGTGGACCAGGGTTTACGCACCGGGCCAGGAGCCACGCGCGTACGCCGGTTACTGCGCCGATCGTTTCGGCCTGCGAGACAGGGCTCGCTTCGGCACGAGGATCACCGCGGCCGCCTTCGATGAGCCGCTGCACGCCTGGCGACTACGGACTCGCGACGGAGACACGCTGACCGCCCGGCACGTCGTCGATGCAACGGGAGTCCTCACGCAGCCAAAGCTTCCGGACATCGCGGGGGTCGATGAGTTCGCCGGGATCACGATGCACACCGCGCGCTGGGATCCCGAGCAGGGGCTGAGCGGTAAGCGCATCGCGGTGATCGGCACCGGGGCCTCCGCGGTGCAGGTGATCCCGGCCGTCGCTCCGCAGGCGGAGCACCTGACGGTCTTTCAGCGCACCCCAATCTGGTGCCTGCCGAAGCTCGACGGTCCGCTGTCGCCGCGCACGCGCTGGCTCCTGGACCGCGTGCCCGGCGGAATGGCCGCCGCCAGGCTCGCCAGCCAGACGCTGGTGGAGCTGATGTTCCCGATCGCCGCGCACTACCACCGCACGCTCCCGCTCGCGCGGGTGTTCGAGTCGCACGCGCGCGCGTACGTGCGCAAGGAGGTTCGCGACCCCGAGCTCCAGGAGAAACTGATTCCTCAGTACTCGCTGGGCTGCAAGCGGCCCGGGTTTCACAACGAGTACCTGGCCACGTACAACCGCGAGAACGTCTCGCTCGAAACCGATCCGATCAAGCGGATCACGTCCGGGAGCGTGATCACGACGACCGGAACCGAGCACGAGGTGGACGTGCTCGTGCTGGCCACGGGCTTCAAGGTGTTCGACCCCGGCAACTTCCCCAAGTACGCGGTGACGGGCCGCGGCGGAGTCGATCTCGAGCAATGGTGGGCGCAGAACCGCTACCAGGCCTACGAGGGCGTGAGCGTCCCCGGCTTCCCGAACTACTTCACGATGTTCGGTCCGTACGGCTACAACGGCTCGTCGTACTTCAACCTGATCGAGACGCAGGCACGGCACATCGTTCGCGCCCTTCGTCGCGCCGGTCAACTCGGCGCGACGACCGTCGAAGTGACACCCGAGGCCAACGACCGTTACTTCGCCGAGATGCTGCGGCGGCGCGGACGCCAGGTGTAGCGCGAGCCGGCGCCGGCCGCCAAGGGCCTTGAGCCCGCGGCGACGGCGCTTGCATGACGCCGTTCATCACCGCGGGGGCCGGGTTCCTGCTGGCGGTGCTGTGGTTCGACCTGATGTTCGACGTCCAGGCGTTCAGACATCACGGCCACGAGCTCCCCGAGGACGTCATCGGCTCGATCGCGACGTACTACCGGCGCGTGACGACTGCAGCGCGACCGATGAACCGTCTGGTGGCCGCCGCGATGCTGCTGACCCTCGGCTCGATCATCGCCCAGATCGCGCGCGGAGACCGGCCACGGTGGGTGGGCTGGGTGTCGCTCGCGCTCGCTGCGGTCGCGATCGTGCTCGCGGCCGTGCGCACCGTTCCGCAGGCGGTGCGGCTGGGAGCGCGCAGGGATTCGCTGGCACGTCAGAGTGCCCTGGCCAGATCGATCGGCCGCGAGCACGTGGCGTGCGCGATCGGGATCGCTGCGCTGCTCGCGGTGCAGCTGTCGAACGCCTGAGCGTCAGGCGACCGACGTGAGCCCGATCACGAAGTGGATCGGCATCTCGCTCGGCATCGTCCCTCCCGCGACGAGCGCGCGGATGCGCTCGATCGTCGCGACCCGCTCGGCTTCCGGCATCCCCGCGATCCAGCTCATCGACCCGAGGTGATCGGCGATCCGCTGCGGGTCTGCAGCCTGCATCGCCGTCACCGTGACCTCGCCAGGTTCTGTCCACCCGCCGGTGTTGCGTACGATCTCGCGCCACGAAGGCCCATCGAAGTGCGGATGCGCGGGACGCAGGCTCATCACGAGCTGCCCGAGCTCGTGCGCCCAGCTCGCGCCGCTCCAGTCAGGTACGGTGGTGAGCACCGCCAGGCTGGCGGGGGCGCGCAACACGCGCCGCATCTCTTTGAGCGCCCGCGTGTGGTCGAACCAGTGAAAGGCGTCGGCCACCGTTACGGCTTGCACAGCGGCGTCGGCAAGCGGGATCTCCTCGGCCAGTCCAGGGCGCACGCGCTCGCCGCCGAGCTTTTCAGCAAGCACCTCGCGCAGCGGTTCCAAGGGCTCCACCGCCACGACGTCGAGGCCTCCGGCAAGGAGCGCGCGCGACAGCTTCCCGGTGCCGGCTCCGAGATCGAGCACCGGGGCGCCAGGAGTCAGCCCCAGCTCCCGCATCAACGCCTCGATGACGCTCGGCGGGTAGTCGGGCCGACCGCGCTCGTAAGCGTCGGCCACGGAGGCGAACTGCTGTGCCAGCGGATGCAGGGTCACCCTGGGAGCGTAACTACGGAGCTCAGCTGAGGACATATACGGATGGCGCGGGAGCCAAACGGGTTGATCGTTGCTCTATGTTGGATTCGAGCGTGGTTGATCTGTGCGCGCAATGCATGGCCTCGGCCGCGGCCGGGCAGTCCCGCGAGGGCGACCTCGCCCTGAGCGCCACCGCGCTGGCGCGCGATTTGGCGGACACCCACGGATCGGAGGCGCCGGCGCTGCTCGAGACGGCGTCCCGGCACGCCTCACGCTATCTCGATGACTCAGAGCTCGATGGCCGCTCGTTTGCGGCCGCCCATCGGCGACTGGCGAGCCTCCGCGCTGACGTGGATGCCAAGCTGCAGATCAAGGTGGCATGCGCTTCATCCTGAACGTCGTCTGGCTTGTGCTGGCCGGCTTCTGGTTGGCGCTCCTGTACGTCCTCGCCGCCCTGATCTGCTTCATCCTGATCGTCACGATCCCGTTCGGGATCGCGGCGCTGCGGATCGCGCTGTTCGCGCTCTGGCCGTTCGGTAGGACGGTCGTGATGCGCCCGGACGCCGGCGCCGGTTCCGGGATCGGGAACGTCATCTGGCTGGTGCTGTGCGGCTGGTGGCTGGCGCTCGGTCACCTCTTGACCGGGATCGCGCTGTGCCTGACGATCATCGGGATCCCACTCGGTCTGGCCAACTTCAAGCTGATCCCGATCTCGCTGCTGCCGCTCGGACGGGAGATCGTGTCCGTCGAGCAGGCCAGGCAGATGGGATACGACGGCTTCATGGCCCTCTGAGGAAGGGGGCGGGCCTGCGGCGGTCCGTGTCGAGAATGGAGTCCCGGCCACCCCCCACCCCTTTCGAAGAGGGGGCGAGGTGCCTCGCAACCCCCATTACGTTCCAAAACGCCGCACCCGGCACTTTGGAACGTAAGGCGCGCCATGGAGGGTCTCGCGTAAATACCGGCGGACCGTCGCCATTTTTCGGCGTCGTCCGCTGGCGAGATGACCGCGCCACAACCACACCGCTCCAAAACGATCCGCCACCCGAACCGTTTTGGAGCAAGATGGTCGCCCTAGCACCCACCCTGCGCCAAAGCGAACCGCTGACGCTGTCGTTTTGGAGCATCGTGGCTGCAATTTCCGACGCTTTCGCCCCTACCGTGAACGACCGAAATCCTGGAGGTTCCAGGCAGCCAGCCTCCAGCCCGCCACGCAAAAGGCGAAAGTCCAGGCCTCCATGGCAACCATTTCGTCCCCCGAGCCGCCTCCGCAGTCGAGTTGGAACGAAATGGCGGCTCTCACGGCTTGAAGACCATCAGCGCGAGGATCACGAGCACCAGCAGCAGCGAGCCGTAGTTCTCAATCCGCGAGACAGGATCGTCGAGCAGCGAGCGCAGCTCGGTGCTGACCGGTTGCCCATCCGCCGCCAGCCGAGATGCCAGCAGCCTCGCCTGCTTGGGCCGCTGACCTCCCAGCCCGCCGAGGACCAGCGACACGACGTACAGCGCGATCGCGGCGTCGACCCAGCCCGCGCCGTAGCCGAAGTTCCCGAGGTGAACGAGCCACAGCCCGAAGATCAGCAGCAACAGGCCGCCGACCGCAACCATCACCACGCCGACCCGCGTGAGGCTGAGCAGCAACGCGATCTCCGCCGCCTCGCGGCGGCGGCGCGCGGCCTCGAAAGCCACTCCGGCAAGCACGATCCCGGCCACGAACAGGAGCGCGCCCAGCAGATGGAAGAACAGCGCGACGTTATCCAACTAGTGCGCAGACACTAGCTGCCGACGCCCTGCCATCGCCTACAGCTTGCTCTCATTGCAATCTTCAGCGGGCCAGGTCGCCGGCCAGCGCTTCCAGCGGCATGTCGAGGTCGGTCAGCGCGCCCGTGTCGACGCGCTGTCGCGAGCGGATCAGTGCCTGAACGTGCTGATTGACGTCCCAGACGTTGACATTCATGCCTGCGATCACGCGACCACCGTGCAGCCAGAACGCGACGAACTCTCCCGCCGCACGGTCGCCGCGGAACATGACCTCGTCCCACTGGGGAGCGTGTCCCGAGTACTCCATCCCGACGTCGTACTGGTCTGAGAAGAAGTACGGGATCCGGTCATAGCTAACGTCCTGACCGAGCATCGCGCGTGCCGCCGCCGGTCCCTGGTTGAGGGCGTTCGCCCAATGCTCGACCCGAATCCGCCGTTCGAAAAGAGGGTGCCAGGCATTCGCGACGTCACCCGCGGCGAACACGTTCACAGCCGAGCTCTGAAGGTTCTCGTCGACGAGGATCCCGTTGTCGACCTCGATTCCCGCTTCGCGAGCGAGTTGGCTGCGTGGCACCACGCCGATCCCGATCACGGCGAAATCACATTCAACCGTGCGCCCGTCGCTGGTGCGCACCCGCTCGACTGTCGTGCCCCCTTCGAACGACTGCACTCCGCTGCCAAGCAGCAGCTCGACGCCTTGCTGGGCGTGCACGTCGCGGTAGAACTCGCCGATCTCGGGACCGAAGATGCGCTCGTTCGGCAGTGCAAGCGGATCGATCATCGTCACCTCCAGGCCGCGCTGGCGCGCCGATGCAGCGAACTCGCTTCCGATCCAGCCTGCGCCGATAACGGCGACGCGACCGCCGGAGCTCAGGCGCTCACGCAGCACGTCCGCGTCGGCGAGCGTCCGCAGGTAGTGCACGCCCTCGAGTTCGGAGCCGGGTACCTCGATCCGGCGCGGCTCCGCGCCGACCGTCAGCAACGCGCGGTCGAAGGGGATCTCGCGGCCGTTCTCGAGCAGCACGCGTTGCGAGGTCCGGTCGATCATGACGGCTCGGACGCCGCTCATCAGCTCGATCCCATGCTGCTCGTAGAAACCGTGCTCGTGAACGTACGTCTTCTCTCGCTCGGACTCGCCACGAAGGTAATCCTTGGTCAGCGGCGGTCGTTCATATGGGCGCTCGGTCTCGGCGCCAATCAGCACCAGGCGGCCGTCGAAGCCCTCGCTGCGAAGCGTCTCAGCAGCTTTCGCGCCGGCGAGACTGGCGCCGACGATCACGAATGTCCGGTTGCTCATCGCGTGCTCCCTCGGGTCTCTCTCTGAAGCGGTGAGTGCCCCAACTGCTGTTCTCTTACCCGGGAGTCGGCGAGCATCGTGCGCCGTAGCCTCACGCCTCGCTCGTCACTTCGGCGGGTGACGGCTCGGCAGCCCGCTTCATCAGTGACTGCCTGATGTAGGAGCGGTTCCTCGCGAGCTGCCGCGAGATCTGCGTCTTGCGGATCCCGTGCAGGTAGCCGATGCACCAGTCGAGCTGCTCGAGTGCATCCTCGGCCGCTCGTCGGTAGCGGTCGCTCTCGTCGCGGGCCATCACTCCTCCTTGCATCGCAATTTGATGATCTCGAGTGACGGATACCCGCTCGCGGGAGCCGCGACCCCGCAGAGCAGACTCCAAGGGGTCGAACATTCGTCCAGCGGAGTCCGCTTTGCTTCAGATCGACACCGGCCGCAAGGGAACCGAGTTGCGCGGCGCCGGAGAAGAAATCAAGGGCAAGGCGCAGAACACGGCCGGCCGGGCGCGCAGCGCGGTCAAGAAGGCGACCCGCTAGCTAGCCGATCAGCCACAGCGCGAGCGTGGCGGTGAGAACGCCCGCCGCCGCCAGCGGAGCGAATCGCTGCACGCGCAGCTCCGGGCGGCGGGCGCCGGCGAGCTCGCTCGCGATCAGCGTCGCAACCGAACCATGCGGGGTCGCCAGCGACCCCACGGCGAGGCCGACAGAGGCAGCGTAGGCCGGCGCACCGGCGCTCAGCAAACCACTCGCCCACACCCCTACGGGGAGATTGTTGACGACCGCCGCCGCGATCGCGATCGCGCCTGCGACGCCCAGCATCCCGAGGAGCCCCAGCTGCGGTGGCACTCGCGCCACAAGGCCGAGGCTCTGAGTCACGATCAGCAGCGCGGTGACCTGAATCGCCAATCGCCACGGGATCGCGACGCGCGGCCGCCGGCCGCCGAGCGCGAGCGCGGCGAAGACCGCAGCGGCGAACGGCCACCATGGTGCAACTCCCACCAGCGGCGCCGACCAGGCGACCGCGGCGGACGCGGCCAGCGCCAGCGCGGCATGCCGCTCATCGGCCGAAAGCGGTCCACCGTGTCCGCCACCTGGACGCAGCGGGGCCGCGAGCGCGGAGCGCTCCACTACGGCCACGACCGTGGCACAGACCACGGCGGCGGCCAGTCCGGGTACCAGCATCCGCTCGACGAACGCACCGGTCGAAAGGCCAAGGCGACTGATCAGCAGCAGGTTGGTCGGGTTCCCCTGAGGCACGGCGATCGAGGCCGCGTTGGCGACGACCACCGCCCCGAGGAACAGCGGCCCGAACGGCGCTTCGGCGCGCCGCGAGACCGTGAGCAGTACGGGAACGATCACCACGACCGCGCCGTCCAGCGAGATCGTGGCGGTCAACACAGCGCACAAGGCGCAGACCAGCAGGTACAGCGTCAGGCCGCTGCCGCGTGCGGCGGCGAGGAGCGCCGTCGAGACCCGGTCGACCAGCCCCGACCCCTGCACCAGCCCGGCAAGCGTGAGCGCCGCGGCGAGGAACGCCACAAGCGGCGCAACAACGGTGACGGCAGGCCACAGCGGCGACCCCAAGGCGCAGCCAAGGACGCCGGCGAGGGCGATGACCGCGGTTGCGCACGCCCCTCGGGGTGCGGCAGCCAGCGCTACGACCGCTACGGCTGCGAGGATAACGTGAATGATAAGCAAAGTTATTAGTTAAGGTAGCTTATCCAATGTCTCCCCGTCATAAACCGGCCGATGCTGCGGAGGCCTTGGTTGCGGTCGCGCCGCTGACCACCCGCTGGATCGAGCGGCTGCTTGCACACCACGACCCGCCACTCACCGTCCCGCAGTTCCTCGCGCTGCGGGCGATCGCGCGGGAGGACCTGTCGGCGTCTGAGCTGGCGCGGCGGACGGGCGTGTCCGGGCCCGCGGTTTCACAGTTGCTGGCGGCGCTGGCGCAGAACGGGCTGCTCGAGCGACGCGCGGCGGTCGGTGACCGTCGCCGCCAGACGCTTTCGCTCACGTCCGCCGGAGCGCGCGTCGTGCGCTCAGCGTCGGTGATGCTTAGCGACCGGCTGGCCGACCTTCTCGCCGAGCTTCCGCGGCCCGAGGTCGATGCACTTGCCCGCGCACTGCCGAGCGTCGAGGCCGAGCTCTCGGGGGCGGCTCCCCCACGCCGGCCGCCGCCACCTCCACCGAGGCACCCGCCCGCGCCGCCGCGCTCGCGGCACTAAGACAGCCGCGCCTGCTCGGCGGCGATCAGGAACCTCTCCAGACGAGAGTTGTACGCCGCGCCGGTGGCGGGGATCGTGTGACCGCGACCCCGGATCACCGCTCGCTCCGCATCCAACTGCTCAGAGATCGTGTCGCAGACACGCTCGAACACTGGCGAATGACCACCGGAGAGCACGAGCTTTGGGAACGGCATCGCTGCCAGCGCGTCGAGCGGCGGGTGGGCATCCCACGGCGGACGCTCTCGCATCGTCAGCCGCGTGCCGCGCAGGAGCTCGCCCTCGAGCTCGTCCGGGGTCTCGTGGCTGGAGCCGACGCCACCCCGGAACGCGCGCAGGAACTCGATCGGGTCGGCCGTCCGTGCCCACGCGTACAGCCGTTCTCCGTTTGCCAGCTGTGCCGCCACGAGTGGGTCATCGGCGGCGACGTTCAAACACCCCGGCTCGGAGACTGTCAAGGAACGTACGGCGTCGGGACGGAGCGCCGCCGCGTACAGCACGATCACCGCACCGTAGGAATGGCCAACGAGATGCGCCCCGTCGCCAAGCGCATCCGCGACGATCGGTGCCTCGGCTTCGAAGTCGCCGCGCTCCAGCTCGGCCGCGCCGCCGAAGCCGGGACGGTTCACAAGCCTGAGCGTCCATCGATCGGCGAGCTCGAGCTGCCGGCGCCAGGTCCGCTGGGCGCCGACGACGCTCCCGTGGACGAGCACGACCGGGGGCCCTGAGCCGAGGCTTGTGACGGACTCGCCCGGCGTCACCGGAGCTCCCCGCGATACGCGGACATGAGCAGTGGGGCGACGACCTCGGGCGCGGCGAGCGCCCGGACGCGCTCGAGCGCGATCGCGCCCGCGTGTTGATCGCTTCGCAGGCGGGAGATAGTCGCGGCGAGCGCGTCGGCGTCGCCCGGCGCGACGAGCCACTCGTTAGGCACTAGCTCCGGCAGGGCGCCGACCCGAGACGCCGCGACGGGAATTCCGTCGGCCATTGCTTCGGCGGCCGCCAGGCCGAACGTCTCCGCGGACAGCGAGGGCGCGAGCGCAACGGCCGCCGTCCGCCGGAGCCTGGAGAGCTGTTCGGCACCGACCCGGCCGACGAACGACACGTCCGGGTATTGCGCGGCCAAACGCGACCGCTGCGGTCCGTCACCGGCGATCACCAGCGGGATGCCGGCGAGCGCGCACGCCTCGATCGCGATCTCGATTCCCTTCTCGGGCGCCAGCCGGGCCACGAGCAGCGCATGACCGCCGCGAGGCGAGGGCGAGTCTGCGAACTCGCGGATCACATGAGGGATCACGTGCGTGCCGTCGATCGCGGCGCCGAGCGCGTGCAGGCGCTGGGACGCGAACTGGCTCGGGACGACGAACGCGTCGACGTGCGCGATCAGACGACGCTGCCACATCGCCAGCGCAGCCCCGTACGCAACCGCCTCAGGCGCCGATCCGCGGCAGTTGAGCAGCACGCCCGGAAGCGTGTTGCGTCCGTGACAGCGGGTGCACTCGGCGCCACGCGTGAAGCACACGCCGATCGCGCAGACCAACCTGTACTGGTGGAGATGCATCACCACCCGGGCGCCCTGCGCCCGGGCTGCGGCCAGCGCCCGCCATCCGAATGTCGGGTTGAGATTGTGGGCGTGCACGACGCGTGCTCCCGTGCGGCGGACAGCCTGCGCCACGTCCTGCGGGCTGACGCCGCCGCGCAGCAGCGCCCCTGCGGCGCGCCTGCGAGCGATCCCGGTGGACTCCCGTTCGAGCAGTTCGGCGTCCTCACCGAGCCGCTCGCGCACGAGCCACAGGAGATCCTCGACCGCTCGCTCCTCGCCGCCGGTGGTGCGGTAGCGGTTGTGCAGAAACAGGATCACCGCGCAAACGTACGCGCTCTCGGGCATGTCCACTACCGTGACCCAGATGCAAACCAACGCCACCGAGCGCCGGCTCGTGCTCGTGGTCGGGGCAATCGTGTTTGTCGACACGATGTTCTACGCGGCGATTACGCCGCTGCTCCCGACGCTCGCGCATCAGTTCCACCTGAGCAAGCTCTCGGCAGGCGTGATGACCGCCGCCTACCCGCTCGGCACGCTGCTGGGCTCACTTCCCGGGGGCCTGCTCGCGGTCCGAGCCGGTCCGAAGTTCACGGTCTGCGCCGGCCTGGCGCTCCTCGCCGGGTCGACGCTCGCATTCGGCTTTCTACAGAACCCGGCAGCGCTCGATATCGCGCGCTTCGTGGAGGGCGTGGGTGGTGCTTGTTCGTGGGCCGGCGGTCTGGCGTGGATTGTGGCCGAGGCGCCACAGGAGCGACGCGGGGGCTTGATCGGCAGTGCGCTCGGCGCGGCGATCGCCGGCGCCCTGTTCGGCCCTGTGATCGGCACGCTCGCGAACGCGCTCGGCCGCGGAGCGGTGTTCAGCGCGGTCGTCGTGCTGTCAATCGCGCTGATCGTCGCGGCCCGCCGTCTGGAGAGCCATCAGACGAGATCCGACCAACGCCTCGGCCACGTCGCGACCGCATTGCGTAACCGGCAGGTCGTGGTGGGTATGTGGCTGGTCGCGCTGCCGGCCGTCGTCTCCGGCATCCTGAATGTGCTCGGACCGCTCCGGCTACACCACTTCGGCGCCGGCGTCTTCGCGATCGGGGCGACGTATCTGATCGCCGACGCCGCGGAGGCCGCGATCAGCCCGCTGATCGGCCGGATCTCCGACCGCCGCGGGAGATGGCTGCCGTTGCGGGCCGGGTTGGCGGTGACTACCGGCGTGCTGGTGTGTTTCACGTTGCCCGACAGCCCCGCGGCGCTGGCGCTCCTCATCATCGCGACGGCGACGGCACTCGCTGCGTTCTGGGCGCCGGCGATGGCGCTGCTCTCCGACGCCGCCGAGGCGAGCGGCCTCGAGCAGGGTTTCGCGGCAGCGCTCATGAACCTCGCCTGGGCGGGGGGACAGATCATCGGCAGCGGCGGGGGCGGAGCACTCGCCAAGTCCCACGGTGACGGGCTGCCGGTGCTAATCGCGGCCGGCATGTGCGCGGTCACACTCGCCGCTCTCGCCCGGGCTCGGGGCCAGGTTAAGCTGCCTTCATGGGCGATCTCGACGGCCGGACGTTCCTCGTCACCGGAGCAAACACCGGCATCGGCCGGGAGACGGCTCGAGGACTAGCGTTGCGCGGCGCGGACGTGTTCCTCGCCTGTCGCTCGCGGGCGAAGGCACAGACCGTCATCGAGGAGCTCGCGCAGCAGGCCCCCGGCAGCCGGCTTCAGTATGTGGCGCTCGACCTGGGCGATCTGTCCTCGGTCCGGGCCTGCGCCGATCAGGTGATCGCCGGCGATCGGCCGCTGCACGGCCTGATCAACAACGCCGGCTTGGCCGGGCAGCGTGGAGCGACTGCCAGCGGCTTTGAGCTCGCGTTCGGCACCAACCACGTCGGTCCGTTCCTGCTCACCAGCCTGCTGCTCGAGCGCCTGCGGCAGTCCGCTCCGGCGCGGATTGTCAACGTGGCGAGTGACGCCCACTACAGCGCGCGCGGGATCGACTTCGACGCCGTCCGCAGGCCGACCGCGAGCGTCACCGGAATGTCCGAGTACTCCGTGTCCAAGCTTGCGAACGTGCTGCACGCGCAGCAGCTGGCACGGGAACTCGAGGGAACGGGCGTGACCTCCTACTCGCTGCACCCGGGCGTGATCGCCTCCGACATCTGGCGCCGGGTGCCGTGGCCGGTCCGCCCGTTGATCAAGCTGAGAATGCGCCCGCCGCGGGAGGGTGCGAGCACCTCGCTGTACTGCGCGACCTCTCCGGAGGTGGACTCAGACAGCGGCCACTATTACGAGGACTGCCGTCCCAAAGCGCCGAGCGCGGTGGCGACGCCCGAGCTGGCTCGAGAGCTGTGGGAACAGACGGCCGCGTGGGTCGATAGCGGCGGGTGATCAGCTTGCGGCTACGTGCCGCCACACGCCGCGCAGCGAGCGGAGGTGGCGGTGCTGTGCGCAGCGGCAGCGCCGGGCGGGGTCGAGGTGAATCGCGGCGATGCCGGCAGCGGACGCGCCCTCGATGTCCGCACACAGCATGTCGCCGATGTGCACGGCCTCGCTCGTCCTCGCTCCGGCGTGTCGCAGCGCGATCCGGAAGATCTCGGGGTCTGGCTTGGTCGAGCCCACGACGACCGAGTCGATCACCGCGCTGACGGTTGCGCCCCTGCCGGGGCCCGTCTGGCAGATACGGGCGTCGCGGAGGTTCTCCGCGGCATGCCCGTCCGAGTTGGTCACCACCACCACGGCCACCCCGGCGTGCATGAGCCCGTCGATTGCCTCGTGCGCGCCGGGGATGGGCTCGCTCCAGAGCACGACCCCGGACGCCTCGCGGTCTCCGACTCGCTCGAATGCGGTCGCTGCGGGCCCCAGCCGGTCGGCCGCAACACCCAGCTCCGTGCACAAGACGCGGACGTAGCCGTCGGGCTGCTTTCGGAGCTCGCGATCGCGGTCCAGCGCGCGCACCGCACGGTAATGGGCGGCGGGCACGGCATCAGGTCTGATCGCGATCCCTGCCTCGGCGAGCGCATCACGCACCAGCCAGCGGTCGGGTAGCACGATCACTCCGCCGGCATCGAGCAGCACGGCCTGGCAGCGCGTCCTCATGGTGGCGTGGTATCACCGAATCCGGATGAGCGCGCAGCAGGAAAGTGGCGAGGAGCCGCTGGGACCCGATGTCCTCGTCGGCGGGAAGAGGATCCTCACCGGTAGTTGCTCCTGGACCGATCGAACGCTGGTCGAGCAGGGGAACTGGTACCCGAAGCGGACGATGACAGCAGAAGAGCGCCTGCGTTACTACGCCGCCCAGTTTCCCCTGACCGAGATCGACTCGACCTACTATGCGCCTCCGGCCGAGCAGCAGACACGACTGTGGGCGCAGCGCACCCCCGCCGGGTTCCGTTTCGACGTCAAGGCGTACTCGCTTCTCACCGGACACCCCACTCGGCCGCGAAGCCTGTGGAAGGACCTGCGGGATCGCCTTCCCGGCGACGTCGCAGGCAAGCGCAACATTTACGCTCACCACCTCGACGCCGAGAGCATCGACGAGGCGTGGCGCAGGTTCGAGTCCGCCCTGCGGCCACTCCATGACGCCGGGAAACTCGGTTCGGTCCTGTTCCAGTACCCGCCCTGGTTCGGTCCGCGTCGCGACAATCGAGCCGCAATCGAGGCGCTGCGCGAGCGGCTGCCGGACTACCAGATCTCGGTCGAGTTCCGCTCACCGAGGTGGGTCGGCGAGGAGCGTGACCGCGAACGGACGCTGGCACTGCTCGAGAGCAACGGGCTGGTGTTCGTATGCGTCGACGCGCCGCAGGTTTCCGGTCTGCCTCGTCTGTTCGCGATCACCAATCCCGAGCTGCTGATCGTCCGCTTCCACGGTCGGTCGGACAGCACCTGGTCGGGTCCCTCGCCTTCAGCGGCGGAGCGCTTCCGCTACCTGTACTCAGAAGAGGAGCTCAAGGAACTGGCTGCGCCGGTGGCCGAAGTAGCGCGCGAGGCGCGCGAGACGCACCTGCTGATGAACAACTGCTACCGCGACTACGCGGTGCGTAACGCAGCCCAGCTGCGCGATCTCCTGAGCCGCTACGGCGAAGGCTGATCTCGCTGTGGCGCCGCCCCGAGCGCTAGCGGATGAGCGAGATACGCGCGCGCCAGCCGGTAGAACAGGCCGCCGTCGGTGTCGGCGCTCGTCGTGCCCTCAGCCCCGCCGCCGAACAGCAGGCCGATCACGCCGGCGTTCCGGGTGGCAAGCAGGTGTCTTTCAGTTGGATCGTCAAGCCACCACTGCACCCGATCGTCGCGGTAGTGATCCCAGGTGTTGTTCAGCTCCGTGTTGCCGAGCGGCAGCTGCCAGAGCACGATCGGCGTGTGCGTCCGGCGCACGAAGCCCGCTGTGTACACGTCATGGCGATGAAAGTCGGCTGGGCCCCACCAGGTGTGCGGGTTGCCCTCGATTACCTTGTAGAAGCCCGCGTCCCGGTCGGTCACGTCGTTGAAGACGAGGTCAAAGCGCGCGTGCAGCGAGGTGTAGAAGCTCGCCGACTTCGCCGCGAGCGCGTCCATCTGTGGCAGAGAGGGCTTTGAGTACGTCGGATCGACTCCTGTCCCCCACACGCTCAGATGCCATGCGAGCAGCACGTGCGGGGCGATCCTGTCTCGCATGGCGATCAGTCGCTGAGCGAACGATCGGGCCAGCTTGGTCGCGTGCGCGACCTCCAGATAGCCCCACAGGTCAGGTTCGACATGCACGATCGCGACGTGCTTGCCGGCGGCCTGGACGATGCGGTGCAGCAACAGGCCGTAGTCGGCCCAGTAGGCGCGCATCGTCGTTGGATTGCGCAGGTTCGAGATGTCCTTCTGCAGCTCACTGCTGCCCTGCGCCGGCCGCGAGTCCAGCAGCTGGTAGTAGGTGAACACCGGAATCATGTGCGCGGCCAGCGATTCGCGAACGTAGCTGGAGGCGAACGTGCCATCGGGGTTCCATGGCGCCCATCCCGACCCGGTGTTGACATCGCCCGCCAGGTATTGGTAGCGAAGGTCAAACGGCGCCTTGCGCTCGATCCGCTGCGCGTCCCCCGGACCGTCGCTGAGGCCGAGCGCGACATGGTGGGGCCAACCGCTCGGCAGGAGAGCCAGCGGCAACATCAGCGTGAGCAGGGAGCGGCGCAGCGACACCATCGTTTCGGAGTGTCTACCCTCCCGCGCTTGGCCGAGCAGCCCCCCACCTTCGACCTCCAAAGTCACTCAATCCACTCGGACGGCGCACTTCCTCCGCGAGAGGTGGTGGCGGCCGCCGCTGCGGCCGGCGTCGAGCTGTTCGCCCTCAGCGACCATGACTCCGTCGACGGCGTCCAGGAGGCGCTCGACACCTCGCAGGAGGTCGGGCTCCGGCTCGTTCCTGCCGTCGAGATCTCGGCGATCACCGAGGGCGAGCAGGATTGGCACATCCTCGGCTACGTGATCGATCATCGGGATCCCGCTCTGCTCGAGAGGCTGGTCAGCTACCGCTTCGATCGCGTTCGACGCGGACACGCGATGGCGCAGGCTCTGCGCGACCTCGGCTTCGAGCTCGACGAGCAGCTGCTCGCCGATCGCGAAGCACAGGGCAAGACGATCGGCCGCCCTCACCTCGCGCAGGCCGTCGTCTCCCATCCCGCCAACGCAGAGCGCCTGCGAAACGAGGGCCTCGCGGAGCTATCTCCGTTTCTCGAGGCGTACCTGATCGACGGCCGGCCCGCATTCCGCCCTCGCGAACATCCCACCGTCGAGGAGTCGATCGCCACGATTCACCAGGCCGGTGGCGTGGCCGTCTGGGCCCATCCATTCTGGGACGTCAAGGATCCAGAGGCGGCGCTGGCAACGATCGACCGCTTCCGCGGCTGGGGGCTCGACGGTGTCGAGTGCTTCTACGCCACGCACGACCGCGAGCAGACCGAGCTGCTTGTCAAACGATGCAGTGAGCTCGGATTGCTCTCCACCGGCTCATCGGACTTCCATGGGCCGAGTCACCGCATCTTCTCGAGCTTCCGCGCATTCAGCACCTACGGGCACGAGCCGGTGCTCGGGCCAATCGGCGAGTAGACCTCCACTACGCAGCCACGCTCCGCTCCGCCAAGTGCTGCCCTACCTTCCTCTTGACCCGCTGCAGCGCGTTGTCGACGGTCTTGCAGTCACAGCCGATGCGGCGACCGACCTCCTCGTAGGAGTGACCGTCCAGATACAGCGCCAGCACGCGTGACTCGAGCTCCGACAGGGCGGTCGAGATGCAAGCCACGAGCGCGCGGAGCTCTTCGGAGGAGATCACTTGGTTGACCGGGTCGTGCACGGTCGACCCCGGGAGCATCTCGTCGAGCGTGGGCTCGGAGTCCTCGCCGCCACCAGACGGCGTGCTCGAGAACGACACGTACTGATTCAGCGGCGTGTGTTTGTTGCGCGTCGCGGTCTTAACGGCCGTGATGATCTGCCGCGTGATGCACAGCTCGGCGAAGTTCCGGAAACTGGATTCGCGGTCGGTTCGGTAGTCGCGCACCGCCTTGTACAGACCGACGAGGCCTTCCTGGATCAGGTCGTCTGAGTCGCCGCCGGCAAGGAAGTACGAGGAGGCCTTCAGGCGCACGAATCCGTAGTAGCGGCGAACGATGCGGTCATAGGCGTCCCCGTGCCCCTGCTTTGCAAGGGCAATCAGATACCTATCCTCAACCTGAGGTTGAGCGTGAGGAGTTGCAGAAAGTCGAGCCACGTTGAGTCCCTTCTGATCGGCCGGCAGCAGCGACTCGATCGTTGGAATCCGTGGCGCGTTACCTCCCCTGGCGCCGCACCTATTGAAGTTCAGGATGCCCGACTGTGCGCCGCATCCTTCTCATCAGGTCGAGCCTAAAGCTCGAGTTGATCCTTATCTCCCGGCGCGAGCTTGACATAGCACCGCACGGATGTCAAGCCCGCGCTCTCGTTCGCGACGCCGAGTAGATGAGAATCGCAGCCGCCGCGCTGACGCTCAGCGACTCGACGCGGCCTGACAGCGGGATCGACACGAGCGCGTCGCACGACGCCGCAACTCGTGGACGCAACCCTCGACCTTCGGATCCGAGAACAAGCACCACCGGCCCCTGGTAGTCGACCTCGTCGTAGGCGATCTGCCCGGCTGCGCTCGCGCCATAGCACCACATTCCTGCCTTCTTTGCCTCCTGCAGGAAGTCGGCCGCGTTGCGCACCCGCGCCACGGTCAGATGCTCGACCGCCCCGGCCGACGCCTTGCAGACGGCCGCTGTGACCTCCGCCGAGCGACGCTCGGGGATCACCACCGCGTTGGCACCGGCACATTCGGCCGTCCGGCAGATCGCTCCAAGGTTCTGCGGGTCTTGCACCTGATCGAGAAGCACAATCAGCGCATCGGGGACACCGAGGATTTCCTCGGGGGCGGCATAGAGGAACGGTGAGACCTCGGCGCAGATGCCCTGATGCTCGGCCGAGCCGCAAAGTTGCTCAACCTCTTCACGAGCGGCCGCAGTGACCGGCAGGTCCGTCAGCCATGGTTCTCGCAAGGCGTTCTTGGTCGCCCACACCGCGTGGACCGTCCGTGGACCTCGGATTGCCTCCCTGACCGGATTGCGGCCGTAGACGATCACTGAAGCGGCCGCAGCTCCGGCCCGTCCGGACCGTCGCGGACCTCCCAGCCGAGTTCCCGCAGCTCGTCGCGGATCCGATCGGCAGCGTCCCAATCCCGCCCCGCACGGGCGCGCTCGCGCGCGTCTCGCAACTCGATCACCTCGGGCGGCACATCCACGCGCTCGGGCTCGAGCAGGTTCTCGAGCGCCAGCACCCCGAGCATCTCGCGAAGGTCCGCCTCGCCGACCTGCTCCCCGGCGCTGTTCGCCTGCCGAACCCATGTGAACACTGCGGCGAGTGCGGCCGGCGTGTTGAAATCGTCGGCCAGCGCGTCAAAGAAACGCTCTCGCAGCGGCGCTGACCAGGCGGGCGAGGGCCCGGGCACCAACTGCCGGGCTGCCTCGCGCACGCGGCGAACGTTCAGCGCAGCCTGCTCCAGACGATCTTCGTCGAAGTCGATCGGCTGGCGGTAGTGGCCAGCGCAGAAGTACATGATCAGCGCATCTCGGCCGTACGCGCCGAGCGCGTCGTGCAGCACGAAGATGTTGCCAACCGACTTGGCCATCTTCTCGCTGTCCAGGCGCACCATGCCGTTGTGCATCCACAGCCGCGCGAGCGGCACGCCGTGAGCGGCGCGCGTCTGGGCCGCCTCGTTCTCGTGGTGCGGGAAGATCAGGTCTGAGCCGCCACCGTGGATCTCGAAGTCGAGGCCGAGCAATGACTCCGCCATCGCAGAGCACTCGATATGCCAGCCCGGCCGGCCGCGACCCCACGGCGCCTCCCACGATGTGTCCTCGTCCGGCTTTTGCGCCTTCCACAGCGCGAAATCCAGCGGGTCTCGCTTGCGCTGGGCCCCCTCGACGCCCTCCCCCTGGTCCATTTGCTCAACCTTTTGGTGGGAAATCTCCCCATATTCCGGGTAGGACCTGACCGCGAAGTACACGTCGCCATCCACCGCATACGCATGCCGGGACTCGATTAGCTCACCGATCAGCTCGATGATCTCCCCGATCGTCGCGCTGGCGAGCGGCTCGTGGTCGGGGCGGCCGAGTCCCAGTGCGTCGGTGTCGGCGATATACGCCTCGGACATCTCGTGCGCAAGCCGCTCGCTGCCGATACCCGCCGCGTGAGCGGCCGCATAGATCTTGTCGTTGACGTCCGTGATGTTCGCCACGAATGTGACGTCGTATCCCTCGTGGGCGAGGAACCTCTTGAGCAGCGAGAAGACCACGAACGGGCGCGCGTTGCCGACGTGGATCCGCCCGTAGACCGTCGGACCGCACGCGTAGATGCCGATCCTGCCGGGCTCTCGTGGCTCGATCGCACGCACCTGTCCGGTCCGGGTGTCATGCAGGGATATCGTCCGCAAGATCCGGCAACCCTAGCGTGCCGCACCGCATCCGCCCGGGATGGTCGATAGGGTGCCGTACGTGCCCGAGCAGGCATCCCAGGCGCAGCGGCTGGCGATTGTTGACACGGCATTCCGCTCACTCGCCGACCGGTATCTGGGAGCGGACCGCGGCTTCGATGTCACCTATCACATCAAGCTCTGCGACCTGGGCCACATCTGGGAGGTCCGCTGCACCAGCCACGGCGCGCGCGTCCGTAAGGGAGCGACCCGCCGCGAGCCCGATGTCACGCTCTCCACCGACTCTGACACCTGGCTGCGTCTACGCGAGGGCGAGTTCTCGGGAGTGACGGCGTTCCAGCGCCGCCTGCTGGCCGTGCGTGGGAACCTCGACCACGCGATCGCATTCGAGGGCATGTTCCGCCTGCCGAACGGTCGCCTCCCGCTGCTCGACATCCATGACGTCCGCGTCGGCCGACACCGGATCTCGACGCTGACTATGGGAGAGGGGCCCGACGTCCTGCTGCTGCACGGCCTCGGGGGTACGCGGGCTTCACTGCTTGAGACCGCGGCCGCCCTCAGCCGTCGCTATCGCGTCCACGCCCCGGATCTTCCCGGCTTCGGATCCTCGTGCAAGCCGCGCCTGGGCGCCTACAACGCCCGCTGGTTCGCGGACGTAATGCTCGGTCTCCTGGACGAGCTCGACGTCGGCGAGGCCAGGATTGTCGGAAACTCGATGGGTGGGCGGATCGGCATCGAGCTGGGACTTCTGGCCCCCGAGCGCGTCAAGGCGCTTGGGCTGCTGTGTCCTGCCGTTGCCTGGATCAAGCGCGGGCTACACCCGATCGTCCGGCTGCTGCGGCCCGAGCTAGGGCTTCTCCCGCACGGATTCCGTCGTTCGATGGTGTCGGCCCAGTTCTGGAACATGTTCCACGACCGCCACGCGATCGATCCGGCGGTGGGCGACCTGATGGTCGACGAGTTCCGGCGCATTTACCAATCGGCGGGCGCCCGCTTCGCGTTCCTGGCGAGCGCTCGGAACATCTATCTCGAGGCCCCCTTCGGCCGGCGCGGCTTCTATTCCCGCCTATCCGAGCTGCAGGTCCCGGCCCTGTTCGTCTGGGGAAGCCACGATTACCTGGTGCCCGCCGCTTTCAGCCGGCACGTCCGCGATTGGCTGCCCGGCGCCCAGCAGGTCACGATTGCCGGCTGCGGTCACGTCCCCCAGGTCGAGCGTCCCGAGGAGTGCAATGCGCTCCTGATGAACTTCTTCGAGCAGGCCGACGCCGAACGACCCGTCCTGGCTCCGGCGCGGCCGCGCAGCGCTCGGGCCGCCTGACGGTTCCCGGGTCGGGGCGCGGGGTTCTCGGGGTAGGATCGGTACGTGTCTCACACCGTCTCAGGACCACCGAGCAGCAACGGCTACGCGATCGGCAGCGAGCAGGCCGAGCAGGGCCCCCCGGCTCGATCGGCCCTGTCGCGCATTCTCGGCGATGTCGCCTCGAGGGCCGGCCGGCTGGTTCCCCGCGCCGACCTGGACGAGCGCGATCCGGATTACATCCGCGAGCGTCTGCCGCTGATGTGGCTGTTCGCGAGCATCTGGTACCGCGGCGAGGTCCGCGGCCTGGGGAACATTCCCGATTCGGGACCCGTGCTGCTCGTCGGCAACCACTCCGGGGGGAACATGACCCCGGACACGATCGTGTTCACGCTCGCGTTCAACACGTACTTCGGCGTCGAGCGCGCCTTCTACCAGCTCGCCCACAACCTCGTGCTCTCGATGCCGGCGCTCGCGCAGCTGCGCAAGTTCGGCACGGTCGCGGCCTCGCCCGATAACGCGTCGAAGGCCCTTGCTTCGGGCGCAGCGCTGCTCGTGTACCCGGGCGGCGACTATGAGGTGCATCGCCCGACATCTCAGCGCAACCGGGTCGATTTCGGCGGTCGCAAGGGGTTCGTTCGCCTTGCGCTGGAGCAGAACGTCCCGATCGTTCCGGTGGTCTCGATCGGCGGGCAGGAGACGGCACTGTTCTTGAGCCGGGGGGAGGGTCTCGCGCGCCTGTTCGCCCTCGATCGGCTGTTCCGCCTGAAGGTGCTTCCGATCTCGCTGGCGCTCCCCTGGGGCCTGAACGTGGGCGACATGCTTGGCCACGTCCCGCTGCCGTCCAAGATCACGATCGAGACGCTGCCGGCGATCGACCTCCACGATGAGTTCGGGCCTGATCCCGACATCGACGAGGTCTACGACCATCTCATTCGCCTGATGCAGGACACCCTCGACGCGCTCGCCGCCGAGCGCCGCTTGCCGGTGATCGGGTGAGAGTCAGCGCCCGGATGCACGTGGCGGCGCCGATCGAGACGGTCTGGTCGATCGTGTCCGACCCGCGGCGCGTGCTGACCTTCATGTCCGGCGTGACGCGCTGGGAGCCAGCCAGCGAACAGCACATGGGGCTGGGGGCTCGCTACCGGATGCTGTTCCGCATCGGTTCTGCCGAGGTCGGCGGTCTGATCGAGGTGGTCGAATGGGACGAGCCCTACGAGCTCGCCTGGACCTCCGTCACCGGCGTCGATCAGCGGGGCCGCTGGCGACTGCGCGAGACGCCCGGCGGCCAGACAAGCGTGGAGATCCGACTCGCCTACGGCGTTGCGGGCTCTGGCCTGTCCGGCTGGCTGGCTGAGCACATCGCCGCACCCTCCGTGTCCCGGCACCTGCGCCAGAGCCTTGACCAGCTGCGCCGCCTCGTGGAGCACGAGCAGATGCGGACTCGGGCGGCGGCCAGACGGGCCGCCAGGACCGGCTAGCTGCGCCGGACGGCCTGCGTCCGGAGCCGCTCATCGCGGTGAGGACGTGCGTCCGAGCCACCCGAACCTGGTGCTGCGGAACGGCTCGAGCTCGGCTGGACGGACGCCGCTGAGGACGAACCTTGCGAGGCTTTCCGCCGCGGGCGCCGCGATCGTCATCCCGAGCATCGAGTATGCGCCGGCGATGAACACGTTCTCGAGTCGCGGGTGGCGGTCGATGATCGGCAGCCCGTCGGGCGCGACGGGACGCAGCCCGCACCAGATGCTGGCTTCATCGAGCGACTCCCAGCCGGCGAGCATCCGAGACGCGCCATCGACGATCGAACGGATCCGGCGCCGGTTCAGGCGCGAGTTGATGCCACTGAATTCCATCGTCCCCGCGATCCTCAGGCGATCGCCCATCGGTGAGCATCCCACGTGCGGCTCGAGCAGCAGTATCGCGTGCCGCGGCATCGTCCGCGGCCGGACCTCGAAGCTGTAGCCCTTGCCGGCCTGGACGGGCAGCCGAAGCCCGAGCAGCCGCGCGACGCGCGACACCCACGCGCCCGGCGCGAGCACGACCCGGCCGCATCGCATCACGCCCTCCGAGGTGCGCAGGCCCACCACCTGCGCACCCGCCAAGTCCACGTCGCGCAACTCGACACCCTCCACCACCTCGACGCCCATCTCCAGCACCCGCGCGCGCAGAGCCTGCACCATCGCCATCGGCACGACCACACGGTGTTGCTCGAGCACGAACCCAGCGTGAACCGCGCCACTGAGGCTGGGCTCGAGCTCACGCAGCTCCGCGCCGCCGAGCACGCGATCCGGCACGCTGAAGCCAGACGCCGACAGGTGCCCGATCCCCTCAAGGAACCCTTCCGCGGCCGAGACCGACTGTGCCGCGAGCAGCAGCGGCGACCGCTCCACTTCAAGCGCAACCCCGTCGGCCAACATTGCGTCGAGCAGCTCGAACGACCGGCTCCCGAGACCTGCCAGTGCCGCGGTCCCGCGCGCGTAGTCGCGCTCGTTGCAGTGCCGTGCGAAGACCACCAGCCACGGCAGCATGCGGGCCAGCTGCCGAAGCTCGAAGTACAGCGCCGATCCTGGATCGGCGAGCGAGCGCACGCCATAGGCGAGCAGCCCGGGCTCCGGCAGCGGCCCTGCCTGAGCTGGCGTGATCCAGCCTGCATTGCCCGATGACGCCCCGCTGCCCGCCCGACGAGTCTCCAGGACCGTTACCGACTCGCCTTCCCTACGCAGGTAGTACGCGGCGCACAGCCCGGCGATTCCGGCACCGATGACTGTGACCTCGGACACCATGCGGCTCGGAGCTAGGAGAGCGGTGTGTATCCGAGCCGCTCGAGCACGCGGTCGAACACTTCGTGCGGCTGGGCTCCGGGCACCAGGGCACGCTCGTCGATGACCCAGGCCGGCACGCCGCCCGCGCCTAGCTCGATCGCCATCTCGGTCTGCCGCGCGATCACGTCCAGATAGCGCTCGCTCTCCATCAGCTCGAGGATTTCAGCCTCCTGCAGACCCACCGCGACGCCCTCCTCGACCAGCACCTCGACGTCCCCGATATCTCGATCGCGAGCCCAGTAGGACTCGAACAGTCGGGGGTGCAGCGTCTCGTAGACGCCGCGCTCGCGCGCGAGCTCACCGAGCATCAAGGCTCGGCGCGAATTGGGAATCTTCTCCCGCCGCTCGGCGTGCGGAAGGCCGGCCTCGGCGAACATCGCGTTCTGGCGATCCGAGATGCGGGCGCCGTAGCGCTGCTCCAGAAGGGCCCGAGGGATGCCTTCCGGCGGGTACTCGGGGTGCAGGTCAAATGGACGCCACTCGATCCGCGCACCGAACCGGCGCTCCAGCCACGCGGCCCGTTCGAGGCCGACGTAGCAGAACGGTCATATGTAGTCGCTCCAGACGATGAACCGGGGGACCGTGGTGTCCTCGCTCACGCTCAACACTCTAGCCGCGCCACGAGACCGTCCATCGCCAGCCGCACGACGCCCTCGCGCGCACGCTCGGCGCTCCAACCATGACCGGTGCGCAAGTGGCGGTAGGTATGACCGACCATGTTGAAGACCACCGTCGCCGTCTCCTCGACGTCGAGCGCCGCCAGGGACTCATCGGCCGCGCCGTCCAGCAACAACCGCTCGATCGGTTCGACGAACACCTTGCGCGTCAGTCGCCGGGCGTCGGACTCGTGGTAGATCTCCTCGCGCGACGGGCCCGAGAGCGCCTCGAGCATCGCCAGGTTGCGCTCGCTGACCTCGCACTGAAGTTCGAGCGCGTATCGCAGTCGCTCTGCCGCCGTACCCCTGGCGACGAGGGCCTTCCACATCGCGTCGCGGTACTCGGCTTCGAGCTGCCCCGCGATCACGGCGAGGATGTCCTTCTTCGAAACTCCCCGTCGGTGAAGAGTCATTCTTGAGATGCCGGCTGCGCTCGAAATCCGTTCGAGCGTCGCTGCGGCAAGCCCGTCCTGAGCGAGTACGTGCCGTGCCGCATCGACGATGTGCGGCGCGATCTCTCCCCGCTCGCCCTGCTCGCTCACGCCGGCTTACGTGCTCGAAAGCGGAAGGATCCGTTCGACCGCTGGACCTGCGCGTCGACGAGGCCGGCGCTTTCGAGACGTCCCGGCATCGCGCCGGGGTCGATCGGCAGCAACGTGTCGCCGATGTGGATCACCTTGAACACGGCTCCGGTGCCGACGCTGTCAGTGCCCGCGAACAGGCCGCCGGGGCGCAGCACGCGGGCCACCTCGGTGAATACGCGGTCCTGCGCCTCCCGTACCGGGATGTGATGAAGCATCGTGAAGCAAACCGCCGCGGAGAACCGCCCGTCCTCGAACGGCAGCTGCGTCGCGTCGCCCTGCACGACCGTCACGGCATCACCAAGCTCGGAGCGCAGCCGCCGGCAGTAGTCCTCATCGAGTTCGAGTGCCGTGAGGTTTGGAAGCTGCCGCGCTAACAGGCGGGTCGTGGCGCCAAACCCGGGGCCGATCTCAAGCACATCGTCACCGAGATCGAGCCTCCCCACTCCCCATGGGAGAAGCTTGTCCTCGACTCGCCTGGACCACCATCCGGAGGAGCAGAGCAGGTTATGGATCGAATTCACGTTACATGAGCGTATCAGTTATGCAACAGTGGCGTCACTGCTGATGCGGCGGCAGTGGCGTGATCAGAATTGCAGCGAGCGCTGGGTTGTCGAAATCAAAGCCCGTCCTCGTGCTCACGCATATGAACCGGATCGACGTCGCTGTCTTGCCACCCGACGAGGTCACGACGACGTTCTGGTTGACGGGCACCGTGAAGTTGCCGACGTAGTTGGTCGGGGTCCGAAGGCCCAGATACCTCAGGCGCTTGGTCGACAGCGGCGGGCGGGGCAGCTGCATCTGGCAATTGCCCACCGCGAAAGCCACGCTCGGCGACGGCGTCGCATAGAAATGTGCGAGCTCAGTCGTGCCGGTCACCGAGTAGTAGCCCGGAGCGGCGAGCACCACGTGAAGCGTGAAGTGGCGGTATGGCCCGGACCCTCCACCACCAGTCCCGCCGTTCGAGGTTGGCAGCGCGACCACACCTCTCGCGCCCGACGGTCCCTGAGGCCCAGCAGTTCCCTGCGGTCCTTGAAGTCCCTGCGGTCCCTGAGGTCCCTGAGGTCCTTGGGCTCCCGCCGCTCCCGCTGGCCCCTGCGGTCCCTCGACGTTCCACTGCAGCGCCGTCTGCGAGGTCGAGCACGGGGCAATCGAAAGCGCCCGTGAGCTCGTGTCCTCGCATGCGTTGATCACTCCGCTTCCGGCCTGCCTCGTAGCAGCCCAGCTCGCACCACCCGCGGCAAGCACCACCGCCGTCACAGCGATTGCAGTGTCCGGCCCCGGCCGCCAGCGTCGCCGCTCGGTCCTGCGCACCATGTCCGGCTCCCTTCGTATCCGACCCGCTTGTGCGCCAACGGGTTAACGCTACGCGCGCGTCAAGGAGCGGAACGAACTAGGGGCCTTCCAGCGTCGCCACCGCCAGCGCCGCCGCCCCCTCCTGGCGTCCGACGAACCCCATTCCCTCACCGCGGGTCGCCTTCACGTTCACGTGCGCGCTCGTGATGCCCAGCGCCTCTGAGAGCACCCCCCGCATCTGCTCTCGGACAGGCGCGATGTGCGGGCGCTCGATCACGACCGTGGCGTCGATGTGCAAGATGCGGTGTCCACGCTCACTCAGCATCGCCACCGCCGTTCGGAGCAGCTCGATCGAGTCGGCGCCGCGAAACCGCTCGTCGGTATCCGGGAAGTGCTGTCCGATGTCGCCGAGCCCCGCGGCTCCGAGCAGCGCGTCGATGACCGCGTGCGTGAGCACATCCGCATCGGAATGTCCCTCGAGCCCTCGATCGAATGGGATCTCGACCCCGCCCAGCACCAGCGGGCGTCCTGGCGCGAACCGGTGGCAGTCGTATCCAAGTCCGGTCGTGATCATCCGGCGAGCAGCATCTCGGCGACGTGCAGGTCGCCGATCGTCGTGACCTTCAAATTCGACGGGCTCGACTCGACCACCCGTACAACCCCTCCCGATCGTTCGACCAGCCACGCGTCATCGGTGGCCGTCGCCAGCAGCTCGTCGGACGCCGAGAACAGCACACGCTCGAGCACCTCGCGCCGGAAGATCTGTGGAGTCTGGATCGCCCACAGCCGGCTCCGATCGAGTGTGCGCACGACAGTCCGCCCGTCCTCGCCCACCTCTTTGATCGTGTCGGAGACCGGTGCGGCCGCGATCACCACATCGGCGGCCGAGGAGTCGAGGTCCTCGAGTCCCCGCTCGAACAGCTCCGCCGGCGCGAGCGGGCGCGCGGCATCATGCACGATCACCGGATCGCCGTCGCCGGCGGCCGCAAGCGCCGCTCGTACCGACTGCGACCGAACCTCGCCGCCTGGGACCGCCGTCACCCCTGCAGGAGCGGCGTCCAGCGCGTCGCCTGGCAGCGCGACGACGATTTGTCGCACGGCTCCGACCGACTGCAGCGCCTCCACCGACCAGGCGAGCATCGGCTTGCCCGCTAGCTCGACGAGCGCCTTGGGCCGGCCGGACCCAAGGCGCTCGCCACGTCCTGCGGCCACGATCAACGCGACCGCCATCTCGGGCTGCGCCTGGCCTACTTTGCGGCGACAGCCACCTTGTTGGTTCCGTTGCCGTTCCCGTTAGATTCGATCAGCAGGCTCTGAAGGTGCGCCTCGACCTCCTCCTCGTTCATCTCGAGCGCGTACATCAGCTCCGAGGCAAGGATCTTCTTGGCGCGCGTGTACATCTGCTTCTCGCCGGTCGAGAGCCCACGCTCGGACTCCCGGATCGCGAGATTGCGAACGACCTCCGCAAGCTCGTAGATGTCGCCGGTCTTGATCTTGTCGCGGTTGTGCTTGAACCGGCGGTTCCAATTCTTGGGCATCTCCGAGCACTCATCCTGCAGCACGGCGAGTACCTTTTTGACCGTCTCTTCGTCGATCACGCGGCGCAGACCTGCGAGCGCCGCGTTCTCGGTCGGGACCATCACGGTCATGTCGTTGTGCAGGATCTTGATCGTGAGGTACTCGCGACGCTCGCCGAGAACATCTTTGGCCTCCTTGCGGATCACCTTCCCCGCGCCATGATGTGGATACACGACGTTGTCGCCGACCTCGAATTCGATGTTTGGCAGCACCGCGACAGTCTCGGCATCTTCCAGCTGCTCTTCCAGTAGCTCTGTGATGGTGTCCTCCTCTGTCCGGGGGCGCGCGGGAGCAGGTCCCGCGCCCAATTGTCTACGTCTGCAGGTACCTGTCCACTAGGTTTATCTCCTGCTGTCGGCGAAGGCCCTCGCGGATGTCCTTCGCCCGGATCTCGCCGACTCCGTCGACGGTCTCCAGCTCGCCATCGGTTGCGGCGAGCAATTCCTCGAGTCCTCCGAATTCCGACACGATCCGCTGCACGACGAGCTTGGGCAATCGTGGTATGCGCCCCAGGATGCGGAATCCGCGCGGAGAGACGGGATAGTCGAGGGTGTTCAGCTTGCGGTCGTTGCCGAGCAGCTCGGCCAGCCGACCGAAGTCCAGAAGATCCTGATGCGGCACTCGCAGCAGCTGCTCGAATGCCGTCGCAAAGCTTTCGTCGGTGTCCTCGACAAGGTAGTCGTGGACGAGTGCCGCCTTATCGGCGGAGACGCCGACCATCGTCTCGTCGAGCTGCATCTCGATCAGGCGCCCCTCGCTTCCGAGCTCGACGATGTAACGCTCGATCTCGACCGCCATGCGCGTCACGAGCTCGACGCGTTGCAAGACGGTCAGCACGTCGTGCAGCGTCACTCCGCCCTCGAACTCGAGTGCGGTCAAGCGCGTCGAGACCTGGTCGAGCCGGCTGCGGTACTTGTCGAGCGTCGCGAGCGCCTGGTTGGCCTTCGCGAGCACCACGGGAATGTCCTCGAGGATGTATTTCATCCCATCGACATAGAGCGAAACGACCTCGCGGCGCTCCGAGACCGAAATCACGATCGCGTCGGTCTGCTTGGAGACGCGCTCCGCCGTGCGGTGGCGGGTCCCGGTCTCCAGTGTGAAGATTGTCGGGTCGGGCGTCAGCTGCACGTTGACGTGCGCGATCTTGGTCGCGTTCGAGCTCAGCACGATCGCGCCGTCCATCTTCGCCAGCTCGTACAAATACGCCGGCGAATAGTCGAGCTCGAGCTTGATCCCGCCGGAGAACAGGAACGACAGCTCGTCCGCGTCGCCGATCACGATCAGCGCCCCGGTATGGGCATGGACGATGTTGTCGATGCCCTCCCTGAGCGCGGTCCCGGGCGCGACCATCTCCAGCGCCCTCACCATCCGCGACTCTTGTCGAGACTCGAGCTCTTCTTTGAGCTCTTCCCCGGAACGCGGCGGCATCGGCACGATTTTACGGCAGATGCGGGTGTGTTGGCCTCGTGGGTCGCGGGCGGGAGCTCGTTTGGTGTCGTCACGCCCGTGAGCTTCGCTCGAGGGCGTGCCGACGCCAAACGACGCCCGCCCCCTCCTAGGCAGCCGCTGCCCGCTCTGGTGGGCGATCGGCACTCAGCGAAACAGCCAGTGCCCCTCGGATCGTTTGGTGGGTGTCTGGTTCGATCACAGGTGTTAGTCCGAACTTCGCGGCCTCGGCCAACCGGCGGTCTGCGTGCGCGACTGTTCTCAGTTCGCCGGTCAGGCCTAGCTCGCCGAAACATGCCAATGGCTTTGTCCCGCCGGCGCCGGTGAGTGCTTGTCGCTTGGCGGCGCTGGCGACGGCCAGGGCGACGGCTAGGTCGGCGCCAGGTTCCTCGACGCGGACGCCGCCGACGACGTTGACGAACACGTCCACCGCGCCGAGGCCGATGCCGGCGTGGCGGCCGAGGACAGCGAGGACAAGCGCCACGCGGTTGCGATCGAGCCCGGAGACGACACGCCGCGGCGGAACAAGCTCTGACGGTGACACCAGCGCCTGAACCTCGACCAGCAACGGTCTCGATCCCTCCATCGCGCACAGCACGACGCTGCCCGGCGCGCGGGTCGCCTCGCCGACGAACCGCGCCGACGCGTCGAGCACCTCCACCAGCCCGTCATCGTGCATCTCGAACACGCCGGCCTCGTTGGTCGACCCGAACCGGTTCTTGATCGCGCGCACGGTTCGATATGTGCGCTCGCGCTCGCCCTCGAACTGCAGCACGCAGTCGACGAGGTGCTCGAGCACGCGCGGCCCCGCGAGCGCGCCCTCCTTTGTGACGTGGCCGACGAGCAGCACCGCGATCCGCCGGGCCTTCGCCACCCGCATGATCCCATCGGCTACCTCGCGCACCTGGCCCACCGAGCCAGGAGCGCTCGACAGCTCTGCCGTGTGCAGCGTCTGCACCGAGTCGATCACGCATACCTCCGGGCGCTCCCGATCGAGCGTCGCGAGCACCACCTCCAGCGAGGTCTCCGCGATCACGGGGATCTGGAGCGCGCCATCGCTCCGCAGCCGCTGGGCACGGAGGCGTATCTGCGCCGCCGACTCCTCTGCGGAGACGTACAGCGTCCGCCGGCCCGCGGCCACGAGGTTCGCAAGCGCCATCGTCGTCAGGGTCGACTTGCCGATCCCG
The DNA here is from genome assembly GCA_963824755.1 of uncultured Solirubrobacterales bacterium. Taxonomy (GTDB): domain Bacteria; phylum Actinomycetota; class Thermoleophilia; order Solirubrobacterales; family Solirubrobacteraceae; genus Palsa-465. The sequence continues at coordinate 71,735 of CAWGQT010000037.1, read as the reverse complement.
GGCGCGCCTCCGATCAGCACCAGCGATCCGGGCACGATCCCGCCGCCCAGGACGTCGTCGAGCTCGCCAATCCCGGTCGAGAGGCGCTGGTGCTCCTCCGCGGCGACGGACCCGAGCGCGACCGGCGTGACCGCCCTCGCGCCGGCGCGCGCCCGCCGGCCGGCGCCGGCGCCGTTGCCGCCCTCGGCGCGCACCTCCTCGACAAGCGTGTTCCACTCACCGCAGCCCGGGCACTGACCCGCCCACCGCGGCGTCTCGTGACCGCACTGCGAGCAGACGTGGATCGAGGTGGGACGCGCCATGTGCTGGCCAGGGTACGCGCCGGCGCCGACGTCACCCGAGATTGTTCGAGAGTTGTGACGCTTTGGAATTTGGCTGGGGAGGGGGTGGCGATGGCGACAACAACCACAACGCTCCAAAACGGCACGGACGGGAATCGTTTTGGCGCAGAGTGGTCGCTATGGGAGCGCAACTGCAACCACCGTGAACCAAAGCGCCACAGCATCTGATCGTTTTGGAGCAATGTGGTTGTTGGCGCCAGCGCGGAGAGGCCGCCCACCTCCTCCTCCCCAGCCAGATGCCAGGCCCCCGCCAGGCTCAGCGCAGAAGAAAGGGCCGCGCCCCGAGGGACGCGGCCCAAAAAGCCAACTAGCGCCTAGACGCCCTAGCGCCTAGTCGCCCTCGGCGGGAGCGTCCGGCGCCTCACCCTCGGGCGCCGGGTCGTCCTCGGACGGCGCGTCGCCATCCGACGCACCCACGCCGACCGGCGTGGGCTTCGGGGCTGGCTCGATCACGGTGAGCATCATCTCGCGCTCGTCGGGATCCTCTGCTGGCGCCGGCTCAACCAGCACCGTCGATCCCTCGGCCACCTGCGAGCGGAGCACGAAGTCCGCCAGCGGGTCCTCGACGTAGCGCTGGATCGCCCGGCGCAACGGGCGCGCGCCCATCGCCGGATCCCAGCCCTTGTCGGCGAGCATCTCCTTGGCCTCGTCGGAGAGCTCGAGCTGCAGCTCGCGCTCGGCCATCGACTCGCGGATCCGCCGCAACAACAGGTCGACGATCTCCTTGATCTCTCCCTTGCTGAGCTTGTGGAAGACGATCACCTCGTCGATCCGGTTGAGGAACTCGGGCCGGAAGACCTTCTTCAGCTCGCCCATGATCCGGTTCTTCATGTCGTCGTAGGTGATCCCGGTCTCGTCGTCGGAGACGGCGAACCCGAGCGGCGTGTTGCGCGAGATCTCGGCGGCCCCGATGTTCGAGGTCATGATCACGATGCAGTGGCGGAAATCCACCGTCCGCCCCTGGGCATCGGTCAGTCGCCCGTCCTCGAGGATCTGCAACAGGATGTTGAACACATCCGGGTGCGCCTTCTCGATCTCGTCGAGCAGCAGCACGCTGTAGGGCTTGCGGCGAACCGCCTCGGTCAGCTGACCGCCCTCGTCGTAGCCGATGTAGCCCGGAGGCGAGCCGACCAGCCGGGAGACCGCGTGCTTCTCCATGTACTCGGACATGTCGATCCGGATCATCGTGTCCTCGTCGCCGAACAGGAACTCGGCGAGCGTCCGCGCCAGCTCGGTCTTCCCGACGCCTGACGGCCCGAGGAAGATGAACGAGCCGGTCGGGCGCTTGGGATCCTTGAGGCCCGCGCGCGAGCGCCGGATCGCCTTCGAGACGACCTCGATCGCCGGGTGCTGGCCGATCACGCGCTTGTGCAGCTCCTCCTCCATCCGCATCAGCTTCTGGGTCTCGGCCTCGGTCAGCTTGAACACGGGGATTCCGGTCCACATCGAGACGATGTCCGCGATCTCCTCTTCGCCGATCGCCGGACGCTCTGTCGACTCGCCGGCCTCCCACTGGTCGGCCAGCTCGCGCTTCTTCTGCGTCAGCCGGCGTTCCTTGTCGCGGAGGTTGGCAGCCTTCTCGAACTCCTGGGCCTCGATCGCCTCCTCCTTCGCGCGGCGCGTCTCCTCGATCTCGTCTTCGAGCTCGCGGTAGACCGGCGGGGAGGTCATCGACTTGATCCGCATCCGTGACGCGGCCTCGTCGATCAGGTCGATCGCCTTGTCGGGCAGGAAGCGGTCGGAGATGTAGCGGTCGGCCAGATCGGCGGCCGCCTCGAGCGCCTCGTCGGTGATCGTCACCTTGTGGTGCTGCTCGTAGCGGTCGCGCAGGCCCTTCAAAATCTGGACCGTTTCCTCGGTCGTGGGCTGGTCGACGGTGATCTTCTGAAAGCGCCGCTCGAGCGCCGAATCGCGCTCCAGGTACTTGCGGTACTCCTCCAGGGTGGTAGCGCCGACCGTCTGCAGCTCACCACGCGCCAACGCCGGCTTCAAGATCGACGCCGCGTCGATCGCGCCCTCGGCGGCACCCGCTCCGACGAGATTGTGCAGCTCGTCGATGAACAGGATGATGTCGCCGCGCTGGGTGATCTCCTTCATCACCTTCTTCAGGCGCTCCTCGAATTCACCGCGGTACTTCGAGCCCGCGACCAGGGCGGCCAGATCGAGCGTGTAGATCTGCTTGCCCTTCAAGAGTTCCGGTACATCCGCATTTGTGATCCGCTGGGCGAGACCCTCGACGACGGCGGTCTTGCCGACGCCGGGCTCACCGACCAGAACGGGGTTGTTCTTGGTGCGGCGCGAGAGGATCTGCATGATCCGCTCGATCTCGGTCTCGCGACCGACGACCGGGTCGAGCTTGCCTTCGGCGGCGAGCTTGGTCAGGTTGCGGCCGAACTGGTCCAGCAGCTTCGATGACTTCTTGCCCTCGCCCTGGGCGGCGGCACCGGTGCCACCACCGCTCCCGGAGCCGCGCTGGCGGCTGCCGGGGCCGGACAGCATCCGGATCACCTCGTTGCGGATCTTCTCGGAGTCGGCGTCGAAGTCCAGCAGGATCCGGGCGGCGACTCCCTCGTTCTCGCGCACCAGACCGAGCAGGATGTGCTCGGTGCCGATGTAGTTGTGGCCGAGGCTCAGCGCTTCGCGCAGCGCCAGCTCCAGCACCTTCTTGGCGCGCGGCGTGAATGGGATCTGACCGGAGGTGACCTCCTCACCCGATCCGACGATCCGCACGACCTGCGCGCGGACGCGCTCGACGGTTATGTCAAGTGACTCAAGGACACGGGCAGCCAGGCCTTCCTCTTCACGCAAGAGTCCAAGCAGGATGTGCTCGGTCCCGATGTAGTTGTGCTTGAGCGTTCGCGCCTCTTCTTGCGCCAGGACCACTACCTGGCGGGCTCGCTCTGTAAATCGCTCGAACATACGACTCTTCTCTCGGGTCTGGCGGAACTTGGGCTGTTAGTCGGTCGCGGGGTTTTCCTTGCTGGCGGGTTCCTTTCCCTACGCTGCCAGGTTACTCAAGTGCCGATTCCCCAGCTGCAGGGACGCCGATGATCCCGCCTTTCCCACCTATTCGGCTGGTCTACCGGATTTGATGAGCGGAAAGAACGGTTTTGTTCGGATCCATGCCTCAGTCTACCAAGAGGCTTAAGGCGTTCTGGAGGTGGGATTTACCGGAGTGTGCGGGTGTTCACATTACGTTCATAGGAAGGACGTGCGCGGGCGGGCGGATCCAAGGCCTAGTCCCTCATCGCCGGGAACAGGACCACTTCCCGGATCGAACGGCGGCCCGTGAGCACCATCACCAGGCGATCGATCCCGATCCCGATCCCGCCGGTCGGCGGCATGCCCTGCTCGAGCGCCTGCAGAAACGACTCGTCGTAAGGCTGTGCTTCATCGTCGCCGGCGTGCTGCGCCTCGAAGCGCCGCCGCTGCTCGTCGGGATCGTTGAGCTCGGTGAACGCGTTGGCGATCTCGATCCCGCCGACGTAGGCCTCGAAGCGCTCGACAAGGCGAGGATCGGAGCGGTGGCGCTTGGCGAACGGCGATAGCTCGACCGGATAGTCGAGCAGCAGCGTCGGCTCGGTCAGGGTCGGCTCGACATGCTTTGAGACCAGCTCGTCGACCAGCTGCGCCCAGGAGTCCTCCTCGGACACCGGCAAGCCGCGCTCGCGCAGCGCGCCGGCGAGTGCATCACGATCAGGCAGCTCCAGCACGTCAATCCCGGTGCGGCTGTCGATTGCCTCCACCAGCTTCTCGCGCCGCCAAGTTCCAGCCAACCCGACGGCGGCCATCAGCCGCTCGAACCGGTCCGCGACGTCGAGGTAATCGGCATATGCCTCGTACCACTCGAGCATCGTGAACTCCGGGTTGTGCTTGGGCGAGAGGCCCTCGTTGCGGAAGTCCTTGCCGAGCTCGTAGACGCGCTCGAGTCCTCCCACGATCAGCCGCTTGAGATACAGCTCGGTGGCGATACGCAGGTAGAAATCGCGATCGAGCGCATTGAAATGAGTCGTGAACGGCCGCGCCAGCGCGCCGCCATAAAGCGGCTGCAGGACCGGCGTCTCGACCTCGACGAACCCCTCGTCGTCGAGGAACCGGCGGATCGTCGAGATCATGCGTGCGCGCCGGATGAACAGCTCGCGGACCTCCTCGTTGGCGATCAGGTCAAGCTCACGGTGGCGAAAGCGGGTCTCGACGTCCTGCAGGCCGTGGTGCTTCTCCGGCGGCGGCCGCAGCGACTTCGCCAGCAGCGTGTAGCCGGTGACTCGTAGCGTCAGCTCGCCGCGTCGCGAGCAGAACGCGATCCCGTCGACCCCGATCACGTCGCCGAGGTCGAGCTCCAGGAGCGCCTCCATCCCGGCCTCGCCCAGCTCGTCGACGCGCGCCTGCAGCTGAATCCGCCCCGAGCGATCGACCAGGTCGAGAAACGCCATCTTGCCCTGGCCGCGCCGTGCCGCGATCCGGCCCGCGACGCGGTGCTCATCGGTCGTCTCCTCGCCGGGACCCAGCCCTTCATGCGCGGCGCGGACCGCCGAGATCGGCCCGACCCCATCGAACTCATGCGGGTATGGCTCGATCCCTTCGGCCCGCAGCGCCTTGAGCTTGCGCCGGCGAACAGCGAATACGTCCGCGGGCTCTTCGGCCACCGAGGGCCTACTTGGCGCCGACGTCGATCTTGGTGATCTTCAGCTTGCGCTCGCCCTTCGGCGTGGAGAACACGACCTGCTCGCCTCGCTTGCGGCCGAGCAGCGCCTTGCCGATCGGCGATTCGTTGGAGAGCTTCATCTCCTGGGGCTGAGCCTCGGCCGATCCGACGATCGTGTACTTGGTCGACTTGCCGGACTCATCCTTGACGTGGACGACAGATCCGACGCGCACCATGTCGGTGCCGAGGTCAGAGGAGTCGATCACCTGGGCGGAGCGCAGCTTCTCTTCCAGCAAGGCGATCCGCGCCTCCAGCATCGCCTGCTCGTTCTTGGCGTCGTCGTACTCGGCGTTCTCCGAGATGTCGCCGAACTCGCGCGCTTCCTTGATGCGCGCGGCGACCTCGCGACGACGGGTGGTCGTGAGATTGTCGAGCTCGGCCTTGAGGTTGGCCAGGCCTTCGGGAGTTAGGAGTACATCCTTGGGCATTGCGTAAAAGACCTTCTTCGGGGTCTGGACGAAAAAAGCCCGCTCAGACGGCGGGATTACCACGCATCCTGTCGCGTGGGGCGGATGAGTATAGACACCGCTCGGAGTGGGCTTGCCTATTTTCCGGCCGGGTATACGTCAAGCCACACGCGACGGCCCGTCGAGTCGAAGTAGCCGCGGGTGTCGCGATCGGGCACACGCTGCGGCAGGCCGCTGAGCGACATCCACACGCGCGGTCGCACGACGGACCCATTCGCCAGCTCGACGGCCCTGGCGGGGCCGCTGGCATGGAACACCTGATCGACGTTGCACTTGATCTCCGGTCCGCCAAGCGGGTCGCGCGAGAGCACCCCGCCGGGCAGCACGTAGCGCCCGACGACGACGCGCTCGCCGGCTCCGTCGTGCGACGCGAGCACGCGCTGCAGCGCGGCGCCGATGATGTTGGCGGCCTGCGCGTTGGTCGACTCGGAGTCGTCGGAGTGGCCGCAGCCGAACCGGTCCGTACCTGAGGGATTGAGATTCGAGGCGGTTGGGATCCCAACGGCGTTGCCGGCCGGGAAGATGTATCCGAGCATGTCCTCGGCGAGCCCGTCGATGAAGCGGAACCGCGCGTGCATGTCGGGCAGCAGCCACGGGGGCAGCGCCGGGCCGGGGAGTGGCATGTCCTGCGGACCCAGGAACCCGCGCAGGAACGTGAACGGGAACACCTCTCCAGGTACGGAGATGAACTCACCGTCGCCGATCCTGAACGCCGCCACCTGCGAGAGCAGCGCCTGTCCGGCCGAGGAGCCGTTCGGGAGCACGGGCGAGGCCTTCGTGCAGTCGGCGTTGTAGCCGGGCCGATTGGCGAACACACCGGCCGCCGCGCCGATGACGAACAGCTGGTTCTCGAGGGGCACGCAGATGTTTGCCCGCTGGCCCCACAGCACGTTTGACTCCGACACGTGGTAGGAGCCCGCCCGCAGCGCGCGGACGATCGGGCCCGCCATCGCGACTCCGAAGGCCTTCGTCTCGCCGTTGTAGCCGAGCGGGACGTGCTGCGTGCCGGCGGTGTCAGTGCCCGCGCCGACGCGGAACAGCGTGCGGCACCCTGCCGGGTGCGAGGCATCGACGAACTGCTGCGGGGTGCGCGAGATCGGCTGCCCGTACACCTCCGGGCTCTCGACCGAGCCGACCGACCCGGCCATCTCGATCCCCACGCCCCCGAGCGCCCGCTCGAGCGAGGCGCGGAAGAACGAGATCCAGTCCGAGGAGACCCAGCTGTTCTGGGCATCCAACAACGGCGTGCCGCCGTTGAAGCCGAGCGTCTCGGCGTGCTGGCTGACGCTCGCCAGCGTGACGATCGTCCGCGGACGCCGACCCGTGGTGACCGCCTGGAGGACCGGAATGTGCTGATCGTCGACGAACGGATAGGAGGACCAGCATTGCCGGACGTTCGAGGGCTCGAGCACCTCCGTGTAGCGGATCCTCGCCGGTCGCATCGCTCGGTACGCGCGCTCGATCGCCTGCGCGCTGCGCTGGATCAAGTACTTGACCCAGTAGTCGTTGACGCCGGAGACCAGCGCGTTGACCCCGCCGAGGCCCAGGCTGTCGGGCGCCGACTCGTCGTGCGTTGCGGAGATGAAGATGCCGTCGAGGCGGTACCCGTCGGCCGCGACCTTCGCACGGATCTGCTGCTGATAGATGTTGAACAGCCCCTCCTGATCGACGACCTCGACCGCGATCTTCTTGCCGCCGGCAGAGACGACGAGCGCGCGAGCGCCCACGGGGTCGGCGACCTTGTCGTAGTAGCGCGGCGTGTTGCCCCCTCCGCCGAGCAGGTTGCCGTCCCAGCGCTTGTTGCCGTTGCAGTCGGCGAACGGCTCCCCTATGTCGTAATGACCGTTGTGGTTGGAGTCGGTGTACGGCTCGATGAACGCGAATGGGCGCGGCCCGTTGAACGACGCTGAGCTCGAGCAGTTAGCCGGGTCGTTCGGCACGCTGCCGCGCGCGGGCGGCGAGAAGTTCTGGACCGCGGCGCCTACCCGGAACGGGGCGGCGTGTCCTTGGTGATATGCCCCCTGGAAGCCGCCGGCGGGGGTCAGCAGGGCGGCAATGATCGCAGCGGTGGTCAGCACCGCCATAGCATCGCCGATTTAGCGGGGTCCGTGTCCCAAGATCTGCACCGCCTGCTGGAACGTCGGCCGGTTGACCCACTCGATCAGTGGCTGTGTGATCGCCCCGATCGCGCGGAACTGGATCGAATCCGAACACATCTGGTCGCCCGCCGCGCACACGCCGTCAGCCGGGTAGACGGTCTGCGGCGACTCCGCGATCGCCTGCTGCAGCGACTCGAGCAGCGCCTGACGGCAGCGCGCCAGCGAGCCGTTGCCGCAGTAGATGCGGTTCAGCGGGCCCGTAACGTGATCGCCGAGCACGGCGCGGAGGTCCTTCTGCACGATCCCGTAGAAGCCGACATCCCAGGAGGAGCCGAGGTGCTCGCCGGACGTGCCATGGCCGGGCTGGTCGTTGATCGGGAACTCGTTCTCAACGTCGCTGAGCAGCGACGGCCCAAGCACTGACCCAAGATCCGCCTTGACCAGCAGCGGCCACCATGCGTCCATGATCCGCACCGCGTAGCTCTGGTCGTAATCGCCCGAGGTCCCCGGCTTCTCACGATTTATTCGATGCGCGCCGGTCGCCACCCAGTGCTCCAGGTCGCTCACGGCGGACCCGAGGGCGGTACCGCTCCTCGGGTGGCCGAGGATTCTCAGCGCGTACGGGAGCACCTCCACACCCCGGAGATCCTGCGTGCCGGCATTGCCCATCGCGTTGATCAGATCCGCCAGCGACAGCTTGCCGTGATCGACGGCGAGGTAGTGCTCGATGTTGTTGTCGAGCAGCTGCGAGCGATAGATCGAGGAGAACTGCTGGCCGGTGGCGCCGTCGTTGTAGCCGGGCGCCTGCTTGTTGTTCCAGCTGGTCAGGAACTCCTGGTCGACGACGTGCGGATGCGCACTTGGTGGCGTCTGGCGCTCGGTCAGGCTGGAAGGCGTGGTGTTCGCGGCGCCTCGGTAGCCAACCCATGGATATGAGGACCACGTGGGGAACAGCGGGTTGGTGTGCGGCCCGCGCACCGGGTTCAGTCCCGAGTTGAAGTACGCGATGTGCTTGTCGTCGGCGTAGAACCAGTTGAACGTGTACTGGATCTGGCTGGCGGCGTGGAAGAAGTCCTGAGGATTCTTGACATCCGCCGCGTTGTTGAGCATGAAGAAGCCGACGACCGAGTCCAGCTCGTGCATGTAGGTAGAGCGCAGGTTCGTGTAGACGACGGGACGCCCGTGGATTCGCGCGCGGGCGATCACGATCCCGAATGCCGTGCGCTGCGTCTGGAAGGTGACCGAGCCGGCCGGGGTCTTGTCGGCGGCGTTGAGGGTCCAGCTCTCGTGCCTCGTCAGCGTCTCCATCGGGACGCACCGCCCGCGGAGCAGGTAGTAGTTCGAACTGATCGACCCGCAGAGCGGCACTGCGAACGTGTCGATGATGTTCTGGCCCGCCGAGGTCGCCGACCACGCGTAGTCGCGGCCGTGACCGAGCTGCACGTACAGGTTGGTGCCCGGGAATGCGGCTCCGTCGGCATCGACCCCGGGCCCGTGAATGTCCTCCTCCATCAGGATCTCGGGAGTGAAGTAGGCCACCTGCGGCCCCATCACCGCGATCGGGTGACCGCTGCGGCTGTGGGAGGCGCTGACGAGCAGCGCGTTCGACATCGAGCGCGGGAACGAGAGGAGGCCGGGCCCGGCGTTGGCGCGTGGCTGCGATGCATCGGCGGCCGCGTGCGGAACCGCACCCGCAACAACGTGGTTGACGTACTGCACCGAACCGGCATCGGGCAGCGCGATCGTCTTCAGCGTCGCCTTGCTCGGCATCGGCAGCGTCTGGTAAGGGAACGATCTGCCGTGGACGGTCGTCGGCGCCTCCGGGTCATCGGGCGCGTCGAGGCTGTGGAAGGCGGCGAAGCCTGAATGATCCGGTTTCGCGGGCTTGCGGCGCGACTGCACCAGCTCGGGCGACCCGGGGACGTTGGCGTGCTCGGGACCGAACCGCCGTTCTAGATCCTCGTACAGCACGGCGTTGTTCAGCTGGTCGCCGCCGCCGTTGCCGAAGATGCCGCCGACGAGCGTCGCGATCGAGACGAGGTCCTCGAGCGTGAACGGCTGCGGACCTTGCGGCATCAGCAGCGCTCCGTACTCTGCCGGCATCAGCAGTGGGTTCTTCCTGGCAGCGGCGATATACGCGTTGATGCCGGCCACGTAGTTGGTGGCGTCGTTGTAGATCTGCCGCCCGTAGACCGAATGCGTCAGCCCGTAGTTGACCTGGTTGACCAGGTCCTGCTGCGTGTAAGGCTCACTCGCCCACACGCTCTCGTCCATGCTGACGTTCGAGCCGCCCGCGAACTGCGCGAGGTCGCCCGCTCCGGCATGGCGCAGGGCGTCGATGAAGAACAGCCGGTCCTCGGCCGTCGCGTAGCCGATCCCGAACATCAGCTCGGCGCGCGTGTCGCCGTAGATGTGGGGCACCCCAAACTGCTGATCGCGCAGGATCGTGACGCCCGGCTCGGGACTCTCGCTCGTTGCCACATCTCCGCTCTTGACCCCGAACGTCGCGTCCTTGAAGAAGTTCCCGATCTGGGCCGTCGTGATGTTGGGCGCCGCGGTCGTCAGGTTCGAGTACATCGCCAGCTGGTCGTCGTTGTGGGGCGGCCGCTGGTGGGTGGTCTCCCACTGGATCAGCTGCGGCGCATTGACGAGCCCGTTGGTCCCGGGCGGCAGAACATTGCGAAAGCCTGCGAAATCATTTGTGCCATAGGGCTGCACCTGGGCGCTGGCGCCGGCCGGCACAGCGAGCGCGAGCGTGATTGCGAAAGCCACCCCTCTCCCGAAGCACCGTAACACGGTGCGTCACGGTACTACTGGGCGATGAGTCGTGCGCCGATTCCCTCGTGCATCAGTTCGCGCGCGCTGGCGGTCGATGGCGCCGTCTGCAGCGCCGCCTGCAGCGCCTTTCCGCCTCCCAGGCGCTCGACGTACCAGGGGTAGAACTTGCGCAGGTAGCGCGTGGCCCGCTCCTCTCCGAGATGCTCGCGCGCGCGCTCGAGAACCCAGTCGAACTCCGCCAGGATCTCCTCGCGAGTGGGTCCCTCGCTGCGCCTGCCGAGCAGTTGCTCGAACAGCCATGGATTGCCCAGCGAGCCGCGGGCGAGCAGGACGCCGTCGGCGCCGGTCTGCTCGAACGCCCTGCGCGCCTTGGCGGCCGTCTGCAGGCCGCCCGAGACCAGCACCGGGATCGGCAGCTCGTCGGCCAGCTCACGAACCAGCTCGTAGTCGGGGGCCCCCGCGTGCCGCTGGGAAGCATGCCGGGGGTGCACGCACACGCCCGCGATGCCTGCGTCGAACGCAAGCCTGCGCGCGACCTCCACGCCGCCGTAGTCCCCCGGCCGCTGCCCGGTGCGGAGCTTGACCGTCACGGGTAGGCCGCTCCCGCGTGCGGCCGCGCGTGCAAGCGCGACGGCACGCGCCGGATCCTCGAGCAGCGCCGCGCCGGCACCCGTCTTGCAGACCTTCGGCACGGGACAGCCCATGTTGATGTCGATCAGGTCGGCGCCGGCCGCCGCGACCTGCTCGGCGGCCGAGGCCATCACGTCTGGATCGTGCCCGAACAGCTGTACGGAGACAGGATGCTCGTCGGGATGGATCCGCAGCAGCTCGCGGCAGGTGCGCTCGTTGCGATAGTGGATCGCAAAGCTCGAGACCATCTCCGAGACCACGAGTCCGGCCCCGTAGCGCTTCGCCTGCAGGCGCACGAACCAGTTGCCGATCCCCGCCAGCGGCGCCAGTACAACGCGGTTGGAGATCCTCACCCCGCCCAGGCTCCAGCTGTCGGTTAGTAACCTCATCGGATCTCCATGGTACGAATCACGCCATGAATATCCGCGAGCTGTTGCAACCGTGGACCGAGGTGGTCCTCGATCAGGTGCCCGGCGTGGAGCTGTTCGACGCGCACACCCACATAGGGCAGAACGATCCCGACGGGATGCGCCAGACCAGCGAGGAGCTGCTCGCGGGACTGAGGCTCGCGAACGCGCGTGGCGCGTTCGTGTTCCCAATGCACGAGCCGGACGGCTACCCCGCCGCGAACGACGCGGTGATCGCCGCGGCTGCCGAAAGCGACGGTCTGCTCGTGCCGTTCTGCCGTGTCAACCCGCACGACGGTGCGCCGCAGGAGGCCGAGCGCGCCCTGGACACCGGCGCCCGCGGGATCAAGTTGCACCCGCGCGCGGAGGCGTTCACGCTCGACCATCCCGCCGTCCGTGACCTGGTCGCGCTCGCGCACGAGCGCGCGCTGCCGGTGCTGATCCATGCCGGTCGCGGGATTCCCGCGCTTGGTCTGCACGCGGTCGGGCTTGTGGAGGACTTCCCGGACGCTCGGCTGATCCTCGCGCACGCCGGCATCTGCGATCTCAGCTGGATCTGGCGCGTCGCTCCCGATTACCCGAACCTGATTTTCGACACCGCGTGGTGGATGCCGGCTGATCTGATGACGCTCTTCTCGCTGGTGCCGCCGGGGCAGATCCTGTTCGCCAGCGACGCCCCGTACGGGATGACGACGATGTCCGCCGGTTTCATGCTGCGCTCGGCGCTGCAGGCGGGCCTCTCGGCCGAGCAGATCCGATCGATCTCCTCCGAACAGGCGCTGCGGATCGCGGCCGGCGAGCCGCTGCAGGCGGCCGGCCCAGCAGTCGGCGAGCGGGAGCGGGCGTCGCACGTGCTGCTGGACCGCGTGTCGGAGTTCCTGATGCTCGCGACGATCGCGACGATGCGCGGCGTCGACGGGGCCGAGATGCTGGCGCTGGCAAGGCTGGCATGCGATGTCCCCGAGGAGATCGACGATGCCCCCGTGTTCGCGGCGATTCGCGCGCTGATCGATCTGTTCGAGCAGTTCTCCGCGGCCGAGCCGCAGAACCGGCGGCGAATCGGGCCGCTGATCCTCGCGATCACGGCTGCCCGAACACCGGACGTGCCCGTGCCGGCGCTCGAGGCGATCAGCGCCGCTAAGGCTGATTCCGCTGCCAGATCAGCCGCAGCCCGATCAGCGTGAGCAGGTCGTCTACCTCGTCGATCGAGTCGCGAACGTAGGGGGCCAGCACGTGCGCCAGGCCGCCCGTCGCGATGACGGTCGTCTGCGGACCCTGCTCGACGCGAAGCCGCTGCACGATCCCCTCGACCTGGGCGGCGAATCCGTACACGATGCCGCTGCGGATCGCATCTACCGTCCCCTTGCCGATCAGCGAGCGTGGCGGCGCCAGCTCGACCTTCGGCAGCTTCGCCGCGCGCTCGTACAGGGCATCGATCGAGATCTCGGCGCCCGGACTGATGATGCCGCCGAGATACTCGCCGGCCGCTGAGACGACGTCGTAGGTGATCGCAGTGCCAAAGTCGACCACGATGCACGCGCCCTTGACGCGCTCGTAGGCCGCGACCGAGTTGACCAGGCGATCCGCGCCGACCTCGTGGGGATTGTCGATGCGGATCGGCATGCCGGTCCTGATCGACGGGCCCACCACCAGCATCGCCTGATCGAGATAGCGCTCGGACATCGCGCGCCACTGCTCGGAGAGCTGCGGCACCGTCGAGGAGACGATCGACCCGTTGAGGTCTTTGAACGACATACCGCGGAGCGCGAGCAGGTTCGAGAGCGCCGCGCCGAGCTCGTCGCCGGTCGACTCGCGGACGGTCGCGAAACGCCAATGTTCGGTGATCTCGCCATCGCCGTCCGCGTACACACCGAAGTGCGTGTGCGTGTTTCCAACGTCGACTACGAGGAGCATGGGTTGGCTGGGAACCCTATCCTGCACCGACCATGAGACTGAAGCTCTATGTGGTTCACGGCTCGCACCCCTGCGCCGCCGTTCAAAAGGCGTTGTCGATGAAGGAGCTCGACCACAGCGTGGTCGAGTGGCCGCCGCCGCTCCACGCGCCGCTCCAGAAGGTCGTGTTCGGAGCGCGCACGGTGCCCGCCCTGAAGATCGACGGCGAGAAGATCTCCGGCTCGCGCGCGATCATGCAGCGCCTCGACGAGCTCGTGCCCGAGCCGCCCCTGTACCCGCACGACCCGGAGCGTCGCGCGGCTGTCGAGGAGGCTGACCGCTGGGGCGACGAGGTCTTCCAGCCGGTCGCGCGCGAGCTGATCTGGGCGGGGTTCTTGCGCAGTCCGGGCGCGATGATCGGGTACAGCGAGCACTCGCGGCTGCGCCTGCCCGCGCCGGTGGTCAGGCTGAACGCGCCGCTGATCGCCCGGATGGGCGCCCGGCTGAACCGCACCAACGCCGAGGTCGCGCGCGGCGCGATGGGTGCCCTGCCGGCGCAGCTCGACAAGATCGATGCCTGGATCGGTGATGGCGTGCTCGGCGACGCATCCGCCGCGGATCTCCAGATCGCCTCCACCGTCCGGCTGCTGCTGACGCTCGCCGATGTCCGGCCCCTGATCGCTGGCCGGCCGTGCGAGGCGTGGGCTTTGGGATTGTTTCCGGCGGCCGATGGGGACATGCCAGCGGGGTCGCTGGCGGCGGTGGCGTAGGGCTAGACGAGCGCCTCCCCCACGCGGCGCACCTCCTGGCCCGGCCCCAGCTCCGCGAGCGCGCCGGCAAGCCGCGTGCCGTCCGGGAGCGTCAGCCCAGGCTCGAGCTCGAGCAGCGGGACGAGCACGAACCGCCGGCTCCGGACCTCCGCATGCGGCAGGGTCAAGCGCTCCGAGGAATACGAGAGCGACCCGAACAGCAGCAGGTCGACGTCGATCACCCGCGGCCCGTGGCGGCCGCCGCCGGACGTTCGCCCCACGACCCGCTCGACCTCCTTGCACGCATCGAGCAGCGCTTCCGGATCCAGCTTGGTCTCCACGCGCAGACAGGCGTTGAAGAAGTCACGCTGGTCGGGCACGAGCCCGACCGGTTCGGTCTCGTACACCGACGAGGACGCGAGCACGTCGACGCCCTGCCGCGGAAGTGCCGCCGCCGCGTCCAGCAGGTGAGAGCGCCGGTCGCCGATGTTCGAGCCGAGACCTAGATACCCAACCGGGCTCACTCCGCCTCGCGCCACACCTCGACCGACACCTCGCTCACCGGGAGCGCCAGCGGCGGCTCGGGCTTGGCCGCCTTCACCCAGACGGCGTGGGCGTCGTACTGCTCGAGCAGGCGATCGGCGATCGCGGTGCAGAGCCGCTCGAGCGTCTTGTAGGAGCGTTGCTGGGCGACGAGGTTGGCGCTGTCGCAGACCTGCGCGTAGTCGACGGTGTCCTCGATTCGGTCGGTCACGGTCGCGTCGCACTCGCCCACGTCGAGACGCAGGTCAAGCAGCAGCCGCTGACCGACCTCCCTTTCCGCCGCGGTCACGCCGACGTGGGTGAACAGCGACAGGCCACTGACCTCGATCGTGACCTCGGGCTCGGGGTGCCCTTCGTCGTCCTCCTCGTCGTCTGCGTCTAGCTCGTCGTACTCGTCGGTGTCGTCGTCGTCGGGCTCCACTGCGGCGGCACCGTAGCAGCCGTCACCGCGAGCGCGTCATGCACCGGGGCGACGTCGTGGACCCGGAACACGCGGGCGCCGCGCTCGTACGCAATCACGTTGGTGGCGATCGTGCCCGGCAACCGGTGGTCGACGTCGCGCCCGGTCAGCCGCCCCAGGAACGACTTTCGCGAGGTGCCGACCACCACCGGCGGGCCGATCGCGACGATCTCCGCGAGCCGTCGCAGCAGCTCGAGGTTGTGCGCGGCCGTCTTGCCGAACCCGATTCCGGGGTCGACCATGATCCGGTTCTCGTCGATCCCGCAGGCAACCGCGAACGACACCCGCCCCTCGAGGAACCTCCGCACCTCGCCCACGACATCGTCGTATCGTGGGTCAACCTGCATCGTCCGAGGCTCACCGAGCATGTGCATCAGGCAGCAGTCCGCACCGCTCTCGGCAACCAACGCCGCCATCTCCGGATCGCCCCGAAAGGCCGTTACGTCGTTGACGAGCGTCGCGCCGGCCCGGAGCGCCTCGCCGGCAACCGGGGCCTTCGACGTATCGATCGACAGCTGCGAAGTGGCGCCGCGCTCGATCAGCCCCCGGATCACGGGCAGCACCCGCTCGAGCTCGACGTTCGCCGGCACCGGCTCGGCGCCGGGGCGCGTCGACTCGCCACCGATGTCGAGGATCGCCGCTCCCTCCGCCTCGAGTGTGAGCCCGTGTTCGATCGCGCGCTCGGTGTCGAGGTAACGGCCTCCGTCGGAGAAGGAATCGGGCGTCACGTTGATGACGCCCATCACCCGGAAGTCATTCACCCGGCCAGCGCCCGTGCTCGTCGAAGTAGCGACGGGCCTCCTCCTCCCGCTCGCGCTCGCGGTTGCTCTCCACGCTCATCCGAAACATCCAGTTGACCATCCAGACGATGATCGCCACGATCAGGAGCCCGACGCCGGCGCCCGCCGCCGCGGTGTGGCCGTGGCCGATCACAATCGCGACCACGCCGGCGATCGCGATCGCGAGCGGAAGCCACACGCGCGTCGCCTCCATCAGCAGTCGTCCACCGCGTCCGTCAGACAAAATCAAGACACCTCATGTTCGAGCCCGCACGTTACCTGGCGGACTTCGCGCGGTTCGTCGCGACCAAGGGCACCCAGGAGCGACACGACGCGCAGGCACTCGCCGAGCTCGAGAGGCGACCACTGGGCTTGCCGCCCGGCCTCGAGCTCGAGTGGCTAGGCGTCTCTGGCTACCGCATGACGTTCGAGGGGCACACGCTGTTCATCGATCCGTACGTGTCGCGCGTGCCGCTGAGCGCGCTGATCAGGCGCCGTGCGGCGCTCGCGGACGAGGCGCTGATCGAGCGCTACATCGGCCGTCCGGACAAGGTGGTCGGCGTCCTGGTGGGCCATACGCACTTCGATCATGCGGTCGACGCACCCGCGATCGCTCGACGCTTCGACTGCCCGGCGTATGGCTCGAACTCGCTCGTCCAGCTGATGGCCGTCCACGGCCTGGCCCGCCTCGCGCGCGCTGTCACGCCCTATCACACCTATGAGCTGGGCCCGTTCAAGGTCAGCTTCGTCCCCAGTGCCCACTCGAAGCTCGTGCTCGGATTGGCCGTCCCCTTCGATGGCGAGCTCACGTGCGATCACCTCGACGGTCTGAACCCGGGCGCGTACCGCTGCGGCCAGGTCTGGGGCATTCATATCGAGGTCGCGGGCGTCACCTTCTACCACCAGGGCAGCGCAAACCTGATCGACGATGCGATCCGCCACCGCGGCGTCGACTACTTCCTCTCAGGCGTCGCCGGCCGCGGCTTCACCCGCGACTTCTGGCCCCGGATGCTTGGCCGCCTTGAACCGAAGACGATCGTCCCGACGCATTACGACGACTTCTTCAGGCCGCTGGCGGACCCGATGGCGTTCACCACCAATGTGAACCTGGCGCACGTTCCGGACGAGGTGGCGCGGGTCAGCGCGGACTTCGAGGTGGTGGCGCTGCCGCTGCTTGGGGGCTAGGGCTGGGCTGTCGGCTGGCGCCTCGCCGGCCTTGGTTGCCGCGCCGGCTTGCGCAGGGTGGGCGGGACCCAGTCCCCGGCCTTCGGCCGGGTGCCCGGGCCGTTGGCCTGCCCGGTATTTGGTCTGGGGAGGGCGTGGGTTTGGCCGCGTTTGTCACTCTCAACCCGCCTCGGCAGGCGAGAGTGACGTTCACGGCCCACCACGCCGTCAACGTCACACTCGTCATCAGGCGTGCGTTGAGTGTGACGTTCACGGCCGCATCACGCGCTCACCCACCCTCGCGTGGCGGCCCTGACGAGAATCGGGGCGTCGCTGCCAAGGACTGGTGGCCCGCCCACCCCGCGACGCGTGCTCTGCACGCGAGCGACCGAAGACGCCGGCAGCGGCGTCCCGAATCCGTCAGCTACTCGGCGGTGCCGCCGGCGAGCCCGGGTCGAGGCAGCGGCCGCGGCGCCTCGCGACCGGGGAGCCGCTCGGGCGTGGGCGGCATCGGGATCTCTGGCGGCGGCGGAGCCTCGGTACCGAACACCTCTTCCTCGGTGCGCCCTTCGAGCAGCGCCTCGAACTGGTCCTTCTCGATCGTCTCGCGCTTGATCAGGATGTCGGAGAGCTTCTCGAGCGAGGCGCGATGGGTGGTGAGGATGTCCTTGGCCTGGACGTGCGCGGCCTCCACGATCCGGCGGATCTCGTCGTCGATCTCGCGGGCGATCTCATCGGAGTAGTCGGGCTCGGCCGAGAACTCGCGGCCCAGGAACGGCTGCCCGTGGTCATGGCCGAACACGCGCGGGCCGAGTTTCTCTGACATCCCGAAGCGCATCACCATCTGCTTGGCCGTGGCGGTGACCTTCTCCAGGTCGTTGGATGCGCCGGTCGTGATCTCGCCGAAGCAGATCTCCTCGGCGGCGCGACCGCCGAGCGTCATCGCCATCGTGTCGTTGAGCTCCGCGCGAGTGGTCAGGAACTTGTCCTCGCCGGGTAGCGAGATCGTGTAGCCGAGCGCCTGGCCGCGGGAGATGACCGAGATCTTGTGGATCGGGTCGCTGTTGGGCGTGTAGTGACCGACGATCGCGTGGCCCATCTCGTGGTAGGCGGTGATCTTGCGCTCCTTGCCGGACATCACGCGGGTCTTCTTCTCGGGACCCGCGATCACGCGCATGATCCCTTCCTCGAGCTCGATCTGCGTGATCTCGCGCTTGCCGTTGCGAGCCGCGAGCAGCGCCGCCTCGTTGACGAGGTTCGAGAGGTCCGCGCCGGTGAAGCCCGGCGTCTGGCCGGCGAGCGCGTCGACATCGATCTCGCGGGCGAGCGGCTTGCCGCGCGTGTGCACCTCGAGGATCTTCTTGCGGCCGAGCCGGTCCGGACGATCGACGACGATCTGGCGGTCGAAGCGCCCCGGGCGCAGCAGCGCCGGGTCCAAGATGTCGGGGCGGTTGGTGGCGGCGATCAAGATGATGTTGTCCTTCATCTCAAAGCCGTCCATCTCGACGAGCAGCTGGTTGAGCGTCTGCTCGCGCTCGTCGTGCCCGCCGCCGAGACCCGCGCCGCGGTGGCGGCCGACGGCGTCGATCTCGTCCATGAAGATGATGCAGGGAGAGTTCTGCTTGGCCTGCTCAAAAAGGTCACGCACGCGCGAGGCGCCGACGCCGACGAACATCTCGACGAAGTCAGAGCCGGAGATCGAGAAGAACGGGACGCCCGCCTCGCCGGCGACCGCGCGCGCGAGCAGGGTCTTGCCGGTGCCCGGCGGCCCGTACAGGAGCACGCCCTTGGGGATTCGCGCGCCGAGCGCTTGGAATTTCTTCGGGTTCTCGAGGAACTCCTTGATCTCGTGCAGCTCCTCGACCGCCTCATCGACGCCGGCCACGTCGCGGAACGTGATCTTCGGCGAGTCGACCGACATTCGCTTGGCGCGCGACTTGCCGAACGACATCACCTTCGAGCCACCGCCCTGGACCTGGTTCATCAGGAAGATCCAGAAGCCGATGAAGATCACGAACGGCAGGATGTAGGTCAGCAGCGAGAGCCAGCCGTTGGAGGTCTTGCCCTGGACGTCGAGCCCGCTGCCGCCGCCGGCGATGTACTTGTTTCCGTCGGCGATGAGGTTCGACGCATACGAGTCCGGATAGCCGACGGTGTACTTCGAGCCGTCGGTCAGCGTCACGTCGACCGTGTTGTCCTTCGTGTGGATCGACATGCTCTTGACCTGGCCGGCCGGCAGCTGCTGGATCAGGTTGCCGAACGTGTAGTGCGGCCCGTGGCTCGAGCTCCCGATCAGCTTCTGGGCGAAAAACGCCAGCACGACCACGATCAGAATCGGGAATGCGGCGCTCTTGAAGAACCTGCTCATGGCTTGATTTCGCGCGTCCGGCGCGGGGCGTCGGTACCGGGAAACGTCAAGCGTAGCACCTGACTTTGGACGTTCGGTGAGCCTTGCATAGGGCTTGGGGGCATTGCAATCAGTCCTTCAACGCCGCCACGTACGGCAAGTTGCGGTAGCGCTCTGCGTAGTCGAGCCCGTATCCGATCGCGAACCGGTTCGGAATCTCAAATCCAACATAGCGGGTCTGCAGCTCCACCTTGCGCCTTTCGGGCTTGATCAGCAGCGCGCACACCTCCAGCGAGCGAGGATCGCGCCCGGCGAGGTTCCGCAACAGGTATTGCAAGGTCAGCCCGGAGTCGACGATGTCCTCGACGATCAGCACGTCGCGCCCTTCGATCACCGCGTCCAGGTCCTTGAGAATCCGAACCACTCCGCTCGACTTGGTGGCCGAGCCGTACGACGCGACCGCCATGAAATCCAGCTCGACCGGGATCTCCAGGTGTCGCATCAGATCCGAGAGGAAGAACACCGCGCCCTTGAGCACGCCGATCAGCAGCAGATCCTTGCCCGCGTAGTCGCGCGAGATCTCGCTGGCCAATTCCCGAACCCGGCGCTCCAGATCCTCGGCCGGGACGAGGATGTCCCCGATCGCGTCGTCGTCCGTCACGTCTCTTCAGTTTAAGAGAGGGCACGCTCCGCGTGCCCTTTGGTCTGGCTTTCGAATCGCAGCGTCCCTCGCTTGACTACGGCCCGGACACCGTGTGGCAGGTCCAGAGCAGCGGTGTCCGAGAGCGCGCAGATCTCCTGAACCCGGCGTGCCGTGCCAGGCGCAGGCCGCCCGGCAGCGCCGTCCGCCAGCCGCTGGACGACCAGGCGCGCCAGCGCGAGCGGCAGCACACGCAACCGCGCGAGCGGAATCTCCCTCTTGCCCTCGAGTGCCTGATCCACGAGCGCCTGCAGCACGTCGCCCTCGTCGCGGAGGATCTCGGCGAGCGCGAGCACGTTCTCCTCGGCGGCAGGGTGGATCGAGCGCAGCGCCGGGACCAGTGTGCCCCGGACCCTGGCCCGAGCGAACGTGTCGAGCTCGTTTGTGGCGTCCTCGCGCCAAGCCAGCCTCCGCTCGGCGCAGTAGTCCGTCGTCTGCGCGCGCGTGAAGCCAAGCAGCGGTCTCACAAGGATGCCGTCCCGGGGCCTCATGCCCAGCAGGGCGCGGCGGCTGGGAGAGGAAGCGAGGCGGTAGAGGATCGTCTCGACCTGGTCGGTCGCGGTATGGCCGGCCGCCACGTCGCCACCGCGCGCGAGCGCCAGCTGGGCAGCGGCGCCGTAGCGCTCGTCTCTCGCCCACGCCTGCAGGTTCCCCGCCTCCGGTCGTCTCGGGCGCCGGATCTCGAGACGCACGCCCAGCTGCTCGCACAGCTCTCGGCAGTGAGCTTCGTCCCCGGCGGCGGCGTCACGCAATCCGTAGTTGACGTGAAGGGCGCAGACGGCACCGGCGCCCGCAATCCTCACCCCAAGGTCGAGCAGGCAGGTCGAGTCGCGCCCGCCCGAGAACAGCACGACGACCGGCCGGCCCTCGGCGAGCAGACCGTCGGCGCGAACCTCCTCGAACATCACTCCTCGTCCCGCTGCCTTGCGATGAAGATCTCGGTCCTCTCGCTGAACCCCTTCAGGCGAACGTCCGCGATCCGCTCGAACTCCAGGTGCGGGCCGCCGTGCTCGACGACCGGTCGAGTGACGAGCACCTCGCCGCCCCCCGACCGCGCCGCGACACGGGAGGCGATGTTCACGTCACGGCCGTAGTAGTCGCCGTCGCGATACAGCGCGTTCCCGTAGTGGATGCCGATCCGCGGCAGCGGCCGCTCGGATTGCAGCCGCTGAAATCCGACCGCCCAGTCTGTGAGCGTCGAGGGATCCGAACCGACGACCATCACTTCGTCGCCGATTGTCTTGATCACGCGAGCCTCGTCCGGGAGCGTGCTCTCGACCGCCTCCACGAATCGCTCGACCGCATCGACGGCCTGTAGATCTCCCTCTTCCTCGGTCAGGCGCGTGTAACCAGCCAGATCGGCGAATGCGATCGCCACCCGCATCCGACCGAGGTCGATCGCCTCTCCGTCGAGATCGGACTCCATGTGGCCGACGACGTCCTGCTCGATGAAGTGCTGCAGGTAGCGCTGGTGGACATGGTCCATGATCGGCGAGGCCAGCGGGAGCAGCTCCTGCGAGAGCGACATCATCTCCTCGGCGACTTCGAGGCCGGTCGTGCCGGACCGCATCAGCGGCTCGTGTACATAGAGGTGAAACAGCCGCACCTCGGCGTCGGCGACCTGGGCGATCGCCTGGCCGTAGACGCGCACGAGCTGGAGCATGGCGACCAGTGGCAGCCCGGCGTCGAGCACGGCGCTGACGTAGCGCAGCAGCTGCAGCTCGTCCTCAGAGAGCTCGTTGGTCTGCGTCGTGCTGACCCCGAGCGCCATCGTGATGCGCTCGATCAACCCCTCATCCAGGCCGGTCTCCCGCGCCGCCTGCTCGATCGTGTACGCGCCGTCTCCAGCGGGGAACAGCTCCTCGATATAGCCGAACGCGAGCCGACCCTCATCCGTCGCCTGCCGGATGTCCGCGAGCGAGTGCCCGCGCTCCCGTAGGCGGGCGACGACACGCGCATGCGTCACCGCGGCGGGGGTCCAGGTCCCGTCGTACTGCGGGACCAGGCCCTTCTGTGCCCACCGCTTGAGCGTCGCAGGAGTCACGCCCGCGCGCGCGGCGGCGGCCTGCAACGAGAGTCCTCTTGGTGTTCGTACGTTCGCCATCACGAACACAGTCGGCGGCGGGACCCCGCTGAGAACGAGGCCTCGCCGCCCGCGGGCGAGACGGCCCGCTGCGTCGGCCGTTGGCGCTCGTCACGTTTCCGGCGGCGCCTCGCGGGAGTGCTCTCAGCTCGCGCCGAGGGCGCACCCACGCTCCGGCCTGTTGCCTTACTTGAAACTCTAGGTCTACTCGTCATCCGCGAATATGTCAATGCGCGGGAGATAAAAGTTGAAACTCACACCTCGAGGTGCGGATAGTCCGCGGAGATCATCTCCCGGTACCGCGGGAACAGCGGCTTTGTTAGCGGGATGATCGCGAGCGCCGCCTTGACGTCTCCGCCGGCCTTGATCCTCCGCCGGGCGATCGCGATCGCGATGTTCTCCTTACCCTGAAAGTAGCTGTTCGCGGTGTCGGAGCTCATCGTCATCTTGACCTTCGGCTCCCAACTGACGTCGTCGGTCCATTCCCAAGCGAGATTCGGCTCGCCCGGGCGACCCGCCCTGATGTTGACGACCATGTCGAGATCGGTGAACTCGAAGCGCTGTGGGGTGTCGGCAGCGCGCAGCTTCGGCCCCATATCCGGATCGTCCCTCATCAGCGCGAACGTCCGGTCCATGACCTCGCGGAACTCCTGGGGTGAGTGGAAGGCGGTCATCGCCGGCGGGTGCGAGTCTAAGGGCCTGCGGCCCCGCCGCGAGCCGTAACCTCGCGGCTCGTGACCGCAACCGTCCATCTGCATCCGACCGCGCCGCTCGCCGAGCGAGTGATGCTGCCCGGCGATCCGGGGCGAGCGCTGCTGCTCGCGCAGGCGCTGCTCGAGCAGCCGAAGATGTTCAATCACAATCGGGGCCTCTGGGGATATACGGGAATCGCCACCGACGGGCGGCAGCTCACGATCCAGAGCACCGGGATGGGCGGCCCGAGCGCCGCGATCGTGATCACCGAGCTCGCTGAGCTCGGCGCGCGACGACTGCTACGCGTCGGGACCTGCGGCGCGATTGACCCCTCGCTTGCCCTCGGCGACCTGCTGATCGCCTCCGAATCGATCGCGCTGGACGGCACCAGCCGCGCTTTGGGCGCCAACGAGCGCACCGGGCCGAGCGAAGAGCTGCTTTCAGCCCTGATCGAGGCGGCAGAGGGGCGAGTGGCGGCTGGTCCTGTGGTCTCGACCGATCTCTTCTATGACACCAAAGAGGACGCCGAGCGCGGCTGGCTCGCCGCCGGCGCAATGGCGGTGGAGATGGAGACGGCGACGTTGTTCGCGCTCGCCAGGCGCCGGGGGCTGGTGGCCGGCGCGCTGCTTCTCGTCAGCGACGTGTTGCTGCCCGCACGGGTGCGAATCGAGGCCGAGGAGCTGAAGGCCGGCGAGCAGCGAATGGGCGAGCACGCCCTACGGGCACTCGCCGCGCGATGATCAGTGGGACGAAGGGGCGTTCTCGACGAGCGCCGCCTCGATGCGCTCGAGTTTCTGCTCGATCGCGTCGAGCCGCTGGCCGATCACTGCCACTGCGCTCAGACCCTCGACACGCTGCTCGATCCGGTCGAGACCGTCCTCCACCCCTTCGAGCCGTTGAGAAACCGCGCGCAGCCGGCGGGTGAGGCGCTCGAGGTCGCTTGCGGAGGGCAGGTTGAGCGCTCCCATCGCCACCTCCTGCGCGCGCATCGCGCGCTCGCGCGTCTCGAAGACGGCCGACAGAGCGCTGGACACGAGAGGATTGTCCAGGAGCTCCTGGGCGAGTTTGCCGATCGCCTCCTCGCTCTGGCGCGTCACTCGCTCCCGCAGACCTTTCTCATCGCTCGTACTCATTCCGGCCTCCTTGTTCTCGCCTATGGACACTACCGCGACGTGCCCGCGCAAGAGCGGTTCCAACCAGCCTGAACTTATACTTGACCCTTAGATCCGCCGGCCATAGGGCCCGCGCGACTACAGTGTTGGTGCCCGCCCGCCGATTCCAGGGATGAGGCCGGGTGGATGCTCGGCGCCGGTTCCCGCGAATCTAGGCCTATTTCGATGATCGATCTGGCGTTGAAAAGCACGATGGAGGTCAGTAGCGTCCCCACTGCGCCGCGGATTGCGGCGCGAGGAACTTGCCCGGAAGCGGTTGGAGGAGCTGGAGGACGTTGTTGAGGACCCGGAAGCTATTGGTCGCTTGGGTCGCGGCGAGCGTGGTGCTCGTCGTATTCGGTCTGGCGGCGATCCCGGTGGCCTCCGCCGACACCTGCCTGCTGACCGTCACGGTCGCTGGGGGCCAGCAGTTCAAGTTCACGGTAAACGTGCCGACGGGAACACCGCTGTCCTCGATTCCACTGCCGCTGACCGTGCCGGTCGTCTTCGAGACCGAGTCGTGCTCGTCGTCCTCCTCGTCCTCCTCCTCGTCGTCCTCCTCCTCTTCGTCTTCCTCGACGAGCTCCTCGTCCTCGTCCACCAGCTCGTCTTCGACGACATCCTCCACGACCTCGACCGGCTCAGGCTCGGGGCCCAGACCGAAGGGTAAAGGTCACCCTGAGGGTCGGACCAGCCATGGTTCGAAGCCGAAGACCAAGCCAAAGCCGAAGCCAAAGCCCAAGCCGAAGCCGAAGCCAAAGCCCAAGCCGAAGTCCGCGCCTAAGCCGCCGGCGGCGGTTGGTGTGGGTGGGGTGCCGTCGGTGGCGAATCCGACGTTTTCGTTTGCGGTGCCGGGGCCGGCGCCGTTGGGGGTGCCGAATTTCTTTATCGATAGTTTTCGGATTCCGCCGTTTTTGTTGCCGATTTATCAGGCGGCTGGGATTCAGTACGACGTGCCGTGGCAGGTGTTGGCGGCGATTAATGAGATTGAGACGGATTACGGTCGTGATTTGAGCGTGAGCTCGGCGGGGGCTGTGGGGTGGATGCAGTTTTTGCCTTCGACGTGGAAGACGTGGGGGGTGGATGCGAATGGGGATGGGGTCGCGGATCCGTATAACCCGGTGGATGCGATTTTCACGGCGGCGCGGTATTTGCATGCGGCGGGGGCGTCGAAGAATCTTGGCCAGGCGATCTTTGCTTATAACCATGCGTCTTGGTATGTGCAGTCGGTGTTGTTGCGGGCGCAGTTGATCGGGGGGATGCCGGATAAGTTGATCGGGGCGTTGACGGGGTTGGTGGAGGGGCATTTCCCGGTCGCGGCGCCGAGCAAGTACGCGGATAGTTGGGTTGCGGTCACTAAGCAGCGGGTCAGGTCGGGGAATGCGGCGGTGCCGGTCGGCTCTGACCCGTCGAGTCAGGGTGTGAATGTGTTCGCTAAGCAGGGCTCGCCGGTGATCGCGGTCAATGACGGGCGGGTCTTGAAGGTCGGGCGTGGACGATCCGCGGTTGGGGAACTATCTGGAGTTGCAGGACGCGACGGGGAACGTGTACACGTACGCGAACTTGGGGTCGATCCCGGCGCAGTATCCGGTGCCCAAGCCGGTCAGGTTGACCGCCAGGCAGCTCGCGCAGGAGCTCTCGGCCCCGTCGTCTGGGTCGGCGTCGCCGCGGGTGTCCTCGCCGGCGACGGCGGGGTCGCAGCAGAGCGCCCCGACCCCGACCACCACGCAGGCTGCACCAAGGCTGTCAAGGGCGCGCCGATCAGCCTGCCGGTGACCCCGGCCCCCACCCAGACCGCTCAGGATTCGGCGACCGTCTCGGCGCCGTTGGCGAAGGAAAGACTGTTCGCGGACCCGCACCGCCCGGCGTCCTATGCGGCGGGCGGGAAGCTACAGATCCAGAACACCCAAGCTCAGATCTCGAGCTTTCAGAACTATTTCTCAGACGTCCTTCATCTCGCGAAGAACCAGTACACGCTGGCGCCGTTGAAGGCCGGGGCGGTCGTCGTCGCGGGCACGATCCTCGGCCGGCTCGCCGCCCCCACCCCGAAGCTCTCAAGCCACCTGTTGTTCATGAT
The DNA here is from genome assembly GCA_963824755.1 of uncultured Solirubrobacterales bacterium. Classification (GTDB taxonomy): domain Bacteria; phylum Actinomycetota; class Thermoleophilia; order Solirubrobacterales; family Solirubrobacteraceae; genus Palsa-465. The sequence goes on along the minus strand of CAWGQT010000037.1, from coordinate 45,669 downwards.
CCGCCCCGCCGGCGCGGGCGCCCCCCAGATCGACCCCAAACCCATCCTCGACGGCTGGAAGCTGCTCGAGGCGACCGCCGTCTACCGCGCGGCCGGCGTAGACCCGTTCTACGGACCCGGCTCAAAGAACGCCACGATCGGCCAGATCCTGCTGGAGAGCAAGACGCAGCTCACAAACCGCGTCCTGGAAGACCCCCACATCGCGATCTACGCCTGCGGACGCCGAGACATCCAAGCCGGACTGATCGACCGCCGAATCCTCGCCGACATCGAATTCCTCTCCGCCTCGAGCCTGTACCCCACGATCTCAGGACTCGACTGCGGCCACAGCGCCACCGGCGCTAACGGCATCGACCCCGCCGGCGCCACCGGCAACAGCATGGACATCTCAGCCGTCAACCACATCCCCGTCGCCGGCCACCAACAACCAGGCTCCATCACCGACATCACCATCCGCCGCCTACTCACCCTCCAAGGCATCTACAAACCAGACCAAATCATCAGCACCATCAGCTACAAAGGCCAACCCACCACCCTCGCCCTCCCCGACCACAAAAACCGCATCCAAGTCACCTACACCCCCAACTACGGCCCCAACAACAAACTCTCCACCCAAATCAAAAGCATCCTCCAACCCGGCCAATGGATCCAACTGATCAACCGCATCAGCCAAATCCCCGAACCAGTCGTACCAATCGCCCCCAGCAAATACGCCATCCAACCAGGCCACCGCTAAGCCTGGCGCTCGCCTGTTCCGCTTCAGCCAGGTCGAGGTCCCGTGGGCATTGGGACCTCCCGAAGGGCGGTACCTCCTAAGAGGGCCAGGTCGCCCAAGCGACTCCCCTCCTACACACGTTCTCGTCATCGCCACGCTCGGCGCGCTGCCGCGAGCCAGTCTGCTGGCACGTCGCCGTAGCGACCGCAAGGCCGAGCCCGAGCCGGACGCCACGCCCGTAGCCACCGGCAAGGCGACCGTGATCGATGTCGTCTCGCCGTTGGGCGACGAGGATGAGGCTCGCGCCTGGCTGGCGAGCGCCGGAGAGGACTACCTCGCCGGCGATCTGCACGTTCTCAACCGTGCGCTGCACGCGTTCCGGCTCGTCACCGCCGACCCCTACGTCCACCCGATCTCGCGCCAGCAGTCGCTGACCGCCAGAATCGGCTACGGCGCCGGCGAGCAGGTCGCCGACGGGCTGTGGACCGACGCCCGCGAACTGATCATCCACCGGCCCCGCCAGCGCCGCGCCAAGGTACTTCACCCCCAGGCGCGGCTGGCCGCGATCATGACCGGCCGCGAACGCGCGCTCGTGTGCGAGGAACTTGCCCTCCGAGCTCACCTGGACCTAAATCACAACCGGGAGCGCGAGGCTGCCCTGCAGCTGATGGTCGCGCTGGACGCCGCGCTGGCTGAACTTCCGTCCGACCCCACCGCAGCACGGCTCAAGGACCGGCTCGCCGAGCTGCGCGAGCAGCGCGATCCCGTGGCCCGCGCGGCCCAGGCCGCGCTCGCCGGCCCCCTGCCGCCGCCCGACCTTGAGGTCGTCACATTCACGCTGGGCCGGATCGAAGCGGCGCTCCGCGCCCGCGCGGTGGCGAACGCCTAGAGGTCGGTCAATCCCAGCGCCGCCAGCAGCGCCTCGAGCTCATCGACGACATCGCCGTCCATGCGCACTGCTGCCCGCTCGTCGAACGGTGTGCGGCCCTGCGTGAGGATCGCGATCGCGCCGCCCGCCGCGAGCGTGACCTGGGGGAGCTGTGCGACCGGGTAGACCTCGAGCGAGGTTCCGATGCAGAGCATCAGATCGGCCTTGGCGGCGTACCCTTGTGCGCGATCCAGAGCATCGACGGGCAGGTACTCCCCGAACAGCACGACGTCGGGCTTGAGCGCCGAGCCGCAGTCGCAGCGGGGCACACCGCGGTCGTCGGCGTCCAAGCGTGAGCGCACCTCGTCGAGCTCATAGGTCGCGCGGCAGCGAAGGCAGGAGGAGTGCGCGATCGTGCCATGCACCTCGATCAGCTCGCGCGAGCCGGCCTGCGCGTGGAGGCGGTCGATGTTCTGCGTGATCACCGCATCGAGCATCCCCGCGCCCTCGAGCTCCGCCAGCGCCTCGTGCGCCCGGTTGGGCCGCTTCTCGTCCAGTGACTGGAAGCGCTGGCCGTAGAACTGCCAGAACCGCTCGGGCTCGCGGCGGAACACGTCGATGTGCGCCACCTCCATCGGGTTTACGTTCTCCCACAGGCCGGTGCTGGGCGAGCGGAAGTCCGGGATCCCGGAGGGAACAGAGATCCCGGCGCCCGTCAGCGCGACGACCGCTTCGGCGCAGCGGATCAGATCGGCGAGCTGCGCGGCTGCGGTCGAGACGCTCATTTGCCGGTGAACTTCGGAGTCCGCTTTCCCAGGAATGCGGAGATTCCCTCGCGCGCATCCTCGGAGGCGAACACGGATCCGAAGCCCTGCTTCTCGGCCTCGATCCCCGCGTCGAGATCGCCGGCGGCCGACACCGTCTTGATCTGCCGGACCGCCAGCGGCGCCTGGCCGGCGAGTTTGCGCGCCCACGCGAGCGCGGTGTCGAGCAGCTCGTGATCGGGAACCACACGTGTCGCAAGCCCTACCTCGTAGGCCTCCTCGGCCGTGATCGGATCGCCGGTGAGGTTCATCTCCAGGGCCTTCGCCTCCCCCACCAAGCGCGGCAGGCGTTGCGTGCCCCCGAACCCCGGGATGATTCCGAGGTTGATCTCGGGCTGTCCGAAGGTCGCCGATTCGGCGGCGATTCTGAAGTCGCAGGCCATCGCCAGCTCGCAGCCTCCCCCGAACGCAACCGCGTTGACCGCCGCGATCGTGGCAACCGAGGAGGTCTCCATCTCTCGCAGCAGGGAATGCATCTGATCGAGCAGCTGCTTTCCGCCTTGGGCGTCCATCGTCGTGAACGCCTTGATGTCCGCGCCCGCGCAGAACAGCATTGGGCTCGCGGATGCGATTACAAGCGCGCGAATCGAGCCGGAGCCGGTGACCGCGTCCCAGACCTTCTGCAGGGCCTCTACCACCTCCGGAGCGATCGAGTTGGCTGGCGGTCGATCGAGCCACGCGATCGCGATCTGATCTCGCGTCTCGAGCTTGACGGGGCTCTCGTCCCAGCCCGCGTCGGGCCTGGCGTAGGGGAAGAATCCCTGGCCAGTCTTCACGCCGAGCCGGCCCTGGGCGACAAGCCGGCGCAGGACCTCGGGCGGCTCGAAGTTCTCCCCCCACTCTGCCCTCGCGCGCTCGAGCTTGGCCAGCACCTCGTCGAGTCCGATTTGGTCGGCGCGCGCAAACGGCGGCGGGATGATTCCCGCGCCGGCCATCATGCCCAGATCGATGTCCTTCATCGAGGCGAGGCCCTCCTCGAGGACCAGGCAGCTCTCGACCAGCGCCTTGAGCGTGAAGCGGTCGACGAGCGCGGCAGTATCGATGTCAGTTCCCGTGCTCATAGAAGCCCTTTCCGGTCTTCAGGCCGAGATTGCCCGCTGCGACCAGTTGCTGCATCTGCTTGTGAACGTAGAAGCGGTCGCCGTAGGACTCCTTGAGGTACTCGGCGACGTGCAGCACGGTGTCGAGCCCGAGCATGTCGGTGAGGAAGAACGGACCCATCGGCGCGGCCTTCGACTCGGCGACGATCCTGTCGATCTCCTCGATTGCAACGCCGCTCTCCTCCTGGTAGTGCCATAGCTCGGAGACGCTCGAGTTGAGGATCCGATTGACGACGAAGCCGGGAGCCTCGCCGCAGCGGATCGGCGTCTTGCGGATCGCCTGGGCGAAGTTGCTCGCGGCCTGCAGGGTCTCCGGCGATGTGTCCTCGCCTTCGATCACCTCGATCAGCCGCATCACCGAGGCCGGGAAGAAGAAGTGAAACCCGACCACGTTGTCGGGCCGGCTGGTCACCTCGCCCATCTCCGTGATCGACAGCGAGGAGGTGTTGGAGGACAGGATCGCGTGGCCCGGCGTGACCTCGTCGAGCTCGGCGAAGACCGCCTGCTTTATCTCCATCCGTTCGGGCACGGCCTCGATCACGAAATCGACGTCGCCGAACAGTTCATAGTCGGTCGCGCCGGTGATCAGTGCGAGCTTGCGATCGAGCTCGTCGGCTTGCATCTTTCCGTCGTCGACCCGCTTCTGCCATAGCGATCGAGCCTTTTCGAGGCCCTGGTCGACGAACTTCTGGTCGACATCCTTGAGCACGACGGGAATGTCGGAGTTCGCGATCACCTGCGCGATCTCACCGCCCATCGTGCCGGCGCCGACGACGGCTGCTTTGAACACGAACATGGCGCCGGAGTCTAGTCCCGCGCGTTTGAGCGGCGCTCTGCCAGCTCGGCGCCGAATCTCGCGAGGGTGTTGCCGAGCGACGTCGCCATCGCGCGCCTGATGAACAGCGGGTCGATCAGCGCCGTGAACGGCGAGCGCCGCTTCAGCTCGTACTCGAGCACGAGCTCGATCGCGACCTCGCCGTTCACCGGCGCGAATGTGACGGTCTGGCGGCCGGTGATCGAATCGTCATCGACCTCGACGCTGAGCCCGCGAAGCTCCTCGTGGGCGATCACGCGCTCGGTCACGTGGCCGCGGCCGGCCGGGCTCGACTCCCAGCGTACGGTCGAGCCGGGACTTGGCCAGTCGCCCTCGACGCTCAGCACCCGGTCGAGCCCATCGACCCACAAATGCCAGCGACTCGTGTCGCACCAGAGCTCCTCCGCCTCGTGCACCGAGCCGGGGAATGTCTCGGATGCCGTGGCGGCCCGCATATGCGGACCCTATAGGCTTGAGTCGGGCATGCCGGAGACCCTGCCAGAGCGAATCCAGCCGTACACCAACATCTCCTCGAAGGCGTACGAGCATCCGGCCGATCGCGCGGCGACGGCGGCGCTGAAGGCGGTCCCGATGCTGGACACGGTCGTGCGCAAGCTGATCGAGTGGCAGTACGAGCGGGCACTGCGCCAGTTCTATCTGGGGAACTCCGTGAGGGTCGGCGAGCAGCAGCTCGCGGACCTCTGGGCGGAGCACAAGGACGTCTGCCGGATCCTCGACATGCCCGACATGTACGACCTGTACGTGACCTCGCCCGTACCGGGCGGGGCGCAGACGATCGGCTCTGTCAAGCCGATCATTGTGTTCGACTCGATGCTGCTGGCGAATCTGGGGCCCGGCGAGCAGCGCGCCGTGCTGGCCCACGAGTGCGGCCACATCCTCTCCGACCACGTCCTTTACGTGACCGCTCTGAACATCCTGCTCAGCGTCTCGACCGGGCTCCCGTGGTTCCTCGGTATCCCGTTCCGCGCGGTCAAGGCGGTGCTGCTCGAGTGGTACCGGGCGGCCGAGCTGAGCTGCGACCGGGCCGCGACGCTTGCGGTTCGCGATCCCATGATCGTGTGCCGAACGCTGATGGTCACGGCGGGCGGGATGCACGCCGAGAAACTCAACCTCGATGCGTTCCTCGCACAGGCGATGGAGTACGAGAGCTGGGATGACGCCAGCGACCGCGTCCGGCGCTTCTTCAACGAGATCGGGCAGACGCACAGCTACGCCGTGCGCCGGGTGTCCGAGGTGATGAGGTGGGTGCAGTCGGGCGAGTACGACCGGATCGCCCGCGGTGAGTACCGCACGCGGGACCAGGACGCGAACGTCCGCGAGGAGGCCGGCGACGCGATGGACTATTACGCCGAGCGCTTCCGCACGATGTTCCGCGAAGCCGGGGACAACCTCACGAACCTCGGGTCGCAGTTCGGGGGCGCCGCCCAGCAGGCCGCCGACTGGCTGCGCAAGCGCGGCGGCAGCGACCCGGCCGACGGCGAAGACTGAGCCGGGACGTCGATTCAGGTCTCGACAGGCGCTTTGGCGCTTCGGTCTGGGTCCCCGGTGGCTTTCGCAGTGTCAACCCCGTCAATGCCCATTCCGCCGGCCATCCATGGCCGGCGGGCGACGACCTCACGCAGACACCAGCCTCCGCCATAAGCACGAGAACGGGGAGGGGCGAACGACCATATTGCGCAAAGGCGCCAAACACCCCCGGCGCTCATGCGCAATATGGCCGCCATGGCGACTGCGACCACATTGCGCAAAAGCGCCACGCCCTCTGATCGCTCATGAGCCCCCGGCCGAAGGCCGGAGACTGGGGTCCCGCCCACCCTGCGCCAGCCGTCAGCCCAAACGGCAAGCGAGAGCCGAGGCCCCGCCACCCCGAACCGCCACCACGGCCCGGACGGGCCCGCCCGGCCCCACGGACGCTGCGTGAGCAGCCCCAAACTCGTTGACAAAACCGACAGGTCGCGATATATCGTTATATATCGACCACCTGGAGGGACCAATGACACGCAAACGAGGATTTCCGCGACCCGACGACCTCGAGCGGATGGTGGCGCTGCGCCACATGGGCGCCGGACCGTTCGGAGGTGGTCGCGGCCGTGCGCGGCGCGGAGACGTCCGCATGGCGCTGCTGATGCTGCTGGCGGACGAGCCCCGCAACGGCTACCAGCTGATGCAGGCGATCGAGGAGCGCAGCGGCGGCCGCTGGCGCCCGAGCCCGGGGTCGGTCTACCCGACGCTCTCGCAACTCGAGGACGAGGGGCTGATCCGCTCGGTGGACCGCGACGGTACGCGGCTGTTCGAGATCACCGATGCGGGCCGCGAGCAACTCTCAGACCGGCACGACGAGGAAGCGCCGTGGGAGAGCGACGCGGGGACGGACACGATCGGCGAGATGAAGTCCGAGCTCAAGCGCCTCCATGCGACCGTGATGTTCGTCCTCCACACCGGCGACGCAGAGCAGGTCGCGCGCGCCGTCCAGCTCGTGGCCGACACCCGCCGCTCGCTATACAAGATCCTTGCGGAGGATGCCGGTGAATAATGAGTCGATGGACACTCCAGCGATCGTCGTCAGCGCCCTGACCAAGACCTTCGACGAGGTCGAGGCGGTGCGGGGCGTCGATTTCGAGGTCGCGATGGGCGAAGTGTTCGGGTTTCTCGGTCCCAACGGGGCCGGGAAGACGACGACGATCAACATGCTCTGCACGCTCGTGAAGCCCACGGGCGGCCGGGCGACGGTCGCCGGCCACGACATCGTGCGCGAGCGTGACGACGTCCGCCGCAACATCGGGCTGGTCTTCCAGGACCCGACGCTGGACGGCTACCTGACCGCCGCGCAGAACCTGAAGCTCCACGCCGAGCTCTACGGGGTGCAGTCGGACCTCGTGGAAGCGCGGATGCAGCAGGTGATGACGATGGTCGGCCTGTGGGATCGCAAGGATTCGCCGGTCGCGACGTTCTCGGGCGGGATGCGGCGCCGTCTGGAGATCGCGCGCGGGCTGATGCACTCGCCTCGCGTGCTGTTCCTCGATGAGCCCACGATCGGGCTGGACCCGCAGACGCGTCGCTCGATCTGGAGCTACATCCGCGAGCTCAAGGAGCGCGAGGAGATCACGATCTTCATGACCACGCACTACATGGACGAGGCCGAGTGGTGCGATCGAATCGCGATCATGGATCACGGCCAGATCGTCGCGCTCGACGCCCCGGAGGCGCTCAAAGCCGGGATCGGGACAGATCGCGTCACGATCCACACCGACGATGACGAGGCCACGATCACGGCCCTGGCGGAGCGCTTCGGCGTGGAGGCGCGGATCTCCGAGGGGGCGGTCAGCTTCGGCGTGCCCGAGGGCGAGGAGTTCGTGCCGCGGCTGTTCGCGGAATGGGACCCCGCCCACCCGCCGATCCGTTCGGTCAGCGTCTCGCGCCCGACGCTTGACGATGTGTTCATGTCCTATACCGGCACGACGATCCGCGACGCCGAGGAGGACCAGTCGCGGCTTCGCAACCGGGTAATGCATCAGATGATGACGGGAGGCAGACGATGAGTGTCACCACCCGGCCGGGTGCGGCCGAGACCCCGCCCGCCGGCCCGCCGATCGTTCGAGTCAGCGTCCCCAAACGCACCTTCGCCTCGGAGCTGCGCGCGATCAAGATCGTGTGGCGCCGCGAGATCATCCGCTACCGCACAGACCGGCTGCGGATGATCACCACGCTCGTGCAACCGTTGCTGTTCCTGTTCGTGCTCGGCTCCGGGCTTCAGCAGCTCTCCAGCGCCAGCACCCACGGGGTCAACCTCAAGACGTTCATCTACCCCGGCATCCTCTGCATCTCGGTGATGTTCACCGCGATGTTCTCGGCGGCCTCGATCGTTTGGGACCGTGAGTTCGGGTTCCTGCGCGAGATGATGGTCGCCCCGGTCCGGCGCAGCTCGATCATCATCGGCAAGTGCCTCGGCGGCGCCACCGTCGCCAGCTTCCAGGGCGTGATCATCATCCTGCTCGGGCCGCTGGTGGGCGTCTCTTACAACGCGTTGCTGATGCTCGGGATCTTCGTGCTGCAGCTTGCACTCGCGTTCTCGATCACCGCATTCGGCGTGATGGTCGCGGTGCGCATCAAGCAGATGCAGTCGTTCATGGGCGTCATGCAGATGATCGTGATGCCGATGTTCTTCATCTCAGGCGCCCTGTTCCCGGTCGCCGGCCTGCCCGCGTGGCTTGCGGTGCTCAACCGGATCGACCCACTGACCTACGCGGTCGATCCGATGCGCCGCCTGGTCTTCAATCATCTCTCGATCTCGCCCGCCGCACGTCGCGTGCTCGATCCCGGCGTCACCTGGTTCGGCTGGCACGTGCCGGCGCTGCTCGAGGTGGCAGTGATCGTCGGCCTCGGTCTGATCATGCTCGGGATCGCGATCTGGGAGTTCAGCATCACGGAGTAGTGCGCGCATGAAAAGGGCCGCCCGTTGGTAGAGGCGGCCCGTGTTCATGCTTGCTGTTTCGTCGGTTACGCGTGTGCCGCAGCGGGCTCCTCGACCCGGCGCGGAAGCAGCGTCTCGCGCGCGATCACCAGCCGCTGGATCTGGGCGGTGCCCTCGTACAGCTGCAGGATCTTCGCGTCGCGCATCAGCTTCTCGACCTTGTACTCCTTGATGAAGCCGTAGCCGCCGTAGACCTGTACGGCGTCGGTCGTGACCTCCATCGCGGTGTCGGCGGCAAAGCGCTTGGCGTGGCTCGATTCGAGCGTGTTCCGCCGTCCCTGGTCGAGCAGCACGGCACTGTTCCAGGTCGCCAGACGCGCCAGATGCACCTTCGTCGCCATGTCGGCGATGATGAACTGGATCGCCTGGTGCATCGCGATCGGCACGCCGAACTGCACGCGCTCCTTTGAGTACTCGATCGCGAACTCCATCGCCGCGCGAGCGACACCAGTGCCCATCGCGGCCACGCCGGGACGGGTCCGGTCGAGCGTCATCATCGCGATCTTGAAGCCCTTGTTCTCCTCGCCGACGAGATGGTTGAGCGGGATCTCGACCTCGGGGAACGTGATCGTCGCGGTGTTCGACGCCCGCTGGCCCATCTTGTCCTCGTGCTTGTCTACGATGACGCCCGCGTCACGGGGGACGACGAAGCACGAGATGCCACGATGGCCGGCTTCCTTGTCGGTCTTCGCATAGACGGTGTAGTAGTTGGCGTACTCGCCGTTGGTGATGAAGCACTTGGACCCGTTGATGACCCACTTGTCGCCCTTGCGGGTCGCCGTGGTCTTCATTCCCGACACGTCGGAGCCCGCATCGGGCTCGGTCAGACAGAAAGAGGCCAGCAGCGGCGCCTCGCTGAGGCGGCCGAGGTACTCCTTCTTGAGCTCCTCGGACGCGGCAAGGCCGATCGGCGCGGTCGCGAGGCCGTTACAGGTCAGTGAGGTCGCGATGCCGGAGCAACCCCAAGCCAGCTCCTCCTCGATCAGGGTGCCGTCGAGGTAGCCAAGGCCGGGACCGCCGTACTCGGCGGGCAGGTGCCCGTTCATCAGCCCAAGCTCCCACGCCTTGTCGATGAGTTCTTGTGGCCAGGTCCCGTCCTTGTCGTAGTCCCAGGCGACCGGACGGATTTCCTTCTCGGCGAAGTCATGCGCCATCTCGCGCATGCTCTTCTGCTCGTCTGTGAGCGTGAAATCAACCACCGTAGATTTCTCCTTGAACCGTGCGGTGGGCGGCGCCACAGCCGGGTGTGCAGAACGTCTCGACGCCTGCCCATCGGACCGCTTCTCCACCCAACGCGGAGGCAGATTGACTAGTCAGTCAATGGCTATTTAGCCAAGAATACCCACTCCCGCGGAGGATGCATCCGGTTCCAGCCGAACGCGGTATCCGTGCGAACCACGGCGTTATCCGCCGACCGGAGCCGTTGAGGGCCTGCCGGGCATGCGCAACACTGTGAGGAGGTGCATTCGGCATTCGAAACCTTGATCTGGGTCGTGTGCGGGCTGGGCCTGGTTGTGGCACTGTTCGCCCTGCTGCGCAGCGACAAGACGTGGGATGAGTTCGGCAAGAGCCGTCTGTCGCTGGACACCGATCCCACACAGTCCTCCCCCGCCAGTGCGCTCGAGCGCGACACCGAGATCCGCCAGCTGCTCAACGCCCGCAACGCCCGCAGGATCCGTCGCGGGGAAGCTCCGCTCGACGTCGAGGACGAGCTCAGGCGGCTCACCGCGCCGCTCGTGGACGCTTCGCTGCAGCAAGAGATCCGGCAGCTCGTCGTCGCGCGCAATTACAGGCGTGTCAGAGCCGGTAAGCCGCCCCTGGACGTGGAAGCCGAGGTCAGGCGCGAAATCGAGGGCCTGACGGGGATCTGACAGCTCCCGTCCCACAAGCGCTAGGCTGCCGGTCCGATGGCAGATCCTCGTAGCTTTGAGCTGGACGAGCTCGTAAACCGCCCCGGCACGTATTTCAACCCTCAGACGGAGGTCCTCGTCGTAGTCGATGACTCGCCCGAGCTCGACTCCGAGATCTTCAACATGGAGGAATACGAGGGTGTGGACTGGGTGCTGGTCTCCGACGAGGTCCCGGTCGACGAGCACCGGCGCGACGAGCTGCTCGAACGATTCCAGGTGCACTATCACCCTGGTGCGATGAGCGACGACGGAGACGAGACGCCCGACGAGCTCGAAGAGGACGACCAGGAAGTGGGCCGCGAGTAGGAGCGGCCCGCGGGCGGCTCGCGCCGCCCGCTCTCAGCCCGCTACTTGCTGTTCAGCAGCGAAGCGCACTGCTGCATCTTGGTCACGTCGCTGCCGGCGGCCTGGATGCACTGCGAGTAGCTCGTGATCGCCGAGCCGGCGCCGGTCGAGCTGCCCGACCCGCTCGAGGCCGTACCGCTGCCGGCCGAGCCGGTGCTGCTGGAGCCGCCGCTGCTCGAGCCGGTCACGCTGCCGGCTGCGCCCTGCAGCGCAGCGACGATCGTGCGCAGCTTCGACTGGAACTGGCTGAACGGTTGGACCGAGGTCGGAGCCGTGATCGACTGCGGCTGGTTGAGGTTCGCGTACTGCATCGTCAGGCCGATGTCGGCCGCATTCAGGCCACCGAGCGCGGTCGAGATCTGGCCGGTGACGGGAAGCGTCAGCCGGATTGACAGCTTGCGTACGGTCTTGTCGCCGGTTCCCGTCCACACGTCGAACGTCGGGTTCTTCACGGCGCTGGCGATGCGCTGGCGGGAAGCCGCAGAGATGCCCGACGGGATGCGCGACGCACCGGAGACGCCGAGCGAGGAAGCCTTCTGGAGGAACGTGCTGAGGTCCGTGAGCAGCGCGACCACGTTGACGCCGGCATGGATATGGGTCGTGTCGGCGCCGCCGACGTTCTCGCTGCCGATTACCGACGGGCTCGTCAGCCAGCGCATCGGGTTGATGCCGAGCTTGGATAGTGCGCCGGATCCGCCGGTGCCGCCGGGCGAGGAGGCGATCGAGGCAAAACTCGACTCGAGCTTCTGGAAGGTCGCGGTCGGCAACTGATAGCTCGTGCCCTGGAGCGTGACGTAGCCGGCGGTGCCGGTGGAGACGATCCCGAGCGAGCCGGTCTTGCCCTGGGCCGTGAAGCTGATCACGAAGTTCGACTTCGGAAGCTTGCCCTTACCCTGGCTCTCGAACGGCCCCCCGAAACTGATCGTGATCGGGCTGGTCAGCGTGCTGGAGCCGCTCGGGCTGATCGTGATCGCGAAGTTGAGGTTGCCGCTGTTGACCGTGTGCGAGCCGCTGAACGTCTGACGGAGCAGGCCATTCGCGTCGGTAGGGCTGCTGCTGCCACAGGCGGCGATGGCGACCGCGGCGAGGACGGGCAGAACCAGTGCGCAGATGATTCGCGTGCCCCGCCCGGAGGGGCGCTTGATCCCGTAATCCATTGCAAGTTCCTCCTCGCCAGTGGCCCAACTTCCGAGCCGAATGTAGCATCGGAGTCGTGCGCAGGCGCCTGTTAGGGGCTCTCGTCTGGTTGGTGGTTTTTCCGGCATGTGCAGTGGGAAGTCCCGTGCACGTGCTGGGGGCGAACGGTCGCGTGACCGTGCGTGACGACCCGTTCCTGCCTCCGGCGTCGATCACGCAGGAGCCCGTGCCGGTGGGTGTGGAGCGTCCGCCGGTCGCCAGCATCAGCCAGGACCGCACCGTGAGCAGCGAGCTGGCCCGGCTCTACCACGCGCACCAGATCACGCGCGCCGAATACCGTCACTACAACTCGGACTGGAACTCGACATTGAATGTCGAGCACGGACTTGGTGGGACCGCCGCGGTCGAACTCGAGGCGGTGATCGAGAATCTCCACGCGATCGCCGCAAACGGTCTGCTGATCCAATCGCGGCTACCGGTCCTGTTCGAGACGCTCGACCGCAACCGGCAGTGGTGGACCCATGGAGGGGGCCTGTCGTACGGAGACCGGGTCGAGTTCGCGGGCTCGCAGATCGTGTGGGAGTACTACCCGGGCCAGGGGATCGAGCTGCAGGTGCTCGGCACGTTCGGCAAGGTCAACAGCATGTTCAGCGGCGGCCAGTTCCGCCAGATGCGCGAACTGGTTGACGAGATGATCCCGATGGCGGCCAACCGCGGCGGCGGCGTGGCCTGGGAGTACTACTTCAGCTTCGACGGCGGGACGCCACCTTGGACCAGCGCCATGTCGCAGGGAACCGCGATCCAGGCACTGTCGCAGGTCTACTGGATCACCAAGGATCGCTCATATCTCGACCTGGCGCAGAAGGCCCTGCCGATCTTCGGCGAGCAGTCGCCAGTGGGCGTCGAGGAGCCGATGGCTCACGGCCACTGGTACCTGCTCTATTCGTTCGCTCCGGGTGCATTGGTCATCAACGGGTTCCTGCAATCGCTGATCGGCCTCTACGACTACGCGCAGTTCAGCGGCAGCAAGCAGGCGGCACATCTGTTCGCCATCGGAGATTCCGAGGCGCGCGCGGCGCTCCCCAGTTATGACACCGGTGGATGGTCGCTCTATCAGCCGGGGGTTGAGGATTCGCTCGACTACCACGAGCTGGTGACTCAGTTCGCCCAGCAGCTGTGCGACCGCACGCGCGCGCGCGTGTATTGCCGGACGGCGGCGCGGTTCGAGGCGGATCTGACGACGCCCCCGCCGCTGGCGCTGCTCACCCATCAGGCAAAGCGCGGGGTCTCCGAGCTGCTCTCGTTCCGGGTCGCCAGGCCGGCGCATGTCGGAATCACGATCCTGCTCGGTAGCGGAACGGTATTCCTCACAAGCGCATCGTTCTCGCACGGCGTCCACACCTTCTCGATTCCCGGGCTGCAGCGCGTGGGCCGCTACACCGTTGTCCTCACCGCCACGGACCTCGCCGGCAACTACAACAAGATCACGAGCTGGTTGCAGGTGACGCGGTAGACGCGCCGCCCAACCGGGCGCCGAGGGCCCGGGGAAGCCATACACTCGGCTCCTCATGAGACCGCGCACGATCCTCTACACGGGAAAAGGGGGCGTCGGCAAGACCTCGGTCGCCGCGTGTACGGGGCGAGCGTGCTCCGCCGCGGGTCTGAAGACGCTCGTCCTCTCCACCGACCCGGCGCACAGCCTGTCCGAGTCTCTCGGCGTCAAGCTGTCAGGCGAGCCCACGCGCGCGGAACAGCGGTTGTGGGGCATGGAGGTCAAGGCACAAGAGGAGATCGAGCGCCATTGGTCGGGGGTACAGGAATGGCTCGGCGAGCTGCTGATCGAGCGCGGCGTGGACCGCATCTCCGCCGAGGAGCTGACCGTTCCGCCGGGAATGGACGAGCTGTTCTCACTGCTCCAGCTCCAGGCCCAGCACCAGTCCGGTGACTGGGACGCGATCATCGTCGATTGCGCACCGACCGGCGAGACGCTGCGGTTGCTGTCCTTCCCCGATGTCGCCCGCTGGTGGATCGAGAAGGTGTTCCCGATGGAGCGTCAGATCCTGGCCGCCGCCCGGCCGATCGCGCGTTCACTTCTCGACGTGCCGCTACCGAGCCGGGCGGTATTCGCGGACATCCAGCGCCTGTCGGAGAACTTGATCGCGATGAACGAGATCCTCCGGGACCCAGGCCGGTGCACCATCCGGCTCGTGATGAACCCGGACAAGATGGTGATCGGCGAGGCGATGCGGACGTTCACCTACCTGAACCTCTACGGCTACCTGACCGACGCCGTGATCGTCAACCGCGTGTTCCCCTCGGACGTCGGCGACTACTTCGCCGGCTGGCGGCAGGTGCAGGAGGAGCATCTCGAGCTGGTGCGCTCGGCGTTCGCGCCGGTACCTGTCCTGTCGGCGCCGTATTTCGATCAGGAGGTCGTTGGTCCTGAGATGCTCGACCGGCTCGCGAGCGAGCTGTTCTCCACGCTCTCGGGTGACGCGGCCGCGGTGCTCCATGACGCGCTCACGCAGGAGCTCGAAGTCTCCGAGCAGGGAGCCTGCCTGCGCCTCGCCCTGCCGTTCGCGCGGAAGGGCGACATCTCGCTGAAGAAGATCGGCCTCGAGCTCGTCGTGCGGGTCGATGGCCAGAAGCGAACTATCATGCTGCCCCCCGCGCTCGGCGCGTTGCATCCGTCCGCGGCGACCTTCGAGGACGGCGCGCTCGAGGTGACTTTCAGTGACGCCCCACGAACCCTCAAGTCCAAACGATGATCCAGCTCCGGGCGGCGAGCACGACGCACTCCGCCGGCTCGAGCAGCGCCTGGACCGCGCGTCTGAGGCTGCCGAGCGCCTGATCTCGGAAGCTGCCAGAGCCGCCGCGG
Source organism: uncultured Solirubrobacterales bacterium (assembly GCA_963824755.1). GTDB lineage: Bacteria > Actinomycetota > Thermoleophilia > Solirubrobacterales > Solirubrobacteraceae > Palsa-465. The sequence continues at coordinate 30,586 of CAWGQT010000037.1, read as the reverse complement.
CGACGGCGCGGGCTGGGAGCGGGGCCGGAGAACCCGGCGACGGCGAGACCTCCCCCGGGCAGAGTGCCGGCCCCGGGCAGAGTGCCGCCCCCGGGCAGAGTGCCGGCCCCGGGCAGAGTGCCGCCCCCGGGCAGAGTGCCGGCCCCGGGCAGAGTGCCGCCCCCGGGCAGAGTGCCGGCGAGGCCGCCCCGGACCAGGGTCAATCCGCCAAGCCTCCCCCAGCCGGCTGGCAGCTGCCCAAGAGTGACGGGTCCGAAGCCGATCGCAGTCCCGAGGTCGAACTGGTCGCGAATCTCCTGCAATCGCTCAGAGACCTGATCCCGGCAGACCTGCAGGAGCGCCTTGCTTCAGCTCTGCGCGAGCTGCTGCTAGCGCTCCGGGCGCTGATCGACTGGTACGTCGAGCGGATGGAGCGCCGGCGCGCCCAGCCGGCCGAAGTGGAGGACATCCCCATCCTGTAGCGAGCGGGCTTACTTTCGAGCCCGACCCTCCGCCTACAATCGGGCGCGTGAGCGAAGGCCGCCCCGCAGGATCCGCCGCCCACCGCGTGGCGTCGGGCACAAGTCGGCTGGTGCGCGCCTGGCGGGCGCTGCCACCAGAGCGGCGGCTGGCGGCCTATGCCTCGTTCGGCCTGTTCATCGCGCTGTTCCTGCCGTGGTACCAGGAGACGGTAATCGCGACCGGTAAGTCCAACCTCCAGGCTGCCACCGCGACCCTCACCGGCTGGGGAGCTTTCTCTTTCGTGGAGGCCGCCGTGCTGCTCGTGGCCGTCGGCGTGTTGACGCTGCTGTTCCAGCGAGCCGAAGGTCGAGCGTTTCACTTACCCGGGGGCGATGGAGCGATGATCTTCGCGGCCGGCATCTGGACCTGCCTGCTGATCGTGTGGCGGATCTTCGACAAGCAGGGGACGGACAGCCACGGCCAGTTCGCCACGACCTCCGGGATCGAGTGGGGCATCTTTGTCGCGCTCGGCGTGGCCGCGTTCCTCACCTACGCCGGATCGCGGATCCGGGCGACGCACCGCCCCGAGCCGCCGCTGCCGGGGGAGCGATCGGCCGCTGCCGCGCCGGCTGGCGGACCCTCGGCCGGCGGACCCTCGGCCGGCGGGCCCTCGGCCGGCGGGCTGTGGGCCGGCGCCGGAACCTCGGCCGGTTCGCAGCCGGCCGCGAGGCGCCGCGCGAGCCGCGGCGCTCGGCCTCCCGCGGCCGAGCCTCGCCTCGACCAGCCTTCCGCGGCCGAGCGTCGTCCCGACCGGTCTTCCGCGGCCGAGCCTCGCCTCGAACAGCCTCCCGCGGCCGAGCGTCGTCCCGACCGCCGCGTTCGCCCACCTCGACCGGTCCGCGCTCCGCCGTCCGAGACGCTGAAGTTGCAGGATCCCAAGACGCTCGAGATCGACGATCCGCCCACGCTGCGTGTGTCGCGCGGGACGCCCCCTGCGTCAGGCGATCAAGGTGACCCTGCCTCCGACGAGCAACTGACGATTCCGCTCGAGGACTCGGCCGAGGAATAGCTCACCGGGTTCGCCGCTCGCTCACCGGGTTCGCCGCTCGTATTCCCGCGCGACCGTCACCAGCACGAACTCGAGTTCGCGTCTGACCTGGCGTCCGGTGAAGCGAAGCACCTCGGTGCCGGCAGTCCTCAGCTCGAGGTCCTTGCGGTGGTCGCGCTCGATCCTCGGACGGGAGCTGTGGAAGTCGACGCCGTCGAGCTCGACGACCAGTTGCGCCTCGGGCCAGTAGAAGTCGGCGCGCCACCGACCGAGCGGGAAGTTGACCTGCGGTGCGGGCAGCCCGGAGCGGCGGAGGTGCCGCAGCAGCCGCTTGGCGCCGCCCGAGTCCGGGACGGCCAACCCGCGGCTGGGGTCTGCCAGCTCCGCAAGGCGGGCGTGACCGCGCCGGTGCGGATAGCGATCGAGCACCGCTCGCAGCTGCGGGATCGTGACCTGTTTGAGCGCGATCGCCTCGTGGAGGGCGAGCTCCAGGTCATGGTCGTCGTCGAGGGTCGCGGAGAGGTCGAAGACCGTGCGCGCCGGCGAGGTGATCGGGATGTTGTGGCGGCGGCGAGCATCGGCACGCATCAGCGACTTGGTGCGGTGGACTCGAATGCCGGGCTGTTGTCTTGCTTGCCGACCGACGACCGTGACGTCGACGAGACTGCCCGCCGGCCGTGATCGGAATCCCCACACATACGCCGCCGAGGCATGGCTTAGGAGGGAGCGCGGGTCACACGCCAGGACGGCTGCCATCTCGTCACTGAACTCGGGAACGGCGGTGTGCGCCAGGACGTAGACGCCACGGTGGCGCTCGACCAGGCGCCCCCGGCGAAGCCAATGATCGATCGTCGCCACGCTGACGCCCACGCCGATGAGCTGCTCGCGTTTGACGACGGCTAGCTGGCCAGATGCGATCGCCCCAACCGCGCCGTCAACGTAACGCTCAACGCCGGCCGGCGAGCGAGTGTGACGAATACGGCCCACCACGCCGTCATCGTCACTCTCACATCGCTGGCTGCGCTGAGTGTGACGTTGCCGGCCGGGATCTGGACGCGCCATCGTGCAAGTGTGCGCCCAGAACGGTCCCATCGGGACCAACAGGATCCAATTGGCACACAATTGTCACGAAGGGCCCGCCGGCGCCCCGCGGGACCCCCGAGACCGCCCCCGCGGGACCCCCGAGACCGCCCCCCGCGGGACCCCCGAGACCGCCCCCGCGGGACCCCGAGACCGCCCCCCGCGGGACCCCGAGACCGCCCCGCCACCGCCTACTTCCCGCTCGGCTGCAACACGAACGAGAAGTACGCGCTCACGCCCGCGATCAGAATGATCCCGGTGAGGATCAGGGTCCGCGATTTGATGATGTGGCCGAACACGCCAACGAGCAGCCCGAACGCCAGCGCAGCGGTGAACACGCCGAGATGAGACGACTGGACTGCATAGACGAGCATTGCCGCCACACCACGAACCGTAGCCACCACAGCGCGAACCGTATATTGGAGGCATGAGCGACCACGCCGCTTCGCCCGGGCAGACCGCCTCGGCCCTTCCCGCCAACGTCGACGAAGTCGCCGTCGGCCTCCGCGATGTCGGCTATCTGCCGGGCGAGTCGACCGCGCTCGTCTCGTTCCTGGCCACGAAGCTGGGCAAGCCGGTGCTGGTCGAGGGCCCGGCGGGCGTGGGCAAGACGGAGCTCGCCAAGGCTCTCTCGAGATACCTCAATCGAACCCTGGTCCGCCTGCAGTGCTACGAGGGGCTCGACGAGGCCAAGGCGCTCTACGAGTGGAACTACCGCAAGCAGCTGCTGCGCATCCAGACCGAGGCCGACGACGCCGGCTGGCGGGCGGTGCAGGACGACATCTTCGGCGAGGACTTCCTGCTGCAGCGCCCGCTGATGACAGCGATCGCCAGCTCGGAACCGGTCGTGCTGCTGATCGACGAGATAGACAAGACCGACCAGGAATTCGAGGCGATGCTGCTCGAGCTCCTGTCCGACTTTCAGATCAGCATCCCCGAGCTCGGCCGGATCGACGCGAAGACGCAGCCGGTCGTGCTCCTGACCTCCAACAATACGCGGGAGCTCACGGAGGCGCTCAAGCGACGCTGCCTCTATCTGTGGCTCGACTATCCCGAGCTCGAGCACGAGCTGGAGATTGTCCGCCTGCACTCCCCCGACCTCGACGCAAGCATCGCGCGCAAGCTCGTCGAGATCATCCACCAGGTGCGCGAGCTCGACCTCAAGAAGCCGCCCAGCATCGCCGAGTCGATCGACTGGGCCCGCGCGCTGCTGCTGCTCGGCGCCAACGAGATCGATGAGGACACATTCCGCCAGACGATGAGCGTGATCGTCAAGCACCGCACAGACCTGGACACGGTCGCCGCCCGGGTCGGCGTCAAGCTCGATCCGACGCCAGCCGATGCCAGACCGGCCGCCTAGCAACGCCGCCTACCGGGGCATCCCGCATCAGGGGCTCGACAGCTTCGACGGCCATCTGCTCGCGTTCGCCGAGGACCTGCGCGAGGAGGGGATGGCGATCGGCACCTCCGAGATGCTCGACGCGTTCGAGGCGCTCCAGCACGTCCCGTGGACCAAGCACGACGACTTCAAGGAGACGCTGGCGGCGACGCTCGCCAAGTCGCCCGAGGACCGCCACGTGTTCGAGCTGGTTTTCGACCGCTTCTTCTTCCGCGCCGCAGAGGCCGAGGCCACACGGCGCAACATCACCGAGGGCGACCGGCAAGGTCAGCTCGGCGGCGATGCACAGGAGGTCGACCTCGAGACGCTTCGCCAGCAGATCGCGGCAGCCCTGCGGGACGGATCCGACGCGGCGCTGAGTGACCTGGCGCGGCTCGCGATCGCCGCGTTCGGCCGCGGCGAGGGATCGGGCGTACTCGGCGTCGACGTGCAGCGGATCAGACGCGCGCTCGGGCTTCGGACCGAGCCCCAGCCCGATCTCCCCGATGACGATCCTCGCCAGCAGGGCGTCCCCAGAGACCAGCTGCGGCGCTTCGAGCAGCACCTGCGCCGAGAGCTCGAGCGGGGACTGATCGAACGGACCGCGACCCTACCGCCGAAGCGGCCGCTGAACGAGCTCGACCGGGCGCTGCCGACGGGACCGATCCAGGACCTCGCGCAGGTCCACAAGGTCGTCTCGCAGCTCAAACGCCGGCTCGCCACCCAGGGCCAAGAGCTGCGGGGCCGCAAGCGCCATGCCCACGTCGACGTCCGCCGGACGATGCGTGCCTCGCTCGAGACGGGCGGCGTCCCGATCACGCTGAAGTACCGCCCGCAGCGACCGCGCCGGCCCGAGATCTTCGTCCTGTGCGACGTCAGCACATCCGTCACCAGCGCCAGCACGTTCTTCCTCAGCGTGCTGCACGCGCTCCACGACGCGTTCCGCAAGCTGCGCTCGTTCGTGTTCATCGAGCGGATCTCGGAGGTCACCGAGGTGTTCGAGCGCGAGCGGGACTTTCGCGCCGCCAGCGAGGCGATCTCCAAGGACGCGGGCGTGGCTGACATCTCCGGCTACACCGACTACGGCCGTGTCTGGACCGAGTTCCTGGCGTTGATCGTCGACGAGCTGCACCCGCGGGCCACCGTGATCGTCCTTGGCGACGCCCGCACCAACGGCCGCCCGCCTCGCGATGACGTGTTCGCGGCGATCACCGCCAAGGCGGGCCGCACGTTCTGGCTGAATCCCGAGCCGCGGCTTTACTGGAACTACGGCGACAGCGTGATCGCGGCGTACGAGAAGCACTGCGTCGCGTTCGAGTGCTGGCGCACTGATCAGCTCGAGGAGTTCGTCAAAGCGCTCACTCAGCCGGTAGTCGCATAGGGGCTCTACCTGCAGGGTCGGGCGCAAGGTGCGCTGTGTATCGCCGGAACTGCTACAGCCGGCCGCGACGCTCCCAGAACTCCCCATCCTCGCGCCCGAGCTCCGTCGCCGGCTCGCCACCGAGCGCCTCCAGCATGATCCGGAACCAGTTGCGCTTGGCGTGCAGCTGTCCCAGCACCGCGAGCACGCTCGTCTCGACCCGCCGCAGCCAGATCTCCTCGGGCGGGATCTTCATCTGACGGACGAGCCTGAACGCCCCCTCCATCGCGCGCGGGTCGATCAGCGCTTCCACGATCCGCGCGACGTACTCCGGATCGATCCGCAGCTCACGGTCTCGCAGATACCAGTCCCCGACGAGCTGCGCCTGCCCGAGCAGCATCTCGCGGTCGATCCGATCAAGGTTGCGGACATAGCCGAGGTCGGCCGCACGCTGGGTGAACTGCTCCGCATCTCCCTCGACGGCAGCCGCCAGCGCCAGGCGAGAGATTGCGAGCGCCTCGCGACTGACCGACACCGTGTTGCCGAAGTCGAGAAACGCCATCCGGCGGTCCGCCATCAGCAGGTAATTGCCCGGATGCGGATCGGTGTTGAATCTCCCGATCCGGTCGGCCGAACCGAAGAAGAACCGGACGATGATCTCGCCCACTCGGTCGCGCTCTTCCTGATCCAGCTCGAGGATCTGCTCGAACTTCAGGCCATCGACCCACTCCGAGACGAGCACGCGCCGGCGCGAGAGCGAACTCACGACGCCCGGCACGAACACGAACGGATGGCTGCGATACGCGCGCGCGAACGCCCGTTGTTGCTGCGCCTCGAGCTCGAAGTCGAGCTCGTCGAGCACGCGCCCGCGCAGCTCGCTGGCCACGACCTCGGGATCGAGGCCCGGCGCGATCGCCTTGCCCAGCCGGATCATCACCGATGCGATGTCCAGATCTGACGCGAGCGCGTCGGCGATCTCCGGATACTGGACCTTGATTGCGACCTGGCGGCCGTCGGCGAGCACGCCGCGATGCACCTGCCCGATCGACGCCGCCGCGACGGCCTCGGGTTCGATCGATTCGAACAGTTCCGAGATCGGTTCCTCCCACTCCCGCTCCAACACTCGCTTCACCTTCTCCCAGCTCATCGCCGGCGCGGCGTCGCGGAGCTGACCCAGCTTCTCCTGGTAGATCGCGCGGAACTCGGGGGGCAGGAACTCGACATCGACGAACGAGGCGAGCTGCCCGATCTTCATCGCTCCACCACGCAGGTTTCCGAGCACGGCGACCGCCTGCTCGGCCATCTCGATGTGACGCGCCTCGAGCATCTCCCGCGCCCGCTCCGGCGAGCGCGCGAGCCCGGCGATCATGCTGCCCGCGAGCCGTGCCCCGCTTGGCCCGAGCGCCGCCGTCGTGCTGGTCGCGCGGCGGACCTTGCCTGTGGGGATCTGATCGTGATCGCGAGCCACGCGTCAGCCCGCCTCCACGAAGTGGGTGCTCACGGTTCGCGTGTCGCCGCCCGAATCGACAAGCACCCAGCGCGCGAGGTACGCGCCGGCGGGCAGGCCCCGCACGGGGACTCCGCCGGGCACCGCGACATTCGAGGCGCGAAACACGGCCGCGCCACCACCGGCGGGAGTGATCGTCAGCGCCACGCGCGCGGGAGCGGGGATCACCGATCCGTGGGCTCCGGGCAGACCGGTTCGCGCCAGCGCCACGAACGGCCCGTAGAGCGTGGCGTCGTTCGCCGGGGCGGTTCCCTCGAGCAACGGAACCTGCGTCGTCGTCATGCCGCCGCTGAACTCATCGGTTTGTGCGATGTCCGCCGCCGAGAGCCCCCTCGCGTCCCCGTCCATCGGACAGATCGTGCCCGTGCCAGAGATGCCGAGCCCGACCGCCCCGCTCGCCGGGACGCGCTGCAGAGGTGGCCCGTAGTACTCGCCGGGCTGGCAGCGGCCGGAGGCGATCACGGTCTGCGTTCCGCGGAGGTCGACCCGCAGATGCGCGACATGCAGCCTCGTGAGCACGCGACCGCCCCGATTGAGCAGGACGACCACATCCCCGGCCCTCACGCCGACGCCGAAGAACGCCTCGCCGTTGCCGTCCGCGCGAGCACGGGCACGCGACCGAGCGCGGCCCCGCCCCCGAACGACCGTGTAATGAGCGCCCGGCACCAGGCCGCTACAGCGCACGAGCCCGATTCGCAACTCGGCGGTACACGAGGGAAATCCGCTCGGCTCGAAGAAGATCTGATCGTTCTGAACGGCGCTCACGGCACCGGGCTCGCCCGCGGGAATGGTGAGCTTCACGAGCGCACCGTTACCGTTGCTCAGGGTGCTGGCGCGGTTGTCCTCGCTCGAGATCCGCAGCGATGTCGAAGCGTCGATCCGCGGCGTGGGCACGACAGATACACCGGTCTCGGTCTGGCAGACGTCGAGCGGGGAGCCGGTGACCGACCCGTTTACGAGCACCCGCAGGACACCGGTCTGCGCACACGGTGAGAGCAGGATCGAATTGCGCTGCACCTGGTAGCCGTGATCGAGCGCGAACCACCCGGTCCAGCCCGAGGCGATGAACGGATCGCCGCCGCTGCCGGTCTCGATCTCCTGCGCGCGAGGGCCCCCTCGCCCATACCGCACCACGATCACGTCCCGGTCATCGCCGACCGCATGCGATCCGAGTGACACCGGGCCCCAGCTGCCGTCGGCCCGGGTCCGCCCCGAGCCCCGAGCGACCACCTGCCCAGCCCGCCAGAGCGAGACCCGCACCGAGACTCCTCCGCGCGCGCTTCCGATCCCTCCCTGGACCCGCGAGCTGAATTGGTCGAGGCTGATGGTCGGCAGCGGCAGCGGCGAGCTGCTCGAGCTCGATCGCGTCACGCACCCATGCCGCGTGTTCGACCACATCCCCTGGATCAGATACTGGTGGCCGGCGATCAGCTGGTTGTACACCGACCCGTTCGGCGCCGTGCCCAGCGGCGTGCCGACCTGGGGTCCGTCCTCGCACTTATCGCCGACCTCGAAGCCGTTCGGATCCATCCACCCCACGCCCTTCGGGTCCGTGACCGCCTCGACCGCCTCGTGGGCAACCGTATCGATCGAGGATTCGGCCTCCGGGTTACCGCGCGGATCGGCACCCGGAATGTTCTGCACCTCGATCAGCGGGTCGACGATGATCGAGTAGATCACCGGGCCGTGTCCGACGTTGGAGAGCGAGTGGTAGCCGGCGTACGCGTTGGTTCCGCACTCGCCGGGCGCGATGCATGTATCGACGTTGGGCGGCAGGAACACGAACCACAGATCGCCCAGACCCCGTCCGCGACGATGGCCGATCAGGCGATCGAGCTCACGCTGAACCTCGAGGTCGGTCACGCAGGTGGCGGTCCCGGATGGCGAGGCGCACTGCTCGCGCCGCGGCGGATACGGATGGTGGTCGTCGATCGCGTCGACCGGCGGTCGGTACCGGAACGCGTACCGGCCCGGGCCGAAGCGATCCGGATACTCGCGCAGCACCGAGAACACGTTGTCCAGCGAATCGGAATCGATCGCGCTGTCGGCCACGAATTGCTCGATCATCGGCTCGTAGCCGAGGATCCCCGGACCGGGGGGTCCGTCGAACCGGTAGCCCGCGGGCGCCCAGAAGATCGTGTGGACCCGCACGGGCCCGCGCATCACCTGACCACCGTGGTAGACGGCCGGCAGGTTCGAGCCGACCGCGATCTCCTGCTGCTCGCCGACGGGGGGGATGATCCCCATCGCGGGGCCGATCCGGGGGAGGAATCGAGCCCGCCCACCCCGCGCGGAAGCTTGGGTTGCGCACGCGCCGACCGCGATCACCGCTGCTGCGGCGGCGCCGACGCACGTATTGAGGACTCCGCCGCGAACCTTCATCCCCATCGGGAGACCGTAGCGCACGCGGTAGGATCTGAACTTCGTCACGTGAAAAACACAGGGGGGCTGGCGGGAAAGCCGGCTGAGATAGCGCCCTACACGACCCGGCGCTGACCCTTCGAACCTGTGGGGTAATGCCCGCGGAGGGAGCGACAAGGACAATGATCGAGGCTCCCACACAGGAGCCTCGCGATCTTCAGGGACCCGCCGGGATCCAGGTAGAGCTCGCGAGCCGAACATTCGTCACCAAGCGCGGCGCCGTACAGGCACTGTCCGGCATGTCGCTGCGTGCGCGCGCCAACGAGGTGGTGGCGGTCGTGGGACCGAGCGGCTGCGGGAAGTCGACCCTGCTCGAGCTGATCTGCGGGCTGCAGAGGCCAGACAGCGGCACCGTCGACGCGGCCCCCGCGGCGCTGATGCCGCAGCGCGACCTGCTGCTGCCGTGGCTGAGCGCGCTCGACAACGCCGGCCTTGCGCTGCGTGCCCGTGGCGTATCGCGCGCGGAGGCCCGCGCGGCGGCTGCCCCCTGGCTAGAGCGCTTCGGCCTGGGGGGCTTCGAGCGGACTCGCCCCGCGGAGCTCTCGGGCGGGATGCGCCAGCGGGTCTCGTTCCTTCGGACGCTGCTCGCCGGCAAACCCGTGCTCGCCCTCGATGAGCCGTTCGCCGGTCTTGACGCGATCACCCGCTACGAGATGCAGGGATGGCTCGGGCACGTGCTCGAGACCGAGCCGCGCACCGTCGTGCTCGTCACTCACGACGTCGAGGAGGCGGTCGTGCTCGCCGATCGCGTCGTCGTGATGTCGCCCCGCCCCGGCCACGCCGTTGCCGAGCTCGACGTGGACCTTCCGCGCCCTCGCCGGCGGACCGAGACCGACGTCGTGTCGCTCAAGGAGAAGGCGCTCGAGGCGCTGGGGGTGCGCGAATGAGGCGCGTGCTTCGCTGGCTCCCGGCTGCCCTGCTGCTACTCGCGTTGCTGGGTGTGTGGGAGCTGTATGTCGACCTCGGGGGCGTCGATCCGCTCGTGCTGCCGCCGCCCCACCAGGTGGCGAGTTCGCTGTTCGACGACCGCTCGCTGCTGTGGTCGAACTTCCTCGTGACCGCCAAAGAGGTCGTGCTCGGGATCCTTGTCGCCGCGATCGCCGGTGTCTTGCTCGCGTTTGCGATCCACTTCTCGGCGACGCTGCGCCGCGCGGCCTATCCGCTCGTGATCGGCTCGCAAGCCGTGCCGGTGGTGATCCTCGCGCCGATCCTGGCGTTCTGGCTAGGGTTCGGGCTGCTGCCGAAGGTGGTGGTGGTCGCGCTCGTCTCGTTCTTCTCGATCGTCGTCACGACGCTGGCCGCGCTTTCCGCCGTCGACCCCGAGCTTCTGAAGTTGATGAGAACGTTCGACGCCACCAGGCTCCGGACGTTCCGCCACGTCGAGCTTCCCGCCGCTCTTCCCGGCCTGTTGACGGGAACCAAGATCGCAGTCGCCGTTTCGGTGATCGGCGCCGTATTCGCCGAGTGGAACGGATCGAGCTCCGGGCTCGGATTCCAGATCCTGCTGTCGATCAACCAGGTGCTGCCGGCGCGGGCGGTCGCCGCCGTCGTGATCCTGTCGCTGTTCGCGATCGCCCTATTCGGCCTGCTCGCTCTCGCCGAGCGTCTGGCCGTTCCATGGGCGTACCAATCCAGAGGAGACCATCCCCAATGAAACGCCTGCTCGCAATCGCCGCCGCGACGATCCCGCTGTTCGGGCTCGCGGCCTGTGGCGCCAAGAACGAGACGCTTACCAACTCGGGCGGGACCCAGCAGATCAATCTGATGCTGGACTGGCTGCCGAACGCCGACCACGTCGGGATCTACCAGGCGCTGGCGGAGGGCGACTTCAAGAAGGCCGGACTGAACGTCCACGTGCAGGTTCCCGCGGACCCCGCGACGCCGCTACAGCTGCTGGCGGCCGGCAAGGTGGACGCCGCGATCTCCTACGAGCCGGAGGTGATGCTCGAGCGCAACGCCAACCCGACCCACCCGCTGGTGTCGGTCGCCGCGCTCGTTCAGAAGCCACTGACCTCGATCGTCTCGATCGGCTCCAAGCACATCACCAAGGCCTCGCAGCTGCGCGGCAAGAAGGTCGGAGACGCTGGCATCGCCTACCAGCATGCCTACCTGACGACGATCCTCGCGCACGAGGGCATCCCGCAGAGCTCCGTCCAGGAGATCAACGTCGGCTCGAACCTCGTGCCCGCGATGCTCTCCGGACGCGTCGACGCGACCCTCGGCGCTTATTGGAACTACGAGGCGATCCAGCTCGCCGAGCGGGGCAAGCATCCGAACGTGATCCACATGGAGCAGGTCGGCGTCCCCACCTACAACGAGCTCGTGCTCGTCGTGCGGCGCAGCCTGCTCACCGATCACATCGACATCGTCCGCCGCCTCGTCCAGGCGATGGCGCGCGGGTACGAATCGGTCCGCCGCGACCCCGCCGCCGGCGTCCAGAGCCTCGTCAGGGCCAACCCCGGGCTCGATCCCAAGTTCCAGCTCGCCAGCGTCCGCGCGACGCTCCCCGTCTTCTTCCCATCCAACAGCGCAAATCCGTGGGGTTGGCAGGACCAGAACCAATGGAACGCCTACGGACAGTGGATGCTGGGCGAGCACCTGATCTCAAACCCGAACGCGGCGTATCAGGCATCGACGAATGAGGTGCTGGCGGGGCAAGGGGTGTGACGGGGTCGCGGGTCGGTTTCGGCCCCCCGGTCTCCGCCGGTGCCTCTGGGTTGATCTGCCCGGCATTTGGCTTAGGAAGAGGGCGGTTTGGCCGTTTTCGTCACGCTCAACTTGTCCTGCCGGGTGAAAGTGACGTTGACGGCCCACCACGCCGTCAACGTCACACTCACTGGCTGGCGCGGGTTGAGTGTGACGTTCACGGCCGCATCTGCCACTCACCCACCCCCATCCCCAGCCCGATACCGCCCGCCTAAGCCGCAGCCAGCCCCCACGCCAGCCGCGTCGCCAGCGCCATGATCGTCTCCTGCGGGTTGACGCCCAACGCGCTGGGCACGACGGACCCGTCGGCCACGTAGACCCCGCAAACCCCGTGCACGCGCAACGAGCCGTCGACAACGCCACAAGCCGGCCGCGCGTCAGCCCGTGCCGTGCCGAGCGGGTGAAACGCCATCAGCTTCAGGTCACGCGGCCGCGCCCGCTCGGGACGGGCCCCTGGTGAAAGCGGCAGGAACACCTCGCGGGCCCCGGCCGCCTGCAGCAGCCGCTCTAGATAGACGAGCCCGACCCGGAACTTCCGCATGTCCTCCTCGCCGAGGTCGTAGCGGATCACGGGGCGCCCGGCGACCGTGCGCACGCTCCCCCGCGAGCTGTCGGAGACCATCAACCCGAGCTGCGCCAGCCGCGGGTACTGCGCCATCACCTCGGCATGCCGGCGGCCGTGCAGCGGCAGCGACATCGCGGCGTACGACGGCGGCCCGGCGACGGTCTCGAACATGATCCCCTCGGCCGCGAACTCGTCGATGTAGAAGCTCTGCGGTACGCCGCGGGACATCTCGACCACCTCGTCCATCCGCGCGATCGCCGCGGTCGCGGGATGCAGCGACAGATTGCGCCCGAGCTGTCCCGACCCACGACCCAGACCGCTGCGGCGCAGCAGCAGCGGCGTGTGAATCGTGCCGGCCGCGACGATCACCGTCGGCGCGCGCACCTCGAGCGCGTGACCGCCGCGCACAGCATCCACGCCCGTCGCGCGGCCGGCGCTGACCCGCACTCGCAGCGCGTTGGCCCCGGCAAGCACCTCTGCTCCCGCCGCCCGAGCCCGCGGCAGGTAGGTGATCCCGGTGTGCTGCTTGGCGGATGTCGGGCAGCCAAACGCGCACACGCCCGATCCCACGCACCCCTTCGCGTTGCGGCGCAGGTAGCCATGCGACCAACCCAGCTGCTCGGCGCCCCGTTTCATCACCGCGGCGTTGCGACCCGCCAGCTCGGGCGTAACCTCGCCGATCGAGAGGATCTGCTCGACGCGCTCGAAGCACGGCCGCAGTGAGGCCTCGTCCAGTTCGAGCCCGAACTCCCGGCGCCAGCGCTCGAGCACGGCGGGCGGGGTCCGGAAGCACGTCCCGGAGTTCACGAGCGTGCTGCCGCCCAGCCCGCGGCCGAGCGGCAGCCCGATCGGCGGGTTGCCGAGCGTGGCGACCTGGCCGCCGTCGCGGTACAACCTCGCCATCATCTCTAGCGGCCGTGCGGTAAACAAGTCCGGGTCGTGCTCGGGCCCCTGCTCGAGCACGACCACTCGCGCGCCGGCCTCGGCCAGCTCGGCCGCGACGACCGCGCCGCCGGCCCCTGCCCCGACCACGCACACGTCCGCGCTCGAGAACCGGCTCACGGCCTGCCCTCCGCGCGGCGCAGCGCCCGACCGCGGGAGACGACGGCATCGGGGTCCCAGCCGAGTGCGGCGGACCGCTCCGGGTCCTCGTAGGCCTCGAGCGCGAGCAGGCTCGTCGCGGCCTCGTCGGCCGGGGTCAGCTTGCGCAGCAGCGCCAGGCCTCGCGGCCGTCGCGCCAGCGCCAGCAACCCTCTCAGCACCGCGCGGCTCGGCCAGGGCCCTGCCTCCACCAGCTCGTCGAGGCCGCTCACCACCGGCCCGCCATCCGCTTCTCCTGCGCCGCGGCGAGCCGCCCGATCGCCGCGGCCGCCGCCTCCCCATCGCGCGCAGCAACCGCGCCGGCAACCTCGGCGTACAGCGGCGCGAGCTCATCGCGCCCAGCCACCACTCCCGTGAACGCTGCAGCGTTTGGCAGGTAGAGCTCGCGCACCGAGTTCATGATCAGCTGGAAGACGAGATTGCCGGCGGCCTCGATCAGGGCCGCCATGAACTCCCAGTCGGCGATCAGCGCGGCGCCGTCGTCCGCGGCCGCCGGGATCGCGCCGGCAAGCTCGCGGAGCTTGGAGCCCTGCTCCTCGCTGCGTCTGGACGCCGCCAGACGCGCCGCCTCGACCAGCAGCAGCCGCCGTGCCTCGAACAGGGCGCCGATCGTCTCGGCATCGCTCGAGCCGAGCAGCGCGAGCGCCTCGAGCCCGCCGGCAACCCGCCAGTCGCGTACGCGCGTGGCATCGCCGTGCCGGATCTCGACGAGGCGCAGCTGCTCGAGGCGCCCCAGCGCCTCGCGCACCGACGCCATGTTGACGTCCAGCTCGGCCGCCAGCGTGCGTTGCGTGGGCAGCCGCTCTCCGGGCGCATATCGGCCGCTGAGGATGGCGCCCCGCAGCTCGGCGAACACCAGGTCCGGAACGGAGGCGCGTACGACGGGCCCGGGCACTGTTCTAGTGTATCGGTGTTCGGAACACTTCGTTGTGGTGTTCGGGTGGGCGGGCCCCGATCTACTCCAACGCGCCGACGGGTTCCCGACCGCCGATCGCCTGAGCGACGCCCCAGACAATCAGCGCCGTCAGCGCGGTCGCCGTACCTAGGACGCACACCCCGGCCCAGCCTTCGATCGAGTACAGCGCCGAGGTGGCCGCCGACAGCGCCGCCCCGCCGATAAAGTACGCGACCATGTAGGCGGTGGTGAGGCGGCTGCGCGCCTCCGGGCGCAGCGCGTAGATCGCGCTCTGGTTTGAGATGTGCAGCCCCTGGACCCCGAGGTCGAGCACGGCGATCCCGATGATCAGCCATGCGAGCGAGGTCTGCCCGAGTGCCAGCAGGCCCCAGCTGATCAGCGTCACCAGGATCATCGCCGTGGTCGTGGCGCGGCCGTGGCCATGGTCCGCCAGGCGCCCCGCCACCGGCGCGATCAGCGCGCCGGCGAGGCCGGCCAGGCCGAACAGGCCGATCGCGGCGTTGCCGTAGTGGTAAGGAGGACCGGAGAGCAGGAACGCGAGCGAGGTCCACAGCACGCTGAAGCACCCCATCGCCGCGGCGCCGAGCGCCATCCGCAGACGCAGAACGGGTTCCTCTCGTACCAGTCGCAGCACGGATGCCATCAGCTGGCGGTACGGCAGGCGCTCGGTGGGCGGCACCTGAGGCAGCGCCACGCGCAGCGTGAACGCCAGCGCGACCATCATCACCGCCGCGAGCACATACACCATGTGCCAGCCGAGAGCGGCCGCGAGCAGGCCGCTGACCGTGCGCGCCACGAGGATCCCGATCAGCAGCCCGCTCATCACGGTCCCCACGACGCGGCCGCGCTCGCCCGGGGCGGCGAGGCTCGAGGACATCGGCACGATGATCTGCGCGACCGCGGAGGTGATACCCACCGCCGCGATCGCGAGCGCGAACACGCCGAGGCTCGGGGCCGCGGCGGCCACGGCGAGCGCGATGGCGCTCACCATCAAAGCGCGGGTGATCAGCCGCCGTCGCTCGAGCAGGTCTCCGAGCGGGACGAGCGCCACCAGCCCGATGACGTAGCCGACCTGCGTCGCCGTGATCAGGAAGCCGGCGGTGCCTTCCGACACCGAAAACGCGCCCGCGATCGTGTGCAGCAGCGGCTGCGCGTAATACATGTTGCCGACCGCGGCGCCGCACGTGAGCGCCAGCAGCAGAACAAGACGCTTGCTCATCTAACCGACGATACCCCGCCGGCGGCCGGTCAATTTACGTCATCGCGGGTTCTGATACGAACTCGGCGAGCAGCTCCGCGAGCCGCTCGGGGCGATCCACCTGCACGAACGTCCGCGAATCCTCGATCCGCTCGAGCCGCGCCTTCGGCAATGTGTCCGCCAGCCGCTGCGCATCCTCGCGCGGGAACACCACGTCGCGCATCCCCCACACAATCAGTGCGGGGCGATCGAAGTCGCGTAGACGCTCGGCGGCGGCGAGCATCGGCTCGGGCCCCATGCCACGTAGCACCTTCCCGAGATCGCGGCGGATCCGGCGGTCGTGCAGCGGCGCCATCCACTCCTTGACCAATTCGTCCGGGATCGGATCGGTCGTCAGCTTCATGATCGACATCGAGCGGCGGCGGACGGCGGGGATCCTCCCCCCGAGATCGAGCATCGCGATCGCGCCCGGGAGCCTCATCAGGCGGACGGCCAGCTTGAACGACGGCGGCGGGAAGTGCTCGAATGCATCGCAATTGGTCAACACCAGACGGCCTAACCGCTCGGGATGATGCGCGGCGACCAACTGGCACAGGGCGCCACCGGTGTCGTTGCCGACGAGGGTCACGTTCTCCAGCTCGAGCCGCTCGAGCAGCTCCGCGATCAACGCGGCGAGCCCGCGCGGAGAAAGGCCGGCGTCCGCGTTCATCGGGATGCGGTGCGATCCCAGCGGCAGCTCGGGCACGATGCAGCGGAGGTTCTCGGGCAGCGAGTCGCGCACGCGATCCCATACGCGCCCGTTGACGAGCGCCCCGTGAATCAGGACCACGGCAGGACCGGACCCCTGCTCGTGGTATTCGATGGTTCCTTGCGAGAGCTGGATCTCAGGCATTCAGGCCACCTCAGGTAGTGTTACGTACAGGTTGTATGTCAATGGAATCGTCACATACAGACAGTATGGATGTCAAGGGTGCGCCTGATCGTCCGCGGACCAAGATCGAGCAGCGGGAGGCAACCACTGCTGCGCTGATCGCCGCAGCGCGAGCGCTGTTTGCGGAGCGCGGCTACGCGGGCGTCGGTACCGAGGAGATCGTGCAGCTTGCTGGCGTCACGCGCGGAGCGCTCTACCACCACTTCCGGGGCGGCAAGGAGGAGCTCTTCCAGGCAGTGCTCGTGCAGGTGAGCGCCGAGACCACCCAGCGAGTCTTGCTCGAGGCCGGCTCGCAGCCCGACCCGTGGAACGAGCTCGTGCACGGAATCAATGCATTTCTGGACGCCTGCATGAGTCCGGAGATGCAGCGGATCGTGCTGATCGACGGACCGTCGGTGCTCGGCTGGGACGCATGGCGCGCGATCGACGCCGAAAACAGCCTGGGCGTGATCGAGGCCGTGGTGCAGAGCGCGATTGACGCCGGCCAGATGGCCCCCCAGCCGACCCGGGCCGTTGCGCATGTCCTGCTCGGGGCGCTGGACGAGGCGGCGATGGTCGTGGCCAGGGCGGACGATCCCGCCACGGCAAGAGAAGAGATGGGTCAGACCCTGCGACGCCTGCTCGAGGGACTGCGCGGGCCTACCGTCTGACTACGCGCCCTCGCCCGGACTGCAGAATCGCGTCCAGTAGGCCGGGGAACCTCGCCTCGAGATCCTCCCTGCGGAGCGTGTTGATCCTCGAGGTGCCTTGCAGGCGCTGGTGGATCACACCGGCCTCGCGGAGCACCTTGAAGTGATGCGTGCAGGTCGACTTCGTGACCGGCAGGTCGAAGCTCGAGCAGGTGTGCTCTGAGCCGAGCTCCGAAAGCTTCGCGACGATCTTCAACCGGACGGGGTCGCTCAGCGCGTGGAGAACGGCACTGAGCTCTATCTCGACGCGGGAGGGATGCGCGATCTGCTCAGTGGCCTGCGTGCTCATGGTCCATATCTGATCGAGTGTTGTACGACGATCATCGTACTTTGATATCGTTCGATAACCATCGTACTACGTAACGCGGCGAAAAGAGACCTCATGAACGATCGTAGAGCGCCCGACCGCGCAGAGGCCGCCAGGCCGCCTCGAGACGAGCGGGTGGCCAGAGGCGTGATCGCGCAGTACATCCACGAGCTCGCCGACCACGCGTGGATCGGGTCAAGCGGCGAGTCGGGCGGGGACCCGAGCAGCGGGGGCGCGGGTCCCCTTTAACGCGTAGGTCCCGGCCAGGCCCGCCCACGGGTCGTAGCGCTCGAAGAACGCTGCGACCTCCTCCTCGGTGGCGCGCGCACACGGATCGCCCGTCTGCAGCCGGCCGACCAGTTTGATGTAGGCAAGATCGCCAGCGGGCAACTGATCGAGCCGTCCCTGGCCGGTCAACCCCATCGTCTGGACCGTCCAGCTGCCGATCCCGCGAATCGCCAGCAGCCGCCGCCAGCCTCGTTCGTGCTCGGCGTCGTGGAGATCGACGCGGCCGCCCGCGACCTCCCGGGCGCATCGGATCAGCGTCATCGCGCGGCCCGCGGACAGGCCGAGCGCCTCGAGGCGCGCCGGTGCCTGTCGCGCCAGGACAGCGGCCGACGGAGCGTCGCGCATGCCGGTCCTCCCACACTTGCGACCGAGCGCCCACGTCAGCCGCCGCTGGATCTCGGCCGCTCGCTCGTACTCGATCAACTGCTCGCAGATCGCCCACACCAGCGCCTCGAACGGGTCGGGCCGCCCGAACACGCGCAGCCCGCGATCGGCGCGCATGGCCGCCCCGATTAGCGGGTCGCGGCCGAAGCGCTCGTGGAACGGACGCAGGTCGTGGTCGACCCCGACCACGCGCCGCATCCGTTCGATCCCCCATTGCGCTGCACTCCGATCGGCTGCCTCGGCCCCGAACAGGACGCGGTCGGGCGCCGGCTGGGCGACCCGAACGATCACCGGCTGCTCACCCGCGTGCAGGAGGCGCGTCAGCACGCCGCTGCGCAGACGATTGACGCGGTCGAGTCCGACCCGGCGGGGCATGCGGAATGGCCACGGCGGCCGCACCTCAGTGCGGACCTCGATCACTCTCCGGCCTCGATCACTCGCCGGGCTTGGCGAGCACGTGCACGTCGATCAGGAACGTGCGGCTGGCGACGATCGGCAGCATGTCGACGGGCCGCCGAGGTGCTCGTCGCTGCGCGCGGGCATGCTTGCGCGCGCTGTGGCGCCGCACGAGCGCGATCGTTGCGGCGCCGGCGACGAAACCGGTCGCCGCCGCAGCGGCGGCCTGGACGGCCGGCAGGGCGATTGGAGAGACCCGCTCGATCGCGCGCACGTCGGCAAACACCGGCAACCCGTCGACGATCTCCTCCTCCGGATCTGGAGCGGTTGGGATCAGCTCGTCACCCATCGCGGCGGATGCTAACGCGTAGCTCGGCCGATTCCGCCGAAGCCGGCCCGTTACGATAACCCGCCGTGCCTACCTCCATCGACGTCTTCGCCAAAGCGCGCGAGCACGAGCGGCTCGAGCAGCTGAAGGCGGCCCGCGAACTGGACGCCCTGCCTTACTTCCACGTGCTCGAGGGACCAACGCTGCCCGCGGTCGAGATGGAGGGCAAGCGGCGGATCATGCTCGGATCCAACAACTACCTTGGGCTGACAGGCGACGAGCGCGTCAAGCAGGGCGCGCTCGACGCCCTGAATCGCTATGGCACGGGGCTGACCGGCTCGCGATTCCTGAACGGGACGACGGCGCTTCACCTCGAGCTCGAGCAGGAGCTCGCCGAGTGGCTCGACACAGAGGCGGCGCTCGTGTTCACGACCGGCCACCAGGCCAACCTTGGCGCGCTCGGAACGATCCTCGGGCCGAGTGACACGGTGATCGCCGATTCCGGCGACCACGCCTCGATCCTCGACGGATGCATTCTCTCGCGCGCCAAGCTGCGCGCCTTCCGTCACAACCGCCTCGATCTGCTCGAGAAACGCCTGCAGCAGGCCGAGAGCGACGGCGGCGGGATCCTGGTGGTCGTCGACGGCGTCTTCTCGATGGAGGGAGACGTCGCGCCGCTGCCGGAGATCGTCGAGCTGTGCAGCCGCCATGGCGCGCGGCTGATGGTCGACGAGGCGCATGCACTCGGCGTGCTCGGCGCGCGCGGGGCGGGTACGTGCGAGCTCTTCGGGATCGAGGATCGGGTCGACCTGCGGATGGCGACGTTCTCGAAGTCGCTTGCGTCCTGCGGGGGGGTGATCGCGGGTCCCGCTGATGTGATCGAGTTCCTGCGGATTCAGTCGCGGCCGTTCATGTTCACCGCGTCGGCGGTGCCCGCCGCGATCGGCGCGACGCTGGCGGCGACGCGGATCTGCCGGTCAGACGAGGGCCGGGCGCTGTTCGCGCGCGTGCTCGACAACGCCCGCTACCTCCACGGGGGCCTGAGCGAGCTCGGGTTCCGCGTCGTGGCTCCGACCCGCCTTGCCGACGGCACGGACGTGGTGACCCCGGTCGTCCCGCTCGTGATTGGTGACGACTGGAAGGCGGCGCTGCTGTGGAAGGCGCTCTACGAAGCCGGCGTGTTCGTCAACGTGGCGCTTCATCCCGCGGTCCCACCGGCCGGTGCGCTGCTGCGCACGAGCGTGATGGCCACCCACGAGCGCGACACGCTCGACGAGGCACTCGACATCTTCGCCCGGTGCAAGAAGACCTTTGAGGCCGAGCACGGCGCGCTTCCCGCCGGCGACGAGTAGGGAGTCGCACGTGGTATGGCTTTCACGCTGTGGGCGTATAGCGCACAGTCGGTCGTGTTGCGTTCCAACATTCTGGAGCGTTCAAGAAAACCGGTCAGATTGTCCGCTCCTGCACAAGCCTTGCGGGGGTAAGAAAATGCCGCTCTAAGCGCATGCTCACGGAGATGTGACGTTGCTGTTACTAGCCGATTCCATTAGCTTCTCCCGCGTCGGAACGGTCGGCCAGCGGCGTGGAGATCATGCGAGGTGGGGATGATTCCCGCCCGGGGGCGACAAAGAATTCAGTAGTACCCCAGCGGGCTTCGGGCTGGGAACGCACCCGCGTCCCTGGGGATCGGTCAACGATGTCCACTTCGGTGGACGAGGAAGCAGGGAGAGAGATAAGTACATGACGCAGAGCGCCATGATGACCGACGGGCCGCAACGGATGCGAGCCCTCGAGCGAGCCAATGAGGTCAGGCTCGCGCGGGCGGACCTCAAGCGACGGATCGCCCATAGTGAGATCTCCGCCGCGGATGTCATCCTCGCCTGCCCTTGGGAGGCGAGCACCTGGTCAGTTGGAGATCTATTGCTGAGCCAGCGGCGCTGGGGTAGTACGCGATGCCGAAAGTTCCTGATGCGCAATCAGATCAACGAGAAGAAGCAGATCGGCGACCTGACCGAGCGGCAACGGCGGCTTCTCGCCAAGCAACTCGAGACCTGCGCATCTCCCGAGCTCGAGCTCGTTCCAGCCTAGGAGTCACCTGCCACCAACCGGACCGGTCCCGCGTCTTGGCGCGGGACCGGGACGCCACCGCGAGCCTCAGAACTGAATTCCGATCGGGATCGGGCTCGCCCCGGCGAAGAAGAAGAACCACACGATGAAAACGACAATCGTGAACCCGGCACTGATCACGAGCACGCTCTCGAGCACGAAGTGCCCCGGATCGTCGCGGCCGCGCGCCTGTCGGTTGGCGCGGTAGACATTGCTCAGCTTCGAGAGCACGAACGCGATCACCGCGATCGTCACGACCACGCCGATCGCCATCGTTCCGAGCGCGGCCCCGATCGAGCCGCTGGAGCCCTGTATCTGCGAGCCCACCCACAGCCAGAGCAGGGGCGTGCCGAGCCACAGCACGAAGCTCCCAATAAACATGATCATGACGACCAGGACCGCTCCGGCCCCCGTCCTCAACAGCTCACGCATCCCGAAACGAGGTTACTTCGCTTGAAGGAGAACCGTCTACGGGCCGCGGCCGGAGCCACGGCCCCGGGGTAACGGACAGCCCGAGGAAAGCTTGACCTGCCACCAGCCCATCAGCATCCCGACCAGCCCAAGGCGCGGTCTCACTTCGTAGGCGCCACAGCCGGGCTCCCCGATGTCCTTAAGATAGACGCGGGCGAAGCGATGCTTCGCCGGCTCGAGCAACATCCGCTCGAGATAGACGCGGTTGGCCGATTGAACCTCCGCGCGCTCGGCGATCGATACGCGCGCGGCGTGCAGGCGCTCCGCCAGCTCATCGCGGACCTGCTCGAGCTCGCCGATGTCCAGCAGCCGCGGCGCGGCACGCTTCGGCTGCGGCTGGTCCAGTCCCCCCATCGGATACGCCGTCACGAACGCGCTGGCAAGCTCGCCCTCGAGCCTGGCGATCTGCTCCCGCAGAGACCTGCGGGCGGCTCGCTCCGCCTCCTCCGTGACTGCCGGTGATGAGACAAACGGATTGTTGACCTGCTCAAGGAGCGCCAACGGTCCCTCCTTTGGTGGGCTGGCCCAGCTTATCACCGCCTACTACCCCTGACGTCGGTTCTAAGCCGAGGCCGGCCGGGGACCGTGGGTTCTCGGCCGCCCTCTACTCCGACCACGCCAACACCTCGACGGCGACCCATAGCGTCTCCTCGACATGGATCGCCGGTACTCCCTCGACTCCGACCGAAAACAGGACCGCGCGGGTGCTCCGGCGGTCTGCAGCGTGACCGCGCGCGAGGTCACCGAACAGGACCCCGTGCACCAGCTCCGCGTCGGCCACGACCAGTCGCCCCGGCGGCAGCGGGGCGGCGTCCTCACCGGATCCCAGCCGATCGCCGGTGACGCTTGTCCTGATTCCCAGACCGCCTGCGTCAACGAGCCCGGCGTCCAGCGCCCAGACCGGCACGCCAGTCTCGATGAGCGCGATCAGCAGCGCGTCTTCGACCACGCCACGTGATGGAAACCGTCCGCCCAGCAGCCGGGCAACTGCCGCCTCTTCGATCGGGATCCGCGTCACGTCGGGGTCCAGCCCGATCTGATGGAAGAACGAGCGGTATGCGTGCGGCACCGGCTGCGTTCGCATCGCGACGACGTTCGCGCCGCGATACCGATTGGACAGCGTCTGCAGCCGCTGTCTGATCGGCCGTGGACTGTCACGTCGAGGGGTCAGCGCGACGCTGACCCAGTCGAGTCGCAGGCCGGGAAACTCGTCCGTCAGCTGAGGCTCGACGAAGCCCGCCGCTGGCGCGAGATCGACCTCCTCGTTCATCCCGGATGGTTGGCGAGCGTCTGAACTTGGGCCGCCAGTGCCGCCGGGGCGAGCCAGTGATTGCCGATCAGGCGGTTGGCGACGACCCCGCCCCGTTGAGCCAGCTCGATCATCGGGCACGTCTCGACGCCATATGCGACGCCCACGGCCCCGTCGAGGTCATACGCCACCGGGATCGTCCAGTGGTGAGAGCGGATCAGCGCCGCGGTCTGGGCGTGTCCACCTCGGACCGCCACGGCCGCGAATGCCACGCCACTTCCGCGGAAGCGCGTGGACACGGTTTGCAGCGTGTCGACCTCACGCGTGCAGTCGCTGGAGCTCGGGACGAACAGCGTCAGCACCAGCGGCTGGTGCTTGAGGATCAGGCAGACGTTCAGCGCTCGTCGATCGTGCTTGGCGAGCGTGCACGGCGGGTTGAGGTTGGAGTCCCCCTGGAGCGTCGAGTTGGCCAGGGGGGACGCGAAGCCATGCAGTTGCTTGCCGGCCGGGACGCCAACCGTCCCGACTCCGCGCGCGACGAATTGGTAGACCGAGATGATCAATACAAGGACCAGACCGAAGATGCCGATCATCCACCGGTAGGGCCGGGTGTCGATGACCGGCGAGCGCACGTGCTCCCGAGCCGTCTCCCCCGCGGTCGCCGCGGCGAAGTCCGGGTCCAGGCGACGAGGAGGATGGTCGGCGTTGGGCGGCGGGACGGACTCGGATCCGTCCGCGGGTGCCCCCGTCGCGGACTCGGATCCGTCCGCGGGCGCCCCCGTCGCCGACTCGGATCCGTCCGCGGGTGCCCCCGTCGCGGGCTCGGATCCGTCCTTGGGTGCCCCTGTCGCCGGCTCGGATCCGTCCGCGGGTGGAGCCGCTTCCGATCCACCCCGTCGCGCCGCAGCCGCCGCGGCCGCGTCCGGGTCGAGCCTGTTCGCGAAGGGCTCGCCCCCTCGCTCGGGGCGCTCGGTCACGCCACCCGGGCCCGCCGCCGCGGCCTCGGAAGCGCCGCCCGGGTGCGCAGGACGAGCCCACCGAGACTCTCGACCGCACCGCGACGCTCGGATAGCGCGAGCACGGCGGGGAGCACGAGCAATACGCCGCCCAGCGAAACCGAGAGATCGATCAGCGTCACGAAGCCGAAGTCGCGCAGCATCGTGATGTCGGACAGGATCAGCACCGCAAATCCCATGATCGCGGTCAGCCCGGAGGCGAGAACGGCGCGGCCGGTGGAGCGATAGGTTCGCGACAGCGCCTCTGTCGACCCGTATCCGGCACGACGCTCCTGGCGGAAGCGCTCGGACAGCAGCACGCTGAACTCGGTCGAGATCGCGATCACGAGCGCGCCGAGGGTCGCAGACATCGGGTTGAGCGGGATCCTGGTCGCGAACAGGATCAGCGCCGACCAACCGGTTGCGAGCGCGATCGGGACGAGCGGGACGAGCGCGCGCCGGACATTGCGGAACACTGCCAGCAGCACCAGACCCACTGCAACCAGGCCGGCGAGCAGCGTCAGCAACCGTCGCGGTGAGGACGACAGCGCAGCGTTGGCCTGCGCCGCCAGAACGGGCAGGCCGGCGAGCCGCACGGTGACGCCAGGCGGGGGGTGCAGCTGTGAGCGCATGTAGTCGATCACCCGCTGCTGGCGGGCGAGTGGCATCAGCCGGATGCCGAATGCGAGCACCGCCTCATGGTGATCGGGCGTGATCACCGCTTGTGAAAAGTACGGCGGCACCGCTGCGAGCAGGCCTCGCACCCCGGCCTGTGTCAGCGGCGAGCTCTGGCCCTGCCCGGACCCGGGTGGGCGGGATCCAGTTTCATCGAACAGGTCGGGCAGCGACAGCGCGGGGCAGAGCGTTGCCTGCGCGCAGCCCCTGGTCTCCAGATAGCCGTAATGGGCGAGCAGCGACTGCTCGTAGCCGCTCATCCACTCGATCGTCTTCAGATTGGTGACGTCGGCTGAACGGACCGTCACGTCGATCTCCCCGGAGACGCCCGTCACGTTCTCGAGCGTGTGCAGGTCCTTCAGCGCCGGCATCGTTGCCGGCACGAGCTTGGTCACATCGGACTGGACCGAGGTCTGAGTATCCGCCACCCATCCGAGCACCGCGAGCGCGAACGCCGCGCCGAGCACCCACACGGGCCGGCGGATCACGAAGCCGATGACGCCGGCGCCACCGCGTCGCTTCGGTCGCCGTCCGGCTGGAGCGGGGAGTCGCCGCAGCGGAGCCGCCGCCCGATGCCTGGCGTCGCGGAGGATGTCGGCCGCCCCGCGCAGCGACGCGCCGACGGCGCTGCGCGCGCGGCCCGACATCACACGTGCAGCGCTGCCGCCGCGGTCCGACACCCCACGTGAAGCGCCGCGCGGGCGGTCAGCTAGCACGAGCGCGGCCGAGCCGGCGGTCAATGCGCACACGAGCGCGATCGCGATCCCGACCACCAGCAGCAAACCGAAGCCCTGCACCATCGGCACCGGTGAGAGCAGCAGCACGAGGAAGCCGGTCGCTGTCGCCAGCGCGGCAGTCGCGATCGCCGGAGCGCCGGTCCGCGCGGCGCGCACGACCGCGGCGGCGGACGATCGCGCACCATTGCCGGTCTCGCGGGCCTCCTCCGCACGCGACTGGAACTGGATCGCGTAGTCGACGGCGAGCCCGATCAGGATCGGCAGTACCGCGATCGAGGCCATCGTCAAGCTGGCCCCGATCAGCGCGACCGCCCCAAACGTGATCCCGGCGGCCGCGAGCGCTACCGCCAGCGGGAGCAGACGCAGACGCGAGCGGAACACGATCAACAGCGTCAGCGCCATCACGACCAGCGCGGCGATCAGTAGCAGGCCGATCGAGCCTGTGATCTTCGCTGCCAGGTCGTTGATGACGACCGGCACGCCGGTGACGGTGTACGTGGCACCGAAGGTCGTCCGGAACATCGGCATCTTCACGGCCTGCCGGACCCATGAGATCGCCTCGGCCTGTTGCGCATCGGTCAGGTTGGCGCGCAGCCGCACCTGGATCAGGGCCGAGTTTGCCGTCGGGAACAGGTACGAGAACCGAGCCTTCGGCTGGTTCACGCCACGGGTCTGATCGAACACGATCTGAGGTATGAACTGCGGATCATCGATCGAGGGCATGCCCGAGATCCCCGACTGCAGGTAGGTCTGAAGAAGCTGGCTGTATTGCCGGGAGTACTCCACCTGGCCGGCAGCCTTGGCCGACGTTTCAGCCTGCTGGCGGGAGAGGTGGCGCTGCAGCGCCAGCTGATAGGCATCGCGCTCGGCCGTCGTCACGCTCTGCTGCGCGGAGTTGAACAGCGTCTGGACCTCGGTTCTGACCGCGGCCACCGCCCGGTTGAGGAATGTCCCGGGGCCGTACACGACCTGCACATACTTCGACTTCATGAGCTTCCCGCACGGGCTCTTCCAGCCCCCGTAGGGGGTCGCGCCGGGCGATGGGGTGAACGCCTGCAACTGGTTGTTCTTGACGACGACCTGGCCGGCAAGACACGCCTCGAGCTCGGTGATGATGCCGAGGTCCTGCGTCTCGACGAGGTTGGTGAGCGGCTCCCGGACCAGGACGATCACCGGATCGCCACCGAACCGCTGATGGTCGTCGTTCGTCGCCTGGTAGCTCGCGGACGAGCGGCTGACGAACGTATCGCTGCCGGCCGACGGCCTGAGCCCCAGCGCGAGCAGCCCTCCCCCGAGCGCCGCGGCGAGCACGACCGCCACCGTCAACGCCGGCCTGCGCGTTGCCAGCGTCACCAGGCGCTGCAGATACGACACCACCATTGGTTCAGTCAGGCTACCGTCGAAAGGGCACGGACGCGCCGGTGTCCCGCATGATCGGGGCGGCCGGGCGGGGGCGGGCGGGGGGTGGGATCCTTAATCCATCGTCAGCGGACCCTGGGACTCCCCGGAGAGGAACTGGCGGATGAACGGGTTCTCGGAGTTGAGCATGTCCTCGGCCGGGCCCGCTTCGACGATCCGCCCCTTCCACAGCACGTTGATGTAGTCCGCCACACGACGCGCGCTCATGATGTCGTGGGTGATCACGCAGAAGGTCGGCAGGTGCGGCTTCTGCTTCTTCTTCGCGTCCTCCATCATGTCGCGGTGGATCTCGAGGATCAGCTCACCAAGCAGTGCGGTCCGCACCGGATCAAGACCGGAGTCCGGCTCGTCGAACAACACGATGTCGGGCTCGAGCACCAGCGCACGAGCGAATCCCGCACGCTTGCGCATCCCGCCTGAGAGCTCATTGGGCATCTTGTCGCGCGCGTCGGCCAGACCGACCTCGGTGAGCCGGCGCATGACGATGTCCTCGACCTCGTCCTCGCCCTTCTCGGTGTGCTGCCGCAATGGGAACGCGACGTTGTCGTACAGGTTCATCGACCCGAACAGCGCTCCGTCCTGGAACAGCAGGCCGAACTTCTTGCGCATCTCGAACAGGTCGTCGTCGGCCATGTTGACCACCGACTCGCCATGCACCAGCACGTCGCCCTCGTCGGGATACAGCAGCCCGACCATGTGCTTGATGCACACGGACTTACCGGTACCGGACGGTCCCAGGATCATCGAGACCATCCCCTCTGGGAGGCCCATGTTGAGCCCGCGCAAGATCCGCGCGCGCCCGAACGCCTTGTAGACGTCGATGAACTCGATCGTGTCAGGACGCCCCGAGGGGTAAACGCGATAGCTGTGCCAGCGATACTCCTCTTCATCGGCGCCGGCGGGCGGCGCCGGACGCGGAGGCTGCTCGTCGATCACCGACACGCGTGAGGAGGATTCGGGGTCCGCCCGTCCCTGACGCTCGGACTCCTCTCCCGACTGGGCCTCCCACGGCATCGCAACCTTGCTCTGGCCACGCTGAGTCTCGGCTTGGTCGCCGCCATCCGAGGCACCGCCATCGCCACCTTGGTCGGCCGGACCCGCATCGCCCTGAGCTTGATCGTCGCCACGCGCCTGGCCCGAACCATCGGCGGGTCGCTCCTCGGACCCGATCGCCGGCGGCTTGTCCTCAGCCCACGGCTCCTGGTCGCGCGGCACCCACTCGGACGACTGGCCGGCGCCCTCGCCGTTGCCCGCCGACGGCGCACCACCGGAGGGCGGCGGCGGGCTCTGAGAACCGCCGCCCGTCGGCTGACCGCCGCCCGGCGGTCCTTCGCCGCTCATTGCGGTGAGGTGGTCGCCCTTGCCACTGCTGCCAAGCCCGAAACGCCGCATTGTCACCCTCCGATTGGCGCCCTCGGATTGGCGCCCCAGAAGAGCTGCGTTCCGAGCATGCCGATGAGATGTACACCCACGATATTCAGCACCATCGATTTCGCAGTGGCGGTACCCACACCTACAGGCCCACCACTCGCGTTGTACCCGTAATAGCAGCCGACCAGAACGATCATCGTCGCCATCGCCATGGCCTTTATGAGGCTGTATAAGAGATCAGGCGGGTTCTGGAACTGCCAGAAGATTAAGAAGAAGCCTCCTGAGGAGACGTCTCCGATCTGTTTGACGACCGCAAGATAGGAGGCGAAGAATCCGGCGCCGATCGAGCACAGGTACACGAACGGCAGCACCAGCCAGGCGGCCAGCAGCCGCGTCGCGCACAGGAACGTCACGCCGCTGATTCCCATCACCTCGAGCGCGTCGATCTCGTCCGAGATGCGCATCGAGCCAAGCTCGGCGACGATCCCGGTGCCGACCTTGGCGGCCATCATGTAGCCGAACACCAGCGGCACCAGCTCGCGCAGGTCGCACCAGGCCGAGAACACACCGGCATATGCGGGGGCGCCGACCGAGCGATTGAAGTAGGCGCCCTCGATCCCGCACTGCAGGCCGATGATGAACACCAGGCCCCAGATCACGAGTGTCGAGGAGATGATCAGGATCCCCGCCTGCCGCAGCGCCTCGCCGAAGAAGCGGAACACGCGCAGGCGGAACACCTCGGCGACGATCTTCGAGGTGAACTTGACGATCTCACCGAACGACTCGATCCAGCCACGGGGGGTTGCGAGCACCCCGTTCATCCGCCCACCGGTCCGCTGTCGAGCACCGCTACTCCCCTCACTTCACGATCGTCGTGATCTCGGGATGCGTGGCAAGCAGTACCTGCGTGAAGACGTAGTTGAACGCGAAGATCCCCAGGAACGCGATCACGACCGCCTGGTTGACGGCGCGCCCCACCCCCTCCGCCCCTCCGGACGCAGTCATCCCTTTGTAACAACAGACGACGGCGATGATCGCTCCGAACAAGGTCGTCTTGACGACCGATCCCCAGAGGTCGGTCGTCGACGCGTTGTTGAAGAAGGTCGCCCAGAACGGGCCCAGCGGAGCATTGTTGACGAGCGTGGCAAGGATGCCGCCGAAGATGCCGAACAGCAGCGCGTAGATGTCGAACAGACCGGTGACGAGCATCAGCGCCAGGAATCGCGGCACCACGAGGTTCTTGATCGGGTCGACGCCGAGCACCTGCAGCGCGTCCAGTTCCTCGCGGATCTTCCGCGCGCCGAGGTCGGCCGTGATCGCGGTGCCGGCCACGCCGGCGAGCACGATCGCGTCGACGAACGGCGCGAACTCGCGGATCGACGCCAGCACAAAGAAACCACCGAGCCGGTCGAGCGCTCCGAACAGGACCAAGAAGTTGGCGGCTTGGAGACCCGGCGCCTCGTAACCGAACGCGATCGTCGAGATCAGCAGCGGGAACCAACACAGCTTCAGCGCGAACATGAACTGGCCGACGAACTCGCTGCCGTAGGGGTACGGCGGACGTATCGCTGAGACGATCGTCTTGCCGGTGAGGATCATCATGTTGCCGACCTCTTCAAGCACGTTCTTGGTCGGCAGGAACGCTCGGTCGGCAACGGCTCGAATCAAGTCTTCTCGATCCTCCCAGGGAGTCTGTAGCCGCATGCGCGGCTTATTCGGCTAAGCCTACGCTAACCGTCCAACAAAGACCAAGTTTGAACCGTCGTGCGGCGCGAGTACGCGTGGTATGTTCAGGCCGCAAGTGAGAGGGTGGAGAACGAGGAGCTGCACACTCATCGGCGCGATCGCCGCGTCGCTAGCGGTTGCTGCCTGCGGCGGCGGCGCCCGCCAGGACGCCAACGAGCCGAATGGCAAGTTCCCGGTGCAGGTGTCGACCGCAACGTGGCAGCTCAAGCAGCGGCTCGCGCAGCACACGCGGCTGACGATCACTGTGCGCAACGCCGGCAACAAGGTGATCCCCAACATTGCGGTGACGATCTGCAACGTGACCTGCAACTACTCTCCGCACCAACCGCCTGGCGTCGGCACGAGCGTGGCGGCGTTCGCGGAGTACCTCAACATGCCATACCTGGCCAACCACTCGCGACCCGTGTGGGTGGTCGACCAGCCGCCCGGCTTCTGCGGCTACAGCTGCCTGAACGGCGGGCCCGGCGGCGCGGTCACCGCGTACTCCAACACGTGGGCCCTCGGCGCACTGGCGCCGGGCCACAGCGCAACCTTCCAATGGGGCCTAACGGCAGTCGAGCCCGGTAGGCACGTGGTCGCCTACCAGATCGCCGCCGGGCTGAACGGCAAGGCTAGGGCCGTTACCTCCACCGGCACGGTGCCGTCCGGCATCTTCCCGGTGTTCGTGACTCCCGAGCCGCAGAAGTCCTACGTCACGACCAGCGGCAAGGTCGTGAAGATCGGCTAGGCCCCGGGAATGCGGCAGGCGCCGCACCCCCGGGGCGGGTAGGAAC
>CAWGQT010000036.1:0-104235 GCA_963824755.1 uncultured Solirubrobacterales bacterium | reverse complement strand
GGTCATTGCGAGGAGGAGCTTTCGGTCCCCTACGGACCGTGGGTAGAGGCGCTGTCGCACTACGTGGAGCACGCGCCGCAGGAGCTGTTGCGCGCGCACGGGGAGCGTCACGGCGGCGAGCTGGCGCGGCTGGTTCCAGGGTTGCGCTCGCGGGTGGCGAACCTCCCGCCGGCGCACTCGAGCGACCCGGAGACCGAGCGGTACATGCTGTGGGGCGCGGTGATCGACTTGTTGCGCGCGGCGTCTGAGCGCAAGCCGCTGGTGGTGATCCTCGACGATCTGTACTGGGCGGATAAGCCGAGCCTGTTGTTGCTCAAGCATGTGATGATGGAAGGCCAGGGGATCCGTGCCCTGTTGGTCTGGAGATCGCCCGGCAGCAAGGTTATGGGTTCATCGAGACCCGCGCGGCCGCGATCGCGGCGGCCGGCGAGCCGGCGAGGACCTGAGGTTACGGGGTGCCGGAGCAAATTGCGCTCGCCACGATCCTGTTGACTGATCTGGCTGGCTCGAACCACGTCGGATCGCGCGTGACGCCAGCGCTGATGGCACCGCGATGATCCGGACCGCCGCATTTCTCCGCAACGTCCCGGTGCTCGCGGGGCTCCCCGATGAGCTGCTTCAGCGGCTGGCGCCGGAGGTCGACGAGGTCAGCGTGCGCGCTGGGGAGTGGATCCTGCGCGATGGTGAGGCCGCCAACAGCCTCTTCATCGTACGCAGCGGCCGCATCGAGATCGTCGACGAGGGGCCGCCCGAGGCGGTGATCCGGATTCTTCGTCGTGGCGATGTGCTCGGCGAGCTCGCGCTGCTCAGGCAGGGAACGCGTTCGATGTCCGCGCGGGCGCGGCGGGATGTCGAATTGCTGGAGCTGGGGCGAGCCCGGTTCGAGGCGCTGATTCAGGAAGCGCCGAGCTTCGCGCTCGGCCTCACGCGCGCGCTGGGGGCGCAGCTCGCCGCGAGTCGCACCCCAATTGTGGCTGCCCCACCTCCGCAAACAATTGCGGTCGTGGGCATTGATCGGGAGGCTCCAGTATCTGAGGTGGCACACGGGCTCGCGGATGCGCTGGCCGCTCACGGGTCGGTCGCCATGCTAAGCAGCGGCGGGCTTCAGACGATCGACCAGGCAGAGCGCGACGCCGACCGGGTGGTTCTGCTGGCCGGATCGGATCCGGCGGACGAGTGGTCTGCTCTGTGCGTGCGCGAGGCACATCTGGTGCTCGCGGTCACGACGGCCACGCCCGATCCAGCGTGGCTTGCGAACGTCAGCGCGCTGCAGGGTTGCGAACTGCTGGTCCTCGGTCCCGCAGTGTCGAGCGCGGTCATCGCGGAGCTTGAGCCCCGTGAGGTACAGCTGCTTGCCGAGGCCGAGCGCCGCGGGCCGGCGCTCGAGGCGACCGCCCGCCGGATAGCCGGCCGCTCGGTCGGGATCGTGCTCTCCGGCGGGGGGGCGCGCGCGCTCGCTCATCTGGGCGTTATCGAGGAGCTGATCGAGGCGGGGCTGCGCTTCGATCGCATCGCCGGCGTGAGCCTCGGCTCGCTCGTTGCGGCCTCGATCGCGATGGGGCTCGAACCGGAGGCTGTAGACGAGGCCTTTCACCACGCGTTCGTCGAGACAAACCCGGCCAACGACTTCACGCTGCCGGTGCACGCCTTGCTCCGTGGCGTCAAGACGCGCAGGTTGATCGAGAACGCGTTTGGCGATCACCGGATCGAGGAGCTGCCGCTGCGCTTCTTCTGCTTGAGCTGCGATCTCGTCGCACGCGAGCCGATCGTGCATCGCACCGGTCCGGTCGCGGATGCGGTCTTTGCGAGCCTGGCGATCCCGGGTGTGTTCCCGCCTGTCGCCACCGAACACGGCCAGCTCTTGGTCGACGGCGGCGTCCTCAACAACCTGCCGGTCGCGGCAATGGCCCGCAGCGGCGAAGGCCCCGTCATCGCCGTCGACGTGACCGGCCGGATCGGGCCGTTTGGGCGCGCGCGGAGGCCGGGTCTGGAGCGGCTTGGCCGACCGCTCCGACGCGCACTGACGGGGAGCGAGTCGTCCGTCCCTCGCCTCGGCGAGACGATCTTCCGGACCCTGACCGTCGGCAGCATCGATACCGTCGCCGCCGCACGTATGCACGCCGATCTCGTCATCAGTCCGGATGTCGAGGGCATCGGCCTGATGGAGTGGGGGACGCTACCCCGCGTGCGCGAACTCGGTCGCGCGGCGGCTCGCGAGGCGCTGGCCGCTGACCCGGACCTGCCCAGTCGACTTGCCGCCTAAAGGATCAGCTCCGCCGAAATGTCGACCATAACCCAGCAGAGCGAGTCTGTACCGAGCGTCGAGCCCGTCCACGCCGCTGCCATTGCCACGCGTCGCCGCCCCTCGCCGCGGCGCGTCTTGTTCATCGCGGCCCTCGGGGCCGCGGTCGCGTTTGTAGACGCGACGATCGTGAATATCGCGTTCCCGAGCATCGAGCGCTCCTTCAGCGGCAGCTCGATCTCGTCGCTGTCATGGGTGCTCAACGTGTACAACATTGTGTTCGCGGCGTTTCTGGTTGCCGCTGGACGCATTGCCGACGTGGTTGGCCGAAGGCGACTCTTCGTGCTGGGGTTGGAGGTGTTCACGGCCGCGTCGCTGCTTTGCGCGGTTGCACCCTCCGTCGGCACTCTGATCGCGTTCCGCGTGATTCAGGCTCTGGGAGCTGCCATGCTGGTGCCTTCATCACTGGCGCTTGTGATGAACGCATTCCCGGCGGACCGCAGGGCCCAGGGGGTTACGCTGATGGCGGCGATCGGGGCGGTTTCCGCCGGTCTCGGACCCTCGCTCGGCGGTCTGCTGGTCACGGCCTCGAACTGGCGACTCGTGTTCCTCGTAAATCTCCCGATCGGGATCGCGGCGGTCGTGCTGGCGCGCCGCAACCTGGTGGAGAGCCGCGCCCCCGGGCGACGACGAATGCCCGACCTGCTCGGGTCACTCGTGCTCGCGCTGGCGGTGGCTGCCCTCGTGCTCGGCGTCGTGAAGGGACAGGAGTGGGGCTGGACCAGCTGGAAGATCGTCGTCTCGTTCGCGGTCGCCCTGGGTCTCGGCGCCCTTTTCGCGTGGCGATGCTCGTGGCATCGCTCTCCGCTCGTCGATCCTAAGTTGGTGCGCGTGCGTAGCTTCACCACTGCGAACACGATGTACCTGATCGCATCGGCCGGTTTGTATAGCTACACGCTTACGAACGTGCTGTTCCTGACAGGGGTGTGGCACTACTCGGTGCTCCAGGCCGGACTTGCGGCCACCCCTGGCCCGTTCGTGGCTGCGGCCGTCGCGGGTCCCACGAGCAGGCTGGTGCAGCGCATCGGGCACCGGCCGGTGCTGGTCGTGGGAGGGATCATTTGGGCAGGGGGACTACTGTGGTTCATCGAGCGCGTCGGGACGACGCCTGACTTTCTGGGAGTGTGGCTTCCGGGCGTCCTCATCCTGGGCGTCGGCGCCGGCACGATGTTTCCGAACTTGAGCGGTACAGCTGTCGCGGCTGCCCCCGGCGAGTCGCACGGAATGGCGAGCAGCCTCAACTCCGTGTCGCGTCAGATCGGCGCGGCCCTGGGTGTCGCACTCGTCGTTGCAATCATCGGTACGCCTTCGCCGCTCGAGGCGCATGCAGCGTTCGATCACGCGTGGACGTTCGGAGCTGCTTGCATATTGACCGCGGGAATCGGCTGCCTGCTTGTGGGAAGGCTGGCGGCTGAACCGCCCGCGCTCGGAGATGCCGCACGGTACGTGCTGCACGGAAGCGCGCCAGAGATCCTGCCCGGCCCGGCCGTCCCACGTGCTCGGCGCGCGATCAGCATCGATGGTGCACCGACTCGCCCGCCGCGCGCAGAGTCCACAGCCGATTTTCTCGGCCACGTCCCGTTGTTCGCCGGTCTCGAGCGGTCGCATTGGGAGGTGCTCTCGTCGCGAGCGCACCCCGTGCGTCTTCGCGCGGGCGAATGGCTCTTCCGTGAAGGTGACCCAGCTGACGCCATGTACGTCGTACGTGCGGGAAGGCTGGAGGTGGTCGACGAGGCCGCGCGCACGGTGATCCGTGAGCTCGGTCGCGGCGATGCCGTGGGCGAGCTGGCGCTGCTCACCGCAGCGCCCCGTTCGGCATCGGTCCGCGCGGCCCGCGCGACGGACCTAGTGGCCGTGGACCGTACCGACTTCGAACAGTTGCTACGCGCGAGTCCGGCGCTATCGCTCGCGCTCAACAGGATCCTCGGAGAGCAGCTGCGCGCTACCCACGCGCCGGTGTCGACCGTGCGAGCGCGCCCGACGACAGTGGCTCTCGTATCTCTGGACGACCGCGTCCCGATAACAGAGCTCGCCGATTCTCTCGAGGCCGCGCTGCGCCGGCATCTCTCCGCGGCGCTGCTCGACGGCCGTGGCGCCGCTCACCCCATCGATGGTGCGGAGCCCGCCACTGCGTACGGACCCCTCCTGGACCACGCGGAGGCAGCGCACGATCTCGTGCTGCTGTGTGCCGGCTCGCTCACCTCCGCTGGTTCCTGGACCGAATTCTGCCTCCAGCAGGCCGACCGCATACTCGCGGTCTCCTCCGGCGGCGTGTCTCCCGACACGGTCCGCGATCGCCCCGAATTGCGCGGCTGCGATGCGGTCGCGTACGATGTCGAGCCTGGGTCCAGAGCGCTGGACGAGACAACTGCCCTGCTCGAGCCGATCGAGTCGCACGTGATCCGCAAGCGAGAGCTGGAATCGGACATCCAGCGCCTTGCCCGCCGGCTCACGGGGCATTCGGTCGGCATCGTGCTTTCCGGGGGCGGTGCCAGAGCGCTCTCGCACATCGGGGTGCTCGAGGAATTGACCAACGCCGGTGTGATAATCGACCGTGTCGTCGGCGTGAGCATGGGCGCCTACATCGGAGCGATGTTCGCGATGGGGCTGGACGCCGACGAGATCGAAGCGCGCTGCTTTGAGGAGTGGGTCCAGCGCCGGCCCCTCGGCGACTACACCGTTCCGCGCCATGCGTTCGTCCGCGGCGAACGTGCGCGAGCCATGCTTAAGCGAACGTTCGACGAGGTGGCGATCGAAGAGCTTCCACGAAGCTTCATGTGCGCGTCAGCCGAGCTCCGCAGCGGAAGCCTCGTCGTCTCCCGTTTCGGCCCGCTGTGGGAGACCATCGGCTTCAGCATGTGCCTTCCGATCATCGCGCCACCCCAGGTGCGAGGACAGCGACTGTTGATCGACGGCTCCCTGATCGACAACCTCCCCGTTCAGGTGATGGCAGACCTGTCCGAGGGTCCCGTCATCGCCGTGGACATCAAGACCACGTTCGAGCGCCCTGACGGGTCCAACGGGCGTGAGGTACCCCGGCGGGGATCGGAGCGACCGCCGAGCCTCGGCGAAACGCTCACCCGCGTGCTGCTGCTCGCCAGCAAGAACACCTCCGACACCGCCCGCCGCTACGCCGATCTGACGATCAAACCGCAGGTCGGGGGCATCGGATTCCTCGAGTTCCACCAGATCGACGCCGCCCGCGAAGCCGGCCGCGCTGCGGTCCGCCGAGCGATCGCCGACATCCCGGCTGCGCCGACCGCCTGATCAAACGCTCAGTGGCAGGCGTAGCAGCAGACTGCGGTCATGTCGCGGGCGTCACTACGGCGCGGCCTTCGAGCTCTCCCTCGCGCATCCGGCGGTAGACCTCCTCCACCTGATCGAGACGGAATTGCTGGACGTCTGGTTTGATGCGGCGGCTCGCCCCAAGCGCCAGTACCTCGATCAGTTCCGCGCGGGTCCCTCCAAATGGCATGACGAGCTTGGTCTCGAACGGAGTGGCACCGTAGCCGAACGGGAGGCGACCACCTCCCAGCCCGACGACGGCGAGGTGACCGCCGCTGCGGACCGTACCGATCGCGATCTCCAGGGTGGGGTTGGCGCCGACAAAATCGAACACGGCCTCGGCTCCGACGCCACGGGTGATCTCGCGGATCGTCCGGACCGCATCCACATCAGACTTGAGAACCTCGTCGGCACCCAACTCTCGCGCTCGGGCGAGCATTGTCGTCGCGCACGTCCAGCGCGACTATGCGTGCCGCCGTTATCGCGCGAAGAACCTGAATCGCGAGGTGGCGGAGGCCCCCGACGCCGATGACAACTGCCGTGGCATCGGGAGTGAGGACCGGCAGGGCCTCATTGATCGTGTGGTGGGGGGTTAGGCCGGCGTCGGTGAGCGGCGCGGCATCCACTGGATCGAGCTCGCCGAGCGGCACGAGCAGACGGGCGTCCGGCACCAGCATGAACTCCGCCATGCCACCGTCACGACCGAGACCGCCGCCGCCGTATCCGATCTCCGTCACACGCTCGCAGATGTTCTCGTTGGACAGAACGCACGCTTTGCACCGACCGCAGCCCCAAACGACGTGAACGGCAACCGGGTCTCCTTCGCTCAATCCTGTCACTCCGGCGCCGATCGCTGCCACCCATCCGGCGTTCTCGTGGCCGAGCGTGAACGGAGGCGGATTCCACGGGACAGCACCGGCGGGGAACTCCATCAGGTGCAGGTCCGAGTGGCACGCGCCGGCCCCGGCAACGCGCACGAGCACCTGCCCGGGCCCCGGTTCGGGCACCTGCACTTGGTGTAGTACGGGAGGCTGTTGCCATTCGAGGAGTTGGTAGGCGAGCATTTCTCTTTGGTTCGAACGAGTCGGGTCGGCTCAGGCCGCGATCTCGCTCAGCTCCGGGGAGGCGCTCGCCACGCGGGCAAACTCAAGCGCGGGATCGTTGAGCGCCGTCCGCAGCATCGTTCGACGATTGCTGGGGTAATGCGGAGGCCGGTACCAAGGATCGCTCCGCCCTTGCCTGGGGAACCGGTCGCCGCCGCGGCGCACGTAACCTGATGACAGCTCCCATATAGGCTTGACACGGTGTCGAGCAATGGATTGAAGCCGGTTGACCACGAGGTCGCCGTGGTCGGGACCGGGCTCACTGGGATCTGCGCGGGCATCAGACTCGGTGAGGTCGGGGTCGATTTCGCGATGATCGAGCGCGCCGATGATATTGGCGGGACGTGGCGGGATTGCACCTATCCAGGCATCGCCGTCGACGTGCCGTCGGCGCACTACTCGCTGTCGTTCGAGCCCAACGCCGAGTGGTCGCGGACATATGCTCCCGGGCATGAGCTGAAGGCGTATGCCGATCGGCTCGTCGACAAGTACCGACTGCGCCCCAGGGTCCGCCTGAACACGAACGTCGAGCGCGCAGTCTGGGACGAGGAACACCACGTGTGGGAACTGCGCACCAACCACGGCGTCATCCGCGCGCGGTTCATCATTAGCTGCAGCGGCGCGCTGACGGATCCGAGGGTGCCGGACATCGAAGGCATACCGGAGTTCACCGGCAAGGTCGTGCACACCGTGCGCTGGGACCACGACCACGACCTCGACGGTGAGCGCGTCGCGCTGATCGGAACCGGCGCATCGGCCGTCCAGGTGCTGCCATCGATCGCTCCGATCGTGGAGCACATCAGCGTGTTCCAGCGGACGCCGATCTGGATCTTCCCTCGCGCGGACTACGCGATACCGCCCGCCGTAAGGACGCTTTTCCGCCGCGTCCCGATCACGCAACTTGCGCTCAGGGCGGTTGCCGCCGTGATCTCCGATGGCGTCTTGTGGTTCGGTGTCGTTCACAACAAGCGGCTGCCGTTCCTCACCCAGCGCGCCGAGCGCAACGGCCGCGCCTTCATCCGGCGGCAGGTCAAGGATCCTGACCTGGCGGACCGGCTCACCCCGCGCTACGGCCTCGGTTGCAAGCGCCCAGGCGTTTCCAACGACTACCTGCGGACCTTCAACCGCGAGAACGTCGAACTCGTCACAGACACGATCGATCGAGTCACCCCCACCGGGATACGGACCGTCGACGGGACGCATCGCGAGATCGACACGCTGGTCCTGGCCACCGGCTACAGGGTGTTCGACTACGGGAACATTCCCGGCTTCCCTCTGCACGGCGTCGACGGCATTGAGCTCAGCGAGTTCTGGCTGGAGAACCGCCACCAGGCCTACGAAGGAGCTTCGGTCCCTGGCTTCCCGAACTTCTTCCTCACATTCGGCCCGTACTCGACCACCAGCTTGTCGTTCCTCGCGGGATCGGAGGCCGGCGTCCGCCACGCCGTCCGCGCCATCAAGGAGGCCCGCAGGCGCAGCGCCACCTGGGTGGAGGTGTCCAGGGAGGCAAACGATCGCTACTTCCGGCGAGTGCTGAGCCGCATGGGCGGCACCGCGTTCTTCAATAACCACTGCGAGAACGCAAATAGCTATTACTTCGATGCTCGCGGCGACGCTCCCGGGCTGCGGCCCAACACGAGCGTTGAGACCTGGTGGCGCAGCGGGCACTACCCGCTGGCGCACTACGAATTCCGGACGGTACCCTCGCGGGTCGCCGAACGCACGTAGCCGGAATCCGGCCCGGCACCGGCGACTCGCGCGGCACTTCCGGTTCACGCCACCGGCTTGCCGCGACGCTCGCCGCGGCCGCGGGTCTCGCCTCTATCGCCGCAGTCGCGCCCCTGGCGCTCGCGGCACCGATCACCGCCATACCAACCACGCGATGGCTGGTCCTCGTAGCAAGTCTCAACCCGCGCGGGGGTTGACGAGTCGCGGGCGAAGTCGGAGAATCGCGGTGTTCGAGTGGAGGTGATCCTCGGTGTCATGGAGTCTCAGAGGGAGCTATGTCGAGACTTGCTCTTGCGAGCTGATGTGCCCCTGCAACCTGTCGTTCGATCACGGCGCCACGTACGACTTCTGTCGGGTGACGTTGGTGTTCAACATCCGCGAGGGCGAGGTCGAAGGGACTGACATCGGTGGCTTGAAGGTCGTGGCGATCGCAGACACGCCGAAGGTGATGAGCGAGGGCAACTGGCGTCTCGGGGTGTTCGTAGATGACCACGCGACCGATGAGCAGGCCGAGAAGCTCGTTAGGGTCTTCAGCGGGCAGTTGGGGGGTCCGATGGCGGCGCTCGCGCCGCTCGTCGGCGAAATGCTCGGTGTTGAGCGCGCCCGGATCGAAGTGGATGACGATGGGCTGCGGCACACGGTGCGTGTCGGCGAAGCGATCGACTTCGAGGTCGAGGACATCGTGCCCTTCGGCGTGGAGACAGGCGAGCCGGTGCGCTTTCAGGGAATGTTCCACCCGGTTGGCTCGGATCTCACGATGGCCGAGGCGAAGCGGTCACAGATCGACGCGTTCGGCATCAAGTACGAGGGCAAGACGGGGCTTTCGAAGTCCGAGTTCTCCTGGGCGGCGTAGTGGTCAGCCCAGCGGTCTCCGCTCAGAGGGGCGCCCCAACCGGCGGGCTCTCTCCCGCGTTTCAGGCCGCGCGCGGCCGCCTCGGCTTGGTCGGGCTTCTGTTCGTGCTCGCTGGGCTGGGCTGGTGGTGGACCGTCGATCACATGCAGGGGATGGACAACGGACCATGGACCGATCTTGGGACGCTCGGCTGGTTCCTCGGTGTCTGGGTCATCATGATGGCTGCAATGATGTTCCCGTCGGTGGCGCCGACGGTGGCGCTGTACGCGCGCATGACGCGGGAGCGGTCGCCGGTGGCACCACTCGTATTCTGCGCGGGGTACCTCCTGGTGTGGGCCGCAGTGGGTCTGCTCGCGTTCGCCGTTGCGGTAGCCGGAGGATGGGTCGCCGGCGGCGTGCTGCACTGGGGTAGAGCCGGCCGATGGGTCGCGGGCGCGACGCTGCTCGTGGCGGCCGCATACGAGGTGACGCCGCTCAAGAACGTGTGCCTCGCGAAGTGCAGGAGTCCGCTCGGCTTGTTGATTGGCTCGTGGCGTGACGGTCTGCCGGGCGCGCTCGAGATGGGCGCCAAGAACGGCGCCTGGTGCGTGGGGTGCTGCTGGGCGCTGATGGCGTCGCTGTTCGCGCTCGGCGTCATGAGCATCGGCTGGATGATCTTCGTCGCTGCCCTGATCGCAGTCGAGAAGCTACTTCCCTGGCGGCGCGTAGCGACTGTCGGAACCGCCGCTGTGTTGCTCGTGCTCGGCGTGTTCCTGCTCGCGGCCCCCGGCTCGACTCCGGGCCTGACGATCCCAACCCACGCCTCGATGTCCCGGATGAATCACATGGGACAGCCGGGTCATACGGCAGCGCCGGGGGCGATGAAGCAGCCGGGGCGGATAGGAAAGCCAGGCCAGATGACAGGGATGGGCGGCTAGGCGCCGCCCTGGAGGATGCGTGGCGCGCAGCTGACCCTAGCCGGCCAGGTTGACGGCTTCGCTCACCTGGAGTGTGCCGCCGCGCGCGATGAACGGGCGGTCCTGAACCAGTTTGACCGCGCCAGCCGCGCCCGCTGCGCGGCACCTCCCGACCGTCGAGCTTGTCGCACTTGAGGTAGCTTTGACCGACCACGGACCGTGACCTAGAATAACCGAACGCTGTTCGATAAGGGGGTAGGGACGTGAGTGGGGCAGTCCATCGCGTGAGGCACCGGCGGCCCAGCAAGCGAGGGAGTCCTTTGGCATCGCCTTGCCGGCTGATCGTGCCGCTCGCCGCCGCGCTCTTATGCCTTGCGGTCGCGCCGGTCGCGCCGGTCGCGTCGGCGAGGACGTATAGCGCGGACCGCGTCACCTCGCTGCCCACCCTCGGCCCTCTGTCGACGCCGCAGTTTGCGGGGTATGCATCGACTAGCCCGACGCCCTGCGCTGACCTGCGGTGCTCGGATCGGCCGGGGCTGTTCTACTGGATGTTCGGGCGTTCTCCGAACTACGCGAGCCAGCCGACGATCCTGTGGAGCAACGGCGGCCCCGGGAGCAGCAGTTTCTACGGGCCGCTGTCTGAGAACGGGCCCTACGACGTGGATTCCTCGGGCAGGCTGGCCCCGAACCCCAGCTCATGGACGAAGGCGGCCAACTACCTGTTCTTCGACCATCCACTCGGCGTCGGATTGTCGTTCCCGTTTCACGGCCAGTATTCGCACAGCATGAGCCAGGGGATCGATGAGCTCTACAACGCGCTGGTCCACGTCGTGGCGCGGCGCGGGCTGCAGCGGAGCCCCCTGTTCTTGACGGGCGAGTCGTTGGGCGGCACGTACATGCCGCTGCTCGCCCAGCGAATCCTCGATGGACGCACACGGCGCAGCACTCCGATCAAGCTGGGAGGCGTGATCATCACAGCAGGGTTTGTGGACCCGCCGGTGCAGGTGTCGACGACGGCGGAGTTCGCGTACGACCACGGTCTGATCGACGCGCGCCAGAAAGCTGTGCTCGACCGGGTGCTGGGGCGCTGCCGCAGGCTGTTGCGCGGTCCGCCGCCCTCCTCGCCGGCTGCCACGAATACGTGCTTCTCGATTCAGTCCAAGATCGCCGAATGGAGCGGGCGGTATCTCGCGAACATCGGGCAGACCAGCGACATCGACTACGCGCCACTCGTCGACTACGTCAACCGGTCCGACGTCCGCAGGGCACTGCACGCGGAACCTTCCGGCAAGTTCTCGTTGTACTCCGAAGCCGTCGGCAAGGCCTACGAACGCGGCGGAATGGACTCCGTCCTGAACGTCGTCGCGGAGCTGCTCAACCGGGGGGTGCCAGTGATGGTGGTAACCGGGCTCAACGACGCGAAAGACACGAACCTGATCGGTACACGAAAGTGGATTTCGCTGCTGCGTTGGCGTGGCGCCGCGCGGTTTCGAGCCGCACAACGGCGCAAGTGGCGCGACAGCAAGACCGGGGTAGTGCTGGGGTACGTGCGGCGAGGGGGCGGATTGACCACGCTCGACGTCATCGGCGCTGGGCACCTTGCCGTGCGTGACCAGCCGAAGATCCTGGACCAGGTAGAGGCGTTCATGGCCGCCGCGAGACGCTAGGCGGTGCAGGGTCGGAGCCATTGTCGGATCGAGCGGCTAGTGTCGCCCGGCACTCTTCGAGAAGCTGGCGAGGCGCCGCTCGAGGAACCGCTGCTCGGGCCCCGGCTCGGTTAGCTCGAGGGCACGCGCATAGGCAGCGCGTGCTTCTTTGTCGCGGCCGACGCGTCGCAGGAGGTCGGCGCGGGTCGAGTGGTAGTAGCGGTAGTCCTCGAGCTCGATGCCCTCGAGCAGGGTGAGTCCGGCTTCAGGGCCATCGAGCTCGGCGACCGCGATCGCGCGGTTCATCGCCACGACCGGCGAGCCCGAAATGTGCTCGAGCCTCTGGTAGAGGAGCGCGATCCGCGCCCAGTCGCGTGGCTCTCGGAGGTGGAGATCAGCGATCGCTGCCTGGATGAGGTAAGTCCCGCCGGCCCCGCTCCCGTGGAGGGTGAGCGCGCGTTCGAGCAGTTGCCGCGCTTCCTCGATCTGGTGCCGGTCCCATAGCGATCGGTCCTGGTCGTCCAGCAGGACGAGCTCGCCGCCCTGGAAGCGCGCGGCGCTACGCGCGTTGCCTAAGAGCATGAGCGCGAGCAGGGCGCGCGCTTCGGCTTCGTCGGGCATGAGCTGGACGAGCGATCGCCCGAGGCGGATCGCTTCCGCCGACAGGTCAACGCGGCCCGGGCCCCAGCCTTCGTTGAAGATCAGGTAGACGACCGCGAGCACGGCGTCAAGCCGCTCGGGCAGCAGGTGGTCAGGAGGGACCTCGAACGGGATGCCGGCGTCGCGGATCTTGTGTTTCGCTCGGGTCAGGCGCTTGCTCATCGTCTCGAACGGGACGAGGAATGCGCGTGCGATCTCTTCTGTTGAGAGGCCGCCGAGCGTGCGCAGCGTGAGTCCGACCTGCACGTCGAGCGCGAGCGCA
The DNA here is from genome assembly GCA_963824755.1 of uncultured Solirubrobacterales bacterium. Taxonomy (GTDB): domain Bacteria; phylum Actinomycetota; class Thermoleophilia; order Solirubrobacterales; family Solirubrobacteraceae; genus Palsa-465. Next base: position 91,500 of record CAWGQT010000036.1, on the reverse strand, counting down.
GGATGGCAGCAGGTGAAGATCAGCTCGAGCCGCTCGTCCGGGAAGACCGCCGTCTCGTCCATTGCCTCCTCCTCGGGCTCGTTTCGAAATTCGCGCTTGAGCTGCTCGGTCTTTGCCGCCAGGATCCGCTCTCGCCGGATGCGGTCGATCGCGCGGTTGCGGGCCGTCGTGATCAGCCAGCCGGCCGGGTTAGCCGGGAATCCGTCGCGTGGCCAGCGCTCCGTGGCCGTCGCGAACGCCTCCTGCGCGGCATCTTCGGCAAGCTCGATATCGCCGAGAAAGCCGATGAGCGACGCCAGCACCCGGCCCCACTCGTCGCGGAAGACCTGCTCAAGCACCGGCGAGAGGGTCCTCGCGGACCGGCCGGACCTCGATCGCACCTGCGCCCTGCAGCTCCTGCAGCTCGCCGGCCACGGCCAGGGCGCCGTCGAGGTTCTCCGCCTCGACGAGGACGAAGCCACCGAGGAAGTCCTTGCTGTCGACAAACGGTCCGTCGGTCAGCAGGGTCCTGCCTTGTTGGTGGCGCACCGTCGTCGCGGAGCCCACGTCCTGCAGTCGGAGCCAACCGGTCACGTTCGGTCGCGCTAGTACCTCGGCGATCCCGGTCTCAATCCGCCGTCGTTCCTCTTCGGTTCTCTGTTCGCGAATGTCGATGCTGCTGTAGGCCAAGAGTGCGAATTGCATAGCGTCTCCTTTCCGCGTGACCAGATTGTTCGCGTTCTAGACGAATAGCGTCGCCGCAGACGGACACGCGTTCCTGTTTTCCTGCGTGGCTGTCCGTCTGGCGTCCGTCCCTTCGTTACTGAGGCAGGACCGGCCGACGCGCCGGCCACGACGAAAGGAGGACGGATGACGGACACAGCAATTACTCGCCGGCTCGGCTGGGTTGTCGGACTGACCTCGACCGCGTACTTCATGGTGGTTCTCGACTCGGTTGTGGTGATCACCGCGCTGCCGCGCATGCAGCGCGACCTCCACGTGAGTCTCTCTTCTCTGCAGTGGACGCTGAACGCCTACGGCATCGCTTTTGCCGCCGGGATCATCATCGCCGCCGCGCTCGGCGACAGGTTCGGGCGGCGGAAGGTCTTCACCATCGGGCTCGCCCTGTTCACGGTCGCCTCCGTCGCCTGTGCTCTGGCGCCGTCCCTATCACTGTTGATCGTCGCGAGGACGGTGCAAGGGCTCGGTGGCGCGGTCGTACTGCCGCTCAGCTTGACCATCCTGACCGGGGCATTCCCAATTGAGAAGCGCGGGATGATCGTCGGGATCTACGGCGGCCTCGCGGGTCTCGCCGTCGCGATGGGGCCGATCGTCGGGGGCGCCGTCACGCAGGGCATCGACTGGCATTGGATCTTCTGGATCAACGTCCCGATCGGTATCGTCGCCGTGCTCCTAGGCCTTCGGCTGCTGCCGGAGAGCTACGGCGCGCGCGAGCGGCTCGACCTCGTCGGAGTCGTCCTCATCACCGTCGGAGTCGTCGCAGTGATCTGGGCGCTGAGCCGCGCCAACCAGGCTGGCTGGGCGAGCGTCGAGGTCCTCGCCACGCTTGGCGCCGGAGCGGTCCTCTTCGTTGTCTTCCTCCGGTGGGAGAGCTCGGTGCCCGAGCCGATGGTCCCGCTGCGTTTGTTTGCGGTTCGGGACTTCGCGATCGGCAACCTGACGACGTTCCTCATGTCCGGCGCCATATTCGCCGGCGGCCTCTTGATCACTGAGGAGTTCCAGCTCGCACGCCACTACTCGCCGGTCGGCGCCGGGGTGCGCCTGCTCCCGTTCTTCGCGACGCCGATGTTCGTCTCACCCCTGGCCGGTGCCCTGTCCGATCGCGTCGGGCGCCGTCCGATCATCGTCGTCGGGCTGGGTCTGCTGACGGCGGGGTTCGTCTGGGTTGCCTCGCAGGGATCCCTCCAGACGAGCTGGGTCGAGCTCGTGATCGCGCTGCTGATCGCCGGCGTCGGGATCTCGATGGCCCTTCCCACGGTGCCGACCGCCGTCCTGAGCGCCGTCGCGCCCGACGAGATGGGGAAGGCGTCCGGGATCAACTACATGGCCCAGCGCTTCGGCGCGGTCTTCGCGGTCGCGATCGGTAGCACTGTCTTCGCAACCTACGGCGGCCTCGGAAGCGCTGCCACCGTGACGGACGGATTCAAGCCGGCACTCTGGGCCTGCTCCGTGTTGGCCGGGCTGGGAGCACTCGCCGCTGCCGCAATGTCGGCGCGGCCCAAACCAACGGCCGAGGTCGAGCCGGCAGGCTCGCCAATCGCCGCCTGAACCAACTGAAATCAGACGCTGGCGACCCGGGGCGGGGTCGCCGGCGCCCCTCGGGCCTATGGGTGCGCGACGCCGCCGCCCATACCGCCGTTGCCGCCGTTGCTGCCACTGCCCCCAGCACCGCCGCCGCCCCCGCTGCCGCCGGCGCCCCCGCTGCCGCCGTTGCCGCCGTTGCCGGCTTGGTTGCCGCTCACATCCACTTTGTTGAGGATCAGCGTTCCCGCATTGAGGATCCCGCCACCGTTGTTGCCGGCGCCTCCGTTCGCGCCGCTGCCCGGGCCCGGATCGTTCCCGTCGGGCGCATATCCCCCGGCGATCGCCAGGTGAAACAGCGACAGCTTTCCGCCGGAGGTCACGTCAAAGATCCGAAACGAGGGTGTGCCGGGGACTGAGCTCCGGATGATCGTGGCGCCGTTTCCAACGATTGAGATCTTCGCAACGATGGGCGGCAACCCATCGGAACCTGTATTAGGCGTACTGAGCGTGTACCTGCAGCCCGCGGTGAGAGTGAGGATGCTCGAAGAGCCGCTGTGGTTGGCGCTGTTGATCGCGGTTATCAGCGCAGGAGTCGAGCAGGACACCACAGACGCCGCAGTGCCGCCTCGGCGCCGATCGGCGCCCAGATAAACAATCCCAGCGTCAGCGCCAGCACACCTCCGGCACGACGTCGGCGCGCAGTCCGAAAAACAAGCCCCATCCAACGCGGCAGCATACGCATCACCCGAGCGCAATCGTTGGCTCTTCTTGCTCGCACAAGCTAGCGCACGCCCGCAGAGATTTGGTGAACTTTGCCGACGGCCGGCGCGATCGCTTGGGTGGCTTTCGTGGCGAGTGGCTGTCGTCGCCGGTCGTGCCGTGGCCGGCTCCGCTCGGCGGGTTGATCAACCGACGAGCAGCTTGAACCCGTGGTCCCAGGCGCCCCGCCGGCCACCGATCTTGACCCATGCAATGCAGATCGCCTCGAGTTCACGCGAGCCTTCGATCCCGCCGATATCAACCGGATCCGGCCAGCCGAAGTCGGCGAGGACATCACCGACGATGCTTTTGGCGGCGTCGTCGTTACCGGCGATCAGCATCGTGGGCCGGCCCTCGGTGAATTCCGGATCGACGAAGTACGGGTTGCCGATCGTGTTGAACGCCTTGACGACACGGGCATCGGGCAAGGCGCGCTGGACGCGCTCGCCAAGTGAGTCCTCACCCGTGATCGAGAGCTTCGGCGGGAAACCCGCGGAGAAGTCGAGCGGGTTCATCGCGTCGATCACGACCTTGCCGGCGAAGTTTGCGGGCCCGGCCTCGGCGATCGCCTCCTTCGCGGCATCGCCAAGCACTGCGAGCACGAGCAATTCTCCGTGTCCGGCCGCCTCGGTGAACGTCCCGACGTTGATCCCTGCTCCGGATCCGGACCGCCATTCGCGAAGCTCGGGCTTGTCGGGGTTACGCGAGCCGATCACCACGTCGTGCCCGCGGCTGCAGAACCCCTCCGCCAGACGGCACCCAACTTCGCCGCTTCCCAGTACGCCGACCCGGGTCTTCGCTAGTCGGCCGTTCGCCATCTCAACTCCTTTGCACGATCGATCCACTCTACTGCGCGGCGGGCGAGTACACCGCACGCGCGGCACGACCGGCCCTGGCCCATATCACCCGTTTCGTGCGATGCGGTGACGTCGCTCCAGCGTGACACTGCAAGGCACGACCGTGGGCGAAGTGTTCCTCCTATCACTTGCCGCGTCACTGAACCCGACCCTGGTCGCAGCGACGACGGTGATGTTGCTCCTCGAGAAGCCGGCCAAACTGATGGCCGGATACCTGCTCGGCGCGTACCTGACCAGCATCACGCTTGGCCTAGTGATCGTCTTCTCGCTGTCGGATTCGAGCACGGCGAATACGACCAAGAACACGATCAGCCCGGCCGTGGACATCGCGTTGGGAGGGCTAGCCCTCGCCGCCGCGTTCGTCCTTTACACCGGCCGCCACGAGCGTCTCCGAGAACGCAGGCAGGAGCGCAAGGCTGCCAAGCCGGACAAGGGGCCGCCGCGATGGCAGCGCGAGCTGAGCAAGGGCTCGCCGCGCGCCACGTTCGTGATCGGGGCGTTGCTGACGCTTCCTGGAGCTTCGTACCTGGCGGGGCTCAGTCACATCCACAAGCTTCACGAGTCGACGACCGTCACGGTGCTGCTGGTGATCGGCTTCAACCTCATCATGATGTGGCTCCTCGAGGTGCCCCTAGCCGCCTTCGTCGTTGCTCCGGACTGGACTCCGCGTGCAGTCGAGCGAACCAAGCTCTGGGTCAGCCGGCATGCGCACATGTTCGCCGTCCGTGGACTGGCCGCGGTCGGGGCGCTGCTGGTGATCAAGGGTGTAGTCGAGTTGCTTTGACGGTCCGGTAGCCACGCCGCTATGAGGTGGGAGCTCGCGACTCGATCGTATGCGGGGTGCGCCTCACGCTGGCTGATCAGGTGCCGTCAGGGTGGCGCTCAGCTTGATCGCCCTCACAGCACCGGTCGCGCCGGCCTGCAACGTGACGCCCACCGCCAGGAGCACAATCCCCGGCAGCAGCAGGATGCTCGAGCCGAGCATCAAGAGGCCCAGACGCCCGAGGAGGTAGGGCGGCGTGCAGACGGTCGCGCTCAGGGCGCCGGTGACAACCGCGGTCGAGACCTTGTCGCGCCTCGACTGGCCGCCCCGCTTGACGCCAATCAGCCGTGAGGGTACGAGGACGTAGCTAACCATCATCACGCCGATCACGACTCCCAGCGAGATCGTGAACCAGGGACGACCCCAGCGAGTTACCACAGTGGTGGAGAAGGCGAGCAGCAACCCGACCAGGACGCCCCAGGCGACGATTGTCCTGAGATGCCTGCGTGCCTCGGCAACCGCTGGTCGAATCTCCGGCGTGCCGGGGCCTGATACCGCGAACGCGAAGACCGCATTGAGAAAGAACGACGCCACCGTTGCTGCGACGATGATGAGTGCGATCGGAATCAGGACCGGGCCGTGCACCACGTGGAAGGACTTGCCGTGGAGCACGTGCAGCTTGAGGTCGAGCATGGCAAGCCAGATCCACATCGCGGGAAACACCTGCACAAGCGTCAGGCGCCAGTTCTTGATCAGCAGCCTGAGGCCGTTGAACACCATCACGAATGCGCCGATTGCGAAACCGAGTGGGGCAAATACTCTGCGAGCGCTGCTCAGCCGAAGAATCGCGTCTTTGATCGCCGTCTCGTCGTTTTCGTCGATCGCTCGAACCAGCGATCGGATGCGAGCCGGGAGGGTCGACGTGTAGTGGGGGCGTTCCATGGACGATTCGCTCACGGAGCCGGCGGAATCTAGCTTCGCGCACGCATACCGCTGCGCTGGATCAAGGTCACGAGATGACCTCCGGGATCCGGCTAGCCATCATCCGATCTGAACCGTAGAACGCTCCTCTGACGCCTCCATCCGTAAACGGGCACGTACACGGCCAGTAGAAAACAGCCTCAAGGGTGGCGACCGCCGTGCCGCGATGGTCAGGACTTCATGCTGACCGAGCCCCACACGCGCACGAAGCTTCTCACTCTCGAGCATCCAACGCCATTTATCTGCGTCCGAGTGATGTGACGACCGCGGTCCCAGACGAGGTTGATACCCCAAACCGTGTGGCATGCGCAAGGGACGCCTGCGGTCGACTGCTGCCCGAGAACCGCTATGACCCTTGGGCGCGGGGGCTTACCGACCACATCGCTGAGCCCTCCGAGCCGGTTCTGCGGCCGACGGTCTCGAGCATCTCAGCCAGAGCCCTGGGGCGCTCGAGCATCGGGAAATGGCCGCCCGGCAGCTCGATCGGCTCGACGCCGAGAAGATTGTGCGCGATCCAGCGCGACCAGCGGTCGTCGAACAGCTCATCCTCGCGTGCGTAGATGAACGCCGACGGGACCTCCGGCGGGCGGGCCAAGGGATATGGCCCGTCGAACACCGCTTGCGACTGGGGACGCAGCCGATCGGCCAGCTGCACTGCGAGCTCCGGCTCCACGCGCGCGTAAAGCTGAGCGATCGCGCGCCCGCGCGGCCACCAGCTGCGACCGCTGGCATCGACCGGCGGAGGGTCATATCCGGCTCGCCGCCACGCGGGCTCCTCCGGAGGCGGCGCAAAGCCGCCCATCGCAGGGCACAGGTAGACCAGCAGTCGCACAGGTCGCTTGACGGCGACCAGCGGGATGACCGCCGAGGACATCGAGTGCCCGACAACGATCGCCGGCGCGCGGTCGCGGAGCCGCTCGATCACGACCTCCGCGTAATCGTCAAAGCTCGCGCGATCATCGTCGAGCGGGAGCACCGGCACGACGCACTCGTGACCCCGGCGCCCCAGCTCGCGTATTAGCGGTTGCCAGTACGCCTCGTCGTGCCACGCACCATGGACGAGGCAGAACAGCATCGCGAATTAGCCCTCGGGCTTGGCGTAATCGGCGAAGCCTTGCCAATCGACGACCACGCAGTCCTCGTCACCGACGATCCACGCGTCATGCCCCGGCGGCATGATCGCGAAGTCGCCCGGCGCATACTCGACCTCCTCGCCGTCGTCCATCACGACCTTCATCCGTCCGGAGATGAAGTAGCAGGTGTGCGCGGCCTGGCAGCTATCGGTGCCGGCGATCGGCTTCACGTGCTCTGACCACCGCCACCCGGGCTTGAACGTCGCGCGCCCGACCGGCCCAGCGGCGAGGTTGACCAGCTCAAGCTGGCCGCTATCGCCCACGAACGGTCGCACCTCCTCGGGGGAGTCGAGGCTCATCCGGATCAGTCCCGTCATCTCGCTTACCTCCAGTCTGGTTGGACTTGATTTCTCATCTGCCTTGCGAGACCAAGCCGTCAGGCGGCGCACCCATACTCGATGGGTCGCGATGGGTCGGCGCTCCATTCGTTGAACGACCCGTCGTAGACGCCCTCGGCGTGCACGCCGATGCGCTCTAGGGCCAGCAGCGCCACCGTCGCCGAGACGCCGCTCCCGCAGGTCGTGATCACCTCACGCGGTGGTCGGTCCGGGTCGATCCCCGCGTCCCGCGCCAACCGTCTAACCGCCTCCGGCGCGGCCCACAGGCCGGTCGCTCCGTCGACGAGCTCCTGGTAGGGCAGGCAGCGCGACCCGGGGATGTGACCCGTGTTCGCGGCGTCGGGATCGCCGACGAACAGATGTCGCGGCCGGGCGTCGACGAGCGTCGCCCCTCCGGCCCGCGCAGCTTGCACGTCCGCCAGCGTTCGACGAAGCCGTGGGCGCGGCCGTCCCGTAAACGCTCGCCGCTCCGGCGTCTCGGTCGCATCGCTCACGGCACGTCCTTCGTCGGTCCAGGTGTTCCAGCCGCCGTCGAGGACTCGCGACTCGGCGCCGTAGTGCCGAAACGCCCACGCCACCCTCGCGGCGAAGATCCCGTAGTAGTCGTCGTAGGTCACGACCAGATCCCCATCGCCGACCCCCATCTCGCCCGCCCGCTTGGCGAACGCCTGGGCGCCGGCGACCTGCACCGGCACCGGGTCGTTTCTGTCGACGAAGTCGTGCTCCCAGTTGACGAACAGCGCGCCGGGGATATGACCGGCCGCGTACTCCGCGCGCTTGGCGTGCGCCAGCGCCGAGCTCGGGTGGCGACCGCGGACATCAAGCACGCGCACCCGTGGGTGGTCGAGGTGATCTTGCAGCCAGTCGCCCGTGACAAGCGGGCCGTCCGGCCGCTCGAGCTCCGGCGATGTTGGTCCCATTCTGCGCTCTCCTTGTGTGCGCCGCCGCCGGCGGAGCCGGGGCGGCCTACGCTTCTTCGGCCATCGCGACCAGGTCCGCCCGGGTGACCTTGCCGATCAGCTCGGGGTGATCCTCGCGCATGTGCGCTTCGATCACCGCCGCCGCCTCCTCCACGGTCTCGCCGCGTCCGAGGAATCCACATTGACACCGGATGACCTTCGCCATGACCATCTCCTCTACGTCGAGCGCGACACTACGGCCGCAGGTTTGCACGCTTCTGCGATTCTCCTTGCACCGACCTTGGGCGACAACCAATCGACTCGAATCCAGCTCTGCGGGCGCCTGGCCGTAGAGCTCCACGGGCGGGAGCTCACGCCGAAGCTTCCGGGCGGACAGGCGCGAGTGCTGTTCACCTACCTGACCGTCACTCGCGCCCTGCCTTCCTCTCGCGACCGGCTGATCGAAGCGCTGTGGCCACACCGCCAGCCACGCGGTGCCGACACCGCACTGAGCGCGCTTCTGTCCCGGCTTCGCTCCGTCCTCGGCAGCGACGTGCTGTGCGGCCGCGGCGAGATTTCTCTGAAGCTCCCAGCCGATGCGTGGATCGACCTGGAAGCCGCCGAGGAAGCGATCCATCGCGCCGAAGCCGCCGTCGCGCAACAGGACTGGGCTCGCGGGTGGGGACCATCCCTGATCGCGATGTTCCCGGCGCGGCGGGGCTTCCTGCCCAACGAGGACCTCCCGTGGGCCGACGAATACCGCCAGCGCCTGGCTGAGATCCATATCTGCGCGCTCGAGTGCTACGCCGCTGTCGCGCTCGGCGTCGGCGGGTCGGAGCTCGCGCCCGGCGAACGCAGCGCACGCGAACTGATCAAGCTCGCGCCATACCGCGAACGCGGACACGCGCTGCTGATGGAGATCCTCACCGCGCGCGGCAACGGCGCCGAAGCGCTGCGGATCTACGAAGAACTTCGCCAGCGGCTCCGCGACGAGCTGGGCGCCACGCCCGCACCAGAAGTCCGGCAACTCCAGCAACGCCTGCTGCAGCGCTGAACCGAGGGCGACCCGCCGCGAGCACGCCGCGTGTTCTATCGGCCAGCCAGGCATGCATCAGCGCTCACACGATGGACGTGGCCAGTCACGCCGGGGCGTCTGCCCCGATACGGGGCCGCCTCCGGCGGCGTCCGTGGGGCCGCGCGGGCCCGTCCGGACCGCGGGTTGCGGTTCGGGTTGGCGGGGGTTGTGGCGGTTCTCGTGGCGGTCCGGATGCTTTGGCGGTGCCGGCCTCGTCCGTGCCCATTCCGCCAGCCATCCGTGGCCGGCGGGCGACGACCTCTCGCAGCCACCCCCTCCCGCTGAAGCACGAGTTGGGAGGGGTGAACGTCCATTTCGTAACAATTCGACTTGGCGGGAGGGCAACGGTCTACGAAATGGACGCTGGGAGGTCCATAACGTTCATCGTCGCCGCGTGAGGCGATCGCTTATCTGCGAATTGGTATCGCTGCGGCTCCACCCACTCTTCCATAGGAGCTGGTTATGCGGCTGATTCGGCGATGAGAGCTTTATATGGATGGGGGTCGGCAGCGATCGCGCCCTGCAGGAGGCGGTAGAAAGCCACCCGGGGTCCGCGGCCGCGTTGAAGCGGAGCGGCTGCGATGTAGTGTCCATGAGCGCGGTGACGCCGCCTTGGTGGGTGCCAAGCATCCAGCGCTTGAGATGCCACGCGACCAGGTGCACGTGCGGCAGAACCACGTGTGCAGGATCGCCGCTCGCCGACACGCTTGTTTCGACGTGCTGGAAGCCTGGACCTTCGCCATTTTTCGGCGTCGTCCGCTTGCGAGTGACGTGCGGCAACCACCCGGCTCCAAAACGATCCGTCACCCGACCTGTTTTGGAGCAAGATGGTCGCCCTGGCGGCCACCCTGCTCCCGCGAACCGCTTACGCTGTCGTTTTGGAGCATCGTGGCTGCAATTTTAGACGCTCCCGCCCCCAGCTTGCACGACCGAAATCCGGGAGGTTCCAGGCAGCCAGACGCTAGCCCGCCACGAAAAAGGCGAAAGTCCAGGAAGCGGTAGCGCCCGATATCGGCATACCCCTACCAGGCGTCGGTACGAACTTCGCTGCCGCGGGCGACGTGGTCGAGCACGAACTCTGCGAGCGTGTCCTTGGTGACATTGGGTATCCGCCGCATCCGTACCCGCTCGGGCCTTTGATCGCCCTCGACGGCAATCGCGACGATCGCCTTGCCGGCCGCGCCGCGGCCGCCCACCCCGGCCCGGTGGGCGCCCACGTAGCTCTCATCGACCTCGACGGCGCCACAGAGCAGCTCGCGTCCGGGGAGCACCATCGCCCGACGCAGCTTGTGCAGCCACGCCCACGCGGTCTGGTAGCTGCCGAACCCAAGCACTCGCTGCAGACCGAGCGCGGAGACGCCCTGCTTCTGATTCACCACGTACCAGATCGCCGCCAACCAGCTCCGAAGCGGCGTCCGGGTACCGGCGAAGATCCTCCCCGCCGTGACCGAGGTCTCCGACCGACATCCAGCACAACGACGAAGCCCGTCCGCCATCTGCCACCAGCCCCCATCGACCGCCCCACAGAACCGACACTCAAACCCAGCACCCCAACGAAGCCGCTCCAGGCACCGCAAGCACGCCGCGTCGTCCGAGAACCACGCCAGCAGCTCGTGGTAATCGCGCGGGTAGTCCACGCCAGCGACTGGATGCTCGTTGTTCTGCACCCCCGAGCACCCCAGGACCCGAGGGGGACGGAAACGGATACCCAACTGCTGCGAAATGGACGCTGCGAGGAGCTCCACCCCCTCTTCGACAGCCCATACCGGGGGTCCGGGTGATCTTGGATACCGGGTTCGTCGCAGGATCCGGGGGGCAGCCGCTGACGCTATACCGCGGGGTGAGCTGCCGCACAGCAAAGCGGGCCCCGGCATTTACCGGGGCCCGCCAGCCCACCAGCCCTGTGCGGAGAGAGGGGGTGTGGTTAGTGGCGGATGACCGCCTGCACGAGCAGCAGGCAATCGTCGACGCCGCTGTTGGTGCGGAACGTGCTGCCGAGCGTCGGGCTGAAGTAGGTCAGCTGACCCGGAGTCCCGTCCGAGCAGTACTCGGCCTGGTTGTTGTTGGTCGTGATCGCGAGCTCCTCGCCCTTCTGCACCTTGATGTGCACCGGGAAGGTCTGCGGCACGTCATCGCCGTTTGAATCGAGCGTCGCGCCGGCGATGTTGATCTTCGGACCGTTGGTGATGACCTTCGCCTGCCCGTGCTGCTCGTCGCCGCTCAGGTTACGGACCCGAACGAGCTGGAAGCGCAGCGACATCGCCCCCGCGGCGTTGACCTTGACCGCGACGATCGTCCCGTTCGTGGGGGCCTTCGCACGGCCGCTGAAACCCGGGTAAAACGAGCCGACGTGCGTGCAATTCGGCGCCGGAGCGTCGATGTTCTGCTGATCGCAGCTGCTGCCGGCGTTCGCCGGGGAGTGATCGAGGCTCGACCCGAACCACGTGTTCGACGCCAAAGCGCCGGCCGGCATCAGCGCGACCGCGCCGAGAACGGTAGTCAGCGCGGCAGTGAGACGGAGACGGCGGGCGGTGATGTTCATGTTGGTAGCTCCTAGACAGTGCGGTGGTTTGCTGTGATCAGCAAGGTATGACCACAGCGCCACCACGCCCAGAAGCCCTAGGGGTGAACCAGACCACACCCGAGTGGGGTCGATGGCCGCTAGACCCGATGCTCAGGATTCTCGTAGTCGAACCTGCAGCCCGCGTCCCACAGCGCGACCTGGTTGCCGTGGGCAGGAATCCCGCCGGCGTCCTTGAGGATCCGCGCCACGTGCATCAGATTCCACGTCAGGAAGGTCGTGTTGCGGTTGGTGAAATCGTTCTCCGGCCCGCCTGAGCCGGGATCGCAGTAGCTGGGTCCCGGACCGGCCTCGCCGAGCCAGCCGCTATCGGCCTGCGGTGGGATGACGAAGCCCAAGTGCTGCAGCGAGTAGAGGATGTTCATCGCGCAGTGCTTGGCGCCATCCTCGTTGCCGGTGATGATGCAGCCGCCGACGCGCCCGTAATAGGCCCACTGCCCGGCGTCGTTGAGCAGGTGGCTATTGCCGTACAGGCGCTCGATCACACGGGTGCATACCGATGATTTCTCGCCGAGCCAGATCGGCGAGAGCAGCACCAGGATGTTTGCCGCCGTCACCCTGCTCGAAGATCTGCGGCCACTCGTCGCGCTCCCAACCGTGCTCGGTCATATCGGGGTACACGCCGGTTGCGATCTCGTGGTCGATCGCCCTGATGACGTCAACCTCGATGCCGGCGTGGCGCATGATCGCGATCGAGCGGTCGCCGAGGGCCTGCGTGTTGGACGCATCGGGCGAGCGCTTCAGCGTGCAGTTGATGAATACCGGCCTTCAGGTCGCTGAAGTCCCACTGCGACTGCTCGAGCAGTTGCTTGTCGACAACTGAGACGCATCCCACCGTACCTGAAGGCCGGTTTGCAACTGATTCACCCCATATTCGCTTCTCGCTACGCGATACGGTGCCCCATAACTGTGGGCACGATACGGAGCATCCTCCGGGGCACGATCCACTTCGAACGCAACGAGGTCAAGCCGCAGTGGGGCGCCCGGTTCGCATTCGGAGTAGGCCTCCCGCTGTTCGTCGGCGCCGCCACCGGCTATCTGGTCGAGGCCGTCGCCGTGGCGGGAGGCGCGCTGATGGTCGGACTCACCGATTCGGGCGCGCCGTATCGGCAACGGGTCGGCGCGATGATGATCACGTGCGTCAGCGTCGCGCTCTGCACGTTCGTGGGCGAAGTTGCCGCCCACAGCGCCGTCATCACCGTGGCCTTGCTCGCGCTGGCGAGCTTTGGCGCCGGGATGTTCATCGCGCTTGGCCTGCCGGCGTACTTCGTCGCTCTCATGTCACCGCTGACGATCACGCTCGTCTACAGCTTCCCGGCGGACGTCTCGCACGCGCTCGAGCGTGCCGCGCTCGTCTTCGCGGGGGGTCTGTTTGCAATCGCGCTCGTCCTGGTGCTGTGGCGCGCCCACGCCCATCTGCCCGAGCGTAAGGCGATCGCCAAGACGTACCGCGCGCTGGCGAGGTGGGTGCTCGACCCGCAGGACAGCGACGACCGCCGCCCCGTGCTGCTCGCGCTCGGTGCGGCACGCGAGGCGCTCGACACCGCCCGTGGCGCACTGGCGGTGCAGAGTTCGTCCGCGGAGGCGTTCCGCATCCTGATCGACGAGGCCGACAGGACCTATCTGGACCTGGTTGCGATTCGCAGCGCGCGCAAGCGGATCGCACTCACGGACCCGGACGCCGGAGCGCGGGCCTTCGATGTCGGCCGCGAGGCGGCGGCGCAGGCGTTCGAGGCGATCGCGGACGCGCTTGAAGCGGGTCGCTGGCGGGCCGGCTTCGCGCTTGAATCGGTGCGGGGGCGGCTCGACGACTCCGTAGCCGCCCTGCGCGACGAGCTCGAACGATTTCGTGCCGCCGGCGACGCCTCCCGGGCCGAGGAGCTCGAGGAGGTACTGCGACGCGGCATGTCGGTCCGAGGGGAGCTGCGCGGCGCCGTGGACCTGGTCGCGTCCTGGCAGGGCGAGGGACCGGCTCCAGACGATCCGGTCCGGCACAGCCGGCCGCGCCGAACGGAGCTCGGGTTGCGGCGAGCGCGACCGATCCTGCGCGCGAACCTGACATTGCGCTCCACCGCCTTCCGGCATGCCATCCGTCTGAGCGTCACCGTCGCGATCGCAGCGGCGATCGACCTGGCGTTCGGCCTGCCGCGCGGTTATTGGATCCCCCTCACCGTCCTGTTCGTGCTGCGTCCGGACTTCGGGTCGACATACACCCGCGGGCTCCAGCGATACATCGGGACCGCCATCGGAGTGGTGCTCGCCACGCTGATCACCAGCGCGCTGGATCCTGGGCCATACGCGCTCGCCGTTCTCATCACCGCGCTGTCGTTCGCCTTCTGCACGTTCCTGTTCGCCAACTACGGTCTGTTCACCCTCTCGATCACCGCGTGCATCATCTTCTTCGTTGCATTCGCGGCACCGCACACCGAATACGCCACGGCTCTTGACCGGCTTCTGGACACCACGATCGGGGCGACGCTCACCCTGGGGATCTACGCGCTGTGGCCAACCTGGGAGCGTGCCCTGCTCCCCACGACGACCGCGGAGCTGATCGATGCGGACCGTCTATACGTGCGCGCGCTGCTCGGCGCGTGGCTGGACCCCGACCGCTATTCGCAGGACTCGGTGAGCGCCGCTCGCGGTCGCGCGCGGCTCGCCCGGACGAACACCGAGGCTCTGGTTCAGCGCGCGCTGCTCGAACCGGACCGGCATCGAAGCCAGTTCGGTACCGACCGCGCAACCGGGATCTTGACGAGCCTGCGGCGGTTCGCCGACGGCGCGCTGGCGCTCGAGGCGTATCTCCAGGAAGACCAACCCGACCCTCCGCCCGAGGCGCGCCCGTTCGCCGATCAGCTCGATGCGGTGCTGTCCGAGCTGGCCGCTGCAGCGCGAGATCATCGCTCACCGAGCGCGCTACCACCCCTGCGCGAGACGCAGCAGGCGCTCGCGGCGCGCGTGGGATCCACTGCACCGCTGGCCGAAGAGACGGACCGCATAGTCAACAGCGTCGGCATCGCGGCCCATCTGCTCGAGTTGCCGGCGGCCGAGATCCGCAACGAGGTGGTGACCGCCGCGGTGCCTGCATCCGCAGCGGCGAGCAGCTGAACGGGGTGTGACCGCCGCGGCGCGAAGCCGCGTGGTGCGGTAGAGAGCGAAGCGCGCGACGATCTCCTTCAGAATGGGGCTATGAGCGCCGACATCGACGAGCTGCGTCGACTCCGCAGCGCCCGCGACCGGATGGATCGCGAGTACGCGCAGCCGCTCGACGTCCCGGCGCTCGCCCGCACGGCGTTGATGTCGCCCGCCCACTTCAGCCGTCGCTTCCGCGACGCTTACTCGGAAACGCCGTACTCCTACCTCATGACTCGGCGCATCGAACGGGCCAAAGCGCTGTTGCGTCGTGGCGACCAGAGCGTGACCGATGTCTGCTTCGCGGTCGGCTGCACGAGCCTTGGCTCCTTCTCCTCGCGGTTCACCGCGCTCGTCGGCGAGACACCGTCCATGTACCGCGCACGCAACCACGACGAGCTGCGGGTCGTGCCCGACTGCCAGACGATGATGCTGACCCGGCCGCGCAAGCATGGCGCGGCCAAGAGACGTACGAAAGTGAGCAGTTTCGGAGAAGCATCCGGCGCGGCACCCGCCTAGAGTCGGCGCCATGACCGTTTCACTCAGCGCCGTTCACATCCTCGTCGACGATCCCGACGCCGCCCTCAACTTCTACCGCGACACGCTCGGCCTGACGGTACGCAACGAGGTCGCCCGCGACAACTTTCGCTGGATCACCCTCGTTACCGACAGCCAGCCCGAGATCTCCATCGTGCTGTCGCAGCCTCACGCCGGTCGCTCCCAGGAGGACGGCGACGCGCTCGCGGCTCTGCTCGCGAAGGGTGAACTGCGCCCCGTTCACCTCCGAGCCGATGACCTCGACGCGACCTTCGACAAGGTTGCCGCCACGCCCGGCGCCGAGGTGCTGGAAGAGCCCGCCAGCCAGCCGTGGGGTGTCCGCGACGCCGCGGTGCGCGACCCCGCCGGCAACCTGGTGCGCATCGAGCAGGCATAACGCCCGGCCATCCTTAGAACGGTAGACCTCGGACCCTCACCACGCCGGCCGGCAGCTCAACCGCCTGCTCAAGCGGCCGCCACATCGTGACGAGCGGCATTTCGAGCACTCCGGTCGACTGGTCCACGAATACCGGGGCGTGAACCTCGGCAAAGCCGTGACGTCGATAAAGCTCCGATCGGTCGGGGCGGCAGAAAAGCAATGCGATCCGTGGGCCCAGCTCGTGAGCTCGCTTGACAACCCCGGAGATCACCGACCAGCCCAGGCCGTGCCCGCGGTGGGCGGCCGCCACGATCACGCCCCCGATCCCGACCACCGGAGCCGGATGCAGCTCGCCGAACTGGACATCCACAACAACCAGCCCCGCCGCGGCAATGAGTCTCCCGCGGTCATCGCAGATGCCGACATGAAGTTCCTTGGAGCGCCACTCCAGCCTGCTCTCCCCGGCGTCCCACGGATCCTCCTCGTCGCCGACCAGCTCCGCGTACCGCTCCGGGCTCAGCGTTCCGAACTCGACGAGCTCCACAACCGAACGCTACCGGCCGAGTAATGTGCGCGCATGAGCGCGCTCGTGACCATCTCGGCGGCCTACGGAGCGGGCGGCAGCCTGATCGGGCCCCGCGTGGCCGAGCGTCTCGGGGTGCCCTTCCTGGATCGCGCGATCCCGGTGTCGGTCGCCGATCACCTCGAGGTTCCCCGGGAGGGACTGTCGCAACGTGCGGTCCCGCGCGACGTGTTTCGGCGCTGGCTCCCCAGGTTTGCGCCGGCGGCGCACCTGTTTGCCGGCACGGCGAAAAGCGACGATCCCACG
This sequence comes from uncultured Solirubrobacterales bacterium, assembly GCA_963824755.1. Lineage (GTDB taxonomy): Bacteria > Actinomycetota > Thermoleophilia > Solirubrobacterales > Solirubrobacteraceae > Palsa-465. The sequence continues at coordinate 74,996 of CAWGQT010000036.1, read as the reverse complement.
ACCATGAGCGAGGATGAGTTTCGCGTGGAGACCGAGCGCGTCCTGCACGAGTACTCCGAGGCGGGAGCCGTCATCCTCGGGCGCGCAGCGGCGGTCGTCCTGCGCGATGAGCCCGGTGCCCTGCATGTCCGGCTCGACGGTCCGCCGGACGGGCGAATCGGCCAGGCGATGGTGGTTCTCGGAGTCGATCGTCCAACCGCTGAACGGGAGCTGAAGATCGCGGACAGGGCTCGCGAGACGTATGTCGAGCGCTGGTACGGCGTTGACCCTCACGATCCGCGCAACTACGACCTTGTGATCAATTCAACGAGGATTCACGTCGAGGACTGTGTCGAGCTGATCGTGTTCGCCGCGGGCAAGCGCGCCCGGTGAGAACAGACACCCCGCGCGCCGGGGAGCCGTTGCGCCAGGCGAATTGCGAACAGGGCGAACTGTGTGCCACGATGTCGCGTAATGGGTGCGCTGGGGGGTGAGACGTGATCTCAGTAGCGCGTGCGCTTAGCTGTGTGCTTCTCGCTGCGCTCTGGTTCTCGCCGGCGACATCGGCCGCCGGCGCGGGCATCTCCGGAACCGTGACCGATGCCGCCACGTTGACCGGCGTCGCGGGCGTGTCCGTGAGCGTCTACGACGTCGGCGGGAACGTCGTAGGCGCGGCAACAACGGGGTTTGACGGCACGTACACAACCGGCCCGCTCGGGGCCGGCCCCTATCGCGTCGGCTTTGCCGCGCCCGGCTACCAATCACAGTTCTTCCGCAACAGGTCATCACTTGGAACCGCGGATCAGATCTCGGTGCAACCCGGCGCCCCCACCACTGGCATCGATGCCGAGCTGGTCGCACTCTCCGCGATCACCGGGACGGTCACAGACCAGCGTACCCACCAGGCGATCCAAGGCGCCGAGGTCACCGCGTACGACTCATCCGGGTCTCCGGTCGCGAGCGCCAGCACGGGTGCCGACGGCTCGTACACCGTCGCCGGCGTGCCGCCGGGCGTGTACAGGGTCGGCTTCGAGGCAAGCGGCTATCAGTCCCAGTTCTATTCCGCCAGAACGTCCCTTGCCAGTGCGGATCCGGTCACGCTCAGCAGCGGCTACACGATGAACGGCGTCGACGCGGCGCTCGCGCCGTCGCCGGGCTCGATCACGGGGAGGGTTACGGACGCCGTGACCGGAAGACCGATCCGCAACGTCGAGGTCACGGTGTACGACGGGCAGGGCGCCGCGGTCAACACCAGCTGCACAGCGGCCAGCGGCAAGTACACGATCGCCGGGCTGGTCTCCGGCACCTACCGCGTCGGCTTCAACGACGACTGCGGCGCCACCGGCTATCTGCCCCAGTTCTACTCAGGTCAGCCGTCGCTGGCAGCGGCGAACCCGGTGGCGGTGGCCGCTGGGTCCGCGACGAGCGGAATCGACGCACAGGTCAAGCTCGCTCCCCGGGGACAGCCGCCGGCGAACACCAGCCTGCCGTCGCTGGGTGGCGCGGCGACGCTCGGCCAGCGGCTATCGGCGAGCGCCGGAGAGTGGTCGGGCACAGCTCCACTGGCCTACGGCTTCCAGTGGCAGCGCTGCACGCAGAGCTGTGTCGAGATCCCGGGGGCGTCCGACAGCACCTACACATCGCGCGTCAGCGATCTCGGCGCCCGGCTGCGGGTCGTGGTCAGCGCGACCAACGGGGGTGGCAGCGCATCGGCGACGAGCACGCCAACCGGTCCCGTGGTCCCCACCCTGAACCAGATCAAGGCGCAACTCTTGAGCCAGGCCGTTCCGAGCGGCCAGGCGCTCAGCGCAAGCACGCTGCTGCGAGATGGCGGCTGCTCCTACACCTTCAGTTCGCTCAGCCCCGGCCGGCTGGCGATCTCGTGGTTCCAGGCCCCGGTGAGCCCGTATCCGACACAGGACCAGACGCCACCCGCGCCTCTGGCGAGCGGCCAAGCAACGTTCACAGCCGCGGGCACCGCACAGGTCACGACCACGCTGACCGAGCAGGGGAGGCTGTTGCTGCAGGACACCAGGGAACCCACGCTCGAGGCACAGATGACCTTCACCGTGAGCGGCGGCGGCTCGGTAACCGCGACCCGAACGTTCGCGCTGCCGCTCCCGGGCCCTCCCACCACCCCGCGGGCGATGGAAGAATTCGGGGCCAACGTCAACCGCCTGTTCAACGACCGCACCTACACGACCGCGCAGATCGCCGCCCAGCTGCAGGCGCTTCGCGACACCGGTGCGACCATCGCTCGGGCCGACGCGCTGTGGGAATGGGCCGAACCGGATCGTCCCGTGGCGGACGTGCACCGTTACGACTGGAGCTTCGACGACCAGATCGTGGGGTCACTTGCCGCGAACGGTCTGCGTTGGCTTCCGATCATCGACTATGCGCCGCCGTGGGCCGCTGCCGATCCTGGCCAGCTGCATTCCCCGCCAGCGTCTCCCGACGACTATGCGTCGTTTGCGGCGGCCCTGACCGCCCGCTACGGAACCGGCGGGTCCTTTTGGCGTTCGCACCCGGGCTTGAACGCGCAACCTGTGAGGACCTACGAGATCTGGAATGAGCCAGACACCCGCAACTTCTGGTTCCCATCGCCCAACCCGGCTAGCTACGCCGCGATCTATTCGGCCGCCCGCGACGCGATCAAGACCGTCGATCCCACCGCGCAAGTGATCGTCGGCGGGCTGGTGCTCGCCGAGGAGTTCATCCCGGCGATGCTGCGTGCCCAGCCGGCGCTGCGCGGAAACATCGACGGCGTTGCGATTCACCCGTACGCGACCACCCCGCAGGCGGTGCTAGCCCGGGTGCAGGCTGCTCGCGCAACACTCAGCTCGTCGGGGCTGCGCGGGCTTCCGCTGTATATCACCGAGTTCGGGTGGGCCACCGAACCGGTCGGAGCGCCGAACTGGGCCTCGGAGACCGTCCGCCCGGACTACATAACGGAGACGCTGTCGGCCCTCGGTCATTCCAACTGCTATGTCGCCGCGAGCTTGATCTACACCTGGGTCTCACCCGAGCAGAACCCGAACTCCGAGGAGGACTGGTACGGGATCTTCGGCCCCGATGGCTTCAGCACCCCCGACACGGAGGCGTTCGCCGCCGGACTCCGCGAGGCTGAACTGCCGCAGGCGCCAGTCGGTGGGTGCCGCGGCGGGTGATGAGCTAGCCGCGCTCCGGGCTTCGCGCCGAAGTGTCCGCAGAGCCCGCGCCGCCATGGCTCAGCGCGTTCTCGGCGGGAAATGTGAAGGCGGAGCACCTGGCAGCCCGCCGTCTTCGTCCCGCTACCGCCCCGCGTTCCACGCCTGGCTGGCCACCGATCCCGCCCACAACCCGAACTCGCCGCCGGGTCCTGCGTACATGCCGCAATACGTGATCCCGCAGGAGGCTGCCGCCGCAAGCTACGAGCGGGCTGCCGACGCGACATTCGCCAGTCTGGTCGGCGTGGGGCTGCTGTTGCTCGTGTTCTCCGTCATCCAGCTCCTCGGCTTGCCCGGCCCGCCGTGACGGGACCCACTAGCGGCGTCTGCGGCTTCGCTTCTCGATCGGGTTGCCCCAGATGTCGGTGACGGGCTGGCGCCTCGAGTCCGCGCGGCTCGGTGGGTCCCCACCCTGCGTGGCATCCTCCGGACGTTGCTCCGCCGGCTGCTGCTCGGCAGCGCTCGGCGCGCGGTCAGCCGATGACTGTTGCTCGACGCGATCGACGTACCACGGACCCTGAACGTCATCGCCGCGGCAGACGATCAACAGCCTTGCAAGCGTGCGCTGCCCGCCCCCGAGGTCCGCATACGGCGCGGTCAGTTGCCAGGCGGCAGCCCGCGGCTCACCCAGCTCGTGCATGCGATACGCGGCGACCAACTCGATTCGCGTGGCCTCGTTGACGGGCACGTGAGCGCGCTGCACCGCCCGGGACTCGAGCGTTCCGATCCCGTTTCCTTCGAGCGCCAGGCGATCGCCGTCGACCACCGCGACGCCACCCCCTATGTTCCGCAGCGGCACGGCGAGGTGGACCTTCCCCGCCTCGATCGCCACATCGACGGTGCTCGGCGGGACGTCAACGAGGAGCGGACGGTATGCCCCATGGACCTGACTGCGCAACAGCTCCAGCTGCGCTTGGACATCGTCGCCTGCCTGTTCGCTGCTGGCCCGAATGGCGAGCGCGAGCCCAAGCGTAAGGCCCACCAGCGCCAGCGTGATGAGCGCGACGATCAGCGTCACGCTGCCTGTCGCGTCGGCTAGCGGGATCGGCATCACGTGATCGAGAAGAACGTCTTGATCCCGTTGAGCATCAGCTGGATGCCAATCGTTGCGATCAGCAGTCCTCCGAACCTCGTCGCGATTGCCATCGCGGCCTCCGACAAGTTCACGTGCTTCGAAATCACCAGGTGGCCAATTGGCAGCAGGATGACTGAGACCGCGACGGCCACCAGTGCAACTACGATCCCTTGACCCTTGGGCGTGGACGACGCAATGGTTATGACGAGCGTGATCGCGCCGGGCCCTGCGACAAACGGGATCGCGTAAGGAACGACGGCGGTCCTTTCGAAGCTGGCTGGCGGCTCGTGCGCCTTCTCGCCGCCCTGCGCGCGGCTCGGCTCGCCGCCGAACAACATCTCGAAGCCCATCAGGGCGACGATCAGCCCTCCGGCGAGGCCGAAGGCGCCTAGATTGATGCCCAGCAGGTCGAGGATCTCACGGCCGGCGAGGGCGGCGATGCCGAGCGTGACCGCGACCACGATCGTGATCTTCCGGACGTACTCGACTCGCCGTTCGGGCTCATGCTCGGTCATCATCTTGAAGAAGATCCCGCGGGTGATCGGATCGGTGATGACCAGAACCGACACGATCGCTTGGATGTAGGTGTCGGCGGTGACCTTCATTGCAGTAGCCACCCTAACGCCTATAACGAGCGCAGTAGCGTCGCTCCGGCGTGGGAAGCGGAAACAGATCCGGCAGGCGCCTTGGGGGCCGCCTCCCGCCGGTCAGCGCAGCGCGCGGTAGCGGCGGATCAGCGCGTTGGTCGAGCTGTCGTGGGTGAGCTCAGGATCGGTGGCGCTCTCGAGCTCCGGGATGATCTGCTTCGCGAGCACCTTTCCGAGCTCGACACCCCACTGGTCGAACGAGTCGATCCCCCAGATCGTTCCCTGCGTGAACACGCTGTGCTCGTAGAGCGCTACCAGCATCCCGAGCGAGTGGGGGGTGAGCTCCTCGACCAGGATCACGTTGGTCGGCCGATTGCCCGGCATCACGCGATGAGGCACGATCGCGTCCGGGGTCCCCTCGGCGCGCACCTCCTGCTCGGTCTTGCCGAAGGCAAGCGCCTGGGCCTGCGCGAACACGTTCGACATCAAGATGTCGTGCTGGTCGCGAAGCGGGTTCAGCGACTTGCCGAACCCGATCAGGTCGACCGGGATCAGCTTGGTCCCCTGATGGATCAGCTGGTAGAAGCTGTGCTGTCCGTTGGTGCCCGGCTCTCCCCAGTACACGGCACCCGTTTGGTAGTCGACCGGAGCGCCGTCGAGCGTCACATGCTTGCCGTTTGACTCCATCGTCAGCTGCTGGAGATAGGCCGGGAAGCGCTTCAGATACTGGTTGTACGGCATCACGCCGACGGTCTGGGCGCCGAAGAAGTCCCCGTACCAAACCGCGAGCAGCCCGAGCAGCGCGGGGAGGTTGCGCTCGAACGGCGTCGACTCGTAATGCTCGTCGATCGCGTGAAAGCCCCCGAGCAGCTGCTCGAAGTTCTCTGGCCCGACGGCGAGCATCGTCGAGAGGCCGATCGCGGAGTCCATCGAGTAACGCCCGCCGACCCAGTCCCAGAACCCGAACATGTTGGCGGTGTCGATCCCAAAGCCCGAGACCTCCTCGGCGTTGGTGGACACGGCGACGAAGTGACGTGCGATCGCCGCCTCGTCTCCGAGGGCCGCCAGGCACCACTCGCGGGCGGAGCGCGCGTTGCTCATCGTCTCGAGCGTCGTGAATGTCTTGGAGGAGATGATGAACAGGGTCTCGTCCGGTGCGAGATCCCGCGTGGCCTCCACGAAGTCGGTGGGGTCGACGTTCGAGACGAAACGGAAGCCGAGGTCGCGGCGGGTGTAGTGGCGCAGCGCCTCGTAGGCCATCACCGGCCCAAGGTCCGAGCCGCCGATCCCGATGTTGATGATCGTCTTGATCGGCTTGCCGGTATATCCCTTCCAGTCGCCCAAGCGCACCTGGTCGGAGAATGCGGACATCCGATCGAGCACGGAGTGAACCTCGGCGACGACGTCCGTTCCGTCCACGATCAGGGAGCGGTTGCGCGGCATTCGCAGCGCGACGTGCAACACGGAGCGGTTCTCGGACACATTGATCCTGTCGCCCCGGAACATCGCGGCGATGTGCTCACGCAGCGCGCATTCGTCCGCAAGCTCGAGCAGAAGCCGAATCGTGTCCGCCGTGATCCGGTTCTTGGAGTAATCGAGGTACAAGCCCTCTGCCTCCGCCACAAACCGCCCGCCGCGTCCCGGGTCCTCCGCGAACAGCTCGCGCAGCTGAAGGTCCTTGACCTCGTCGTAGTGGTCTGTGAGCGCGCGCCAGGAGCGCCGCTCGGTCAGTGCACTCATGCTTTCACCCCCCGCCTGATCGTTCGCCAGATCCGTCCATGAGCTGCGCAACTTATCGGTTAGGCTGATCCGTGACCACCCCGGGGGTCTCAGATGGACGCACATAATGCGGGTGCACTTATCGGCCGCGAGCACGAGCTCCGTGAACTTGATCGAGCGCTCGAGGAAGTCGCGCGCGGCGAGCCGTGGTCGGTCCAGATCGCGGGCGAACCGGGAATTGGGAAATCCCGGTTACTGGCCGAGCTCTGCCGCCGAGGGGAACAGCGCGGTTACCTCGTGCTCGACGGCAGCGCGGCCGAGTTCGAGCGCGACATCCCGTTCGGGCTGATCGTCGATGCGCTCAATGACTATCTGGGCTCACTGGAGCCCTCGATGCTTCGTTCATTCGACGAGGATGCGCTGTGCGAACTGGCGTCCGTGTTCCCTTCGCTTCCGCGTGCCGAGATCTCGCTAGACGGGTCCGAACGGCACCCCGACCGCTACAGGGTGCACTACGCAGTCAGAGCCGTGCTCGAGGAACTGGCTACGCGCAAGCCAATGGTGCTTGCCCTCGACGACATCCACTGGGCCGATGCGGCCTCGGTCGAGGTGCTGACACACCTGCTCCGCCGATTTCACGGCCCGATGGTGCTCGCGGTCGGCTTCCGGCACCTTCCAGCTCGTCTGCTCGCGGCGTTTGAACCATCCGCTCGATCCGGCCGGGGCATATGGCTCGATCTCGCGCCGTTGACCCGGCGGGAAGCGGAGCAACTGATGGGGCGGGACGTCGAGGAGGCGGCGCGTGCGCGTGTCTTCCGGGAAAGCGGCGGGAATCCGTTCTACATCGAGCAGCTCGCCCGGGCTGGCGGAGCTGCACCGGTCGCGAGCGCCGGCCGCCAGCAGTCACCCGGCGCGGTTCCCCGGGCTGTGATCGCGGCGATCCGCAGGGAGCTCATCGCGGTCTCGGAAACGGGGCGGGTCGCGCTGGCGGCCGCTGCGGTTGCCGGCGAATCATTCGAACCGGAGATCATCGCCGCGATCGCGCAATGCAGCACCGATGAAGCGCTGGCGGCGATTGACGAGCTGGGGCAGTACGACCTGATCCGACCGACCGAGGCGCCCAGGCGCTTTCGGTTCCGCCATCCGATCGTGCGGCGGGCCGTTTACGACCGGATGCCGCGGGGGTGGCGGCTGGGCGCTCATGGGCGCGCGGCGGGGGCCCTGGCTGCTGCCCACGCGCCCGCGGCGGTCCGCGCCCATCACGTGGAGAGCTCCGCGGTGGTGGGAGACAGCGAGGCGATCGCCGTGCTCGTGCAGGCGGGGCGCGATGCGGCCCGGACGGCACCTGAAGCAGCGGGGCGCTGGCTGCTGGCCGCAGCACGCCTGCTCGACGCCGAGGAGAGCAATGACCGCCGCTTGTCGTTGCTGCTCGAGGCCGCGAGCGCGCTGACCTCCGCCGGGTGCTACGACGAGGCGCTCGAGGTGCTTGGGGAAGCCGATCGCCTTCTGCCCCCGGACGAGACGCGACGTGCACAACTGATTGCACAGATCGTGTTCGCGCGGCGGATGGGGGGCAGGCCGCTTGATTCGCGCGCGCTGGTCCTGGATGCGCTCGACTCGCTTGCGCCCGATAGCTCGGCGGCGATGGCACTCACGCTGGAACTCGCGCTCGATCATTACTGGCGAGGCGAGTTCGCGGAGATGGAACGCATCGCGGGCGACGTGCAGGTGCGAGCTCGCGCCCAGCCAGACCAGCTGCTCGTCCTGAGCTGGGCCGCCGCTCTGTGCAGCATCGCGAACAGCTCGCTGGGCCGTCCGGCGGCCGGGCTGGTCGGACTTGAGGAGGCCAAATCAGCATTCGCGCGCCTCTCCGACGAGGAGTTGGCCGAGCGTCTCGATGTTTCCGGGTACGTCGCGCAGGCCGCATCGGCGCTGGAGCAAACCGACGACGCGCTGGAATGTGCACGCCGAGGCCTTCGCGTGGCGGAGACGACCGGTCAGGACCCGTATATCCCGGGTCAGCTCGTGCTGGAGACCAACGCACTGTTCATGAAGGGGCGGATCACCGAAGCGGTCGCTGTCGCGGAGACTGCGACCGATGCTGCGGTGCTGACCGGCAACGACCAGTTCGCGGTCTGGGCGCTCTGGTCCGACGCGGTCGTTTGCGCCTGCGCAGGGGACAGCACGCGGGCGCTCGCCAGTTCGCGTGAAGCGCTGGCGCGCTCCGAGCGAGTGAGCGAGACGTACTTCTCGATTCTCTCGAGACTGCATCTCGCCGCTGCGCTGCACGCGGCCGGGGACGCCGCCGGAGCACGAGTCGAGCTGGCCGCGTTTGAGGCGGGCGGTGATCGCCGGCTGCTCGATCTCCGGGGCGCGCATGGGTGGGAGCTCCTGGTCGGCACACAACTGGCGCTTGGCGAACTCGATGCTGCGGCGGAGACTGCTGCGATCGCCGAGCAAAGGGCCCGAGCGTCTTCGCTGCCGTTGCGAACAGCGACGGCGCTGTGCGCGTGCGCGGCGGTGGCGCTCGCTCGCGACGATGAGGCTGCCGCGGCCCACGCGGCTCGGGAAGCACGCGCGCTCGCGGAGGACGGTGGTAATCAGGTGCTGGTGGCGCGCGCCCGCGCACTCATCGGAGCCGCCCTGAGTCGCGGCACCGACACCGAGCGGGCGATCCGCGAGCTCGAATCGGCCGAGCGCACGTTCGTGGCGCTCGGGGCGATGCGCGAGGCCGATGCGGCGGCGCACGAGCTCCGTCGTCTGGGACGCCGCAGGCCGCGCCGTGTGCGTGACGTCGCTCAGAGCACGCGCACGGTGCCGCTCAGCGCTCGGGAGCGCGAGGTTGCCGAGTTGGTCGCGGCCGGCAAGCGAAACCGGGATGTGGCGGCGGCGCTGTTCGTCAGCGAGAAGACCGTTGAGAGTCATCTCGCCCGGATCTACGACAAGCTCGGCGTGCGATCCCGCGCAGCCCTCGCGACGATCATCGCTTCAGCCGATGACCGCCGCGTCTCCCTTTAGCTCGCGGGCGACGTGTTGACGTCCCCGATGCAGCCTGGATGTGACCGTAGCCTCGCGCGTGCGCAGGGCGCGCGCGGCCTCGCGGTAGGAGAGGCCGATCACGTCGACGGCGATTACAGCGTCCCGATATGGAGCCGGTGCACTCGCGATCGCCTGCATCAATTCGCGCGAGCTGACCTCGCTCTCGTGCTGCGGTGGCGCGTCGTTGTCGAACAGCTCTCGTGTGACGGGACGGCGCGTCGCTGAGCGGTAATGGCTCGCGTACGTGTTTCGCAGGGCGCGGAGCAGGTACCCGATCTCGTTGCCGTTGTGAACCAGGCGAGGTCGCTTGAGGACATTTAGAAACGTCTCCTGGACGAGATCCTCGGCGTCGTGAGGGGAACCGCACAGCGCCCACGCGGCCCTGTACATCGCATCGACGTGATCCGAGAGGCGGTTGGGATCGAGCAGTCGAGGTCGGGCCTGCGGAGGGGACTCAGCCCCCACCTGGTCCGATCGCCGAGCAACGGCGGCACTCAATGCACCGCCTGGCAGCGAAGCGTCCGCGCAACAACTCATGGCAGTGGCACCTCCCGGACCGCCTCGGCCACCGTCCGCTGGGCCACGAAGTAAGGCAGCTGGGATAGCGCCGCTTCCTCGGTGGCGGCTTGCACGACCCACCACACGCGGTGCCCGCCGTGTGCGCACGAGCCGAGCGGCCGTCCATGGCGGAGCGGGCTGTCGAATCCCTTCCAGGACGCGATCGAGGTCGCGCACTCGGCGGCTTTGTGGGTGTGAGTGAGGACGAACGTCGCCACTCCTGCAGCTTGAAGGGCGGATCTCAATTCCGGTATCAGGAGATTCCCTGAATCGATCCCTGAACGTTCGCTTTGGAAGGAAGGCCGGGTCGGCTGCGTCTTCGCCGGCATGAACGGACATCTGACATATCTGGTCGCGGGCGAGCGGATTGCGGACCTGCACCGTGACGCCGCTCGCGACCGCGTCGTTGAGAAGACGCGTCGGCGTTGGAGACGCAGGACTCCTGCATCCTCGCCGCTCGAGTCGATCGTCCTTGCGGACGGCACCAGCCTGACGATCCGGCCGGTGCAGGCCGGAGCCGCCGATCGTGAGCGCTTCCGCGGTTTGTTCGCGCGGCTCAGTGAGGAGTCGAGATATAGCCGCTATCTAACGCCGAAGCCGCACCTGTCGGCGGCCGAGATCGCCTACCTCACAGACGTCGATCATGTTCACCACGAGGCATTGGCGGCGGTCGACGACCGCGATCAATCCTTCGTCGCGGTGGCTCGCTACGTGCGAGAAACCGATCGGCCGCGCGTCGCGGACATAGCGATCGAGGTGGCCGATGAACTCCAGAACATGGGGATCGGCACCAGGCTCGCGAGCCACGCGGTGATGGTCGCCCGGGCGAACGGCTTCGGCCTGCTGAGCGCGACAGCGCTGCGTGAGAACGTGCCGGCGCGGGCGCTCCTGCGCCGCCTGCAGTTCCGACCGCACCGCAGTGGCGGACGGGAAATCGAGTTCCTGCTCGAGCTCGTGCGCGTGGAGGCGTGCCGCGAATGTCCCTGAGACACGTCATCGCCAGCGCCGGCGTCCTGCTGGGCCTGCTGGTGCCCGCGGCCGGCGCGGCCGGCGCAGCGAGCGGACCCGGGCTGCTCGCTTCTCCGGTGCAGTTGGCGACGGGACCGATCGTCGCCCACCAGAAGCCGATCCTGCTGCAGCTGCGCCTCAATCCGAGCGAGATCCGCGTCGGCTCGCCGGCAATCAGCGGATCGGCGCCCGGGCTGACCACGATTACGTTCCTGCTCGGCGAGCCCGCGACTGTGAGCTTCACCGTCACGAGGGCAAAGGCCGTGGCCGGCGGCTTCACAGTGCATGGCCGCCCCGGGGGCAACGCCGTGCCGTTCAACGGCACGTTCCGTGGGGGCACGAGGCTCGCTCCCGGCACCTACACGCTCGCCGCAACGCCAATCGACGGCGCGCACGTCGCCGGCGTCCCCCGGACGGTGCGCCTGACCGTGCTCGGCGGGCAACGGAAGAAGTCTCATGCGTCGGCGACGACTCGACTGCGGCTCGCAATGCCCATTACGTAGCAAAGCGACCGCCGTCGATGGGCGGATTCATCTGGTCGTCGCAACACCTTGACCGAGAGGAGTTGCGATGGGCGAGAGAAGTCGGGCTTCGGATTTTGCGCGGGTGCGTTCGCCGGGGCGTCTGCCGTCTGGGCGGCGGGAGCATCGGGTGCGTTTCTGGGCGGCGGTCGCGCGAGGGCTCAGTAGCCGGGAGGCTGGTGTCCAGGCGGGCGTGTCGCCGGCGGTTGGTGTCCGGTGGTTTCGGAAGGGTGGGGGGATGCCGACCGTTACCCAGGCGCCGTTGTCGGGGCGTTATCTGTCGTTCGCTGAGCGGGAGGAGATCGCGATCCTGCGCGCTGGGGGGTGTGGGGTGCGGGGGATCGCTCGTCAGCTCGGGCGTTCGCCGTCGACGATCTCTCGTGAGTTGCGTCGGAACGTCGTGAGGTGTGGCGGCGTCGTTGAGTATCGGGCGAGCTCGGCGCAGCGGTACGCGGACCGGCGGGCTCGGCGTGCGAAGCCGGCGAAGCTGGTCGTGAACGCCGGGCTGCGACGGTATGTGCAGGACCGTCTGTCGGGAGCTGTCAAGCGGCCCGATGGGACGGCTCTCGACGGTCCTGGGGTGAGGTGGATCGGGCGGCGTCACGGTCTGCGCAAGGATCGGCGCTGGGCGAGGGCGTGGAGCCCTGAGCAGATTTCCAATCGCCTGCGCTTGGAGTTCCCCGATGATGAGTCAATGCGTATCTCGCACGAGGCGATCTACCAGTCGCTGTACGTTCAGGGGCGTGGCGCGTTGCGGCGTGAGCTGACGGCCTGTCTGCGGACCGGGCGGGCGTTGCGGGTCCCGAGAGCTCGCACCAGCGGTCGCGGTCGCGGGTTCGTCAGCGACGAGGTGATGATCAGCCAACGCCCCGCCGAAGCCCAGGACAGGGCGGTTCCCGGCCATTGGGAAGGCGACCTCATCATCGGAGCGAGGAGCTCGGCGATCGGCACGCTGGTGGAGCGCTCAACCCGCTTTACGATGCTGCTCTACCTCCCGCCGATGACCGGCCAAGCGCCGGGAGTAAAGGACGGCCCCGCGCTAACGGGGCACGGCGCCGAGGCGGTCCGCGACGCGATCGCCAGGACGATCGTCACGCTGCCTGAGCAGCTGCGCCGCTCGCTGACCTGGGACCAGGGCACCGAGATGGCCCAACACGCCCAGCTGCGGATCGAGACCGGCCTGCCGGTGTACTTCTGCGATCCACACAGTCCGTGGCAGCGCGGCACCAATGAGAACACCAACGGGCTGCTGCGCCAGTACTTCCCGAAAGGCACCGACCTCTCCAGACACAGCGCCGAGGACCTCGCTGCGGTCGCCTCCGCGCTGAACAGCCGACCGCGCAAGACGCTCGGCTGGAAGACGCCCGCCGAAGCGCTCAACGAGTACCTGAGAACCATCTAAACCAACCACGCACGATCGGCCGGCGGGTGGCATCCGCTCAAGCGCAGGCCCCTTGCCCCCTGGCTCGCGTTCGCCACCGCGCCCCTCCCACCGCTCACGCCGGCCACCGAAACGGCGGCTGGGGAAGGGAGCGATCACGGCTAAACCAACCGCAAGCTCCCTGGCGCCTCGCCGGCCCGGATCCCCTCGCCGCCCTGAACGACAGAGTCAGGCCGTGGAGGTCACGCCTAGACGACCAACCGCCCAGAACTCAACGACAGCCCGACCCTCGGCCACCCCAGTCCATCCCCCACGAGAGGTACCGTCACCTCGACAGCTACTGTTGCGAGGACCGGTTGAGCCCGAGATGGCAACGATGGACGTTATGGACGCTGGGCAGGGTGTCGCGCCAACCCGCGAGACCACCGGCTCTTTAGCAAGAGTTGATAGCAGCGGTCGCTGGCGGGAGGGCACCGGGCTACAGCTCTGTATTGGGCGCGCCTGAGGCCTGCGACCCCGCCGGGGCTGAACTTTGCCGAATTTGTTCGGACAGTCCGAACGAATTCGCCATTGTTCACTTGCGCCGGCGCGGACGGTGGGTTGCACCCGGCGCGGCCACTATCAACTTCGTCCAACGGCCCGGTTAGGCGACACCCTACCCAGCGTCCCTTTCGTCACTCGTTGCCCGCCAGCGCAATCGAATTGTCACGAGTGGGCTATCCACTTCGGTCCCCCGATTCCCGATGGGTTCTCGCTACGCGCCGTCTGGCGCCTTGAGCGTCTTGTAGGGGTGCGGATCGGTCGACATGGCCTGCTCGAGGAGCCGGTAGAACAGCAGTCCGCGGTGGCGTGAGCGGCGGCGGTTGAAGCGGAAGGTGAACTCGTCCAGGTAGTAGTCGAGCTGGTCGCGGCTGACCGCTCCTTGGTGGGTGCCGAGCAGCCAGCGCTTGAGCAGGCTCGCGACGCGGTGCACGTCGGGCATCACGACGTGCGCGGGGTCGCCGGTCTCGCGCAGGCTCGTGACTACGTGCGTGAACCGGTAGCGGCCGATCTCGCTGTAGCCGTTCCAGGCGTCGGTGCGAACCTCGCTGCCGCGAGCGATGTGGTCGAACACGAAGTCCGTGAGCACATCAGCGGACGCGTTGGGGATCCTGCGCATCCGGGCGCGTCCCGGACCCCCGTCGTGGCACTCGACCGCAATCACGACCAGCGCCTTACCGTCCGCGTTGCGACCCGGCCTGCCCGGTTTGACGCCTCCCACCAGCGTTTCGTCGACCTCGACCGCCCCGGTCAGCCGGTCACGGTCGGGGCGGACGATCGCGCGGCGGAGCTGGTGCAGCCACGCCCACGCGGTCTGGTAGCTGCCGAACCCGAGCACGCGCTGCAGCCCGAGCGCGCTGACCCCGTTCTTCTCGTCGACGACGTACCACACCGCCGCGAACCAGCTCACCAGCGGCATCCGCGTCCCGGCCAGGATCGTCCCCGCCGTCACCGACGTCTCGCGCCGGCACGCAGCGCAGCGACGCAGCCCGTCGCCCATCCGCCAGTACTCCCCGCCGGTCAGGCCGCAGAACCGGCTCACGAACCCCTCACCCCACCGAAGCCGCTCCAGATACCTCAGACACGCAGCGTCGTCGGGGAACCACGTCAGCAGCTCGCGGTAGTTGCGCGGGTAATCCACTCCCGCCACCGGATGAGCACCGCCACCTTCCACCGCGTCGACACCCTACGACCCCAGGGGGACGGAAGTGGATAGCCCACTTGTCACGAAATGGACGTTCGGCCCTCCCGGTTCGCGCTTCAGCGGGAGTGGGTGTTGCGTTGAGTCCCTTCTAGCGAACCTCCACGGGGGGTGAGAGCTCTCCCCCCTAGGGCAGCTAGCCGACGGTCCTGGTTTCCCCGATCATGCCCCTACACGAGTCGGTGACAGGCAACGCGGAAGTCAAACCCGCGCCTCAGCAAAAGGGTCGGTAGCCGAAAGCTCCCGGGCGGCGAGAACCCTGGCGGTGAGGTATCCAAGCGGAGGAGCGCGATGGCGCGAACTCGCGGCGCGCTGATCATCGATCCGGGCACTCGTCACGTTCTGAGCTCCCGAGGTGTCACCGGGTTAGACCCGCAGGACCCACCGACCAGAAAGGAGCGCAGCATGCGAGTCTTCGTCGCCGGAGCGAGCGGCGCGCTTGGCAGCCGTCTCGTTCCACAGCTGATCGACGCCGGACACGAGGTGATCGGCACGCACCGCTCGCCGGCGAGCGCCGGGCTACTCAGAGTGCTCGGCGCGAAGCCCGTCCAGCTCGACCTGCTCGACCGCACCGCCGTCCGCGAGGCGGTGCTCGAAGCCGCGCCTGATGCGATCGTCCATCAGGCAACGGCGCTGTCGAACATGAAGTTCGGCCGTAACCTGGACAAGACGTTCGGGATGACCAACCGCCTGCGGGCAGAGGGCACGGACGCGCTCGTGAGCGCAGCACGCGATGCAGGCGTGCGCCGGTTCGTCGCACAGAGCTTCGCGTCCTACCGCTACGTGCGTGAGGGCGGCCCGATCAAGACCGAGGAGGACAAGCTCGATCAGCGCGTTCCGCGCCACGCCGACGAGAGCTTCGCCGCGATGATCCATCTCGAGGACACGGTGATGGAGTTCGGAGGGATCGTGCTCCGCTACGGCGGCTTCTACGGGGCCGCGAACGACGGGTTGATCGAGCCGGTCCGCAAGCGGCAGTACCCGATCGTCGGGGACGGCGGCGGGATGATGTCGTGGATCCACCTCGATGACGCCGCCGCCGCGACGGTGCTCGCGCTCGAGCACGATGGACCCGCGATCTACAACATCGTCGACGACGACCCCGCCCCGGTCAGAGACTGGCTGCCGGTGCTGGCGCAGTCGCTCGGCGCCAAGCCACCTCGGCGGTTCCCGAAATCTCTGGCGCGGCTGTTCGGCGGCGAAGCGGCGGTCGTGATGGGAACCGAAGGCCGTGGGGCGTCCAATGCCAAGGCCAAGCGCGAGCTCTCCTGGACCCCGCGCCACCCCACCTGGCGCAAGGGGTTCCCGGCCACCTACTCAGCCGTAACGTTCGCGGACGGACCGACTGACTCGGCCCGGAAGGCAAGCCACTCCACGAGCTGATCCGGCCTACCGAAACGCATCCGCATGCCGAACCGCCCACTGCTCGAACGAGCGTGGGCGGTTGCCCGTGACCTGCTCGACGGTCGGTAGCACGCGCGACTCGTCGAGGGTGCCGCCGGCGTAAAAGCTGAAGAACGCATCGACGTACCCCGTGGGCATGCTCGCGCTCATCTCCGCACGTGCCTCCTCGTCGGGCTGCGCCTCGAACCGCAGCTCGCGGCGCAGCACACGACCGAGCACACGTACCTGGTCGGCCTGCAACATCGACTCGGGTCCCGACAGCGGATAGGTCCGGTGGTCGTGGTCACCGGAAAGCAGCGACACTGCCGCGACCCTCGCGATGTCGTAGGGATCGATGACCGCGCGGGCAGCGTTCGCGAACGGGAGGCTGACCACGTCGCCGGCCCGCAGCTGCGGGATCCACTGAAGCGCGTTCGACATGAACGCGCAGGGCCGCAAGATCGTCCACGCGAGGCCCGAGTCCCGGACGTCCGCTTCAGAGCCGAGCATGTAACGCGAGATCGGGTTGTCCAGATCCGATGCCGTGACAGAGCTACCCGATAGCAGCGCCACGCGCTGCACGCCCTCCGACCGGGCTCGCTGGAGCAGGTGGGGCAGATCGCGATAGCCCGCCAGCAGGAACACGCCCCTCACCCCCTCGAGTGCCGGCGCCACGCTGTCGGGCTCGTTCAGATCGCCGACCGCCCGCTGCGCTCCGTCCGGCAGCTGCGCATCCGGCGAGCGGACCAGCGCCCGCACGGGGACACCGCCCGCGCTCAGCTGCGCGACCAGTTCGCGGCCGATGTTGCCCGTCGCTCCGGTGACAAGGATCATCGGGACAGCATCGCACCGAGCGCGCGCGTCTCGGCGATCGCGCGAGCGGCGAGCCGGCCAGAGAACACGCAACCGCCGAGGAAGGTTCCTTCGAGCGAGCGCTTGCCGTGCATCCCGCCGCCTCCGAAGCCCGCGGCTTCGCCGGCCGCGTAGAGGCCGTCGATCGGCTCTCCGTCGGGGCGCAGAACGCGCGAGCGCAGATCGGTCTGGATCCCGCCGAGGCTCTTTCGCGCCATCACGGTCATGCGGATCGCGATCAGCGGCATCGCACGATCGTCGACGATGCGCTGGAACTTGCAGGTCCGAAGCCGGTCCCCGCGCCAGTTGCGCAGCTGAGCGATGCGCCGGAGCTGATCGTCGTTGAACAGCGGCTTGCCGCGAGCGATGGTGGCGTCGAACCGATTGACCTCGCCCTTCATCAGCTCGACATCGAGCGCGTCGTCGCCTGTCACCTCCTTCATGCGCTCTCCCAGTTCGTCCAGCGAGCTGCCAGTCACGAAGTCCGGGCAGTGCTCGACGAAATGCCTGACGAGCGTCGGTTTTCCGAGCAGAATCGAGAGCAGGAAGCGTCCGAGCCGCTTTTCCCGGATGTTCGGGTTGTGCTGAGAGCCGGACACGTCGAGCTCGCGGCGCGCGATCTTCGAGTTGCAGATCATCCAGTAATAGCCGCGCTCGTCCTCGCACATCCGCTCCAGCGCGTAGTAGGCATCGAACGTGGGAATCAGCGCGGTCGGGCCGTAGCGACGCCCCGTCGGATCGAGCACCAATCCCGAACGCGGCGGAATCAGCTTCAACCCGTGCAACGGCCGCCTCGGTCGCGGATGGCGCACCGCATCTGCGTAGTTCCACATCCGCGAGATGTGGGTGACATTGCCACCGATCCGCGTGACCTCCTCGTGCATCGCGCCGTCGGCGTAGTAGTGGGAGCCCATCAGGATCTCGCGGGGTGCTCGGCCGAGCTCGGCGGGCCACTCGCGCCGCACGATCTCGAGATTGCCGCCAACCCCGCCCGCGGCGATCACCACCTGGTTCGCGCTGACCGTGGTCTCCTCTCCGCCATCCTCGGGGACGATCCGGCAACCCCGCACCGAGTGACCATCGCTCAGCAGTTCGGTGACCCGAGTGGAAAAACGGACTTCCAGCTGAGAGCGCCGCGGATGGCGCTGAATCGCCGCCCACACCGCGTCGACGAGCGCCTGCCCGCAACCCCAGGTCAGATGGAATCGCGGCACCGAGTTGCCGTCGCCGTAAACCCCGCGTTCGGCCCAGTTGACAACCGGAAAGAACCGGACGCCGTGTGACTTCAGCCAGCCACCGACCTCATCCCGCGCGCGAGCCACATACTCGCGTGCCCAGCGCGCCGGCCACTCGTCCTCCTCGCTGAACTCCGCGACGCGCTGCCAGTCCTCGAGCGCGAGCTCGACGCTGTCGCGGATCCTGGAGAAGCGCTGCTCTGGTGTGTCGACCATGAACATGCCGCCGAATGCCTCCCGTGCGAGACCGCCGAGCTCGTGCGGCGCGCAGCGATCCACCAGCAGGATCTGCGGTTGTGAATGTTCGAGGAGCTCGAGCGTCGTTACCAGCCCCGCGAGTCCGGCGCCCACGACGATGACATCGGTTTGTGCTGTGGACATCGTCGGCAACCTATCGCGTGTCGCCACGCGCAAGAATCCTGGTCCGATGACCGACTCATCTGACAGCTCTGACACCGGCTCCTGGTTCCCGGTGCCCGCCGAGGAGTCCCTGCCGGCGGACCTCCAGGGCCTGTTCGCGAAGGCGCGCGAGCGTCTCGGCTTCGTGCCCAACGTGTTTCGCGTATACGCGTTCCGTCCCCAGCGCTTGAGCGCGTGGTTCACGCACTTCCGTCAGCTGCATCAGCCGACGGAGCACCTGGATGCCGCAGACAGGGAGATGGTCGCGGTTGTGGTCAGCTCGGCGAACCGCTGCCTGTACTGCCTGGTCGCGCACGGCGCCGCGCTGCGTGAGGAGCTCGGGGATCCGGTGCTTGGCGAGCGGATTTCCTACGACTGGCGCAGAGCGGGACTGGATCCGCGACGCACTGCGATCTGCGCATACGCAGAGAAGCTGACGCTCAACCCGCAGCGCGTCACGCGTGCGGACCTGCAGGCGCTGCTAGACGTCGGACTGACGCTCGAGGAAGCCTGGGACGTCGCCGAGCTCAGCGCGATGTACAACCTCACCAACCGCATGGCGATGGCGACGAACATGCTGCCCAACGAGGAGTACAGCGGCCAAGCGCGCCCGTGAGCGTCACTCCGCCGCGGCGCGCGCGGTGGGTGAGCTTCGCCAGGCCGCGGCGAGGCGCAGCCCCGCCGCGAACGCGTGCGTGTTCAGCGCCAGCGACTCAGGGGCGACGCGGGCGGCGAGCGCCTCGCGCATCGAGCGCTCCGATACGAGATCGGCGATCCCCACGAGCGCGCCGAGCGCGACGATGTTGGTCGCAAGGGCGGTGCCGCACTCGCGCGCGGTGTCGGTCAGCGGGAGCACGACGGCGTGGGGCGCTTCCACGCCGCTGAGCGCCCGCTTCTCGATCACCGACACGGCGCCGGGCCCGACCGTATGCGAGTACGCGACGTAGGCATCGTGCGAGAGGCACAGGAAGAAATCCGGCGAGAGCACCTCGGGGTATGCGATCTCGGATGCCGAGACGATCACGTCCGATTTCGCGGCGCCGAGGCGCGCCTCGGGCCCGTAGCTCTGCGTCTGCACCACGTGTAGGCCATCGGTCATCGCGGCCTGCGCGAGCAGGAAGCCCGCGAGCATGATGCCCTGCCCGCCGCGCCCCGCGAGGCGGATGCCGACCGCGTCGCGCGTCGGGTCGAGCGCGGCGGTGGGGGGCGGGTGGCCGGGGGGGTGGGCGGGGGTCTTAGTCACGGGCGCCCTTCCGCGCGCGTTCGCACAACGACGCATAGCGCCGCGTGTACTCGGGACGGATCTCCTCCCGGAACACGCCGATTGGCAGCGCGCCTGTGAGGTCCTCGCGGGACACCTCCTCGAGCGGCTCGGTCATGTCCTTCTCGTAGTCGAGCAGTGAGCGCCCCGCGCCGAGCTTGTTCAGCCGCCCGAAGTAGGTGGGGCACTGCGTGAGGATCTCGACCAGCGCAAAGCCGGGATGGGCGAGCGCCGCTTCGATCAGCTTCGGCATCTGATCGAAGTCGAATGTGGTCGTGCGGGCGACATACGTGGCGCCGGCCGCGAGCGCCAGCTCGATAGCGTCGAACGGCGCCTCGATGCTGCCGAGCGGAGTGGTCGTGGAGCGCAAGCCCTGCGGCGTGCTGGGAGCGAGCTGCCCGCCGGTCATCCCGTAGATCTCGTTGTTGAGCACCAGCGCGGTGATGTCGATGTTTCGCCGGCAAGCGTGGATCAGGTGGTTGCCGCCGATCGCCAGCGCGTCGCCGTCGCCCATCACGGTCATTATCGTCAGGTCGGGGCGCGCGAGCTTGATCCCGGTGGCGAAGGTGAGTGCACGGCCGTGCGTCGTGTGCATCGCGTTCGTGTTGAGGAAGAATGGCATCCGGCTCGCGCAGCCGATGCCGCCGACGACGACCACGTTGTCGAGGTCGAGCTGCGCCGTCTCGAATGCCTTGGCGACGGCGCCCATGACCTCCCCGTGACCGCAGCCCGGACACCAGACGTTCGGCATCGACTCCTGGCGCAGATACTCGCGCAGATCCTCGCCGCGCCTCATCGCGCGCTCCTCGCCGGCTCGAGCGCCTCTCGTGCGACTGCCGCGATTTCGCCCGGCTGAAGCAGCGATCCCGAGACGCGGCCAAGCGGCACGGTGGGCGTGTCGCCGGCCACTGCGCGGACCAGCAGCGCGACCTGCCCGAGGTTGAGCTCCGGCACGACGATCGCGGTCGCACGGTTCGCCAGAGAGCTGATGAGCTTCTCCGGGAACGGCCACAGCGTCAGCAGCTCGAGCATTCCGGCGGCGATCCCTTCGGCGCGCAGCTCATCGACCGCCGCCCGCGCCGCGCGTGCGGTGATCCCGTATGAGATCAGCACTAGCGTCGCGTCGTCGAGCCGGTGCTCGAACGTGTGCGTGATCAGCTCCGAGTCGGCGTCGAGCCGGTCGATCGCGCGCCGCAGCAGTCGCTCGCCGGCGCCGCCGTTGGCGGCGCGCTCGCGCCCGGTCTCATCGTGTGAGAGGCCGCTCACGACAAACCGAGCGCCGGCGCCGAGGGGCAGGAACTCGGGACTGCCGAACGGCTCGAAGTCCTGCGGCGTGGATGGCCGCGCCCGCGTCAGGACCCGGAGCTCGGGAAAGCTCATGTTCTCCCGCATGTGCGAGAGGGTCGCGTCGAGCAGCAGCACCACCGGCAGCCGATAGACCTCGCTTAGATTGAACGCCTCGACGGTCATGTCGTAAACGCCTCGCACCGACGACGCGGTGAGCACGATCGCGGGACGATCGCCGTGCGACCCCCATCGCGCCTGCATCACGTCACCCTGAGCTGGCATCGTCGGCATGCCGGTACTCGGCCCGACGCGTTGAGAGTCGACGATTACGCACGGGGTCTCGGTCATCGCGGCGTAGCCGATGTGCTCCTGCATCAGCGAGAACCCGGGACCGGAGGTGGCGGTCATTGCCTTGGCTCCGGTCCAGCTCGCCCCGATCACCGCTCCCATCGAGGCCAGCTCGTCCTCCATCTGCACGAACACGTCCCCGCGCGCCGGCAGCAGGCGGGCCATCCACTCCATGATCTCGCTCGAGGGGCTGATCGGATAGCCGGCGAAGAACGAGCAGCCGGCGTGGACCGCGCCGAGCGCGCAGGCCTCGTTGCCCTGGATCAGCTGCTCCACACCCGCTCCCGTTCGCCTCGTTGCAGCGTGAACACGAAGTCCGGACAGCGGACGGCGCAGATTCCGCAGAAGATGCAGCGCGAGATATCGCTGACCTCGATCCGGTCGTCGTCGGCGAGCGCGAGGATGCCCGCCGGACAGGAGGCGATGCAGAGGTCGCAACCCTTGCACCAGCCACGGAACGTCGTGAGCGTCGCGTCGCCCTGGTGGTAAGCGCGTGGCTCTGGATCTCGCATTTCTTAGGTCTCCACCGATGCGACGATCCCGCGTGCGATCAGCTTGCCCCAGCGGACCGCCTCAACCGCGGTCGCGCCACCGTTGGCGACGTCGCCTCCACCGAAGTACTTCGGATTGGTCGTGCGCCCGGTCTCCGGGTCGACGACGAGCGTGCCGTTACGCAGCTCCAACCCGTCGATCCACTCCAGGAGCTCGTTGCGCGGCTGCTGGCCGATGGCGGTCACGGCAGCGTCCGCCGGGAGGATGAACTCGGTGCCCTCGAGCGGCTCCGGCCTGGGCCGGCCGTCGCCTCCGTTTCTCCGCAGCCGCGTGCGCCGGCACTCGACTCCGGTGAGGTGGACGTCACCGAGGAACCTGACCGGGTCCGTCAGCCATTCGAAATGCACGCGCTCGGCCCGGGCCTCCGCGACCTCGTGCGGATAGGCGGGCATCTCGCTCTCGCCGCGCCGGTAGACCAGGCTGACGTCGGTTGCGCCGAGCCGCACCGCGATCCTCGCCACATCGATCGCCGTGTTGCCGCCGCCGACCACGACCACGCGCTCGCCGGCATCCGCGAGCCGGCCGGCCTTGACCTCCTCGATGAACTCGAGCGAGCTCCACACTCCAGGGAGTTGCTCGCCCGGGTAGGCGATCTCCACATCGCGGCCCATGCCCACGGCGAGCACGATCGCGTCGGCCTGCGCCTCGAGCCGGCGCAGAGCCCCCGCATCGACCCGGGTGCCAAGTCGCAGCTCGACGCCGAGCTCTGTCAGCATCCGCGCCTCGGCCGGGAGCGGATCGCTCACCTGACGGTAGGGGGCGATCGCGTAGCGCACAAGCCCTCCCGGTTCCTCGCGCGCGTCGTACACGGTCACGGTGAATCCGAGCGCGGCGAGCTCGCCGGCGCAGGCCAGGCCTGCGGGGCCCGCGCCGAGCACCGCCACGCGCCGGCCGAGCGCTGGTGCGACGCGGCGCCATCGCCGCCCGGCTTTCAGCCCCCAGTCGGCGGCATGACGGTGCAGGCGGCCGATCTCGACCGGCCGCCGCCCCTCGCGCTCCAGCACGCACGCCGCCTCGCAGAGCACCTCGACCGGACACACCCGCGCACACGTCCCGCTCAGCAGATTCGCCACGAACACCGTCTCCGCGGCCGCATCGCTCTGACCGCGAGCCAGGGCTCCGACGAACGTCGGGATGTCGACGTCCGTCGGGCACGCCGTCACACACGGAGCCTCGGCCTCCGGGCCGCCGCACTCGAGGCACCTTTCGGCCTCGACGATCGCCTGCTCGGGGTTCAGCGGTGGTCGAAGCTCGTCGGTCAGCCCGGGCGTTGGTGCGCCGTTGTGTCGGAGCTTGAGCATTTGCAGTGCACTCTCCTCTAGGGGCACGGTGGCAGGACTGACGGAGCCCCACATCGGTGGGGAGTGCGGATGTAAGTCAGTGGTAACCGCGCTGGTGCGGCCGAGCGAGCGGGTTTACAAGTAGGTCATGGAAGCCACGCGAGAGCTAGCACCCGACGGTTGGTCCCGTTATCTGGATTCGATCACCGACGATCTGCGCAACGCTCCGATCTCGATCGAGATCATCGACGGGGAACATCCGCCGATGGTGGCGGCGACGGGGCTCGCGCTCCAGCTGCTTACGTACGACCGGCGCGACGACGTGTTCGAGGTTGCGGCAGCGCGCGGCGGTCCGCACC
This sequence comes from uncultured Solirubrobacterales bacterium, assembly GCA_963824755.1. Classification (GTDB taxonomy): domain Bacteria; phylum Actinomycetota; class Thermoleophilia; order Solirubrobacterales; family Solirubrobacteraceae; genus Palsa-465. The sequence goes on along the minus strand of CAWGQT010000036.1, from coordinate 51,226 downwards.
TGCCGAGCATGCTGCGGCACCTGATCGATCACCCGGTCCGCGTGGAGGTCAACAGCATGACCTCGCTGGCGCCGACGAGGATCGTCGTCGACGCGCAGGACGGCTTGCGGACGGTGATCCGGATCTCGCACGACGGCGCGTTCTGCGGATAGTCAGGGCCCCCACCTAGGGGAGCAGTGTGATGCTGCCGCTCCTCGAGTAGAGATGGCCCGGCACATCCTGGAACGACGCGACGACACGGACCGAGACCTCCTGGAACGTGTTGCCGAGCTCCCGCTTGCCGGCGTTGGTGAGCCTGATATGCACCGTGATCGGTCCGCGCGTGGTGGCGTTGGCGGTGCCGAGCGCGATCGACGTGCCGTGGCTGTCCAGCCACGTGATCGTGATCAGGCCGACACCCGGCGAGGTCAAGCTCGCGGGGCAGCCGCCGCGCTGCAGGATCGTCACGAATCGCTGCAGCGAGCAGGCGTGGATGACGTTGCTCAGCGCGGCGAGCGCGGCCTTGCGAGCGACACCCTGGCCGATGCCAACGAGAATGTTGCCGGCGTTGTCGCCCGCGACGCAGGCGCCTGGCGGGCAGCTGAGAGAGGTGAGCGTGTTGCCGGGGTCGATCGTGGCGCGCGTCCAGGCGGCCGCTTCGCCCGTGGGGTCGGTCGACATCACAACGTCGCCGCTCTGATCGAGCGCGACGCACATCGCCGCCGACGGGCACGAGATCTTCGTGAGCGGGGCGGGAACGTTGAGGGTCGCGCGCTTCCAGGAGCCGTTGCTGGCCGGGTTGGTCGAGGTGAGCACGGTCTTGCCGCTGACGATCGCGCACAGCGCGCTCGCCGGGCATGAGATCGCTGGTGGCGAGGTTGGGATCGAGCCCTGGCTGAGCGAACTCAGATGCCATGCCCGAGACCCGCCCGTCGGTCGGCTCGAGGTGGCCAGCTCGAGTTTGCTGTCCACGGCCGCGCAGAAGGTCGTGGTCGGACAGGAAATATCGCCCGGCTTGCCCAACCCGACTGGGATCGCATGCCACGCGCTCGCGGGGCCGGTCGGGTGCGTCGAGGTGAGGACGTTGCCGGCGGCGTCTAGGGCGACGCACAGGGTTCGCGATGGGCAGCTGCCGGCGACCAGGGGGACGTTGACGGTCTTCCACTTGGTTGCATCGCCGGTCGGATCGGTGGAGCTGATCACGGTCTCTTGCGAGATGAGGCACAGCGGTCCGGTCGTGCATGCAATCGATCCGTTGATCGGCTGATCGAGACTCAGAAGGTGAGTCTTCGTCCATGTCGACTGGCCGCTGGTTGGGCTCTTGGCGCTGACGATGTGGGCACCGTCGTCGAAGCCGACGCAGAGGGCCAGCGACGGACATGAAAGCGACAGGATCGTCGACGAGCCATCGACGGCGGCGCGCTGCCAGGCCGAGGCGGGCTTGGCCGTCGGGTTCGTCGACGTGATCACACTGGCCCCGGAGATTGAGACGCACAGCGTCGCGGATGGGCAGGCGACCGGACCCAGCGCCGTCGCGGTCGGCCTGAAGATCCAGGCACCGGCGCCCGCGGTCGGGTTGGAAGACGTCGATGACCCGTCACGCCCGACGGCGACGCATAGCTGGGTCGAGGGACACGAGACGGCGAGGAGGCTGGCGGGGCTCGGGAAGACAGTGGCCGGGGTCCACGCACCGGAAGGGTCGTTCGTCGTGAGCACATCCCCCCGAACATTGGTGGCGACGCACAGCCCGGTCGACGGGCACGAGATCGATTGCAGACGCGCGTTGCCGCCGACCCTGCTCACCTTCCACGAAGGCGACGATGCGGTCGGGTTGCTCGATACGACGACGATCGCTCCGGTGCCGGTCTTCTGACCAATCGCTACGCATAGCGCTACCGACGGGCATGAGATTCCGCTCAGCGCGACCCCCCCGCCCAGACTCAGCGTGTGCCAGGCCGCCGCGCCGCCCATCGGGTTGGCCGAGCTCGCGACCGCGCTGCCGCCGACCGCGACACAGCTCGATGCCGACGGGCATGAGACGGCGCTGAGGCCGGTCGAGGTCACGACCGCTCCGGTCCATGCTGAGGCGCCGCCGGTCGGATTGGTCGAGGTGATCACCCGGCCTTGGGCGTCGACCGCGACGCACAGGGGACCAGTTACGCACGTGATGCCCGTGACAAGGCTGGCGGATATGGACGGGCCGGTGTTGGTGGGTTCTATGTTCGTCAGGCTCCAGGCTGCCGCGCCCGCCGTCGGTCGGGTCGAGGTCGCGAGGTTCCCCTCGCCGTCGATGGCTGCGCACAGCGAGCTGGACGCGCAGGAGACATCCTGAAGGGGCGCTTCGGTATGAGGGTCCACTCTGGCCGGCTTCCAGATACCGGGACCAGAGGTCGGGCTCGAGCTTGTGATCACCACGCCGAACTGATCGACCATCACGCACAGAGACGTCGACGGACAGGCCACCACGGGATCGGCTTGCGGCGATCCGTTCGGCGGCGGGAGACCGCGATCACAACCGCGGATCGAGCATTCATCGTCTGAAGCGACGATCGCCGGTGCCGACCACGCCGCGTCACTGCCTGTCGGGTTGATCGAGGTGATCACGTTCCCGGCCTGATCGGCGACGACGCAGAGCGATGTTGTCGCGCACGCTACGCCACTCAGCGGCGTGCCGCCGTTGACGCTGACGAGCCGCCAGGCGCCGGCCCCGCCCGTCGGGTTGGTTGACGTAAGAACGTTCCCCGCGTCGTCGATCGCGATACACAGCGACGCCGATGGGCAGGCCAGGCCTGTCATCGTCGTCACCTGATCGGTCCGCGGGTCCTGTGGCTCCACCTGCGCCGAGCTCCATGCGGCTGAGCCACCGGCCGGATCGGTCGAGGTGAGGACGAGGCCGCCGTAGACCGCAACGCATAACTGATCGGAAGCGCACGAGACGTACATCCCCGGCTCATCCAGGCTGGTCGAGACCTGCGATGCGACCCACGCGCCGGCGCCTCCGGTTGGATCTGTGGAGGTTAGTACGTATCCGCGATTGTCGGCCGCAACGCACAGCTGCGTCGAGGGACATGAGATCGAGGTCAGTTGCCTGCCGCCATCCACGGCCGCGGAGTTCCAGGCGCTCGCGCCGCCGGTTGGATCGACGGACCAGAGCACGTGGCCCTGCGCCGCAGCGACGCACAGTGATGTCGACGGGCACGACACCGCCGAGGCCGGGAGTGATGCTTTTTGCCAACTGGCCGCCTCCGGATTCGTGGACGTGAAGAGGTTGTCGCCGACCGCGACGCACATCGCGGTCGATGGACACGAGACGCCGGTCAGCGTGTCGGTGTGGCCAAGCGGTAGCGCTCGATCGATGAGCCGCGGAGGCGACCAGGTGAGGACCGGTGCAGCGATCGCCGATCCTGCGCCCGCGACCGCCCACAACAGAAACACGCCCAGGACACGTCGAAGGTGGCGCCTGACGCCCACGTTGGGTGTGAACGGCTTTGGCCCTACAAAGTTCCGCACGCGACACATTGTGTTGACACAGACGGTGCGTGGTGAGAGGTTTTGTGCAGGGAAGCCGCAGCATGGACGAGCCTGAGCAGACCCCCGAGGAGCAACAGCCGACAGTACCGATGACTCGCCGGGGGCTCCTGGCCCGCGCGGGCGCGGTGGGGGCGGCTGCGGCGATTGGCGCCGAGGAGATCGGCGTTGGCGAAGCTGTCGCCGGACTCAAACCGCCTCGACGGCCCAGTACGCCGGCGGGCGTGCTGCGCGTTCTGATGGCCGGCAATCGCCGCTACATGCGGGGCAAGATCAAGAAGCTCGACTACAACCGGCTCGGCGATCGGATCGCCGAAACGCAGAAGCCGTTGGCGGCGATCATCACGTGTGCGGACTCTCGCCTCTCGCCGTCGGTGATCTTCGACCTCGGTTTGGGCAACGTGTTCGTTTCGCGCGTGGCCGGCAACAGCATGGACGTCGGAAGCCTCGGCAGCACTGAATACGCGGTCGGCGTGCTCGGCGTGCATCTGGTGATGGTGCTCGGTCACTCCAATTGCGGCGCGGTAAAGGCCGCGATCGAGGTTGCCAACGGCACGAAGACCTATCCGCCAAAGAAATACGGGGCGATCGGTCCCGTGATCGACGCGATCGTGGGACCGGTGAAAACGATTCCCCGCTCACGGCGCACGGTGGACCGCTCGATCGTTGTCAACGCGCGCGCGCAAGCGAGGCGGGTCGCCAACCGTGGGCCAATCATCAAGCCGGCGATTGCGTCGGGGCAGATCCGCGTGGTCGCGGCCGTGTACGACATCGCCACCGGGCGCGTCTCACTGGTGTGAACCGGCCGCGCACGCTCTAACGGTTGCTCATCCGAGCACCGCAAGCAACGTCGCCGCGACGAGTGCCACGGCCAGAACGAGGTTGAGCGCCCGTGCTCGTCGAGGTTCTCTGAAGATCGGCGCCATCGAGGCGCCGATCAGCAGCCAGCCGCCGCTGATCAGGAAGACCATCACCGTGAGCACGCCGAGCTTGGCCGCGGCGTCCGCGCCCGGCGAGGCGGCGAGGTGGCCCCCGGCGTAGACAGCGGCGATCGCGACCCATGCCTTCGGGTTGGCGACGCCGAGCATCAGCCCGCCGGCGAGCGTCGGCGCCCGGATGCTCTGCGGCTCGTCGCCCGGTGGCGGCGCTGTCGCGATCTTGTACGCGAGGCGCAGGAGATAGGCCGCCGATGCCGCGATCAGCACCGTGGGCGCGTAAGGGACGGCGAGCACCGCGGCGGTGATACCGGTCGCGACCGCGAGCAGCACGATCAGCGTTCCGATCACGATCCCCAGCCAGTACCTCAGCGATCGCCGCAGGCCGCGCGCCGACCCCATCGCGGTGAGGCTGACGGTGACCGGGCCCGGACTTCCCATGATCGCCAACGAGGTGAGGACGAGTGGCCACACCGATCCGGCGCGAACCGTTGCGAGGACGGGCGGCTCACGCATCGCTGCGGTAATACTCTTGCTGCATGCGCGAGACGCTACGGGGCGTCGACCGGGATTGTCTTGAACGATTGTGCGCCCGCGGCGCCAACTCGATCCGCTACGGGGCCAGTGCCCACGGAGTCGAGCGCGCCGAGATGCGATTCGCGACACATGCGTTCGAGCCCCACCGGCACGACACGTACGCGATCGGGATCTCGGTTACCGGCGTGCTGCGCTTTTGCTACCGCGGTTCGTCGCGGATCTGCCTGCCGGGGCAGATCCACGTGCTGCACCCGGATGTGGTCCACGACGGTGGCCCCGGCACGTCAGACGGGTTCAGCTACCGGATTCTGTACGCCGAGCCCGCACTGATCCGCGATGCGCTCGACGGCGGCGAGTTGCCGTTCGTCGCAGACCCGGTGCAGGACAGCACTCCCGCGACGCGGATGCTGGCGTCCTTGCTGAGGGACATTGACGAGCCGATCACCGATCTCTCACGGGTCGACATCGCGACGATCATCGCGGATACGCTGCGCTCGCTCAGTGGTGCTCGTGACCGTCACAAGTCGATCGACTTCCGGGCCGTCTCCGGAGTGCGGGACTACCTCGCCGCGCATCCAGCGGTGCAGACGCCGGCGAGCACGCTCGAGCGGCTGGCGGGACTCGACCGATACTCGATTGCGCGCCAGTTCCGCGAGGCGTTCGGAACCAGTCCTGACCGGTATCGGACGATGCGCAGGCTGGAGCTCGCGCGCGCTGCGATCGAGAGCGGAGTTCCGCTCGCGCGGGCCGCAGCGCAAGCAGGGTTCGCTGACCAGAGTCACATGAGCCGGCAGTTCAAGCACACCTACGGCCTGACCCCTGCTCGCTGGGCCAAGACCGTCGTACGGGCCGATCTGACCCCGGCCGCAAGGAGATGATCGAAATGAAGCGCAATCGAATTCTGCTGCTGGCGGCCGTGGTGACCGCAGTCCTGGCGGTCGGTCCCGTCTCTGGCGTGCTCGCCGCAGGCCAGGCCTCCAGGGCGATCCCAGACGTGACCGTGCTATTCGGTCGCGCCGTCGCCAAGATCCGGAACACCGACAGGCCAACGTTCGCGCGCGCGGTCGTGCTCGAAGCCGACGGCTTGACGCGTGGTAGCAAGTGCAATCCGCTCGGCTGTGGCGGAGGCCGTGCCGTGAGCTCGGCCGCAGGCATCATCGGGTGGCGTTTCGTGTTCGACAACCAACCATCGCGCACGCGGTTCCGCAGCGCGACGCTCTTCTATGGGCCCTCACCGAAGCGCTTCGGGCCGGTGCGGGGATTCCGGGCGCCCTTCGTCGAGGATGTGATCATCAGGAAGGCGCCGCGGATGACGCTAACGCGGGCCGTGATGTTGCTGCGCCGCGCCGGCTACCGCAAGCCGTTCTTCACCGTTACGCTGCGCAACCCGCTCGGACCGAGGAAGTCCAACCCGTCGTACATCTTCGGCTTCGCGAACGGCTTCGCCTACGTCGACACGGTCACGGGGAGGGTGCATCGCTGATTGTCGAGCACGCGGCTCATAATGCGATGCAGGACCCTGGGGAGGTCGAGTACTTCTACGACCGCTGCAGCGAGCTGATGCGGGCGCTGCTGGACGCCCTCGCGTCTACCCCAGACCAACCTCGGCCGTTTCCTGCAATCGAGGACCAGATCGGCTGGCCGCATCGGAGGATCGCTTCGGTGCTCGGTGGCGTCTCGAGTCTCCGACACAAGCACTTCGGCGGGCGCCGTCCATATCACTTCCTCGACACGAGAAACTCCGCGTCAGGGCGCTGGGAGATGTGGATGGACGGCGAACAGGCTGAGGCGGTGCGGGCCGCGCAGCGAGCCGCCGTGCCCTGCACATGAGAGCAGCGCGCTCGCCCGGACGCCACGGCGCTCACCCGGGACGCCTCGAAGTACGGGTCGTCAGTTCGCTGACTTGAGCGGCTGCCCTGTCCTTGTCATGGAACGCCCGTTCAGCGGGTAGCGAGCGCGTATGCGCGAGAAGGGCTCCGTTGTGATTACGCCCTATCGCGACGGGCCCCTGCTGGTGAGGGGCCCCGTCGAGCTCACGACGCCCGACGGCGCGTCGATTCGGGTGGATCGGGATCCGATCGCGCTATGTCGATGCGGCAAGTCGCGAACCAGGCCGTTCTGCGACGGTACGCACAAGCTTTCGGGGTTCCGCGCGCCCTGACTCAGGGATCGAGGCCCGAAGTGAGGAGCGCTCGCGCCGCCAGCAGCGAAGGACGTGGCCGGCCCACCGGCGGTCGAGTAATGCCGCCGTCCGCGCTCCCCACAGCAGCGACGGGCACAGCCCAGGGTCCTGGCGAATCAGGCCGCCGGCGAGGTCGACCGCCGCGACGTTCTCGTGCACGGCGTCGGCAGTGACGTGAGCGCGGGTCGAGTCCGACGGCCCGCATCGCGCGCGCGAACAGCTCGGCATGGATCCAGTCAGCCCGTCCGGAGCCGTATTCATCGGCCTGGATCTCGATCAGTGCCGCCTTGGGAGCTCCGAAAAGGCGTGGGATCGCCCACGAGTGCGGATCGGCCTCCTTGAGCTGGTAGGCCGACCGGTGCACCATGAACTCACGAACCTGGGCGATCGTCGCGTGGCGACGGATATGCGTGGACAGAGAGGGACCGTCGTCGCTCCCGACGATCGAGCGGAGCGCGAGGTCCGTCTCATCCGCTGCCACCCGCTCGTCGACGATTGGAACAGCGCTTAGGAGTGCCTCCTCGAATTGGTGCTCGAGGGCAGCTCGCAGCGAGAGCAGGGAGGGGTTCCACTCCCAGCGCTCGTCCACTGACGGTGCCCCGCGGCGCTGGGAGGAAGTCCATTGGCCACTGATTACCCTCTCGGTGGCTGCAAGAAGCGCTCCGCCAGCCAGCGGGCGACCGCGCGGATGCCGTACTCGCGATTCACCCGCCGCTGCAACATCGTCCCGTTGACCTCGACCATCCTGCGGGCGTGCTCGAGCGCCGGACCTGATTCGAACTGCCTGGCGAATGGCTCGACGGTTTCGAGGAGCCGATAGAGGCACTCGCGCGTCGAGGCGGGTGTACCGATCTGCAGATCGGCGATCGTGCCCTCGACGCCGTAGCGGCACGCCGACCAGCGGTTCTCCTCGATCCGCCAGCTGCATTCCGCCGGCAACGACTCGCCCGCATCGTGTCGCGATCCGAGCCAGGCGACGAGCGCCTGGGCCACGGCAGCGATCGCGATCGCGTCCGCGACGGTGCTCTGGCCGTCGGGTACGCGGAATTCGAGCGTCCCGAAGCGCGGATGCGGCCGCAGCTCCCACCACCAGCTGTTGCCATCGGGGAATGTCTGGCTCGTCGCCCCCCAGCGCAGCGCGTCCGCATACTGCTGCCAGCTGGCGAATGTTGGGGGAACGCCCTGGCGCGGAAGCAGCTTGCCGACTGCCGGCCGAACGGACGCGAGGCCCGTGTCGCGGCCCTCATAGAAAGGGGCATTGGCCGCGAGCGCGGCAAGCAGTGGCAGGTAAGACCGCGCCGCGTTGTAGATCGCGAGCGCGCGGTCCGCGGAGCCAACGCTGACGTGCACCTGCAGCGCGCACACGAGCTGCCTGCGGGCGCTGCCGGCGTACTGGAGAAGATTGCGCTCGTAGCGGGAGCTGCGATTGAGCTCGCCAAGACCGGAGCTGAACGGGTGAACCCCTGCGGCGGCGAGCCTCACGATCCCCTCCGTTCGCTGCGCGAGCCGCTTGCGAGCGTCGAACAGCTCTGTGGCGAGGTCGTTGATGCGCAGCGTGCCCGTGGTCACGATCTCGAGCTGCGATGCTGGAAGCTCGAGCTTGAAGCGAGGGTCGCCGTCGAGCAGCGCAAGGATCTCCGGGGCGACCTCGCTCAGCTCGAGCGTGTCGGGAGCGAGCAGCATGAGCTCGTCCTCGATCCCGACGGTATACGGCTGCGCAGCGTCGAATCTCGCGTGCAGCGCGGCCACGGACGGCGGCCACCGCGAATGAGCGGTGCTCAAGCGTTTGCCCCCGAGTCGGCCGGGATAGAAGCGCTACGCCGTGAGATTGGTGCCATTTCCAGGAGTGTTCAGACCGCCGAGCGATACCGGGCTACTCGCCGAGCACCTTACCCGCGAACCGCAGCTGGCCGGCGCCAGTGTGCTCGACCTGTGTACCGGCGAGGACCATCCGCCGGCCACGCCTGCGCCGTTCGGACTGCTCCGTGGCTGGTTTGCGCCGGATGCGCCGCGGCCGCGGCTTCGTATACCTCGATGCCGAGGGGGGTCGCCTCGCCGACGAGCAGACATTCGAGCGAATCCGCTCGCTCGCGATTCCGCCTGCCTGGACCGATGTATGGATCTGCCCCGATCCGCTCGGGCACCTGCAGGCCACCGGGATCGATGCCGCGGGTCGCAAGCAATACCTCTACCACCCGCTCTGGCGAGAGCGCCGCGACCGCGCGAAGTTCGAGCGGATGCTCCGGTTTGCGCGCGCGCTTCCACGGCTTCGCCGTCGCCTCACGGCCGACCTCGATCGAGCCGAACCCACGCGTGAGCGCGTCCTAGCAGGTGCCGTGCGCCTGCTTGACATCGGGCTGTTCCGGATCGGAAGCGAGGAGTACGCCGAGAATGGCGGCGGCCTGGGGCTGACGACGATCCGCAAGGAGCACGTGGCGTTCGAGAACGGGTGGGCGCTGTTCGATTACGCCGCCAAGGGCGGAATCCGGCGCGTGCAGCAGATCGACGACCCGGGCTCGGTCGAGCTCGTTCGCGCGCTGAAGCGCAGGCGCGGCGGGCCGCCCGAGCTGCTCGCATATCGCAACCGCCGGGGGTGGGTCGCCGTGCGATCCGAGGACGTCAACGACTACCTCAAACGGCAGCTCGGCGAGGACTTCAGCGCCAAGGACTTCCGCACGTGGAACGCCACCGTGCTTGCGGCGGTCGCGGTCACGATTGACGGTTCCGATGCGACGACGAAGACAGCTCGCCAGCGAGTGGTCAAGGGCGCGGTGCGCGCCGTCGCCGAGATCCTCGGGAATACGCCGGCGGTCGCGCGCCGCGCCTACATCGATCCACGCGTGTTCGATCGCTACCTGTCGGGATGGACGATCGCAGGTGCTGTCGAGAAGGTGGGCAACCTCGAGACAATCGACGAACGCGGCAGGCGGCAGCTCGAGCGCGCTCTACTCGATCTGCTCGCGGGCGATCACGGGTCGCCGGCGGTGGAGCGGGTCGGCAGCTGACCGAGCGCATGCCACGATCCTGGCCCGGGTAGACGCACGTCAGGCACGCGAGCGATAGGAGGTGCAACATGGCTAAGGATCATGGCTCGAGCGTGAAGAACGACAAGCAGTACGAAGGCCTTCGCAAGCAGGGCATGAGCAAGTCCCGCGCCGCGGCGATCTCGAATTCGCCGAGATCATCCAGCCGCGGCGGCAAGAGCAGCGGCAGCAGCCAGAGCAAGCGCAGCAGCGGCTCTGGCAGCGGCGGCAACCGTGCGCAGAAGGCGGCCGCTGGACGCAAGGGCGGTAAGAAGAGCTCGAGCTAGGCAGTCTGCGCGACGACGGGGGCCGCCGCTTCGGCGGGTTCGCGTTCCTCGTTGGTCCGGCGCACGATCCGAGGCAGGGCCTAATCTGACGCCGATGCGAACGGCGTCCAAGCTTGCCCGCGGTCGGCTCCCGGCGCTCGACCGCGCCACCGTTCACGCCTACGCGGACGCCACGCCCGGACCGTTCTACTACCAGCGGGTCGCGCACCCGGTCGGACTTGCGGCCGAGCGACTGCTGGGCGAGTTGGAGGGTGGTCCAGCGCTGCTGTTCCCTTCCGGGTCGGCCGCGACGACCGCGCTGATGCTCGCGCTGCTCGCGCCGGGCGCGAACGTCGCGGTCGCCTCTGGCGGGTATTGGGGGACGGTCGGACTGCTCGGCGGAGAGCTTGCACGCTGGGGGCTCGGGCTGCTCGAGTTCGATCAGACGGGCCCGCCACCGGCGGCGGACCTGGTGTGGCTCGAGCCGTGCTCGAATCCGCTGCTCACATTCCCAGATCTCGCTGAGTCGATCGCCGCGGTGCACGCGGCAGGGGGCCTCGTGGTCGTCGACAACACGGTTCTCAGTCCGCTGCTCCTGCGTCCGCTGGAACATGGCGCCGACTTCGTTCTGCACAGCGCGACCAAGATCCTCGCCGGGCACCATGACGCGCTGCTCGGCTCGGTCGCGTGCGCGCGTGAGCAGGACGCGTCGCGGCTCGCGGCGTTTCGGGCTGCGTCCGGCATCGTCGCTGCCCCCGATCCCGCATGGCTGCTGATGCGCGGCCTGAAGACGCTTGCGTTGAGGGTCGAGCGCCAGTCGGCCAGCGCGCTCGAGCTCGCCCGCCGACTCGCCGCACATCCGGCGGTGCAGGCTGTCCGCTATCCCGGGCTCGGCGATGAGAACGCGGCGCGGTACGTGGAGGCGTTTGGCCCGCTGCTGTCGTTCGATGTAGCCGATGGGGATCGCGCCTCGCACGTCGAGCGCTCCATCACGCTGATCGAGAACGCGACCAGCCTCGGCGGTGTCGCCTCGACGCTCGAGGCCCGTGCGCGGTGGGAGGGCAACCGGGTCCCGCCCGGGTTGCTTCGACTGAGCGTCGGTCTGGAGGACGTCGAGGATCTGTGGGCAGACCTCGTCCAGGCCCTGGGTTGAGAGCGATGAGTTTCGGAGGTGGCAGCGGTCCTAAGGACACAACGAGACCTGAGGAGACCGCAATGAGCCCCCACCTGCATCAGCAAGTCGCACAGTCCCGGATCGAGGATCTGAACCGCGCGGCAGCGCGTCATACCGGCGTAGCGCAGCTGCGCTCAGCTCGCGAGTCACGCATCCGGGTCGCAGGTGCGTTGCGGAAGCGGATCAGCGCCATCGATACCATGGCATTCGCGCTGCGCGCTCGTCGGTTCGCACGGTAGTCCGCGCCCTCCGACGGAGGTTGTTGTCCCCAAGGCGCAAACTTGTTCGTCGTTGGGACGACAACCAACTCCACAGGAGGCAGCAATGCAGTACGCACTGTTGATCTACACCCAGCCTGGCAGCGTCAATGGCATGAGCGATTCTGAGCGCGAGGCCATGAGTGCGGAGTACTTCGGGATCGCCCAGGAGTCCGGGATGCTCGGAGGCGAGCAGCTGCAGCCGATCGAGACCGCGACGACCGTACGCGTCCAGAACGGCCAGCCACTCGTCACCGACGGCCCGTTCGCGGACACCAAGGAGGTGTTCGCCGGCTTCTACCTCCTGCAGGCGGACAGCATCGACACGGCGCTCGAGATCGCCGGAAGGGTTCCCGCCGCGCGCATGGGAGGCGCGGTCGAGGTTCGCCCGATCGTGGAGCGTCAGAGCTGATCGAGCAGGTCTTCCGCGACGAGTGGGCTCGGGTCCTTGCCTACCTGGTCGGCTACCTCGGCGATTTCGATCTCGCCGAGGAGGCCGCCCAGGAGGCGTTCGCGATCGCCGCTGACCGCTGGCCGCGCACGGGGATGCCGGCCAATCCGGGCGCGTGGTTGCTGACGACCGCGCGCAACCGCGCAATCGACCAGCTGCGCCGGGAGCGGACGTTCGCGGCCAAGGCGCCGCTGCTCGACCTGGCCGAGGCTGCCGAGGACGAGATGGACGAGCTGGATGACAACACGATTCCTGACGAGCGGCTGGAGCTGATCTTCACGTGCGCTCATCCTGCCCTAGCCCCCGAGGCGCAGGTCGCGCTGACGCTCCGGGCGCTCGGCGGGCTGAGCACGGAAGAGATCGCTCGCGCGTTCCTCGTGTCGCCCGAGACGATGAAGCGCCGCCTTTCACGAGCCAAGGGCAAGATCAAGGCAACCGGAATTCCATTTGCGGTGCCGCCCGACCATCTGCTCCCCGAGCGGCTGGCGGCCGTGCTGGCGGTGGTGTACCTGATTTTCAATGAGGGATACGGCGGTCGCGTCGACCTCGCCGCCGAGGCGATCCGGCTGGGCGCCGTCCTCGCGGAGTTGATGCCCGACGAACCGGAGGTTCATGGCCTTCTCGCGCTGATGCTGATCCACCATGCGCGGCGGCGCGCCAGGTTCGCCGACGGCGAGCTCGTGCTGCTCGGCGACCAGGATCGATCGCTTTGGGATTTCGATCAGATCGAGCGCGGCCGCGAGCGGCTCGATCGGGCGCTCGCGCTACGTGGTCGCGGGCCGTACGTGCTGCAGGCGGCGGTGGCCTCGCTGCAGGCGGAGCAGCCGATCGACTGGCGACAGGTCGAGGCGCTGTACCGCGAGCTCGCGAGCAAGACGAACTCGCCGGTGGTCGAGCTCAATCGCGCGGTTGCGCTCGCCGAATGCGAGGGACCGGCCGCCGCGCTGGAGCTCGTCGACCGCCTCAAGCTCGATTCCTACCAGTACCTGCACTCGACCCGGGCTGAGCTGCTTCGCCGGCTGGGTCAGCTTGACGAAGCCAGGACGGCATACGGGCGGGCGCTCGAGCGCGCCGAGTCCGAGCCCGAGCGGCGTTTCATCGCGCGGCAGATCGAGTCGCTGGAGAGCTCGAGGGGAGGCATAGAGTCCCGGTGACTGTCGTGTACTACGAACTCAAAGCACCCGTCCACTTTCGAGGCACGATCGCCTGCTTCTGGTTTAGGCGTGGCGACGGCCACTCGGTGCGAGTGCTTCCCGACGCCTGCGTCGACCTCGTATGGCGCCCCGGCCAGGGGGCCGTGCTCGCCGGGCCTGACACCCAACACTGGATCTCTGCAACGACGCCTGACGAGCCGATTCTCGGCGTGCGCTTCCTGCCTGGCGCCGGTGGCGGCGCCCTGGGCCTGCCGCTCGAGCAGCTCCGGGATCAGCGAGTGCCGCTGCACATGCTGGGCCTGCCGGCGCTTGGTGACGACGAGGTGCTCAACGGCGAGCTTCAGCCGCGGGAAGCCGCAGCGCAGCTCGGCGTCGTTGCGGCGGATCTCGTTGCCGGCGGCCGGCCCGATCGAGCTGTGCTGGCGGCAGCGGTCCGGCTGCGCGACCCGAGCCAGCGAGTGGAGCGGCTTGCGGCGGATCTCGGCTTCAGCGAGCGGCAGCTGCGCCGGCGCTTCCTCACGGCCGTGGGGTATGGCCCGAAGACGCTGCAGCGCGTCTTGCGCCTGCAGCGCTTCCTCGCCGGCCAGACCGGCGATCTCTCTCGCGCTGCCTTCGACGCGGGCTATTCCGACCAAGCGCACCTCGCCCGTGATTGCCGCCGGCTGACAGGGCTGAGTCCCAGCCGGCTGCAGGCGTAGCGCTTTTGCGCTTCTTTGTGGGGGGGTGCGTCGGTCCGACGCGGCTGTGGGCGGGGGGTTTGGGGGCGAGGCCGGTTCAGCCGGCGCGTCTGCGGGCGAAGGGTTTTGCGGACGGGCCGGCCTTCGAACCCGACAAAGTGCACAAGCTGCAGCCCGGGCCGGCGTCCCTTCACTTTTCTCGGTCTCAGCCCGAGTTTTGTGACGCGATCTGGCGCGGCCTCGCGGTTTGTGACTTTTCTCGGGGCCTGCCGCGCTCCGGGGCGGTGGCGCCCGTGACCGGGGCGGTGGCGCCGTGACCGGGGCGGTGGCGCCGTGACCGGGGCGCGTGGGAGGCCGCCATCGCTGTCCAGCGGACCCAAAAAGCTCAAAAATCGTGCGCCGCCAACGGATCGACGCACGAAACTCAGGCTATACGCGACAAACGTGAAGAGGTTCGTCGGCCCCTCGCAGTGTTTGAGGTTTTTGGGCGGACGGCGATGGCGGGGAGCGGCGCGGATTCAGGGCGCGCGGGTTCCAGTCCCGGAGGACCTGAAACCGCCGCAACCAAGCGGAGGACGCGATAAACGGGCCCAAAAACGTCGGAGGACGCGATAAACGGGCCCAAAAACGTCGGAGGACGCGATAAACGGGCCCAAAAACGTCCCCGGGAGGATCCAGTTCCATCTGGACCCTCCCGGAGGGATCAAGGAAGTGGGGGCGCAGTTCCTTGACCGGTAAAAGGCTCTATTCCCACGGCGCGGCTGGTCTAAACCGAGAATTTCACGAAATTTCGCGAGACCGGCGAGGCGGCCCGCCGGCATGTCCGTCGGGGGAGGCTGCGCGCCGGCATGCCCGTCGGGGGGGAAACTGCGCAGGAGAGGCGGCGCCCCCGTCAGCGCGGCAGCGGTCGTCGGGGAGGCTCCCACCGGGCAGCGGGGCGCCACCGAGGTTGCCGCCCGCCTGTAGCGGTCCCGGTGGCGCGCCCGCGCCCGGGCGGTCCGGCCCGCCCGCTTGTCGCTATGGATTCAAGGAACGTGACCGGTCAGGAGTTGTCGACCTTGCTCCCCGACGGCGCGAGGACGTACCAATCCGCGCCGAACGCCTCGATGCCCTGGCCATACGCGTCGCCGTCGTCCTTGTCCTTAATGAACGTATAGAGCGGGTGCCCTTTGTAGGTGACCTGGAGCCGGCCGTCAGACCGCGTGATCGTGCCGAGATCCGAGGCCCGGGCGCCACCGATCGCCTTCGCGCTGCCGATCACCGGGGGCCAGGCCTGTGCGCACGCGCCGCTGCAGGCAGATGTCGCTCCCCTGTCCGCCGCGAAGAGGTAGACCGTCATCTCCTTTGAACCGACCGCCAAGATCGTGCCCAGCTGACCGTGCTTGGTCGTGATCGTCACCGCGGACGCGCTCGCCGGCGCCGCGCTGCTGCTCGAGGTCGTTGCGCTGCTCGCGGGCTGCGAGCTCGCAGCGGTAGCCGTGGAGCTCGTGGTCTTGCTGCTGCCGCAGCCGGCGAGCAATGCGGTGGCAGCGGCAATCGACACAGGGACTAGAAAGACTCTGCGCACATCCCCTCCTCGAAGCTCGAGTTCGGTTGTCAAGTGGATAGGACGCATCAAGCCACCATTCCTTCCCCGTCTCGGAATGCGGGTTCCAGGCGACGGCGTTCGGGTAGCGCAGCCACATGAACACGCATTCGTCGATGACTACCGAAGTTCCCCAACCGACCGAGCCCGTCACGCCGGCGGTCCCCGACGCGCCCATACAGCCGGCAGTCCCGGATCCCGGCACGCCCGCCGATCCCGAGGAGCCGGCGGTCGTTCCTGTTCCCGAGGAACCCGCCACACCAGTCGTTCCGGAGCCCGATCCGGACGCGGAGTGACGGAGAACGCGCGACTAGCCCTTCACAACCCCAACCGGCCGCAGCCGCACGACCCGGGCCGCTAATCCCGCACGGTCGACGGTCTCGACCACGCGCTCGACATCCTTGTACGCCTCGGGTGCTTCCTCCGCCAGACCTCGCGCGGATGGGGACCGGACGGTGATCCCCTGGTCCTCCAACCGCCGGCGCAAAGCGCCGCCCTCGACCTGCTTGCGCGCGGCCGTCCGGGAGAGCCGGCGGCCGGCGCCGTGACAGGTCGTGCCGAACGAGCGCTCCATCGCGCCCGAGCGGCCGGCCAGCACGAACGATGCGGTGCCCATGCTGCCCGGGATAAACACCGGCTGACCCACCTCGCGGTACTCGGCCGGGATGTCCGGATGCCCAGGCGGGAAGGCGCGCGTGGCGCCCTTGCGATGCACGCATACAGTGCGGCCGCCGTGGACCTCGAATTTCGCGACGTTGTGCGCAACGTCGTAGATCTGGAGGGTCGTGTCCGCGGCCTGAGAACCGAGGACGGCAGCGATCGCCTCGCGCGCGCGGTGCGCGATCGCCGCCCGATTGGCCCACGCGAAATTGGCGGCCGCGGCCATCGCCCCGAAGTACTGCTGACCTTCGACTGACTTCAGCGGCGCGCAGGAGAGCTGGCGGTCCGGCAGGGAGATTCCGTAGCGGCCGAGCGAAGCGTCCATCCGCTTGACGAAGTCGGTGCACACCTGATGTCCGAGTCCTCGAGAGCCGGAGTGGATCAGCAGCGTGATCTGTCCCTCGCGCAGCCCGTAGGCCTCGGCGGCGCGCGAGTCGTAGATCGCATCGACGCGCTGCAGCTCGAGGAAGTGGTTGCCAGAGCCGAGCGTTCCGATCTGACCTGCGCCGCGCTCGCGGGCTCTTGGCGAGACGAACTCGACGGCCGCACCTTCGAGGCACCCGCCCGATTCAGTGAAATGCAGGTCGCGCGAGGTCCCGATCCCGAGATCCTCGAGCAGGGCGCGCGGTCCAAGCGACAGGACCCGCTCCAATCGAGCGCCCCTGACGCCCTCCCGGGCGCCGCGGCCGCCGGTGCCGACCGGCACCCGGCGTGAGATCTCATGAACCAGGCGCTCGCGGCGAGCGCCCAGGTCGGCTACCGACAGCGGCAGGGCGAGCAACCGCACCCCGCAGTTGATGTCGTAACCGACGCCACCCGGCGACACGACGCCGTCGGGCTCGCATGTCGCCGCGATCCCTCCCACCGGGAAACCGTAGCCCTGGTGGATGTCGGGCATCGCGAGTGCGGCGTCGACGACGCCGGGCAGCGTCGCGACGTTGACCAACTGTTCCAGCGAGCGGTCCCGTTCGATCGCCGCGAGCAGCTCTGCGTCCGCGAACACGCGCGCCGGAACGCGCATGCCCAACCGCGCATCACGCGGTATCTCCCAGAGCTGGTCGTCGACACGAATCGCGGCGAACTCAGACATCGAGCACCACGTTGGCAACGTACCCCTCGCCGGCGGGCGCGAACGCGAGCCGGTGGTAGGTGACAGCCTTGACGAGCGGTGGCGGATCGGCAATCACCCCGGCCACGACGGCCGTCAGCGGATTGTCGACAAAATTGCCGACAAAATTGTCGGCCAAATTGTCGCCAAAGTTTTTGTCGACAAGATTGTCGATAATCTGCGGCGGGAGCGAGAGCCGCTCGACCCGCGTCGCCACGAACCCCTCCGACTCCGCCAGGTACACAAGCTCCTCGAGCCAGGCTGCGAGTAGCGCCGGCCGATCCGGACCGCGCGCGGCCAGGGTCCTGCGCTCAGACCCGCCAGCTAGCGGGCCAAACCCGAGCAACTCCCGCAACGCCGCCAGGGCATCCTCGAACACCTCGCGCTCCGAGCTTGCCTCGATCGCGATCTCGACCTCGGCGGTGTGGTCAATCCAGCGATACACGGCTCATCGCACGGCCGCCCGGGTCGGTCGCCGAGACGATCGCGTCGGCGAGCTGCTTGGGGCGGCGAGCGGGCAGCAGATGACCCGCCTTGGGCAGCACGACGAGCCTTGCTCCCTCGATCTGGTCGGCCAATAGCCGCGCCGAGGAAAGCGGCACGATCGGGTCCCGGTCACCGGCGAGGATCGTGGCCGGCGCCGAGATCCGCGCGAGCCGCAGTTCGAGCTCCGGCAGTTCCTGGATCAGTGTGCGCTGCTCGAAGAAGAACGTGCGCCATGCGTCGGGCCGGCGCAGCGCCGCGCCGATCCCATCCAGATACCGGTTATCGAGACCGAGCTGGACGGCGATCAGCCGCCGCACGGGTCCGAGCGCGAGCGCGTAGCCGGGGCCGGCGAGGCTCGCGACGGTGACTCCGTAGCCCACGCCCGGTACCGCCAGCAGCTCGTCGAACCACAACAGCGACGCGCGGTTAGCGGACGGCGCGGCAAGCACGAGTGCCGCCACACGCTCGGGGTACGTGCTCGCCATCCAAGCCGCAACGGCCGCCCCCCAACTATGTCCGACGACGGTCGCGCGCCCGACGTCGGCACGTTCCAGCGCGCGAATGGCGGCCGCGGCGTTGCCGGCGAGATCGGTTGCGCGGCTGCGGCCGTCCCAGCCAGGCCGGTCGATCGCCAGCGTGCGCCACCCGTCCGGTAGCGCGGCCACGACCCGATCCCAGTCACGGGCGAGACCAGGCTGGCCGTGCAGCAGCAGGACGTCGGTCAAGCTGCGCCCGGAGCGCCGTCGCTCGACGAACCTTCCGCGGTCCGGCCGTCGCGTCCGACGTACCCGTCCTTGCCGCCGGCGATGAGAACGATCGCGTCTGCGTCGCCGACGTTGCGCATCCCGCGATGAGTAGGCGGGTCCACACGGACCACAGCGCCCGCTCCGAGCACGTGCGCCGATCCATCGCCGAAGCGGAACTCGACCTCTCCGGCATGGACGAAGTACGTCTCCTCCTGCTGATCGTGGTAGTGGACCCCGGTGGAGTAGCCAGGCGGGATCACGATCGCATTCACCCCGAACGCGGTGACGCCGATCTCCCGACGGATCTTGCGAAACCCGTAGCCGTCCCCCATTTCCTGCAACGTGGCCAGTGCGTAGCCGTCGCCCTCTGTCATCGAGTGGGCATACTAGGCCCTATGGAGTCTGCGCTACTTCCCGATGCGCTTGCGCCGCTCCGTGCAAACCCCGCGCGCGCAGCGATCCTGCTTGACATCGACGGCACCCTCGCGCCGATCGTCGAGCACGCCTCCGACGCTCAAGTTCCGGAGACCACGCGGCAGCTGCTGATCGCAGTCGCCAAGCGCTACCGGATCGTCGGGTGCGTCAGCGGCCGCCGCGCCTCGGAGGCCCGCGCGATGGTCTCGATCGGGACGATCTCCTACATCGGCTCGCACGGCGCCGAGGTGCTCCGCCGCGGGCAGACCGAGGCGCAGCTTGACCCGAGCATCGAGGACTGGGCGCGGCGGATCCACGAGTTCGGCCGCGAGGCGGACACCTCCGATCTGCGCCGCCGGCGCGTGCGGCTCGAGGACAAGGGCGCGATCGTCGCATTCCACTGGCGTGGCGCGCCGGACGAGGAAGCCGCTCGTGCGGCGATCGACGCGATCGCGACGCGGGCGGAAAGCGCCGGCCTGCGCACCCACTGGGGCCGGAAGGTGCTCGAGGTAAGACCTCCGCTCCGGATCGACAAGGGCGCCGGCATCTCGACGCTGCTCGAAGGATGCGATCTCGACGCCGCGCTGTATGTCGGCGATGACACGACCGACCTCGACGCGTTCCGCGCGCTCGCACGGATGGTCGACGAGGGCCGTCTGAAGAGCGCGATACGCGTCGGCGTAAGATCCGAGGACGGGCCGACCGCGATCACCGAAGAGGCTGACGTCGTCGTCGACGGCACGGTCGGGGTGCGCGAGTTGCTCAAGGCGCTGATCGCGGACTGACCGTATGCGGTTCGCGGACTTCCTTCGCACGACGGTTCTAATCTGCGCCGCGGCGGCGAGCGCGCTGGCGGCGGTGACGGTCGCAGGCGCCGCCGGCGCGAGTGACGATCTCGTCGTTCCGGTCGCCGCGGCCTGGTGGGTGGCGGCGGCGATCATCGGGATCTGGCTCGGACGCCGCGCGGATACGAATCCGCCAATCGCCAACCTGCTGGCCAGCGCACGCATGCAGCCGACCCTTCCCGAGCTGCATCCCAGCCGCACGCTTCTCAACCGCCTGTGGCCGCTGCTGCTGTCCACAATCGGCGCCGGCGCGCTCGCCTTCCTGATCCCCCAGGTCCCGGCGATCGCGACGGGCTTCGCGATCATCTGGTCGCTGGCCTGGCGCCGGCAGGCGTCGGCCGTGACCGCGATCGAGGAACGCGACGGCGCGCGTTTCTACATCGAGCGCACATCGCCGCTGAAGCCGATCAGGCTCGTTCGGACGCCGGGCTTTCGCTCGAACCTGTTCGAGCTCAACGGCGCCTCGGGTCACTCGCGCGCGCAACGGCGCGCGTGAGCGGCACCGATGTCCTCGTCGTCGGCGTCGACAGCACCGCAGGCTGGCGAGCCGCAACCGACGAACTCGCCGACTCGCTGCGACGCGCCGGGGCCGCCGTCGAGCGCGTCGGAGCGGGTCCGCTGCGCCGGGTCCGGACGTTCGCGCTGACCGACTACGTCGAAGCCCGCGCGGCGCGCCAGGTCTGCCAACGAGCGATCGCCGCGCACGACCCGGCCACGATCATCTACGCCTCGATCAATGCCGCGCTGCTGTGGCCGAGGCCGGGAGCAGTGTTCCTCGACTCGATCGCCGCCGAGAACCGTCCTGGCCGGCACGGCTTCTGGCAGCGCCCGGTCGAGCGGCGGCGGCTGCGGCAAACATCGCTCGTGCTCGCCTGGAGCGAGCGGTCGCTCGAGGCGCTCCGCGGGCGGCATGCGCAAATGGTCGTGACATCGCCGCCGGTGTCGATCGCTCCACATGCCGGCAAGGACATCGACGCGATCACGTACGCCGGCGACCCGGTGAAGCGTCGCCTCGACGTGGTGCTCGACGCGTGGCGCAGCGCTCGAAAAGACGGGGAGACGCTGCTGCTCACCGGCACCGACCGGGTCGAGGCCCTCCCGGGGGTCGAGGTCGCGGGACGGGTCGCGCCCGACGCGTTCCGCGCGCTCCTGCGCCGATCGAAGCTGTTCCTCGCGGCGCCCCGCCGCGAGGATTACGGGATCGCCGCGCTCGAGGCGCTGGCATGCGGCTGCCTGCTCGTGACCACACCCTCGCCGGGCCCCTATCCGGCACTCGAACTCGCCCGGCGCCTCGACCCCCGACTGGTCGCACACGATCTCGCCGGCCCGATCCGCTGCGCACTCGACGATCCGGTGTGCGGCTACGCCACTCGTGCAGCTGAGATGCTGCAGCCGTTCACGCGTGAATCCTTCGACGTAACAGTCGCTAACGAAGTCCTTCCTAGACTTCTGCCTGCGTGATCCCCTACTCAGCGATCCCCAGCCCGGCCGACAACGGCATCCACATCGGCCCGTTCTTTCTGCACGCCTACGGGATCGCTTACGTGTTCGCGGTCACCGCCTCGATCCTGATCACCCGCCGGCGATGGGCGAAAGAGGGCGGAGATCCGAACCTCCCGTTCGAGGTCGCGCTTTGGGCGTTTCCCGCCGGCCTGGTGGGCGGCCGCCTGTACTTCCTGATCACGACGCCCAGCCAGGTGCCGCCGCACTGGTGGGGACCGTTCGCGATCTGGAAGGGCGGGCTCGGGATCTGGGGCGGTGTCGCGGCGGGAGTGCTGGTCGGTCTGCTGGTGCTGAGGCACCGGCTCTCGCGCGCGGACATCCCGCGTTTCATGGATGCAGCGGCACCGGCCCTGCTGGTCGCGCAGGCGATCGGCCGGATCGGCAACTACTTCAACCAGGAGCTGTTCGGCAAGCCCAGCTCGCTGCCGTGGGCGATCAAGATCGACCTCGCGCATCGGCCGCCCGGATACGAGCGCTTCGCGACCTTCCAGCCGACGTTCCTCTACGAGATCATCTGGAACCTCGGCCTCGCCGGCTTTCTCGTATGGCTCGGCCACCATCGCAAGATCAGGGCGCCGGGCCTGTTCGCGCTGTACGTCGCCGGGTACTCGGGCTTCCGGATGTTCGAGGAGACGCTGCGGATCGACTATTCGAACCATGTCTTAGGTCTCCGTCTGAACTTCTTCGTCGCAGCTGCGTTGTGTCTCGGGGGGCTGTTGTGGTTCGTGCGCATTCAGCGAGGGCCGCGCCGCAGAAGGACGCCTCGGACTCGCCCCACCTAGGCCCGGGCGGGCGATGTCGATAGTCCGCGATATATGCGGACAATCGACAACAGCCGAAGCTCATGGGCGGGCGTAAGTCCCGATCAGCGTGGCGATCGCCAGCGCCGCGCTGCGAGGGGCGGCGGCGGTCGCAAAGCCGGCGTTCAGCCCCGACGGCCCTGACAAAGCGCTCAAAGTGATCACATAGTGGTGGGGCTTGCCGGCGGATGGGCAGGGGCCGCGGTAGCCGGTCGACCCGAAACTGTTGCGGCCCTCGACGGCGCCCGAAGCGGGCACCGACGTTGCGGAAGCCGGGATGCCCGCCACCGCCCAGTGGACGAAGTTGGGAGTCGGGGCGCTGGGGTCGCGCATCGTCAGCACCAGCTCGTGCGTGCCCTTCGGGACGCCCGACCAGGTGAGCGGCAGCTGCGTGTCGGCGCCGTCGCAGGTGTACTGGCGGGGGATGGGGCCACCGGGGTGGAAGGCGCTGGAGGACAGATGGAGGGTCGGTGAGAGGTGAACGGGCGCCGTGGCGGAGCTCGTCGAGCTCGTGGTACGTGACGAGGACGATGACGAGGACGATGACGAGGCCGAGCCGCCGCAGCCGGCGAGCGCGAACGCGATCGCCGCCGCCGCCACCGCCGGCCGCTTCACGCCGGCAGCCGGTTGCGTGGCCTGACCGCCTGCACCTCGGCCCACGGCCGCGTGTTGACCACATCGGCGGCTGTCAGCCACGCGCGCCGCGCGGTCGCGACGCCATAGCGGGCGTGCTTGAACGCCCCCACTCGGTGAGCGTCGCAGCTGATCACGATCGCCACGCCGGCTTCGGCGGCCGCGCGGGCGTTTACCTCGCCCAGGTCGCGGCGGTCGGGAGCGGCGTTGATCTCGAGCATCGTGTTCGTGCGGACGGCCGCCTCGATCACGCGCTCGACGTCGAACTCGTAGGGCGCGCGCTTGGAGATCTTGCGACCCGAGAGGTGGCCGATCACGTCGACCAGCGGATGCTCGATCGCACGCACAAGCCGGTCCGTCATCGCCGCAGAACTCATCCGGAACGACGAGTGCACGCTGGCGACCACCCAGTCGAGGTCGGCGAGGACGTCGTCGTCGTAGTCCAGCGAGCCGTCGGTGAGGATGTTGACCTCCGAACCAGCCAGCAGCTCGATCCCCTCGACCGAAGTCGACCGGATCCGCTCGACATGCTCGCGCAGCCGTTCCGGCGAGAGATCGTCACCAAAGCCGAACGATGCGGAGTGGTCGGTGATCGCGAGGTACTCGTAGCCGGCGTCGCGTGCGGCGGCAGCCATCTCCTCGATCGAGGCCGTGCCATCCGACGCCGTCGTGTGGCAGTGCAGATCGCCTTTCAGATCCGCCACCGAGATCAGATCGGGCAGCGTCCCGTTGAGCGCTGCCTCGAGCTCGCCACGGTTCTCGCGCAGCTCGGGCTCGATGTACTGCATCCCCAGCAGCGCGTAGACCTCGGTCTCGGTCGCGCAGCGGTGGGTCTCGCCGGTGGCGTCGTCGAGCACGCCGTACTCGGAGATGTGCAGGCCCCTGCGCACCGAGAAGTCGCGCAGCGCCATGTTGTGCTGCTTTGACCCGGTCAGGTGCTGGAGCAGGTTGCCGAACTGATCGGGCGCAACGATCCGCAGGTCAACCTGCAGCCCGGTGTGGGTGCGCAGCCGCACGCCTGCCTCGCCGGCCGTGCCCGCGGCCTCGACCAGGTCCAGTTCAGTCGCCGCGCGCGCCAGCGCCAGCGGCTCCGAAGCGGTCGCGATCACGTCGAGGTCCTTGACGCTGTCGACCATCCGTCGCGCCGACCCCGCCAGCTCGACGCGCTCGGAGGCGGGGTGCGCTCGCAGCGCCGCAAGAAGCTGATCGCCATCGCGCAGCGCGCGGTCGAGGACCATGCGCACGCGCTCCTCGCCGGCGCCCTGGGCAGCGATGGCCGCCAACATCGCCTCCTCCGCCTTCGGCCCGAATCCCTTCAGCGAGCGGATCTTCTGACCCTCGGCCGCCTCCCGCAGCTTCTCGAGCGAGTCGATTCCAAGCTCGTCGAACAGCCTGCGGGCTCGCTTGGGCCCGAGTCCCGGCAACCGCGTCATCTCGACGAGGCCGGGCGGGAACTTCGCGCGGAGCTTGACCGCCGCGGGGATCACTCCATCGTCGGCGAGCGCGATCACCTTCTCCTGGATGATCGCCCCGACGCCGGGCAGCTCGCTGGCGCGACCCTGCCGCGCGAGCGCCGCCACCGACACGGGCGCGTCGCGTATCGCCTTGGCCGCGTTGCGGTAGGCGACGACCCGGTGGACGATCGCGCCGTCGAGCTCGTACAGGTCGCCGAGCTCGTCGAGCGCGGCCGCGATCTCGGTGTTCGTCGGGTCCGGCATCTCCCCAGGTAGGCTAGCCGTCCGGACGGGCCCGCTCGGCGGGTGGGCGGGATCCCAATCCTCCGCCGTAGGCGGCCCCGCTATACTTTATGAAGCAACCCTCTTATCGAAGTCAAGGAGCCACCATGGCAGGCACCGTCGCCGAAGTCACCGACACCAACTTCCAGTCCGAGGTTCTCGAGAGCGAGACCCCCGTGCTTGTCGACTTCTGGGCGCCATGGTGTGGGCCGTGCCGGATGGTTGCGCCGGTGGTCGAGGAGATCGCCAAGGAGCGCGCCGGCGAGCTGAAGGTCGTCAAGCTGAACACCGACGAGAACCAGCAGACGGCAATCTCCTACAACGTGCTCTCGATCCCGACGCTGATCCTGTTCCGCCACGGGCAGCCCGCGAAGACCGTCATCGGCGCGTATCCGAAGAAGCGCCTCGAGGCAGAGCTCGAGCCGGCGCTCGCCTAGGGCCCGTACCGGAGTAGACCGTTTATCAGCGCTCCCGGCGCTCCCGGGATCGTCGCCGCGGCTGCTGCCGCAGGCGATAGAGTTGGCAACAGCAGGGGTCGCCGCGGGCGCTGCTTGAAGTTGAAGTCCTTGACGAGGTTGCCGAGGATCGGCTCGTTCTCGCGGACGTCGGGGCGAGGATCGGGTCGTCCGTCGGTGCGGGGGTCGATGCGCTGCCCGCCGAGGAAGTCGTCCTCGATGAACTTCAGGTAGGCATCGAAGCTGAGCACCTGGTGATCGACGTAGTCACGCCGAGCGTAGGGCGAGATCACCAGGGCGGGCACCCGGAGCCCGTAGCCGGCGCCGTCGACCTTCGGGGGCTTGACGTGGTCATAGAAGCCGCCCCAGTCGTCCCAGGCGAGGAAGATCGCGGTCGAGCGCCAGTCGGGACTGCGCATGATTGAGTCGATCACGCGAGCGACGTGGTCCTGACCGCCGGCGATCGTCCCTGGCGGATGCTCGGAGTCGTCGCCGCTCGGGATCACCCAGGAGACGGCCGGCAGCCTTCCGGCGTGGGTGTCGGCGTACAGCTGGTTGCCGCCCACGATGTTGCCGACCTGGTGGTCCTGGTGGACGGTCACGAAGTCGGGCAGCGGATTCCAGATTTCGGGCGTTGAGACCAGCTGCGCCTGCGGCGTGCAGGTCATCTGGCCGTCGGCGCAGTCGGGCTCGGTCCCCTGGTCGACGTAGTAGCGCCAGCTGATGTGGTGGCGGTAGAGCAGGTACGTGATGTCCGTCCAGCCGTAGTCGGGCGTCACGGGGGAGTTCTGGAAGTCGTCGGCGTCAGCCGGCAGTAGCAACGACGCGCCGGCGCCGAGCTCGCCGTTGAGCGCGCCGGCGGGGCCGTCCGTGTCCGGGAATCGAGGTTCTGCTGGTGGCAGGTCGAGGGCGTCAGCGGGTTCGAGCACTGCGCCATCCAGGCGGACACCATGTAGATGTGCGAGGGCTCACTCCAGCTGTCGACCGGTTCGAACATGTGGTCCTGGAGCACGTAGTTGCGCGCGTAGGCCCAGTAGTCGGGGATCTCGCGCTGGTCGTGGTAGCCCATCACGTCGACGCAGCCGGGCGGCCGCGCATCCGCGAGACAGCTGGCCTTGTCGGTGTCGAAGCTCGTTGACTGTTCGACCGAACGGATGAAGCCGTCCATCTTGCCGCCGTCGATGTCGAGCAGCGCGTCCTCGTTGAGATGCGGCCCGCCGGCGTTGCTCTCGGTCGGGTCGTGATACGGGCGCTGGCAGTGGCCGCCGTTCGGGTCTGGGATACACGGAACCTCGCCCGGATGGCCCGCCAGTCCGGGGATCCCGTCGCCGCCCGGATAGGTGCCGAAGTACGCGTCGAAGCTGCGGTTCTCCTGCATGATGATCACGACGTGCCGGATCTTGTGGATCCCAGTTGGCACGCCTGCCTTCGCCGGGCCGGCAAGCGCGAGCACGCCTACCGCCACGAGGAGCAGCCTCCCGCACTGCTTCATGGTGTATTGGAGCTTATGCGAGGGCGACGCCGATGCGCAACTCTCTACCGTCGAGGGTCACGGGCGCGGCGCCGTCAAGCGATTCGTAGCTGACGCTCGTGGCCAGCGTCTCGCCGGAGATGTACTGCTCGTGGGTGCGGGCGGCGCCGATCAGGGCGCCGTCGCCGTCGAGGGTCAGCTCGATCCGGTCGGTCACGTCGAGGCCCGCCTCCTGGCGCGCAAGCTGCACGGCGCGGACGATGTCCCGTGCCCATCCCTCGGCCCGCAGCTCGTCGTCGATCTCGAGCTCGAGCGCGACTGCGTGCGAGCCCTCGCGCTCGACCTGGTAACCCTCGAGTGGCTTCATCGTGATCAGCAGGTCGTCGGCTGTGAGCTCATGGTCCTGCCCGTTGACCGTGATCGCGACCCGGCGGCCCAAGCGAAGCGTCGTCGACACGCGCGAGGGGTCGAGCCCGGCGACGGCGGCGGCGACGAGCGGCATCTGCTTGCCGAACCGCGGGCCGAGCGTTCGGTAGTTCGGCTTTACCTCAACCTGCCCGAGCTCGTCGGCCTCGGAGACGAACCGCAGCTCCTTGACGTTGAGCTCATCCTTGACTAGGGCCGCCATCCGCTCGATCGCGTCGCGCTCAAGGCCGGTGGCGACGATCACCGCGGCGCGCAGCGGCTGGCGGTTCTTGATTGCGGCCTGGCTGCGCGCGGCCAGGCCGAGGCGCACGGTCTGCCGGGCGATCGCCATCGCGTCCTCGAGCTCGCGGTCCCGTGGTTGCGGCGTCGGGAAGTCGCACAGATGGACGCTCGGTTCGGAGCCGTCGAGGTTGTCGTAGATCTCATCGGCGAGGAACGGGCAGAACGGCGCCAGCAGCTTGGCGACCGTCGTCAGCGCCGTGTGCAGGGTCGCGAACGCGGCCGCGTCGCCGTCCCAGAAGCGCGGGCGCGAGCGGCGCACGTACCAGTTCGAGAGGTCCTCGACGAACGCCGCGATCTCGCGCCCGGCGACGGTCGCGTCGAAGTTCTCGAGCCGCTCGGTGACGATCTCCGTGGTCGCGCTGAGGCGCGAGAGCAGCCAGCGATCGAGGTCGTTCTGTTGGGCGGGGTCGAGGGACGGTCCTCGTGCCACGTCGTTCGCGTTGGCGTACAGCACGTAGAAGCCGTACGTGTTCCACAGCTGCAGCAGGAACTGGCGAAGGGACTCGCCGATCGTCTCGAGCGAGAAGCGATAGCCGTCCCAGGGGTGCTTGGAGGTGAAGAAGTACCAGCGGAGCGCGTCGGCGCCGAAGCGGTCGATCACCTCCCAGGGAGCCACCACGTTGCCCAGCGACTTCGACATCTTGCGGCCTTCCTCGTCGAGGATCAGGCCGAGGCAGACGACGTTGCGATACGAGCTCTGATCGAAGAGAAGCGTCGAGACCGCGAGCAGCGAGTAGAACCAGCCGCGCGTCTGATCGAGCGCCTCGCAGATGAAGTCGGCGGGGAAACGGTCCTCAAAGTGCTCCTGGTTTTCATGGGGGGCGTGGAACTGGGCGAACGGCATCGAGCCCGAGTCGAACCACACGTCGATCACCTCGGCCACGCGTAGCGCGGGCTCGCCGCACTGCGCGCACGGGAAGCGGACCTCGTCGACGAAGGGCCGGTGGGGGTCCTGCAGCCGGACGCCCGAGAGCTTGTGGAGTTCCTCCAAGGAACCAACGGCGGTGACGTGCTCGTTTGCGCAGCGCCACAGCGGCAGCGGCGTGCCCCAGTAGCGCTCTCGCGACAGTGCCCAGTCGACGTTGCCCTCGAGCCAGTTGCCGAAACGCCCGTGCTTGACGTGCTCGGGGTGCCAGTTGATCGTCTCGTTGGCGGCCAGCAAACGGTCCTTGATCTGGCTGGTGGCGATGTACCAGGACGGCTTTGCGTAGTAGAGCAGCGGCGTGCCGCAGCGCCAGCAGTGCGGGTAGGAGTGCTCGTAGTCCTCGGCCTTGAGGAGACGGTCGCGCTGCTGGAGATCCTGGATCAGGTCCGGGTCGGCGGCCTTGACGTTGCGGCCGGCGTAGGGCCCGATCCGCTCGTCGTAGGTCCCGTCGAGCCTGACCGGGTTGATCACATTGAGCCCGTACTGCTCGCCGAGGCGGAAGTCGTCCTCGCCGAACGCGATCGCGGTGTGCACGAGGCCGGTGCCGTCTTCCGCGGTGACGAAGTCGGCGGTGAGGACCGAGTGACCGAGCGGTCCGTACTCGCTGCCTGCGATGAAGTCGAACGGCGGCTGGTAGCGGACGCCCGCGAGCTTCTTGCCGGGGAAGCGATCGATCACCTGTGCGTTCCCCTCGCCCAGGACACGGTCGACGAGCGCCGCGGCGAGGATGTAGCTGTGGCCCCCGTCTGTCCTCGCCCGGACGTAGGTGAGCTCGGGGTCGACGGCGACGGCAGCGTTGGAGACGAGCGTCCACGGCGTGGTCGTCCAGACGAGCAGCTCATCTCCGGGCTTGACGACGTCATTGCCCTCGGTGACCGGGAAGCGCACGTAGACCGAGGGGTCGATCACGTCCTGGTAGACGCCGGGCTGACCGAGCTCGTGGCTCGACAGCGTGACCTGATCGCGAGGGCAGTAGGGGACGACCTTGAGGTTCTCGAACAACAGCCCCTTGTCGTGCATCGTCTTCAGCGCCCACCACACCGACTCGATGTACGCGGGATCGAGCGTCCGGTAGGCGTCGTCGAGATCGATCCAGAATCCGATCCGCTCGGTCAACCGGTTCCAATCCTCGACATGGCTGAGGACGCTCTGGCGGCAGCGCGCGTTGAACTCGGCGATCCCGTAACGCTCGATGTCGTCCTTGGATGTGAACCCGAGCTCCGCCTCGACCGCGAGCTCGACCGGCAGCCCGTGGCAGTCCCAGCCGCCCTTGCGCTCGACATAGAAGCCCTTCATCGTCCGGTAGCGCGGGAAGATGTCCTTGAACACGCGGCTCAGGACGTGGTGGGTGCCGGGCGGCCCGTTCGCCGTCGGCGGGCCCTCGTAAAAGCCCCACTGCGGGGCCCCCTGCCGCCTGCGGATCGACTCCCTGAAGATGTCGCGCTCGCGCCAGCGCTCGAGCACAAGCTCCTCGAGCTCGGGGAACGAGGTCTTCGGATCGACCGGGCGGTGCGGCGTGGGCATGGGCGCGTGATTGTAGGAGCCCCGCCCGGGCGGCCCTCGGCCCTCTGCGTTCGCCGGTCCGCTAGAGGTGGCGCAGGCTCAGGCGCGCCGGCGCCGGCGGCTCGAGCGCGGGCGCGGTATCCGTGAGCCGCTCGAGCAGACGATCGCGCGCATCGACCGGCGCGCAGCCCAGCCGACAGACGGTGCTGGCCCCGGTGTCCGGGACGGCGCCGCGGTAGTCGAAGACGACAGTCCCGTTTGCTACGGCCCGCACCGCGTACACGAGCCGGCCGATCGCGTCGAGGGTGGTGCCCTTGCCGGCGAGGACGACCGCTTGAGGGGCGAGGGCGCGCAGTGCGCGGCCCAGGCGGGTGGGGTCGATTGACGTCGTCAGAGACAGCGTCCGCAGCCCGGAGCGGCGCAGCACGATCTCGAGCGCCTGCGCGTGGAGAGCATCCAGGTCGCTGGGTGCGCCACTGTCGAAGATCAGCACCCCCTCGGGTCGGGTCGCCGGCGGCGACAGTCGCTTGACCGCCGACAGCCAGCCTGTCGCGTGGCGCCAGGCGAACTCGTACTCCGGGGAGCGGCCGGCTTGCGAGAGGGTGCTGACCGCATCGAGCAGCAGCTCCTCGATCGTTCGCTCGAGCGAGCGGATCGCGAGGCTCTCCTCCAGCACGCGATCTGCCCGGTCTTCGTCATAGGCCTCGTATGCGTCCGCGAGCAGCGGCGAAGAGGAGGGCGCGGCGCCGCGTTCGATCGCCAGCGCGATCGCGGAGGACGCGTTGTGCGTTTCATTGAGCGCCTGGCGAAGCGCCTCGATCTCCGCCAGCGCGTACTGGCGATGGCCGCCGGGTGAGCGTTGCGGGCGAGGGAATCCGTAGCGCCGCTCCCAGCTGCGCAGCGTGCTCGGGCTGACGCCGAGCATCGCGCCGGCCGCGTTCGTGCGGATCGCCTGAGCTTCAGCCACGTACGGAGTTATCGAGCCCCGCGCGCGTGTATGCAAGGCGCGCAAGCGCGCGTGCACAGAAGGCGGGTGCTAGTCGAAGACGACGAGTGCGGCGCGGGGTGGACCGCAGGACGCGATCCTCGCGCTCATCCGGATCCCGAAGGCATTTGCCGGGCGGACCGTGGCCCGGTGCACGGCGTCATCTCCGCGCGCCGCCCAGGTGACGGCCGCAGCCAGGTTGGTCGGACCCTGCGTCTCGGCGTCGGCGGGCACCACGAGCTCGGTGAGATGACGGTTGACGGCTTCGGTCTCGCGCATCGCTAAGAGCCGCTCGGCAGCCTCGGACACGGCGCATACGGACAGGGAGGCGTCGAGCACGATGAACGCTGCTCCCGGGCTGGGTGCCGCGTCGCGGCTGCACTCCAGCAGCAGCCCCATCCCGCAGCTCTCGCACACGCGTGAGGGCGCCTCGGAGATTTCCGTGTACTGGCTCGACGCTCCACAGTGTCCGCAGAACGTGATTGTCGGCCCTGGCTCGTGCTCGACCTGAGGAACGAGCGACAGTGCCGCGCGCATGTGTCTGAATTGTCCGAAGCTCAATGGAATCCGTTCCTTTCGGTTGCCTAGAGGCCTGCCACTGTACGCGTGCCGTTGCCAACATCCTGTGCCTCGCCGGCCGGTGCGATCCGCACGGGCTTGCGATCTCCCTCGGCCTCCACGAGCTCGAGTACGCGGCGCTGCGCATCGCCGGGCGCTGCGGGTAGGGCGCTTGTCCCAGTCGTCCGAATCCGTACGCGCTGTCCGCCGCGCCGGTACACGGCAACGGGCAACGCTCCGGCGGCGAGCCTGATCGCGTATGCCCAGCGGGCGACGGCGTCATCGGACAGGTATCCGCCGGCAAGGATGACCAGATTCGGGCGGTGCACGGCCACGGCGTCGCCGATTCCTGCCACCCCTCGCGCCGACAGGCTCAGGACGTTGACTCCGGCACGGATGCAGAACAGCTCAAACGCGCGAATGTATGGAGCGTCGGTGTCGAGCTCGTCGCGCGATGCGTCGCCGACGATGATGGAGACGGGACGGACGGGCGGTGGCGCGAGACGATGCGCGCGACGCAGCCACTCCGCCGCCCAGTGCGACGCGAATGCCCAGGCGGCAGAGTCGGTCGAGTAGCGCCGCGCGATCTCGTCGACCGTCGGCAGCAGAACTTCCTCGACCGATCGCTCCACGGAGCGCAGCGCGAGCGCGGCCTCGATCGCCGCGTCAGCCCGGTCGCGCTCGTAGGAGACGAGCGCGCCGACGAGCGAATTGGAGTCCGCCGCAAGTCCTTCCCGCGCGCGCGATACTGCAGAGGAGATCGACAGCCCCTCTTGCAGAGCATCTCTGAGCGCCGCAACCTCGCCATGCGTGAATAGCCGGTGCTTGCCCGGCGACCGCTGAGGCTTCGGGAACCCGAACCGCCTCTCCCAAGCCCTCAATGTATTCGGGCTGACGTTGAGTAAGGCGGCCGCCTCACTCGTTTTTAGGTAACGCATGCGCAGAAAAGGTGGGCGAAGTGATGCTCTTTTGAGCGTATCGGTTCAAAGCCTGTCATCCCCGCGTATCGTGGCCGATATTGCACGAGTCTGCAAGCAAAAGTCGTGCAGATAGCCCGTTTTCATTGAAGAATGTAGTAGCGCCGCGGGCACAGATCGTGCTCCGGGGCTCTCGGGACCGAGGAAAGGAGGGATCGTGAACTGGGGTGGCGGCTGATACTCGGTGGAGGATTCGAAGTGGGCGCATTCTCAAAAGGCTGAGGAGCGACTGGACGTCAGGAACGAAAGGAGGACCCCTGAACTGGGGTGGTTGTTGATAGGCAGTCCGTGATTTCGGGGAACTAATCCTCGGTGCATTAGCAAGTGATGCTCGGCTCAACGACGGTACGAAGAAAGGAGGGAGAATGAACTGGGGCGGTGGTTGATTTTGGAACGTTTCATGGCCGTTTGCAGACAGTTCTTGATTTGGGCGGTACGCTGACGCCGTGACTGGCAGCCCAGTCTGGGCGTGGCGCTCGCTCGCCGCAGTAGGCATTGCCTCCGTCGGCATCATCGGGTGTACGACGTGGGCGCTGCTCGTCGCGAGTGATGATCATTTCAGCGCGCTCCTACCGGTCCTCCTCGTCGGGGCCGTTGGCTCAGGGTTAGGTGCCGTTCGCCTCTCCGGCCGAGGCAACAGAAGACTCTCGGCTGGATTCATCGTCGACATGCTGGCCGTCGCTTTCCTCGGCCCAGCTTCGGCATTTCTCACCAGCACCGTCGGGCAGGTTGCTGCCGCGAAGGTCGTCCCGACCCGTGCCCGAGCACTGGCCATCAACGTGTTCGGGTCCGGCTTCACGGCGCTCCTGGCCGCGACGATCATGCGTGACGCGGCACCGAAGGATCACAAGGCCGTCGGGTTCTACCTCGTGCTCGCGGCAGTCGCGTTCGGGGCGCTCGCGCTCAGCTGGGTGATCATGGCGGCGCTGTTCATCCTCATGGACGGGAATCGGGGTGTGTGGACGCTGCGCGACTGGCGCGATCTCCTCTCGACGATCGTGATCAACGTCGTGCTCGCAATCGCCGGCGCGGCGATCTATGTTCGTCTCGGACTCCCGGGCATCGTGTTCGCCTTCGCCGCGCTCGTCGCCTTCTCTTACCAGGCGCGGCTCGTGGTCAAGGCGCAGCAGCGATCCGAGCAGTACGTCTCGCTTTCCTGGGGCGTGCTGGCAGGGTTGATGCGCTCGCTCGACCTCCGCGACCGCCGGGCCGCCCGCCACGCCGCCGCCGTTGCGCGCTTCGCTCGCGACATGGCCCAGACCGTTGGAATGAGCGGACGCGACTGCGAGCTGGCGCACACCGCCGGCCTGCTGCACGACATCGGCCATTTCGCGCTGTCGGATCGCGTCCACGAGCGCGGCCGGACGTTGACCGAGGAGGACTGGATGGCGATCCAGCGCCACCCTGAGCTAGGAGCGGACATGATGAGGGACCTCGGCATGTACGGACCTGTGGCGGAGATCGTGCTCGCGCATCACGAGCGGATCGACGGCCGCGGTTACCCGCGCGGGTTAAGGGCGGAGGACATCCCCGAAATCGCGAAGATCATCTCCGTGGCGGAGGTGTACGACACGCTGACCGCGAGCGACACGTACCGGACCCGAATCAGCTCGTTCGAGGCGCTGCGCGAGCTGCGCCGCGTCGCCGGCAGCCAGCTCGATGCCCGCTACGTCGAGATCCTCGCCGGGCTGCTGACCGGCGAGGGCGTCGAGTACCGGCACGCGGATGCGGCCGACTTCGATGTCGAGCTGGACATGGAGCGGCGGATCAAGGAGGCGGCCGGCGGGTAGGTGCGCGCGACCTGCTCGCGGCGGCGGTATAGGTGCCCTCCAGCCGCCCTGACGCGGCTGCGGCCGCAAATCCGTCTCGTCCTCGCGGTCCTGCGGCCGGAAGCGGCCGCCCGCCCCGCTACTCCGTTTCGTCCTCGCGGTCCTGCGGCCGGAAGCGGCCGCCCGCCCCGCTACTCCGTTTCGGCCTCGCGGTCCTGCGGCCGGAAGCGGCCGCCCTGCAGCGAGTTCAGGAACTCTTCGATCTGTTCTTGGCTGAACCGGCGCTGGCCGCCAGGGGTTCGGTAGCTCTTCAGATAGCCCATGTCCGACCAGCGGCGGACGGTGCCGAGGGAAACGCCGAGCACTCGTGCCGCCTGGGACGTCGACAGGCCGAGGGGGCTGGTCATTGGTCTCTCCATGGTTGGATTACAGCCCTTTTGAGAAGGTTGACGAGCGTCGTGGAGCTTTTGCACAGCATTCCCGGGCGACGCTCCGGTGGAGCTTCTGGATGCGAGGATGCTTCTAGATGAGACTGCGCCTCTACCACCACCACGACGGTGCCCGGGTGGCGTACCGGGAGACGGGGACGGGACCTGGGATTGCGCTGCTGCACTCGCTGGGCTTCTCACACCGCGAGTGGGAGCCGGTGGTGGAGCCGCTGTCGGAGCGCTTTCGGGTCGTGCTGCCAGACCTCCCCTTGCATGGAGATTCCGAGGACCGGCCGCGACATCCCTACACCGCCGACTGGCTCACGGAGGTGATGGCAGGGTTCTGCCGGGAGGTGGTCGGCACCCGACCGCTGCTCGCCGGCCACGACCTCGGCGCTGAGCTGATGCTGCGCGCGGTGATCACCGGCCAGCTCGCGCCGGCGCGGCTGGTGGTGATGCCAAACCGCCTGCATCGCGGCTATGAGCACCCGGGCAAGCGCACCGCCTTGCGGATGGCCTCGCGCGCCGGGGCGGTGCCAGGACTGGACCGCATGGTGTCCTACGGCGCGACGATTGTGTTCCGGCCCTCGCTCGGGCTCAAGCTCTCCGCGCAGCACAATCCGGCGACTCGCGACCTGATGCGTCACGCCCTGTCCGACGTCGCCGGCAACAGCAACCGCGCCCGCTCGTGGGCGAAGTTCGCCCGGCGCTGGCCGTCGAACGCCCAGCGCCACCTGCTCGACGCGTACCCCCGGATCCACGTGCCGGTGCTGCTCCTGTGGGCCGATGAGGACACTGACTACCCGTTGATCGGACCCCAGGAAGCACTCGATCTCCTGCCCGATGCGCAGCTGCGGACGCTCGCCCGCACCGGGTTCCTGATGGCTTACGACGACCCCGTGGGGGTTGCGCGGGAGCTGATCGCGTTCTGCGGGTGAGGAGTAGCTTTCAAACCACTAAGAGAAACTGAACGTGCCGAAAGGACAGCAGCAAATGGGCGTGCAAGAGAAGGAACAGCTGTGGGGCGGTGAGACGACCAAGGCGGTCGCCAACTTCCCGATCTCCGGCGAAACCGTGCCGGTGCCGGTGATCCGCTGGCTCGGCCGGATCAAGGGGGCCGCGGCGAGGGTCAACGGCGAGCTGGGTCTGCTCGACGCCGGGCATGCGGAGCGGATCGCGGCGGCCGCGGACCGCGTCGCGGAGGGCGAGTTCGACGATCAGTTCCCGATCGACGTCTTCCAGACCGGCTCGGGCACGTCCTCGAACATGAACGCCAACGAGGTGATCGCGAACCTGGCCGGCGAGGCGGCGCACGCCAACGACCACGTCAACATGGGCCAGTCGTCGAACGACGTCTTTCCTTCCGCGGTCCATCTGGCGGCGCTCGAGGAGACGACCAACCGGCTGCTGCCCGCACTCGAGCAGCTCGAGGCCTCGCTGCAGGCCAAGGCGACGGAATTCAAGGACATCGTCAAGTCCGGCCGCACGCACCTGATGGACGCGGTGCCGGTGACTCTCGGTCAGGAGTTCTCCGGCTACGCGGCGCAGGTGCGGCTCGGGGCGCGCCGGATCCGCGGGGCGCTCCCACAGGTCGCACAGATTCCGCTCGGCGGAACGGCGACCGGCACCGGCCTCAACACGCACAAGGAGTTCGCCGCGCGCGTCCGTGCGCGGCTGACGGAGACGAGCGGACTCGAGATCCGGCCGCCGGAGGATCCGTTCGAGGCGCAGGGCAACCGCGACGCGCTGGTGGAACTCTCGGGCGCGCTCAAGGTGCTGGCCGTTTCGCTGACGAAGATCGCCAACGACCTGGCGATGCTGGGCTCCGGGCCGCGCGCCGGGATCGGCGAGCTCTTCCTACCCGAGCTGCAGAAGGGCTCCTCGATCATGCCGGGCAAGGTCAATCCGGTGATCCCCGAGGTCGTCCTCCAGGTGAGCGCTCAGGTGATCGGCAACGACACCGCGATCACGATCGCCGGATCGCAGGGCAACTTCGAGCTCAACGTTCGTGTGCCGGTGATCGCCCGCAACCTGTTCGAGTCGATCAGGATGCTCAGCTCGACCGCGCGGATCTTCGCCGAGAAGTGCGTCGACGGGATCAAGGCCAACGAGGAGGGCTGCCGGCACTCGGCCGAGGCGACGCTTGCGGCCGCCACCGCGCTGAACCCGTACATCGGCTACGACAAGGGCGCGGAGATCGTCAAGGAAGCCGCCGCCTCGGGCCGGATGCTGCGTGAGGTCGCCTACGAGATGGGCGTCGACGAGGAGACCTACAACGAGGCGATGGACCTCCGCAAGATGGCGCAGGGCAACCTCTAGCACCGACGGCCTGCGGGGGCGCCGTGGGAGATAAGGGCCACTGGTTAACCCTTATCTCCCACGCCGGCGCACGTTAGGGAATGTTTGTGGCATCGAAGAATTGGCCAAAGATTCCGTGAAGCCGGTAACCCGCCACCACGGAAACCGAAGTAATGCGTGTCATGCTCGGTCTGGCGATGAAAGCTCCGCGCCCGTTCACAGCACGCTCGATCCCCATGCGACTCGCCCTCGTCGCTGCTGCGCTGCTCGCCGTGGCGAGCCCCGCGAGCGCCGCGAGCACGTTTTTCATCCGCGGTGGCGGCGACGGCCACGGGATCGGTATGAGCCAGTACGGCGCCGACGGCTACGCGCTTCACGGCAAGGATTACCGCTGGATCCTCGCCCATTACTACCAGGGCACCAAGCTCGGGACGACCGATCCGAACCGCATCGTGCGCGTGTTGCTCGCAACCGGGTCAGCCGCCTTCAGCGGCGCGAGCAAGGCGGGGACTAAGGAGCTTCACCCGGGCGAGACATACACGGTGCGCCCGAACGCGGACGGGACGGTGACGCTCGTCGATCAAGCCGGCAAGAAGGTGGGGGCGTTCGCGGCGCCGCTCACCGTGACGGGTCCGGGGCCGCTGCAGCTCGCCGGCCACGGGACCTACCGCGGCGCGCTCCAGTTCCGGCCCGACGGGGCCGGTGGCGTCGAGACGGTGAACGCGCTCGCGCTCGATGACTACGTCCGCGGCGTGATCTCGTGGGAGATGCCTGCCGGCTGGGCGCCGGAGGCGCTCAAGGTGCAGGCGGTCGCCGCCCGCACGTATGCGATCACGAGCAACGTCGGCGGCGGGGCATTCGATCTCTACCAGGACACCCGCTCGCAGATGTACGGCGGCGTCGGCGCCGAGACCCCGGCTACGGACGCCGCCGTTGCCGCAACGCGCGGCCAGGTCGTCACCTACGGCGGCGTGCCGGTCGTGACGTACTTCTTCAACAGCTCCGGCGGCCACACCGAGAACATCGAGAACGTGTGGCCGGGGGCCACCCCCAAGCCGTGGCTGAAGGGCGTCGTCGACCCGTACGACAACGTCGCGGGGGACCCCTATCACCGCTGGGGATCCGACCTCACGGTGTCCGGCGCGGCCGCAAAGCTCGGCGCGCTCGTCAAGGGATCGCTGATCGGGATCCGGGTGACCAAGCACGGTTCCTCGCCACGGATCCTGAGCGCGCAGATCGTCGGCACCAAGGGCACGACCACGGTCAGCGGGACCGACCTGCAGCACATCTTCGGGCTGCTGACGACCTATGCAGCGTTCACGACGATCGTCACCGACGCCGGGCCCTCCCCGGTCCACCCGAACCCGAAAGCGGCTGGCGGCCTGCCCCGTGGGGAAAGCGATGCGCAGGCCGTGACGGCGCTGATGCCGCTCGTCGAGGAGCTGGTCGCGGGGGCACTGCCCGCGCTCCATGGGAGCGTGTTCCCACCGGTCAAGCGGGCGGCCTTTGCGATCCAGGCCGAGTCGAAGGGCAAGTGGCGCACGATTCTTCACGGCACGCTCAACTCGGCCGGTGACTTCGAGGCGCAGCTGCCCGGCCCCGGGACCTACCGGATCGCGTACCGAGGGCTCGACGGCCCACCGGTAAAGGTCTCCTGACGGCGGAGGCGGCTAGATTGCAGGCCCATGGCTGGGCCGCTGCTTGCCGTTGACGCCCCGTTCGTCCTCTATCGCTCGTTCTTCGCGCTGCCCGACTCGATCAAGGGCGCCGACGATCATTCCGTCAACGCGCTGCTCGGCGCCGCGAACGTGCTGTTGCGGATCGCCGCGGACCGGGCCCCCCGCGCGATCGTCCTCTGCTTCGGCGCCGAGGCGGCCGAATATCGCGTCGAGCTCTACCCCGCCTACCACGCCGATCGACCGCCGGTGCCCGACGCACTCGCCTGGCAGTTCGAGCACGCATCCGAGTTCCTCGGGGCGTTCGGGTGGAGCACCGAGACCTCCGCGGGGGTGGAGGCCGACGATCTGCTCGGCTCGCTGGCGGCGGTCGAAGGCGCCGCCGGCGGGAGAACGCTGATCGTCACCGGCGACCGTGACATGTACCAGTGCGTCTCCAACCGCGCCAGCGTTCTCTTCCTGAAGTCCGGGATCAGCGGGTTCGAGGAGGTCGATCCGGCAGAGGTGCATCGGCGCTACGGCGTCCCGCCCGAGCTGGTCACGGACTTCATCGCGCTGCGCGGAGACCCCTCGGATGGCCTGCCGGGAGCGCCGGGCGTCGGTCCCAAGACCGCCGCCGAGCTGTTGGCGCGGCACGGTTCGTTGGAGTCCGCGATCGCCGGAGCCGCGAACGAACGCCCGCGGATCGCCGCCGCGCTCACGGACACGGGGCCGCAGCTACACGCGTTCAAGGAGATCGCGACGCTGCGGACCGTGGCGCTCGAGCGCCCGCCCGACCGCGAGACCGATCTCGACGGAGGGGCGCGGGCGGCGCGCCGCTATGGCTTGAACCGCCTCGCCGAGCGGCTCGAGAACGCCGACTCGCTCGCGGATCTCTGACGAACGTCCCGGAGCCCGCTAGGACGACGCGGTCTCCCGGCCGTCGAGCAGGATCGTCCACTCCTCGATCGACTTGATCGTGAGCATCCCGTTCTGGGCCCAGTTGTCCTCGGCCAAGCGCTCGCGGATCGCTTGCTCTGACGGAGCCGATACCGCGTGCAGGGTCTCGCGCTCACCGGTGACCGGTCCTCCGAAGACGATGAAGCCCTCGTTGACCAGCGAGTCCATGAAGCGTGCGTGCTCGTCGAAGCCGTCCTGCTCGCGCAGGTCTCGCGAGAAGTCGTACGGGCCGCCGCGCTCGAGCCGGACTGCGAAGAACATCGCGCAAAGCTTACGTCGAGGTCGTCCGATCGAGCGCCGCCACCAGCCGCCTGCACGCGTGCAGGGCGCCATGCTCCATGGCGAGCGCGGACATCGCCTCCTCGTCCTCTGGGTAGGCGTCGCGACGACCGGGTGGGAGCGAGATCGGAAGGTCGGTGGCCGGCGGTACCACGCTCATCGCGTTCGTCAGGTACTCGCGATCCGCGTCGGCAAGCTGCCGTTCTCGCAACACGCCGGCGATGTCCCCGTGGCGCCGGATCATCCCGGCCGCGGTGACGGCGCCGACTCCCCTCAATCCCGGCAGGCCGTCCGACGGGTCTCCGCGCAGGATCGCGAAGTCGGCGTAGCGCCGACCCGGGATTCCATAGCGACGGGTCACCTCGGCTTCATCGATCACGGTCAGCCCTCGCTTCTCCGGATACAGGACGCACACGCGCGGATCCTCCACCAGCGCGAACAGGTCCCGGTCTCCGCTAGCGATCTCGATCGTCCCGGTGGCCAGCGTGGCGAGCGTGGCGATCACATCCTCGGCCTCGTAGTCGCTGACGCCGACGACATCGACGCCGATCCAGCTCAACAGCGCCAGGATCACCGGAATCTGGGGGATGAGGCCCGGTGGGACCGGCTCGTCAACCCGGTGCGCCTTGTACGTGGGGATCAGCTCCACTCGCCACTCGGGCCGCCACGCCGAATCGTCCGCGACGACCACCTGACGGGCCCCGCGCTGCACGATCAGCCGCGCTAGCCGCTCCAGGAAGACCGGAACTGCGGCCGAGGGCGAGCGACCGGCTTCGCCGCCGGCGCGGAGCGCTCCGTAGTACGCCCGGAAGATCAGGCTCGACCCATCGACGAGCAGCCAATCGCATCCCATCCACGGGATTCTGCCGAGGGCCACCATCGGCGCCAGCGGCGATGATTGCCGGCCATGAGGATGCTCGACCGGCTACCTCCCTTCTGGGCTGTCGCGCTGATTCTGTTCGGGCTGACCGTGCCGCAATCGCTGCTCGCGCTGCCGATCGCCGCGGCCGAGGTCGGGACGTGGCCGGCGCTGGGGGTGCTCGCGCTGCTCGGAACCCTGATGAGTCTGTGTATCGCCGGCGAGACCGAGGCGCTTGCACGCGACGGCGAGTTTCGGACCAAAGGGGGCTACTACGGGAAGCTGGTCGCCCGCTATCTCGGGGTCCGAGCCGCGTCGATCCCGACGGCGCTGGCAGGACTGCGAACCGCCCTGTCGGTGCTCGCCGGCTACGTCGGCCTGTGCGTGACGCTCGCCTCCCTGACCGGCGTGCCGCGAACGCTGTGGGGCGTGCTGGCGATCATCATCCTCGCGGTGGCGTTGATCCGCGGCGGGGTTCGCACGCCTTCCTCGATCGGTGGTCTGATCGGGCTCGCGTGTGTGCCGCTGCTGGCGATCATCGCCGTGGTGGCCGTCGCACACGCCAGTCTGCACAACCTGACCTCGGCCGGCAGGACTCAGGCGTCCGAGTTCGGCGATTTCATCGGCACCGTCCTGATTCTGTACATGGGTAGCGTGTACGTGGTAGGGGTCGCACGCGACAAGTTGCCGTCCGATCCCAGCGGGCGGGGGCTGATCTGGGGCAGCGCGGTCGCGACGCTGGCGACGACAGCGATCGCCGCGTTGTGGCTGGTGGCGGTGACCGCTGCGCTCCCGGCATCGAAGCTGAGCGGCCAGGTCGGAACCGTGCTCGATCCGCTCGCCTCGGAGTTCGGCGCGGTGGTCTCCGTGCCCGGGGTCATCCTGACCCTGCTCCTGCTCGGGCTCGGAACCGAGCGCGCGGCGGTCGCACTGATGGATCTGGTCGAGGAGCGCGGGCCGAGCCGGCGCGCGCTTCCGATCATCGCGCCGCTGGCGATCTGCGTGCTGGGCGAGGTGCTGCTCGATCTCGGCGCCGTCTCCTTCACCGGGGTCTTCAATGCCGCCGGGCTCGCCACGAATGTCGTGCTCGGACTGGCGGTGCCGGTGCTGCTGCTCGCCGTCAGCCGCCGGACCGGCGATCTGACGCCGGGCATTCGCGTCCCATTGCTGGGCCGGCGGGTGGTTGCCGGCGCTTTGCTCGCCGCCGACTTCCTGCTGCTGCTCGCACTGGCCACGGTGCTCTCCGACGGAACGATGGTTCGCGTCGTCTCGGTGGCCTCGCTGGCGGCGCTAGCGGAGCTCCTGTGGCTCTGCCGCCGCCTTCCGAGCCGCTAGGCGCGTGCTCCGGAGTGGGCGGTACTTGAGCTTCATCACCGGGCGCTCGAGTGCGTAGTAGCTGCCCGCCGCGCACGCGATCGAGATCGCAAGCGTGCCCGCGAGCAGGGGAAGGAACGATGCGCCGCCGGGGCCCCCGGACAGCTTCAGCACGACGGGGTAGTGCCACAGGAAGACGCCGTAGGAGACCAGACCGAGCCAGGCGACCGGGGGCGCGGCGGCGATCCGCTGCGGGACGCGGCGCGTGCCGTCGGCGAACACGGCCGGCGCGAGCAGCAGCAGCGCGATCACCCCGAACGCTATGTGAATCGCCAGAAGCTGAGAGGAGGCAAGCACGAACGGCGTGGGCGGCAACGACAGGCACAGCACGACGTAGATCACGACCGCCGCGCCCCACAGCGCTAGCGCCCACGACGAGACCCAAGCCGCGAGGCGTGCACCGAGCGAGGTTCCGGCGCTCGCCGCCGAGACGATCGCCATGCCCATGCCGAGCGCGAACCAGAACACGGTGCCGGCCACCGACCACCCGACCCACTGCGGCGCCGGCGCGAGCACCACGAACTGCAGCACGACCGAGGCCGCCGAGAGCCCCGCCAGCGCGGCGCCTTGAGCGATCAGCCATGCCCGCCGGCTGAGCCCGCGAGTCAGCCGGTCGGTGAGCACCACGTACACCGGAAGGGCCGCGTAGAACGTAACCTCGGCGACGAGGCTCCACGTCTGCGCGAGGCCACACGTGGTGACCAGCTGCGAGCATCGCGGTCCGGAGGACACGGGCAGCGTGTGCAGCAGCAGGTACATCGGCCACACCGACTCGACGTTCACGTTCGGGAGGCCGGGAATCACCAGCAGGACCGTCAGCACCAGCCAGTAGGCCGGATAGATCCGCAGGAAGCGCCGCTTTGCGTAGGAGTCGATGTGTGGCGCGGCCGCCCCCCCGAAGCGGTGCGCGATGAACGGCCGGTACAGCAGGAAGCCCGAGATCAGGAAGAAGATCGTGACGCCGAGGTTCAGGTGCGCGAGCAGCCGGCCCGGCAGCGAGCCGGACAGCGCGCCGCCGAACACCGCGCAGTGAACGAGCACCACGCACAGCACGGCGACGGCGCGCATTCCATCAAGCAGCGGGAAGCGTGGGTGGTGCGGGGGCGGGGCGACCGCCTCGGGGATCTCACCGCGCGCCCTCGCCGATGCGTCCGCGACGGCCATCACCCCGGGGAGGTCTACCACACCCGCGCGAGTGCAGGCTGTCGATGACCTGGATCAGCTCCTCGCGCCGATAGCCGCTCTGGACCCGCGCCACCGCCGACCGCGCACCGCGGGGCCGACTTCAGTCATGATGTCGAGCGTGCGACGCCGGATCCTGATGCTGGCCGCGTCGGGTATCGCACTGCTGTCCACGGTGGGGGAATCCGCCGTCGGCGTGCGAGCACGGACCGATAAGCCAGCGCTGCAACCGAACTCTGCTGCGGCTGCGCAGCGCACCGCCGGCGATCCGTCGGGCGGTAGCGGCGGCTCCGGTCTCGGCGGCAACGGCGCGCGCCCCACCGGGCCGGACAGCCCGCCGGCTGCCGTGCCCATCGACACCGGTTGGAGCTACGCGCCCGACCCCGGCAACGTCGGCCTGCACGACGGGTGGTGGCAGGGCCGCGGGGCGGGCGTGGGGCTGACTCCACAGTGGAGTTCGGTGTCGATTCCCAACGACTTCAACCCGGACGTCACGCCCGGATCGGACCGCGGCACGGTCGGGTGGTACGAGGTCAGGTTCCAGGGCCCGCGGGTGTACGGTGGTCGCGCTTGGGCGGTCAACTTCGAAGGGATCCGCCGCCACGCCCAGGTGTGGCTCAACGGCGAGCTGATCGGCTCGAGCACCGATCCTTACGCACCGTTCTCGCTCGCCGCGGCATCGCTCGAGCCGGGCAAGACCAACCTGCTGGTCGTCCGCGTCGACAACTTCCGCGGCCCTGGCTCGTTTCCCGAGGACTGGTGGAACTGGGGCGGGATCACCGGCCCGGTCACGCTGGAGCCGGTCGGTCGCTTCACGCTGAGCAACCTCGGCGTCCTGCCGCAGCTCGGGTGCTCCTACCACTGCGGGGGCCTGCTGGTCGAAGGGACCCTCGCCAACCATGCGCCGAGCAAGCTTCATCCGCAGGTCGTGGTCGACGCGACCGCGCCCGACGGCACTCGCGTGCACTGG
Organism: uncultured Solirubrobacterales bacterium; assembly: GCA_963824755.1. Lineage (GTDB taxonomy): Bacteria > Actinomycetota > Thermoleophilia > Solirubrobacterales > Solirubrobacteraceae > Palsa-465. The sequence continues at coordinate 7,191 of CAWGQT010000036.1, read as the reverse complement.
CGCCAGGACATCGCGCCGCTCGCGTCGGGCAAGTCTCAGGCGATCAGCTTCCGGGTGCCTCTTAGAGGACAGCCGGCCTTGTGGTCGCCGGATCATCCGTCGCTGTACACCGTGCAGGTGGCGGTAACCGTCGGCAAACGGACCGAGCAGGCCCAGGTCCTGCGCGTGGGCATGCGCTCCGTGCACGTCCACGGCGGGATCCTGTACCTCAACGGCCAGCGCATCTGGCTGCACGGGGCGGCTATCCACGAGGACATCGAGGGCACCGGCGCGGCACTCGGCGACGGCGACATCGACACGATCATCTCCGAGCTGCGCTCGGTGGGCGCCAACGTCACCCGCGCCCACTACCTCCTCAACCCGCGGCTGCTCGACGCGCTCGACGCCGCGGGCATCATGGTCTGGGAGCAGCCACCGGTCGATCACGCCGACAGCTTCCTGCGCAAGCCGGCCGGCCGCAGCCGGGCGCTGTCGATGCTCTCCTCGACGATCCTCGGCGACCGCAACCACCCCTCGGTGATCTTCAACTCGGTCGGCAACGAACTCTCGCCGACGCCGGATACGACGCGCGGGACCGGAACCTACCTGACGCAGGCGATCTCGCTGGCGCGCCGGCTCGACCCCGCCGCGGCCGTCGCTCTCGACACCTACTGCTATCCGGGCTTCAAGGCACAGAAGCTGTACACGAAGCTCGACGTCCTCGGGATCGACAGCTATTTCGGCTGGTACACGGGTCCGCCCGGACATTCGATCTCCAACTTCAGCGGCCTCGAGCCGTTCCTCCAGCAGGCTCACCAGCGCTACCCCAAGCAGGCGCTGGTGGTCTCCGAGTTCGGCGCCGAGGGGCTGTACAGCGGCTCGCCGACGACGAAGGGGACCTACGAGTTCCAGAGCGACTACTTGCAGCGCACCTACGACGTCGTCGGCCAGCTGCCGTTCATGAACGGCGCGATCTACTGGACGCTGCGTGAGTTCGCCGTGCAACCGGGCTGGATGGGCGGCGCCGTGCTGCCGCCTGGCTCGGTCCCCGACGGCATCCACCACAAGGGACTGATCAGCTACGACGGGACGCCGAAGCCAGCGTTCGCCGTGGCCGAGTCGCTGTTCCCGCAGCAGCCCCGGTTTGTCAGGTAGTGAATGGCGATTCACTTCGCCCCCTCCGAAGTGAATCGTCATTCACGTGCCCCGGGGCGCGTGAATCGCCATTCACGTGCCCCGGTCGGCGCTAAGGCGTGAACTTGACCGTGATCACGTCGCCGTCGGCGACGACGTAGTCGCGGCCCTCGAGCCGCAGCGTGCCGCGGTCGCGCGCGCCGGCGTAGCCGCCCGCGTCGACGAGCTCGTCCCACTGCACGACCTCGGCGCGCACGAACCCGCGCTGGATGTCGGAGTGGATCATGCCGGCGGCGTGCCAGACCGAAAGGCCCTTGCGCAGATGCCAAGACTGCGCCGGCTTGTCCTCGCCCGCGGTGAAGAACGCGACCAGATGAAGCAGCTCGAACGCGCCGCGCACGACGCGCTCGAGGCTCGACTCGCTGAGCCCGAGCTCGTTGCGCATCGTCGCGGCCTCCTCGTCGTCGAGCTCGGAGAGCTCGGACTCGAGCCGCGCCGACACGGCAACCGCCGCCGCTTCGTGCGTGCGCGCGTGCTCGAGCACCGCCGGCGGGACCTCGTCCGAGCCCTCGTCAACGTTGACGACGAACAGCACGGGCTTGGCGGTCAGCGGCGAGAGGAGCGTCAGCGCATCAGGTGCGTCGTCGGGCGGCGGAACGGTCCGGGCGGGACGGCCGGACTGGAGCGCCTCGATCAGCTGCTCGAGCCACCGCGCCTCGGCGACGGCGTGGCGGTCGCCGCTCTTGGCGGCCCGGCCGACGCGCTCGAGCCGGCGCTCGGCCTGCTCGAGGTCGGCGTAGATGAGCTCGGTCTCGATCGTCTCGATGTCGGCCAGCGGGTCTACCCGGCCCTCGGGATGCACGACGTTCGGGTCCTGGTGCGCGCGGACGACGTGCACGATCGCATCGGTCTCACGGATGTTCGCCAGAAACTGGTTGCCGAGACCCTCGCCCTTGGAGGCGCCGGCGACGAGACCGGCGATGTCGTGGAAGGCGATCGTGTCGTGGACGACCTTCGAGGACTTGATCGTCGCCGCGACGGCCTCGAGGCGCGGGTCCGCGACCGGCACGATCGCGACGTTCGGCTCGATCGTCGTGAACGGGTAGTTCGCGGCCTCGGCGGCGGCGCCGGTGAGCGCCGTGAACAGCGAGGACTTGCCGGCGTTCGGCATTCCTACGATTCCGACCTTCATCGCGAAAGGGCCTCCCCGACCGCCGTCCCCAGCACCGCGCCGGCGACGACGTCGGTCGGGTAGTGGACCCCGAGATACGGTCGGCTGAACGCGAACACTGCGGCGGCCGCGTATAGGGCCCGTGCGGGCGCCAGCCCCCGGTAGGCGCGGGCTGCGGCAAACGATGTCGTCGTGTGGGCGCTCGGGAACGAGAGGCTGCTGACGGTCGGGGTCAGCGGCGGCATGCCATCGAGCTCCGGGCGGCGCCGGCGGACGACGAACTTGATCGCCTGGTTGGCGGCGTAGGAGGCGACGACCGTCCGAGCGCCGCGCAGCCACGCCTGCCGGCGCTCAGGCTGGGCCGCCGCCCCGCCGAGCCCCAGCGCGATCCAGCACGCCGCGTGCTCGCCGGCGCGCGAGTACAGGCTCAGGGCCCGCTCGAGCGGCCGCGCGTGGCCGTGGGTACGCAGGTAGATGAGGGCATCGCGGTCGAGTGACACGAGCCGGGAGAGTACGCGGGGCGGTCCGGACGGGGCCGCCCGGCCCCACGGACGCCGCCGAAAGGCGGCCCCCTCTAATGAACTGCGTGAGCGCCCAAGCGCGCCGGCGATTCGTCGTCGCACAGCGCGAAGAACGTGCCGACCACCTCTAGCAGGTGCTCGATCGAGTCGGCGGCGTACAGGATCGGCTGGTATCTCGTGATGTCGTAGTCCTGGACGCCCATCACGGCGATGTCGAGCGGCCTGATGTCCGCGCCGCGGAACTCCTCGATTTCGCCATACGAGGACAGCAGGCCGGCGCCGTAGGCGCGCAGCTCGGAGCGCTCGTACACGACGCCGAACTCGATCGTGAACCAGAACACGTGCGCGAAGAAGTCGCGCCCGGCCTGCGTCTCGAGCCGGCGCGCAGCCTGGCCGGCGAGACGGTTGAGCTCCGCGAGGCGAGGGCTCGCCAGCATTCCGCCGTGGCCGATCACCTCGTGGATCAGATCGGGTTCCGGCGTGTACAGCGGCCGGGAGGGGTGGCGCAGGTACTGGGTCGAGTGGAACACGCCGTCGGCGAGCGAGCCGTAGAACTGATCGAACGGCACCAGTCCGGCGGCTGGGTGGTATTCGAATCCGGTGAGCGGGCGCAGGCGCGTGCCGACCTCGTCGAGCTGTGGAATACGGTCCGCCGGAAGCGACAGCTGCGCCATCGCTTCCCGGTACTCGGCGCAGGCGAGCCGCTCATGCTTGGCGGCCAGCTCCCGGCAGACCGTACGCCACACCTCCTGTTCCTCCTCCGTGTAGCCGACGTGGGGGATCGCGCTGCTCCCGTCCCAGTCGAGCGCCAGCGACGCAATGTGGTTGCGGCGGGCGCGGTACTCGGGATCGGCGAACCCCGGGTGGTCGTCTGCGAGGTGGACCGTGACCGTGCCGTCGTCGCCCGTCGTGACCGGGGCGTACAGCTGCGCTTCCTTAAACGTGGGCGACCTCCTCCGCGGTGGCCCACGAGAGCGCGTACTTGCCGTCGTCGAGCTCGCGCGCCAGCTCGGTGAGCTTCAGCGGGCGGAACGTGTCGCACATCACCGCGAGTTCGTTCGTGAACCGCGTGCCGATCGACTTCTCCGCGAGCCCGGGCTGGGGCCCGTGGGGCAGCCCCGAGGGGTGCAGCGTGATCGAGCCGACGTCGATCCCCCTGCGCGACCCGAACTCTCCGGAGACGTAGTAGATCATCTCCTCGGACTGGAGGTTCGAGTGGTTGTAGGGGATCGGGATCGCGTCTGGCTCCCAGTCGAGCGCGCGCGGGCAGAAGGAGCAGATCACGAAGTTCGGGCCCTGGAAGGTCTGGTGCACCGGCGGCGGCATGTGAACACGCCCGGCGACCGGCTCGAAGTCGTCGATGTTGAACGTGTACGGGTAGACGTAGCCGTCCCAGCCGACCACGTCGAGGGGGTGGTAGTCGAGCGCGTAGTGCTGATAGCCGCCGCGGACGCGGATCACCAGCTCGTAGTCGCCGTGCTCGCGGTGCGTTTCGAGACTTTGGGGGGCGTGGAAGTCGCGGTGCGAGTAGGGGGCATGCTCGAGCAGCTGGCCGTAGCGGTTGCGGTAGCGGTTCGGCGTCTCGATCTCGCCGGGAGTGTGGAACGTCAGCCACAGCTGGTCGCCGAGTGGTTTGAAGCGGTACGTGGTCCCACGGGGGATCACGATGTAGTCGTGTTCGCGGTAGGCGAGGGTCCCGAAGGTGGTCTCGAGCTCCCCCGAGCCCTCGTGGACGAAGATCACCTCGTCGCCCTCGCCGTTGCGGACGAAATAGTCCTGGTCGGAAGCGGGTCTACAGATCGCGATCTCGACGTCGTCGTTGAACATCAGAAGGCGGCGACCGCGGATCGGATCGCCGTGCGGCTCGATGCCCCGAGTGTTGAAGAGGTGGTGCGAGTGGGCGTCTGGGACCCACTCGGTGCGCTCGATCGGCTCAAACCCGCCCAGCGCGGTCACGCGGCAAGGCGTCTGCAGGTGATACAGAATCGACTCGTTGCCAGAGAAGCCCTCGAAGCCCATCACCTCCTCGGTGAGGAGCATGCCGTTCTCGCGGAACGCCGTGTGGCGCTTTGCGGGTACGCGGCCGCGGGCCTCGTATCTCAAAGGTTCCCCCGGCGCTCCTGCTCGCGTTCGAGCGCCTCGAACAGAGCCTTGAAATTGCCTTCGCCGAAGCCTCGTGCGCCGTGGCGCTGGATCACCTCGAAGAACACCGTCGGACGGTCGCCGACCGGCTTGGAGAAGATCTGCAGCAGGTAGCCCTCGTCGTCGCGGTCCACCAGAATCCCAAGGCGTTTTAGATCGGCCAGGCTCTCGTCGATCTCGCCGATCCGGTCGGGCACGTCGGCGTAGTAGGAGGGCGGAATCGGAAGGAACTGGACGCCGCGGGCGGTGAGCTCGTCGACGGTGCGGATGATGTCGGTCGTCGACACAGCGATGTGCTGGACGCCGGCGCTGCGGTAGAAGTCGAGGTACTCCTCGATCTGGGACTTGCGCTTGCCCTGCGCGGGCTCGTTGATCGGGAACTTGATCCGCCCCGAGCCGTCGGTCACGACCTTCGACATCAGCGCGGAGTACTCCGTGGAGATCGCCTCGTCGGAGAAGTGGATCAGCTCGGTCATCCCGAAGACGCGCTCGTAATAGTGGACCCACTCCTCCATGTGGCCGAGCTCGACGTTGCCGACCACATGGTCGATGCCGGCGAGCAGTCCGTCGGGACGGTCGTGCGCGGCCGGGCCTGATGACTCGTATCCGGGTAGGAAGCGGCCGCGGTAGTCGCTTCGCTCCACGAACAGGTGCTGGGTCTCGCCGTAGGTCGCCACCGAGGCGAGGCGGACGTGTCCGTGGTGGTCTTCGAGGTCGTAGGGGGTTCTTACGCCGCGCGCGCCGTGCGCCAGCGCGTGCTCGTACGCAGCCGCGGCATCGGGGACGCTCAGCGCGATCTTGTGGACGCCGTCGCCGTGGCGCTTGTGGTGCTCGGCGATTTCGTCGTCGCCGGTCAGCGTCCCGGTGAGGACGAGGCGGATCCGGCCCTGCTCGACCACGTACGAGACGCGGTCACGCGACCCGGTCTCGAGACCTCGGTAGGCGGTCTCGGTGAAACCGAACGCCTGCGTGTAGTAGTAGGCGGCCTGGGCGGCGTTGCCGACGAACAGCTCTAGGTGGTCGATGCCGTGGACTGGCATCGCGTCCACTGCAGCCGCCGCGGGACGCGCGAGCTCCTGTGTCTCCATTGTCTGCAATGATCCGACTGTTGCCATGTTGTCTCAAGCCCGATCTGTTGCGTTTGAGTAGGGTTATAGGGCGTTATGGACGCAGTTGATAGGAAGATCGTTGCGCTGCTGCGTGAAAATGCTCGCCGCTCGTTCCAGGACATCGGACGGCACGTCCATCTGTCGGCGCCGGCGGTCAAGCGGCGCGTCGACCGGCTCGAGCGCGACGGCGTGATCCTCGGGTACACGGCGATCGTCGATCCGCCGGTATTCGGATGGCACGCCGAGGCGTTCGTCGACCTCTACTGCGACGGGCGGATGCCGGCTGACGCGATCAGACGTGCGGTCGCGCGCGAGTCGGGGGTGGTATCGGCGCACACGGTGGCCGGGGAGGCCAGCGCACTGCTGCACGTGATGGCCCAGGACACCAAGGATCTCGAGCTCGCGCTCGAACGGATCCGCGCTACGGACGGCGTGACGAGGACGGTCACGGAGGTCGTGCTCTCTACGCTGTTTCAGCGATGAGACGTCCGTTTCCCGACGGCAGGCCGCCTTCGATCCGCGACTTCATGGCCTTCGAAGAGCATGTGCGCGGGGCCCGGGCGGTGACCGGGCGCCCCTTCCCGGACGCGTGGTATCGGGTCCCGGCGTTCTACTTCACGAACCCGGGCGCGGTGTACGGCGACGGCGACTCGATCCCGAAGCCGGCGGACACGTCGATGCTCGATTACGAGCTCGAACTGGCGTGCGTGATCGGCGCCGACGGGCGACCGGAGGGCTTCACGATCATGAACGACTTCTCAGCGCGGGATCTACAGGCGCTCGAGATGGCTGTGGGACTGGGGCCGGCAAAGGGCAAGGACTTCGCGACGGCACTCGGGCCGGTGGTGGTGTCGGTCGACGAGTTGCCGGCGGATCTCGATATGCGCGCGGTGGCGCGGATCAACGGGGAGGTGCGGACCGACTCGCGGACCGGAGGCATGCACTGGTCGTGGGATGGGTTGCTGGCCGCGGCCGCACGCAACACCTCGGGCCTCATCGCCGGTGAGGTGATCGGGTCGGGAACCGTGGGGCGCGGCTGCATCCTCGAGCACGGCGACGGGCGGTGGCTGCGGCCCGGGGACGAGATCGAGCTCGAGATCGAGGGGATCGGGGTACTCCGGAACCGGATCGTGTG
>CAWGQT010000035.1:0-24994 GCA_963824755.1 uncultured Solirubrobacterales bacterium | reverse complement strand
GTTGCAATAGCGCGGGCCGGGCGGGCGCGAGAGCAAAAGCAATCGCGCCGCGCCCAGGCCGCTCACGATTGGATTTGGGCGAAAGCGCTCGCCCGGCCGGGGAACACCTGAATCGCGAAAGCGGGCGCCAGGTCGACCCAGACCGCGTGGCCGCATTCAGCCGGGAGCAGCTACCCGGCCCAGCGCTCCCGGTGGCTGCAGTAGCGGCGAAGCGGCTACGCCGCCCGCGACGGTGTGAAGGCCAGGTCGTGGCTGCTTGGCGGGGGAAGCGGCCAGCTCCTGATTCTCGCCCACCGGGATTGCAGGATCACGCTCTTGCATCAGCCCGGTGTCGTCGCGTAGGACGGTCGCAGGCGACACGACAGCGAGCGCATGACGCCGCGGAGTGCGGGTTCGCCCAACCCAGGCGTCTCGTTCCCTCTGCGTAGCGCTGTCGCTCCTTTGGGGGTCCCGGTGGCGAGCAGCGGCGACTGTCGCGGTTGCCGGCGCTCTCGCAACGCGTGCGGATGAAGGCCCGTGGGGTGCGCGCGGGCTCGACGAGCGCTCATGGTTGTTCGTTGGGAGGAGGCGGCGGGCCGTGCCGGACGATTCCGGTCTGACGCTCGACGCTCGCGATGCGCTCGGGCGGAACGCGGCGGCCGTCCCGTGGTGGCTGGAGCCACGGCCACTGCGCCGGCGCGGCCAATCCCGCATCATCCCTCGATCCCAGCAGGGGTGGACAGAACCAGCATCCGGACCGTGTCCGACTCGACGCGGAAGGTGTGGGGCGTCCCTCCGGGAGCGAACACCACATCGCCGACGCCGCAGCGGCGTGCGCTGGTCTTCACCCAGGCCGGAGGCTCTGAGTCATCGTCGGCGAGTTCTGGCTCGACCAGCCAGGCGGTGAGCTCGCCTTCCAGGATGTAGAACGTCTCGTCCTGGGGGTGGGAGTGAAGCGGCGGTGCGGCGCCGTGGGGCAGGGTGATCTCCATCATTGCGAATCTCCCTGCGGTTTGGTGCCCGTCGAGCTTCACGCGCACCAGCGTGCCCAGGAACCAAAGGAGCTCGCCGCGTCCGGACACCACCTGTGGCGCCGCGACCCGCGTCCAGATCGATCGGTGATCGCGGCGCTCATGCGTGCATCTCTGAGCGGAAGGCTTCCGGTCGTTGGTAGGTCGCTCCCGGGGTGCAGCCAATGGCGAGGATCCTGACCCCGTCCCGCCCGGGCTGGAGCGTGCGCCTGCTCGCGGCGTCGACCTTGAGCAGCCGCCCCGGGGAGATCGTCACCTGTTCGCCATCGATGACGAAATCGGCCCGTCCGCGGAGTACCACATACACCTCTTCCTGCCCGTCTGCGGCGTGGTCGTGCTCGGGGTAATCGGTGAACCCGGCCGGGAAATCAAGCACCTGCATCCCGAACGACCGGATGCCGAGCTCGGCACCGGCCAGCTTGACGGCGCCGTGGTGGATCGACGCCAGTTCGTCGATCGTCTTCACGGTGTAGCTCATGCTGCCTCCTTCGTCGGTGGATGCTGGCAGCGTGGCGGCCCCGCCCTGACCGCGCATCGGCTCACCTGCCTATCTTGGCCGGCTGGCCGTCCCATCTTGCGAGAGCAGCCCGTGGCTGCGCGCCTGCTCGATCGCGGCCAGTCGCGTCGCGGCGCCGAGCTTCGCCAGGATCGCCGAGACGTGGTGCGCGACGGTGCGCTCCGAAAGGTGCAACGCGGCGGCGATCGCTGGATTCGTCGCACCGGTCGCGAGCTGCTCCAGCACCTCCTGCTCGCGGCCGGTCAGGCCGGCGGGATGCGCCAGCGTCGATCGTCTCGGGCCACGCACGGCGCGTGCGCCCCGGACCGCTCGCGCCCGAGCGAACGCGCGGATCGCAGCGCTCGCGCCCAGCTTATGGAGCACCGCCTGCGCCTGGCGGGCGGTGGCGTCATCGCCGGGCAGTGCGGCCAGCGCAGACTCGTACGGCGCCTCCAGCTCGCGCCAGGCCCGGATCGCTCCCCGCCAGTTGCCTTCGAGCTCGAGCTTCACGGCGTCAGGCGAGCCGGCTGGCGGCTCGAGCTCGAGGCCGTGGCGGGCCGCCCACAGCGCCAGCTCACCGCCCCAGCGCGCATACCGGCCTGTCGCCGGGGACGCGCGGGCGGATTCCAGGTGCTCGAGCGCGGTCTGGCAGTCGCCGCGCAGCCACGCGGCCTCGACCAGGGCACAGCGCAGCGTGCTGTGACGCGAGTCCTCCGCGACCTTCGGGATCTCGGCCCACGCCTGCTCCAGGGTCCGCTCGGCACCCGGCTCGCCCCGACGGGCCGCGATCAGCCCCTCCATCGCTCGGGCAAGCGGAACCTCCGCATGCCAGGTCCGAACGCTGTCAGCCGCCGACGGCAGCGCTTCGTCCCAGCGGCCGCGATCGAGCAGGCTCCGGGCGAGGAATCCCTCGATCACGAAACAGGGGATCCGCGCATCGAGCTCGGCGAACAACTCCCGCGCCTCGCCCAAGATGGTCTCCACCAGCCCGTGCTGGCGCAGGGTCGCGCCGACGAACAGCAGGTTGACGTAGCCTCGAATCGTTTGGATTGCCAGCCCCGCCGCTCGGGCATCGCGAAGCGCATCCGTCAGCACCGGAACCGCTTCGGGATGACCGACGTGACCATGCGCAAGCCCGACGCTGATGTCGAGGTCGATCTGGACCTCCTCGAGCCCGGCAGCAGCAGCCAGCTCACGCGCCAGCGGCGCAGCCGCTATCGCCACCGCGGGATCGAACGCCGACGCCTCGATCCTGATGTGCGCCGAATGCGCCCGCGCCCGCACGGCGACATCGGAGGTCGCCTCCAGCACCGCGATCGCCCGCTCAGCGGCCTGCTTCGCCTCCACCATGCGATCGAACGACCACAGCGCCCACGCCAGCGCTCCCAGCGCGCGTGCCTGCCGCAACGGATCACCGAGCCGCTCGGCGAGGGCTAGCGCCTGCTCGGCCCCCGATACCGCGTCCTCATAGCGGGTGCTGGTGAAGTTCGCCCCACGCGAGTAACGGATCAGCAGCTCGTAGCGCTCGGGATCGGAGAGATCCGCTCCCAGCCGCAGCGCCCGTTCAGCTTGAAGCCGCGCCTGCAAGGGCGCACCAAGCCGCTCCGCCTCAACCGACGCAAGCGCGGCGTAACGGCAGGCCTCGTGGCCAAGCCCCGCCAGCTCCGCGTGATGAGCCAGCCTTGCGTTGTCGACCGCCCCCGCCTGATTGACCAGCGCGGACACCACTCGCGCGTGAAGCTCCGCGAGGCGTGGCGGCGAGATCGAGGCCTCGATCGCCTCACGGATCAGCTCGTGCCGGAAGCCCAACCTACTGCCGTCGGCGACCAGCACGCCACGCGCCAACACCTCCTCGACCGCCTGGGTGCTGCCTGGTACCACGGCGTCCAGCACGGCATAGTCGAAGCGCTGCCCCAGTACCGCCGCCGCGTCGGCCACTTCGCGCGCAGCCCGGCTCAGGCGACCAGCGCGGGCGAGCGCGGCATCGCGCACCGACGCCGGCAGCCGCTCCCCGGCGGCGACGGCCTCGACAACCAGGAACGGGTTGCCGCCGGTGGCGCGCGCGAGCTCCCCGACATCGAGCCCGCTCGGTCCGGCCAGCTCCCGCACGGCCGCGTTCGAGAGCGGCTTCAGCCGAATTCGCCGCACCTCGGGAGCCCCCGTCAGGTCGCCGAGCAGTAATCCCAGCTGCGGGTTGGCCGCCATCTCGTCGTCGCGGAACGTCGCGACGATCGCCGCTGCCATCTGCGGCGCCCGTCGCACCAGCAGCCGCATCAGATCAAGGGTCAGCGGATCGGCCCAGTGAACGTCCTCGATCACCGCCACAACCGGTGCCCGCGCGTCCAGCACGCTCACCACGCGCCGCGCCAGCACCAACCGGTCATCGCTGCCCAGGTCAATCAGATCGCCACCTCCCGCCACCTCCACAAGCTCGCGTAGCGGCGCGAGCGGCACCGGCACCGACAGCGGCTCGCACGCCCCGATCAGAAACGTCACGCGCTGGCCGGTGCGCTGTCGGAGTTCCCGCAGCAGCGAGCTCTTGCCGATCCCCGCCTCGCCAGAAACCAGCACAACCGACCCCCGACCAGCGGCCGCGCCCCCGACGGCGTCGGCAAGCACGCCCAACTCATCTTCACGCTCGAGAAGGCGCACCACGGCGCACGATCGTAATGCCTCCCGCTACACGCCCGCCCCCCGCACGGCAGCAATCCGTGGCATCGCAATAGCCGGCGGCGACGCCCGCCGTCGCCGCTGCTCGCCACCGGATCCCAAACACGAGCGACAGCGATGCTCGGGCGGAATGAGACGCACGGGTTGGGACGAATCTCAGCACTCCGCGGGCGTCATGCGCTCATGCGCTTCGCCTGCTGCAGCGGGCCACCTGCCGTAGCTGACTGACGCGGGCTGCTGCCGGACACCACCGGCCACGATCGCTCGGGTAAGACGCGTGGCTGCATCTGGCACCAAGCGGCCACGACTGGACCTTCGCGGCGTCATCTGCGAGATGACTGCATTGCCGCTCGGCCGGCCACCTCGCGAGGTGGCTCCTTCGGGGCCGGCGCCGGCAAGAGCAGGCACCTGGGCGCGCGATGCCGATAGCACGGGCTCCGCTCGGCAGCTGCTTCGCGCGCGAACGTCGCGATGGCTCCAATGTCAAGCAGTTCGTGATCGGGACGCTGTTCGGTTCGCAGAGGAGCTGCTAGACGCGGCGGACTGGGTTGCCCCCGAGTCGTAGCCACCGCGGTGGTGCAGGGCGGCGGAACAGCGCGTGCGACCGGCGGCGTTGCGCCGCGGCGTGGCCGCCTACCTATATGTGGCGTTAGGCGAGGCCTGGACCGCGTTCGAACTGGTGTCGTTCTGACCCGGCGTTGAGGGACCAGGGTTGCGCGGAGCGGGTCCACACGTCCATCTGCGGTGTGAGCCATGAGGCGTTGCTGAGCGTTCCAGCTTTGATGAACGCGAGGTCGGGCATGTCGTCCAGCAGCGACACGATCGGTGAGCCGCAGTTGCCGCAGAAGTGGCGGTGCGCGATCGCGCCACGATCCTCGCCTACGGTGTCGTAGACCTTGAGCGAGTCACCGCTGATCTGCAGCGCGGCGCGTGGAACGCCGACGATCGTCGAGTAGGCAGTGCCGGCCTGTCGTTGGCAGTCGCTGCAGTGGCAGATGCCGGTCAGGATCGGCTCCTCGGTGCTGCAGGTGTAGGTGATGTTGCCGCAGAGGCAGTGCCCGTCGAGCTTTCCCATGATGCTGTTTCTCCGGTCCGGTGGTTGTTGGCGTGTCGTTCAGGTAGGCGCCCGCTGGGTGCTCAGGATTGCCGCCATCAGGCGTCCGGCGGGGTGAGTAGCGCTGTGGCGTGCTCGAGGTAGCCATCGAACATGGCGGGGGTGAGGCCGAGCGCTTTGGCTTCCGGGATGTTCGGCAGAGCGGTGAGGGCTCGCCAGTAGCCGGTGTAGGCGGTGTAGGTGACGAGCGCGCGGGTGGCGGCGGCTTGGGGTGTGAGGCCGGCGTGCTGGTAGAGCCTGGTGAGCTTCTCGGCGTGTGCGAGCGCGAGCTCGACGTGGACGGGTCCGACGATTGGGTCCTCGGCGGCGGCGCAGAGCTGCGCGTGGATCTCGCCTGCGGCGTGGTCGCCGAACATGCGGTCGAGGTGTCGGGCGAGCTGCTGGGGCGGATCGCCATCCCCGGGATCCTGGATCTCGGTCAGCTCGTGCTTGCGCCAGCGATCGAGGACCGCACGTAGCAGCTCGTCGCGCGTGTCGAAGTGCGCGTAGAAGCTTCCGCGTGTGACGCCGAGGCTGGTGGCGAGCGGATCGACGGCGACCGCCGCGACGCCGCGGCGCAGGGCTCCCGTCGCGGCGTCGATCCAGTCCTCGGCGCTCAGGCGGTGGGTGCGTTTCGGTGCGGTCTCGTTTCGCGCGCTCATCTAAGGGCTGGTCCTTGACAGCGGACAATACATCACTGTATGAATACGGCAGTGTATTGATACGGTGCTGTATGGAGCGGGCTGTGGTCGAGCCCGAGCCGGCGACCCGATGAGCGGAGGGACACGACTGTGATGACGTCAGCGATCAAAGAGCCGGTAGTGGGCGGGCCGGCGCGGCTGCGGCCGACGTTCACGGTGCCGGGTTTCGTGCGCGCGACCGGGTCGCTGATCGGTCGTGGCCGGGAGATCGGTGCGATCTGGGGGCAGAAGCGGATCGACCCTGCGTTCCGCGAGGAGTTGATGGTGGCGGTCGCACGGGTGAACTCGTGCCGGTTCTGCAGCTATCACCACCGCGAGTGGGCGCTGCGCGTCGGGCTTCCCGGTGACGAGCTCGCGGCGCTCGAGGGACTCGACGCGGAATCGGTCGACGCGCGGCGGTGGGTCGCGGTCGCGTACGTCCAGGAGCTCGCCCGAGCGGAGTTCCGATCGGTCCCCGAGTCGATCGAGACGGAGTTCCAGGCGTTCTACGATCAGCGCGAGCAGAGCGATATCGACACGATCGCACGGGTGATGGCGTTCGCGAACCGCGCCGCCAACACGATCGACTCGCTGCTCGCGCGCCGACGCGGTGAGCCATGGCCCGACACCCGAGCGCTCGACGACTACCTCCTCGGAGGCCTCGGCATCGCCTCGATGATCCTCCCCGCAGTGATGATCGCCGGGTGGCGGCGCACCTCGCCGCTCGCGGTCGTGCGTGACTTCAACGCGTTCTCGAAGCGCTACGACGACGAGATCCTCGCCGATCAGATCGCGGCGTCATGATCGACCGTATCGCACGGCGCCGGGCCTGGAGGTTGGGATGAGCCATGACGCGGTGATTATCGGCAGCGGCTTCGGCGGGAGCATCGCCGCGGATCGCCTGACGGCCGCGGGGTTGGACGTGCTGGTGCTCGAGCGCGGCCCGTGGCGCGATTCGCTGCCCGTCCGGGCGATCGGGTTCGCCGAGCGCTCCCCGTTCCCCTACGGCGCGCGGTTCGCCACCCACGCCGTGCGCGGCGTGCACATCGGCCGCGGCGCGAGACGTGGGCGGCGCCGGCCGTTCGCAGCTCGCGTGACGATCAACCCGCGCGGCCTGTTCGAGCTGTTCAGCTATCCCGGGATCGACGTCCTGTGCGCCTCCGGCGTGGGTGGCGGCAGCCTCGCCTGGCTCGGTGTCCTGACCGAGCCCTCGCAGGCGTACTGGCAGGACCGCCACCCTGATCTCAACCCCGCCGAGATCGAGCGCTACTACGACAAGATCAGGACCGATCTCGGCGCCACCCGCCTGACCCGACGGCATGCGGTTCCGAACAGCGTCTGGGACCAGCTGCCCGACACGGGCGGCGCGCGCTGCCAGGCCGCTGAGCAGCAACCCGAGCTGGCGATGCTGCTGCCCGGGACCGAAGCCGATGTCGGCCGGCTGCTGGCGGACCCGGGCATGCCGGCACGCCGGTTCGCCGCGTTCGACGGGGACGGCGTCCAAGGCTCGCGGACGGGCGCCAAGGCATCGGTCGATTTCATCTACCTCCAGCCGGCCCGCGAGCACGGCGCGACCGTCCGCGACCTATGTGAGGTCACCCGAATCGCACGCGAGACGACCCGCACCGGTGATGGCTACGCGATCCATTACGGCGACCTCCGCACAGGCCAGACGAGCATTGCACGGACGACGAAGGTGATCCTCGCCGCCGGCACCCTCAACACATTGCGGCTGCTGTTCAGCGCGCAGGCCCGCCACGACCTTCAGGCGATGCCGAGCCTCGGGCGGACCGTTGGCGGCAACGGCGACTTCTTCGGCGTCTGGGAACGCCCCGCCGCGGAACCGCCGACCTTCAACGCACCGCCGGTCCTCGGCCGCTTCCTGCTCGACGGTGCCGACTCGCCGTTCACGATCATGGCCGGGACGGCCGGGCTCGACACGCTGCCGCTCCCCTCCGCGCTGCGCCGCAGACTTGGCCAGCTCGTGATCGTCGGCGGGATGGGAGCCGACTCCGGCACCGCGTCAGCCCACTTCCACCGCGGAAGAATCGAGATCGATTACGACGCCGCAGCCGAGCCTGTGTTCGAGCAGCTACGCGAGGCGTTCGGCGCGTTGCAGGCCGACAGCGGCCACCGCGTCAGCGCCTGGCCCAAACCGGCGACCGTCCACGCGTGGGGCGGCGCACGCGTCGGCGCGGACGCCGAGGCGGGTGTCGTTGACCACACTGGCGAGGTCTACGGCAACCCCGGCATCTACGTCGCCGACGCGTCCGCACTGCCCGCCGCAGCGGGCGTCCCACCGTCACTCACGATCGCGGCATGGGCACACCACGTCGCCGACGGACTCGCCGAACGCACAGCGCGTCCCGCGCCATCAGCGCAACACACCCACATGATCGAGATATCGAGCTGATGGCCGAGTTGACCGCGAACGCCAGACAGATCCGCAAGCGGATCATGACCCAGGTCCTGCACGACGGGACCGCACCGACATGCGCCGAACTGTGTCGCGAGCTCGCCCTCTCCCCACAGCAACTCTCAACCGAACTGCACGACCTCGAGGCAGCGATCTGCATCGCCACCCAAGACCACGACCACGCTGGCCTCACGCACTTCCAGGACGAGCCGCTCACCCAACCGCTGCCCGCCGAAGGCGAGATCTTCTACGCCCGGCCATTCGCGACGTTCCCCAACCACTACCCCATCTGGGTCGACGGCCAGCAGAACTGGTACGCCGAATGCGCCGTCGAAGCTTGCGGAATCTCCGCGATGTTCCCAGGAGCAGAAGTGATCGTCCGGTCCGTCTGCCGGCAGACCAAACAACCCGTCGAACTCGTCGGACGCGACGGAATCCTGCTCGACTACTCGCCCACAACACTCCGCGTCCAAATCGGCCACCCCGTCCGCGACTTCCCACACAGCATCGTCGCATGGTGCGACCACAACAGCTTCTTCGCCTCCGAGGACGCCGCCCGCCAATGGGCACACGAGCACCCGGACGTGCACGGCATTACCCGCGATCCGCAATCACTCGCCCGAATGCTCACCGAAACGATCGGACGCGGCCGGCTCGAGTACAGCTACCAGCCGCCCGTCCCCGTGCTCACAATGCTCCGCAACGTGCGCCGCTACGGCTTCACTCGCCGCAGCCGCGTCGGGCTTCCGGTTCCCGACCCATTCCTCTTGCCCACGCCCAGCCTCGTGCGCGAGATGAAGCGGCACGGGCTGAAGAACTTCTTCCGGTTCTCGCTGCGCTGACCCTCCTCACCCGCGCGGCACGGCTGCCCCGTCGTTCGCCCTCCCCGCGGGCCGGAGCATCGGCAGCAGCGTGTGGCGGACGAGCGCCTCGATCGTCGACGGGTCAACGACCGTGATCGAACCCCTCGCGGGTCAGCCGCAACGAAAGCGACGAGCTGGCGACGACCCCGACGCCTGCTCGACATCGGCCCGGCGCACTGCGGCGCGCGACACAGCCAAAGCGGGGCCGAGGAAGACGATCGCGGCTAACCTGCCAATCGTCAGAACCGCACATCAAGTGCTTGCCGCCAATCAGCAAAACGATCAGGGTGTGGCGAGCAGCCAGCGCCGAGCTCGAGGTGGCTGCTGTCCGGCGGAAGCGGCTATCCGGGCCAATCGCCGGCGGTGCCCGCTTTGCCGCTGCACCGGTCGTGGCGGTAGGTGGCCGCTTCGGTCGGGGCCCGAGGTGGAAGCAGTCACCGGCCGGGTATCGCCGGCCCGCCGCTGAGCGGGGTCGGGTTGGCTTGAATGAGCCGGGCATGGACCAGTCCGAGCGTTCTCGTATGGAGCGGATTGCTCGTGATGTTGCGAGCGAGTGGGGGATCGTTCTGGGGCCGTCGTTTCAGCCGTCCAACTATTCCTACGTTGCGCCAGCGGGCCCAGACGCCGTCCTCAAGATCGCGTGGCCGGGCGACGGAGAGTCGGTGCATGAAGCGGAGGCGCTCGAGCTCTGGGCTGGCAACGGGGCGGTCCGTCTGTTGCGGGTCGACCGCTCGCGGCGCGCGCTGATGCTCGAGCGCGCCTGCCCCGGAACCGACCTTGCGGCCCTCGGGAGCGCTGCTGCAACGACGATCGCTGTCGACGTCGCACGCCGCTTGTGGCGTCCAGCATCGGCGCCATTTGAATGGATCGGCGACCATGTTCCGCAGTGGCTCGCACAGGCGATGCCCGGATCGCCAGCCGGGCAGCGACTGCTCGAACGCGCGCGCGAGCTGCTCGCTCGCCTTGACGTCGAGCGCGGCACCCTCGTGCATGGCGACCTGCACCACCACAACATCCTCGACGCCGGCACCCGCTATGTCGCGATCGACCCCAAGCCGATGTTGGGCGAGCCCGAGTTCGACGTGCCGCCGTTCCTGTGGAACCCGTTGGGGTCGCAGATGACACAGGAGGAAACCGAGCGGCGCCTGGCCGCGTTTGCTGAGGCCGGGCTCGACCCGACCCGGATGCGGACCTGGGCGCTGATCCGCGGCGCCTACCTCGAGGTCGGCGACTGGGTCGGGGACCACGCTGTCCACATCCTCGAGGCGATCCAGCCCAAATGACCGCCACCCGTGCACCTGCTTCGCGTGGCCGACCGATCGCGATCGTCGGTCTTGTCGCTGCTCCGGACGAGCATCAACAGCTCTCGCCGTTGACCGACCGCTTCGGTCATGACGGAGCAGCCACCTCACCCGCCATGACCCACGCTTCGCCTCCAGGCCGAAACCAATTCCTCAGGCCTCAGGATCACTGGATCGGCGGCGTCGTCGGCCGCTCATAGCTCCACGCGTCTACGCTCCGCCATGGCCCGTGCTGCACTTCACGGACCCTGAGCTTGGGACCTGACCGCCCTGCCGGTCAGGTTGCGAAAAGGAGGTGTACGAGGCGCTGTAGCGAGGCTCATGCTTCGAAGCCGGCAGGTGTTCATTGCCGCGCTGCGTCTGGTTCGCTCTCGTGTGGCGGGCTCAGCGGCGGACAGGTTCCCCCTCGGAGTCGGTGGTCCCAGCCGGCTGTCGAGTCGCCGTTTTGTTGCCGTCTACCAAGGCGACCGCCTGCTGGAGCGCTGTTGTGCTCACGCTCGTTTGGTGGCGATGTAGAGGTGGATGCTGCCGAAGCCGCCGATCGCTTGATCTGAGAGCTCGAGTCCCGACGCGCGGAATATGGGCCCGACGTCGCGGACGAGGTCGCCGAAGCGTCGGCCGATGGCGACGAGGACTTGTCCGGCGCGGTTGTCGTCGGGTGGGTAGTTGAGGTCGATCATCACCAGCCGTCCGTCCGGTTTGAGCACGCGGCATAGCTCGCCGATCGCCTTGTTGGCGTCCGGGTAGCCGGTGAACGCCATCGTGTTGAGCACCGTGTCGAAGGCTTCGTCCGGGTAGGGCCGCGCCTCGACGTTCGCCAGGCGAAGCTCGGCTGTGAGTCCTCGCCGGTGTAGGTTGCGGGTCGCGATCTGGAGCATTCTGTGGTTGAGGTCGACGCCGTGGGTCTCGTACCGGCCGGCGTATTGGGTGAGAAGCCAGCCGGTGCCGAACGACACCTCGAGCACCCGCGGTCCGCGCAGGTGTGGCAGCGCGGCGCTCAGCCATCGGCGCCAGAAGGGCATCAGCGGTACGGCGAGGTCATAGGCGCGCGCGATACGCGTGATGCAGCGATCGCAGCGCTCGGTGAACGCGCGCGCGTTCGCCGGTTCGCTTGAGTAGCGACCGCCGGCGCTCACGTGGCTGGCTCGCGGGCTGCGACCAGGATTTCGGACGGCACCGCCCAGCTGACAACGACCTCGTGGTGCATCACGCGCCACCCTCCCGTTCCGATCAGCTCCTCGAGGACGATCGGGCGGCAGCCGCCAACCAGACCCGGTCTACGGTTCGCGACGGCGCCCCAGCCGCGCGACAGGAGCCGGCTGGCGAACGTCGTGCCATGGGTGAGGCTGACGAGCGCCAGCAGCCCATCAACAGCGAGTAGGCGGCGCGCCTCGCCGATCAGCGCCGCGGCGTCACTGTCTGACAGGAGGTCGAACACGTACGTTGCGACGAACCGGTCGACTGATCCATCGGCGCCCGGGAGCGTCAGCGCCGGCGGCTCGAGCAGCTGCACGGCGGCACGCGGTGCCCAAGCGGTCAGCCGCAGTGATGCGAGTCGCACCATTTCCGGGCTGACGTCAACACTGAAATAGCGTGCGTCGCTCGGCAGTCCGCCGGCGAGCATTTCCGAGGCGAAGCGACCCGTGCCACAGCCCAGCTCGAACACGGATTTCGCCTGCGCGAGTTTGGCGGCAGCCGCCAGGCGACTCGTCGCTTCGCCCTCGTAGAAGCGCTGCGTATCCTGCCAGCGCCCCATGCGGTCATAGAAACGGCGTGCACCGGCGGCATCCAACGCCATCGCAACAGCGTACGGCTCCCAGCCCGCAACTGAAAGACATCCCGGCCGTCCGCCTCCGCGCGCCCAGCAAGGCGCGCGAACTCCTGACACAAACCGCTGAACCGGCAAGCGCGGAGCCGAAAAGCGCCATCTCCGCTCGGCCGGCGAGATCGCTGCTTCGCCTACTGCAGCCACCGGGAGCGCTGGGCCGGGTAGCTGCTCCCGGCTGAATGCGGCCACGCGGTCTGGGTCGACCTGGCGCTCGCTTTCGCGATTCAGGTGTTCCCGGCCGGGCGAGCGCTTTCGCCCAAATGCAAGCGCCGGCAGCGGCGGTGCCAGACGACGTCTTTCGTGCACCGGCGGGCGAGGCTCGCGCCACTCCTTAGGCGCGACGTTCCGGTCGATCTCGCAGCCGGTCCGATGCGCCGTGGGGCGGGTCTCGAGTTTGGCGGATAGCCGGACGCTCGCATTCGAGTGATAGCGGCTTGCCTCTAGGGCATCGCCAGCCGCGAGGCAACTCCGATCCGCCCGCTCGGGCAGGCGGGCTCGTCCAGGCAGTGGAACGCGGCCCACGGCGTACCGTCCGGGCCGAACGCGTCGGCGATGAAGAACAAGCGATCGCCGAACGTCTCCTTGTGTGCGCCGGGGTACAACGGCCGCGAGGGTTTGTTGACCGCCGCGCTCCAGAACACGGGCCGGCGGGTGAGCGCGTTGAAGGACTCGGTGATGTAGCCGCTGAAGCCGGCGTCAGCGGCAGCGCTCGGGCTGCCCAGGTATGAGATCGCGACGTGACCCGGGCCGGCCGCGGTCACCGCGACGTGCAGCGCCTGGCGGACGCCGGGAGCGCCGACCATCAACGGCTTGCTCCAGGTGCGGCCATGGTCTCGGGAGAAGATCAGCAACGGCAGGCCTCCCTCCGACACGCCGGGCCCAGCACTTCTGGTCGAGGCGAGCCAGGCGACGTACACGTCGCCGGCCGAGTCGGTCGCGACCGAGGTCGTGTACAGGTCGCTGATGCTGGTGCGCGTGATCATCTTGCGCTGCCAGGTAGCGCCCTCGTCGCGGCTGATCGCGATCCCCAGATCGCCGCACAGGTCAAGCGGGAAGTAGAGGTCGCCGTCGGGCCCGGCCGCGCCCGGGCGCGCCACGTGGTTGACGCCGCACGCTCCGGCTCGGCCGGGCGGATCCGGAACACCGGCTAGCCGCGCGAACGTGCGCCCACCGTCCAGCGACCTGTAGCAAACGAGCTCGGTCGCGGTGGTATCGAAGCCGCCGTTCGCGCAGTAGTAAACGACGTGCGGGTAACCGTGGGGCCTCCGACCGCCGCGGGGTGCCGGCCCCTCCAGCACCTTCTCAGACCCCTCCCCGAGGCACATCGTCGCGCCCGGCCCGCGACAGCCGACAGCCGGGTTGGTGCGCCAGTGACTGCCGCCGTCATCGCTCCAGGACAGCCTGGCGCCCTGGAGTCCCTCCAGCGTCGTGAGGAACCAGACCCGCGAGGTGACCGGATCGACGCTCATCCAAGGCGGCACCAGGCCGCCCGTCGTCGGCCCGCCGGAGCTGAGGGCCGTCCACCTCCTACCGAGGTCGGACGAGCGAACCACGAACTCGGGCCCCTGCAGGGTGTTATGCGGCGGCGGCGAAGTGTTGTCGCTCCGTGGCGCGAAGAACACTGCGCCCGACCGAGCGACGCCGATCGTCGCCGACTCGACCGCGCGGCCCACCAGCGTCATACACGGCACCGGGCGATTCACGGGCTGGCGGCGAAGACGCACCCCACCGGCGTAATGCGCGACCGCCGGCCGAGCGCGATCGCAGCCCGGGCCGAGCACACCGCGCTTGCTCGCTGTCGCAGCGACCGACGACGCGAGAGTGGCGGCCGCCGCGAGCGCGACGCTAACCCCGAGCGCCGACCTCTTCCAAGAACCGGACCAGGTGATCAGAGAACGCGCTTCGCGGATACCCGGAAGCCGCACCGCCACGACCAAGGTCCGCTTGCTGCTCAACCGCATTCCTTCTCCAACGCACAACCCTCGCGACGCGCGTTGCGCCGCTCCTCTCCAATCACGAGACACGATATACCCCAAGAAGTCGCCCTTCAACGACAGTACGGAGGCCGAGCACGCGTCGCGGTAACACGCGCCGAGGGCGACAAGCGCGACGCTTGCGAGCTGCGGGTCCACACCTGCCTCATGCTCGCACGGTATTTGCCGCTGACCCCGCCGGCGTGGCTGGGTACGTCCGCAGCGAGCGGCGGTTTGCCGGCCACAACGATGTCGCGTCGCGGCTCCTTTGGGGCGGCGAGCAGCCACGGGACGGGCCGACGTCGAGCTGATGCCTCTGGGCGAACCCGCAAGCCCGGCGTTGCCGAATCCTGGCGATATCCCGACGAGCGCTTTCTGGGTGGCTGTCGGATAAACGGTCGAACGCCGTGGGTCGCGGCGGTCGGTGTCGGCGCGGTGTTCGCGGCGAACTCGGCGGCATGGCCGCCTGAGGCCCGTTTCAGGGCGCTGCGGCGGCGATCTGGTGGTTGTGGAGCTTCAGGAGGTTGTGGGTCGCGGTTGCTAGTCGCCACTCCGAGCGCACAGCTGACCGGCCTCTTCGCTGGAACCGGTCGAACCCGCGGTTGAACTTCATCTGGCCGAACACCGGCTCGACCGTGGCCATCCGTCTTCGATACAGCGCCTTGCCGAGCTCGGTTCAGAGCACCAGTCTCATGAACGCGTACATCCCTTTGTCCCACCCTGGACGCGGGTTGGTGCGTAACCCCGAGTCCGGCGGAATTAGCACCTGCATTCCACGGCTGACGACGTTCTCCATCTGCTGCTTGTGCCAGTACCCCGGATCGGCAAGCACCGTCTCGGGCGACTCGCTAACACCAACAGCACCCAGTTCCCGTTCGACAGCGTCGACCATCGGCTCGAGGTGACCGAAGTCGGGCGAGTCGATCGTAATCTCGGCGGCGACGATGATCTGGTGCTCGTTGACCGCCGCCTGGGCGTTGTACCCCTGCCGCGCCGGCTCTCCCGTCGTGCGAACGATCCGCGAGTCGTGATCGGTCGTGTTGATCGTCCCGGTCGGCACCGCCGGCGGCGTGTAGGGATCCGGTCGGTGACCTAGACGTCGCCCTCGGCTGTCGCGCGCGGTCGCCCGATAGGTCTCGTAGGCCGCGTTGGACTCAAGCTCGACCTGGTGCTCTTCCTCGAGCCTCCGCTTTGGCTCGTTCAACCGCTCGGTCCGCGAGCGGGCGATCGGCCGCGCTTGCTGCTCGCGCTGCTCGTCGAGCTGCCGTCGACCCTCCCGCAGCCACCCACGCCGACCCTTCTCGCTGTTGAGCGACCGCTCACGATCAAGATCAAACGCGACGATCGGCTCCCGAGCGCCCGACACCTCGCCACCATCACCAGCCATCTCGCGCTCGGCATCGAGCTTGCGCTTGGCCTCCCGCAGCGCCGCCCGCCGCCCCTCATGCGTGCACAGCTGCTCGGGCAGCTCATCCCCGCGCGCGTCACCGTGCAACTCATCCTCACGCTGGTCGTTCTCATCCACCTCGTTCAGCAGTCCGCGCGCGATCCGCTCATAGCTACGGTTCGCGTCCATCGACGCGTTCGCGGAGATCTTCGTGCCATCGATCGCGATCACCCCGACGTTCACCAACCCCGCCTTCACACAACCCCAACACATCCGTGAACAGACCGGCCAACGCCGTCTCGTGCCGCTGACGGAACTCCGCGATCGTCGAGTGATCCGGCACCCGCATCGCCGTGATCACCATGAACGCAACATCCTCCCGGCACCTCCGTTCAATCCCGCGTGACGAGCGCACCCCCTGCGCGCATGCATAGAACAGCAACGCCACCACCTTCGGGTCATACGCCGGCCGGCCGTGGCCATCCGGCCGGTACACCTCATAGAACACGGACAGGTCCAACTCCTCAACCGACACCAGAACCGTCCACACCAAGTGCTCCGGCGGCACCCAATCCAACAGCGACGGCGGCAACAACATCACTTGCTCGCGGTCGCACGCGATGAAGTTCTGCGGCATGCCCTGAATTCCATTAAACGCGCCGGACGGCACTTTTCCCGACGGCCACTGGGGAAGCGCTCGTCGGGGCGTGGCCGTCGCCTCGACGCCATGGGTCCGGTCGGGTCCTGAGGCTTGGAATTCACGCGAGAGGAGAAGCGGCGTCAATCAGCCCGGGGGCGGCTGTCGTGCCCTACGTGCGTATGCAAAGCCTACGATCCACCAGATCTTCCAGCAGTTCTCCGTGGGGTCCCGGGCCACGACCACTGGCGCGCTAGGCATGCCCGTCTCGGAGCCCTAGTTACCGCGGGCGAACGAGTGGACGCCACTACGACGACCGTGCTAACTACGGATCGATGTGGGTGGCTAGTGCGGAAGCGGCGCCTCGCTCGAAAAGTATCGTGATGAGTTCGCGTTCGCGGTGAGAGAGGACGAGGTTGATGCGACTAAGAACTGCTGCCTTGGACCGTCGAGGACGCGGGGCCGGCTCCGCGCTTGGGGTGCGCTTGCTGCTGTCGATCGCCGTGGGCGCGCTGGTGCTGCTGGCGTGCGCGTCGGCGCTTGCGGCACGACCCCGCCCGAGCGCCGCTCGCGCTCGTGAGGTGGTCACGGTGACGCGCGACAGCGCGGGCATCCCGCATGTCGTGGCGCGTGATTTCCGTGCGCTGGGCTACGGCGATGGCTATGCCTTCGCGCAGGACAACCTGTGCACGCTGGCCGATCAGTTCGTGACCGTCGAGGGCCAGCGCTCGCGTTACTTCGGCCCCAACGCGCTGAACCTGAACTTCTCGGCGGGCGCTGCCGACTCAAACATCAACTCCGACCTGTTCTGGAAGTACGTCCAGGCCTCGCGCGTCGTCGATCGCACGTTGTCGGAGCGCCCCCCGATCGGCCCGCTACCGGAGGTCCGGCAGATGTACGAGGGCTGGGCCGCGGGCTACAACGCCTTCTTGCGCTCTGGCAAGCTCCGCGACCCGCGCTGCAAGGGCAAGCCCTGGGTGCGTCCGATCACCACGATGGACCTCTACTTGCGCGGCGAGCAGATCGTTACCGAGGGCTCGGCCGCGCAGTTCATCAGCGACCTGGTCGACGCGGTGCCGCCGGGCGCCACGGCGGCGTCCGCCGCGTCGTCTGGCCGCCTCGACATTCCTGGGCTCATCGCGCAGCTCAACGAGAGCTCGGACTCGGGCGCCGGCTCCAACGGGGTCGGTCTCGGGTCACTGGACACCCGCGGCCATGACGGGATGGTGCTCGCCAACCCGCACTTCCCGTGGCGCGGAACGGAACGCTTCTGGATGGTCCAGCTGACGATCCCCGGCCAGTACAACGTGATGGGGGGAACGCTCGAGGGCTTCCCGTTCGTCGGGATCGGGTTCAACCAGCACCTGGCCTGGACGCACACGGTCTCGACCACACGCCGGTTCACGATCTTCCAGCTCAAGCTCGTTCCAGGGGATCCGACGAGCTACTACGTCGACGGCAAGCCCGAGAAGATGGCTCGTGTCACGGTCCGGGTGCAGACCGGCAGTGGCACCAAGTCGCATACCTTCTACACCACCCGGTGGGGCCCGGTCCTGACGGTCCCCGCGGCGGGCTACGCGTGGACGACCACCACGGCCTACGCACTCGGCGACAGCGTCGCAGGCGACTTGGCTCGCGCCGCCAACCAGTATCTGCGTATGGGGCAGGCCACGTCGGTGCGGGGCCTGCTCGCCGTCGAGGAGCACTTCCTCGCGATCCCCACGTTCAACACGATCGCGGCGGACGACCGCGGCCAAGCGCTCTACGGCGACGTAGGTAACACGCCGAACGTGACGGCGGCGAAGATCAGCGCCTGCACGCCGCCTGGTCTCCCGCAGTTGGTCTACTCCCAAGCACGTGTGATCACGCTTGACGGGTCGCGCTCGTCGTGCGGCTGGGGCACCGACCCTGGCACTCCGGTACCCGGGATCTTCAACGGCTCACACATGCCGCACATCATCCGCCGCGACTACGTCGAGAATTCAAACGACTCCT
Organism: uncultured Solirubrobacterales bacterium; assembly: GCA_963824755.1. GTDB lineage: Bacteria > Actinomycetota > Thermoleophilia > Solirubrobacterales > Solirubrobacteraceae > Palsa-465. The sequence goes on along the minus strand of CAWGQT010000035.1, from coordinate 6,645 downwards.
ACTGGCTCGCAAACCCATCTGCACCGCTGATCGGTTTCTCGCCGATCATCGGCCTAACGCGCACGGCCCAGGGGCTGCGCACGCGGCTCGGCAACGAGATGATCGCGCAGCGCATGGCCGGCACCGACGGGCTAGGCGGGCGCAAGTTCACAATCGCGCTGCTGCAGCGGATGTGGGAGAACGACCGCTCAAAGCTCGCCGAGCTTGTGCTCGGTTCGCTCGTGCGCACGTGTCGAGCAAACCCCCACCAAGTCGCGTCCAATGGACACGCCGTCGACCTGAGCGCGGCGTGCAGCGCGCTCGCCGGCTACAACAAGACCGGCAACCTTGACGCGCACGGCGGATGGCTGTTCTACGTGTGGTTCAACTACGCGCCAAGCAGCGGGTTCTGGTCCGACGCGTTTGACCCCAACCACCCGCTGAGCACCCCGTCGCAGCTGAACACCGCCAACCCGGCGATCCTGCGGGCGCTGGCCGACGCGGTGCTCAACCTGCAGGCTCACGGGGTGGCGCTCACCGCCTCCTACGGCGAGGTACAGCACGCCACGCGCAACACCATGAAGATCCCGATTCACGGCTGCAACACGGGGTGCTTCAACGCGATCCAATCCGGCACTGCGACATCGACCAACCCGACCAGCATCGCCCCATACGGCGAGGTGTTCACAGGATCCTCGCTGGTGATGACCACCGAACTCACCCCGCACGGACCACGCTCACAGGGCATCCTCACCTACTCGCAGGCCACCGACCCAACATCGCCCTGGTTCGCGAACCTCACGCGCCTGTACTCGCAGAAACGATGGGTGACAATGCGCTACACCCCGGCCCAACTCCGCGCCGACCGCCAGGCGCGAACGCTGCGCCTGGTGGTTCGCTGAGCCCAAAAATTTGCGCGAACAGCGCACGGGCTCACACCAGCTGCCCCGCCGCAGACAAAGAATGACGCTCGATTCCGTTGGGTGAGCCGTCAAGGGGATGGCCTGGCCGTTGGCTGGTCGCGGCGAACGCCACATGCTTAGCAACACAACCACGGGTCCCGCGTTGCATCGCGCATATTCCGGCACCCCGCGCCGACGAGCTAAACCCGTTACGCCAAGAAACCCGACTTGACTGGACCTCCCCGCTCGCGTGGAGTGCCCCTTCGGTCTATAGGCGGAAGCGAACAGTTCGTTTCCCCTATGAGGAGACGGAGAAGGATCGCGCCGCTGGCGGAAGGCGAGACCTGCCTAGGCAGGCGCGCTCGAGGCGGGCTCTGAGATGGCGAGAAGCCAGCTTGTCATTTGCGCGAGAACCGAGCGCGATGCCGCGGCTCGCGATTGGACCTGAAGGCCGCGCCTATCGGCGCGGCCCTCCCGTCGAGCGAGCGCGCGCGGAGCGTCGGAGCCTTACGGCCGAGGCCGCACTACTCCGACACCCCTATCCGTTGATCGCGAGCTTCCGAATGGGGACGCGACCGACTCGCCGAAGCGCAAGTCCGCCGAGAGGCCAGCCGCGCCACAGGCGGCCGAGCGCTATCGGTCGGCAGTTACAACGGTTCGGTGCGATCGCGTGCGGCTGCGGGCCCTGGCGGGTGGCCTTGAGGCGCCGACCGGCGATACCGCATGCCCAGCCCCGCCCCCAACAGCGAGGACCTCGTCGAAGCCATTCTGCAGGCATTCCATGAGCACGTCGGGGTCCGACACGGCGCCAGTGTCGATGTTGACGCCCACGTAGCAGGTGCCGGAGTACGACATCAGCGTGACATTCAAGGCGGCGCCGGTTGTGGGACCGAAGCCGTAGAAGCTGTTGACTTTCGCACCGGCGAGATAGAGCGGCACTGGAATTCCGGGCACGTTACTCGCGAGGAAGTCGATGTGCTTGAGCATCCCGCCGATGGCCGCCCGCGGCAACAGGTTCAACGTTCCGGCGATCGCATTCGTGAACGGCAGCGCCCGGTCGGTCTTGACGGATTCGCAGCGGCGGTGAGTCTCCCTCATCCGCTCCCTCGGCTCGGCGGTGCCCACCGGAACCTTGAATCTCACGAGCGTGATCCGGTTGCCGCCGATCGGGTCGTCCGCCTTGCGGATGCTCACCGGCATCGTGACGCGCAGTTCATCGAGATGGGTGTCGTGCCGCTCATGGTAGATGCGCAGTCCTGCCGTGACGGCCGAGAGGAAGGCATCGTTGTGCTTTGCGTCCGCGGCGTGGGCGGCTTTCAGGATCTCAACCAAGGGGAAAGCGAGGACGTCGTAGTGCCATGTCAGGTGACGCTCGGTCATGATCGGCGACAACGTGTCGGACACCGGCTCAACGAAGCGGGCGACCGATTTGCCAGTCGCGACGGTCTCGGTGAGCGCTTCGCGGGGGTGTCGCAGCGCGTGCGTCACGTCACTAACCGCGGACGTGAGATGACGCTTGGAGAAATCGAACAGCTGCGACCAGTCGTACCCGAGCGCGTCCCGCGCGAGATCGAGCGTGCCGAGGTGCTCTCCCACCGGCGCCTCGGGCATCGGTCCGAGGTCCCCAGGCTCAGGTTCGACGTCGAACAGCAGTCGCGCAATTTCCATGCCACCAACGCCATCGGTCAGCGAGTGATGAAGCTTCATCACGAGCGCTGTCTGGCCGCCCTCGATCCCCTCGATGAACGTGAACTCCCATAGCGGCCGATCACGATCGAGGCCCGCCATCCCGGTCTTGCGAGCGAACTCCAAGACCGTGGCAAGGGTCCTGGGAGGTGCCGCCTCGAACCGGCGGACGTGCCACGACAAGTCGAAATCAGGATCGACAACCCAACGGGGCGTCGCCAATCGCAGCGGAGGCAGCACGACCCGGTGGCGAAACCCCGGTGACAGCCGTGTGCTGCGCTCGAGCCGTTCCGGCAGTCGATCCCAATCCGGGCTGCTATCCAGGAGCAGGACGCACACAACCGTCGACCGCAGCAGCGGGTCCTTCTCCATATACCAGGCGAACGCGTCACTGTCGCGCATGTGCACCTCGATGCGCTCTGCCATCGCGACCACCTCCACCCTCTCGTTCCACTCTGTCCCGCGCAACGCTGTTACAGAACCCCGACTCTAAGACTCACTCGCTGAAGGCCACAACCGGTCAGAACGCGGAACGCGCGGTCGGCAAACTACTGTAACCACGCCCTCCGGATCACGCCCAGACGCTTCGCACCGCCAGCCGCACTCGTCGACACCGCGGAACGCACGGCCCTCGTTCGCGCACACGTGGATCGTGAGCGCCGAACTGGCCCGACGTTCCCTCGTGATTCCGCTGCTCGGACACTGACGCTCGGAACAACGGCAGGGACGCGTCGGCGCGCAAGGGAGGCGCTGACCCCGGCCGCCACCATGTCGGGACGCCCGCTTTCTGGACAAGCGCTCGCGCGGCCCTGCACGTGATCGTCGTGCCGCTGGCTGTCGAGTTCGCCCAGATCCAATCGTGAGCGGCCTGGGCGCGGCACGATCGCTATTGCGCTCGCGCCCGCTCGGCCCGCGCTATTGCAACGCCACGAACGCACGCGTCCCGACTCGGCCGCCCGCACGATCGCTATGCGCGAGGAACGATGATCCGACCAACCATGTCGCGCTTCCCCTTTCCATGCCAAGCGGTACTCGCGACAGCGGGACTGCAATGTGTGTGAAGCGGCAGCGCGCACGTTGGCGCCGAGCCCTGCTCTGCTCTCGCAACGAGCATCCTCGGCGTAGATCTACCTGCCTTGCAACGCGCGGATAGCGAGCGAGACGTTCGCGCGTGCTTCACGGCCGAGCCCGACGCGGCTCGGTGCTGCTGTGCGCTCGGGTGTTGCACGCACGGGAGCGGCGGCTGCGCCGTCGGCGTCGTGCTACCCGCTGGGCGCAGCTCGTGCGAGGAGCTCGGCTACGGACCAGCGTCGAAGTACGCGCGCCGCTGGGGCTGCTCCCTCGCGGTCGGCCGAGGAGTTCTCGCGCCGCGGTGCGGAGCGGGTCGGCGATTGGCAGTCCGTAGGAGCCGTGCGCCCTCGCGTGATGCTTGGGACGTCGCTCCTGCTGCTGTGTGTATCAGTGGCTTGCCTCATGCGGCCTCCAGGCTGAGGGCGCGCTCACCGGCCGCCTCGGACTGCGCGGTCCGGGCGCGGGCAGCGCCATCGGAGGGAAGGACGAGCAGTGCGATGAGGAGACCCAGACCGAAGATCGCTGCCGCCCAGTAGAACGCTGTGGTGTACCCGTGAATCGCGGCGGTGCTGGCGACGCCGGCGGCGTGAGCGTGCGCCGAGGCGTAACTGGCGGCGGCGCTCGCGAAGATGGTGCTCAGCAGCGCAGTACCGACCGAGCCTCCGACCTGTTGGGAGGTGTTGACCATGGCCGAGGCGATACCGGCATCGCTGCGGTCGACACCGAGGGTGGCCGTTGAGAAGGCAGGGGCGAAGATCGAGCCCATCCCGACGCCGGTGAGCAGGAGCGCGGGCAGGACGTGAGTTAGGTAGCTGCCGTGCGGGGTCAGGCGGGTGAACAGGAGCATCGAGATGATCCCGAGCGTCATCCCGGTGACGACGATCGGCTTGGCGCCGGTGCGCGGGAGGATCCTCGTCTGCACGGTCGTCGCGGTGAGCACGATCATCACCGTCATGGGCAGGAACGCCAAACCGGTCTTCAGGGGGGAGTAGCCGAGGTTTTGCTGGAGGTAGTAGGTGAGGAACAGGAACACCGCGAACACGGCGGAGCCGGCCAGCGCGATCGTCGCGAAGGCGCCTCCCCGCGCCCGGTCCCAGATGATGCGTAGCGGGAGCAGGGGGTGCTCGACGCGCCGCTCGATGGCGACGAAGGCAGTGAGAAGCACGGCGCTGGCGGCCAGCGCCGTGATCGTGATTGGGTTAGACCAGGAGTGCGTCTCGGCGTTCGAGAAGCCGTAGACCAGGGAGAACAGGCCCAGCGAGCCGGCGGCTACGCCGGGGAGGTCGATCCGCGGGCGGTCGGCCGGACGCTCGTTGCTCAGCAGGCGTAGCGCGACGATCGCGGCTGGCACGGCGATCGCGAGGTTGACGTAGAGGCTCCAGCGCCAGGAGATCGCCTGGGTGAGGATGCCGCCTAGCAGCAGGCCGACCGAGGCGCCGCCGGCGGCGATGGCGCTGAAGATGCCGAACGCCTTGGGGCGGTCGGGCGATCCTTGGAAGGTCACGGTCAACAGGCCCAGGGCGGACGGCGCGAGCAACGCGCCGAAGGCTCCTTGCAGCGTGCGCGCGGCCACGAGCATGCCGAACGATTGGGCCAGACCCCCCAGTACCGATGCCAGCGCGAACCCGCTCAGCCCCGCGATCAGGGTCCATTTGCGACCGAACATGTCGCCGAGCTTGCCGCCCAAGAGGAGGAGGCTGCCGAACGAGAGCGCGTAGGCGGTGATGACCCACTGCCGGTTGTCGGCGGAGAAATGCAGCGCGCTCTGCGCCGAGGGCAGCGCGACGTTCACGATCGTCGCGTCGAGCACGACCATCAGCTGTGCGACCCCGAGTAGGGCAAGAATCGCCCAGCGGTTTGACTCGGGGCGGGCGGGTGAGCGGGTGGAGGTGGGCGTCATGGGCATCCTTCCGTTGCTGGTAACGAACACCATATCACGTATGATTCCTGTTACAAGGATCAATTGCTAAGCGTTTATGCTTCTTTAGATGGGCACCATTCCGGATCTGGCGCTATAATGCGCGTGTGATGACTGTGAACACGGACCTCCACTCGACGGTGGTTCTGCTGGCGAGGCTGGCCAAGCAAGCGATGCGCCGTGCACGGCCCGACGCGCTAGGGATCGACCTACGCCTCCTGATGGGCCTGAGCTATCTGGCCGATCACGACGGCGCGCCCCAACAGGAACTTGCCGACGCGCTCTGCATGGACGCCAAAAACGTTGTGCTGCTGCTCAACGAACTAGAGGACGGCGGTTATCTCGTGCGCCGTCGGGATACCGAGGACCGCCGACGCCACCGCGTGTACATCACCCCCGACGGCCGGCAAGCCCTCGACCGCGCGGATCGGGCCCTGCAAGCGATCGAAGACGAGGTCCTCCAGGCACTCGACCCCGCCGAGCGGGCAACCCTCGGGGAGCTCGTGGCCCGGGCGCTGCAGGGCGCCGAGCCGGCAAGCGCCGAAGCGTGCGCCCCCAAGCTGGCACCAGAGGTCGCATAGCCCCCGGGCTACTCTCTCTCCGGGACGGCAGCGCCGACGCCCGACCCCCACGAGAGCCCTACGTATCCGATGCCGAGCATCGCGGCGCCTCGCGCTGGCTCGCGCACCTGAATCACCCTCGGCGCACCAAGCCGCCGCACCCTGCCGGCAACGCCATGGTGGCCGCCGATCGCGTTTCGCGAAGCGACTTTCGACCACGAACACATCAGCCGATGTAATCGTCCGTCGCTTCTGAGCACAAGCAGCGGCCGCCCGTGGCCCTCAGCGCGCCGCTGGTATCGGCGTGGAAGCAGCAGCCCGCGCGGCGAACGGCCGCACGACTCCGTTGCCGCGGATGCAGTGGCCTCGCTCGGCCCGCACGAGACGCGCGAGTTGGACGAGCCCCAGCAGCTCGTCGCCCGCGCCTACGAACTGCTGCATCCATCAACAATACGCAATCACCCCCGCGATGGCCGGCCTGCTCCATCAGGCGTGGAGGAGCCCAGCTCGATTCGCGCGACGGTTCGCG
>CAWGQT010000034.1:0-43413 GCA_963824755.1 uncultured Solirubrobacterales bacterium | reverse complement strand
CGGCGGTGACGCCGTCCCCGACCCATAGTTGGCTAACTCCGCCGACGCGCAGGACCAGATTGCCGTTCGGCCCGCGGACCCCATGGGAGCCGCCGCACGCCGACAGCTGGGAAGCGCTGGCGCCTGAGCCTGTGCCCGCGAGCGTTCCCGCGCCGATGACTGCCTCGAAGGAGTCGCTGCGGGCGTCGATCACATCGATCCCCTTGTTGTCGCGGTCAGACAGGTAGTAGGTCTGGGTCTGAGGATCTACCTGGCTGATGTCGAAATTGCTCGGCTGAACGTATGGGGAGGGAAGCGTCACCCTCCCGATTTGACGGAGCGCCGGGCCGCTGGCGTGCCGCCGCGCGACCGCGACGCCGCCGATCGCAAAAACAGCTGCCGACGCAGCGAGTACTGCCCCAAGGCGGAATCCGAACCGCACGACCACACTCTCGCACTCGCGCGCCTCGCCGTCAATGCTGGAAGCACCAGCCGTTCCCATGACCGCGGGCGACAGTGTGGCCCCTCGGCGGACGATCGCATTCGACCTCAGGCCCGTCGTGAGCTGACGATCGCCTTGGCGACGGAGGGATGACGCGCGTCGGCGTCGACGGGTCAGTGCTTTGCCAGGAACGCGATGGTCCTCGGCACCTTTGACCGGCTCTTGCAAAACGCCCCGGCGAAGTTCGACGCGGTCGCCATGGCCCAGGCCGTCACGGTTGGCGCCGCCGGGCCGCGCGAGGCGATCAGCGTGTTCTCGCGTGGTCAGTACATCGGACCGCAGTCCCAGCTCGAAGCGTTTGTGGAGCCATTGGTTGGGGCGACCGGCGCGCCCGCGAAGGCGACGCTGAAGACGATGAAGTACTGGGACATGCAGCGGATGTTCGCGGGGGCCGAGGGCGCGCGACACTCGTTCGCTGACATCTCGCGATATTCCGCCGCCCGCTTCCCGACCAGATCGTCGATCACGTCGTGGACCCGCTGGCGAACTGCCCGAGCCGCAGCGAGGAGGCCAACGGCTCGATGTGCTCACTGGGTTGGATCGGTGCTCCCGCGGTTGACAGGTTGGGCCCGCGCGACCCCGCGTATCTGCATCGAGACATGCTGACTCTCCTGCGGTCTACGCCGGTGTGGGCCATCGACGCCCCTATTCTGTCCGCGATGGCTGATGGCGTGGACGGATCAGATGATCAGGCTGATCGCTCCGCACAGCCCCGCGGAGAGCTACCAGAATTTCCCCAATCGCGACACCTCCGACTGGAGGCGCGAGTACTACGCCGAGAACCTCCCGCGCCTCGTGAAGGTCAAGACGAAGTACTGCCCGCACAATCTATTCCACAACGCCCAGAGCATCCCGTCGGCGCATAGATCACGTCATAGTGAGGTTCACCGCCTGCGTATCGGCCCCGGCACCCGGTGGATTAACGCAACCCGCCGCTCGCCGCGATTACGCCATCGAGGCCGCCGAACCCGAATAAGTTCAGGGCTCGAGACAGCCCAAGTTTCGTGAAACTAGCAACCTCGGCCAATAAGGTCTAGGTGCGCCAGATCGTCGACCCCGGGCGCCAACGACAGTGCTGCAAATCGATCTAAGCTGGAGGCTGGTCCACCAGCAAGGACGGTGCACGGCCCTAACCGCATAGGGCCAGGGCCAGGACCAGTCCGCTAGCTCTCAGTGGATACAGGAGGGCGAGGGCGAGGCGAAGGCTGTCCCGAAGTCGTTGCCCCTCCACACGTTGTCGCCGCAGTTCGGGTTATGGTCGGAGAGGTCGGTGTTCGTGTTGTTGAGGGCGATGTTGCCTTCGATCCTGTTGTGGTGGGCCCCATGGCGCACCACGATGCCGAACTTGTTGTGTCTGGCCACGTTGCCATCCACGGCCGCGCCCTCGCCGCCCGTGATCTCGATGCCCACGGCGTTATGTGTCGCCAGGACGCTGCGCACAGCGCCGTTGCTACGCAAGCTGCTGGCACCGAATATGAGTCCCGCCCGCTGCCACCCAGTGAGCGTACCTGGCCCCAAGACCTCGTCGTTGGTGAGCCCGATACTCGCGTCGATGCCGACACTCGGAATGTCCGAGCCTCTGACCGTGTGGCCGTTGAGGTGGAGCTTGACGCCACTCGCGGCGATCGCGAAGCAAATACGCGTATCCGCCTTGCCGGTCACGTCGGCGTCGAGCCGATAGCTGCCAGGAGCCGTTATCGCCCGACAGCTCGTGAGACTCGTGATGTGCGCGGCCGCCGTCATCGGAATCGCGAGACCGACCGCCGTCAAGCACGCCAGCGCGCCCAGCAACGCTCCCCGCCGTAACAAACAAAATCCGTGAACCATCCTTGATGCCCCTTTCCGACCTTTTCGGATCCCCATAGGCCCCGCGCACGCACCAGCCTAGCGCCGCTACCAAACATTAGGCAAGACCTACACCACGCGAAGAGACCACCGGGCGCCCCCTTCCGCTTCGGGCTTACTGGAGATGATGTGCTGGTCGGCGGATGTCGGGAAGAACGCGGCTTTGGCTTGCCCGTGCAGAGGGCCGCTTTTAGTTTAGACCAGCGTCTTCCCGACGTCCCGTCGAGGTGCCCATAGAGCGGCAACAGGAGGTCGCCTCCTTAGAGCGCCGTCAGTAAGCAACCGCCAGGGTACCTCGCGCCGACCCGTGTCAACCAGGCAGCGCGAGCGAGACCGCTCCTCCGTCGCCCGTGCGGCCGTGACGTCTCGGAGCGGCTAGTGTCGGCCGATTAGAGTCAGCGACCGTGCCCCTGTTCGACCGCTACATCGCCGCGACGCTGAACCGCGGCCGCAACAGCCTCACATGAAGGCAGGTCCGGCTTCATGTCCGCCGCGCGCCCGAGCCGCCGCGCTACTGCTCTTACGGAGCGGCACGAGGCGAGGGCGCCGTCAGCCGGCTTGATTGTGGTGCCGCCACCCTCGTCGCCTGACCGGCGCGCGCCGACTACATCGACGCCAAGAGCCGACGCCGGGTTAGCATTCACCGTGTTCGTCAAACACTACGGGGCGATGAGAGGGCCTGGATGACGGGATTGGCGCGCTCGACGACCAAGTCGCGATCGCCAGCGTGGTCTATCAGACCGCTGGTCAACGCTGATGTCTCGGTCCTTCCTGAGCCCGTCCCTCGACCTAGAAAGCCGACCATGACCATCCTCGCCAAGCTCACCATCGTCGGCTGCGCGGCGCTGCTCGCCGCCGCCTCACCCGTCGCGACCGCGAGCGCCAAAGAGACACTCATCGGTAGCCCCTGCGCCGCAGAGGGTGCGTCGCCGAGTGAGGGGGGTACGATCCTGCCACTCAGCCTCGGAACCAACCACAACAATCGAGACGAGGTGTTCTTCGCTGAGGCTCCCCACGGCGGGTTGCTCACCTCGTGGACCGTCGTCATCGGCTACGAAACCAAGCCTTTCCTTTTGAAGCTGTCGGTCGCCGGGAAGGTCGGCGACCGACACCGGTACTACATCGCCCAACAGACCGAGCCGAAGATGGTCAGGCGGGGGGTGAACTTCTTCCACACGCGGTTGTGGATCGTCAAAGGAGAGACGATCGCGCTCGCCAGCGTCGGCGGCGACCAGATCCCGTTCTGCTCCACCACCAGCGTTCACGACGCGGTCGGAATCTCACACAAAGGGCTCGACCGCGACGAGAGCGGCGCCTTCGGGCCGGCCCTCGGGAGGTTCATGATCCCCGCCGCCGCAGTCCTTGAGCCAGACAACGGCGCTCGCGCGGCACGGCGCTAACCGCAAGCTACCGAGCATCACCAAAGGCAGCCGGATGGACGCGAGCGCCTCGATCAGCTCCCACGACGTCGTGGTTTAGACGAGACTCCGACAGGGCTTGGCCAATCGTCGGTGCACCGCATTTGCATAAGCACGCCGCCGCGGCAGGCGATCACACCGCTGGCGAGCGCCGCTTGCGCCGTCGCCGAATCTCGACAGTCCAGCCCTCCCGGCCTGGCCATCGCTTTCGTCGTTCACAGACATTGCGGCCAGCGATCGAATTGGCGACGTCAGGATCATCGCGATTGAAGAAGCCTGCACGGATGCGGGCGATCGGATTCGAAGGACAGCGCGGCGGCCAGCCTGCGCCACCTCCCATTGGCGACAAGCGCGACCCTTGCGAAACGCTGGTCGGCACCTGCCTTGCGTGTCACACGGGTGTGCTGCTGGCGGGGCTTGACGACCGGTCCGCGCTCAAGCACGGCCCCAGATATCTGCGCTGGGGGCTGATGGAGGCCGCGATCCACGCCTCCTCGCATCCGCTCTACAAGGAGCGCTACCAGCGCACCAAGCGCCGCCTGGGTCGCCAGCGCGGCGCGAAGGTCGCGCAGATCTGAGCTCGCTCGCGAGCTGTCTGAGGCGATCTGGTACATGCTGACCCGCAACGAGCCGTTCAAGCCCTTCGCTCCGGCAGGCGCCATTTCTCGCCTGACTGCCTGACAGTCCTTCTTTGACATGCGCCGCCGGAGCGAGCCCCGATAACACCTGGTCCTCGAAGTTCGATGAAGCGATACAGACATGGGCACTGCTCCGCACCATCACCAACCCGCCCGCGCTCCGTGACAACGTCCTGCCAGGTTCGCGCCGTCGTGTCAAGCGCCATCAGCCTTGCCGTTCACTTCAGTGCTCTTGCTGAGGCGCTTGACACGGCCAGCGTTCACCCGGCGATCAACAATGAAGATGTCAGGGATCTGACCTGACATCCGGCGAGGACTTGACAGCGGGCCCTCGTTCATAGAGGCAAGGAGCAGGGCGATCAACTGCAGCGAGAGGCCCGCTCTCCCCGGCGGCACCGCTTGACACGCCGATGCGTTGCGATCTGTCAGGCGCCCGCTGGCTTACTGCTGTGTGCTTGGCTCAGGTTGCGGCTCGGCGGGCGGTCCTCCAGCTTGACGCCGCCGAAGAGCGAGAAGGCGCGTATCCGGATGAGCGGCGAGCCTGGGAACGGCGGGAGTTCCGCGCGATTGTCGTTGCTACCACCGAATAGCCCAGATCCGGAGAGCCGGACCGATACGCCCTGGGGGGCGATGATCGAAGCTCCGCCGAACGCGGTGATGATCGTGATCAGCGACTCTGGCGATTCGGGTTGCGCGGTGCCTAGGTCGAGCGTTCTTACCGTGAAAACGGCTATGACCCCGAGATGGTCGCGCAGCCGCCAGCGACCGTGCCGCTGTCCCCCGGCGAACACAGAGACCAGCCACCCAGGACGGCTAGTCGCAAACGCGCCAGCGCCGTCACCCGGCAGCTCGGGCGTTAGAGCGTCGAGCTCGCCCGCCGTCGCGGCTTGCTGGATCGCCGCGGCGCGCTCGGCATACTCGTCGAGGGTCAAGCGGCCACCGATGGCTTGTCGGGCAAGGCCTTTGAACGCGGCCTCCCGCCTGGATTCGACCGATGGTTGCGGGTCATCACTTGTGTGGTCAGCTTCGTTCATCGCTTTGTCTTCGTTCTGCGGGCGGTATCGCTGATGGGTTGCGCCTGGTCGTGATCGGATGTGCCCTACTCCCATCTGAAGAGCTTGACTGCGGCGATCGCGCAGATCACCGCCCAAGCGGCCATCACTGCGAGTGAGCCAAGGGTGGGGAATGCGCCGTACGTGGAGCGCAGCATTGCGTGGACCGCCGCCCCGAGTGCTGTTAGGTTGCTGATGTCGTGCATCACTGAGGGCGTCACGGTCTGGCTGGGTTGCCAGAGGCCAGCGAAGAACATCAGCGGGAACAGGAGGGCGCTTCCGATGACCCCGGCGGCTCGCTCGCTCGGCGCAACGGCGGCGATGAGGAGCCCGATCGCGAACAGGCACGCGGTGGCAAGGAGCGCCGCGATGATGAACCCCGGGATTTGGGACGGCGCGTGCACGCCGAAGAACAGGGCGGAACCCGCGACGATCAGGACCATCGCCACGAGCGCAAGGACCAAGTTCACGGCGACCTGTGCTGCGAGCAGCCAGAGTGGCGCGACCGGGGTGGTAGACAGGCGCCTGAGGAACGCGCGCTCGCGCTGGATGACGATCGGGATTGGCAGACTGATCAGCGCGATCAGGGTGAGCACGAGGGCGATCAGGATCGGGACGTATGCGGTCCTGTACGTGATGGGACTAGTGGAAACGATTCGCTTCTGAAAGCTCGAGCTGAGCCCGAAGATCACCAGCAGCATGACCGGAACGCCGACGCCGAGGACCAGGCCGACCGGCTCACGCCACGCGAGCTTGCCCTCGGAGACGACCAGTTTCCTCAGTGTCCTGGGCGGAGGCCGGCGTGCCGCGGTGACAGTTGTCGCGCTCATCGCTTGCCGTTCGCTTCCGAGGTCTGCGACCGGTGGCCGATGAGCCGGACGAACGCGTCTTCGAGCGTCGCGCTCTCGAGCTGAACGTCTTTGGCCTGGATGTCCGTCGTGGTGAGCGCCGACATGACGGCATTGAGCAGGTCGCCGGTCCCGCTGACGAACACGCGATCGCCCTGGTGCTCGAGGCGATCCACCTCCGCCAGCCCCGTCAGCAGCGCGTCATCGAAGGGACGGCTGGGTTGAAAGCGCATGTGATTGCCGCCGCCTTCGCGCTCGGCGAGCCCCGCCGGCGTGTCCGTCGCGATTACGCGCCCGGCGTCGATCAGCGCGACCCGATCGCACAGCCGCTCGGCCTCATCCATGAAGTGCGTGACCAGCACGATCGTCACCCCGCGATCCCTGACGCTCTCGATCAGTCCCCACGTCTCGCGTCGGGCCTGCGGGTCAAGCCCGGTGGTCAGCTCGTCGAGGATCGCGACCTTCGGATTGCCGATCAGCGCCAGCGCGATCGAGAGCCGCTGCTTCTGTCCACCAGACAGGCGCTTGTAGTAGTCGTCGCGTTTGGCGGTCAGGCCGAGCAGGTCAAGCAGCTCCCCAGCGGCCGCGGGACTCGGATAGAACGATGCGAACAGGTCGACTAGCTCGCGGACGGTCAATTTGGACGGCATCGAACCCTCCTGCAGCTGTACCCCCACAAACTCCCGAAGCACGTGACGGTCGCGCTGTGGATCCAGGTCGAGGACGCTGACCGTCCCGCCGTCAGGCACACGAAGCCCAGACAAGCACTCCACCGTCGTGGTCTTTCCCGCCCCGTTGGGTCCCAAGATCCCGAAGATCTCTCCCTCGCCGACCACAAGCGAGATGTCCTCAACCGCGACAGTCACCCCATAGGCCTTCCGTAGGTGCCCAACCTCGATCACCCGCCGACCAACGTCGCTCGCACCACCACCGGCCAGCGTGCCGCCGGTCACAAGACCATCAACACCCGCGCTCAGAACCATCAACATCCACCCTTAGTGCCCCAACACCATCGCCCAGAAGGACAACCCAAACATCCGTACGACGCGGCACGCGCGTGCCGGGAAACTACGGGAAAGGAAGAATACGAACGCCGCCTCCGCCGGTTCCTCCGTGTGCGAGCGGGTCACCTCGCCGTAACTCCGCCCGCGCTCCTGCTTTTCGGCGCGGGCAGCTAGAACGCGCCGGCGACGGCCCTGCCTGGCGCGGACCGGGCAGCATCGCTACCGTCGCGCCATCGGTGAGGAGCGGGGAAGCCGGCGGCGGCCTTAAATGAACGCTGTCCGATCGCTCTCGGTCATTGGATCAGTGGTTTGCCGCACGGTGGACTCGTTCTGATCGCCGATGCGCGGCGCCTCGTACGGGGCTAGCTTGTTCGGCGATGTCCTTGCTGTCGTTCAGATCGTCGTCTTCAGGTGCGGCCGGCGTCGCCGGGCTCGAGGAGGGCGCGTACGTAACCGATGGCAGGCGGCTGTTCCGGGTCGTCCTGCGCCTCGATCCGCAGCGATGGCGGTGCTGGAGGATTGCATGACGCTCGAGCTACGGTCCTACGCTGCGGCAGATCTGTGAGAGATGCGTGTGCGCCTGGTCAGGCCGACGTCGAACTGTGCTATCGAGCGATCGATTCGATGTTGAGGAGCTGATCGCGTCTCGCACTCGCGTCCGTCACGGCCGGAGGCGCACGGTTCGGGTGGCGTGCGGTCCCGCGAACGTGCACAACAAGAAAGACCAACGGCGTGATCCTGATCGCCTATGACGGATCGAAGGACGCACAGTCCGCAATTGATCACGCCGGCGATCTGCTGTCCGGCGAGCCGACGATCGTGTTGTCGGTGTGGGAGCCGTTCGTAGATGTGATGGCGCGCACCGGCCTCGGCGTTGGACCCGGTGTCATTGACTTCGAGGCGCTCGACAAGGCCTACGAGGAGAGCGCCCGCGAGCGAGCCGCCGAGGGTGTGCAGCGCGCGGCGCGCGCCGGTCTGAACGCCCAGCCACGCACACGGGCAAGACACGCGACGATCGCTGCAACGATCCTCGCGGAGGCCGACGAGGTGGGAGCAAGCGCGATCGTGCTCGGCTCGCGTGGCCTGACAGGGGTCAAGTCGCTGCTGCTCGGTAGCGTCTCTCACGCCGTTCTCCAGCACGCCGACCGCCCCGTGATCGTCGTCCCGTCGCCGGAAGTGGCGCACGAGCGTGCAGCTCACCGTCGCTGAGCACGTCCCCCCTCGCGGGATCCACAAGGTGTCCGACGACCCCGAGGCGCCGGCTGCTGTAGCCCTCAGCGCCGACGCCGGAGCGGTGCTCGCGCTAACGAGCCCCAATGGCGAGGGCAGCATCACGCTCGCGTGGAACCCCACCACGGCGCTTGCGCCCGACGCAGGCTCAGCGCGGCGAGCAGGGTTCGACGTGGTGCACGGTGCGGCGGCCGCGTGCTCGGCGATCCGCCTGCGGCGACGGTTCGTCGCGATCGGAGGGCTTGCCAACGGACTCGTCGATGAAGCGAAGCCTGTCGTCTTGCCGGTTCGAACGAACCGCAGCGATCATCACCGCGCGAAGTCGAAATCCGGGGATTCCAGCGAGACACGTGGGAAGCGATGAGCGACCTGTCCACCGAACCGCTGGACGAGGTGCCCGTCCTCGACCTCAGCCATCGTCGTGTGCTGATCATCATCGGCGCGTTGCTGCTGGGGATGTTCCTGGCAGCTCTGGATCAGACGATCGTCTCGACCGCGCTGCCAACGATCGTCGCCGACCTGCATGGCGCGTCGCACCTCGCCTGGGTCGTCGTTGCCTATCTGCTCGCCGCGACCGTCTCTACACCCCTTTGGGGCAAGCTCGGCGACCAATATGGGCGCAAGTTCTTCTTCCAAGCGGCGATCGTCATCTTCTTGTGCGGGTCGGCCCTTTCCGGGCTCAGCCGCAGCATGACCGAGCTGATCGCTTTCCGGGCCGTTCAGGGTCTCGGGGGCGGTGGGTTGATGGTCGGTGCGCAGGCGATCGTCGGAGATATCGTCTCCCCCCGCGAGCGCGGGCGCTACCAAGGGCTCTTCGGAGCGGTGTTCGGTGTGGCGAGCATCATCGGACCGCTGCTCGGCGGCGTCTTCGTCGACCAGCTCTCCTGGCACTGGATCTTCTACATCAACATTCCAATTGGCGCCGTCGCGCTCGCGGTCGTCGCGATCCAGGTTCCGGGCAACCTGCGCCGCGTCCACCACGTCATCGACTATCTAGGAGCTGCCGTCCTGGTGTTCTCGGCGAGCTTCCTCGTGCTCTTCACAAGCCTCGGTGGCACGACCTATCCCTGGGGCTCGCCAACGATCATCGCCTTCGGAGTCGCCGGCGCGGTACTCCTCGTCATCTTCGTATTCGTAGAGCGACGCGCCACCGAGCCGGTGCTGCCGCTGCACCTGTTCTCCAACCGTGGGTTCTCGGTCACGAGCGTGGTCGGGTTCATCGTCGGCTTTGCGATGTTCGGCGCGATCGTGTACCTGCCTGTGTTCTTCCAGATCGTGCACGGGGAGTCGCCAACCACTTCCGGTCTGCGGCTGCTGCCGCTCTTGGTTGGTCTCATCATCTGCTCCACCGGATCAGGGATGCTCATCAGCCGGACCGGCCGCTACCGGGCTTTCCCTATTGCCGGCACCGCGCTCATGACCGTCGGGCTCGTGCTCCTGTCTCAGGTGGGGGTCGGGACGAGCCTGAGCGTCGCAGCGCTGTACATGTTTGTGCTCGGCGTCGGACTCGGCTGCGTGATGCAGGTGCTTGTGCTGATCGTGCAAAACGCCGTTCCCTACCCCGAGCTCGGAGTCGCCACCTCAGGCGCGACCTTCTTCCGGTCGATCGGCGGGTCGTTCGGCACCGCGATCTTCGGTGCCATCTTCTCGAACGTGCTCGTCGGCAACCTGGTCAGGCATCTCGGCAACGCGCGGCTGCCAACCGGAATATCGAGCTCAAGCGTCACGCCGGCCATCCTGGACAGACTCCCGCAGGCCGTCCATCACGGCATTGCCACAGCCTACGCGGAGTCGATCCAAACGGTGTTCCTCATCGCCGCGCCAATCGGCGCCATCGCGTTCCTCGCAGCCTGGTTCATACCCCAGGTGGAGCTCCGGCGAGGAGTCGGCGCGGCTCCCGAACCCCCATCGGACACCTCACCAGCGTCCGATCTGGCGGACGGTGAACCATCTGACGCCAACCAGTACGCCGCAGCGAAGGCGAAGCTACCCGGCGAGATATAGCCTGCCCGTCCGCCGCCGTCCAGAGCGCGACGTGCACAACGACCGAAAACGCCAGGACCAGCGGCAACGCGCGGTCACGCCGCATTCGCCAGTCACGTCGGCCGAGTTGGCTAGCGCCAAAGTTGGCGCGTTCGGACAACCTCGGCCACCCCATCGTCACGCGCCGGCGCGACTGTTCTCAGCTGCGAGGAGTCGTGCGGCTCAGAGCGGCGCCGCACTCGGAACCTCCGCTACACCCCGCACGATAGCTGTGACCTCTGGCGCCGCAGCGCGGCGCGCCATCGCATTGGCGACGATCCAGTGGTGCGGCGTCGCACCGGACCGGATCGCGCGCGGGACGAGTGCTCGGTCGCCGAGCACTCGTGCGTGTCAGGGCGGTTGACGAAGAAAGCAATCGCTGGCACGGCGGCGTGGACCGTCGAGGCTCTCGCACTACGCGCAGAGTGCGGTTCCCGGTCGACTTTCCTGGCACGCGCATGTTCCGCAGGAAGAAGGTCGTCGCGCTCCGAGGCATCGGGCTGGACGCGTGAGGCCGTTCCGACCGCTTGTGCGTGTGGTCTCAGGCGGAAACCAAGATGCGGAACAGTTCGGCTCCTTCTTCCGGCGAGATTTCAAGCGCCGACTCTCCGACGTTCAGCTCAATCTTGTTCACACCGGGAACGACGCTCGGCTCGAGGTGATGAAACAGCCGCACGCGTCGCTGTCGGGCGACTTCGCGCGCGCTCCTGGAGCATCTGCAAATCGCCCCGGAGGTGTGAAATAGCGGTGTCTGCGGCGGGTCGGGGACAACGACGACCTCCGCCAGCTGGCTCAATGCGGCCGCGAGCGCGCGCGCGTGCTCGAAAAACCGCGGCATCTGCGGTATCAGCTCGTCGACTCCGCGCTGAGCCGAGGCCGCGCACGGAAACAGGCTCGAAAGCGTCCCTCCGTGACGACGTCGCCATACGCGAGCCTCAGCCACGACGTCGTCTGGCCCGGCCAGAAGGCTGCCAGCAAACCCACCGAGCCACTTGTGGGCCCGGCGTCGCTACAGCAGCCGAGCTGGATGGGCGGCACGAAGAGTCGTGGTCCTTGCCTTTGGCGGTGTTAGCGCTGGTGTCGCTGGCCCGGAGAACCTCTTCTCGTGTCGCGCTGACGCTCAGGCTCGCGACCTAGCGTGTCCATGCAACGCGCCTTGTACGGGTTCCAGTCCCTGGTACGGTCCGCTACGAGACGCTGTAGACGAGTCGGTCGGCTAGCCGCGCGAGTGCGAATGGGCCGCCCGGCTCATGCAGCTTCCACAACCTGCAAGGTTCCGCGTCCGACCCGGCCGCGTGGAGGATCGCGTTGACCGCCCGCCGTCCCGCCTCGTTGGCGCCCTCCATCGTCGCCAGGTCGGTGTAGGTCCGCACATAGTCGGAGGCGAGGAACAGATTCGGCACCTCGGGCAGTGCCGCGTCAGGCCGGAAGGACCATGAGCCTTCGGTGTTCACGAGCAGCGGCTCGAGATTGGTATCCGCTCCTGCTGGATTGGGCGCGATGATGTCGGGGTCCAGGAACCAGTCGAACAGGATGTCGTCGCTGAGCACCTCGGTCGCGGCATTGAGCGAGGCCTTCAGCTGCGCCCAGACCTCGTCCGCGATCTCTTGCCTCGAGCATGCGTTGGCGGGCTTTCCGTTCGCGGCGTACGCGCCGTTGGTCGTCCAGTCCGAGATGTCGACCGAGAGGATTCCCTGGACCTCGCCGTGGCCGAACTTCGAGAAGTCGACGTCCGGCCAGAACTGCCTCTGCGAGATCGCGGTTAGAGCCCAGGGGGAATCGATGATGATTGTGTGGCCGTGGACCAGGGGCACGTCCCGGGTGAGGTAGAAGACAATTCCGTTCATCCACCGATATACGAGCTGGTCGATGTTCCTGAGCTGAACCACTCGTCGCTTCAGCGCGATGTTGAGCTGCTTCTGCATCACCTCGACCGGCACGGCGGCGACGTAATAGTCCGCCTCGAGCTCGAATCGCGCCCCCCGCTTCAAGTCCGGCCAGGAGAGCATGCGGCCGCTGACGCCGGTGGCCTTGGCGCCGCGCGAGTGGATCGTCTCGACCCGGTGCCCGAACCGGTAGTCGACGCCGAGAGAGCGGAGCAGCTCCAGCCACGGATCGATCCACGCCTCGTTCGTGGGAGCATTGAGGACGCGATCGACCTGGGCTCCCGGTCGGATCATGTCCTGGAGCAGCTGCAACAGGATGTAGCCGCCGGTGCGGGCGCTCATCTCCTTGGCCTGAGCGGCGACGAGCGTCCGGGTGAGGCCGTCCGCCAGGTACCGGCGGTAGCCGGGTGAGCGTTGCTCAGCCCCGGAGAACTGCCACCAGCTCTCGTTCTCAAACTCGCCGAACCGCCGCTCCGCGCACGCACACATAAGCTTCCCGAGCAGCTCGTAGAAATGCATCTGATCGGCGATCGGGATCCCCAGCTGGGTCGCGTAGTCCCACCCGGACCGGGCCGCCAGCGCCAGCTCGCCAACTGACCGCGGGAACTGCGCCGGCGTGACCAGCGCGCTCCGGCCGCGTTCGGCGATCTCGATTCGGGTCGACTGGGTGAGGTTCTGGAAGACGGTCTGTCCCGGCCCGAAGGGGATTCGGCTCATGGTGTCCGTCACGTGGCGGTAGAAGCCGGGGAAGAAGCGAAATCCATGCTCGCCCGGGAGACCCCTGGTGCCCGTCTGCTGTCCCACGGCGTCGATGCTGCGGGCCTTTCCTCCTGGGATGTCCCGCTGCTCGAAGACGACCACCTCGTAGCCGCGCTCGGCAAGCTCGTGCGCCACGGTCATTCCGGCGACGCCGCCCCCGACAACAATCACTCTCTTGGCCACCTGATCCTCCCGCTCAGGGTGTTCAGCCGCTCAGCCTAGCGTCCGGTCTCACCGAAACATCGTCGAGAGCGCGCCCGCCTAGCTCTGCGTATCGCGCGAGCATCGCGGCGCGGTCATCCATGTCGTACAGCTCGACGCTCACGAGCTGGTCCTCCTCGGCCACGACAACAGTGCCCATGGGAACCTCCATCTCGCCGCCGCCGTCGATTCCGTGACCGCGCAGCTTGTACCGCAGGGCGATCAGGCGCACGTCGCAGGCCAGCACCTCCACAACGTCGAGCCATAGGTCCGGAAACGCCGAGAGTCCGGATTCGTACAGGCGAACGATCGCGGCACGGCCGCGCGCGTCCTCCCACGGCAGCGCACGATGATCGAGGATCACCGCGTCCTGCGCATGAAGCTCCCCGAGGTGCTGCGTGTCGCCGCACGCGACGGACCGGTACACCGCCGCCACCAGGCGCTCGGGCGGCTGGTCGGCGAATCCGACGGGGTATCCGCCAAGCTCGTGAAAGCGACGCAGCATCGCCGGATCGTCGTCGTAATCGTAGTGGTCAACGCTGATCGCGCGGCCCTCTTCCACCACCGTCACGCACCCGAAAAGGGCTTCGAACTCACCCGCCTGCTTCCCGTGCCCTCGATAAGCGACGCGCATCGCGATCACGCGGTCGTCACAGGCGATGACCTCGTCGATCTCCCCGCGAACGTCAGGTGAGTTCGCGAACACCGACTCGTACTGCCTCCGCATCGCGTCGTGCCCTCGCAACTCGTGCCAACCGAGCAGCCGGTGATCAACCTGCACAAAGTCCTCGACGTACATGGCCAGGATCGAATCGAGGTCGTGACGCTCGTACCTCCGCATAAACTCGGCGTAGAACCGTTCGGTTGGTCGATCGCCTCGGGCCGCTGGCCAATGCGAGGTGAGCTGCGCCCCGGTCTGCTGCTCGCTCGTCGTTGAGTCGGCACCGGCCTGTGTTGAGTCGGCACCGGCAACGCGCCGCGCTCGCTCGACGCCGATCGCGTGTCCCTTCGCCTCATACCAGACTCCAGCAGCACGGGCCGCGGCATGAGCGGCATCTTCGTCACCCGCCGCGAGCATCACCCTGGCCAGCGACATCGACGCGTCGGCCTTATCGGCGAGGGCGTCAGTCGGCTCGACCAGCGCTGCTGCTCGCCGCGCGAACGACAACGCCTGCTCTATCTCCCCCAGTTCTCCTAGCGCCTCGGCACGCGCACAGCACCAGACGACCGTCGTCTTTAGGTCCTCGCTGGCGTGCCGTTCGGCAAACTGCGTCTGCTCGAGCGCCTGTTCGTGTCTGCCCAGCTCGACAAGGGCGCGCGCTAACAGCGCCGCGGCCCCCGCCGCTCCGACCATCACCCCCCACCGTTCGAACCCATCCCGCGCGGCCGCCAGGTGCTCGACCGCGGCCGCCGGATCGCCGGCAAGCAGCTCGACGATCCCGGCGTAGACGCGAGTCTCCTGAAGCTCGAGGTTCAAGCCCAGCTCTTCGAGCGTGGCCCGCCCAATGCGGAGCATTTCCCGCGCCGCGTCGGAACGTCCGCGCATCGCCTCGAGGACTGCCTGGCAGCGCAGCGCGATCGGCTCCACGTGGCGATTGCCGGGCGTCATCCGCAGGATCCGCACGATGTCAAGGCAGCGTCCGCTCGCGCGGACGACTGGGGAGGGGCCCCACAGGGCCGCCCGTGGCGCGGCCGCCAGGACCGCGGTCGTGCGCCGCCTATCGTCGGCCGCCCGTGCCGCCGCGAGCGCCCGGTCCAGTGCGGCCTCGACCGCCGCGACCTGACCAAGACGCGCATAAGCAGCCGCGGCGACGTGATAGGCCTTGGCTTCACCGACTCGGTCGCCGAGGTCGCCCAACGCCTTGGCCGACACCGCGACGGTTTCGGCCGTCGCCGCTACTTGCCCGGCACCGGTCAGATTCGCGAGCTGTCCCTCGAGCACCTGAACACGCGCGCTCAGCAACTCGTGCCCTCCGGCAAGTTCGGCGAGCTGCGCGATACATTCACAGGCCGCGGCGACGTCTCCAGCGGACAGGGTCGCCTCGCAGAGGTCCCACAGAATTTCCGGCTGATTGCCGCTGTTGCGCCCCAACGCACGGCCGAGCAGGTTGGTCGCAGCAGCGAGATCCTCGCGGGCGATCGCCCGCCGCCCAGCAGAGTGCAACCGCTTGGCCGCCCGCGCGCCCACCGCTCGGTTTCCGTCGTGCAGCAGACCCAGCTGGCGCCGGTACTCGTGAGCTTGCTCGAGGTGAAAGGCGATCACCTCCTCGTGCTCCCCGACCAGATCGCCGGCCTTGCGCTCGAGCCAGTCGGCGAACTGCTCGTGCAGCTCGGCGCGGTCCTGCTTTAGCAGCGACCGGTACGCGGCGTCGCGAATCAGCACGTGGTGGAATCGATACACCGGCTCGTCGACCCAGTAGGTGCCCTCGGGCTCCACCATGTCCCTGCGCCGAAGCGCATCGAGATAAGCGTCGATATCGGTTCGCAGCGGGGGCGCCACGAGCTCGGCGACCGCGCCCCGGTAAAACTGGTGCCCGATCACCGCGGCGCGCTCGACCACCTCGCGCTCGTCGGCATCAAGGCGCTCGATCCTCGCCGCGAGCAATGCCTGGATCGTTGGCGGGACGCTCACGCTGGCCAGCTCGCGACCCGCAACCCATGACTCGCCCTCCCGCCGAAGCAGGGCTTCGTCGACCAGCATCCGTACGGTCTCGCCGAGGAACAGCGGATTGCCCTCGCCCGTCTCGAGGATCCGGGCGCTCACGACGGGTGACACGTCGCCGAGCAGCTCCCGGATCAGCCTCTGGCTATCGGCTTGATCGAGCACCTCCAGCTCGATCGCGTCGCGGACGCGGCGCCCGGCGAACGTGAGCGCCTCGCGCGCATCCCTCAGCTCGGGGCGCGCCAGCGCGATGATCAGCACGGGAGCATCGCGGACCCACTCGACGAGGTGCTCGATCAGATCCAGCAGCATCGGCTGCGCCCAGTGGAGCTCGTCGAGGATCAAGACGACTGGCCGGGAGCGTGCGAGTGACTCCAACCCGCGGCGCAATCCCCAGAAAGTCTCCTCCGCGGAGGCCGGTTCGGCAAAGCCAAGCACCGCGGAGATCAGTTCGACGATGCGATCTCGATCCGGATCGTCGGCGGAGATGACACTGCTCAATTTCGCGCGCACGATCTCCGCGGAATCCGCCTCGCCGATCCGCGCGACCGCTCTGAGAACCTCGGCAACCGGCAGGAACGTGATCCCCTCGCCGGTCTGCTCACAGTGGCCCTCAACCACGCTCGCCTGATCGCGGACGAGACGCCCGAACTCCCGCGCAAGGCGGGATTTGCCCACACCTGGCGACCCCATCACGGTGACCAATCTGCACCCGCGGGTGCGAATGACGCCGTCGAGCGCCGCGCGGAGCCGCGCCAGCTCGTCGGCCCGGCCGACCAACGCCGCCTCGGCCGCCGGCGTGCGGCGGCGCTCGGCACCGGCAACCGAGGCCAGCCGCCAAGCCCGGACGGGCTCTGACTTGCCTTTCAGCGCGAGCGGCGCGACCGGCTCGAGTTCGACGATGTGATGGACCAGGCGCCAGGTCGCCTCGCCAATCAGCACCTCGCCGTCCGAGCTGGCCTGCTCGAGCCGCGCGGCGGTGTTCATGGTGTCGCCGACGAGAATCCCTCCCTCGCTGACGACCAGTTCGCCGGTGTTCACCGCCGTGCGCATCCGCAGGCGCACGCCCCACTGCCGATCGAGCTCGTGATTGAGGTCCGCGAGCGAAATACCCATCGCCGCGGCCGCTCTGACGGCACGCAGCGCGTCGTCCTCGCGCAGCTCATCGACGCCGAATGCGGCCACCACGCCGTCACCCCTGAACTGCTGAATGCTTCCCCGATGAGCCTCGATCACCGCCCGAACCCGCTCGTAGAATCGGGTCATCAGGCGACGCGTCAGCTCGGGATCGAGTTCCTCCTGAAGTGCCGTCGACCCAATCAGGTCGGCGAACACCACCGTCAGGACCTTCCGCGCCTCGCCGGGCGCGTCAGAGCCGCGAGGCTGTGGGCCGGCGGCAGCGCCGCACGAATCACAAAAGCTCGAGTCGCGCGCGAGGATGGCTCCGCACGACTCGCACCGCAGCTCGAGCTCAGCACCGCAGCCTGCGCAAAAGCAGGCCCCCGGCCGATTCGCCCGGCCACAAACCACACACGCCCCAGGGGTCACGGTCTATCGGCGGATGCTACGTCGTTCGGGCCCCCGCGGCAAGCAGGGCAATAGCCGCTAAGTATGCCGCGGCCAAGCTACGCCCAGCTGGGATGTATCTCGCTGCTCGGAACGGGCGATCAGTCGAAGCTTGAACAGCTCCTTGGGCAGCTCAAGCCCGCCCGCCGGCCAGGCGCGGTCCGCGACAACCTCGCGACCAGAGGATCGCGCGCATCGGTGGCTGGACCTGGCCCGGTTTGCCTGTGACACCGGCAGGTCCGCACACCGACGGTTCTTCCTACGCGGACGGGAGCTCGCGGCCTAGTGCGCCGGCGTCGGCGCCGTGGGCTGGGCGACGCCAATCATCGAGTCGCGGGTCACGAGGGCGGCCAGGTCTTGCTCGCTTATGTCCCCGCTCCCGCTAGGGCGGAGGGGAATCACGAGGTATCGGATGTCCGCAGTCGAGTCCAGCACCCGCAGCTCGACGTCGTCATCGAGCTCCACCCCAAACTCGGCGAGCACGCCACGCGGATCAGTCACGGCCCGCGACCGGTAGGGCAGGCCCTTGTACCAGTCCGGAGGCGGGCCGAGCAGCGCGCGGGGATAGCAGGAGCAAAGCGTGCACACCACCATGTGATGCACGGCCGCGGTGTTTTCGATGGCTGTCACGACCGGCGACGGGCCCGGATCGAGACCGAGTTCGAGCGCGGCCGCACGCGCGTCCGCGAGCAGGCGACCCTTGAACTGCGGATCTACCCACGCACGCGCGACGAGCCGTGCGCCGTCCGCCGGCGTGCGCGACACCAGCCAGTCGATCATCCGGCGCACATCCACGCGGCGGACGACGCCCTTCGAGACGAGCAACTCCTCGAGCGCTCTCTGGCCGTATCGCGCGCGTGCCGCACGGCAGGGATGCTCAGTCGGGACGCGACCGCAATCGCGCTCCTGCAGGAGAGCGGCGACGCCGTCCGCGACTCACCAGCGCGACTCGAGCACGCTCGAAGCGAAGTCGAGCTCGGCGCCGCGCTCCGACGGTCCGGCCGGCGGCGCGAAGCGCGCGAGCCGCTCGCGGCAGGACTCGAGGAGGCTCGGCAGTGTGGAGCTACGCGCCTGATGCGCCGAGCCGTCGAGGAGCTCCGCGCTGCAGGCGCCCGTCCACGACGTGATGAATTGCGGGGACGCAACGCGCTCACAGCGAGCGAGCTCCGAATCGCCTCCCTCGCCGCGGCCGGCAAGACCAACGCCGAGATCGCGCAACGGCTGTTCATCACGCTGAAAACGGTCGAGACCCACCTCACTCACGTGTACCAGCCCGGCCCAGCCGGTCGAGGTTGTCGGCGGCGAACGACGGGCAGATGTCAACGCCATCCGTGATCTCGTTTGCACCACGGAGCACGCGAGCCAGCCCTCCGATCAGAACGTAGTTGACGTAGTTGCGCTCGAGCGCAGCGAGAATGGTTCGCGGATCGAAGCTGTCGGGATGTCTCGCCACTTACGAACCCGCGCCTGGAATACGACTGAGCATCCGGTCAAGGCGCCGCTCCGGCGAGAGCTGCTGCAGCTCCGCCAGATGGTCGTCGGCGGTTGACTCGAGCGGGACTAACTCGAGCGGAAGGTCGAAGCCACACGCATGGACCAGCTCGAGGAGCGTGTCAAGGCTCGGCGCGACAGCCCCGGCCTCGTAGCGGGCGATTTGAACGCGGTCCTTGCCGCTGCGCTCTGCGAGTGCCACCTGGCTGAGGCCTGCACGCAGCCTGGCCTCGCGCAACAGCGCCGAGCTCTTCACGGTGTCCGGCCGCACATGAGGAGAATATCCGATGACGTGGCAGACCGCACTCATGCAACATATCTGCTACAGTGCTCGTCATGCTCGAGACAGGGCTCATTACTGCGATCGACGAACCCACGATCCAGCTGATCGTCCAGCGTGTCGCTGCAGAGCTTCGCGACGAGCTTCAAGAAATCGTCGCCGGACTGACAACGCACAACCACTCGGCTCAAGCCCACCTGACCGTGGACGATGTAGCGGTGCTCCTCGGAGTTGCCCGATCGACTGTCTATGCGCACTGGCGCGAATGGGGCGGCTATAAGCTCGGCGATGGCTACAAGTCTCCGATCAGGTTCGACGTCAACGCGTTGCCAACAGCGAGCGCTACCGAGCAGACCACGCCCACGGCCAATGAGGCGCCGCGCTCCCACACACGCACGCGACGCCGGCGTAGGCAACTGCTCACGGACGCGCCACGGCTCGCGCCCCCGCCAGGCAACTGAGCAATGCCGCGACCTGCCCGCGTTCAGATCACCCGCGACGTGCGTTCCGACGGCTCAGTCACGTTCGGCCTTCGGATCCGCATCGCCGGGGCGGATGAGCGCGTCTCGCTTGGCAACCAACAAGACGGATGGGACGAGGCTCGTGCCGAGCGAGCGCGCAGACAGCAACTGGCCAAGATCGAACTCGGGCTCTGGACACCTCGCCCCGCGGATCGGCCGAGCGGCGAGGACGAACCAACGTTCAGGGAGCTCGCCACCGACTGGCTTGACGCACGCCGACGCAACCCAGCGATTCGCCCACGGACGATCGAGCTGAAACGAGCTGCAGCTTCGGCGCTACCTGGCGCCGTTCTTCGGTGAGCTCGTCCCGTCGCAGATCACCACTGCAACGATCCGCGAATACCGGCAACGCATCCATGCAGAGAACGCTCAGATTCGCGACTGGGAATTGGCAGGCAGGCCTCTACGCGATGCCCGGAGCGGCCGGCGCTCCGGACTCTCTCGAACGAGTCGATCAACAAGACGCTGCGGACGCTCGCCCTGATTCTCGACGAGGCCGAGGACGCCGGCTGGATCGAGCGAAACGTCGCACGGGGACGAAGGACCCGCGAGAAGCAAGAGCGGCGCCCAAACCGTGGCGTACTCGACGTCGATGAGTTCCTGACGATGTTGGTGGCGGCTCGCCAACTCGATGCTCCGCATCGGCCAGAAACTCTCGAGCGAGCTGCCGAGATCCGGCTGCTCCGTGACGAGGCGGGCGTGGACTGGAAGACGATCGCGAAGCGAGTTGGCGTAGCTCCCACCACGGCGATGTATCTCCATGGCTGCTCCGAATCGAACTCGTGCGGCGTCCGCCGTGCGATCATCGCGACTCTCGGTCTCGCCGGCCTACGCGTGGGCGAGCTGTGCCTGCTCGACGTGAGCGACCTGAACCTCGCGAAGGCCCGGCTCACAGTTCGGGACGCGAAGACTGAGGCCGGCGTCCGGTCGGTCGACATACACCCGAGCCTCCTCGACGAGCTGACCAGCTACCGAGCGTCAGACCCTTCCCGCGTGCTCGAATCACCCGCCTTCCCCACCCGCGCCGGGACGCGCCCCGACCGGGCCAACGTACTCAAGCGCGTCATTCATCCTGTCGTAGCCCGCACGAACGAAATCCGCAACGAACGCGACGAGCCACCGATCCTCGCTCACGTCACGCCGCACACCTTGCGTCGCACATACATCACATTCCTGGTCGCCGCCGGCTACGACCTCCCCTACGTTCAAGCCCAGGTCGGCCACCGCCAACCCACGACCACGCTCGCTATCTACGCCCAATTAATGGCCCGCCAGGACCGTGACGCCCTACGAGCGGAAATCCGCCAGCTTCTTGGAGCAGCCGAGCCCAGGCACGAAATCACGCCTGCAACGACAAGCCTCCGGACCATTGAAAAGGCCGGAAAAGGCCGCGCACTGACTCGATGAGCGGCGCAGCCACAGCGAGCCCCGCCAGCAAGCCCCGCCTTTGCAGGCCATTCCTCGATGGGCGGTGCCTGACTCGAACAGGCGACCCCCTGCTTGTAAGGCAGGCGATCGCTGTGTGGCCCACCGAAATTGCTGAATAATCATCTCGGGAAACTGCTGTAAATATGGCACTCTGAGATGAGTTTGATGCCTAATGTGATGCCCAATTTCTGGTGATGCCCAGCTGATGCCCAATCCGATCCGGGCGGTAGGATGTCCGTCGTGTCACGTCGGATGTCGGTCGAGCAGGGCAGCCTCGTAATCCGAGTGCGGGACGGCGCCGGCGACCGCGTGTATTGGGATGCGCAGTGGCGCTTTCGCGCCGCTTCGGGCGACGCATGGCGATTGAAGAAGCGCCGGCTGGGGGCTGGCGTGGCAGGAGCCGGATGGCAACGGTGGGTGGCGCAAGCGCAAAGGCCGCTGTCCGGAGGGATGGCTCGACCCGCGGGCGGCGAACGTCGCCGCGGTCGCTGCAATGGAGGAGCACGCGACGGAGCTGGCGGACGCGGAGCGCCGTCGCCGCCAGGCTGCGGAGCGGAAGGTGACGGTGCGGGAATTGGCGCAGGAGTGGCTGGCGTGGCTTGCCGAGGTCAGGGGAGCCAAGCCTTCGACCGTTGCCGACTACCGGTGGCTGCTGCGCGAACCGGGCGAACGGTTTCGCCGTGGCGACAGGGTCAGCTCCGGTCGCATCATGGGCGCTTTCGGCGACAAGGCTGCTGCCGAGGTGACGACCGCTGACGTGAGCCGGTTCCTTCGCTCTCTCGACGCCGAGGGGTTGACGGCGCGGAACGTGAACAAGCATCGTCAAGTGCTTGCAGCGATGTTCAACTACGGCGCGCGCTCGGACACTTACAACCTGCCGGCCGATCCCGTGGCTGGAACCGACAAGCGCCGCGAGGATCCGCCTGCAGCCCTCGACTACTACGAGGTCGAGGAGGTCGAGGCGCTTGCCCGCGCCTGCGAGCGAGGTGAGCACCGGAGCGGGAGGCCGGCTTTGGACCCAGGCGAGCTCGCAGCCCGTCGGCTCGAGGATCACCGCGACGCCGACGCGTTCCGCCTCCTGTTCTACACCGGTCTCCGTGTCGGCGAGGTGCTCACGCTGCGATGGGAAGACGTCGACCTCGACGACCGGCTCCTGCTCGTCCGCCGCGGCCTCTCTGCCGGTCAGGAAACCCTTCCGAAGGGACGCCGGCACCGATTCGTACCGCTCCCGACCCCGGCGGTTGCGACCTTGGCGCGGCTCGCCAGTCGCGACGAGTTCACCGCTCCGGACGATTACGTGCTCTGCAACCGGTGGGGCCGGCGCCTCGACCCTTCTGCACTGCGCCGACGGTACAAGGCTGGATGCGCGGCGGCCAGTCTTCGTCCGGTCCGGCTGCACGGGCTCCGCCATGCCGCCGGAAGCCTGATCGCTCGGACCGCCGATCCGGTGTTCGTGCGTGACTTCCTCGGCCATGCGAAGCTCTCCACGACCGACCGGTACCTCAGTACGAAACTGCGACCGGAGGAGCTCGAGCGGCTGGATGCCGCGTTTGCGCGAGCCCGCCTCGAGCCAGCGGAGTCGTCGTGACGCCTCGCCGCCGGTCCAGGGTTACGGTAGGCCCTGCCTGCGAGGCCCCCACTCAATCTCGCGCGCGAGAACCTGTACCGAGCATGGACGCGAGGTCGATGCCTCGATTACGCGCGCGCCAACCTTTCCAAATGCCGGGGCCCATGGCCGCGCGCGTTCTCCTTGGCCGAGCTCGGACGCTCGGCTCCTCGTTCGCGCGCGACGATAGGCGTTCGCTCAGCGGTGCTGTCCCCCCTCGATGCCCCGGCGTTCACTTGGCGACAACGTTGAGGGAGGACGTCTCCGCACATCTTGTCGTCTACGCGAGGACGTTTCGGGACGTTTCCGGACATCTTGCTGCCTGGGGCCGGACATCTCCGGACATCTCCGGACACCCCCGGCCCCGGCGAGGCGGATTTGCCGATGGATGTGCCCATTTCATGGGACGTTTTGGGACGTTTTCGCCCTCAGCACACCTGTGCGTAGAGTGTGTTGCTGCAGCTGGCGGCGGTATTGCAGGGGCGGTGGCGTGAGCCCGACTGTGTTTCGGGAGGGTCCATTCAGGTTCTTCTTCTTTTCCGGGAGGAGGAGCGGATGCACATCCACGTCCAGTCGGCCGACGGCGAGGCGAAGTTCTGGATGGAGCCGGAGATCGAGCTGGCCCGCAACTACGAGCTGAGCGATCACGACTTGAAGCGCGTCCTACAGTTGATCATCGAGCGCGAGCAGGAGATCAGGGATGCCTGGACCCGCCACTTCGGAAGCTGAAGTCACGAACATCTCCAAACACGGCTTCTGGCTGCTGATCGACGGTGGCGAGTTGTTCCTGCCGTTCGAAGATTTTCCCTGGTTCAAACACGCGCCTGTCGAGGCGATCATCAAGCTCGAACGCCCCGCCCCGCGTCACCTGTATTGGCCCGACCTCGACGTTGACCTTTCGATCGATTCGATCGAGCACCCAGAACGCTATCCACTGAAGTCACGGGCCCCCGATCGTTAGGCCTCAAGCGCTGAGCATCCGCAGTCGTCGACGGCGCCGGCGAGTCTGGCACAGTGCTTGCCTGGCTCGGCGAGCGGTTTGCCGCGGTTTGCCCTCGCGAGTGCTTGTGTCCGATAGCGGAAGCCAGATCGCCCGCGTGAGGCCCTGTCAGCATGACCGCTCGTGGGTGCAAGCGGCCACGCGTGGATCGCAATCGGTCGGCCCTTTGGGGGTTGCTTCGAGCCCTTCGCGACGCGCTCGAGCAGGCGACCGTTAGCTCGAGGTCACAGCCGGCCAGCTAGCAGCAGATGCACGGAACTGGCGAGGAGCAGGGCGGAGTCAGCTTGAGCGGCAGGGGACCTGTTTCCGTGGTTCCGCGTGTCCGCAGTCGGCAGGCGATCCGAATCGGGGCGAAGCGCTCTGCATTCGCTCGCCGGGTTGGCGTCTCGGTCGTCGTCAACTCGATAGGCGGACTTGGCGCGGCAACCCGACAAAAGCGATCGCGCCCTGCAGTCCGGGCTGGACTCCGGTTGTGCTCTCCGGTGCGTCGCCAGCGGCCGGCCTCGGTGGGTAGGCCGACGTTGGGCATTGGCGCTCGATGGCGCGCTGCTGCGGCCTCTAGTCCAGGCGGCTCGACGATTTGCGTGCGATCTGTTGCGGTGACCACCGTCGGTTTCGGGCTACCGAGGGCTCATATCAACCGAAGACATGCCAGGCGTCGTCTATGTTCGAGGTGCACGACCACCTCACCTCGTACTCCAATTGATCCTCGCCCTCGAAACGGAGGGCGCTAAGGACGATCGTGTAGCTGGTTACGGCTCGGGAGCCGAATTTGTACGGCTCGGTGTTCCTGGCGATCGCAGCTGCAACGAGGAGTGGCCACTGCAGTCTCGCGTCGAATTTTGGGACCGTTTGGTTGACGCCGGCCTGCACGTAAGGTTTGTCGCCGCCGCAATTCGCGCCCACGAGCGCGGTGACCTTCGTTGAGCCGTAGTCGCAGTCGTCGAACCTGTGGCAATCGGGTCGCGGGAAACCTGCGAGCGGAGCGCTTGGACGCTTCTGCTGACTTCCACGAAGCAAGCAGCTCTGTCTGGTTTCGAGTAGGCCCGGTGCCACCACGCGAAGGTGCCTATCGAACCTCGTGCAGTGCGCGGCGGCACCCGCGGGCGCGCTAACCGTGAGAGCTACGGCACCGAGGAGAGCCATGATGGTCCCCAGCCAACTGAGTCTGCGCAAAAGGACACCCCTTTGAAAGCAGCTTGCAGCGCATGCGCTGGCGCTCGACAGGCCTGCGGTCAGCCCCAGAGCGAGGCCGAGCACCGCGGCAGCACGGCCCACGCAACGAACCGACGACTTGTTTATATGCCCGCGCATCTCTCGACCTCCAAGTCCAATCCGGTCGGCGCCCCACGCCCCCAAACTCGAACAATGCCACAAAGTTGCGGACGGACGTGATACGGACACCCTCGCGAACTTTGCTGATGCACTTCGTAATACCGAAGTTTCCCAGCAAAGTTCGCTCAGCCCGTGCGCACGGCCGCCCTGCGATCAAGGCGGCAGTATCCGTAGCGGCCGGTCAACCCGGTCTCTGTATCGATCTGGTAGGTACTCTCGCCGCGCTGCGGTGCTGAGGCGTTTCAGTAGGTTTGTTCTCGACGGGGCGCAAGGCCCAAAGGAGAGACCTGATGGGTAATCGGAAGTGCCTAACTCACGCGAAGTCGCGTCGTGCCGGGTGGCTCGGCTTGATCGTTGCCGTCGTCGCGACCTCGGTCGCCCTAGGTGGCACAGCGGCGATGGCGAAGGACGCGGGTCCCCGCGCGGGAACCGGCACATTCGCCGGGATCTACGTCTGGGGCCACGGTGCGGGAAAGTGCGGACGGGTGGAGAGCAGCACCGTGCTCAGGTATTACTGCGACGACATTCAGCGGAACTTCGCGGGCAGCTTTGTGCTGATCCGCTTTCCGAGCCATGAATTTAAGGCGGTCGTGGAGCTTGCGAAGGGTCAGGACCTGCGGCGGGGGGTCGCTTGGACCGAGCAGGACCCCGCCCCCGTGCCGTACGTCTACAAGCGCGGCGTGATCGAAGGATCACAGACGGTCACCCTGCACGGGGCACTGGTGCGCTCCAAAGCGTGGGATCTCGACCTGGACGCGTATCCATTCCGTAGTCCCGGTCCCCGAATCGTCAACGCCGAAATCACAATCACCCGTCGATAAGGTCCGGGCCGCTCCACCGCCGCACGGCTATCGCTCCGGGCCACACGCGATCGTCCGCCCGACCAGCGCGCCCACGATCGCTCTCGCAGCAGCGCTGAGCCGCTAACCGCGACCGCTTCGGCGAGAGGCGCATATTCCGACAGCCTGTCGACGTCAGGATCGTCCCGACGAATGGTGCCGACGCGATCGCTTCGCCACTCAGTGATCACCCCGGCCCTGACCTGCTTTCAGGTTCCGACGCGCCTGTCCCCGCAGTCGTCAGCGCTCTCGCTACGCGCGGAATGCGGGCCGGTGAGGTTCAGGGATGCGGGTCAGCGAAACGCGGTGAGAACTCGGGCGCGAATTTCGGTCTGTTGCTCCACGGGCAGCAACTGGTGACCGAACACGCGCTGGTGTAGCTCGCCTGGTTGGCGAGCGCCGCGGCGTCCGTGGGCGAGCACGAGGTTGTCGAAGATGAGTAGCTCCCCCGGGCGCAGACGGACGTCGATCTCGACGGCCTCCACTAGAAGGCTCCGCTCTGCGAAGAACTCGAGCTCGTCGACAGCACTCACGAACTCGTTCCCGCACAGGAAGCCGGAGTCCGTCTTGAGGCTCGGTAGGGCTGGGCGATCACCCAGCGCTGCCTCGATCAGCCGCGCCAAGCTGCCCTCTGTGTAACCGGCGGCGTCGTCACGCGCCCCGTGACTGTGGCCGTACGCAGTGAGCCGCTGAACGAGCTCATCGTGGTTCGGCCATCGACGACCGGCGAGCAGCGGCTGAAGCGGCACCAGTCGTGTGACCGCGTCACTCGCCGGCATCTCGGCCGGTACATGGAGGGCGGTGAAACAGGCCACGTCGGTCGGCCGAACTGGGACGAGCGGCAGCCCGAAGTCGAAGTGCAGTGTTTGGAAGTCGCGGCTCGACGGACCGCAAGCCGGCGGAATGACGAAGTCCCCGATGATCGCCAAGGGCGCCCCACCAGCCGTGACCCCGTCGATGACACAGCGGGCTTCGCTCCACGCTTGGTCGATCCGCGCGAACGGACCCTGGATCCTCACAACGCCCGTGTTGGCGAGCGCCGCGTGAGGCTCCGATGTCGAAGTGCCATCCAGGAGATCAGCTTATGCGGTCGCTTGGGTCTGTCGGCTCATTTCGGTCACTACGCTGGCGCCCACCTCGTCAATCGCAGCCAAACGAATGCGCGTCGCGATCGTCTCAGATATCCACGGTAACCTCACCGCACTCGAGGCGGTCATCGCAGACATCTCACGACGCGGGGTCGACCGAGTGGTGCACGGCGGGGACCTTGTGCTGATCGGCTGTCAACCAGCGGAGGTGATCGATCGAATCCGTGAGCTCGGCTGGTCAGGGATCGTCGGTAACACCGACGAGCTTCTTTGGCGTCCGGAGGAACACGAGGTTCAGCTGCGCAACGCGCCCAAGCTCCACGCGCTGCTGCGGCTGCTGTTCGACGAATACGCACCTGCGACCCGCGAGCTGCTCGGCGACGAGCGCTTGGCCTGGCTCAGGCGACTCCCCAACGAGCACCGCGAGCAGGAGCGCCTGATCGTTCACGCCAGCCCCGGCGATCTATGGCGAGCGCCATCGCCCGACACTGACAACGACACGCTCGCCGAGACGTATGGGCCGTCCGGTGCGCGGACTGTCGTCTACGGCCACATCCACCGGCCCTACGTTCGTCAGCTCGATCACCTCACGATCGCGAACAGCGGCAGCATCGGCTCCCCTTTTGACGGCGACCCGCGCGCGTCCTACCTTTTGTTGGAATCCGGTCGCGTGGACGTCGTGCGCGTCGAATACGACCTCGAGCGCGAGATCGAGCTCCTGAGACGATCGGACCACCCCGACAGGGACCGAATCGCCGAAATGCGCCGCCGCGGAAAATTCGTCGCCCCCGCGACCTAAGCACCAACGCCGGATCGCCGAGCCCCCACCGCCGGAACCCGAGCTGAGATCCTGGGCGCACCGGATATCCCGATCGCCGATCGAGCGCCGGAGTCCTGTTTCATCGCCGCCAGAGGCATCTCCCCGGACGCGCATGTACACCCGCAACGCGCGGATACGAGCACGCTCGCTTGGAGCCTCGCGCCGAGCGACGTCGCCAAGCGCGAGTCTGGCGAGGAGCGCGACGGCGGCTGCCAGAACCGCCGGTGTCGCTTTGCGTGGACGGCGAAACTCTGAGCGAGATCTCGTGGTGATGCGCACGCTGGGGACGTCGGCGCCGGTGGTACTTCAGGTGCTTGGGGTGCGGTCGGGCGATCGGCGGGCGGTCACCGCGAGCGCGGCGTATCGCACGGTGAAGGTGCCGCCGGACCGACGCCTTCCTCGCTGCGCTCACGCTGAGCCAAATCGAGCGGCTCGACAGCCTGGCCACCAAGCTCCACGCGGCCGCTGGCACCGGAACGGTGCTCGACAACCTCGCGGGCACGCTCGCCGCGGCTCTCACCCCGACAGCCATCGGCATCATCAATCTTGTCTGCTCACGCCAAGCCCTGATCACGCGGCTGCGCCTGATCACTCCGGCCGGGATCCCAGTGGCTGCGGAGATCACCAAGATCGTCGCCGCCTATCTCACGGCGGAGCGCGGGCTCGGCCGGATCGCGATCGACACCGATGTCGACGCCCTCGCCATCCTCCTCGTCGGCGGCGCCCATCTCCGCGCAACCGAGAAAGACGACCTCCTACTCGATCCCGCCGATCTCCAAAACGTTGTAAAGGCCGGCATCGGCAGCGGCGTCACACAGCAACCCCGCGAAGCGCGCTCCGCTTGACACCAACTCGCGGAAGGACCAGCGCGTCCTGCTCTGACCACACGACGCGCATCGCTGCTTGCTCGCCGAGAGACCTGAGTTGCGCGCGGATAGGAAGACGTTCAGCACCCCGTCAGCCGGGAGTGCGACCACCCGGCGAAAGAGGGGGGACGGTTCGGACGAGAGTGTTGGAAATCGATCAAAGCACTAACCGAACGCTCGGCGTGGGTCCGGCGGACGCGAGCTGTCGCACCCGCCGGGACCGACCCTTATCCGGGTGTGCCCGCGTTGCAGCCCAGCACTGCGCTGATCTGGTTGACGTCGGCCAGGATCGTCTCGGCCTGGGCCGTTGTCATCAGCGAACTCCCGGACCATGCCTGGACCACAAGCTGCATGAAACTCAGCTCAGAGCAGACCGAGGCGGTCCTCCCGGCCTGCAGGTTGCTGATCATGCCGTTGATGTCGTTGACCAGAATCAGCCTGCCGACCGTCGCAGGCATCGTTCGCACATCGGGCAGCAGCGGGTTCTGCAACTGCGCCAGCGCACCGTTGACGGTGACCGAGAACGTCGCGGTCTGCGGACTATTGGAATCGTCGGAGTCGGTCACCGTGCACGTCACTGTCGTCTTGCCGATCACGAATACCGTCCCCGACAGGGGCGCACAGACGACGGGCGGGGTCTCGTCGCCCTCGTCGGTGGCGGTCGGCGGCGTGTAGTTCACGACTGCCCCGGTCGGGCCGTTGGCGTTGGTGGTGATGTTCGCGGGAACGCCGGTCAGGGCGAGGTCCGAATCTTCGGCCAGCGACATCGACAGGTCAGCCAGGAGGACTGTCGAGCTGGTTTGGTCGGTCATCTGGACCTGGAGGACATAGGTCCCCGGCTGGACGTCCCTCGGAATCGTAAATGGGACCAGGCCGGTGTCGTAGGAACCGGCCGTGATCGGACAGGGGGCGTTGACTGGTAGCACGGGAACTCCGAAAAAGGGCACGGCGATTAGGTTCGGGTCAAAGGAAGGAATCGTCTCCGATCCGCTGGGCACCGCTCCGCAGATGGGGCCTGAGCTTTCTGTCCTGCCATTGGGGCCCGTGAGGGAGTAGAAGAGCTTCCCGGTAGAGATGTCCTCCTGGAGGTGGACGTTCCACCGGATGAAGTCGGTCTGGCCGATCACGGGCGGCCATGTCGTTGCCTCGACCTGCCCGGTCATGTGTTGCATTGTGTGGACGGTCCACTGAATGGGGACGGTTCCTGGGTCGTAGCCGCACGTGTAAGGCGTGCATGGGAAGGCTCCCGCCGGAGTGGCAGGCAGAGTCAGCACCCCAGCCATCGTCGCCAACGCGAATCCGATCGCAGCCATGCGACGCGTTCCCAAACGACCGAGCCTTGACACTTTGCCCTCCTGGGTCAGCCCCCGTACGAGTTTGATCGTACATGGTCCGTTGACGAAAGTCAGGCGTATAAAGTGGGCGCCAGTCGTGCCAAGAATGGTGAGTTGATCGACAAGAGCGGTCTGGTGGCGCCCGGCAGCGGCACTGCCGCTCCGCCGGGGGATTTGGCAAGAACTCGCGACCCTCGGCGGCACTGATGCTTCGGGCTACTCCGACACTCTGCGCTCCAACCGGATCGTCTGCGCCCGCCGGTGGCCCAGACCTGCTCTCTTCGCCCGTCGGGCATCTACGCGCCGCCGAGCAGTGCCCTGCCTTGCGCGGAAGGCGCGGCTGCTGTCTGTCGGTTGTGATCGAGAGGCCCGTCCGCGTCGCGGCGTGGTCCGTGGCGCCCGAACAAACCTAGATCGTCGACGCGAGCCGTTCGGAGAGACGCTCAGCGAGCATGATTGTGGGGAGTTGGGTGAACGCCGACGGCCCATTCGGAATGATCGATGCGTCGATAACGCTGAGCCGCTCCGTGCCGTGTACGCGTCCCGAGCCATCGACAACGGCGCCTTCCTCCGCGCGTGGACCCATTGCGCATGTTCCAGCGACGTGCGGGAACGAGTAGCTGTTGGCGCTGACCACCTCGCGTAGTTGGGCCGTGTCTTGCGCCTCGTGTAACGGTAGGTCGGCACAGAGCCGTCGGATGTCGGAATGCCGGGCTACTTCGAGCCCGCGAACGTAGGCCTCGACCAGGCGTTCGAGGTCGAGCCGATCGCGCAGCCCCGGCAGCTCGATGCGCGGGGAGTCGGCCGGATCCGCCGACCGCAGCCGAACGCTTCCTCTCGATCGGGGCCGCAGGAGCCCAACGTCGATCTCGAAGATTGGCGGCTCGCCTCGCGGATCGGACAGCCACAGCATCAGG
The DNA here is from genome assembly GCA_963824755.1 of uncultured Solirubrobacterales bacterium. GTDB lineage: Bacteria > Actinomycetota > Thermoleophilia > Solirubrobacterales > Solirubrobacteraceae > Palsa-465. Next base: position 12,276 of record CAWGQT010000034.1, on the reverse strand, counting down.
TCGGGCGCTTCGCTGCTCGGTGTGGTTGAGCTGTGGAATGTGGCGAGTAGGTGGAAAACGGGGGAACTGCGCGCCGACCCGCGATACCCGCAGTCGATATCCACACCAGCATGGTCGGCCAGGTTCTGACCCACCCCTGGGAGATCGACCCGAACCGTGATCCCGTGCGACTGCAGGTGATCGGCCGGACCGATGCCCGAGCGCATCAGGATTGGCGGACTGCCGTAGGTCCCCGCCGACAGCACGACCCAGCTGGCCTCAATCACAGAGCCGTCGATCAATCGGACGCCGGTGGCTTGCGTGTGGTCGACAACGACGTTGGCGACCTGGGCATCACCTCGTATTTCAAGGCTGGGTGGCGTAGCGCCAAGCGGCAGGTAGGCGTCGGCGGTGGTAACGCGCAGGCCGCTGCGGGAGCTCATCGGCATCCGACCAGCACCGACGGCCCAAGGCCGATTGTGATCCTCGATTGACGGGAAGCCCACTGCCTCCAGCGCCCTGAGTCCGGCCGCCGCGATCTCGGTCAGCTCGAGATCGGGGTAGCGAGTAATCGGTAGCGGCCCCGCGTCGCCATGCCAAGGCTGGTCACCAAAATCAGCGTCCGCCTCAAGCCGCGTGAAGTACGGCAGCACCTGATCGAAGCTCCAGCCCGGATTGCCGAGCGCCTCCCACTCGTCGTAGTCGGCAGGAGAGCCGCGAACCGCGAACCTGGTCAGCCACGACGTGCCGCCGAGCAGCTTCCCCCGCCGCAGGTCCTCGACCTGCCCACGCGGGTCGGGATCTGATGTGTAGCCCCACTCAGGCTCGTGCGCCAGGCGCCAGCCATCGCGGAACTGCTCGGGCAGATTCGACCGCAGATCGGGCCCCGCTTCGAGCAGCACCACCGAACGAGAAGCGGCCTCCGCGAGGCGCGCGGCAACTACGCAGCCAGCGGCCCCACCACCCACGACCACAACATCGAACTGCCTCCCTCCGCCCACAGATGTTCTCCCAACCGTCACCGATGGTAAGTCTCGCGTAGGGCGCGCGCCGCGGACAACCTTCGGCCTCGGCGTTGTCGAGACCCGCATTCACTCTTGGCCTCAGGCACGAGCATCTCGGCTCCGACGATTGCGTTCCTGCTAAGTGCGGGAAGCGCGGACGGACGCCGGCCGGAATTAGCGAGATCTCAGCAAACGGTCGCCGGGTGGCGATGCGGCTGCGGAGCCGCCGGCCAACGCACACGAGCTGGTCGCGGGCCTCGCCGCGCGTGACCGCTTCATCGCGCTCATCTGGTCATGCCGCCAAGTGATGCCCAATCGTGATGCCCAAGAGCGTTCTCGGCGGGCACCGGGCTCGTGGCGAGTGCCACAAATCGACCATCTTGCAGGCACTTCCCCAGATGGGCGGTGCCTGACTCGAACAGGCGACCCCCTGCTTGTAAGGCAGGTGCTCTACCAGCTGAGCTAACCGCCCGGCGATCGGTGATGCTACCTGCAAACACGGGGTTTCCGGGGCTCACCGTGCGAGCTCCTCGACCGGCTTCGCTGCGGTCGCGTCGTCGTCGGTGCCCGATAACCGCCGTTCACGAGCCCCCGCAGCCGTGCTTTCTCGTCCTCGCCGCGGCGCATCGCCTGACGGTAGATCCGCAGCGCGAGCCCCTCGTCGGCGTGCCGCATCTCGTCCGCCGCTGGCAGACGCAACAGCAGCGCGAACGTGACGCCGCTGAGCGGGACCGCGAACGCAATCCCGACTAGCCGGCCCGGATTCACCCGCCGGCGAGCGGCGCTTAGACAGTCGCGGAGGACGCGATCTATAGACGTTGCTAGGGCTTGCTTGACAGTCCGTTCTTATGCCCGTAGCTTGCGCGCGGGCGCGATGGGGGTTTCGACCGTTGGCCGATCGCTCCCGTCCGCCAGCTAGTGAGGAGGGTCAGCATGACTGGGATCGTTGTTGTGGGGCGCGTGCTGCGTTTGGTGTGGTGGCGATGAGGGGTTCTCGCCGGTTTGTTGCTGTGGTCGTTTGTGCGATTTCCGGGGTGCTGTTGCTCGCGCCGCCTGCGCTATCGGCGGGCACCTGGGTCGCGACCGGGTCGCTGAGCACCGCCCGCTACGACCACACGGCGACGTTGCTTCCGAACGGGAAGGTGCTGGTCGCCGGCGGCCTCGGGTCGACCGGCGCGCTGGCGAGCGCGCAGCTGTATGACCCGGCGAGCGGCACCTGGAGCGCGACCGGGTCGCTGAACACCGCCCGCGAGTTTCACACGGCCACGTTGCTTCCGAACGGGAAGGTGCTGGTCGCCGGCGGCCTCGGGTCGACCGGCGCGCTGGCGAGCGCGGAGCTGTATGACCCAGCGAGCGGCACCTGGAGCGCGACCGGGTCGCTGAACACCGCCCGCTACGACCACACGGCCACGTTGCTTCCGAACGGGAAGGTGCTGGTCGCCGGCGGCTTCGCGCCGGGCGGCGCGCTGGCGAGCGCGGAGCTGTATGACCCGGCGAGCGGCACCTGGAGCGCGACCGGGTCGCTGAACACCGCCCGCGACTTTCACACGGCCACGTTACTTCCGAACGGGAAGGTGCTGGTCGCCGGCGGCTTCACGCAGCCCGGCGCGCTGGCGAGCGCGGAGCTGTATGACCCAGCGAGCGGCACCTGGAGCGCGACCGGGTCGCTGAACACCGCCCGCGACTTTCACACGGCCACGTTGCTTCAGAACGGGAAGGTGCTGGTCGCCGGCGGCTTCGGGTCGACCGGCTTCCTGGCGAGCGCGGAGCTGTATGACCCAGCGAGCGGCACCTGGAGCGCGACTGGGTCGCTGAGCACCGCCCGCTACGAAGAAACGGCGACGTTGCTTCAGAACGGGAAGGTGCTGGTCGCCGGCGGCTTGGGGTCGAGCGGAGTGCTGGCGAGCGCGGAGCTGTATGACCCAGCGAGCGGCACCTGGAGCGCGACCGGGTCGCTGAACACCGCCCGCTACGACCACACGGCCACGTTGCTTCCGAACGGGAAGGTGCTGGTCGCCGGCGGCTTCGGGTCGAGCGGCTTCCTGGCGAGCGCGGAGCTGTACACGCCGCCGGACGCGGACCTCGCGCTCGCGAACGTTCCGGCGGACATGACGGTCAACGCGACCGGTCCGCACGGGGCGGTCGTGACCTACACGCCGCCGACGGTCGTGGACGAGGACAACCCGCCGACCGCGTCGGTCCACTGCGATAACCCGTCGGGGTCGACGTTCGCGGTCGGCAAGACGACCGTGACCTGCACGGTGACCGATGCCGACGATTCCAATAGTCCGGTGAGCGCACAGTTCACGGTCACGGTCACCGACGCGGATCTGGCGCTGCACAACGTGCCGGCCGACATCACGACCAATGCGACCGGGCCGGGCGGCGCGGTCGTCCACTACACGCCGCCGACGGCGAGCGATGAGGGTGGCCAGACACCGCCGGTGAGCTGCGATCATCCGTCGGGGTCGACGTTTGCGATCGGGACCACGACGGTCAAGTGCTCGGCCTCGGCGACCGATTCCGACGACGCCAACAGTCCGGTGAGCGCAACGTTTACGGTCGAGGTCAAGGGCGCTCTGGCGCAGTTGCAGGATCTGCTCGCGTATGTGAGGGCGAACCTGCCGTTCTCGACGATCAAGATCATCCTGGTCAACCAGCTCAGGGACGCGATCAGCGCCTATCAGAACGGCTACACCGCGACCGTGTGCTCGGATGTGGGCAACATCGTGTTCACGGCCAGCTTCGACAGTCCGCTACCGCCGAACATCCTGACGGCCGCGAACCGCATCAGCGCGGTGATCGGCTGCAACCAGACCTAGAAACACCGGGATAAGGTCCGGCGGGCGCAAAGGATTCCGCGTCCGCCGGACTCGACCGGCGCCGGTCGGGAAGTCACCTCGCGGGATTCACCCGCCAGGACTCCGCCGATCCCATAGGCGGTCGATCCCGAGCTCGAAAGCAACCATCCTGAGCTCCTCGTCGGCGAGGGCGCCGAGCGTGGCGTAGAGCGCCGCGAGATCCGGCGAGTCCTCGATCGCGAGCCTCAGCATCCGCGCCCGGTCGAGCATCCCCGAGTACGGGTGCTCGTCATCGCCCCACGGGTCGCGGGGTAACTCGTCGTCGGTCACGGCTCGGGCCTCGCCATGAACTCGAACTCGAGCGAGCGCACCCGCATCAGTGCCGCGAGCAGCAGCATCTGCGCGTCGTCGCGCGGCAGCCCATCGATCAGTGCCCGCACCGCGGTCAGGTCGCCGGCGACCATCGCGAGCATCATCCCGAGCTCGTTCTGACAGTCGCCGGCGTCCATCAGCTACACCGCCCTCCGCGCGATCGGGCACCCGTGCCCGCAAACGGAACGCATCGCGTGCGAACTTGCGACAACGCTCCCGACGCCGCTAGAGCCGCCAGCAGCCGCGATCCCTGCAACTACCAGCGTTTTCCGTGATCCCGCCTGCGGGTTAGCTCGTTCTTGTAAGGCAGGTGCTCTACCAGCTGAGCTAACCGCCCGGCGGGGTGATGGTACTCGCGTCCCGATCTTGACCGGCGACGCCGCGCCGCCGCCGCCTAGGTCCGCTTGTAGGTCACGATCACCCGGCCGCCACGACTCGGGATCATCGTCACGTTGCGCTGGCGCGCTCGCTCGGGTCGGGGATCGGGAGCGGCCATGTCCGTTCGCCGCGCGATGGCGTCGAGCACGACACGCTGCTCGGCCATCGCCAGTGACGCGCCGAGGCAGCGACGAATCCCGCCACCGAACGGGATCCATGTATATGTCCCGGGCTTGCGGTCAAGGAAGCGCTCGGGGCGGAAACCGAACGGATCGGGATACACGTCCTCGCGATGGTGCAAGGCGACGATACTGACGGCGACCGGTGTTTCGGCCGGGACGACATAGTCTCCGAGCTGCCAGGTGCGTCTGACCAGACGAACGACCATCGGGATCACGGGACGCACCCGCATTCCCTCGTGGATCGTGGCCTCGACGTACGCCTCGGCCTGATCGCCGCCCGCACGCGTCGCGAGGCGCAGCCGTTCATACGGGCCGGGGTTGCGAACCAGCCGCTCGAACGTCCACGCCAGCGAGTTCGCGGTCGTTTCGTGCCCGGCCAGCACGAGCGACATCAGCTCGTCGCGAATGTGCTCGTCGCTGAGCGGCTGGCCGTGCTCGTCGCGGGCCTGCAGCAGCAGCGAGAGGACGTCGGTCTTACCGATCGCCGAGTCTTCCTGCCGACGGGTACGAATCGCCGCATAGAGCTCGCGATCGGCGACATTCAGAACCGCTCGCATGACCCCCCGCGGCTCCGTGCGCCCCAGGTTCTGCAGCTCGACCAGTTGCCAGACCAGCTTGGTCGAGATCCGCAGCAGGCGGCGGAAGGTCTGGCGGATCCGGTACTCAGGCGTGCCGGGCGAGGGCGTGCCCTCGATCCCAAAGATCCCACCCATGATCACGTCGAGCGTGACGGACTGCATGCGCGGTGCGAGCGCGAACGGGCGTCCGACGGGCCAGCGATCGATCTCACGCTCGGCGACGCGCAAGATCAGCTCGACGTACCGCTGCACGGCCTCACCGTGGAACGGCGGCAGCAGCAGCTTGCGCTCGCGCAGGTGGCGCTCACCGACCAGGATCAACACGGAGTTCGGCCCGAGGATCGGACGTAGCGGTGACTCACCTGTGAGCGATGGCGCGTCAGCCGGCTTGGCCTTGAACAACGACTCGACATGATCCGGATGGCAGGTCACGATGAACGACTCGTCGCGGCTTGAGAGCCTCACCTGCCATACATCTCCGAGCTGCTCGCGCGCTTGTAGATTGAACTCGAGCGGCTGCAGGCCGAACCGGAGGGTCTGCGCGAGCCGCGACCGCCCAAGCGCCGGCGGCATGCGCACAGCGAGCTCGCCTTCGGCAGGCCCGGCTGGCGACGGCGCAGCCTTGAGCTCGAACTCCTCCCGCGCTTCCGTTGAAGCGGTCACCACAGACACGGTACGTGAGTGTACCGGAATAGGCGCCCGGTGTCCAGCCCCAACTGCGTGACCGAACCGACCGCTCGAAGCCGGCGATCACGCTAACTTGATCTCGTGGCGGGTCGGCAGACGACGCTCAATACCGAGACCGAGGCGGGACCGCGACCACGCCCGGCGCATCGCGACCGTCTGATCGCGGCGATGGCCGAGTCGATCGAGCAGAAGGGCTACCGAGAGACGTTCGTGGCCGACGTAGTTCGTATCGCCCACACCTCGCGACGCACGTACTACGAGCATTTCAAGGACCGCGAGGCGTGCTTCCTCGCCCTTTTCGACAGCGCCAACCAGCAGGTGGTCGAGGCGGTCGCAGCTGCCGTGCAACCAGAACGACCGTGGGAAGAGCAGGTCGACGACGCGCTCGGCACCTACCTCGATGCGGTCGTCGCGCGCCCCGCGCTGTGGCAGAGCTTCGCCCGCGAGCTCCCAGCACTCGGGCGCGAGGGAGCCGCACGTCAGCGGGCTCAGATCACCCGGTTCGCCGAGCTCCTGGTCACGCTCGTCGACTCCGGCCGGCGCGTGCAGCCCGAGCTCGGGATGGAACCGCTGAGCATCGAGATGGCGACCGTGATCGTGGGTGGACTGCGGGAGCTGATCGTCAGCGCGGCCGAGCAGGGTCGGGACGTTCGGGGGCTCCGCCCAGTGGCGGCGAAGACGATCAAGGCGATTCTCCGAGCCTCCGTTCACGACGCCCCGAGCTAGATAAAGCGGCCTAAAGCGGCTTATCCAGTTCTTACACCCCGCGAAGCAAACTCTGCTGGCGGCCGGATTTACTCCCATCGGCCCACTACCAGAGGAAGTACGTGTGAAGTCATTACTGAATAGGAAGATCGTCATCCTGGCGACCGGCCTCGTGCTGCTCGTCGGCGCGGGTGGCGCCGTGGCAGCTACCCAGCTTTCGGGCTCTTCGGCTCGGCAGGCGTACGTCAACGACGTGGCTAAGCGACTGAATGTCTCGCCGAGCGCGCTCACTAGCGCGCTGAAGGCGGCCGCCGTCGACCGGATCAATGCTGCGCAAGCCGCCGGCCGCCTGACGCAGTCACAGGCGACCGCGCTCAAGCAGCGGGTCGAGAACGGCAAAGGCCTGGGATTCCTCGCGCGCCGTGCCGGACGGCGCGGCCTGCGCATCGGCGAGCGCGCCGCGGTGCAGTACCTAGATATCAGCCCGGCGACGCTTCGCACTGATCTGCGCTCCGGTAAGTCGCTCGCCCAGATCGCGGGATCGACTCCCGGTAAGTCCGTGGCCGGTCTCAAGGCGGCGATCATCGCGGCTGAGAAATCGAAGCTCGACGCCGCCGTGAAGAACGGACGGATCACCAGTCAGCAGGAGCAGCAGGTGCTGACCCGGCTCTCGAGCCGGATCGACACACTGCTCAACCGCACCTGGTAGCAAGCTGAGCCTCGGACGCGGGTGGGCCGACCCGGTCCACCCGCGTCGCGCCCTCAGCTAGCCGGAAATCGCCATCGAATTCCCGCGGTGTCGGCGATACATCTCGCCGATCCACTCGACGGTGGGATGGGTCTTGAACCTGTCCAGCAACTCCAGGTCCGGCGGACGGGGATAGGGATACTGCAGCTCGGGCGGCCAGGCCAGCGGAAACAGCAGCGCGGCAGCCGTCAGGTCCGCGACCGTGAAGCGTGAGCCGACCAGGTAGCCGCTCGGCTGAAGCTCGGCCATGATCCGGTCGAGCGCGGCTTGCACCTTGACCTTGGCGCGCTCCACATCTTCCGGATAGATCCGGTAGCGGCGATTCGCGTAGGCCATCGAACCCGGCATCGCGATCAGCGTTCGAAACGCCCGGCGCGTCGGCGCGGAATAACCCGTCGTAAGCAACTCGCCCACATACGCCAAGTGATCGCGCAGTTCGTAGAACGCCGCGCGGCGCAGCTCGTGGCCGGCGTGCTCGTCGAAGAAGTCCTCGAGTTCGAGCGCGCGCTGACGCTCAACAGCCGACTTCGGATACAGCGGAGGCTCCGGATACGCGCGCTCGAGCGCCTCGATGATTCGAGTCGAGTCGACGACCCGCGCGCCGTCGAGATCGAGTACCGGGATCGTGCCGGCCACGGAGAACCGCAGCGCTCGTGGCGTGTTCGGCAACAGCGCGCGGCGCGTGTGCGGAATCCCCTTGTAATCGAGCGCCCAACGAGCCTTCTCGTTGAAGTTTGAGAAGTTGTATTGCCAGAGAACCGGCCGAGTCACGTCGGTGAGCGTACGATTGAACATGGACTGAACGCAAGTGAGGAGGGCAGCGCGGTGGCGATGACGGCTGGACGGCTTCTGCTGATGGAGCGTGAGGGCGACGTGGCCACGGTCACGCTGAACCGCCCGCAGCAGCGCAACGCACTTTCGCTCGAGCTGATGGAGCAGCTGACCGGAACCCTCGACGAGCTGGGTTCGGACTCGAGCGTAAGGGTCGTCGTGATCGCCGGCGCCGGCCCAGGGTTCTGTGCCGGCCATGACCTCGGCGAGATGGTCGGACTCGGCCTCGAGGACTACCGCGAGGTGTTCGCGGCTTGCACGCGAATGATGAACGCGATCCACGAGCTGCCGCAGCCGGTGATCGCCCGCGTGCACGGGATTGCCACGGCGGCTGGATGCCAGCTGGTCGCCGCCTGCGACCTCGCGGTCTCCAGCACCGCGGCGAAGTTCGCGACGCCGGGCGTCAAGATCGGTTTGTTCTGCTCCACGCCGATGGTCGAGGTCAGCCGTGCGGTGGGACGCAAGCGCGCGCTCGAGCTGCTGCTGACCGGCACGCCGATCGACGCACAAACGGCCGCCGATTGGGGCCTCATCAACCGCGTCGTCGAGCCTGAGCAACTGCACGAGGCAACTGCGGAGCTAGCAGCGAAGATCGCCGCGGCGAGCCCGCTGACCGTCGGGGTCGGCAAGCGCGCGTTTTACCGGCAGATCGACCTCGACCTGGCCGGCGCCTACGACTACTCGCAGGACGTCATGAGCCGCAACGCGACCGCGGATGACGCGCAGGAGGGAATGTGCGCGTTCCTCGAGAAGCGCGACCCCATGTGGCGCGGGACCTGAGCGGCGCCCCGGGCCCGCATGGCGGAGTCTCTGCACGCGACCCCGCCCGAGGTCGTCTCCCAGCAGGCCGCTGCGATCGCCGCCGCTTGGTCGCCCCCGGGTGCGCCGCCCAGCTGGCGCCTGACCGCCGCGCAGTTCGAGATGCTCCGCGACGACCGGGACCTACAGCAGCTCGCCGCGACGATCCCGCCCGACAGGCTGCCACCGCTGCTGTTCGAGGCCGCGGCCACCTTCCTCGTGCTCGAACTCGAGCCGACGCCGCTGCGCGACACCTTTCCCACCGTCGGCCAGGACCAGCCACCGCTTGATCGGCGCTTTCACCAGGAGTACCGGGACTTCTGCCTCGATCATCGCGATCGCCTGCTCGAGCTGTGCACGCGGCACCGCTACCAGATGAACGAGGTGGGCCGGTGCGCCGATCTGCTGCCGGCGCTCGCGCCCCTCGCCACAGACGCTCGCGAAATCGCGCTGGTCGACATCGGGACCGGCGCAGGACTCGCGCTGCACCTGGACCGGTACCGCTACGTGTTCAAAGGGCCCGGCGACACCGTGAGAGCCGTCGGCGACCGCAATTCGCAGGTCGTCCTGCAGACCGAGCTGCGCGGCGACCACCAGCCGGCGATTCCGTCACAGATTCCGCAGATCGCGAGCCGGGTCGGCATCGACATCGAGCCGCTCGAGATCGCGCAGCCAGCCGTGCGCGCCTGGCTCGGTGCCTGTATCCCGCAGGAGATCGGCGCCGTAACCCGGTTCCACCACGCCGCCGAGCTCGCGATCACCCACCCCGCTTGGACGGTTCGCGGCGACGCGAGCGAGGTTCTGGAGAGTGTCGTCGCGACCCTTCCGGACGACCAGCTCCTGTGCCTGATCGACAGCTACGTCCACGTGTTCTTCGAATCCGAGGATCTGGAGCGCTTCCGCCGGCTCGTCGACGAGCTCGGCGCCGAGCGCGACCTGGATTGGATCTCCGTCGATCCGTTGGTGCCGCTCGGCGGCTCGGCCGATCACAGCGTGCTGGGGCTGCCCGTCGATCGCGAGTTGATCGAGCGCAACCAGCGCGAGGGGCTGTTCGGCGTGGTCGGCCGGCTCCATTACCGAGGCGGGAAGCGCTCCGGGGAGATCCTCGGGATCGCCCATCCGGGAGCGGCCTGGCTCGAGTGGTTGGCTACCTGACCGGAATACTCTGCGGGTTGTGGAACACGTCGTCCGGGTCGTAGCGCCGCTTGACCCGGATCAGCCGCGCGAGATTCTCGCCGTAGTACTCCCTCAGGTAATCCTTGATGTCCCGGTTGGGGAAATTCTGGTAGCTCTCGGCGGGCGTGTACGGCTCGATCACGCGGATCATCTGCTCCGTCCAGGCGACTAGGTCGTCGCCGACTGACTTCGGGGCGTCGAGCGCCCACACCGGCGTCGCGCGCAGCATCGTCAGCATGTCGCGATGGACATACGCCGTCTCGCGACGCCCAACCGCGTTGACGACCGGTCCGCCGATCCACCCGAGCGACCACATCGAGCCATTCGACGCGTCGGTCCGGCTCGGGCTGTTGGCGACAAGGTCGCCGACGCTGGCCCACACATGGTCCGGGAGCGGCTTGTTCGAGTAGCGGGAGATATCGCCGAACTTGTGCCGCTCGGCCTCGGCGGTCGAGATCATCCGCTGGAAGTCCCAGTACTTCATCGTCGTCAGCTGGGTCTTGACCGGTTTTCCAACCGCGTCGATCAGCGGTTGCACGAGCTCCTTGAGCTCGGATAGCGGCCCGAGGTATTGCCCGCGCGAGAACACCGTGACCGCATCGCGCTTGTTCTCCCCCGGCCCCAGCGGCACCGCCTGCGCCTGGGCGACAGCGTTGAGCGCGGCAGGCGCCTTGGCCAGCACACGATCGAACGCGCCGAACGCGGCCGCCGCGGCATCCGCGCCACGCCAGTCGAAGCGATAGAAACCGACCTCGGTCACCGGGATGCGAGCCAGATGGAACGTGAACTGGCTATTGATCCCAAAGCTTCCTCCGGCCCCGCCGCGACACGCCCAGAACAGATCGGAGTTGTGGCCCGCATCGATGTGCCGGACCCGACCATCGGCGGTCACGATCCGGGAGGCAACCATGTGATCGCAGGTGAGCCCGGCCCAGTGGGTGTTGTAGCCGATCCCACCTCCGAGGGCCAAGCCGCCCACTCCGACCGGAAGGCAGGTGCCACCTGGGAGCACCCACTTGCCGTCGACGACCGCCGTCAGGATGTTCTGGTTGCGGGCGGCGCCGCCCATCACCGCCACGCCCGTGTGCGTATTGAGGTCGACGCGGGTCATCAGGCCGAGGTCGACCATCAGGCCCTCGGTCATCGAGAACCCGGCATAGCTGTGACCACCGCCCCGCACCACCGGCGGCACGTCGTGGTCGCGAGCCCAGTTGATGCACGTGATGATGTCGCGCTCGTCGAGGACTTGCGCGACGGCAACTGGCTTGATCCCGTCAAAGCGCGCGTTGGCAGGGGTCATCGCGACGTCGTAGGCGGCATCTCCCGGGAGCAGCAGCCCGCCGCGGAGCGCGCGGTACAGATCGCGCAGGGCGCGCCTGGAGACGCGGCTGCGTGCAGCCCGGGCGTGCCACGGGGCGGAACGCGCATCGGCCGCGAAAGGCAGCCACAACGCCGCTGCGCCGGCCGCGCCGGCCCGAAGCACATCGCGCCGTGTTAGCTCGGGCGAGCTCACCTCACCACCTCCACCGAGCCCATCATGCCCAGGTCCTCATGACCAAGGACGTGACAGTGCTCGACGAACTTACCCGTGAAGTCGACGAAGTTCGAGACGAATTTCAGTGAATCGCCGGAACGCTTCGTGAGCACATACGTGTCCCTCCAGAGAGGCGTCGAGAGCTTCTTGCCGTTGATCTCGATGATCTTGAACGGGTTCACGTGGACGTGGTAGACGTGAGAGTGATCCATCAGCTTGATGTCGCACTGGTTGACCAGCGTCCACTCCTCGGCGCTGTTGAGGGCCACCCTGTACGCCGGGTTATCGGCCTCGAACTGCTTACCGCCGATCCCGAATTCGAGGAACTCGCCATCGGATCGCGCTTTACCGTGAACGCGAACCGCCGTGTGCGGGAAACCGGCAGCATCCGTGGATTCCAGGCCGGTAGGTCCGCGGGAAGGTGCATCTCGGCGCCGCTCCCTCGCACCACGACGGTGAGGATCGAGCGCGGCGTCAGCTCCGGCGGTTCATCCTCCAGACCG
>CAWGQT010000033.1:0-105456 GCA_963824755.1 uncultured Solirubrobacterales bacterium | reverse complement strand
AGTTGCGCGAGCTGTGCGAGCCACAGGCTGTAGTAGCTGACCACCACGGACGGCACGGTCGGAGTATCGGAGCTGTTCGGCGCGTGGGGCAGGCCTGGCGCGGGGTTGGTGGGCGGCTTGACGGCAACCGAGGCATTGTCGGTAGGTCCTGGGTCCCGCACTGGCTGCGCCTGAGATCCGACCCGGGCCATGTCGACTGCGTGGCCGAACAGCCCCGGCGAGGGGACCTTCGTCGGGACGCTGCGCTCGGCCGCGCTGATGCCGGTGAACTGGCCGGTGTACGTGATCCATCGCGGCTGGGGGCCCACGATCCCAGTCGACCACAGAATCCTCGTGTAAGACGAGCTCCAGAAGAACTCCGGGACCACGCCGTCGGTGAAGTTCGTCAACCGCCGGACCGCTCGGGTGGCGATGTCCACGGCGTAGAGGTCCGAGCGGAAGTTCGGCCCGATGAAGTCGGACAGGAACTGCAGCGTGCCAGTGGAGCCTGTGTCCGGCGCGTCGAACGCAGTTCGCTGCGCCGCCGAGATCACCAGGTCGTACCACGAGCGCTGCGTGTTGTTGCGATCGGACATCATGATCACGGTCCTCATGTCGGGTGTGAAGATCGCCTGCTCCTGATAGACGGGCAGGTTGTCGCTGATCTGCGTGACCAGCGGTTTCGCCGGCGAGGCCCCGCGACCGTAAAGGCGCATGTAGTAGAGCTGCATGTGTCCCCAGCCAGGCGGGATCGACTGGAACGGCGAGCGGTAACCGCCTGCCGCCACGAACAGGAACCCGCTGCCGTCAGGAGCCCACGGCTGCGTTTCGTACACGCCGTAGGGACGCCCCACGACGCGGACGTTCCGCACCGACGGCACGCTATGATTGACCGTGAAGTCTCCGAGCAGCATCTCCCAGGACTGCCCGCCCTCAGATAGTGGGCGAGCCTCTGTGTGGGTCCAGACGATCTGCTTGCCGTTCGGGGACCAGTACGCGTGAAAGTTGTCGTACGGAACGCCGGTTTGCGTTCCGTACACCGCGCCGTGATCGGGATCCGAATTCGTCGTCAGCCGATACGGATGCGAGCCGTCCTCGCGCATTACGTACAGGTCGCTTCCATAGCCGCCGAGCCCTGGCTCGCCGTAATGCACCGGCTGCTGGCCGTATGACTCGAACAAGATCCAATCGCCTTGGGGGCGGTCCTGAGGCAATCCATTCGGCCCTTTGATCCTCGTGCAGGTCAGGCAGATCTGACGGGTGCCATCAAGCCGTGAGCGATATATCTCGAGCATGCCGGCGCTGTCCGGCTGGAACGACAGGACGTCGCCATTGCTGGCCCACGAGGGGCCGTGCAGGAACGAGTACGGCTGCCTGGTGATCTTGAACGGAGCGCCGAAGTACGGGCCGGTGAGAGTGGCTGCTGCGCTCGCCGGCACCGCTCCTGCCGCGGCGGCGAGCGTCGCCGTCATGGCAGCGCAGGCGATGCGCCTCATCCGTCGGTTCACTTTGCTGCTCCCCCGGTCGACGTCTGGTACGGAGAGCCTACCGCGCGATACGATCGCGATCGTGCGACGTGTCGGCGGCGTTCCCGTTGTGATAGCCGGAGCGGCCGGCCTGGCACTGCTCGCCCTTGCCGTCGTCTACCTCACGGTCGCGTGTCAGTCGCTGCCGGGCTTCATGGGTCCGCATCCGGGAGACACCTCTCCCCGGACCGGACTCGGGATACTCGCGCTCGTGCTCGGTTTCGCTGCTCTTGCAGTTGCGTTCTGGACGGCCTGGCGCCGGCGTTCGTAGCACCGTGCACCGGACTGCGGCCCGCCTCGCTCGGCGTCTTGAAGAGCGAGGTCTTCAGATCGAGGTGAGGACGCTCAGCGACTCGGCGCGCACGGCCGCGCTGGCGGCGGCGGCGCTGGGCGTAGAGGTCGGCCAGATCGTCAAGTCGCTGGTATTTCTCCGGGACGGAGCGCCGGTCATGGTCTTATGCGCCGGAGATCGGCAGGTGGACGTCGAGCGCCTGAGCCTCTCGCCCGCTCCCGCCGAGCGCGTACGCGAGGTCACCGGATTCTCGATCGGCGGCGTTCCCCCGCTCGGCCACGACACCGAGCTCGAGACGACGATCGACGAGTCGTTGCGCCGCTTTGAAGTTGTGTGGGCGGCGGCCGGCACGCCGCATGACGTATTCGCGGTTGAGACCGAGGCTCTGATCGAGGCGATCCCGGGCGCTCGCCTGACGGACGTCAGCCGGCGCTAGCGGCACGCTCCGGGTCCGGTCCCCGGCAACGTGACGAACGCGTAGGACACGGGAGGCAGTTGCACGGAGTCTGACCGTGTCGTCTTGCCGGGCGTTGCCGGGACCACGCCGCCGCGGCCGACCCGCAATGCCCTTCCGTTGAGACGGACCTGACGCCCGAGCAACTGTGGCGCCGTGACGAGGTACAGCTCGGCCGGCGATGTCGCGCGCGGCAGCGAGAGCCTCGCCGAATGCTGTGGGTCGAGGTTGAGCGCCAGCAGCGTGGTGCCGGCTTGGCCTCGCGTGCAAGCGGCGTAAACACGCAGCGTCGCCGGAGCGTCTCGCACTCGCGCGGCGACGATGCCCGTGCCCATCAGGCGGCGCCAGAGCAGTGCCGCCCAGTAGTCCGGGTTCGGCTGCAGGGTCGCGTCGTCGATGAGGCCGTAGTCACTACCCGAGAGCGTCTGGCGAATGAGCACCGCCAGCCCGTGCCGGGACAGCAGCCCGAGCGCGTTCAGATACCAGAACGTCGCCTCGAACCGGTTCGAATATCCCTGCTGCCCGCCGCACGAGGCCGATCCCGCCTCCGTGTCCCAGATCGGCGCATGCGGGTCGTACCTCCGGCCCAGGCTCGACACGTTCTGGTAGGCGGCTAGCGGGCCGTCCAGGTATGCCGGCGCAAGCGGATTGGCCGGCACCGGGGTGCCGACGTGCGGGCAGCGAGTAGAGGTTGCCGGGTACTGGTGGAAGGCAAGCGCGGTGTAGATGCCCGGCGCCGCCGGCATGACCTCGCTGGCCAGTGGACCGAGCGGCGTGCCGTACGGCGTCTCGCTGCCCGAGTTGTTGTAGAAGGCGCCCGGCCCGATCAGCAGCGCCCCCGGCACGGTGTTCCTGCGCAAGGCATCGAACACACGGAGGTCCCGCACGTAATCGGCGGCGTTGTAACTGAGTGGCATCCCGGAGAGCGCAAACAGGTTCGGCTCGTTTCCGAACTCGACCGCCGCCAGCGGGTAACGCATCGCCGCCGTGTACTGCAACAGGTGGCGCGCGTTGTTCGGCAGCCAGAGGCCGGCGGAGTTGCGTGGACCCGGCCCCGCGTTGATGCCGAGCACCACTTCGAGTCCGAGGGCCCGTGCAAACTGGTTGACGCCGTCCCACTCGGATTTCGTCAGCAGCAGCTTGTAGCCCGATGGCGGGGTCCGCAAGGGCGTCCCCGACAGGTCGTAGTAGGTCTGGTTCGCCGCGGTGCCGCTGATGCGCAGGTAGGCCGGTGCGAGCGCCGCCGCGAGCAGCCGCAGCCGGTGCCTTGAGAAGTCGTAGCGCGCGACCGGCGCGTTGCCGATCGCGTGTGGGGCCTGCGACCAGAAAGTGCCTCCGGTGACCTGTGCCAAGTCGACCGCGAACGAGACGTACCGGGGGCTGGTGCGCGCAACCACCGGCCCGAGCGAAACGCCGGCCGCGCTCGCCGAAGTCGCGTTCGCCAACAGGGTGACCATCGCGACCGCGAGCGCAATCGCGACGCGTTGGTGGTTGCTCTGCCCGGACATCTTCCTTACAGCGGACTCAGCGAAAGGAACAGGTCATTGGCCAGTTCGCCATTCGGCGGTCCCCACGCGAGCCCGACGTAGATCTGGCCGTTCGCGGCGGTCCCAACCCCAGTCAGCACGACCCCGTGGTTGTACGTCCACTGCTGCTGCTGACCATTGACGGAGCTCATGAAGAAAGGTGTGCCGGTGGGCTTTCCGGCCGACGCGAGCCCGGGGAGCAAGCCGCCGCTGCCGCTGAAGCCTTGAAGGAACGATTGCATGACTTTCGCGAGTCCTGGCTGATCGTTGGCGAGCGCGCCGGTCGCGGCCTTCGGAATGCTCAGGATCATCGCGCCGCCGCTTCCGTCACGTGCGAGGTACCCGTCGGCGCCGGCGCCGATCGGCGGCAACGGCACCCAACCGGTTGGCACGCACACCGCACCGTCGATCGCGCTGAAGCGAACGGCGTGCAGCGCCGGCCACGTGGCGCGAGTCGTAGCCGTGCCGGCGAGCTGACCGTTGACGTAGAAGTCGACCTTGTATTGCCCCGGCGGCAGGCACGTGGCCGGAGACGAGCGCGAGACGTACGAGACGTTGTTGGAGGCAAAGCCGTTTCCGACCGGGATGACGTCCCCCGCGTTGACCGGGCCGGAGATCTCGGGTAGCACGGCCCACTCTCCGTGCAGCGGATCCTTGTATTCCCACTGCGCGGACAGGACGTCGCGGTCTGGGTCCAAGTTCCCGACCTGCTTGACGATGTACAGCGCATGCCCGGCATCGGGCTCGAGCGTGACGCCGCGCAGCTGCACCGGGGGCGCGCCTGGCTTGGGCTGCTTGCCGGTCAAGGTCGGCTCACTCGTCTCCCCTGCCGCGATGAGCTGCTGGGCAACCTCGTGTGCCTTGCCGGCCAGCTGCGGATGCACGGTCTCGATCAGGCTGAGGTCTGTCAGTGCCCGCGCGACAGCGTCCTCGCGCCGCGCATCGGACGCGTGAAGCTGCGTGACCGCGCGTCGCAGGGCGACCGCGGCGTCGGGATCGCCAAGGGCCACATCCTCGGCGGCGATCTTCAGATAAGCCCCGGACTGCAGGCTCGTAGCGTTGTCCTGCGACTTGAAGGTGGTCGCTGCCTGCTCGAGGTCGTCGCGGCTCCCGCGAAGGTCCAAGGCGCTCCGCTCGAGTACGCCCAGATAGAAGAGGTCCGTGCCGAGGTCGTAGATGACCGTCGCCGAGCCCGAGCCCTCGTCGCGTGCGCGCTGGTTATCGTCCACGGCCTGCTTCAGCGCCGCGATGGTCGGGATCGTCGCCGGTCCTGCGGTCGTCGGCAGCGCCCCCGGCGTGCTCGAGACCTTCGGGATTCCCGCCGCGTATTCGGCCGTGGCTCGGTCGTGGTACGCGTCGACGAAACGGGGCCGCAACGCCAGGACGTGGTTGAAGTCGGAGATCGCCGCCGTGTAGTTACCTGTGTTCAGCTCGACCTCGGCATTCGCGAACGCGGTCGCCGCGGAGTCCGGTGGGTGGGACACCGGTGAGAGTGCCTGGAACAGCGCCCACGCACCGGCCACGAGCACGAAGCCGGTGGCCAGTCGCGAATACAGCACGCGGCGCGTGCGTCCCTGCGGCGTCAGCGAGTAGCCGAACAGGAATACGGCGACCGCCAGCATCGTCAGCGCTGCCGCGTAGTGAACGAACTGCGACTCCGCGTCGTCGGCCTCCTCGTTTGCGGCGTCGCGCAGCGCCGTGAGCCGGTAGGCCGACCACTGGCTCTGTTGCAGGTACCGCGCTGGGAAGCTCGCGTCCTGCTGCGGGCTGTAGGACGCGCTCGTCGCGGGACAGTGCGGCTGAAGGGACGGGGAGCAAATCGGCGAGATTCCCTCCGCGCGCGCGATCGCTGTCGTGTCCGCCCTGGTCTGGGCGGCGATCGCATTCCAGCGCGCGGCGGTGAGGCGGACCGTGGCGGACACGTTGCCGTACTGCTGAAACAGCGATGCGTTGTCCGCTGCGCGCACCTGCTGGGTCAGCAGGTTCAGGCGGTCGACCTGGACATCCGCTCGCCCGCGATTGATGGACCCGGCCTCGAGCGCGAGCGCCCCATAGGTTTCCGCTCGCGCGTCGGCCAGGTCGTGGGTCTTCAGGGCACCGGCCTGCGCATACGCCACGAGCGCGGCGATCATCGTCGTCAGGACCGTCGCGATCGCGATCAGCCGCCCGTAACGGTTGCTCTGATGCTCCTCGTCGACGATCTCCTCGACGCGTGGGATCTCTGGTCCGAGCTCAGGCATCCTGGTGCTCGCTCACGCGACGGTTCACTACGCGACCTCGACCAGCAGGGCCAGAACGACGCCGACTACGGTCAGCACGACTCCTGACCCGACAAACCACAGCTTGGCGGTGCCACTGACGACGGTTGCGAGCGTGAGCAGCACGATCACGCCGACGAACAGCGCGGCGATACCGATCAAGTCGACGCCGTGTGTTCGCTCCGTCACGGCAGCGTTGTGCAGCTGCTCGGGTGCTAGGCCATGAAGCGCTGTGTCGCCGTTCTTCGCCGTGTCCAGCGCCAGCGCCGGGTTGTACGGATGGCCGGGAAGGTAGGTCCCGTCCGTGCGCAGGACCGGATTGCCGTCGGGGCTCGAGGGGTCGAAGGCGTAGTTCTGATACTGGATCTCCTTGCCCAGGTAGCGGGCGATCCCCAGATCCGCCTGGCCCTCGGCTCGCAGCTCGTCGGCGGCCGACCCACCCACGTTTGTTGAGTCCTGCAGCAGGGAGTGGGCGAGCGCCGAGTACTGCGCGAACTGGCCGAACGTCCGCAAGTCCGTGTTGATCGCCTCGTTGCCCTGCACCAGCAACTGCTGCTGCTGGACGAGCGCCTGGCGCGAGAGCTCCTGGTGTGCGTGGCGTGCTCGTCGGCCAGGGCCGCCCGCCAGCCCATCACGGCGGCGAGCACGGATACAACCGCGATCCCAAGTGGGATCCAGCTGTGGATTCGGTGGTGCAGTGGCGTGCGCGGACCGGCCGCCTCCCCAGGCGTCTCCGGCGTGGGTTCATCTGTGCCGGGCGATTTGCCCTGTCCTTGAGAAGAAGCCATATAACTACGCCACCGATTGCAAGGACGCCCGATGCCGCCCCGGCCTCATGCCATCGGCTCGGCAAACTGTCATGCGCTCGAGAGATTGTCAAGAAATCCCGGGGCCCCTCTCGTGACGCCCACCGTACGCTCAGGCGAGTTGTTCGCGGCGCTGTCGCTGGCGAGCGATCTCGGGACGGGGCAGCCCGCGGAGCACGGCCTGCGCACCTGCCTGCTGGCGGTCGAGCTGGCTGAGCGTTCGGGTCTTCAGGGCGACAAGCTCGAGGATGCCTTCTATCTCGGGCTGCTGCATTCGATCGGTTGCACGGCGGACGCCCCTGTCACGGCACGGGCATTCGGCGATGACGTCGCGCACAAGGCCGCGTACACGCTGATCGATTCCGGGCGCACGGTCGAGATCGTCTCCTACCTGTGGCGCAACGTCTATCAGACGGCGCCGCGGACTCAGCGTCTGCGGGCGTTCGCCTCGGCGCTCGCCGCGGGCCCTGAGTTCGCCCGCGTGAATCTGCGCAGCCATTGCGAGGTCGGCCAGCGACTCGGACAGCGTTTGGGTCTACCGCCGCGCGTGTCCGAGGGGTTGTGGTTCGTGTTCGAGCGCTGGGATGGAAAGGGCATGCCCGCCGGAGTTGCCGCCGAGCGAATTCCCCAGGCTGCGCGGATCCTGCACGCCGCCCGAGATGCGTCGGCGTTCGCCGCGGCCGGAGGGCCGCAGATGGTGGTCGCGATGGCGCAGCGCTGTGCGGGCTCGAGCCTCGATCCATCGCTGGCGGCGCTGCTATGCGACCACGCAGGAGAGCTGCTCGACCGGCTCGAGCAGGTGGATGCCTGGGACGATGTCGTCGCGGCTGAGCGCCGGCCGCGGATGTTCGCCGGCGATGGGCTGGCGCACGCGTGCCAGGTGATCGCCGATTACGCCGACCTGAAGTCCTATGGGACGCTCGGCCATTCGCGCGCCGTGGCGGAGGTGGCGGAGGCGGCCGGCTGGCGGCTTGGGTTCAGCGCTGAGGCGATCAGCGAGCTGCGCTTGGCGGCTTGGCTTCACGACATCGGCCGCGTCGGCGTGTCGAGTGCCATATGGGAGAAGCCCGGGCCGTTGACGGGGGGCGACTGGGAGCAGGTACGCCTTCACAGCTACTACAGCGAACGGCTCCTGGCGCGCGTGCCCGCGCTGGCAGAGCTGGCACGGACGTCAGCGTCGACGGTCCACGAGCGGCTCGACGGCTCGGGTTACCATCGCGGTCTGTCTGCGGCGCAGCTCGGACCGAGTGCACGCGTACTGGCGGCCGCGGATGTCTGGTGTGCGATGGCCGAGCCGCGTGCGTATCGGCCGGCGCGATCCACGTCCGAGGCGGCGGACGCCCTGCGCCAAGCCGCCGCCTCGGGGAAACTCGCGGGCGAGGCCGTGGACGCCGTGTTGCGATCGGTGGGCGAGCGGGCGCGGACCGGCGGGATTTCGAACGATCCACCGGCAGGCCTGACCGCGCGCGAGGTCGAGGTGCTGCGGCTCCTTGCGCGCGGGATGACCAACAAGCAAACCGCGCAGGCGCTCGCCATCTCGCCGAAGACGGTCGGGCGCCATGTCGAGTCGATCTACTCGAAGATCGGCGCCTCGACCCGCGCCGCGGCCGCGCTGTTCGCGGTCGAGCACGACCTCCTCCGATCCTGATCGCCATGGGGCGTTCGCCCCATGTGCAGCGGACATCCCGTGCATATGGTGGGCCGCGTGATCGACGAGGAGGAGCAGATGCCCGATACAGCCCAGCACCGCGCCGGCCAGCGCTTCAGCGCGGATGACGATCTCGCGTATGCGGGAGTGACGCGCCTCACCGAATTGCTAGGGCAGGGTCAGGTGGCGCCGCGGGAGCTGACCGAGTTCTTCCTGGCGCGGATCCGGCGACTAGACCCTGAGATCGGAGCCTTCGTGTCCGTCCGCGAGGAGCGCGCGCTCGAAGAAGCGGACGCCGCCCTGGACCGGTTGCGCGCGGGCGAGCGCGGCCCGCTCCTGGGCATCCCGATCGCGCTCAAGGACAACGTCGACATCGCGCGCGAGCCCACCACCCACGGGGTCGCCGGACCCCACGCGGTGGCGGCGGCCGACGCCGAGGTCGTGCGGCGGCTGCGCGCTGCCGGCGCGATCGTGCTCGGCAAGACCGCCCTCTGCGAACTCGCCGCCTGGGGCCACTTCACCGCATCGGCGGCGTTCGGGATCACGCGCAACCCCTGGTCCTTGGAACGCAGCCCCGGGGGGTCGAGCGGGGGGAGCGCGGCAGCCGTCGCTGCCGGACTCGTCCCGCTCGCGCTTGGGTCAGACGGTGGCGGCTCGATCAGGATCCCCGCGGCCTTCTGCGGGTTGTTCGGGCTAAAGCCCCA
The DNA here is from genome assembly GCA_963824755.1 of uncultured Solirubrobacterales bacterium. Classification (GTDB taxonomy): domain Bacteria; phylum Actinomycetota; class Thermoleophilia; order Solirubrobacterales; family Solirubrobacteraceae; genus Palsa-465. The sequence continues at coordinate 96,263 of CAWGQT010000033.1, read as the reverse complement.
GCGTGGACGGAGTCCGCTTGCGCCGCTCACTGACCACTGGTACGGGTGCACGGTGCTGGGCGGGTTGGGGCGTCGCGTGCTCGACGTCGCGATCCTGGACGATGTGATGCGTGGGGGAGCCGAGGACTCTTTGGCCGCGGCGGCGCGTCTCCAGCCGCAGCGCCTGCGGATCGCCGTTTCGGTGAAGCCCGCGATCCCCGGCGTCAAGCCCTCCTCGCAGTCGCTGGCGGCCGTGGAGCAGACGGCGGAACTACTGCGTTCGCTCGGGCACGAGGTGCTCGAGTACAAGCTGGCGCAGCCGCAGCTGCTGACGACGTTCACGCCCCGGTGGGCGGCGGGCATCCGCGACGACGCCGTGACATACGACGATGCGCCCGAGCCGCGAACCCAAAAGATGGCGGCGCTTGGTCGGCGCCTCGGCGGACGTGCGCTCGCGCGCAGCATCAGGCGCGAAGAGGCCGTGGCACGACGCCTGAACGCCGTCTTCGACGAGCACGACCTCGTCCTGACGCCCACCACGGCTGCGCCGCCGCCGCTCGCCACGGTCTCGAGTGATTCGGGAGCGCTGCGCACCTTCAACGAAGGCGGACCGTACGTCTGTTACACGCCAATCTGGAACTACGTGGGCCAGCCGGCGGCATCCGTCCCTGCCGGATTCGATGAGGACGGGTTGCCAACGGCGATTCAGTTCGCCGGCCCACCCAACGCCGAGACGACGATCGTCTCGCTTGCGGCGCAGCTCGAGGCCGCCAGGCCGTGGCACGAGCGCCGACCGGCAGTCACCAGCAACCACAGAGAGGAGTAGTCGTGATGAACCCCGAGCTGAACCTGACCACCGTCCAGGAGATCTACGGTGCCGTCGAACGCGGCGACACCGACGCGATCCTCGAGCGCGTCACCGACGACGTCGATTGGGCCGCCGAGGCGGCCAGCCGTGCCGCACCGTGGTATGGGCGCCGCACCGGCAAGGCCGGGGTGGCGAGCTTCTTCACCGATCTCGCCACGAGCATCGAGATCTCGTCCTTCACGCCGCACAGCTTTGCGGCGAGCAACGACGACGTGCACCTGCTCGTCGACTGGACGTTCAGACCGCTCGACGGCGGCCGCGAGACCTCGATGACCATGCATCATTACTGGCGCCTTCGGGACGGCAAGGTCGAGTACTTCCGCGGCAGCGAGGACAGCGAGCTGACCGCGCTGGCGCTCGCCAGGTGAAGAATCGGTGGCTTCGTCCGTGCCTTCCGCCGGCCATCCATGGCCGGTGGGATTGGGGTCCCGCCCCACGCGGGACCTCATCCAGCCACCCCGCTCCCGCTGAAGCACGAATCAGGTCCGGCGAACGTCCATTTCGTGACAATTCGACTTCGCTTGAGGGCAACGGTCTACGAAAGGGGCGCTGGGGAGGGTGTCGCGCAAGCCCGCGAGACCACCGGCTCTTTAGCAAGAGTTGATAACAGCGGTCGCTGGCAGGAGGGCACCGGGCTACAGCTCTGAATTGGGCGCCTGAGGCCTGCGACCCCTGCCGGGGCTGAACTTTGCCGCATTTGTTCGGACAGTCCGAACAAATTCGCCATTGTTCACTTGCGCCGGCGCGGACGGTGGGTTTGCACCCGGAGCGGCCACTCTCAACTTCCCCCAACGGCCCCGGTTTGTGCGACACCCTATGGACGTCCATAACGTTCATCGTCGCCGCCGGGGGCGAGCGCTTTGTTACGAAATGGACGTAGCCGGTCGCCGAAGCTGAGGCGCCGGCCGGCGCGCGCACCACGCCACCGGGGCGCCCAGCCGACAGGCCATAACATCCCGACGATGAACCGCGACCAGCTCCGAGAACTCCAGGCGCCACTCAAAGACCGCTACACGACCGACCCGGACGCCGCCCGGATCACCCTGTCGGCGAGTGGCTCGCTGGGCCACGGCGTGTCATGCTCGGTGCAGACCGGGCGCGCGATCGCCGAGGCCGGGCTGCACCCGGCGACAGGCGGCGACGGCACGCTGCTGTGCTCGGGAGACATGCTGCTCGAGGCGTTGGTCGCCTGCGCCGGGGTCACGATGCGCGCCGTGGCGACCTCGCTCGGACTCGAGCTGCGCTCTGGCATTGTGCGTGCCGATGGGGATCTCGACTTTCGCGGCACGCTGGCCGTAGATCGCGAGGCCCCGGTCGGGTTCTCCGAGATCCGTCTGGCATTCGAGCTCGACACCTCGGCCGACGCGGAGCAGCTCGCGACGTTGCTCAAGCTGACCGAGCGCTACTGCGTCGTCTTCCAGACGCTCGCCGGCAATCCCACGCTCCGCGCGAGCGTCAGCACTGGCTCGCCGCAGGCCGTCTAGAGCTCGATCGTCTGACCGACCTCGAGCGCGACCACCCGGTCGCTTGCCGCCTTGACCCGCTCGAGCGCGTCCGGCACGGGCTCGTAGAGCCCCGCCAGGTCGTAGCCGTCGTAGTGGATCGGCACGAGCCGCTCGGCGCGCAGCAGCCCGGCCGCGAGCGCCGCCTGCTCGGGGTCGAGCGCTGCCGGCAGCGGGCTGGCCGGGCGGCGGTGCGGGAGCGTCAGGCGGGGGCCGTTGATCGGGACGAGGACCGCGTCCGGCGCGCCGAACCGTGCTGCGATCCGCCACCACCAGCCGTGGAACATCGTGTCGCCGAGGTGCAGCACGCGCTTGGCGCCGGCCTCGATCAGCCACGACACCTGCGGGTCTCCGGTTCCGTCGACGGCGGGCAGCGCCGTGAGCGTGAACGGTCCCGCGGTGAGGGAGCTCCACGCATCCGTCGGCCTGCGCCGCAATCCGGCGGCCGCGAGCTCCTGGTCGGCTTGAGCGACCGCGAGCTGCTCGATGCCGTCGCCTCCATAGCGGCGCGGCTCGTACACGGCGGCGGTCGACGACAGCGCCTTCGCAAGCGCCGCCGCGTCGGCGTGATCGCGGTGTAGGTGCGTGACGAGCCCCGCGATTGCGCCGGGCGAGGCAGCGACGAGCTCCGGTAACGGCATACCCGCTGCCCGCTCTCCAAATGGTGCGAACACCGCCGAGGCGTCCTCGAGCGGATCCACCACCACGCGCTCGCCTTGCTCCTCGACCTCGACACCCGCCCATCCAAGCCACCGAACTCTCATCGACTTCCTCCAGTCACAAACAGAACGAACGTACGCAATATATACAAGACGCTCGTTCTCTATAGTTGTCGCCCATGGCTCGTCGTACTGCTGCCGATGTCGCGGGGTCGCGCGCCGAGACGCTCGACGCCGCTGTGGACCTCGCCTCGGTCGTCGGGCTGGAGGGCCTGACGATCGGGCGCCTGGCGGAGGAGCTCGAGATGAGCAAGAGCGGTCTTGTGGGGCGTTTCGGCAGTAAACAGGAGCTCCAGCTCGCGGCCCTCGAGCTCGCGGTGGAGATCTTCCGCGAGACCGTCTATGACCGCGCGTCGGCTGCTCCCGCGGGCCTTTCGCGGCTGAACGCGATCTGCGATTCCTGGATCAGCTACCTCGGCGACCCGCCGTTTCCCGGTGGCTGCTTCCTGACCACCGCCTCGGTCGAGTTCGACGCTCGCTCCGGACCTGTACACGAGGCCGTCAAGGACATCATGCGGCTGTGGGTCCGCACGCTCGAGCGCGAAGCGAAGATCGCGATCGACAACGGCGAGCTGCCCAATGGCACCGATCCTAAGGACGTCGCGTTCACGATCAACGCGCTCGCAGTCGGCGCGAACTGCGACTACCAGCTGCACCGTGACGCGCGTTCGCTCGAGCGCGCACGACGGGCGATGGCTCGGGTGCTCGGCGTTACGCCTGCGCGAACTCGATAACGACCTTAATGTCTGCAGGCGTGCGGTCGAGCGCCTGCGCGAACTCCTCCGGCTCCACCCGGCGCGTGATCAGCTTCGCCAGCCACGAATGATCGGCTTTGGCCAAGGCCCGCGCCGCCAGGAAGTAATGACGGCGGTTCGCGTTGACCGAGCCAAATATCACGAGGTTCTTCAGGACGGCGTCGGTCAGGAGCGTGGTCGGGCGGCTTGCATCGGGAGTGATCGGGCCCCCCACGCCGGTCAGGCAGATCACAGCACCCGCCGCCGCCGTCTCCGCGGCCGCGCGGACGAGCGGCGCGACGCCGGTGCATTCGATCACGATGTCGGGCGAGATGCCGATCTCGGAGATCGGGCCGGTGTGGTACTTCGCGCCAAGCTCCTCGACAAGAGCCGGCTTCGGGCCCTCCGTGGCGCGATCGAGCACATGTACCTCGGCACCGTGCTGGACCGCGATCAGCGCTGCGAGCAGCCCGATCGGTCCGGCCCCGGTGACGAGCACCGTATTCGGCTCCCAGAACGACCGCTGCCCGATCGCGACGATGTGCTCCCACGCCTTCACCACCACGGTGGTCGGCTCGAGCAGGACTCCGAGCAGCCCCAGCTCCTTTTCGACCTTCACGGCGTACTCCGGCTCGATCCGCCAGCGGTCGGACATGAAGCCGTGGACCTGCTTGATGCCTCGCTCGGTGTAGCCGCCGTTTGAGCACATGTCCCACTCGCCGACCGCGCAGTTCGCGCACGGCACCGGATCGGGCCGGCGCACGATCCCGACGATGTGATCACCGACAGCGAAACCGCTCCTCCCCGGGTCGATCACTCGGCCGAGTGACTCGTGACCGAGGATCAGCCGCTCGCTTCCGGGCGGCGCCCAGCCATATTCGCCGCCGGCGATCTCGGCGTCGGTCCCACACACGCCAACCGCAAGCGCCTCGACAAGCACGGACCCGAGCTCGGGCGCCGGCTCTGCAACATCATCCAACCGCGCTGATCCACCGACCCCGGGAAGAACGGTCACGGCCCGCATCTGATGCCCCTTTCGGTTCGCTTGACCGGTGCGTTTTAGCACTTGGCCGTAAGCTTCCTGCCCTAGCCAAAGACAGTCGCTCGGGCTCCCTGAAGGCCGGGTTCGGAAGGAGACAGTCATGTCAACCATCAAATCGGGAACCGACGCGGTCACCACGGCCTCGGAAAATGGCCACTCCAGGTCGACGATGACCGTCGAGAATCCGGCCACCGGCGAGCGCATCGCGGATGTCCCGTCGCTCAGCCGCGAGGAGGCGCTCGAGCTCGTGCAACGCGCTCGTGCCGCGCAGCCCGACTGGGAGGCGCTCGGCTTCAGCGGTCGCGGAGATCTCCTGCGTGACATGCGCAAGTGGCTGGTTGGCAACCGTGCGCGGGTGATACGCACGCTCTGCGAGGAGAACGGCAAAACGTACGAGGATGCGCAACTCGAGGTCCTCTACTGCGCCGACGCGCTCGGCTTCTGGGCCAAGCGGGCTCCAAAGTGGCTGGCGGACGAGCGCGAGCGCCCGCACTCGCCACTGCTGCTCGGCCGCAAGATCATCAACCGCTACGTGCCCTACGGAGTCGTCGGCGTCATCGGCCCGTGGAACTACCCGCTGATCAACAACTTCGGCGACGCGATCCCCGCGCTGATGGCCGGCAACTCGGTCGTGCTCAAGCCGGCGAGCATCACGCCGATGAGCTCGCTGCTGATGGCCGACGGCATGCGCGAGGTGGGCGTCCCCGACGGTGTGTTCCTCGTTGCCACCGGCTCGGGCGGCGCGGTCGGCGGCGCGCTGGTCGACGCCGTCGACATGCTCCACTTCACCGGCTCGACCGACGTAGGCCGCCGCCTCATGCAGCAGGCGGCAACGCGGCTGCTGCCGGTCACGCTCGAGCTGGGCGGCAAGGACCCGATGATCGTGCTGCGCGACGCCAACCTCGAGCGTGCAGCGAATGCGGCCGTGTGGGGCGCGCTCCAGAACGGCGGTCAGACCTGCATTTCGGTCGAGCGCGTGTACGTGGAAGGCGACGCCTACGAGCCGTTCGTGACGAAGGTCGTAGAGAAGGTCAAGGCACTGCGACAGGGGCCGGCCGGCGGGCCCGGCGAGGTCGAGATCGGCGCGATCACATCGCCCGAGCAGGTCGAGGTGCTCGAGGAGCACATTCGCGACGCAGTCGAGAAGGGCGCCAAGGTGGAGACCGGAGGCAAGATGCGCGAGGGCGCCGGGCGGTTCTTCGAGCCGACCGTGCTCACGGGCGTCGATCACTCGATGAAGTGCATGCGCGAGGAAACGTTCGGTCCGACGCTGCCGATCATGCGCGTGGAGAACGAGGATGAGGCGATCCGGCTGGCCAACGACTCGACCATGGGCCTCGACTCGAGCGTGTTCGCCGGCGACACGGAGCACGCCGAGCGGGTGGCGCGGCGCGTGCAGTCAGGGGCGGTCGTCGTCAACGATGCGCTGACCAACTATTTGGCGATGGAGATCCCGATCGGCGGCATCAAGGAGTCGGGCGTGGGAGCGCGTCACGGCAAGGTCGGAATCCAGAAGTACTGCAAGCGCCAGAACATGGTCGTGAGCCGCTTTGGCCTGAACCGGGAGATCTATTACTTCCCGTATTCGAAGGGCGCCGCGAAGCTCAACGACATGTTGATCGTTGCGATGTTCGGACGCGGCAGCCGCAAGCGCTGAGAGCGAGCCGGCGCTGCCGATGGCCGGCGCCGGCCTCCCGCGATCCGCCGCATGGCGCCATCGCGGAGCGCGTGAGGGCTTCGAGGTCGTGATCGTCGAGCCGGGCCCCGACGGGGTCCGGTTCGATGGCGGTTGCGCCGCCGTGGAGGGCCGGCTGGCCTGGTTCGTCGAGTACGGCATAAACCTCGACCGCAGCTGGTGCACTCGAGAGGCACGTGTGGCCGCCCGTTCGGCGGCGGGGAGGTCTGACCTGCAGCTGGAGACGGACGGCGACGGGCGCTGGCAGGTCAACGGCGTTCACGTTCCGCACCTCGATGGTTGCCTGGACGTGGATCTCGAAGCTTCGTCGCTGACGAACGCGTTCTCGGTTCATCGCCTAGCGCTCGCAGTTGGCGAGGCCGCGGACGCTCCGGCTGCTTACGTGCGAGCTCACGACGTCGCCGTGGAGCGACTCGAGCAGCGCTACGTCCGGATGACCGACGGCGAACGGGGCCAGCGCTACCACTACATGGCTTCCGCATTCGACTTCGAGTGCGAGCTGATCTACGACGAGTCCGGGCTCGTCATCGAGTACCCCGGGCTGGCGACTCGCACTGCGTGAGGAGCATGGGGGGTGGTCTGGTTCACCCCTAGGGCTTCTGGGCGTGGTGGCGTTGTGGTCATACCTTGCTGATCACAGCAAACCACCGCACTGTCTAGGAGCTACCAACATGAACTTCACCGCCCGCCGTCTCCGTCTCGCTGCCGCGCTGACTAGCGTTCTCGGCGCGGTCGCGCTGATGCCGGCCGGCGCTTTGGCGTCGAACACGTGGTTCGGGTCGAGCCTCGATCACTCCCCGGCGAACGCCGGCAGCAGCTGCGATCAGCAGAACATCGACGCTCCGGCGCCGAATTGCACGCACGTCGGCTCGTTTTACCCGGGTTTCAGCGGCCGTGCGAAGGCCCCCTCGAACGGGACGATCGTCGCGGTCAAGGTCAACGCCGCGGGGGCGATGTCGCTGCGCTTCCAGCTCGTTCGGGTCCGTAACCTGAGCGGCGACGAGCAGCACGGGCAGGCGAAGGTCATCACCAACGGTCCGAAGATCAACATCGCCGGCGCGACGCTCGATTCAAACGGCGATGACGTGCCGCAGACCTTCCCGGTGCACATCAAGGTGCAGAAGGGCGAGGAGCTCGCGATCACGACCAACAACAACCAGGCCGAGTACTGCTCGGACGGGACTCCGGGTCAGCTGACCTACTTCAGCCCGACGCTCGGCAGCACGTTCCGCACCAACAGCGGCGTCGACGATTGCCTGCTGCTCGTGCAGGCGGTCGTCCGCCACTAACCACACCCCCTCTCTCCGCACAGGGCTGGTGGGCTGGCGGGCCCCGGTAAATGCCGGGGCCCGCTTTGCTGTGCGGGCGCGTCTACTTCGCCCAGCTCCCCTTCCACCCCTTCAACAGCGCAGCGTTCGCGTCGCTGAGCGACACGTTGCATTTGCTGGCGAAGAGGGGGCGGAGCTCCTCGCAGCGTCCATTTCGCAGCAAAGGTTCATGCCCGCCTGCGGGCGCCCCGGGGGGATGAAAATGGCCCCGGCGCACCGTAAACCGGGGCAACCTTGTTTACGGGGTGCCACGGCTATTTTCTAACCAAGCGCCCGCCACTGACGGCGACGGTGAACGTTATGGACGTCCAGCGTCTGCGTCCATTTCGTAGACCGTTGCCCTCCGGCGGAGTCGTTTTGTCACGTTATGGACGTTCGCCCCTCCCGACTTCGTGCTTCAGCGGGACGGAGGCTGTCTGTATTAGGTCCCGCGTGGGCGGGACCCCGATCCCGCCGGCCACGGATGGCCGGCGGCATGGGCATGGACGGAGCTGACACCGCCGAAGCGAGCGGGTCGGATCGATCCGCCACATCCCCTCGAGGACGCTCCGGATCGCGGAGGTCTTGGTGATGGTGTCAATCTCATTTGGTGTGTCTTTGGTTGGTCAGTCGCCATGTCCAGGCGTATTGGGAGAGGGCCTCGGCAACCCCGTCGTCGTGAGGCGACTGCGGGAAGTGGATCTCGATGGCGCCATCGACGATGACGGCGCGCGCTTGGTCGCCCAGTCCGGTTTCAGCGAGCGCGTTGCGCGCAGCCCGCTCAGCGGCCCGCCGGCGCAGCTCGGGCTTGTACGGCTTGCCAACCGATGTCATTGGGATCTCGTCGACCACCTCGACGTGCTTCGGCGCTGCCGCGCGCTCAGGGACGCGACTCGCCGCCCAGGCCTCAAGCTCATCGGGGGTCCGCTCGGTTCCCGCGGCAAGCGTGACGAACGCAACTGGGACCTCTCCAGCGTGAGGGTCGGGCCGACCGACGGCGGCAGCGGCCGTCACGTCGGGGTGCGCGAGCAGCGCGTCCTCGATCGTGGCGGGATCGATGTTGTGGCCGCCGCGGATGATCAGGTCCTTCGCGCGGCCCGCGAGGCGAATGAACCCGTCGGCGTCGACTGACGCCAGGTCCCCCGTGTCAAGCCAACCATCCCTGACCTTCCCGCCGGCTTGAAGCTCGCGCCGTGACCCGACCTGCACGAGATAGCCCGCGAAGATGTTCGGGCCGCGCAGGACGAGCGTTCCGACCTCGTTCTCGGGGAGGAACGTCCAGTTGCCGGTCGCCTCGTCGATCTTGACCGCGCGTGCCTCCTGATACGGAAAACGCTGGCCAACAGCGTCCAATCGTGCTGCATCCGGCCAGCTGAGCGCGCTGGCGCACGTGCCCTCTGTCAGACCATAGCCCTCACACAAGGCAACGCCCGTCCGGGCTTCGAAAGCGTCGCGCACGGCCGGCGGAAGCGGAGCCGCGCCGACGATCGGCAGCCTGAGGCTGGAGATGTCGGCGTCGACAGGAATCTGGGCGAGCACGGAGTAGACCGTCGGAACCGCAGACATCGCGGCGATCCGGTAGTGCTCGACGATCTTCCAGAAGTTCTCGAACAACGGCAGATCGCGATAGCCGAGCGGTCCGCCCCAGACGACGTGCTGGCCCTTGAGCAGGGGTGCGAGCACCGTCACCAGGAGCGCGTTCGTGTGAAACAGGGGGAGCGCGGCAAAGATCACGCTGCCCTCGTCGAGGACGTTGCTGGCGCGCATCATCCAGGCGTTGGCCACCTCGTTGGCGTGCGTACGCGCGGCGAGCTTCGGCGTGCCCGTGGTGCCGCCGGTGTGCAGGTAGCTGGAGATGTCATCAGGCGCCGGGGGAGCTCCTGGCAGCCCAGCGGCCTCGACGTCCGTCATCAGGTCCTGCAGGTAGGCGACCTCGGCGCCGTCGAGCGGTTCGAGCGCCGGCGGTTCGTCCGAGGCCGCGGTCGGCCGCAGCGCCGGCGGTTCGTCCGAGGCCGCGGTCGGCCGCAGCGCCAGCAGCGCTCGCGCACCCGTGCTCGCCGCGATCGCTCGTGCGTGGATCCACACACCCTCGTCGAGCTCAGGTCCGCTGGCGACGATCACGCCGGCTCCGGAGAGCCGCACGAGCTCGACCGCGTGCTCAGGCGTCAAACCGGGATTGATCGGTGCGTAGATGCCGACCGCCTCCGCAGCAAGCAGCAGCGGCAACAGCTCCGCACAGTTGACTGAGACGACGGCGACTGCATCCCCGCGATCCACCCCTAGCCGGGCAAGCACGTTCGCCGCTCGGTGCACGTCGCAAGCGAGCTCGCCGAACGTCCGGACGAACGGGTCGTGGAAGCCGGCCGCGTTCGGAAGCACCGAGACCGCCGTGCGATCGGGCCACAACTCACCCGCGCGGCGCACCAGCTCGTAGGTGCTGCCGGGCAGGCCGCGGGCGCTCAGCTGAACGCGCTCGACCTCGGCGAGCTGCGAGGGGCCGCTAAAGGCCGGCCAGAGCAGGTCGCCGGTCGCGACCTTCATCGTTGCGCCTCCCCCTGCTCGATTGGCTCGGGGATGTAGCTCGCTGCCGTGACGCGCTCAATCGTGATCGCGAGCAGCACGCGCCCGACCTCGGCCAGCGCCTCGTCGCTCATCGGTTCGGGCGGCTCCGCGGCGCCGGTGATGCGCTGGGCGAGCTTGGCGCTCGCCGGACCGATGTCGCGGGTGAGGATCTCGGCGGGGCCCGAAAAGGTCGCCGATGGATACGGCGACTCGTGACCCATCACGCACAGCGACGCCCACCCGCTTCGCCTCACGTCCCGCGCCTTGTGCCGGTCGGTGAGCGTTGAGACGAGCAGTCGCTCGCCGTCGCGCACGAAATACACGAGCGATTGGCGGGGCCGGCCGCCGGGGGCGGTTGTCGCGAGCACACCGACCCGATTGGCGTCGAGGAACCCGCCGAGCTCGGGGGTCAGACTGCCCATGCCGGCACCTCCTCGGTTTCGGCTACGACGAAACCGTCGGGCTCCTCGACGACCCTGTTCGTGAGCGTGCCGATCCCGTCGATCTCGATTCTGACGATGTCGCCGACCTTCAGCAGGCCGTCCGGGAACGGCTGGCGGACCGCGCCGATACCAGCGGGAGTGCCGGTCGCGATGACGTCGCCGGGTTCGAGAGTGAACGCCTCGGAGAGGTGGGCGACCTGCTGGTAGCAGTTGTAGATCATCTCGCCCGTACTGCTGTCCTGGCGCAGTTCGTCGTTGACGTAGGTCCTCAACCGCAGGTCGTGGGGATCGCCGAGTTCGTCGCCGGTGACGATCCACGGGCCGAGCGGGCCGTGGGTGTCGAAGGACTTCCCCATCGTCATCGTCGGCGTTCGCAGCTGCCAGTCGCGCACGGAGACGTCGTTGGTGATGGTGTAGCCGGCGATCACCTCGCGCGCGTGGTCTTCGGGCACGTGCCGGCAGCGGGCGCCGATCACGACCGCCAGCTCGCCCTCGTAGTCGAGTAGGTTCGAGACTCGCGGCATGTGGACAGCGTCGTCGGGGCCGACAACACAGGTGACCTGCTTGTTGAAGAACACCGGGTACTCCGGCGCCTGCATCCCGGACTCCGCGATATGGTTGGCGTAGTTGAGCCCAATGCCCAGGAACTTCCGGGGCTGCACGGGTGCCAGCAGGCGGACATCGTCAAGGGCATGCTGCTCGTCCGAGTTGACCCGGTCGACCACATAGCCGTCTCGGACGATGCCTTGCCGCGGGCCGGCGCCCGCGTCGAAGCGACAGAGCCTCATGAGGACATCTCCGGGATCTCGACGGGGGCCTGCTCCGGTGCGAAGCCGCCGGCCATCGCCTTGGCGTGGATCTCGGCGAAGCTCATCCCGTCGGCGTAGTCCGCCGCGACCAGCTCTGGATTCACGAACTGGCCGATCGGGTTGGCCTTGAACTCATCAGAGCTCTGCATCCATGCCTTCGACTTCTCCCAGTCGCCGAAGCAGTCGGCCTGGAGCTCGACGTTGTTGCCATCCGGATCGGCGTAGTAGTAGGAGAAGGTCATGCCGTGGTCGAGGCACATGGCCGGCGTGATGCCCGCCTCGCGGAGTCGCAAGTAGCTCGCGTTCAGGTCATCGAAGCTCGCGTACTCGAACGCGGAGTGGTGCATCCCGGTACGGGTGTCCTTGTCGGGGTCTTCGACGAAGTTCGGGAAAGCGAGCAGCGCGATGCGGTGATTGGCGCCGTCATTGGAGAGCCACGCACCGACCTGGTCCTGGAAAACGACCTCCGTGCCGACGAGCGTTCGGTAGTAGTCGATCATCTCCTGGAGGCGGGTCGTCTTGAGGTTGACGTGGTGGAAGGCCGGGTGGATCGGTGCGTCGGTCATGTGAGGGCTCCTGAGGTTGAGGGTGTGGGGATCGCAAGCTGTGTTCGGAGGTCGTCGAGCAGGTGCGGGACGTCCTCGACCGAGGCCGCGCTGCCGAACACGTAGAAGTCGGGCCGAACGAGGACGGCATGGGCGCCGTGCGCCGCCAGCCAGGCGGTCAGCCGGCCATCGCGATCCTCGATGCCATGAGGGGTGTCGGGTGAGAGCGAGGCGACGGTAACGTCGAGCGTGTCGAGCAGCGCCCGCGCCCCGGCTTCGAGTCCGTCGAGCGGATCGCCGGCGGCGACGATCAGTTGAAAGCCGCCGCCGACAACGTCGTCGAACAAGCCTTCTCTGCCCGCGCACGCGACGGCACCCTGGACACTCAGCACGCCGGCCAGCGGGTCGGCGGCATCGTCGCCGCGGTCATGCAGCAGGCCGGCGGTGAGGGGCGCGAGCTCCAGTGGCGGCGGTGGACCGGCCGCGCGCAGCATTACGTCGCGCTCGGCCGCGGCAGCTGGATCAAGCTGGCAGAGCACCTTCCCGAGCTCGATCGCCAACGCGATGACGGCCTCGTTCTGGGGCTGGCGCTCGGCTTCGACGGTGTCGAGCAGCCCATCCGGGGCGATGCCACGCAGCACGAGATCGAGCTTCCAGGCGACGTTCGCGGCATCGCGCAGACCGGAGCAGAGTCCCTGGCCCAGGAACGGCGGTGTGAGATGTGCCGCGTCACCGACGAGCAGAACTCGTCCCTTGCGCATCTGCTCGGCGAGCATCGAACGGAACTCGTAGACCGTGCTGCGCGTCAGTGGGCCATCGTCCGGCGTGTACCACGGCTCGAGCAGCGACCACACGCGGTCGGGGTTCTCGAAATCGGCCGCGTGCTCCCCCGGCAGCAGCATGAACTCCCACCGCCGGTGCCGCGGGCCGCTCTGCATGTGCGTCGTCGGGCGGGCAGGGTCGCACCACTGGCAGGCCGTCGGCAGATGCCCGAGCGCACCCATATCCAGCGGCTCCGCGTCGACGACCAGCCACCGCTCCTGGAAGCCGAGATCGCGGCGCGCGATTTCGCTCGCCTCACGCACGAACGAGTTCGCGCCGTCTGCCCCGACGACCCACCGGGCGCGGATCGACCGCCGCTCACCCGTTAGTGCCTGCACACTGAAACCGTCATCAACACGACGGACCGTCAGCTCCGCGCAGGTGCCCGAGTCGGTCAGCCCTTCGGCCACCCAACCACGGTGCAACGTGACGCCGGGCTCCTCGTAGCCGATCCGGTCAAGCGCGGACTCGAGTTCGGGCTGGAAGAACATGTAGGAGCCCTCCCAGCCCGAGCGGGCCAGACCTTGTCTGTCGAAGCGCAGGAGCGGCTCGCCATCGGCCCCATACCACTGATACGTGGCGACTGGGATCATCTCCGCAGCCAGCACGCCGGCGAGCCGCAGCGACTGCAACAGGCGCATGATCTCGTGGTCGAGATGCACCGCGCGCGGCAGCCGGTAGACGTCCGTGAAGCGCTCGAACACCTCCACGCGATGGCCCGCGCGCGCCAAGAGCGCGGCCAGCGCTTGACCCACGGGGCCGTAGCCGACGATCGCAACGTCGGTGTCGAACGCCTGAACATCGCTGTGGGAGCTCGCCATCATGCGCGGACTCCAGCAACCGGACGAGCGGAGCTGAGCGGCCGCGCAAGGACCTGGCCGAGCGCCGCGCCGAGCGCAGCCCTCGGGTCGTCTGCAGCCGTGGCAGAGCGCCACGCGACGTAGCGGTCGGGTCGCACGAGGACAGCCCCGTCGGGTCCGATCTGCCGCTGGCGCGTCCAGGCGAGGCGCGGGTCGTACCAGTCGCCGTCGAGGTGACCGATGCGCACCGCATCGAGCGGGATCCCGGCATCAGCGGCCAGGTCCCTCGCCGCCTCGCACCACGCCTCGCCGTCCTCGCCGGCGATCAGCAAGAAGCGCCCGGGCGTGACCAGGTCCTTGACCGCTCGGCGGTTGCCGTCCTCGTCGTCGATCCAGGCATGCGGCAACGGCGACCCAGGGCGGGTTGACGGTTCGTAGATCCGGATGTCGTCGATCGGCTCGGGCGGCGAGGTCCCGTCGGGCACAACTGCCGCGGAGTCGTACGCGTAGCCGAACTCGACGTTCAGCTCCGAGAATTCCATCGACTGGGCGCGCATCATCCGCCGCACGGCCGCGCGCAGCTCGACATCCTCGGACGCATCGCTCCAGACCCGCCGCAGCAACTCGAGGTTGCGCTCGGGAGAGTTCTCGGGGGCGATCCCGAGCTCGGCTCCAATTGCGAAGTGATTGACGGCGTTCTCGAGCGAGCGCTGACAGTTGCGCCCGTCGACCGGCCGCCGCTCGGCCTCATACGTCTCCAACAGCGCTGGCGACGCGGCCCCGTCGAGCACGGCAGTCAGCTTCCAGCAGAGATTCTGCGCATCGTGGATGGCGCTCGTGAGCCCGAGCCCTCCGGTCGGCGGGTGGCGGTGCGCCGCGTCACCGAGCAGGAACACCCGCCCGACCTTGAACTGTGACGCGAGCACTGCGTCGACCGACCAGCGGGTGACCTTGTGAATCTTCATCGGATGGTCACCGATGCCGAGCGCCTTGCGCGCGTCCGCCTCGACCTCGGCGTCCGACTCGGCCGTCCCGATCGGGTAGTTGAGGTGGATCACCCACTCCTCGGACTCAGGCCCCCAGCGCTCGGGACCCATCGGCACCATCACCACCAAGACGCCGCCCTGCGGGGAGTAGATCCAGCGGATCAGTACGTCCGGATCCGTCGCCCACCGTGTGAAGTCCGCCGAAACGTGCAGTGTCGCCGTCTGCGTGACAACCCCGAGCCCCTCATAGTCAGCCCCGATCAGACGCGCGATCAGCCGGCCGCCATCAGCTCCGATCAGGTAGTCGGACTCAACCGTGTATTCGCGTCCGGAGTCGTTGTCTCGGATCGAGGCCTTGACAGAGTCCTCGTTCTGATCGAGCGCGATCAGCTCGTGGTTGAACCGGATTCGTCCGGGCGAGAGCTCCTCCGCCCGCGCCTTCATCAGCGGCTCGAGCCGGATCTGCGGGAGGTTCAGTTGCCGCCACGGGCTCGCCGCACGCCAGAACTCATCGTCGCGGCCCGCGCCCCAGGATTCCAGCCGCAGCAGCCGACGCCCGTAGTCGGCCTCAGGTCCGGCGAACCCGGCGTAGAACGCGGTCGCAGACATCTGCTCCGCGGGCGTGCTGCGCTCAGCGATCGCTTCAGCCACACCTGCGTCCTGGAGCACTTCCATCGAGCGCTGATTGAGCACATGAGCCTTCGGTAGGTCAGACGTCCCGGGCCGGGCGCTGACGAGCAAGTGCTCGACTCCCTGACGCGCCAGGAGCATCGACGCCGTCAGCCCTGCGCCACCCCCGCCCACGATCAGAACCGGGACGCGCGCTTCGGAGCTTGATGTGAAAGGCATGGCTCTCCTTCTCAGATTACGAATTGGGGTGCATATTACAAAAAGGTCTTTTGGAGTGTCAACCCCAATAGATCCTCGAACCGCTCGCACCCGCGCTCGTCGCCGCGCGGCGCCGGCTCATGGCAGGGATCCAATGGTCCGTGCCCGTGGCCGGCGCCTCTTTGCGCGGGTATCTAGGCCGGTGTCTTGTTGCCCCGGTGGACCTTGGTCTTGAGTGCGTCGACCTTCGCGCTGATCGCGGCCTTGTTCTGCTCGTGGTGCGCCTGGACCAGCTCTTTGCGAGCTTCTCGCTTGGCTTTACGCGCCGCGTCCTCAGCAGCTGCGACCTCGGCTTCCACATCGGCTACCGATCTGCGGAGAACGCTGCCGCCGAGCTCGGACATCGCCGAGTCGACGACTTCGTGGCTGCGCTCGGAGACCACGGCCAGCAGCGCCGTGCGTCCCACCTTGACCGCGCCCGAGATTCCAGCCAGAGCCGAGTCGGTCTCGTCGTAGTCGGCGAGGTCGAACATCGAGCCAATGAGGAGCCCGGTCGTCCCGCCGATCAACATTCCAACTGGGCCACCGATGATGCCGACTAGCAGCCCGACGAGGCCGCCGCCGGCCGTGGAGGCCAGAACTTCCGACTCGCTCCTGTCCTTTTCGATCACTTGCCCGTCTTCGGCACGTTCGACGACGACGCCCTCCTGGACGCCGATCCGCGCTTCGGAGTCGAGCTCCTTGAGAACCGTCAAGGCCTTGTAGGCGTTGTTGTCGTCCTCGAATGACACGGCGATAACGTTGTAAGCGCCGCCGTCCGACACCAGCTGGTTTTGTGTGAATTGATCATTGCTCATGACCGGAGGCTGGCGGCCGGATGGGTGACCGGTCATCACACATTTCGAGTGATCGCGAAGCTCGCCGCGCCACCCGACCGGCTCTCCGCCAGTGCCGAGACGCTAGGTGCGGGTCGGGTGCGTCGCGGCCGGGCCACCAGATAGTTGCGCAGCGATCAGCAGCTCGACGACGTCGCTCATGTGGCGTAAGTCAAGTCCGGTCCGCTCCTCGATCTTGGCGAGGCGGTAGTGGGCCGTGTTGACGTGGATGTGGAGCTCCTCCGCCGTGCGCTTGACGCTGAGGTCAGCAGCCGCATAGGCCCGCAGCGTCGCCACCAGCGCCCCGCCCTGCGTGAGGTCCGCAGCGATGAAGCGGTCGACGGCCGCCGGGATCAGCCGCCGGGCTGTCGGGCTGCTGCGGCGAACGAGGTAGTCGAAGACGCTGATTACGGGTAGTGCGAATATGCCGGGCCGCCCGGCCAGGAGGGTCCGGGCCTCGAGGGCTTCGCGATACGCGGCGGGGACCGCAGCGAGCCCGCTGTGAACGGTGCTCATGCCGACGGCCAGCTCGACCTCCCGCTCGGCCAGGCGTCGTTGCGCGGTCGTCAGTCGCTCGACCACACCCCCGATCTCGCCCTCGCGCGCCGGGGCGATGATCACGATCTCGTCATGGCGGATCACCGTCAGCGGATGAACCGAGCGCCGGGGGGCGCGGGCGAGCGTTGCGGCAGCGCTGCGCAGGGCGTGGACGTCCGCAACGGGCCGAGTAGGCTCGGCCGAGATCACCAGGCAGGCACCGTCACGCTCGAGGCCAGCTTCCTTTATTGCTTGATCCCGCGGCCCGGGCGCGATCGGGACCCCCGCGAGCAGATCCTCGAGCGTGTCGCGGCGCAGGCGCTCCGAGGTCGCGCCGAGCAGCTGCTCGGCCTCGAGATAGACCTCGGCAGCGTGCGTCAGTGCCACCTCGAAGTAGCGCGTGATGTGCTCGACCAGGCTCAGAACCACGCGGCGGCTCGCGTCGTCGTCCGCGAGCGAGACGGCGGCGTTCCAGAGGATTCGCTGACCCACCTGGAAGGCGTGGATGAAGTCGGCAACCGACAGCTGGCCGACGCGCTGCGCGGCATGACGACGGATGAACACGAGGTCCTCCGCGGTCACCTCCCCCGCCTCCCTGAACGTGGTCAGCGTGGCCACGATGTGCTCGCGCACGTGCTGGCGGACGTCGCGGACGATGCGAGGATTAGCCTGGGCATGGTAAGCCGGGATCTCGTCGAAGATCGCTGTCGCGGCGACGTCAACCAGCTCGTCAATGCGAGCTTCGAGCCGGCCCAAGACATCGGCCAAGACCCGCTCGTCGCTGGGCTGATTGGTGGCTCGGTCGGCGGTGGCTGCGGTCACGCCTGCACCACCGCGGATTGTATGCCGATCACAAACGGCACGGCGGACGTTCGGTGCGATTCGCCATTGGCGCGCCGTGCATCGAACGCCAAGCTTTCGTGGACGCCCGAGAACCACCCGAGAGGAAATCGAACATATGACCTCTACTACTGACACAGACCGGCAGCCGGCCCACGGACCTCGTGCCGCCACTCAGGCCGCGCTGGACGTCATGCTCACCGAAGCGGCGGTCGAGCCCGGAGCGGCCGCACGGCTAGTGCGGCCGGGAACGGCGGCTCGGCTCGCCGGGAGCCTCGCCCGGCGACCGCAGCGGGTCGCCCGGCGCGTAGGTGGACTCGGGACCGAGCTGGCGCGCGTCGCCACCGGCGCTTCGCAGCTGGGCCCACCGAGGGGCGACCGGCGCTTCAGCGATCGAGCTTGGCAAGAGAGCTGGATGTTCCATCGGCTGATGCAGAGCTACCTCGCGCTCGACGCGACCGTCGACGGACTGGTTGACGACGCCCAGCTGGACTGGCGGGCCGACGCGCAGTCGCGCTTCATGCTGGACAACCTGCTGGACGCGATCGCGCCGACGAACTTCCCGCTGACCAACCCGCAGGTGCTGAAGGAGACGATCGACCGCGGCGGCTCAAACCTCGTGCGCGGCGGGCGGCGGCTGGCCCGCGACGTCAGCAAGGGCAGGCTGCCGGCGATGGTCGACACGAGCAAGTTCCAGCTTGGCGGCAACCTGGCGGTCAGCGAGGGGTCCGTCGTCATGCACACCGAGGTGTTCGAGCTGATCCAGTACCGGCCGACGACGGCCGAGGTCTACGAGACCCCGCTGTTGATCGTGCCGCCGACGATCAACAAGTTCTACATCCTCGACCTGGCGCCCGGGCGCAGCATCGTCGAGTACCTCGTCGCGCAGGGCCACCAGGTGTTCGTCATGTCTTGGCGCAACCCCGACCGCGAGCATGCCTTCTTCGATTTCGACACGTACGCCCAGTCCGTTCTGGAGGCACGAGACACGGTCGCCGAGATCGCCAGCCAGGACTCGGTCAACATGATGGCCGCGTGCTCGGGAGGGATCATCACCGCGGGTGCCCTTGGACATCTGGCAGAGGAAGGCAAGCTCGGCGACGTCGGCAGCGTAACGCTGATGGTCAGCGCGCTCGACAACGCCCAGGCGGGAACGACCGGGGCCCTGGCCACCAGGGAGATCGCCGCCGCCGCGGTGGCCGAGTCGGCCCGTCGCGGCTACCTCGACGGCGAAGCGCTCGCCAGCGTGTTCGCATGGCTGCGTCCCAACGACCTGATCTGGAACTACGTAATCAACAACTACCTGCTCGGCAAGGAGCCGCCGGCGTTCGACATCCTCTACTGGAACCAGGACACGGTTCGCCTGGCGGCGGGCCTGCACCGGGACTTCGTGATGATGGCGCTCGAAAACGCATTCGCGACCCCGGGTGGCATGCGAGTTCTCGGCACCGATGTAGATCTCGGCAAGGTCGACCTCGACGCCTATATCGTGGCCGGCTCGAACGACCACATCGTGCAATGGACGAATGCGTACCGCTCCACTCAGCTGCTCGGAGGCGACTCCCGATTCGTACTGTCGACGAGCGGGCACATCCAGGCGCTGATCAATCCGCCGACCGGATGGGCGGGGGCCGAATCCCGCTCGAGTTACCGGATCGCGGATGATGATCCACCGGAGGTGCCCGATTGGGAGGCCGCAGCGGTGACACATCGCGGTAGCTGGTGGCCGGACTACGTCGCGTGGCTGGAGCCTCGCGCCGGCAAGCTCGTCCCAGCGCCGAAGCGGCTCGGCAGCCGCATGCACAAGGCGATGGCCAAGGCGCCGGGCACCTACGTAATGGCCGCATGACGGCGCCCCAGGCGGAGCCGATCCCGCTCGGTCGCTGGTGGGGCAACCACCTCGCCGAGACGCGGTGGATTCTCGAAGCTGCTCGGCTGACGGCCGACCCGGTGTGGCGTGGACGTGGGGGCATCCCCCGGGGAGATGGGCGCGCGGTCGTGCTTGTGCCCGGCTTCGGCGGCGGTGATCAAACCCTGGCGGTACTCGCCGACTGGCTGTGCCGGATCGGCTACCGCCCGGCGCTGTGTGGCTTCGTGGCCAATGTCGACTGCTCCGAGCGAGGTCTCGAGCGGGTCGAGCGCCGCGTCAGCGACCTGCACGCGCGGACGGGGCGCCGCGTGGCTGTCATCGGGCACAGCCGCGGCGGCCATTACTCGCGGGCCGTGGCGGCTCGCCGGCCGGAGCTTGTCTCGCACGCGATCTCGATGGGCGCAGACCTGCAGGCGATGTTCCACTGCAGCGCTGTGACGCTGGCCGCCGTCGACGGCGCTCGGCGCGCGCTGCACGTCGTCGGACGGGCTCGTCAGGCCGAGTGCCTGACGTACCGCTGCCATTGCAAGTTCACCGCCGGGTTCCGAGCCCCGTTCCCGACCGAGCGCGTTCGCCTGACGAGCATCTACTCGAAGGCCGACGGCGTGGTTCGCTGGCAGGCTCAGATCGTGCCCTACGCCGACTGCGTCGAGGTCACCGGAAGCCACGTCGGCCTGGTGTTTAACCGCAAGAGCTACCGGGCGCTCGCAGGCGCGCTCGCTGCGCCCGAGCTTACGGCCTGATTGGCAATGGCCTCAGCCGGGTCGGTGAGGCCGTGCTCGAAAACCCACAGCGCCTGCCCGCCGGGTACCCATGACGACGACGGCGGTAGTCATGCCGGAACCCTCCGCCGGCGCACATCACTCAAAGCGCGTGATGACTGCTCACCCGATCTGCCTCCAGGCTTGGCAGGGTCACATGAGCGTCAACGAATCAACCACGCCCGCGTCACTTCCCAGGGCGACAGTGAGCCGCGCAGAGGCGGACACGCCCCTACGCGTCCGGCTGGCCGCACCGCGGATCTCCGGCGTGCTGCGGATCGTCTTGATCCTGGTCGCGACGGGGTTTGGGCTGTACTTGATCTGGAGGGTTCGGGCCGTCATCCGGCTGCTGACCATCAGCATGTTCTTCTCGTTTGCGCTATTTCCAGTGGTGGACGCGATGCAGCGCAAGACCCGGGCGCCTCGCTGGTGGCTGATCCTGATCGCGTACGTGCTCCTGGCGCTGCTCGTTGCCCTCATCGGCTACGTCGTGATCCCGAGCCTTGTCAAGGAGTTGCACATGCTCTCGCGGGACGCGCCGCACTACGCGGCGGTGCTCCGCCACAACTCGACCTTCAGGCACTACGACGACCGCTACCACATCACCACGAAGCTCGTCCACGACGCCCGCCGGCTACCGGAGCTGCTGGGCGGGCTGGCAGGATCGTTGAAGGACGTTACCGTCGGCGCCTTCAGCTTCATCTCGCAGCTGATCACCGTGTTGGCGGTGACCTTCCTGCTCACCTCCCGCGGCCGGGACTACGCCGAGATGGGCCTAGTGCTCACGGGCCGGCGGCAGGATCGCTACCGCCAGGTGCTCATCGACATCAAGGACGCGGTCGCCAGCTACACGCTAGGGAACATCGTCATCAGCGTCTTGGCGACGGTCGCGACCTGGATCGTCCTCTCGATTCTCGGCGTTCCGTACGCGCTCGCGCTCGGATTCGTCGTCGGCTTCTTCGATCTCATACCGCTGATCGGCGCGACTCTCGGCGCAATCTTCGTCGCCTTGGCGACGCTGCCGGTGAGCTTCCCGACGGCGACGATCGTCTGGGTCGTGTTCATCATCGTCTGGCAGCGGATCGAGGATTACGTGGTCCAACCACTTGTGTACGGCCGCGCGCTGAAGGTCAATCCGCTTGTCACGATCATCAGCCTGCTGGTCGGGGGGGCACTGCTCGGGATCCTAGGGGTGCTGCTCGCGATCCCATGCGCCGCGGCGATCCAGATCATCATGCGTGAATGGTGGTCGGCGCGGACGGAGAAACACGCCGCGGCGACCACGGAGCAACAGGCCGTTTCGGCAACCGAGCAATAGCGCCGGCGCCGGCACTCGCGACATTGAGGTCTTTCTTGGCCGCTCTCGTCACGGCGTTTTGAGGCCCTGCTCAAGCGCCGGCTCGCCGACGCGGCTGACCGACGTCACCGGAGAAATCACGCAAAACGCGTGACGTCCGATCATCTCGTCGGCGCTCACGCTACAGGCATGAGCCCCGCTGCTCCCGTCCAGACCGATGCCACCGGGCGGCAGGTGCCCCGGGAGGAGCCGACCTCGGATCGATCGCCCTCGTTCTGGCGGCGACACCGACAAGCGATGACGACGGCGCTTGGAGCGCTAGCCGCAATCTGCTTTGTCTTGTTCGTACTGCCGAGGATCGTGGCTCTTGGGCCGACGCTGAAGCGATTACGCGGAGGCGACGTCTGGTGGCTTGCGCTCGGCGTCGGTCTCGAGATCATCTCTTATTTCGGCGCGATCGTGCTCTTCCGGGGCGTGTTCGGCCCCTCGGAGAACCGCATCAACTGGAGGGCCAGCTACCAGATCATCGTGGCGGGTACCGCGGCGACCAAACTATTCGCCGCGGCGGGGGCTGGTGGCATCGCGCTCATGGTGTGGGCGCTGCGTGGATACGGCGTCGCGGCGGCCGAGGTCGGGGACGGGATGGTCTGCTACGAGATCCTCACGTACTCGGTCTACATGGGGGCGACGGCAATCGCCGGCTTCGGACTGTGGTTCGGAGTGTTCTCCGGTCCGGCCCCAATCGGCCTCACGCTGATCCCGTCGATTGTTGCCATCGCTGTGATCGGCATCGTGCTCTCGATGCTCCTCGTGGACGAACCAGCCGAGCGGTTCTTGCTCCGACGGGCGGAGCGTTCGAGCGTCAAAGCGTCCCCTTGGTGGGGCCGTGTCGCCACGTTGCCGCGGGCGATTCATGCCGGGCTGGTGGCGGCGATCGAGATGGTCAAGCGCCGGGATCGAGCACTGATCGGTGCGCTCGTCAGCTGGGGGTTCGATATCGCGGTGCTATGGGCCTCGTTTCGGGCCTTCGGCCAGTCTCCCCCCGGCGCGGTGATCGTGATGGGCTACTACGTGGGGATGCTCGGGAACGTGCTTCCGCTCCCTGGTGGAGTAGGCGGCGTGGAGGGCGGCATGATCGCGGCGTTCCTCGGTTTCGGCGTCCCGGGTCACATCGCGGTGCTGGCCGTACTCGCCTACCGGACGATCTCCTACTGGCTTCCAACCGTACCCGGCGCGATTGCTTACTGGCGGCTGCGGCGCACCATCCACGGCGCTCCCGGGCGCATCGATGCGCAGGAAAGCAATGCACGGGCTCCTCGGCAAGCGGCCGCGCGTGAGCGTGTTTGAGCTGCGCCCGCCGGCGCCTGCCAATCACGCAAATCGCGTGACGACGGCTCACCATCCGGCGCTGATACTGGGTCCACATGAAATTCCGCCTGTATGAGGAGCGCTGTGCAATGTCAAACGAGAAGGTCATCGACGAGATCCGGGCAACACTCGAACGCGATCGACGCATTCCCCATCCGGTAGAGCTGGCGGTCTCAGAGCAACACGGAACTGTGACGCTGCGTGGGACCGTCGCCAGCCCGCAACAGCGGAAGGCAGCGCTCGAGATCGCCGAGTCGGTGCCGGGCGTTCAGGGCGTCGCGGATGAGCTCAAGGTTGATCCCCGGGATCGTTATCTGGACGAGGAGCTCCGCGGCAGGGCGCTGCAGGCTCTGATGTCGAACCCGGATGTGCCCGCCGACAGGCTCGAGGTCAGCGTGTCCAACGGATGGCTGACCCTGAAGGGCGAGGTGAGCCGCCAGCAGGAGAGTAACGCCGCTTTCGAGACGGTTCATGGCTTGGCCGGCGTCGGCGGGACCACGAACGAGATCAGAGTCGTCACGGCTGGCATCGACGGCTGACCCTCGCCGCGCGCGAATCACTCAAACCGCGTGACGACAAGTCACCAGTGCGAGCGGCAGCCTGCACTGGAGACACCTCTAACCAAGGAAACCGCATGAGCACGATGACTGAGGCGCTGCCGACGATCGACGACTTGGACGTTGACGGCCAGCGTGTGTTGCTGCGGGCCGACTTCAACGTGCCCCTCGTACGGGGCTCCAACGGAATCCCGCTCCAGGTAGCTGACGACTCACGCATCCAGGCGGCGATGCCGACGATCGACGAGTTGCGTCGGCGCGGCGCGCGGCTGGTACTCGCTTCCGAGCTTGACGGTCCGAACGGTCGTGATTCGCTGGCGTCGATGCGACCGGTGGCGGACCGGCTTGCCGAGCTGAGCGGCGCGCCGGTGCCACTTGCGCCGGGCGTAGTCGGGCCTAAGGTGGCCGAGTTGACCCATCAGCTCGTGCCCGGAGCGATGGTGATGCTTGAGAACGTCCGGAGCGAGGCAGGCGAGACGCGCAACGAACCACGCCTGGCATCAGCGCTGGCCGAACTCGCCGAGCTCTACGTCAACGACGCGTTCGGCAGCGCGAACCGCGCACACGCCAGCACCGAGGGCATCGCACATCTCCTGCCCTCGGCTGCCGGAAGGCTGATGGCGCGCGAAGTCATGGCCTTGAGCGCCGTCATCGAGCGGCCTGCCCGACCGTTAGTCGCCGTCCTGGGGGGTGGCGAGCTCGGCGAGAAGATCGGCCTGGTTCACCGCTTTCTCGAGCTGGCGGATGCGGTCTGCATCGGCGGCTCTGCCGCCGTGCCCTTCCTGGCGTCATTGGGACACGACGTTGGCGCCTCTCGCTGCTCGCGCAAGGACGTGGATTGCGCCGGCCTGGCGCTGTCGGCCGCCGCTCGCTCCGGGCGGCTCGAACTCCCGCGCGACCTCGTACTGGGCAGGCCCACCGAAGGGCTGCGCGCAACGCCCCGTGCGCTGCGCGGAGTGGACGTTGCCAATGGCTGGGTCGTGCTCGATATCGGATCTGGAACTGCTGAGCACTATGCGGCCGAAGTCGCAGCCGCGGCCACGGTGTTTTGGAACGGTCCAATGGGGCGATTTGAACTGGCTGCCTTTGCCGGCGGGACCCGAGCGATCGCGGATGCGGTCACCTCGACGCTAGCGACCACGGTGGTGAGTGGCGAAGACACGGCCCGTGCGTTGCGCTCGTACGGCTTGCAGGACAGGGTGAGCCACCTCTCTACCGGGGGCGAGGCGGCGCTGGAGTTTCTCGAGGGGCGCGAACTACCGGGTCTGCAGTCCCTCGCGCAGCAGTGGCCTCTTGGCCAATCACGCCAAACGAGTGACGACGGCTCACCCGGTCAGCCAACACGCTCTCCCGCAGGCTGTTAGCGAAATGCATTTGACACGCGCGCCCAGCGGGTGTGGACGGTCATCGCCGAACGTTCCGGGTTTTCTACGGTGGGCGGGCCGCGGCGGATCATGAGATGATCCAAAGTTGATTGCTCCCAACTTGGGGACCATCGACATGGCGAGCTTGGTTGAGGGATCTGGTGCGCGGCCTCGGACCCCCATGAGTGGGCATTCGGGGGACGGGCTGGTCCAGCGGGGCGTGTTGTTCGGGCGGCTGTCGGCGGTCGATGCGGGCGGGGTCGCGCTCATATGTGCGCCCGCCGGCAGCGGCAAATCCGTTCTGTTGCGGTCGTGGGTCGAGAGCGAGGGTCTCGCAGAGCGGACGGGGTGGGTGCTCGTCGAGCGCGGGGAGCGCGACGGCCAGCGCTTTTGGTTGTCGGTGATCGATGCGCTGGCCGGCGTTGTCGCCTCGGTGGAGCGCGTCGCCCCGGCGCCGAGTTTTCAAGGAGAAGCGATTGTCGACCGGCTGCTGGTGGACCTCGAAGCGGCCCGGCGCCCGGTCCTGCTGGTCGTAGACGATTTGCATGAGCTGCGCTCCGCGGACGCACTGGAGTGGCTCGAGCGTCTCCTCCAACGCCGGCCGCCTCAGCTCATTGTGGTGCTCGCGACACGCGAAGACCCGCGACTCGGCTTGCATCGTCTGCGCCTCGCGGGTCAGCTCATCGAAATTCGCGGTCCCGACCTCTCATTTTCGTTGGACGAGACCCGGGTACTGCTGCGGGCGGCAGGCGTAAGGCTCTCGGATGCGGGCCTGGCTCTGCTTTACGAGCGAACCGAGGGCTGGGCCGCCGGCCTGCGGCTGGCCGCGATCTCGCTTGCCCACCACCCCGATCCTGAGCGTTTCGTGCACGAGTTTTCCGGTAGCGAGCGCACCGTCGCGGGATACCTGGTGGCGGAGGTGCTGGACCGCCAACCTGCCGAAGTGCGAGAGCTCTTACTGCGCACCTCGATCCTTGACCGGGTCAGCGGCCCCCTCGCCGACTGCCTGACGGGAAGCTCGGGTTCCGAGCGGATCCTCCAACAGCTCGAAGACGCAAATGCGTTCGTCTCGTCGCTTGACGTGGGGCGGACCTGGTTTCGCTATCACCACCTGTTTGCCGACCTGTTACAGCTGGAGCTCCGCAGAGTGGCGCCCGCGAGTGTCGGCTCACTGCACCGTGCCGCGGTTCAGTGGTACGAGGAGAACGGCTATCCGGTCGACGCTGTGCGGCACGCCCAGGCAGCGCATGCCTGGCCGCGCGCTTCGCGTCTGCTCGCCGACAATTACTTCGATCTGGTCCTCGACGGCCGTCTCGGGACGGTCCGCGACCTGCTGCGCGGGTTTCCCCACCAGGTGGCAGTGGCCGATGCCGAGCTCGTGCTCGTGCTCACCGCGGTGCGCGTGTTGGAAGGCGACCTAGACGGCGCCTCCGCATACGTAGACCTCGCGCAGCAGCTGGAAGAGACGGTCCCGGCGGAGCGGCGCGGGGGCTTTGACGCGCGGCTGGCGGTGATGCGGCTGGTCGTAGCACGCTGGCGCGGCGACCTCGGAACGGTCTTGGACGCGATCCAGTCGGTGGACGCAGCGCTGGCTGCGCAGCCCGTGGGAGACCGCGCGCTGAGCGACGAACTTCGGATGGTCGCGCTTCAAAATCTCGGGGTCGCGGAGCTGTGGTCGTCGCGGGTGGATGATGCCCGGCGACACCTCGAGCAGGCCTTGGAGCTGGCTCGACATGTCGTAAAGCCCTGGCTCGAAATCGCTCCGCTCGGTCACCTGGCGATCGCGGGCCCCTTGACTGGCGAGCCTATCTCCGCGGGCCTCGAGCACAGCAGGGAGGCGTTGAGGATTGCCGAGGCACACATCTGGGACGAAGATCCGGTCATCGTTACCCCCCTGGCGACGAAAGCGCTCGCGCTGCTGTGGCTGGGGCGCTTCGACGAGGCCGACGAGTCGCTCGAGCGTGCGCGGCGCGTGCTGCAGCCGGGCGGCGAGCCCGGCACTGAGCTGATCGTCCACTACGGACGAGGTCTGCTGTGCCTCGCGCAGCGCCGGTTCGAGGAGGCCCTGACGTCGTTCCGTGCGGCGGAGCGAATGCAAGCGATCTTCGTTGCGGAACACGCGCTGACGATCGAGTTGCGCAGCCGCCTCTTGCAGACTCAACTGGCGATGGGCAATGCATCCGTCGCGCGCGCTGCATTGGCGGGCGTGTCCGAAGATCAGCTCCAGCACGCCGCGATGCGAATTGCTGCGGCGGCGTTCCACCTAAGCGACGAGGATCCGCAACGCGCGGCCGACACGCTCGCGCCGGTGAACCGCCAGGACGCACGTGCGCTTCACCCGCGCTGGGCGGCGACCGAGGCACTCGTGCTCGACGCAGTCGCCCGCGAGCAGCTCGGTGACCGCCGCGCCGCGGAGGCGTCGCTCGAGCGCGCGCTCGAGCTTGCCGAACCCGAGGGGATCATCCTGCCGTTCGTTCTCCATCCAGTGCACGACCTGTTAGAGCGCCATCCCAGGCACCGAACCGCGCACGCCACTCTGGTAAGAACGATCCTCGACGTGCTGGCCGGCGCCTCTGCCCCAGCCCGTACTCAGGCTGCACCCCTGCTCGAGGAGCTGAGCGAGGCCGAACTGCGGATCGTCCGCTACCTCCCGAGTAACCTCAAGGCTCCGGAGATGGCTGCCGAGCTGTACGTCTCGGCGAACACCGTGCGCACGCACATTCGCCACATCTACGCCAAGCTCGACGCCCACAACCGAAGCGAGGCGGTCGCTCGGGCCCGCGAACTCGGGCTGCTCAGTCGCTAGCTGCCGGTCGCACGCGTTCGACCGCTTCCGCCCGCTCAAGGCCAACCGCTTGGAGAAGATCGACGGCGGTGGAGCGGACCTGCGCCACTAACGCGCCACCGGCCACACTCGTTCCTCCCTCGGCGACGGCACTCACATGAGATGCGGCGTCTGCCAGTTTGTGACTTGCGGCTCCCTCAGCGGTGCCGGCTTCGATCTCCGCTGCCACTCCCGGGATCGCAGAGGCGGCCTCGCGTATTGCCGGCCCCAGCTTCGCGCCTATCCCGGGCTCGGTCTCAGTCGCCCGCAGGGCCCCGCGAGCGAGCACTCGCGTGTTACGTACCGCAAGCTCGAGCTTTGGCGCGGCTGTCCTGTAGCGCGCGAGAATTGAGCGTCTCTGGCGGTCGATCGGTGCGAGGACAACCGCCTCGTTTGCTAGGTCGCTCTCCTCGTGCAGTCGGTCGACTAGCGCATCGAGTTCGCGGGCGCGGGCGAGCGCTTGTTCTGCCGCCGCTGCCTCGCGCCGCTCCAGAGCGGACGCGATGTCCTCCAACGTGGCACTGAATTCCAAAAGCAGCGTCCGGGCGGCCCCGCGCGTGGTGCGCAGGGTATGCGCTGGCAACAGGACGAGGACCGCCAAGCTCATTGCACCGCCGATCAGGACATCGACCAGTCGCCGTGCTGCGGCCTGACTGTAGAAGCCGTGCGGGGGCTGGACCGTGGCGATGAGGACCGGGGCGACGCCCGCATTGGTGACAACCGCCGGCGAGGCTCCGAGCACGACCGTTGCGCTCATGGCGAGGAAGGCGACGACCACGACCTGGATCGCACCCGTCCCGATAACGCTGACGAGAAGATCACCTACCGCGATGCCGATGACCGCGCCTAGCGTCGCGGCCAAAACGCGGCTCGTCCGGCGCCCCGGCGCGTTACTGAGAATCAGCAGAGCCCCGACCGGGGCGAAAATTGGGGCGACGTGACCTACGAGGTCGTGGGCCATGTACCAAGCGAGGCCGGCTGCCAGCGCCGCCTGCAGCAGCGGAACCGTCCCGAAAAGCAGACGCTCAGGCACCGCCGCGGCTTTACCTGCTCGGTGAGCGCGGTGAGCGCGCTCGGGCCTTGGCAAGCAGTCGCCGTCGGGCGGCGACGAGTGCGGGTGCAAGGGGTTCGAGGACTTCGCCGAGCGTTATCCCAGGATCGGCTTGCGATGCGAGGAAGGCTCCGTCGAAGGCGGCGAGTGCGAAGCGTGCGAGGTTGTCGGTGGTTGCGCTATGCGGGTCGTCATCGAAGGCGATTGCGATCTGCTTGCGTAGTCGCTGGAGCGCCAGTTCGCGGACGCGACCGATAACAGAGGCGATCTCCCCGTTGCCGGTTCGCGGTGGCTGGATCGCGAAAACAATCAGGAGCCGCAGGAAGTTCGGGTGGTGGCCCAGCCACTCAACGGCGGAAGACACGACTCCGCCAAGGTGCTCGGATGCGCGTCCCATCCGTCGGTCGGCATCCGGCAGGTCGGCGAAGAACCGCTCTGCGCCGCGTTCCATCACGGCGAGCAGGATCCCGTCCTTGGAGCCGTAGTAGTGGTACACGGAGCTCTCGGGGATGCCCGACTCCGCGACCACCCGGGCGACCGTCGCCGCTTCGAAGCCATCCTCTGCCATCACGCGCTCCGCGGCGTCGAGAACGAGCTCCCGTGACTTCCGCCCGCGACGGTTCGGGGTTACAGCAGCGTGTGTAGACATGTTGGAAGGATAGCGAGTATTGGAATGTCGGCTCCAATACTGCGACGAGCGGCACGTGTCGGCGTGCCCGTCAGCGCGCGCGGTGGCGTAGCCGTCTGAGCAGTGCGCGGTCCGGGTCTTGGTCGCGCTCGTCGCGGAGGAACTGGATGCCGGTCAGGATGGCGCCCCTGACCTCATCACGCAACGCGCGAGCGGCGTGGGTGTCGTCATAGCGAGTGCCGAACGAACGAGCGTCGATCGGCTGACCGAACCAGAAGTACAGACGTTCGGGCCGTGGGATCGGGGTCGGACCCAAACCGCGAACGATCGGCGGCGTCGGGAAGCCCATCAGCTTCTCGTAGAGAGCGGCAAGCTGACCATAGATCGGCGTGTTCCGATCGATGATCACGTCGAACATCTCCTCGGCGCCGACCGCAGCGACCGGGACGATCGGATAACCCTGCTCGATCGCGAGCCGGGCGAAGCCGATGCGCTCCCGCCAAAGAAGCTGGTAGCGCTGGTCGCGCCGCTTGTTGACCTCGCGTGCGCCCCCGGGGAAGACCAGGATCGTCTCCTGCGCGCGCATCAGGGCCCTCACGTTCTCCCGTGTCCCGCGAACCATCCCGCCCTGGCTCAAGAAGTCTCGCCACAGTGGAACGGCGTAATGAGCATGCTCGCCGAGTCCGCGGACCGCGATCCGGCGACGCTTCCAGACCTCGGCGATCATGAACGGCACGTCGAGCAGCCCGTAGATTGTGTGGTTGCCCACGAGCAGGGAGCCGTCGGCGGGAAGGCGCTCGACGCCGTAGAGCTTCGGCTGGATTACGCGGATGAACGGGTCGACGAGCGAGACGATGCGGTCGATCCGCGCCTCCGGAGCCGGGTCGGGAACGTCGGCCGGCTGGCTCTTCACCGACTGACCCTTGGTCGCGTGCGGCCCGGTCGCGTCGGCAACCCGTGGTGATTGATGAGTGGGAGAGGACATGTTCGGCTGTGCTCACCTTGATGCGGTGGCGGTGCTACCTCACCTCAATCTGATCGCTGACCTCGACCACTCCGGTGACGTCCTGGACGGCGTCTATCGCGGCGGAGCGCTCCGAGGGGTGGCGGACGTACCCCGTCAGTGTCGCCCGGCCGTCCGAGACGCTGACGTGGACGTGCTCGACGTGAATGCCGGGCTCGGCATTCAACCGCTGCAGCGCTTTTGCGCGGATCTCGTCGTCGGCATGGACGCCCGGAATCGGTGGGTGGATCGTGAGATGGTCGACTACTTCGAAGACGCCGTTGATTCGACGGGCGTCGTGTACCGCGGCACGGCGCTGGCGAGGCGAGGTAACCGAGCCGCGTAGATCGACGGTGCCGATGGCGTCAACCGACACGGCGATCAACTCGGGATTTTTGATACGAGGATCGTTCTTTAGCGCTGCTTTGACCTCGTCTGCGGTCTGGTTTGGGTCGGGAGTCATGTGCGTGTGGGTTGCGAAGCGTTTACATGATCATTGTCGCTGCCTAGGTGGTGACTCGTCGTCATCATGTTTGCGTGATTCGCGCTCACTTCGCCGTGGCTGATGACGGCACATCCTCACGCCATAGAAAAGGCCGGAACCCCTTTGTGATCGGGGTTCCGGCCCAAGGGAGCGTGGTTCTTAGTGCGGGAGTTGATCGAGCGTCTGACCGACTTCGCGGATCTGGAAGGCGCGAATGACGTCGGTGATGCCTTTCATCATCGCCCAGATGCCCGCGAACACAAGAAGGGTCGCGGCGCGCGTGAGGTAGAACTGGCCGCTCACCCAGAACGCCATTCCGACCATCAGGATGCCGCTGATGAGTTGCATCCACCAGAGTTCGTTGAGTACTCGCTGCGCGAAGGCCTGGATCATCCAGAGCACGCCGATGAGCAGGAACACGAACCCGAGGATGTCGGCGAGGCCGGCGAAGGTGCTGACCGGGTGAACCAGCGCGACGATTCCTGACACGGTGAGCATGACGCCGAAGATCGCCCACAGCCAGCGTCCGCGGCGGTCGATCGAGGCGAGTAGGAATTCTTCGGCCCCAAAGGCGAGGAACATGATGCCGGTGAGAATCCCGACCGTCGTGACCGAGGCATGGTTGAACTTCAAGACAACGACGGAGATCACGATCCAGGCGATCCCGGCAAGCAGCTCGAGCCACCAGTAGGAGGTGACACGCTGCAGGACCTCGGTGACCGGATTGGCGGCAGGACCGCCGCCGGAGATCCCGTTGACCCTGGCGCGCAGCTCATTGAGCTCATCGGTTCGCTGTTGAGTTACCTTCTCGTGCAGAGTCGCGGATGAATTGTCGTGTGAGAACGGCATTGTTTTCCTTTCTGATATCTCTGCTGGGTTAGTTGGCCTGATTGCCCTATCTCATCCGCTGGTCGAGTGAGCAGTCATCACGCGTTTTGCGTGATTCCCGGTTCCGGCCCGAGCGACGTCGCGCCGGTGCCGTCAGTGCGATCGCAGACACGGCCGACCGCGTGGGCGGAGCCGTGGACGTCTAGCTCCGCTAGAGCTGGCGCGGAGAATCCTGATCATGCGGGTCGCGCGTCAGGTCCGGCGCTCGTCGGATATCCAGCCGAGTCTCCCGGATGCCGCCACTCCCGCCGTCGGGTCGCCGCCGCGGCCGCGAAGGATCGTCGCGCAACCGACTGCGATGATCGCGCCGATCAGCGGTCCAGCGACATATACCCAGTAGGCGGTCCGGTCGCCGCTGACCAGCCCCGGGCCGAACGAGCGAGCGGGGTTCATCGAGGCTCCGCTCACTGGCGCCGCCCACAGTCCGGCCAGCGCGATGTAGCCCCCCACGCCAAGCGCGCCGACCGAGCCGACGTTCTGTGCCCGGGAGGCGGTGCCAAGGATCACGCTGACAAGTCCGGCGGTCAGCGCGATCTCGAGCGCGAGCGCCTGCCATGGACGATCTGTCGCCGGGACCCGGCAGTGTTGCGCCGAGATGCTTGACGTTTCCGAAAACGGCGAGGAGAAGCAATGCTGCGAGGAATGCCCACCGGACGACTACTTCTCGCCCGAGAACGTGCTAGTGGTCAGCTCCGGCGAAGGCCCGGAGAACGATGAGAACGCCTACCAAGCTGAGGTGAGCACGTTCGGTCTAGTTGTCGCTAGTGGCGTCGTGTTTGGGCGTCGGCGAGGTGCGCTCCCGTTCGCGTCGCAGCTCGCTCGAGCTGCTCGCCTCGCTGTCGAGATGCGGCATTTTGGACCTGGTGAATCGTGTGGTGGTGAACGAGTTCTCGCTGCGACTGGTTCGCCAGCTGCCGGAGAAGGCGGATGTGGGTGTCGGTCATGAGCGTGTGCCGGGCTCGGGCACCGGGATTGTGACGGCGACTGCTTGGGGCAGGTCGATGGGTAGATCCTCAGGTCCGACGAGTCGAAAACCCAAGGCGCCGTCGGGGCTCGCGATCTGTTGAAGCGGCTCGCCACATTCCGGGCAAGCCGCTATGTACGACGAGGCGGCTGCTGTGAAGCGCAGCCGGCAACGTGGGCAGCAAACGTGGGTCATACCCGACCCCTTTCGATAGAAGGTGCTGAAGCGGCTCCGGCTCGCCGGAAGGCGGTTCTGCGGCGTGCGAGTCCGTGGTGATTAGGGTCGGTTCTTGCCCGGGAGGCCGTCGCCGCACGCCGGGCAGACGCGGTTCATCACGGGAGTGTCTGGCCAGGCGTCGCCGAGCTCGAAGTACACGCGGTGGCGCCCGCCGCCGAAGACCCGCAGGACATGCCCGCACCGACAGCGGTACGTGCGTCGTTGTTCAGGTTGCCCAGGAGCGGCGGCCCGCTCCGGTGGCGCGGTCAGCGTTCCGCTGGTCATCTTCTCGTCGCTT
The DNA here is from genome assembly GCA_963824755.1 of uncultured Solirubrobacterales bacterium. GTDB lineage: Bacteria > Actinomycetota > Thermoleophilia > Solirubrobacterales > Solirubrobacteraceae > Palsa-465. Next base: position 62,796 of record CAWGQT010000033.1, on the reverse strand, counting down.
TCCTGCTCGAGCTTGCGCCCCGATCCAGCCCGGCTGACCCGGCGCCGGCAAGTACAACGCGGGCGGCGTTCTCTGCGTCCTGGTAGGAGGCGTAAGTCGGGGATCGCCCGAGGCTCTTGCCCTTGCGATCGAGGAGCGTCCAGTAGTAGTCGCCGGCGTTGTCCTCGAAGATGAGGAACCGGATCGGCTCCGACTCGGGCTCGGGCGCAACGAGTGCGTCGCGACTGGCGGGCGTTCGAGTGCGAGCTTGCTTTGTTGCGGTGGCCATGGCCTACCGCCTCTCTGCCCTTCAGACGGGAAACGTCGCCCCGAAAGCGAGAAGAGCTTAGGCTCACTGAGCGCACCACGAAACATACCACATTTCCGACCTAAAGACTCGGAATTCGCTGACGATCGGCGACGGCGCACGGACCCGATCGCCGCACTGCTGTTCGGCGTATCCGAGTTGCGGTTGCTATTCGACCAGCGGGGGCTCGAGTAGGGAGGCGTTGATGTGTTCGGACAGGGCGGTGGCGGCGGCCCGCTCGGCAGTCAGTCGCTGTTCGTCATCGTCGGCGCTGAGCAGCGCCGCCGCGTAGGCAGTAGACGCCGCTTCCCAGTCTCCGCGGAGGCGGTCGGTCGCTAGCCGCGCCTCGCGGCGCATCGTCTCGACCGTCGTGGCGATCACCTCGGCCGAGGCGCCTGCCTCGCAGATCTGCTCGGAGTACGTTTCCCGAGCGAACGTGAACGTGTGCTGGGCCGTCAGGACTGGGCGGTGCAAGATACGTTCGACGCGTGTCGAGGCGTCGTCGAGCACCCGCGTCAAGATGCTGAAGCGCGGGTACGGCTGGATCGTTGCGAGCCATTCTTGAACATGCTCGTCCGATACGCGACGCTGGTGCTCGTCGATGGTCAGGCCGGCGTACTCGGCGACATGCACCCAGCCCCAGTGCGTGCCTGCCAGCAGGATTCCGACTACGGCGACGATGGCGTCAGCCGCACCGCCGCTCTCGAACAGAAGTTGCCATCCGCCAAAGAGCAGCATCGCCGCCCCGGTTATGAGCGAGGCGCCCGTAAGCAGCGAGCCCGCCGCCACGAGGCGGTCATGCGTGTGAGTGGCGATAGGAATGGGCGCCTGCCTACGCTCGGCGTCCGGCAGATTGAACAGGTCCTCGTCCAACAGTCGCCTGTCGGGGGCTACCCCGAGGAAGTCGACCATCTCCTGGCTGCGATCAACCATCGGCTCAGTCATCGCTGCGGGTGCCAGCCGCTGATCAACCTCCGGTAGGCGGGCGGGTCGTTTGCTGGTCCGCAGGACGTGGGCGCCGCGTGCCATTACTACGGCCCTTTGAGGCATCCGCGGCGAGGCTGCCGGTCAGCATGCCCTGTTGAACTTGGTCCATCAGCGAACCGACCGACGCCGGCGAGTGCGGGAGTAGAAGGGTCGTCATGTTGCCGTTTTCTCCGACCGACCGGATCGTGTCCATGTACTGCGTCAGCGCGACCAGACCCATTGCTTCCTTCGGGTCGATGCCCTGTTCGTCAGCGAGGATCGCGAGCGAGTCCTTAAGCCCCCTCGCGATCGCCTCCCGCTCCGCCGCCACCCCCTCGCCGTGAAGACGCATCGACTCCGACTCCGCCTCGGCCTTCTTGATCCGAAGTGTCTTGTCGCCCTCGCCCTGGGCCGTGGCGGCCTCCTGGTTGCGACGAGCCGCGTTGATGTTGTTCATCGCGTCCTTGACCCGCTGGTCGGGTTCGATGTTCGTGATCAGCGCTTTGATGATCTCGTAGCCGTAGTCCGCCATCTGCGTTTGGAGGGTGTCCTGGATGTGCTTGGCGATCGTGTCCGCATCGGCATATGCCTCGTCGAGGTCCATCGTCGGGATATGTGAGCGGACCACGTCGAAGGCATAGGACGTCATCTGCACCTCCGGGTCGTCGAGCTTGTAGAAGGCGTCCTTGACCTTTTCCTGGTCGGCGCCGACCATGTACTGGATCGCGAGCTTGACCACGACGAACACGTTGTCCTGGGTCTTGGTCTCGATATCAGCGTTCAGCTGTTCGACCTGCAAGCTCATCCGCCCGGCGACCTTCTCAACGAACGGCGACTTGCGCTGCAGACCAGGCCCGGCGACGCGAACGAATTTCCCAAACCGCTCGACGATGGCCCGTTCCTGCTGCTCCACAGTGAAGAAGAAGAGAGGCATGCAGAGTGTCCTTTCACGTTCAGCGGCGGATCACCGAGTTCGGCATCCGACGGCTATATAGGGCGGCTCTTCTGTCGCTAGGGACGAAACTGTCCGTGAGGTCGCCGCTTGGGCTTTGGCCGGCGGTGCTCTGCGCGAAATCGCTTCGCAGAAGCGTGAAATGGCCTTAGCTGCTGAGTCTACTCCGTCTGGGTGGTCAGCCAGACCGCCCCGCACGGTTTAAGTCGAGTGTGAGTACTGTCGAAGGACGGCTGAGAGGACCAGGGCGAGCACTGCCACGAGCAACCCGATGACCCAACCCGCGACGCTCAGCGCGCCGAGGATCGCTCCGAGAACGCCGCCGGCGGCGACAGTGGCGATCAGCGTAGCGAGCGGTGAGTCCCGCAGCGTTTGGCGCCCGGACGGGGTCGGACGGCTCGCCGACCCGGTCGTGCGCTTACGAGGGTCGGCTCGATCTGAGTCACGCGTGTTTGAGTCACGCGTGGCGGTGGATGCTTCGCGGACCAGCATCCGCTGGTGACGGCGTTCGGCTCGCTCGGCTCCAACCCTCTCGGCAGGGGACAGGACCCCAGGGGACTCCGACGTTCCATTGAGCGGTGGTTCGGTTGGCATGTGCCCTCCTTGCGTAGAGCAAGCAACCGAGGATGCGACCCGTGCGACAGTCCGGAGCGCTTGCATGAGATACGCGGAGGATCCCGCAGCGGGCGGTCCAAATACCGCGTCCAACAACGACTATAGGGCCATCGACGTGTTGGGGAGTACAGCCGTCGCGACCGGGCGGTGCCTGAGCGCGGTCCGTTTCCGGTCAGCCTGCCAACACTCTCTACAGTAGTGACAGGCCAATCGAATCTTCCAGCGAAGAGAGCATTCATGGACAGCACCCGCAGAACTCGATACGACGCGTACAAGGCAGTTCGCGGTCTCGTTGAGGAGCTCCGCAACGTGAAGCTGCTCGACGCCGAGGCTGACAGCATCCTCTGGGCAGCCGAAGGATTGCTGCTGGCAAACCTCCCCACCGACGCTGAAGCGGTGGAGGCTCGCACGACCTTCAACACGCTGATGGACGGCCTCGCTGCCGACCGCTGGCAGGACAAAGGTCCGACCACCGCCGAGCTTCAGCGCAGAAAGCTGGTTCAGGCGTTCGCCGAGTGCGCGCCGGTCGAAGCCCTCTCGACATCCGCCTAGCACCCCGATCTGGGGCCGTCAAGCATCGCGTGCTCCCGTGTAGCGCAGATACGCGTCCTCGACGAGCTTGACCATCTGCCAGTACGCGATGAGATCCCGCTCGGCATCGGTCGTATCGGCGAAGAAGCGCCGAGCTATCTTCAGCTCGCCCTGATCGCCACCGGCCGCCTGCTCGGCAATCCAGGCGCGATCGATCCGCCTTTGAGCAATCAAACCAATCGCGGACTCGATCTCCGAGCCGGTGCAATCACCGAGCCGCTTGAACACCCCGAGACCGATCTCGAGCGAGTCCTCTGGGTTGACCTCGCCCATCGTCACATCGTCCTCTTCCGTCCAGCTTGATGCGGCGACGCTACGGCGCCGGCGTCGTCGTGAGCGCAGCGAGTAGCGGAGCGATGCTCTCGAGCGCGACGACGTAGTCGATCGTGCGGGGGCGGCTGATGGTGGCCTGTGGCATCGCGAACTCGTCGGAGGTCGCCTGATCGGACGCGATGACGACACCGCCGGAGGCGTGGATCGCAGTAGCGCCGGTTGCGGCGTCGTGTCCATGGCCGGAAAGGACCACGGCAATCGCCTTCGCGCCAGCCGCGGTCGCGAGTGTTGCGAGCAGAAGGTCAGCCGAGGGGCGACTCGGGGGAAACGCGCCGGAACTGATCAGCATGATCTCGGCTCCCGGCTTCACGAGCGCATGGCTCCCCGGGGGAATCACGACCACCACCCCTGATTCGAGCTGCTGACCGTCGACCGCCACGGTCACCGGCATCATCGAGCGTCGGTCGAGGATGTCCACGAGGGTGCTCACGCGGTCGGGATCCTGATGCAGGAGCACGACGATCGCTGCGGCGAGGTTGGACGGGACTGCGCGCAGGACCGCCGAGACGGCGTCGAGACCGCCGGCCGACGCAACCAGCGCGATCACGTGGGGGGGTTCGGCAGCCTCACGTCCTCTATCGGCAGTCGATGGGATCCGGTCGGGCTCAGGCATGTGATGCGGAAGCTATCTCGGACGGCCGACCTCGGCGGGCTTGTTCAACGCGCGTTCGGACTGTCGATTCTCGTTCGAGCCGATCGGCGCGGCGCGCGGCGTGCAATGGCCAGCGGGATAGCAACGATGAGGCGCTGCGCTGGCATTCGCTGTTGGTGGGCTGTAGCTTTCCGAGCGCGGGCCTCAGGGGAGACACGCGTCCTACCAAACGAGATCGGAGAGTGATCACAGTGGTTATCGCTTCGTCGTACCCCTTCCTGAACATCCTCTGGGACATGCTCATCTTCTTCGCGTGGGTGATCTTCATCTGGATCGCGATCACCGTGCTGATCGATGTCTTTCGCCGTGACGACATCTCGGGGTGGAGCAAAGCCGCGTGGACGATCTTCGTCGTGCTCATTCCATGGATTGGCGTGTTGGTCTACCTGATCGCCAATCATCAAGGGATGGCCGAGCGGCGGATCAAGGAGGTCCAGACCAGTCAGGCGCAGTTCGACGAATACGTGCGCAAGACCGCTGCGAGTGGCGGTTCGGCGAGCGAGATCGCGCAGGCCAAGGAGCTTCTTGACAAGGGCACGATCACCCAGGCCGAGTTCGACGCGATCAAGGCCAAGGCGCTCGCGTAGCGCTCCGGAATCGGCGGACACGCGCACGAGCAGACCGGATGGGCGGCCTGGCCGCGAGGCGTTGGAACTCACTCAGCGCGTCGACGATCCGGAGGACGTCTCGCGGCGCGCACACGACCCCAGGGGCACCTTGCGATGGTCGTGGGGCGCGCCGCGAGGGCGCTTGAGGAGGTAGCTGCGTGAGCACGACGCCCACCGCGGGAGGCGGGGGAACGGCGAGCTGGGTCACGTCGCCGCGCGCGTTTCTCGCCCCGCTCGCGCTCGCTCAGTTCGTCTGCAGCTTCGCGGGCTCGAACATGAACGTGATGATCAGCGACATCAGCCACGACCTGCACACGGATGTGAAGGGGGTGCAGACGACGATCACGCTGTTCTTGTTGATCATGGCAGTGCTGATGATCCCCTGCAGCAAGTTGACTGACCGTTGGGGGCGCAAGCGATGCTTTATCGGCGGTCTGACGCTGTACGGAATCGGCGTCGTGGTAGCGGCCGTAGCGCCGCGGCTGGGGGTGCTGGTCCTCGGATACTCGGTCTTCGAAGGCGTTGGCACGGCGTTCCTGATCCCACCCGTGTACATCCTCACGACGATGGCGTTTACCTCGCTTGAGTCGCGGGCCAAGTCCTTCGGGGTGATCAGCGGAATGGGAGGCATCGGCGCAGCGACCGGACCGTTGATCGGCGGTGCGATCACGTCGGGTTTCAGCTGGCGATACGCGTTCGTCTTTCAAGCCGTGATCGTCGCGACGATCATCCTGCTCAGCCGTCGCGTCGTCGACCCGGTGGCGCCAGACCCCGAGCGCCCGTTCGACGCGATCGGAGCGATCTTGTCGGCGGTCGGCATGTTTTTCCTCGTATTCGGGATCCTTCAGGCCGGTAATAACAACACGCTGCTGGTCATCTTCCTGGTGATCGGGGTCGCCTTCCTGGCCGCGTTCTTCTTCTTCATCCGCTCCCGCGAGCGAGCTGGCAAGGAGGCGCTCTTGTCCATGGACCTGTTCAAGAACCGCACTTCAAATCTCGGTCTTGCCACCCAGAACCTCCAGTGGCTGCTCCTGATGGGCGTGTCATTCGTCGTCTCGGTCTTCCTCACAACCGAACGGCACTACGACGCGTTCAAAGCCGGTGTGATCTTCACGGCGGCGACCGTGGGGATCCTGGTCTCCTCACTCGCCGCCGCGCGATTGGCCAAGAAGTATCTGCAGAAGACGCTGATCGCGGCCGGGTTTGCCGGAGCGGTGGCGGGAATCGGCTTGCTGCTCGGCCTGGTCAAGGTCGCTTCGTCTAGCGCCTGGGCGTTCGCGCCCGGCCTGCTACTGATCGGTCTTGGCGTCGGCGTGATGCTGACCCCGTCGGTCAACCTCGTGCAATCAGCCTTCCCCGAGGAGAAACAGGGCGAGATATCAGGGCTCTCGCGCAGCATTTCCAACCTCGGCTCGTCCTTGGGCACTGCGATCGCCGGAACGATCTTGGTCTCCGACCTAGTCTCGGGGAACGGGACGTACGTCGCAGCGTTGATCGTGCTCGCCGTAGTCGCGCTTGCTGGCCTGGGGATCGCGACCCGCCTGCCGGCGAACCCGCTTGCCGGCGAGGAGGTCGCCAGGGCAACTTCCGCTGCGACGCCACCCGCGCTCGATCCGACCTAGCGACCTGAATCGGTTGGCACGGGGGGCTAGGTCGGATTCTCGTGCGCGGACGCCGGTGCTTTCCAGTCAGCGCCGGTCTGCCGCCTGAAGGTGTCGATCGCCGCGCCGAGCGTGGGGAAGAAGTGGTTCGGATCCAGCGGGCCGACCAGCTCGTAGCGCTCGAGCTTCGCGCGGACCGGATCCTTGAGCTCGGCGAACACGAGTGAGGTGCCAGCCGCGTTGAGCTCCTCGTCGAGCTCGGCGAGCATGTCGGCTGCGGTCGTGTCGACGTCCGTGATCGGCTCGGCGGCGATCACAATCCACTCCGGCCGGGGTTGCGCGGCAGCGAGCCGGCGGACCTGCTCTTTGAACGTTCGGGCGTTGGCGAAGAACAGCTGCGCGTCGAAGCGGAAGATCACCAGGCCGGGCAGCTCTCGCGCGTCGGGGTGCGTCTCGCGGTCGTGGTATCCCCGCATCCCTGGAACAAGTCCAAGCGTAGTCTGATACGGCCACCAGGCCCGACGGAATACGTTCAGGATCGAAAGCGCGACCGCGACCGCGATCCCCTGCAGCACACCGAGCAGCGCCACACCGAGGAACGCCACGATCGAGAGCATGAACTCGACGCGGCGCTGGCGCCACAGCCGCGCTGTGCCGGGCACGTCCGCCAGCGACAGCGACGCGGCGATCACGACCGCGGCTAGCGTCGGGTTCGGGAGGTTCTTCAGCAACCCCGGGACGAGCACGAGCATCAGCACGATAAGCGCGGCTCCGACCACGCCGGTGAGCTGGGTCTTGGCCCCGGCCTGCTCGGAGACCGCCGTCCGCGAGCCGCTGGTGCTCACCGGAAAGCCTTGGAAGAACCCAGCAGCGACGTTGGCGGCGCCGATGCCGATCATCTCGCCGTTGCCGTCGACTTCCTGCCCGGTGCGGGCCGCGAACGCGGAGGCTGTCGAGATCGTGTCGGTCAGCGCCACCAGCGCGATCCCGAGCGCTCCCGCCACGAGCAACGGCCAGTTCGAAATGTGACGCGGCACTGTCAGCGGCGGGAAGCCCTGCGGCAGCGTCCCGACTAGCGACACGCCGTGGTCGGCCAGGTTAAAGATCGACACAGCCGCGATCCCAACCACGACCGCGACAAGCACCCCGGGTACGCGCGGCAGCCACCGCCCAAGCACCAGGATCAACACGAGGCTGACCAGCCCGACCGCGACCGCCGCGCCCACCGCCTCGCCGTGCCCTAGTCCGTTCACGAACGCGCGAGCCTCGTCGATCAGACCATTGGCATCGGTGGAGAACCCGAACAGCTTCGGCAGCTGCCCGATCAGGATCGTCAACGCAAGACCGTTCATGTAGCCGATCTGCGTCGGCTTTGAGAGCAAGTCGGCGACGAACCCCAGCTTCAGGGCGCCGGCCGCGATCATCACGGCGCCGACGATCAGCGCGAGCATCGACGCGAGCGCGATCGCCCGCTCCGGACTCCCGCCCGATCCCAGGATCGGAATGATCGTCGCTGCGATCATCGGCCCGAGCGACGAATCCGGGCCGAGCACCAGGATCCGCGAAGGGCCGAACACGGCGTAGCCGACCAGGCACAGGATCGTGGTGTACAGACCTGTGATCGGCGGCAGCCCAGCTAGCTCCGCGTACGCCATCCCCTGCGGCACTAGCAGCGTGCAGAGCACCACTCCGGCGACGACGTCCCGACGCAGCCACGAGCTGCGGTACTCAGCGAGTGCTCGCAAGCCGGGAAGCGACCGCGACAAGGTCGCCCGCCGGCGGACCGCCTGCCGCATCACTCGGTCACGCCGACCTGCTCGGGTGCTTGACGGCAAACGAGCCGCGTGTCGTCAGAGAGCTGCTGGAGGATCGGGTGATCGGGAACACGTCCCTGAGCGTCTCGATGCACCGCGAGAAGAACAGCGTGCCCTGAACGGACTCTCCCACGCCGTGCCGCCTTCCTACCGCTTCAACGAGACCGATCGCCCGGCCGACCGCATCGGGCGGATCGTCCTGGAGCCCGCTGGCGCTGTCACCTGGATGTGCCGGTCTCATCCAACCTGGTTGGAATTGTGGTGGACATCGATCTCCTTTCGGATTGATGCCTACACAGAAGGTCGGACGCTCCCCCATCGGTGTGGCTTTTGGTGGTGGGCGGTATCGTGCGCTGGCAAATGCTCGCGGGTTCTGATCGTCGAGCAGTGGCTCGGTTCCTCGTCCGGCTGGCGGTGGTGCCGGCTGGTGCGCTGGCCGTGCACCAGCTGCGCTTCTGGCTGGCGTTCGGCGGACACGCGAGCACCGAGTTGGCGCGCCAGGGGCACGCCTATCTGCATTCGGTGGTGCCGTGGATCGTGCTGTTGGTTGGCGTCGCGGTCGGTGGGTTCCTGTGGGCGCTGGGTCGTGCGTTGATTGGTCAGAGATCGGCACGTCGGTATACGTTGTCGCTAGCGGCACTGTGGGTTGTTTGCTCGGTCTGCCTGGTTGCGATCTACGTAACGCAGGAGTTTCTGGAGGGTCTGATCGCGACCGGGCATCCCGCAGGGCTAGCGGGGATCTTCGGCTACGGCGGTTGGTGGTCGGTGCCCGCGGCGCTGTCCGTCGGCCTGGTGCTGGCAGCCGTGTTCCATGGCGCCCGTTGGATGCTCGATGAGATCGCGCATCGCCGCGATCGTGCGCCGTGCCGGCTTGGGGAGCGTCGATCGCCGCAGCGCCTTCCGCTTGATGTGCTGCTACCCCGGCTCTCGCCGTTGGCGGAGGGCTGGTCGGGTCGCGGCCCTCCCTGCTGAGATCACGCGCGTCTCTCTCCCCCGCTCGCGCCCACTGAGCCGTCGTTTGCAGATTGATGGATCAGTGGCGCACGCGGTCGGCGTGCGATGACGGGTGCGTCGGCGCGCCGAATACCAGCTGACCGAGACCCGCCCGGCGTCGACTCGCGCGCGGCTGCGACGCTCGTAACGGTCGGCAAATGGGCGCGCTCCTTCCATATCAACCCAACACCGGACCGGGATTCACCGCACTGATCCTCGACCAGGCAAACGGATGAACAACCAACCAACCCAAACCGCGTCCCAGCGGATGATCCGGCTGCGACTGCTCGCCTCGATGCTCGCGATCGTCGCCCGCACCGATGCTGTCCTGATCGCGATCCTGTACCCCAAGGGCCTGCTCGGATGACTCGGCCCAGGGGATGAGCTCTCGGACGCAGACCGTAGGCCGTCGGGCCGCTCGGCGTCGGCGCACCCAGATCAGGCGCCGAAGAGCGACGGCCCTTGCTTGCGTGTCGCTCGCGGTGATATTGGTGTTGCTGCTCGCGAGCTCAGCGAGTACTTCCCGCCATCCGAGCAGCCAGCAGACCAGGAACGTCGCTCGCGCGCTACGCCGCCACCAGCTTGGGTCCGCGTCGAGCAGCGAGTTGGCGGCTCGGGAGAACCGGGCGATTGACCGCCTGCTGGCGCGCCAGCCGTTCATCTCCGTTGGCGGCGCTGAACGACGCGAGATCGCGCTGACTTTCGATGACGGACCCGGCCCGTACACGCCGCGGCTGCTCGATCAGCTGCAGCGGCTCCACGTCCCGGCGACATTCTTCGAGATCGGATTCATGTTCCAGTGGTTCCATGGGTCCGCGAGTCGTCAGCTGCGGATGGGTGAGGTGATCGGCGATCACACCGAGACACATCCGATGATGGCTGAGCTCCCTGCCGCCGCCCAGGAAAGCCAAATCCTCGACCAAACCGAGTGGGTTCGCAAATACGGCGGACCGTTCCCGCGTCTGTGGCGACCGCCATACGGCTCCTACAACGCCAACACTCTCGCGATCCTGCACCACGAACGCATGCTGATGGTGCTCTGGACGGTCGACACCGACGATTACCTGCGTCCGGGCGTCGCCACGATCGTCCACAAGGCGCTGTCGGGCGCGCGGCCGGGCGCGATCATCCTCATGCACGACGGAGGTGGGGACCGCACCGAGACGATCGACGCGTTACCACCGATCGTCATGGCGCTACGCGAGCGCGGTTACAAGCTGGTCACCGTCCCGCAACTGATCCTCGATGACCCGCCTCAACATGTCCAGCACCTGCCAGCCGGCCTTGCCGGCGACTGATCGTGGCTGAGCGCATCCGGATCGTGCAGCGCGTACGTACAGCGGTCCTGGTGCTGGTTGCCGTCGCGTTCGGGTTGGCCGCCGTCACGCCGACGGCGCAAGGAGACGGTGATCCGGGCAGCGACGTGCTGGTGTTCCAGGATCTGTTTGCAGGTTCGGACGCCGGCTTGTCCGTGCAGCAGCAGGTCCAGCTCAGCAGTCTGTTGAAGAGCGCGGCGCGGCAGGGGTTTCCGGTTCGGGTGGCGATCATCGCCAGCCCGTTCGACCTGGGTGCAGTAACTGGCTTGTGGCGCAATCCGCGCGTGTACGCGCGCTTTCTCGGGATCGAGCTTTCGCTGGCCTATAGGCAGCGGTTGCTGGTGGTGATGCCCAGCGGGTTCGGGTTCAACTGGACGGGCCACTCACCCCAACCCGCGTACCGGACGTTGGCCAACGTGACGATCAGATCTGGAGGAGACGGGTTGTTCGCGGCGACCGATTCCGCGGTGCGCAAGCTCGCCGCGGCGAGCGGCATCAGGCTCCCGTCCGCCGCGCCCGTGGTTGGCAAATCGACGTCGCCAGGCTCGACACGAACCTCAGGCGGCCGCGCCCCGACGCCCGGCCGGTCGACCGAGAACCTGGTCGGTGTCCTCGCTTTGGCCTTGTGTGGATTCGCTTTCCTGTTCTTAGCGGTTCGGCGAGCGCTTTCTCACCGAGACCGCCAGCAGTGGCGGTTGCCGCGGTGGACGGTTGGTGCCGGCTGGCGGCTGGCAATCGCGCCTGTGGCGGTACTAGTCGCGCTCGCGGCCGCCGTAATCGTCGTGGCACGGGCGGACCACGTGACGCCGGCCGAACCGTCGGCGGGGGCGCTGGGCTCCAACCCCTACCTGGATCCCGGGACACCGCTGTCCGGCGCGGCCCCTGACTTCACGCTCTCAGACCAGTTCGGCCAGCCCGTATCACTGCACTCGTTCCACGGCAAGGTTGTGATCCTCGCCTTCAACGACTCGGAGTGCACCACTTTGTGCCCGCTGACCACCACAGCGATGCTCGACGCCAAGGCGATGCTCGGCAAGGCCGGATCACAGGTGCAGCTCCTCGGCGTTGACGCGAATCCCGCGGCTATCTCGTTGGAGGATGTGTGGTCCTACTCCGAATTGCACGGGATGCTGCACGCCTGGCGCTTCCTCACGGGATCGCTGCCGCAGCTCGAGCAGGTCTGGAAGCGCTACGCGGTCGAGGCCGCGGTCGAGCGTGGCCAGATCACCCACACCCCGGCACTGTTCGTGATCGACCCGCGAGGTCGCAAGGCGAAGGTCTACATCACCCAGATGTCGTACACCGCGGTCCCGCAGCTCGGCCAGCTGCTCGCGCAGGAGGCCTCGGGCCTGCTACCGGGGCATCCGCCAGTGCGATCCAACCTCTCCTACTCCCGAGTCAGTCCGATCACGCCGGGCGCCAGCGCGACCCTGCCACGGGCCGGAGGCGGAACCGTCCAACTCGGCCCCGGCAAGTCCCCGAGGCTGTTTCTGTTCTTCGCGACCTGGGATCAAGAGACCAGCGGCCTCGCCGGCCAGCTCGCCACGCTCGACCGCTATCAAGCCATCGCTGCCCAGCAAGGGCTGCCACAACTGACCGCCGTCGACGAGGCGAGCGTCGAAGCACCAGGAAGCCTCGGCAGCTTCCTGCGCCACCTCCCGCACCCGCTGTCCTATCCGGTCGCGATCGACCGCAGCGGCGAGGTCGCCGACGGCTACGAAGTTCTCGGGCTGCCGTGGTTCGTGCTGACCTCCGCAACGGGTCAGCTCCTCTACTACCGCGAAGTCTCTACCGCCGGCTGGCCGAGCCCCGGGGTTCTCACCAAGTACGTGCGTGCCGCGCTCGCCCGCGCACCCCAGGTCGGAGCAACGACAGCAGGAAGCAGCAGCCAGCTCGCCGGATCACCACCACCAATCGCGGCGCTGCACCAACAAGCGAGCCAATTGCTGGGAGGCCAGCCGCAGCTCGCGGCGAGGCTACGCGCACTGCACGGCTACCCCGTCGTCATCAACGCCTGGGCGTCGTGGTGCGGACCATGCCGCTCCGAGTTCTCCCTCTTCGCCGCCGCCTCCACACAGTACGGGCGACGAGTCGCGTTCCTCGGCGCCGACACCGACGACTCACCCGGCGACGCACGAGCCTTCCTGACACAACACCCCGTCAGCTATCCCAGCTACCAGACCACCACAACCGGCCTATCCGGGCTAGCCACGATCGAGGGACTGCCGACGACGATCTTCATCAACCCAGCCGGCAAAATCGTCTTCGTTCACACCGGCCAGTACGACGCTCAAGGCATCCTCGACCAGGACATCCGCAGCTACGCACTCGCCGGTTGACCCACGCTTCAGTCGTCATGCCACGCGGCGGCGCTACGACGTGATGCTACGCGCTGCGGTTTGCCGCTGGGCCCCACGACGCGTGTCCAAATGCGCGGCCGCGCTGCGTCGTGTTGACAAAGCCAACAAGGAGGGATCGTGTCTCAGTACATGCTCTTGCTGTACGCCACCGAGGAAGAGGAGGCAGCAGACCGCGGGGCCGAGATGCCGATGTGGTCGGAGTTGAACCGGAGCCTCGAGGAGGCGGGCCTGTTGGCCGCCAACGGCCGCCTGGATGCGCCGAGGACCGCCACGACCGTTACCGCTATCTCCGGCGAGACGGAGCTTACGGATGGCCCGTTTGCGATCACTAAGGAGGTGCTCGTCGGCTACTACCTGATCGAGGCCGAGAATCTCGATCAGGCGGTGGGCGTGGCCAAGCGGATCCCGCTGATCCGCTATGGACGCGTCGAGGTCCGGCCCGTCATGGACCTGTCGGTTTAGTTTAGTGATTCGACGGCGGACGTGGTCGGCGAGCAGGACCGCTCGCGGTGGGACCAAGCGCGCATCCAGGAGGGCCCCTCGGGCGTCGGAGCGTTCCGGGTGTCTGCGGCGCCCCGGTCAGCATCCGCTGCAGGCGGAGCGGCGCGTTCAGGATTTTTGGGCGGGGTGTCCAAATCGTGGTTCGGGTTGCGTCGGGTTAGTGAGGTCGTCTCTGGGAGGCGGCGAGCACACGACTGGAGGTTGCGATGAGGTCTCGATCATCCGATATCAATCGTTGGCGGGCGTTCGCGCTGCTGGCGGTGTCGTTCTTTATGACGGTCATTGATCTGACGATCGTCAACGTGTCGTTGCCGACGATCGGCCGCGATCTGCGTTTCTCTGAGACCGATCTGCAGTGGGTGGTGACCGCGTACGCGCTGACGTTCGGGGGGTTTTTGCTGCTCGGTGGGCGGGCCGCTGATCTGCTCGGCCGCCGCCGGATCCTGATGGTCGGGCTCGGTTTGTTCACCGTCGCGTCGCTGGCTGCTGCGCTGGCGAGGGGTGCGGGGTTCATGGTCGCGGCGCGGGCGGTGCAGGGGGTCGGGGCGGCGATCATGCTGCCGGCCGCCCTGTCGATCGTGATGAACATGTTCGCGGAGGGCGCGGAGCGCAACAAGGCGCTCGGGATTTGGGGCGGGCTGGGCGCCGGCGGCGCGACCGTCGGAGTGATCGCCGGGGGGTTTTTGACGCGGTACGCCGGCTGGCAGTACATCTTCTATCTCAACGTTCCGATCGGGGTGGCCGCGTTGTTGTTGGCGCCGCGGATCGTGCCCGAAAGCCGGCTGGAGGCGGCGCGACGCAAGTTCGACGCTGCCGGCGCGCTCGCGGGGACCGGCGGGCTGGTGGTGCTGGTGGACGCGATCTCCCAGGCGCCGCAGTACGGGTGGGGCGCGACGAGGACGATCGGTGTGTTCGCTGCGGCCGTCGCGCTGTTGAGCGTGTTCTTGGTCATCGAGCGTCGGGTCAGCGATCCGATCTTGCCGCTGTCGATCTTCCGGTTGCGGACGCTGTCGGGCGCGAACGTCGCCGGGCTCCTGTTGGGCGGCAGCTTCTACGCGTTCATCTTCGTCGGCACCCTGTACATGCAGCAGGTGCTGCACTACAGCGCGCTGCAGACCGGTGTCGCGTGGCTGGCGGCGTCACTGACGTCGGTCGCGCTCGCGGGGCTCTCCCAGGCGCTGGTGACCCGCGGCGGGGCGAGGATCGTGATGGCGGTCGGGATGACGCTGATCGGCGCCGGGGCGCTGTGGGCGACCCAGGTGCCCGTCCACGGCCACTTCGGCGCGGACCTGCTCGGACCGTTCATGGTCGCCGGCGCTGGCACAGCGTTCGCGTTCATCCCGATCTCGATCGCCGCGCTCGCCGGCGTCCAGCAGCACCGCGCCGGGCTCGCCTCAGGGCTGCTGAACAGCTCCCAGCAGCTCGGCGGCGCGATCGGGATCGCGATCGCCTCGAGCGTCGCCGCCGGCCACACCCAAACGCTGCTGCACGCCGGCCGTCACGCCCCCGCGGCGCTGACCGGAGGGTTCCAAGAAGCGTTCTGGGTGCTCGGCGCGATCGGCCTGCTCGCCGTCCCCGCGATCTTCGCGCTCGTACGCCGCAACGAGCTCCCAGACGCGATCAGCGAAACCACCCTCCGCGAGCCGCAGCCCGCCCTCGCACCCTCGAGCTAACCCACCCGAGCACCAACCAACCACCCAACAACAACCAGCCAGGAGCCAACCATGCCCCACACCCTCGTCACCTACACCGTCAAACCCGGACGCGAACAGGAAAACGCCGCGCTCGTACGCGCCGTCTTCGACGAGCTCGCACACACACAACCACAAGGACTGCGCTACGCGGTCCTCCATATCCCCGACTCCCGCCAATTCATCCACCTATACACCGACGAAGGCAGCACCACCGGCCTAGGAGAACTGGCCTCCTTCCAAGCCTTCACAACCGCCGCGAAAGAGATCCACGAACAACCCGCCGCCTTCAGCAAACCCGAACTCATCGGCGACTACCACACATTCAACCAATGACCCCCCACCATCCGCCGGCGCGACCCACACACCCAGCCTCCCGCCGGCGGACCCGCACAGCCCACGCCGGTATCACGAAGGAAACCACCCGTCGACAGGTCGAGCGTGCGTGAAGATCGTGTGTTGCTGGGCAGATCTGATCTGGGCTTTAGGTTGGCGTTGCGACAATCGGCCTCGTGATCGAGGTCGATCGTTTGACAAAGCGCTACGGCGAGAAGGTCGCCGTCGACGATCTGAGCTTCGTCGTCCAGCCCGGCATCGTCACCGGCTTCCTCGGACCCAACGGCGCCGGTAAGTCGACGACGATGCGGGTGATCCTGGGACTGGACAAGCCGACCGCGGGCTCGGCCCGAGTCCACGGCCACGTCTACAGGGAGTTCGCGGCGCCGCTGCACGAGGTGGGCGCGATGCTCGAGGCGCGGGCGATCCACACGGGCCGATCGGCCTACCACCATCTTCTGGCGCTCGCGCACACGCACGGGATCGGCCGCCGGCGCGTGGACGAGATGATCGAGCTGGTCGGGTTGACCGAGGTCGCGCGCAAGCGAGTCGGCGGGTTCTCGCTGGGGATGGGGCAGCGGCTCGGCATCGCGGCCGCGCTGCTGGGAGATCCGAGCACGCTGATCCTGGATGAGCCCGCCAACGGTCTCGATCCGGAAGGCATCCTGTGGATCCGCAATCTGCTGAAGCGTGTGGCCGCAGAGGGAAAGACAGTGTTTCTCTCCTCGCACCTGATGGCCGAGATCTCGCAGACGGCCGAGCATCTGATCGTGATCGGCCGGGGCCGTCTGATCGCCGACGCCAGCGTCAGCGAGATCGTGGCCAAGGCCTCAGAAGGCGGCGCGGTGATAGTGCGAACCCCCCAGGCGGAGGAACTGCGCCGTGCCCTAACCGAGGCGAACGCCAGCGTGGTCATACACGACCAAGACCTACTCGAGGTGCACAACCTGACCAGCGCCGAGGTGGGCACCATCGCGGCGCGACAAGACGTAGTCCTTCACGAGCTGATTCCGCAGCAGGCGTCGCTTGAGGATGCGTTCATGCGGCTCACCGGCGATTCCGTCGAGTACCACACCCTCGTCGGGGACCCACAGCAATCCCAGGAGGCGGCGGCATGAGCACGGTCACACCGGTATCCGAGACGCCGGCTGCGCCCGCGCCTTCCGGCGACGCGCGCCAGCTCCGCGTGACCCTCCCGAGAGTCCTGCGCTCGGAGTGGACCAAGCTGCGAACCCTGCGTTCGACGCGATGGTCGCTGCTATGCGCGCTCGTCGCGATGGCGGGACTTGGGCCCTTGGTCGCGGCGGTGCAGATGTCCCGCTGGGGCCACATGAGTCTCCACGAGCGCCTGACCTACGACTCCGTGAACACCGGTGTCGGTGGGTGGCACCTCGCACAGCTGGCGATCGGCGTGCTCGGCGTGCTCGTGATCACCGGCGAATATTCCACAGGAATGATCCGCTCAAGTCTGATGGCGGTCCCGCGCCGGCTGCCGGTGCTATGGGCCAAGCTCGTGGTGTTCGCGGTCGTGACGTTCGTCCTGATGTTGATCGCCTCGCTGATCTCGTTCCTCATCGTCCAGTCGATCGTCACCCAGCATCATGTGCAGCATTCGCTGTCCTCGCCCGGGGCGCTGCGGACCGTGGTCGGGGCAGCGCTCTACCTGACCGTTCTCAGCATCCTGTGCGTCGGGCTCGGCGCGATCCTCCGTAACACAGCGGGCGGCATCGCCGCGTTCGTCGGTCTGCTCTTCGTCCTACCGGGAATCAGCGCGATCCTTCCGTCGAGCGTCAACGACTCGATCTCCCCGTACCTGCCGCTCAACGCCGGTACGACGATCGCGAGCCACTCGTTCGACAACTCGCACCACCTCTCGACGTGGGGCGGGTTCGCGCTGTTCTGCGGCTACGCGGCCGTGGCGGTGATCGCAGGCGCGATCACGCTGATGCGCCGGGACGCCTAGAACCGCCTCGGAACGTGAGTCGCGATCGCGCTAGCCGACGATCCCTACGATCTGGTACTGGCGGGTTGGGACGGGCAGCGGCGCGGCATCGCCGTAGGCGTACACAGCGCCTGTGCTGCTAGCCAACCAGTAGCCCTTGCCGTCCAGGGTCGCGGCCATCCCGACAATCGCGGAGGTCTGAACATGCGCGGCGACCGGTGAGCCGTACCACGGCGTGCCGCGAGGCTCGTAGACGTTACCCCGCGCGCTGTACAGCCAGTAACCGCCCGCGGGCGATGCGACGATCCCAGCGATCGGCTGGCCGTGAGCTGGAGTGGGCAGCGCCGCGGCGTCGCCATAGGCGTACACAGCGCCGGTGCTGGTAGCCAGCCAGTAGCCCTTGCCATCGAGGGTCGCGGCCATCCCGACAATCGCGGAGGTCTCGAACTTGCGCGGCGACCGGTGAGCCGTACCACGGCGTGCCGCGAGGCTCGTAGACGTTACCCCGCGCGCTGTACAGCCAGTAACCGCCCGCGGGCGATGCGACGATCCCAGCGATCGGCTGGCCGTGAGCTGGAGTGGGCAGCGCCGCGGCGTCGCCATAGGCGTACACAGCGCCGGTGCTGGTAGCCAGCCAGTAGCCCTTGCCATCGAGGGTGGCAGCCATCCCGACAATCGCCGAGGTGTCGACTTGCGCGGCGACCGGTGAGCCGTACCACGGCGTGCCGCGAGGCTCGTAGACGTTACCCCGCGCGCTGTACAGCCAGTAACCGCCGGGGATGGTTACCGGGCCGGCCTCGCCCGAGGAGGCCTGGCTGCTGCCAGCGGTGTTCGAGGCAGTTACCGACACCTGCACGCGCGCAGCCGCATCTCCCGACGAAGGCGTATAGGTCGGGAGCGTCGCACCGGCGATGTCCGCGCATCCGGGGGCGCAACGCTGCCACTGGTAGGTGTAGGAGATCGGCTGCTTCCCCGACCACGAGCCGGGCGTCGCCGAGAGGGTCTCGCCGACCTGCGGGTTGCCCGTGATCGACGGCGGGGAGACATCCCACGGCGATGACACGGATGGCGGCTGTACCGGCGCGGTCGCCGCCGAGGTCGCGGGCGCACCGCTGCCGGCGGCGTTGCTGGCAGCCTCCTGCACACGGATCGTATGCCCAACGTCCGAGGCGCCAAGCGTGTAGCGCCGACCGGTCGCTCCAGGAATACGCGAGCAGCTTGCGCCAGTGGGGTCGCAATCCTCCCACTGGTACGCGTACGTGCTGGGTTTGCCCGACCACGTGCCGTGCCGCTCGGTCAAGGTCCGCCCCTGGATCCCCGAGATCAAAGGCGGCGCGCTGCTCACCGGAACAGCGGGCGGAGCGGCAAGGGCTGTGCCGGCGGCAGCCGTAGCACCGTCGAGATAGTCGCCGTCGATGTTGATCGTCACCCCGCGGTGGGTCTCATCGTGCCCGCCGTCGTACTGGTGAAGCCGCTGGTGCGCGGCCCAATCGCCGCTCGGAATGTAGGAGCTACTGGTGACCAGCTCGCCGTTCCACTCCGCGAACCAGATGTCATCGGGCTCGGGATAGCGCGTACCCATCCTGGCCGCGAGATCGCTGATCGCCGAGTCGGCGTTGCCGTAGACCCCGGACTTGTAACCCCCCGCGTGAAGGCGAGCAGTCCAGGCGGCTAGGAACCTGAGCACCGCCGAGCTGCTGGTTCCGCCGGTCGCGTAGTACTCCATGTCGAAGTAGATCGGGTTGCCGGGGCCGAGCCCGAGAGCTTGAGCCTGCGCGACGGCGTCGTTAGCGGCTGCAGCGCCCTCCGACGAGGCACGGCGAGGATCGATCCCCGCACAGCCGCAGGAGTTGCCGGGCGCTTGGAGCCCCACGTAGGTGGGGATCAGATGCCAGCCCGCTGCGGACTCTGCGCTCACCCAGCCGGCGGTGAGGTTCGGCTGTGAGCAGGCCATGTTGGTGCCGCCGATGTAAACCCCGATCGCCCGATAGCGCGAGGCCCTCCACGCCGCCATCTGCGCCTCGCTCGGCGTTGAGCACGCGTCGAACCCGCGCCCCGCATACACCGCTCCCGGGGCGCTCGCGGCGGCCATCCGGACTCCTTGAGCAGGCGGCTTTCCGGATGCGGAGCCCGTAACCGGGACGGGGATCGACCGAACCCCCAACGCACGCTCGATGATCTGAGGATGAGCATTCCAGGTAACAGTCGCGACCACGCCTCGGGCCGCCAGGCGCAGGCGAGCCGAGGTCGCCCCCGGCGACCTCCCGGACAGGGTGCCCGCGGACGGCAGGACGCTATCGGCCGCCCCAAGCGCACTCGCCCCCCGTCCGGCGACCGGCTCGAGCAGAATCGCCTCGGTCCGACCCGCCGCGTGCGCGGGACAGCGCTGATCGGAGCCCGGCAGCCCGAGATAGACGGCGTGTCGATCGAACCGCACACACACAGTGGGATCGGAGCTGAGGTCATAGACGGGCCACGCCGTCGGTACGACAATCCTCATCCCGCGGTAGCGCACCATCCTCCACGTGGCAGCCGACGCACTGATAGGAACCACGCACCCGGCACCTGTCGCCAGCAGCACCAAAGCGCAAACACGCAACGGTCCTGCCCGCACGCCCGATCTGTCTCGCATAGATGCCCGGCCAAGGCCCACAGGCATACAACCCCCGCAGCTCCCCAAAGTAGCGGTCCGAGTTCCAGCCAGGGGTTCGGTCTCGGCGCAGCGCGTTACCCTCGCGTAGAGCGATCAGATGGCACGTCGTTCCTGCGTCATTACCACTGCGGTCTGTCTGTCGCTTGCGCTCGCCTCCTGCGGTGCCGATACGCGAGCTGGCGGCGGGCGGGGAGGCGCGATCAAGCCGAGCGCCGCGGCAACCGGACGCTCGCGCCGTGTTTCCGCGGCCACCTCGGCCACGGCGCGAAGGCTGCCCGTGAGAGCGCCGTCAACACCGCTCCGAAAACCGGCGGACCTCACCCCCTTCGGAGCGCGGCCGTCGGCTGGGGACGGAGTTTGGCGTGCGGCCGGGCGGCTCGTCCACGGCGTACCGGCCGTCTATGAGACAACGCTGGTACCGCCCGGGGGCTCGCAGCCGGCAGGGATCGCGTGGATGGACACGCATCTGCTGGCGGCCCGGCTCTACTCTGGGTCCGGGAGCCCTGGGGGCGGACCATACCGATACACGGCGCCCGTTCAACAAACGAGCGCTCGCTCGCTGGTTGCTGCTTATAACGGCGGCTTCAAGATGAAGGCAGCCCAAGGCGGCTACTACACCGAAGGCCGCGTGATCGACCGGCTGCGTCCCAACGCCGCCTCGTTGGTCATCTACCGCGACGGGTCGGTCAGCATAGGAGCTTGGGGCAGCGACGTGACCATGACTACCGAGGTCGTCGCGGTCCGCCAGAACCTCGTGCCGCTCGTCGCCGGCGGCCGACCTACACCGCGCGCGAAGAGCGGCGACTGGCAGGCGTGGGGTTCGACCTGCGGCGCGAGTTCGTGCGCCCACAGCGTGCCGGGCATCGAGCACCAGTGGCGCTCCGCCCTGGGCGTGACCTCGGACGGCGCTCTCGTATACACGCAGGGACCCGCGCTCGACCCCCTACAACTAGCGGACCTGCTCGTCCGCGCCGGAGTCGTCCGCGGGATGGAGCTTGACATCAATCCCGACTGGCCGATATTCGCGACCTATGACCCGCCAACACAACACGGCCGTGCCGCGCCGTCAAACGGCCGCGCGCTCGCAGCAACCGTCCGGGGACCGGACACCTTCTTCGACGCTTCCTGGGGACGCGACTTCATCACGATGTCCGCGCGTCCCGTGGTTCCCTGACGACGCGGGCCACGCCACAGTCAATTGGCGCGTGGTCGCGACTGGCCGGGCCCGAGCGCGCTGACCAGGCCGTGCACGTCCGCGACCGTCACTGTCAGCTCGGGGTGCCGCACCAGCCTGAGCGGATCGATCGCTGGCACGTGTTCGCGGAACGAGAGCAGGACGCCCTGCTCTCCGTTGCTCGCGAACGTCAGCCCGCCGTCGGTGATCCCCAGCCGCGCCGGCCCAGCGGTCCGGTAGAACCGGTACGGGCCGGTGATCGCCACCCGGTTGATGTTCGCCAGCGTTGTACGCAGCCGCCACGGGCCGTACTTGGCGAGTAGGTGCTCCTCATCGATCTGCACCCAGGCGCGCTCGGGTGTGATGCCAAACGGTCGCGCCGCGAGGCGGTAGGCGGGCGCAAAGCGGAAGTCGAAGCGCTGCACGGGCCTCAGGTTACGCACCCCGAGCGTTCGCGAGAGGTGCCGCGCCTGACTGCGCGCTCACTTCCGCGCGGCCGCGTCATGACGTTACGCGGCTGTTACACGGGTTCGCGTACAGCAGACCATACGGATGAGTGGACGCTCAGATGATGGCCTGACGCGCCCCTCGTTTCTGGGCGCAGCCGCCGCGGCGCTCACCTTGCCGGCGGCTGCGCGCGCTGCTTGACCGCGAGGAGGCAGCTGCACTCGCATCGCTGGCACACGCAGCACCGGCCAGCTCCAACCTCGACGACGCCCCTGCCGCCCTCACCGACTGGCTCCGGGCGCTTTTCGGCGCGGTCAGCGACAACCCCGTCAGGTGGCGGCTGATGCTGCTCCCAGCCGACGGCACCCCTCCTGTCGTGCGCAAACGCGTCCAACGCGGACGCCAAATCGCACTCGCCCAAGCACGCCGCCTAGCAGCCGCCCTGCTCGCCAACGACCCGTACATCGATCTCGACCTCGCCGCCCGCGCGATCCTCGCGATCGGCGAAGAAGGCGCCCGCCTCCTACTAAACAACCCCGACCAGTACTCCCCCGATCGGCTTGTCGATTCGCCGCCACGCTCGCAGCGAAGCTGCAAAACCGACCTGCCCGTCCCCGCAGGAGTGACCCACCGGCTAGATGAGCTGGGAATTCGCGCCGCTTGGGTCGGTTCGGTAAGGTGCCCTGCAGGCGCGTTGCGCTGGGACCACTTTGGAGCGCGGGCGCGCTGGATCGGAGGGCAGCACGCTGCGAGGGACGGAGATGCGCGTAGTGCGTCGTGTTGGCGAGCGCGGCCGGAACCTGCCCGGCCAGGCGGTGGCTCCGCGGTGCCGCTCGTGAGTCGGACGAATGGCTGGCCGGGGCGCCCTCACCACAGCGACTCACGGCAAGGAGCGAGGATGACGCCCATCCAAACGGCCGCGACGTCGGCACCAGTCCGTGATCCGCCGAAAAATCCGACGTCCCTCGTTGGGGTCATGCGCCGCCCGCCTCACGCGCCTCGCCCTCGGCTGGGTGTCGGCCGTTCAGCGGTGTTGGCGTCGTGTGTGCTCGTTCTGGTCGCGATCGGCGTAAGCGCTGCGGCGGCCCGGCCAGCGCGGTCAGGACCCGATCGGGCGGGTCTGGCGTCCTCGATCCGCTGGAGGAGTTGTGGAGTGCGGCTCGACTGTGCGCGGGTGCGGGTGCCGTTGGATTGGGCGCATCCAGGGGGGCCGAAGATCACTCTGGCGGTGATCCGGCACCGCGCGAGCCGACCCGCGAGACGGATTGGAACGCTGTTCTTCAACCCTGGAGGTCCGGGCGTTTCGGGCGTTCAGGACGTGAAGGACCCATTTGTCTCCAGGCTGCTTGACGAGGCCGGCGGGGGGCGCTTCGATGTTGTGAGCTGGGATCCGCGCGGCGTCGGCGCCAGCACTCACGTGCGCTGCTTCCGTAACGAGCTCAGCGCGACGCGCTTCTGGGACGGGTTGACGGTTCCGACCACCGCGCCGGCGTCGCGCCGCTACCTGGCCAAGGCGATCGAGTATGCCCGGCGGTGTGAACAGCTCAGCGGCAGCCTGCTGGCCCACATCTCCACGGCGGACACGGCGCGGGACCTCGACTATCTGCGGGTGCTCCTGCACCAGCGTCGGCTCACCTACCTTGGCTGGTCCTACGGGACATTTCTCGGTCAGACCTACGCGAACATGTTCCCGGGCCGGGTCCGCGCGATGGTCCTCGACGGGGTCGTCGACGCCGTCAGCTATGTGCGGAGCAAGGAGTCGTTCCTCGAGAATGCCGTGACGCCGACCGACGTGGTGTTCGAGCAGTTTGAGGCGCTCTGCCAGCGGGCCGGCCCGGTCCGTTGTGCGCTCGCCGGGCACGGGTCAGTCAAAGCGCGCGTCAACCAGCTGATCACACGCGTCCGGCGGGCATCGATTCCGGCCCGAGCCGCCACCCCGCCCGGGCGGCTCACCTACAGCGACCTGATCACCGCGTTCTTCCCGGAGATGCGCAACCCAGGCACCTGGCCGGATTTCGCGCGGGATCTTGAAGCGGCCGTGAACGGGGACGGATCGGCGCTGTTGAGGAAGGCCCGGCAGTTTCCCCCGACGGCGGGCAGCGCCCCGGAGCCGGTCGCAATCGGGTGCGCCGACAGCCCGACCCGTCACCCTCCCAGCGCCTGGCGCCAGGTCATCGGTCGGCTGACTCGCATCAGCCGCTTCAACGGCCCGGTGCTCGGTTGGTGGCTGTGGGCACCGTGCGCCGCCTGGCGTGTGCGCAGCGACGATCGCTACACCGGACCTTGGAACGCCCACACCAAGTACGCAATCCTCGTAGTCGGCACGCGATATGACCCGAACACCTCCTACGCGAACGCTCGGATCACGGCCCGTCGACTCGGTAACGCCGTGCTGCTGACCCACGAGGGCTACGGCCACGTCAGCCTCGTCGACCCCAGCGTGTGCGTGCAGCGCGCGATCACCCGCTATTTCGTCGGCCTCGCTACCCCGCCGCGGGGGACCGTCTGCCAATCAGATCATCAGCCGTTCGACCCGAAATTTGGCGACCTGCCGTCGGCGAGCCGATTCCGTGAGCGTTGATCATGGCCTTCTACGCGAGGCCGGCGCTCACTCTTGGACCAGGCGACGCCGCGGCGTACGCGGTCTAACCGCCCGGCCTCTGCTGCGTTGCCTGCACCCGGTGGCGTTGACGCTGTGCGCCCTCGCCTTGGCCGCGGTGGGTGTGAGTCCTGCAGGGGCCGCGCGGCCATCTCGGCCCGGCGTCGCGTCGTCGATCCACTGGAAGCGCTGCGGCGTGAATCTGGAGTGCGCGCGCGTGCACGTGCCGTTGAATGGGGCGCGTCCAGGCGGGCCGGACATCACGATCGCGGTAATCCGCCATATTGCCAGCCGACCGCACCGTCGCATCGGGTCGTTGTTCGTCAACGGTGGGGGTGCGTCGGGGAGCCTGGAGCTGGTCAGGAGCGAGGGTGCGCGTTTCGACGCTATGGGACAAGGGCGGTTCGACGTCGTCGGTTGGGCTCTGCGCGGCGGCGCTGGTGCCGATCCGATCGTGCGGTGCTTCGCGGATCAGCGAAGTCGGGAGAGGTTCTGGGACGGACTGTCGATCCCGACCACGCGGGCGCAGTCGCTCACCTACCTGCCCAACACGATTGCCTACGCGTGGCGCTGCGGGGCGCTCAGCGGACGCCTACTGGCCCACGTCTCGACCACCGATGATGCCCGCGATCTTGACTATCTGCGGCGGCTGCTGGGCGACCGTCAACTCTCCTACTGGGCAGTGTCATACGGCACGTTTCTCGGCGAGACCTACGCCAGCATTTTTCCTCATCGGGTGCGTGCGATGGTCCTCGATGGCCTGGTCGACCCAAGAATCGTGGTCAGGGGCGCCGTGGCGCGTTTCTCGAACACGATCGTGGCGATGGATCGCGGGCTGCGTGCGTTCGAGTCGGTCTGCCAGCGCGCCGGATCGGCTCGCTGTGCGCTCGCAGGCCGGGGCCCCGTGGCGCCGCGCGTGGCCGGGCTGCGGGCACGGTTGCAGCGGGCGCCGATCCCAGCGCCCACCGCATCGCCACCGGGGGCATTGAGCTACGGCGACCTGTCGGCCGCACTGTTCGCATCGCTGACGAATCCAGGCGCGTGGCCGCAACTGGCGCGCGATATCGAGCAGGCCGCAAACGGAGACGGCTCGGCGCTCGCCACCCAGGCTCGTGCGGTGCTCACCGGCACGCGATCCGCAGCCGGCGACCCCCCGACAGCGATCACATGCACCGACAGCCCAGCTCGCCAGGGGCCAGGCGCCTGGCCGCAAGTGATCGCTCGCCTGACCCGCATCAGCCGGGTGGGCGGCCCGTTCGTCGGCTGGAGCAACTGGGCACCCTGCGCCTCCTGGCCCGCGCGCAGTAGCGACCGCTACACCGGACCCTGGAACGCCCGCAGCAAGACTCCGGTCCTGGTCATCGGTACGACCTTGGACCCGGCCACGCCCTACACCAACGCAGAGCGGGTCGCCGCTCTGCTCGGCAACGCCATCCTGCTCACCCACGACGGCTACGGCCACACCAGCGAAGCCGACCCCAGCCAGTGCGTAGAGCGAGCGACCAGTAAGTACCTCGTCGACCTCATCACCCCACCGAAGGGAACCGTGTGCCCATCGGACCGACAACCGTTCGACCCTCACTTTGACGAGCCACCTCCGGTCGAGACAGTCCCATGGTCGCTGCACGCGGGGTGATCGGCGGCCGGCTCGGTCCGCTGTGCGTCGCGGGGACTCACCGAGCGACACAACACGTTCGCCCGCCGGCCCGCTCTGGCTGAGATCGCGGGCGAGTTCCCGCAAGGCGCCAACGCCGAAGTGCTCGAAGCCACGACCTCCAGGTACCTCCAACACTTCGCGTTGCGGTGTGCGTCAGCCCGTTCGTTGCAGCCGCGGCGGCGCGTTGAGTGTTTTGGGCTCGGCTCGACGTTGGACGGGGAGCGTGCAGCGGACCGTCGTTCCTTGGCCGGGCGCGGATTCGATGTCGAGCGTTCCGTGGAGCAGTGCTGCGCGCTCGCGCATCCCGAGCACCCCGAACCCGTCGGTCCGGTTCGTGGGGTCAAAGCCTTGGCCGTCGTCTCGGATGCTCACTTCGATCGTCGTCGGCCCTTCTATTACCTCGACGACGCCGCGCGCGGCGTGCCCGTTCTTGACAGCGTTGGTCAGCGCTTCTTGGACGATTCGGTAGGTGGTGATCTCGAGCTCTGGTGTGTGACGGTGAGAAGCTCGCCCGCATTCGTAGGCGAGCTCGACTTGGGTGTCGACGGTGAATCCGTTTCTGCCCGCTCGTTCTACGAGCGCCTCGATCGCAGCCTTTGTTCCGAGCTCGTCGAGGATCGGGGGGCGGAGCTCTGATATCAACGCGCGGAGGGCTGCCATGTCGCTCTCGAGCTGGCCGATGGCTACGCGAACGGCCTGCTCTAACGTGTCCAAGCCGCCGGCGCGGGCGGCGGATGCCAGGCCGAGTCGCAACGCGGCGAGGCCCTGCAGCGTCTCGTCGTGCAGTTCTCGCGCCCACCGCGCTCGTTCCTGCTCGGCGGCCGCGAGCCGCTGGCGGTGCTGCTCGGTCGCGACGGATTGAGCTGTCGCGACTGCGGTGGCGGCGCTCGTGGCGAACGATTCCAGTAGCCGCTGGTCCTGGGCGGTGAACTGCGGCCCGCTGGCGAGGCGGTCGAGGGCGACGAGCACACCCAAGGGCTGTCCGCGGAAGACAAGCGGCACGATCAGGCCGTCTTCGGCGTCGAACCCAAGTGAACCCAGTCCCCGGTCGCTGAATCGAGCCTTGCTGAGCTCATCCGCCAAGCATTGCGTGCGGCTAGAGCGCAGCGCGGCGTCCGCGGCCGAACCCTCGAGCGGGATTCGCTGACCAACGAGATTGTCGGGCACCGCGCCGGCAGCAGCGACCACCTCCAGGGCCCCAGCGATTTGCAGCTCGATGATCAGCGCGCGGGCGGAGATCAGCGCTCGTCCTCGTTTGGCCACGAGCTCCAAGATCAAAGCGAGATCGGTCTCGCCGCCGATCGTGCGGGAGATCTCGACCATCACCCCGAGCGCGTCAACGGTTTGCTCGAGCTCTTGCCGGCGCGCCTCCGAGCCTCTGTAGCGCCGCGCATGATCGATCGCGACTCCGGCGAACTCCGCGAGCCGCACCACACCCCGCTCGTCGTCAGCCGTGAACTCACCACCGCCCTGCTTCTCAGTGAGATACAGGTTGCCGAACGGCTCACCCCCAACCATCACCGGGACCCCGAGGAAGCTCTCCATCGCGGGATGCCCAACGGGAAACCCATACGACCTCGTGTGCTGCCCAACATTCGCGACACGCAGCGCCGCCGGATTGCGGATCAGCTCGCCGAGCACACCGTGACCTGTCGGCGGCGGCCCCATCCCGCGGCGCGTCGCCTCCTCAACACCGATCGTGATGAACCGCGCCAACGCCGTCCGGGACTCATCGAGAACCCCCATCGCGGCGTAGCGAGCCCCCGTCAGCTCCCGAGCCGACTCAAGAACACGCCCGAGCACCCCCTCAAGATCCAAATCGCCAAGCACGCCGCGAGCGACATCAAGCGCATCCCGTGAGGACACGTTCAACCCCACCGATCCCACTTCCTCGCTCATCCGCCCGGACCATCGGCGCCGACATCAACCGACGAAAGCCACCCAGCACGGCCTAACCCGGCGCCATCTGCCGCGCCCGGACCGCGCGCCGGTCGAGCCCCGACACGCCCTAGGCCGACGAACGAGCGAGACACCATGCGACGCGCGAGGGCGATACGGACAGCTACGACAATCAGGCACATCGGCTCCATGGGATGAGGTTTCGCGCGAGACCGTTCAGGTCTGGCACGCCCACGCCGGCCGAGGATTGGAGCCGGGACAGCATCGCTCGCCAAGGCTTGAAGCGAAGCGAACACCAACCATACACCCACAAACAAGCCCACGGCGGCCGCGGCCGACGTCACCGACAGAGCTAGACTCAATCAGCGTAGAACCGACCATGAGTCACCGGGACACCGAGCATCTGCGCGTCCTGATCGCCAACGAGCGCAAGGACCGCCTCGCACTCGTCGCGTCGGCCGTGGTCGCGCTCGGACACGAGGTGATCGCGCGCGAGATCGAGGTCGAAGACGTGGCCGCCGTGACAGCAAGAGAGCGACCCGACGTCGCGCTCGTCGGGCTCGGTCAGAGCTCGCAGCACGCCCTCGAGCTGATCGACCAGATCGTCCGAGAAGCCGCCTGCCCGGTAATCGTCCTGATCCATGCCCGAAACCCGGAATTCATCAGGGAGGCATCCAAGCGCGGCGTCTTCGCCCACATCACCGACGCTGACGTCGACGACTGGCAGAGCTCGATCGACATCGTGCTAAGACGCTTTTCTGAATACCACGACCTCGAAGGCGCTTTCGGACGCCGGGCGCTAATCGAACGCGCCAAAGGCATCCTCATGGAACGTCACACAATCGACGAGCAACACGCCTACGAACTGCTCCGCGAGCACTCGCGGATCAACAACCGCAAACTCCTCGACCTCGCCACCGCCATCGTCGACGGCCACCGCCTTCTCCCCAAACAGTCCCCAACACCTCCCCAATCGTAACCTCAACCACCGTCCCCAGCTCATTAGCTGGAGCGCACCGCCGACGCAAAGGAATCGCGCGCGCCTAACCTCGAGACCGGCCAATCGAGCTACCGAAACATCGGCGAACAACGTCGGCCATGAGTACCGACGCCACACGCCGGCGACCCCACCAGCCGGGCACCGGGGTAGTCATCGTCAGCTAGTGCGCCACAAGGTGCGCTCTCGGCGCCAACCGAGTCGGCAGGCCAGCGAGTCGGCCGGCGTCAGGAGCCGCTGGGTGTTCAGCGGAAGCGGCGATCTTCGCGGCGGTCCCCCTCGGTCGTCGCGCCGGTCTTCGCGGCGATCGCCGCGCCGGCGGACGCCTCTGGTCACGACCGCGGCGGTGCCGGCAACGGCTGCCGTACGCGCGACCGGCCGCCCTCCCATCACCCCGGGCCGTCCTACACGACCTCGACCGAGCATCTCAGACTCCTTCCTTTTCCGCTGTCTCATCCGCTTCTAGTGCGGCCGCGAGCGCTTGAATGGGGAATCCGGCCGCTCGCTACCAGCTGGCCGCCCGATCTGCGCACTGAGGACGCGAACGGCGCCGCCCATGCGTTCTCGAACACCAGCACGGCCGCGATACTGCCGGGCTCGAGCGCCGCGCCGATCGATTCGACGTCTTCCTCGGCCAGCAACTATGCAAGCTCGTCCTCGAGCGCGCGCAGCTCACCTAGCCGAGGCCATCTCGCCTGAAAAATTCGCCTTGTCCTCCGGAAACTCAACGACCAGATGATCAACAGGTTCGAGTTCGTCTACGTCTTCGTCGCTCATGACGCTTGCCTCCTTCGATGACCGGCTACGTCGATCATCAGCGTGCCGTGGATTTCTACGGTCCCTCATTCAGCCGAGGTTGCATCACCCCAACCGGATGACACCCGCTCCGGGACCAGCTCCTGGTGGGCGGCTCGGCTCGAAGCTCAGCGCTGGCGTCTCGTTTCCAACCACCCCATACCTCGTGGAGCCACTGCCGGTCAGTGACCGTTTGTCAGTACGCTGGCGCCGCAGGCGTCCCGCGATCGTGTACCGAATACGCCACGATCACGGCGATCGGAAAGCAGATCAAACTGAAGATGAAGTAGCCGATGAAGCTGTGCCCTTTCCGCCGCGCAACGCGGGCGGGCCAGAACGCGATCGCTACCCAGATGATCAGAAAGGCGATCGCCGAGAGCGTCCAGCCAGCGGTTGACATCGCGTAAAGGGTCATGTCGTCCTCCGTGCCTAGAAGTTCCTTTGGCCCTAAGCGTCTCGGATCTGGCAGCGGCGCACATTGAGCACAGCGATCAGCCTCAGAGAGCGCTTATGACCGCACCATGATCACGCCGGCGCTTGCGGCCCCGCCACCGTAATAGGCCACAGAATTTCAGCGGACACCCACTGTTGGCGTGATGTGGACCCCCAGAACCGGCCGGGAGCTTCGCCATCGCGCCCGCCGAACGACTCGGTCTCGCTCAGCAGGCGGATTCGGTATTTGTCCGCTGACCGATCCAGATGCCTTACGGATGCCAGTTGGACAGGCCGGTGGCAGCCTGGAAACCACTATGCCGGTCTGCAAGTGCAGCCACCGATCGGGACGCGTAGACGCGATGAGCGTCTGTGAGCTCCGCAACCACGCGGGCTGGGGCGCATGGCTGACCGGCTGAGCAGACGCGGCCCGCCTAACGCGGCCGTGGGTTCCCGGTCTGCGGCTGACCAGGTGTCCGAGAACGGAGCCCACCGCAAGGCAGAGCGGTCGCACCCCGGCAGCCGGGCTGGCGGTCCCGACGCTCCAGCATCCGAGGCCGACTCCTCGGGCCGGGAAAGCGAGCGGCGGTTCGCCTCCCTCTCGGCGCGCATCCGGATGCTGGTGCGAGCCATCCAGGACAACGACGAGGCCAGGATCAAGGAGGCGATTCTTCGCCTGAGCGAGTCACGGCGCGTGTTCGCTCCGCTCGCCTTCGCCGTCGGCGCGTTCGTGATGCTGTTCAACGGTCTCAGGTTGCTGGTGACCAACTGGCGGCTCACGCTCGTTGAGATCCTGCCGGCGATGTGGATCTGGGTAGCAATGTTCGATCTCAAGGTGCACGTGCTGCACGGCGAGTCCTTCCACGTGCTCCGCGGCCCGATCCTGATCCCGCCCATCCTGCTGGTCATCGCGATCACGGTCGCGAGCTTCTTCCTCAACGCCGTGTTTGCCTTCGCGGTCTCGCGACCCGGCCGTCCCGAGGTCCGGCCAGCCGTCGCGCAGGCACGGAAACACGTGACGACGATCGTGGCCTGGGGCACCGCCGTCGGGGCGATGCTTGCCTTCTCGACGTTGGTCGTCACACGCTGGGGAAGGCCGTGGTTCGGCATCTCTCTGGGGATCGTGGTCGGCGTGATGATGGTGTGCTACGTGGCTGTCCCCTCGCGCCTGATCGGCGCGAAGCCACCGAAGCAGTCAAAGCGCGACAAGCTGGCGACCACGGCGGTCGGCGGCGCCCTGAGTGCGACCGTGTGTACGCCGCCCTACCTCCTCGGCCGCTTCGGCATCCTGATGCTCGGATCGAGCGGCGTGATCATCTTCATCATCGGCGTCTTCCTCGTCGCGCTCGGAGTCACCCTGCAGGCCGGGGCGACTGGGGCGGTCCGGGCGATCAAGATGAGCGCAACCCTTACCGCAGCGTCGCGTCCCAGCGAGGCCGCGAGCACATCCTGACCGCCAACGCCGGGACGCGAACCGCAGGCCCGGGTAGGCGCCGGCAGCGCGTCGGCCGCGCCCTATGCGCGTTCGCCGCCCGCTGGTCGCGATGTTCGTACGCCCTGGGAGCGTCGCGGCTGTTCACCTGCTTGGGGTGATGGCCATGTGACGTGGAGGTGGTTGGATCGGTGGGGCGGTCGTGGCACGGAGCCGAGAAGCTCCGACCCAAACGAGAGCCCGGTGTGAGCAGCGATCTGGTCGACATCTTCCTGCTGTCCCTGTTGGCGATGCTCAACCCGACGCTGCTCGCGGCGACGACGATCATGATGCTGATGCCAAACCCGAAGCGGCTGATGCTCGGCTACCTGCTCGGTGCCTACACCACCAGCATCGCGTGCGGGTGCGTGATCGTATTCGCGCTGGGCGGCTCGAGCAGCGAGACGAACAGCGCCAAGCACACAATCAGCCCGGTCGAGGACCTCATCGTCGGCCTGCTCTGCTTGGCGCTCGCGTGGGTGCTCCTGACCGGGCGTGACCAGCCGCTTCAGGCCCGCCGGCGAGTCAAGAAGGAGGCCAAGCTGGCCGCCAAGCGCGATGCCGGCAAACCCACTGAGTCGCTGCCGCTGCGAATGCTGGGCAAAGGCGATCCGAAGGTGACGTTCCTCGTCGGAGCTGTGCTGAGCTTTCCCGGCGGCTCATTCCTCGTAGCGATGGATCACATCCACAAGCTGGGCGCGGGAACCGCCGCCAGCGTGCTGCTGATCGTGTACTTCTGCCTGATGCAGCAGATCGTTCTCGAGCTGCCCCTGATCGGCTACGTCTTCGCACCCGACAAAACAAAGGACAGAGTCGACCGCGTCAAAGCCTGGGTGGGACGCCGAGGCCGCACCGCCGCCGTGATCAGCGCAGCCGTGATCGGCCTATGGCTCGTCATCAGCGGCATCATCGCGCTCGCGTAAGAGAGCTGGCCGCCAGCACCGCGGTACCCGCACTCGACGCTTCATCGACGGCGATCTCCGTCAAGGTGCCGACCGGCGAAACGGCCGAGACCTCCCCGGCTCCGCACCTTGCTCGCACGGCGTGGCAAGTCGGCCGGCGAACTGGCCACCCTGTGCGAGCGACGCATCGGGCTGAAGGTCGACGCGGCGGCATCCGCGACCATCACCGCGCCGCCTCGGGCGCACTGCGTCGTCGCCCTCGCCGGCGACGGGGTGTGGGTCCTCGAAGTCGAGTCGCGATTGGGCCGAGCAGCCATCGGGCGGATCGCCGCGTGTTGGGACCACAAGAGTCTCGTAGCGGACGTACGGAGTTCCCGGCGTGGACAGCGCTTCGAGCTTTCGTGGCCAAGCCGGGGCGCGTTGGTTCGTGGTGCGATGTCGCCCGGCGCGCCCGCCGACCGGCTGGCACAGGCCATCTTCCAACACCGCGTCGCTGGAGGACGAGGGTGTTTAGAGGAGGCTTGTCCATGACCAAGGACGCCAGCTTCAAGAAGGTTGTCCGCCGCCACGCTGAGGAGACCGGTCAGCGCTACACCGCAGCGCTGACGGATCTCGAGGGTCTGGGTTCGAGGATGGATCACGAGCCCGCTGGCGATCGGCTGTTCGTTCATCTCCGCGATCGCTACGGCATCGACGCGACCACCGCGACGAAGCTCAGCGTGCATAAGACCTACGTCTTCCGCATCGATCGAAACGACGGCAGCCCGTGGATCGCTCGCGCGTTCCCTCCGGCGCGGCCACGCTCGATGCCGGTGCGCTGACCGCCGACGCGGTCGCGCTGGAAGCTCGCAAGCTCGCCGATCGACAGGAGCCCAGCAGCGATCCCGCGGAGACCACGACGGCCCCGGACCGACCGGCAGCGGCGCCCGCGTCCCTGACTGAGCGGCGGCTGCGCGCCCAGCTTCACCGGGACTCCCGGCCGCTGGATCGGTCGACAAATACGTCCAACTGCTGCGAAGCAAGCACTCCCAAGCCAACCATTCCTGAAGGAGCTCAACTCGTGCCCACTCGTCGTCGTGGAATGACCGAGGAAGCCGCCGACGCGGCGATCGATCAGGCCTGCCGAACGCTCCGACTGCCAAGCGTTCGGAAGGATTCGCGGACGGCGCCGAGCGCGCCGCGGCTGAGCAGATGTCTTACCGCGGTTTCCTACTGCGAGCGTTCGAGTTCGACGCCAACCCGAACGTCGACCCCGCCACCATCCACACGCTCGCGAAATACGACTGGGTCCAAAACGGCAAGCCGCTCTGCCTGATCGGCAACTCCGGAACCGGCAAATCACACCTGCTCATCGCACTCGGCACCGAAGCCACGATGGCCGGCTACCGCATCAAATACACGCTCGCGACGAAGCTCGCGAACGAACTCGTCGAGGCGGCCGACGACAAAGCCCTGTCGAAGACGATCGCTCGCTACGGGCGCGTTGACCTGCTCTGCTTCGACGAGCTTGGCTACATGCAACTCGATCGCCGCGGCGCCGAACTGCTCTTCCAAGTGCTTACCGAACGCGAAGAGAAGGCCTCGGTCGCGATCGCGTCCAACGAGTCGTTCTCAGGCTGGACGAAGACGTTCACCGATCCCAGGCTCTGCGCGGCGATCGTCGACAGGCTCACGTTCGACGGCACCATCATCGAGACCGGAACCGATTCCTACCGGCTCGCTCACACCACCCGCCGGCTCGCGGCGCAACCGAGCTGGTCGTGGCCAACGCCGACCACCAAGTGATCCTGAAACTGATCGACATTTCCCGACGATCCACTCCGACCTGATCCCGGAAGTCATCGACAAACGGTCCCGGGTCCGATCGTCAAAGCGACGCGCAATTTGATTAACACCGTGAGTCGCGTCGCGGCGTTAAACCCCGCCGATTTGAGCGCAAATAGGCGAAATCTGCGAAACGACCTCCTCCGTTCATTTCAGCGGCTTTACCAGGCGTTTCTTGCCCATGCAGGTGCGTGCAGCATCGCTTCACACGCGAGAGGTCGCTGGTTCAAGCCCAGCCGTGCCCATTAGGAAGCCCTATCGTGTGCCGCTCAGACGAGGTAGGCCTCGATGATCGTCCTCGGAGGCCTCGTGCAGGGTTGTCGGAGACGACGGTCGCGAGGGGAGTACCACCAGAGCAAGCAGTACGCCGGCGAGCGTGACGCTCGCGCCGATCTCGAGCGCGAGGGTCATTCCGCTCATGAAGGCGGCACGGGTGGCGATGGCAATTTCGCCGCCGAGCAGCCCGGCGGTGCGTTCGGCTACCTGGAGGGCGGCACCGAGCGACCCGAGAACCGTCTGGTGGATCGCCGCGGGGAGCGAGTGGACAGCGGCGCTCGTATCGATCCGGTGCTGATACTGGGTCGACATGATGCTGCCGAGGATCGCGACGCCGAGCGCGCCGCCGATGTTCAGGAAAGTGCCGTTCGTCGCCGACCCAACTCCGGTGTGCTCGAGCGGGAGTGTTCCCATCAGCGATCCGGTGGCCGATGGCATCACCAGCCCCGCACCCACGCCGATCATGATCATCCCCGGCAACACCCCGAAATACGTCGTCGTGACCGTCGCGCCGGACATCTGCATAAGGCCGGCGGTTACGAATGCCAGCCCCAGCGCGACCGTCAGCTTCATGCCCAGCCGGCGAACCACCACTGCGGAGAGCGGGGCAACGAGCATGATGCTGCCGGCGGCGGGGAGCATCCGGATCCCGGCTTGCAGCGCGCTGTAGCCGAGTTGGAACTGGAGGAACTGAGTCTGCACGAAGAGCATCCCCATCAGCGCGAACATCATCGTCGCGCTGCTCATGACCGCTCCCGAGAACCCGGCCTGCCGGAAGAAGCGCAGGTTCAGAATCGGATGTGAGCTACGAGCCTCCCACCCCACGAACCCCGCGAGTGTGGCGATGCCGGCTGCGCCGGTCGCCAGCACGTCGGCCGAGCTCCAGCCATGTGCGGGAGCCTGGATCACGGCCCACAGCACGAGCCCGATGCCGAGGATCGAAAGCAGCGAACCGACGAGGTCGGGCCGCCGCGCGTGCTCGTTACGCGAGTTCGGAACGAACGGGATCCCGGCCGCCAGCCCGAAGAGCGCAATCGGGACGTTGATCAAGAACACCGAGCCCCACGCGAAGTGCGCCAGCAGCAGCCCGCCGATGATCGGGCCGAGCGCGACGCCGGCGCCGGTGGTCGCCGCCCAGATCCCCAGCGCACGCTGCCGCTCGCCGCGATCCGTGAACGTGTTGGTGATGATCGCGAGCGTCGCCGGCATGATCAACGTCGCGCCGAGGCCCATACTTGCGCGGGCTGCGATCAACACCCCGGGTGAATTGGACAGCGCCGCCCATGTCGAGCACGCGGCGAACACCACCAGTCCGGCCAGGAACGTCCGCTTGCGCCCCACGCGGTCCGCCAGGCTTCCGGAGACCAGCATCAGGCCGCCGAGCACCAGCACGTAAGCGTCCACGATCCACTGCAGCTCGCTATCGCTGGCGTGGAGCTTGCGCACCAGCGTCGGTAGCGCCACGTTCAGCACAGTGTTGTCCAGCGAGACGATCAGGAGCGGCACGCAGAGCACCGCGAGCGTCAACCAGCGGTTCACCGCTCGCGGTGGCGGCGCCGCCTGGCGACGTCGAACTGCAGGCGTCGATATCCGCTCGCTCGGCCGGCGACGCAACGTGTGCCGCGAGGGGGCACCCATGGCCGGATCCCGGATGCCTGGCATGCACACACGATCGCGGCAGGGTGCGCCACCGCCAACCGTACGGTCCCGCAGTCCCCGCCGGGAGAAACCCCGATTCTCAGCACGTGCCATGTGGGCTCATACGTGCCGAGGTTCCAGTTGCTGCTCTGCGCGGCCGCTGCCGGCTCGATGAAGGACGAGCCCTGGCCGACTGAATAGTCGCTCTGCTCCGGATGGTCGGCGAGCATGTCGCAAAGACTCTCCCCCGTCGCGCGCGGTCAGCCGCAATGCCCAGAGACGAGGGCTGCGACGCGACCGAGTCATCGGTCAGCATCGCTGAGCGCACAGCGGCACCGCGTGTCGAGCGGGCGGTCAGACGCGAGAGGTCGCTGGGTCGAGCCCAGCCGTGCCCATACACAAAGGCCTTACAAGATCCCGGGATGTTGCAGGTGGGGTGTCGGCCTGGTGCGAGCTGTCCCGTGGCGTGGCCGGGCATTTGCGCCAGGTGGTCCCGGGCCGCGCCGGCGGGCAGCTCTCGCTGGCCCAGAGGTGCGCCAGTGCGCTGCCGTCGGCGAGGACGATGACCTTGGCGACAGTGGGGACCTGGTCAGGTCTTCGCCGCCTACACGGCACCAAGCGAACCTTCACGCGTTGGGGAGATGGCGAACCGTCAAAGGAGCTCTCCGCGGGCGCGGCCGGTCACCGGTGCTGCCGCATCCTCACGGCGGTCCGGCAGTCGCGGATCGGCAGGGCGGCGCTTCTGGGTTTCGGCCAACGCGGAATCGACCGTCCGTTTGTAGAAGTCCCGACGGACCGAGCAGTGAGCGATCTGCACGGTCGGCGACGGTCGACTTCGGCTCTGGCTTGTGAGGGAGCAGCGGCGCGGGTACGTCCCGCGATCAGTGCGCCAGGTCGCCCGATCCACCAGCCTGCCCGAGGTCGTCTAACGATTTCGCTTGGGCTCGGTGCGCCGCTCGCTGGAGGC
The DNA here is from genome assembly GCA_963824755.1 of uncultured Solirubrobacterales bacterium. Taxonomy (GTDB): domain Bacteria; phylum Actinomycetota; class Thermoleophilia; order Solirubrobacterales; family Solirubrobacteraceae; genus Palsa-465. The sequence goes on along the minus strand of CAWGQT010000033.1, from coordinate 25,508 downwards.
AGTGTCCTCAGGGTCGCGCGAGCAGACAGCAGGTGAGGGTCGGTTGGTGATTGCGTAGCCGACGCCGGGAGTGTTGCGAATGGGATCAGGCTCGCCGAGCTTGCGTCTGAGTCTGGCGATCGTGACCTTGACCGTTTTCGTGAACGGGTCGACGTTCTCGTCCCAGACCTGCTCAAGGAGCCTCTCGGCGCTGAGTCCACCCGGCATGGCTATGAGTAGGGCTTCGAGTACGGCGCGTTCCTTGGCGGTGAGGTCGATCACTCGTCCGTCGCGGGTGACGCTGCCGTTGAGCGCGTCGAGCTCGATCCCGGACCCGCGCAGGGTTCGGTCCTGGATTGGATTCTTTCGGCGGGCGAGCGCCTGGATGCGCAAGACGAGTTCGGGGAAGTGGAACGGTTTGGCGAGGTAGTCGTCGGCGCCGAGGGAGAGCCCGGCGACGCGGTCGTCGGGTGCGTCGGAGACGGTCAGCATCAGGATCATCGCCGGGTGTTCGCTGTCGGTGATCATGCGGCAGAGGATGTCGCCGTGGATGCCGGGAAGGTCGCGGTCAAGCACGACGACGTCGTAAGGGTTGAGATTGAGTTTGGCGGCCGCTTCGCGTCCTTCGTAGGCGACGTCGACGGCGACCCCGTGGTTGCGCAGCCCTTCGGCGATCGTGTTCGCCAGTCGCGCCGCGTCCTCGACGATTAGGACTCTCATGCCGCTATCGCCGGGGGTCGGGCGGCGGCGGAGGCTGGAAGAGTGATCTGCACTCGCAGCCCCCCTTGCGGGCGGGCGTCGAGCTTCAGCGCGCCGTGGTGCGCGGCGGCGACGGCGGCGACGATCGAGAGCCCGAGCCCGTGCCCGTCCTGAGAGCCGGTGCGCTCGGCACTGAGACGGCGGAATGGTTGGGCAAGCTGAGCGACCGCCGCCGGATCAAGAATCGGTCCGCTGCTTTCGACGATCAGGCGCGCGGTCTGCTGGTCGGTGTCGGTTTCGATGCTGATCGTCCCGTCGGTGTGGTTGTGGCGCACGGCGTTGTCGATCACGTTCTCGACCATCTGCTCCAGCAGCGTGTCTGAGCCGGTCACGCCGGCGGGGGCCAGGGCGGTACGCAGCCGGATCTGTTTGGTGACGATCGCCTGTTCGCGGGCAGCGACCGCGTCCCGCACGAGCTGCGGCAGCGATACCGGTGCTTGATCGCCTAGTTGTTCGCGGTGCGCGCGCGCGAGCGCCAGGAAGCTCTCCAGCAGTTGGTCGGCCTGATCGAGATCCTCACGGAGGTTGGCGTCCAGCGTGCGCAAGTGCCGGCAGGTGCGCGGGTCGGCGATCGCGACGTCGAGTGTTGCGCGCATTGTTGCCAGCGGCGTGCTGAGCTCGTGCGAGGCGTTGGTCACGAACCGCCGCTGGGCCTCAAACGCTGTTTCGAGGCGTCCCAGCAGCCCATCGATCGTCTCCGCAAGCTCGCGCAGTTCATCGCGCCGCCCGCCGATCGCCAGCCGCTTGTGCAGATCTGTCTCCGAGATCTGGCGGGTGGTGACGGTGATCGTACGCAGCGGTCTCAGCACCCGCCCGGCGACGACCCACCCGAGCAGCATCGAGACGACCGCCATGATGGCCAGCGCGATCGCCGACTCGATCTCCAACTGATGCAGATCGGCGATCTGCTGCTGAGAGCGAATGAACTGCGAGGCTGCTTTGACCTGGGGCGGGACCGGCCCGTACAAGTGCTCCAGGAAAGATGACAGCAGGGGGCGGGAGCTGTTTGCATTGACCACAAGCGCGTAGGTGATCGCGAGCAGCGCCGCGCCGCAACCCAGAAACAGCGCCCCGTAGAGCAACGTCAACCGCCAACGAACCGTCGTCCGCGGGCGACGCAGAGGAGACAGAAGCCGGGCTGGTTTGCCTGTCACAGTCATGACTCGCCGGCCGATCGCCCTCCTGGGGCCCGGGCCGAATATGCCTCAGACCCAAGAATGCCCCACCGCCGGTTACGGTGAAGTAACACGGTTACCGCCGCGTAACCGGCGTTCGCCTATCAATTGACAAGACGACGCTGCACAGCTCCAGCGAGTCCTCGAACATGGACCGACCAGAGCCGCCCAGCCACATCAACCCCCCAAACGAGCGCCCCGCTCTCGCCAGCACACGACAAGCAGGCTACCGGCGTCCGCTGATCACGCTCGCCGCGCTCAGCTCCGCGCTCGCGCTGGCCTCGTGCGGAGCCTCGAGCACGAGCACATCGAGTAGCGCCAGCAAGGGGAGCCCCTCGAGCTTCGCGAAGTCGCAGTTAACGGCCGTCGCCTGCATACGCTCGCACGGAGTACCGAACCTCCCGGATCCGACCTTCGGCGCCGGCGGCGCTCAGGTCAACCTCACAACCCCGCCCGGCATGGAGACCTCGCCGGCGTTCATGCTGGCCCAGAAGGAGTGCGCAAAGCTAGGCCTGGTCCTTGCCGGCGCTGCCGCGTCGTCCGAAAAGCCGCCCGCCGCCACCATGGCGCAGATGGTGGCGCTCGCCAGATGCATGCGCGCGCACCGAGTGCCGAACTTCCCCGATCCGGCGACGACGATGCCCCCCGACCCCGCCACCTACCCCGCTAGATACCGCTCTGTGGCGAACATGAACGGCGTGATCTGGGCGATCCCAAAGTCGATCGACCTCCAGTCGCCCGCGGTCAAGCAGGCCGCGGCCGCGTGCGGCTCGCAAGCCGCTGCAGTAATCGGCCCCTGACGCTCCTGAGCCTGCGGTCGCGAGCGCCGGGCATTAGATACTGATTGCGAACACACTCAACGACAACGGACGACAGCTGCAGCGAGGCCCAGGACATGAACCGACCAGAGCCCACCAGTCTTGCTTAACCCGACCTTGAGGCCCGCGACACCAGCAGGAGATCTACCGCGCGACAGGCTCCATCCAAAGCCGCTGACGCGTTTAGCGCGAGCGCGCGTGCTCGCGGTCGTAACGCTTGTGAGTGGGGTGCCGGTGGCGGGCTGCGGCGGAGGCTCGCACAGCCCGACTGCAGCAACGCGGCGCGGCGTGAGTGGCCCGGCGACGACCACCACCACCGCGACCGGCCCGGCCACGACTACGACCGTGGCGACAGGCGCCGCGCCAATCGCGGCCACGACGAACAGCGCAGCTTTGTACTGCGTGTCGGACCCCTGCTACACCCCGCAGCAGTTCCTGATCGCCTACGGCATCCAGCCGTTACTGAACCGGGGGATCGACGGCCGAGGCGAGACGATCACGGTCCTCGTCCCTGTCCCACTCGCCAACCAGGGTCCCACCGATATCCGTCAGGACTTGGCGAGCTTTGACCGCACGTTCCGGCTGCCCGCCGCGCGGATCGCGGTCGTGAGCAGCCTCGCGGGCTCAGCCTCGCCATGGCAGGCGACAGAGGAAGAGGCCAACGACGCCGAGTTCGTGCACGCGGTCGCCTCCGCCGCCACCCTCCGGGTCGTCCTGTTCCCCTCCAACTGGAGTCAGAGCGCCGCGAACGCGACCACGGACATGCTCGCCGGGCTGCGGCTCGCCGTCTCCCACACCGACGTAGCTTCGATCAGCTGGAGTTTGGGCGAGCACTACTTCGCCAAGCCTCAGGTGGCCGAGATGCACTCCATACTGCTCGCAGCGGCTGCCCGTCACGTCACGGTGATCGGCAGCTCCGGGAACGGTGGCTGGTTCAGCGTCCTGCGGTTTGGGACCAAGCAGGTCAAGGAGGTCAGCCTCCCGGCCTCCTACCCACTCGTGCTGGGCGTTGGCGGCACCACGCTCACCGCACATCGCTCGACCGGCACCTACATCGCCGAGACCGCCTGGAGCGATTCGGGTGGTGGCTTCAGCCATCTGTATGCCCGGCCCGCCTATCAGGATGGCGTCCCGGAGATTTCAAAGACGAGGGGCGTGCCCGACGTGGCCGGAGACTCTGATGAGGCCGGCGGCATGGCCCGGGTTGTCGTAACCGGTGGCAACGCATCCCTCGAATCGGACGCCGGCACCAGCGCCTCCGCGCCGCTACGGGGCGGACTGGTGGCGTTGGCCGACCAGTACGCACACCGCGACCTCGGCTCCGTCAACCCCGCCATCTACCGCATCGGCAGCAGCTCCAGCTACCGCAAGGCACTTCACGATGTCACGACCGGTACCAACGGCTACCCGGCGGCCACCGGATGGGACCCGGTAACCGGCTGGGGAACCCCCAACGCGCAGGTGCTCATCCCGCTACTTGGCCGCTCCACCAACCGCAGCAACCGGTAGCAGGCGCGTGCGCCGTATCGGCGACAAGCAGCAGCGCGGACAGCAGACCTCAGCGAGCGCCCGAAGCCCTCGGGGCGCGGCATTCGCGCGCCGTGCGGATCCGTGGACCTCTGCAAACAGAGGGCCGCTTCCAAGTTGCACGACCGGCAAGAGTAGACAGCGCACCGTCGGACGCCGCCCCAATCTGCGATTGCAGGAGTTGCGCGTCGACCGAAGAGCAAGGCTCTCGCCGCCGTGCTGCCCGTGCCCTGAAATTCGCCAGTTACGCAAGCGGCGCCTGTCGCCGGCGGAGGGATGATCCCGATGTCCCTGCTTTCCCGCGCGAGCAGGAGCCGACCGCTTGCTCGATTCTGGCTAATGCGTGCCGCCTGCTGGAACAAATGCGATCGCCGCACTCGGACGGCCGGCGCGATTGCAAAGCCGCTGTGCGGCAACCAACTGTCCCGTCTGGCCGCACCGCGCCGAGCGCGGATCACGCTTGGTGTGAAGCGCCGCTCGAGGTGACGGTGATGATGAATAGTGAGGTGCCGACGGCGAGCCGCATCGAGAGGGCGAGCGCGATCGTGAGTGTCGGGACGATCAGGAAGCCACCGCCGACGCCGAAAAAACCGGTCATCGCGCCGATCGCGAGCCCGGATGCCGCGTCGAGGCCGAGCTGCAGTGGTGGACAGGCAGGTCGGATGGGTGCGGCCGTGGAGCTCGGCGTTTGGCTTCTGGACTTTCGCCATGTCGCGCCGGCGGCCGCAAGCATGATGAGAGCGAAGGTGCCGATCAGCGCTCTGCCGCTCACCGCCTGCCCGAGCGAAGTGCCGGCGATCACGCCGGGTATCGCGGCAGCGGTGAACGCGGCAGCGTGCCGCCAGCAGACCCTTCCCTGGCGAGCATGACTGAGACCGCCGACGACTGCTCCGGCAGTCACGACCACCAGCGAGGCCGTGGTCGCTTCGTGAACGCTTTGGCCGAGGACGTAGACGAGTACCGGGACAGCTAGTACGGACCCGCCGCCGCCGAGCATCCCGAGGCTCAGCCCGATGCCGAGCCCAAATGGAATCGCCGCGAGAGCCACCGCTGCTCGCTCGCTAGCGGGTCACCGGCAGGCCGGCCCGATTCCAAGCGGTCATCCCGCCGCGAACGTTGACGGCCTCGTATCCCGCCTTGATCGCGATCCCGGTGGCGCGCGAGCTGCGCGTCCCGGAGTGGCACAGGAATGCGACCGAGCGGTCACGCCCGAGCTCGTGGAGCCGGCCGCGGAGCTGTCCTAGCGGGATGTTCACGGCTCCGCGCACCTGACCGGCTCGCAGCTCGGAGGGCTGGCGGACGTCGACGAGCAGCAGCTCGCGCCGGGCAAGCGCTGCTGCGGCCTCTTCGGCAGTGATCGACGGCTTGCGCGCGAACAGCATCAGCCTGCGTCCGCGGCGCGCTTCACGACGGCGGACAGGCGCCGTCGTACCTCGCTGGCGGTCTCGGCGAGCTGGTCGTTGCCGACGATCGAGAGCATCTGCTGAGCGTCGATGGCGGCGATGTGCGTCTGTTGCTCCTGCTGGTAAAGGACGACGTTGCACGGGAGCAACGTCCCGAGCTCGGGCTCTACCTCGAGCGCTTGGTGGGCGAGCTCGGGGTTGCAGGCGCCGAGGATCAGGTACGGCTCGCGGTCCACGCCGAGCTTCTTCTTGAGCGTCGCCTGGACGTCGATCTCGCATAGGACGCCGAAGCCCTCTGCGGCGAGCTCTTCTCGGACGCGGGCCACGGCGTCGGCAAACGTGAGGACGGTGGTTGTGCTCAGTGTGTAGCTGCTGTCAACTTGGGGCATGCTGCGTCCAGTTCCTTTTGCTTTGCCTTGGCCGCTTTGGCGCGCTGCTCGGCGGCGTCCGGCGGCTCGATGAAATGCTCGTCCACGTAGGCGAGGATTGCCTGCTCGCCGCGGACGGTCTTGCCGTCGGCGAGCAGGACGGGGATCTCGTCCGTGCCGGTCGTGAGCTGAAGCTCGGATCGAGCTTCCCGCTGCACCGGCACCTGTCGAGTCGTGTAGGTGAGACCGAGCTCCGTGAGGCGCTGGCGAACCCGGTGAGACGCCGGGCACCATTCCGTCTGCCAGAGCTCGAGTGTTGGTGCTGGCATGGTCAGTTCTCCGATCTCATGCGTGTCCGAAGGTGACGTCCGGAAGCACGCGGTGCGCCCAGCGCGGCAGGTACCACGCCCAGCGGCCCATCAGCCGCAGCAGCACCGGCAACAGCAGCAGCCGGATCAGCGCCGCGTCGAGCAGCACGGCGACGCCGAGGATGATTCCCATCTCCTTGGGTGGCAGTGGTCCTGAGAGCGCGAACGTGAAGAACACTGCGACCATCACCGCGCCCGCGGCGAAGATCACCCGCCCGGAGTGGGCGATGCCTCCGACCATCGCAGCGCGCGGGTCGTGGGTGTGGTCCCAGTGCTCCTTGGCCGCGGAGAGCAGGAACACGGTGTAGTCCATCGAGATCGCGAAGATCATCGCGAAGAAGAACACCGGCCCCCACGCATCGAGGAAGCCTTGGGACTGGAAGCCCAGCAGCGAATGCAGCGCGCCGTCTTGGAAGATCCATTTGGCCACGCCAAACGCAGCGCCGGTGGCCAGCAGGTTCGTCAGTACTCCGACGGCTGCAAGTAGCGGCGCCTGCAGCGCGATCAGCAACAGCAGGAAACCGAGTCCCAGCACGACGCCGATCACGAGCGGCGTCTTGGCCGACAGTGCGGCCTGGAGATCGTGGTTCTCAGCGACGGCGCCGCCGATCAGCGAGCCGGTTGGCAACTCGGCGCGCAGCCGGTCGATGGTCGAGCCGACCGCGGGGTTGGAGGGGTCCTGTTTGGGAATCGCGGTGATCAGCGCGTAGCCGCCGCTGGTCTGCATCGGCAGCAGCGCCGCGACGCCCGGATCACGGCTGGCCGTCTGCGCGGCCGTGGTCGCCTGCGCCGCCGGGGTCACGATCTGAAGGGGTCCGGTCGAGCCGGGGCCGAAGGCGGCCTGCACCTGGTTGTAGCCGACGCGTGAGGCGTCGGAGGTCGGGACGACCTTGATCGACGGCATCGAGGTCTTCAGCTGGGTTACCGGGAGCGCCAGGCCGACGAGGATCGCCAGCGCAACGACGGCGTGTCTGATCGGTTGGCGCCAGAGTCGCTCGCCCCACTTCTCGAATCGTGGGGAGCGGTGCTCGCCGGAGTGCACCCACTTGAGCGCGAGCTTGTCGATCTTCGGACCGATCCTGGCGAGCACCGCCGGCAGCAGCGTCAACGTGGCCGCCAGCACGAAGATGACCGCGAGCATGATCCCGAGGCTCATCGAACGGAACGCCGGGCTTGGGACGAGCATCACCGCACTCAGCGAGATCAGCACCGTGATGCCGCTGAAGAGGACTGCTTTGCCGGCGGTGTCCATCGTCACCGCGGCCGCGTCTTCGGGTGAGAGCTTGTGGCCGAACAGCGCGCCGCGGAAGCGGTGCACGATGAACAGCGCGTAGTCGATGCCGAGCGCGAGCGCGAACATCAGCGCGAAGTTCATCGCCCAGATCGAGATCGGCATGATCCGGGTGCCGATGTACAGCGAGCCGGCGGCCGCGACGAGGCCGACCATCGTCAGCATCAGCGGCAGGCCGGCGGCGACCAGCGAGCCGAAGGCGATCAGCAGGATCCCGAGCGTCACCGGCCAGGAGATCACCTCGGACTTCAGCATTGCGCTGCGGTTGGCGGCGTTGAAGTCAGACCACATCCCCGAAGCGCCGGTCAGGTGCACCTGGACGCCGTTCGCTGAGAGCGCCGCGAGCTTGCCCTTGAGCGTGTCGGCGGCGGCGACCATCCCGTTGGAGCTCTTCGCGGCGCCGGCCTGCACGATCGCGGTGTGGCCGTCGCGGGAGATCGAGATGCCGGGAGCGGGGGCGACCACGCTCTTCACCGCGCCATCCGTTGCGCAGCGTGCGCTCGACGCCCGTCACGACGTTCTGGAACGCGGGGGCATTAACCGTCTTGGTCGGCGAGTAGACGACGGTCATCAGCCCGTAGCTCGAAAGGCCGTGGAAGTTCTTGTCGATCAGCTGCCGCGCCTGCACGGATTGTGAGCCGGACGTCTCCCACCCGGCCCCTGAGAGCGCCGTCTCGACCCTCGGCGCAAAGAAGCCGAGTCCGACCGCGATGATCAGCCACCCGACGAGCACGACACGGAAGTGCGTGGCCGTGTAGCGGCCGAGACGGCCGATCGGCCCGACAGTGATGGCATGCGGATAGGCCTCCGTGGCCTTGCTCTCGCCGAGCCGCGGCGTGTCGAGGACGCTCATCGGACTGCCACCGCCTTCGGCTCCACGCCGTTGTCATAAACGGCGGAGCGCAAGTGACAGGCGCGGCGCAGCACGATCGAGGCCGGGCAGGCTCCCACGGCCACGTACAGCCATTGATTGAGGCCGACGAACGCGGTCAGCGCCAGGAACCACATCGAGACCGCGGCCGCCAGGACCACGGAGAGGAGCGTGACCGTACCGGCAAGCGCAAACAGGACGCGCTCGAGCGGCCATCGCTGATTGCGGTTCATCATGCCGCCTCCCTCGCGCCTGGCATCTCGGAGCTCGCTGCGGCGAGGCGATCGAGCGCCTCGACGAGCTGCTCAGCTCCGACCACACCGGCCTGGGCGGCAATCGGCTCGCCGTCGCGGAGCACCATCAACGTCGGGATCGAGCGGATCCCATACCGCGCGGCGAGCACGGGCTCGGCGTCGACGTCGACCTTCGCGAACCGATAGTTCGGGCGCAGCTTGGCGGCGCGCTCGAACTGCGGCGCCATCGCCCGGCAAGGGCCGCACCAGCCGGCCCAGAAGTCGATCACGGTGAGTCCGCGGGCGGCAGTGTCGGCGAAGGTCTCCTCGGTGAGATCTTCAATCGTCGTGTCCATTGCGTCATTCCTTGGTGTTCGGAGGTGTGAGGATCAGAGGACGAGCGCGCCGCGCTTGCGGCTGGTGAGGAAGATGCGCTCGAATGCGAGCTTGGCCCAATGGGCCTGAGGCCCTGCCATCAGGCGCGCGCTCGGCGTCTTGCCGTTGGCGGCGCCGTTGCGGGCGAGCACGTGCTCGGCTTTGAAGATCACGCCGTTGTTGCCGGCGTCGAGCACGCAGACCGCGCCGAGGTCCTCGAGCGGGAGCAGATGGTTGGGTGTGCCGTCGAGGTCGGCCGCGATGTTGTGTGCTGCGACCTTGGCCATTGTCTCGGTCATCTGGCCGGTCTTGGGCACGCCGGCCGGTACCGGCGTGGGATCTGGCGGCGCGATTGCAATCGCGACTCCGGCGGCGAACACGTCGGGGCGGTCGGGATGGCGGAATTGCTCGTCGACTGGAACGAACCCCATCGGGTTGGCGAGCCCTTCGGTCTGGGCGACCGCGTCGACGCCGGCGAATGGCGGCACGATCATCGAGTAGGCGAACGGGAGCTTGCGACCGCTGTCCAGTTCGATCTCGCTGTCGCGGACCTCCTTGATGATCGTGTTGGGCAAGCCCTCGATCCCGTAGCGGCCGAAGAACCGCTGGACCATCTTCTCGGAGGCGCCGACGCCGCCGAGTCCGAAGTGCCCGAGGAACGGCTCGGCGGTGATGAATGTCACGGGCGCGACGTCCTCGAGACCGGCCTTCTTGATTCGGTGGCGGACGTTGAACATGAACTCGTAGGAGGCGCCGAAGCACGAGCCGCCCTGCGCGGTGCCGATCACCACCGGCCCCGGGTTCTCGAGGAATCGCTCCCACGCATCGCGCGCCAGCAGCGCGTGCTCGAGGTTGCAGACCGACTGCGTATGCCCGCCGTGGGGACCGAGCCCCGGCACCTTCTCGAACGCGAGGCGAGGACCGGTGCCGATAAACAGCTTGTCGAAGGTCAGCTGCTCGCCCGCCGCGGTGGTCACGGTGTGCTCGTCGAGGTCGATCTCGGTCGCCGCTTCGTTGACGAACCGGATCCCCTTGCCCGCGTAGAGGGGGGCGAGTGGGAACGTGATGTCCTTGGCGTCGCGGATCCCGAACGGAAGCCAGATCAGCGAGGGGATGAACGTGAAATCCGGACGAGGATCGAGCACCACGATCTCGTGACGATCGGCCACCCGCTTTCGCAGCTCCAGGGCGGCGGTCATCCCCGCGAAACTCGAACCTAGAATCACTACTCGCTTGCGACTGGCCATCGTGCGACTCCTTACGTCTACACAACTGTAAAAGGGTATAGCGATAGGATAGCGCGAAATCGTCCAACGTCAACTACACAACCGTGCAATTGTGGTAAGGTACGTAGGGCAGATACGGTGATCCAGATGAACGTCTCCCACCCACTCTCCGAGCCCCTGATCGAACTCGTCGCGCAGCGCTTTCGCGTCCTCGGCGAGCCGATGCGGATCAAGCTCCTCGACCGGCTTCGCGAAGGAGACGCGACGGTCGGCGAGCTTCAGCAGGCGCTCGGAGCGAGCCAGCAGAACGTCTCCAAGCACCTCGGGATCCTGCACGCCGCTGGCATGGTGGCGCGCACCAAGGAGGGCAACCACACGCGCTACTCGATCAGCGACCCGAGCGTGTTCGAGCTCTGCGACCAAGTCTGCGGCGGCGTTCGCCGGCAGCTCACCGAACTCGAGACAATCCTCCAGCCGACCGGCTAGTCCTCCTCGATCGATAAGCGCTCACGCGGCGCGCGAAACGGCAGCGTGCTCGACCAGGAAGCGCTTCTGCTCCTCGTGCATGTTCTCGGGTAGGACCCGAAACCATTCGCCGCGCGGCCGCGACCCAGCTTCAGCTTCGGCGCGGAACACCAGTCCGACGGGAGAGTCGAGCCCGTTCTCGTAGTGGCTCGGGTACTCGATGTAGCCCAGCAGCTGACCAACGCTCACCGAGACCCCGAGCTCGTCGCGTGCGACGCGCCGCACGGCATCCACCAGCGGCTCGCCGAAACGAACGGTCCCGCCGGCCAGGTTCCACGTCCCCCGACACGGATCAACATCGCGCAAGGCAAGTAGGACGCCCTGATCATCGTTCGCGATCAGCACCTCCACTGTGAGGCGCGGGACCTTGCTGAAGATCCGCTCGAACTCATCCTTGGGCAGCGGCTGTCTCACGGGCGGCTCTCGATCGGAGGATGTGTGAGTGCGTCGACGTGCATCGCACGCCAGGATGATGGCGCGCCGTGGCGGCGCTCGATCGTTCGCAGCGCTTCGTAGGAGGGCGGGTCGCCGCTGGCGTGACGGTGGAATGTCGCGCAACAACAACGGCGAAAAGCAGATGAAAGGCATCCGGCCCGGCAGGTCACCGTCGACCTTGAGCTCCCCGGGCACGGACCGCTGCCCGAGCTCGCCGCCGAGCTGCACGAGATCCTGGACGTCCGCGCCCCCGACGCGAGCGACATTGGAGGCTACTGAGCGCGTCCGGGTTTACGCGACCGAGGGCTCGTGGTGGTGACGTCCAATCGTTGGGATGCGACTGACACCGGTCGGCACCCTCAGATCTTCGAGCAGGGCGCGGACGCGGTACTCGATGTCGGCCCGTACGCGGCGGATCTCTGCGATCGGTGCGCCGATCGGGTCGCCGATACGCCAGTCGTCGTGGCGCGTCTCGGGCGGGATCTCGATGACGCCGACGCTGTGGCCCATCGTCACGATCACGTCGGCCGCCAGCAGGACCTCGTCGGTGACCGGTCGCGCGAACGCTTCGTCGGAGTCGATCCCGAGCTCGGCGATCACGTTTCGCACGCCCGGGTCGATCTGGCCGTGGACGGCGGTGCCGGCCGAATGAACGGACACCCTGTTGCCCGAGAGCCGCGAGGTGAGCGCGGCCGCGATCTGTCCGCGCCCGCCACCGCTGAGGCTGACGAAGACGACGTCCCAGGTGCCCCCGCTGTCCTGGCCTTGCGCGCGCTTGATCGCGTTCAGGCGTTCGCGCGTGAATCTGTAGGCCATCAGGGGCACGAAGTCGAACACGGTCGCGGTTTCGACGACCCGATCGACGGAGTCGTCCATCACCCCTTCGATCCGCGGCCGCTCGAACTCACCGGCGTATTCGGAGCAGAGATCGCTGACCATCCGGTCGATCTGGTGCTTCATGTTCGGGTCGAGCGACGCCTTCATGACTAAACCTCCGTTGTGGACGATGTTGATGTCGATGCGTGTCGTCGGCCGCGACGACGACCGACGTCTTGGCGACGAGTTGGATGAGGCCCGTGGCCGCCGCAAGGAGGGCAAGCACCGCCAGGGCCACGGTGAGCCCGCGAGCCCCGTCAGCTACACCGTGTGAGTTCGCGGCAGCTGTTCCGGCGGCGGCGGTGTAGAGCGCCGTGGTGAGTGCGACGCCCAGCGCGGTCCCGAAACCCCGCGTCATGTTGAGAACGCCGCCGACGGTGCCCGTGTGGCCGGTGGGGGAAGCGGCCATGATCCCGGCGTTGTTCGCGGGCGTGAACGTGCCGAGTCCAACGCCCGCGAGCGCCAGCCCGATTATCAGTCCAGCGGTGTCGTGCCAGAGCGCGATCCCCGCCAATCCCGCGGCTGCGAGGATGAGTCCGCCTCCGGTGAGCAGCCGGTTGTTGATGCGGTTGATGTGCCGGCCGGCGATCGGAGCCGCGATCGCGATCGCGATCGGCATCGCCGAGAGCTCCAGCCCGACGAGCGCGGCGGAGGCATGCTCGGCGGACAGGAGGTAGTAGGGCACCACGAACAAAGTGCCGAACAAGGTCAAGTAGGACACCAGCCCGGCGCTCAAGCCGTTTGACAGAGCGGGACGCCGGAAGACCGAGAGGTCGATCAGCGGCGCTTGCACTTGCCGCTCGCGGCGCACGAAGGCCACTGCTGCGAGCACGCCGGCGGCGAGCGCGACGAGCAACCAGGGGTCGCCGTAACCGAGGTGGTTCGCAAGCGAGAGGTACATGAGCGGTCCGGCTGCCGCGACCGCGAGCAGCACAGCGCCAACGCGGTCGGCCCCCTCGAGCGCCCGCTTGGATCGGCTTCGGGGCAAGAGAAACCATCCGAGCGCGAGCCCGATCGCGCCGGCTGGCAGGTTGATCAGGAAGATCAGCCGCCACCCTCCTAGCGCGAGCAGCAGGCCGCCGACCGCCGGTCCGAGCGCCAGCCCGAGTGCCTGCGCTGCGCCCTGCACGCCGATCCCCTTGCCGAGCAACCGCCCGGGCATCGCCTCGGCTATCAGCGCCACGCTGTTGGCCTGAAGCATGGCAGCGCCGACCGCCTGAAAGACACGAGCCCCGACCAGCACGGCCAGGCTAGGCGCGAGCCCACAGACCAAGGACCCGGCCGTGAACACCGCGAACCCGTACACGTACAGGAGCTTGCGTCCGACCCCGTCCGCGATCCGTCCGACGATCGCGACCGTTGACACCAACACCAGCAGGTAGCTCAGCGCCACCCATTCGACCGCACCAGTAGGCGCGTGCAGGTCACTCGCGAGGCGCGGAAGCGCCAATATCACGATGCTCGCGTCCAACTGGCCCATGAACGCTCCGATGCAGACGGTGCCGACGACATACCACGGTGCGCGTGGACTGAGACGGATGCCCGCCGGCCTCCGTGGCTCCGTGAGTACGCGCCGCCGGATCCATTGACCTCCCGCGGTTGACATCGACCTACATTCCAGCGCTCCTCCGCCAATAGGTCAAAGACAAATGGTGGATATGATCCACTGTAATCGGCTATGGATGAACGGCGGCTTCGCTATTTCCTGACTGTCGTGGACGAGGGCGGCGTGACCCGCGCTGCCGAGCGCCTGCACCTGGCGCAGCCGTCGCTCTCGCAAGCCCTACGTGCGCTGGAGGCCGAACTTGGAGCAGATCTGTTTCACCGCGTGGGTCGTGGCATGCGGCTCTCAGCAGCCGGGGAGGCGTTGATTGGCCCGGCCAGACAGATCCTTCGTGCCGCCGATGAGGCCCGCAGCGCGGTCAGCGGCGTGCTTGAGCTACGCGCAGGAACGCTTGAGATCGCAGCCTTGGCGACACTCGCCGTCGATCCGATGGCAACCCTGATCGGCGGCTTCCGCGAACGCCACCCCGGCGTCGAGGTGCGGGTTCTCGAGCCAGAGAGCGCCGACGGCGTCCGCTCACTGGTCCGCGATGGCGCCTGTGAACTCGGCGCCGCCCACCTCCCGATCCCCGGCGAGCAGCTCCGCGCCCACCCGCTGGGCGAACAGGAGCTGCTGTTCGTATTCCCGCCGCAATCGGCGCCCAGGAGCGAGCGCCCGGTTGGCGCGCAGGAGCTGGCGGAGACCCCGTTGGTAGTGAGCCCGCCCGGCACCTCAACGCGAATCCTCCTCGAGCAGGCGCTGGCCGCGGTCGGCGTCATGCCGCAGATCGCAGTGCAGACCGCTGCGCGGGAGGCGATCGTCCCGCTGGTTCTCGCCGGTGCCGGCGCGGCGCTTCTGCCTGCACGACTTGCTGAGGAAGCGCAACGGCGAGGCGCAATCGCACGACGGGCACGGCCCGTGATCACGCGAAAGGTGGGCTTGATCCACCGCCCCGCGCCCCTCTCGCAAGCAGCGCGGGAATTCCTCGCGATGGCCACCGCGTCGTGATGACGCACGCGCTGGCTGAGCGTGGGCGAACCGCCGATGTTCGGCGTGGGCTCTGGCAACAGGTAGCGGCTTTCGGTCAGGTCCCGCAGCCGGCGAACGATCGCGCAGCGCAGTTTCTACGGACTACAATCAGCACTGACTGCTATACAACTGTGTAGCCGTGCGGGCGTACGATGTGCTCCAGGCATGTCTCCTTCCGCATCCAATCCCAGATCAGCTGCTCGAGCTGATCGCCCGTCGCTTTCATCTGTTGGCTGAGTCTATGCGGATCAGGTTGCTCGACCGCCTACGCGACGGCGAGGCTACGGTGCAGGAGCTCGCGGACGATCTTCACACCTCGCAGCAGAATGCGTCCAAGCACCTCGTGCTGCCGGCCGAAGGCGGCGTCCTCGCCCGCCGCAAGGACCGCATGAGCGTCTACTACCGGATCGCCGACGACGACATGCTCGGTCTCTGCGAGCAGGTGTGCGGCTCGGTCGAGCACCAGCTCCAGGACCTCGCCGCGCTCGTCGGCGCTTGGCCACCCAGTCCTCCCAGCAACCAGGAGCAATCAGAAAATGGACGTGAAAACCAAGAGCTTTCAGCGTGATGTGATCGACTGGTGGAACACTGCATCGACCAGCTGGCCCTGTTCGCGATGATCCCTCCCGGTCAGATCCTGTTCGCATCGGACACGCCCTACGGGCGCGCCGTCGCCGCCGCGGCGCTGGTGCTGCGAGTGGGGTTGGCGACTGGTCTTGCTCGCGACCAGCTCGGCGCGGTCGCCGGCGGGCAGCTCGCCCGGCTGGTTGCGGGAGTCAGGCTGCTCGATCGCCATGCCGCGTTCCTCGCCACGGACCCTTCGCGCCACAGTCCACGCGTCCCCGGCATCCATTTGATCTTCGTCGCCGCGGCTGTCGCACGAACGCCCGGCGTGCCGCTCCCGGACCCGGCTAGCCGATGACCGTCGCTCACGACCTTCGTTCGGTGGATCAGGCCGAGGCCGCGTTCCGGCGTGAGAACACGTCGTACGACACGACGTCGATCCTCGACGAACTTCGACGCACTGACTATGCCCGGCTGGATCGCAGCGGGCACGTGTACATGGACTACACCGGCGGCGGGCTGTATGCGGAGTCACAGCTACGCGAGCACATGGGCCTGCTGCGCGAAGGCGTGTTCGGTAACCCCCACTCGATCAACCCCACGTCGGGGGCGAGCACGCGGTACGTCGACCGCGCCCGAGCCTACGTCCTGGACTTCTTCAACGCTTCGCCGGACGAGTACGAGGCGATCTTCACCCCGAACGCGACCGGCGCGCTGCGCCTGGTCGGCGAGGCATATCCGTTTCACCCCGGCGACCGGTTCCTGCTCACATTCGACAACCACAACTCGGTCAACGGGATTCGAGAGTTCGCCCGCGCCCGAGGCGCGGAAACGACATACATCCCGAGCGTTGCACCGGACCTCAGGGTGGACGAGTCACTGCTCCCGCGATACCTCACCGACACGCCGGGCGATCACCACAACCTGTTCGCCTATCCCGCACAATCGAACTTCTCAGGCGCACAGCATCCACTCGAGTGGATCGAGCAAGCCCACATCCACGGATGGGACGTCGTGCTCGACGCCGCCGCCTACGTCCCCACCAACCGTCTCGATCTCAGCCGCTGGCATCCGGACTTCGTCGCGATCTCCTTCTACAAGATGTTCGGCTGGCCGACCGGCGTCGGCGGCCTTGTCGCCCGCCGCGAAGCGCTAGCGAAGCTCCAGCGACCATGGTTCTCGGGCGGCACGATCGTCGCAGCGTTCGTCCAGCGCCAGTACTACCAATCTGCGCCCGGCGCCGCACACTTCGAGGACGGGACCGTCAACTACCTCAACCTGCCGGCGATCGAAATCGGACTACGCCACCTCGAGCGGATCGGCATCGAGACGATTCACGACCGCGTTGGGGCTCTCGGCGCGTACCTGCTGGACAATCTCAGCTCGCTGAGGCACGGCAATGGCTCACCGGTCGCGACTGTGTACGGCCCGCGGTCGTGGAATCGGCGCGGCGCGACGATCGCGTTCAACTTCCTGCACCCCGACGGCCGCGTGGTCGACGAGCGCTACGTCGACCGCATCGCCGCCGCGCAGAACATCTCGCTGCGGACCGGGTGCTTCTGCAATCCCGGCGCGGGCGAGGTCGCGTTCACAATCTCCTCCGAGACGCTCCTCGGCGGCGAGTTCGGCGAAGGGATGGTGCTCGAGGACTACATCGACGCAATCGGCCTCCCCTCCGGCGGCGCGATCCGCGCATCGCTCGGCGTCGCCTCCAACTTCTCCGACGTCAAGCGATTCATCGATTTCGCCGGCACGTTCGCCGACCTCGCCGCCGTCCCCGACGATCTGCCGCCGCGTACCGCATGCTGACCGGCACGCCCACTCGCGCCCCAGTGTTGCTCGGCCAGGCACTGCGACTCCTACCGAAGCTCGTGGACATGGCGGCGATCTGGGGCGAACAGCGAGTTGACCCCAAGCTGCGCGAGCAGGTCATGCTCGCCGTCGCACAGGCCAACGCGTGCCGGCTTTGCACGATGGCGCACCGCCGTTGGGCGCTCGCCGAAGGAGTCACCGACGCCGAGCTCGCCGCGCTCGAGCAGCACGATCAAGCACGATTCGACCGCCGCACTTGGGCGGCGGTCGCGTGGGCCGACGCCCGAGCCCGCGCCGACCTCGGACCGGTACCGGACGAGTTCGAGCACGAGCTCGCGCGCCACTACAGCAAAGCTGAGCGCGACGATCTGGACGTGGTTACGCGGGTGATGACAATCGCCAACCACTCGGCCAACACGTTCGACGCGTTGCGTATGCGTCTGCGCGGCCGCCCCGTGCCCGGCAGCCGGCTGCCCGACGAACTGGCGATCGGCACCATCGTCGCAGCATCGATCCCACCCGTCGCGGGGTACCTGGCGCTCACGAGGCGACGGCGACGCCCCTAGACGCCTTACGCCGCGGCGGTTCGGCAGAAGGTCGATTGCCCCTCGCCGGGACCCTCGCGAGGACTCGTGGGTTGGCGTCGCGAGATAGGGGTTTGCGCGGATGGACCGCCGCCCGAGGCGAGGATGATCGGCGGTAGCGAGCAGGTCGCGCGACAGCTCGCCCGCGAGAACGGGATCAAGGAGTTGACGCCGCGCCACTGGCAAGTGATCACCTCGATGCGCGCCGCGTTTGACCGGGGCTCGCAGCCATGGCTCCGCACGATCGCAAGGGTCTCCGGCGGGCCGATCAGAGAGCTCTACCGACTCTTCCCGCGGGGGCCGTCGTGGCTCATCGCCAAAATCGGCGGCATGCCTAAGCGGCGCGTCTGCATCTAGCCGGATCAAGAGCGCCTGAAATGGCCCAGCGTCTGCGCTGACGGTTTACGCAGCGTTGTTTCAGCCGGCAGGGGCGGTACGTCACGTCAGCGCCGCGAGCCTCGGCCCATCGCAGGTCCTCGCGGGCGTCGATCAGCTGCTGGTCAACGGACGGTCCGCAGACGCCGGTCTGGCAACACATCGCGGGTTCGTAGAGTCGATCCGGCGAGCGCCGGCAGCCCTATCAGCCGTTGTGTCGGGCTTGCGGGCTCGGATGATCGCCGAGGTCGCGTGCTCGTGAACGCGGTGGGTCTCGCGGATCTCGACATCGGTGAAGCCGGCGGCCTGAAGGCCGTCGCGAAATTCCTGCTCGGTCAGCGCGCCCGCGATGCAGCCCGTGTAGGCGGCGAGGTCCGCGCGCGTCGCTTCGTCCATGTCCGGGCCGGCGATCACGTCGGAGACCGCGAACCGTCCGCCTGGCTTGAGCACCCGGGCGGCTTCGGCCAGGACCTTGGGCTTGTCGCCTGAGAGGTTCAGCACGCAGTTGGAGACGATCACGTCGACGGACCCGTCGGCGAGCGGGATCTGCTCGATGAACCCCTTCACGAACTCGACGTTCGTGACCCCGGCCTGCGCGGCGTTGGCGCGTGCGAGCTCGAGCATCTCGTCGGTCATGTCCAGACCGATCGCCTTCCCGGCCGGCCCGACACGCCGCGCGCTGATCAGCACATCCGCGCCGGCACCCGACCCCAGGTCAAGCACGATCTCCCCCTCGTGCAGGTCGGCGACCGCGGTCGGGACCCCGCAACCCAGCGACGCCGCGACCGCGGAGGCGGTCGCGCCCTCGGTCTGCGCGTCGTCGTACAGCGCAGCGCCGAAAACGTGCGTCTCGTCGGCGTCGGTCAAAGCGACCGGACCGCAGCACGACCCGGAAGCCTGCTGCTCGGTGACCGCGCGCGCGGCCGCCGCGTACTTCTCGCGCACGATCTCGCGAAGGTCCTCAGAGCCCGTCGCAGTCGCGACCTCGGCCGTCTGGCCGTCCGGGCAGCCGCAGCCGCCGCTCGCCGCTGAGCTACCGCAACATTCCTGCTTCTCCGACGGCTCGCAACAGGTCGCTTGTGCCTCATCGCCGCAACAGGCGGAGGTGGTCGTCGAATCGGTCGTCAGCTCAGCCATGCGGTCAGCTCCTTGAGAGCCTCGGGGGAAACGGAGTAGTAGGCCCACTTGTGGCGGCGCTCGACCTCGACGAGGCCGGCGTCGACGAGCTTCTTGATGTGGTGCGAGAGAAGCGACTGGTTGACGGCGAACAGCGCGATCAGCTCGCACTGGCACACCTGCTGGTCGCTGCGGCGCAGCGCATCCACGATCCGCACCCGCAGCGGTTCAGCCAGCGCCTTCGCCACGGAAGCGATCCGCTCGGCATCGATCGAATCGTCGAGCCCGGCAGATGGAGCGCAACATTCGGCTGCAGCGGGCCCGGCGGCAAGGACTGGAGCAGAAGAAGTCATATTTACGAAGGTTGGTTTGACGGGCCCGGTCCACGGTAGCACGAGCCGGCGTCATATCAACGCTTCTTGATTAGAGCCTGCGCCGCGGACCAAGGAGAGACCTTGGAGGGCGAACCCGCGAATCGCTCAGCTCAGCCATCCGGAGAGCTCCGCGAGTGCCTCCGGGATGACGTAGTAGTAGGCCCACAGGCCCTCGCGCTCGGAGCCGACGATCCCGGCCTGCCGCAGCACCTTGAGGTGGTGGGAGACGGTCGGCTGGGAGAGGTCGAACAGCGGCACGAGCTCGCAGACGCAGACCTTGCCGGCGTGCTTGCGCAGCACGTCGACGAGCTGCAGGCGCACCGGATCGCCAAGCGCCTTCGCGATCCTCGCCATCCGTGCGGCCTGGTCACGCTCGACGTCCGGATATACGACCGGCTCGCAGCACGGCTCGCCTGGCGGGCGCTTGGTCTTCGGAGTCAGTTCCAGATCGATCGACATCTATATACGTATACCGATTGAACTGATGGTTGTCAATGGATAGACTGGCGGGCACGTTGCCCAGGAGGTCTCCAGCGCCGATGTCGATGAGCCCGTTGCTGCAGGGGTGCCTCGCGTCCACTGTCGCTGTGCTCTCGGACGAGTTCCGCGGTGTGTTCTCCGGC
This sequence comes from uncultured Solirubrobacterales bacterium, assembly GCA_963824755.1. GTDB lineage: Bacteria > Actinomycetota > Thermoleophilia > Solirubrobacterales > Solirubrobacteraceae > Palsa-465. The sequence goes on along the minus strand of CAWGQT010000033.1, from coordinate 5,259 downwards.
GAGACCGTCGCCCGCTACGTCACGGCGTCCTACGCTGGGCGGTCGGCGACCCGGCGGTACAGCTGCTGGAGGTCGTGCGCCGGATTCGCTACGAGCTCTACCACCATGTCCGCGAGCTGCTCGACGCGCTCGAGCCGCGCGGCGCATGATCAACCAACATCGACTCCCGGGAGTGACCGCGTTGAACCGAGTGGCGGTCATCACTGATATCCACGGCAATCTGCCGGCGCTGGAGGCGAGCCTCGCGGCGATCGATCAGATCGGCGTCGATCAGATCTACTGCGGCGGGGACCTCGTCGGCTACGGCCCGCACCCCAGCGAGGTGTGCTCGTTGATCGAGGAGCGTGAGATCCCGACGATCTACGGCAACTACGACTACGCGATCGGCCGCGACCTCGATGACTGTGGGTGCGCGTACGTGACCCAGCATGACCGCGAGCTCGGGCGGCGGTCGGTCGCGTGGACGCTTGCGCACACCGACGAGCACGCCAAGGACTTTATGCGCGGCCTGCCGTTCGACCTGCGCTTCGAGCTGGGCGACGTGCCGATCCATCTCGTGCACGGGTCGCCGCGGAAGGTCAACGAGTACCTGTTCGAGGACAAGCCGGCGAGCCTGTACGAGCGGCTCGCCGCGGCGGAGGAAGCCCACGTGCTGGTGTTCGGGCACACCCACAAGCCGTGGATTCACGCCTATGGCGGGGTCTTGTTCGTGAACTGCGGGTCGGTCGGGAAACCGAAGGACGGTGACCCGCGGTGCGCGTTCGCGATCCTCGAGCTCGACCCAACGGGCGAGTTGCAGGTCTCGATCGAGCGGGTCCCATACGACGCCGAGGCGGTCGCACGCGAGGTGCAGGAGGCCGGGCTCCCGGGCGAGTACGCCGAGAAGCTCGTCGCCGCCGCATAACCAAAGGAGAGGACGCGATGAAGTACGTGCTGTTCGTCTGCACCCACAACGCCGGGCGCTCGCAGATGGCGCAGGCGCTGTTCGAGCGCTACGCCCCCGAGGACGTCCGCAGCGAGTCAGCCGGCTCGGACCCCGCCCGCCAGCTCTGGCCGGAGGTCATCGACGTGATGCGCGAGCTCGACATCGACCTCTCGGGCCGCAAGCCGAAGCGGCTGACGGTCGAGATGCAGCTCCACGCTGACTGGGCGGTCACGATGGGCTGCGGCGATGTCTGCCCGTACGTCCCGACGACGGTGGACGACTGGAACATCCCCGACCCGGCCGGCAGGCCGATCGACGAGGTCCGCGAGATCCGCGACACGATCGACGAGCGTGTCAGAGAGCTCGCGGCCGAGAAGCTCGACGCGATCCGCCTCGATGCGACCTCGCACCGGTTCCGGCTAGCGAAGCTGCTCCCGCAGCTGATCGACGAGTTCGGCGATACCCGCTCGCCCGAGGTGATCCGCGGATGCGCGGACCGGATCCTCGACGACTACGACCATGTTCCCGTCCGCAGCCACATTCTCACGCTCGCCCACAAGCGCACCCGCGACTGCCTGCGCCAGGAGCGCTGCGACGTCCTCGAGTTGGCGAGGCGCTAGCGATGGATCGCAATCTCAGTCTGTGGCGGCGTGCCGGCGCCGAAGCGCTCGCCGCGTTCGCGCTGGTGTTCGCGGGCTGCGGCGCGATCATTGCCAACCAGCACTACCACGGCGCGCTCGGGTCGGTCGGCATCAGCCTCGTGTTCGGGCTGATCATCATGGTCATGATCTACGCCACCGGCCACCTCTCCGGAGCGCACATCAACCCGTCGGTGACGATCGCGTTCACGCTCACGCGACACTTCTCCCCGCGCGACGCGATCGCCTACATCGCCGCGCAGATCACCGGCGCCACGCTCGCCGCGTTGGTGCTGCTCGGCGTCTGGCCGAGCAAGCCGGCGCACCTCGGCGCGACCGTCCCGACGGTGGCGGCGGGCAGCGCGTTCCTGTACGAGGCGATCCTGACGGCGTTTTTGATGTTCGTGATCATGGCCGTCGCGACCGACACGCGCGCGGTCGGGGCGGCAGCGGCGATCGCGATCGGCGGCGTGATCGGCCTCGACGCGCTGTTCGGCGGACCGGTCACCGGCGCCTCGATGAACCCCGCCCGCTCGTTCGGGCCGGCGCTCGTCTCCGGCACCTGGACCGACTTCTGGGTCTACGTCGCCGGACCGGTCGTGGGAGCGGCGGTCGGCGCGCTCGCCTATCAGCTCGTTCGCGGTGAGCATCCGCCGCGGACCGTCCACCGCGATGCGCAGGAGCAGCGCGATGGCGCACGTTCTGTTCGTCTGCCTGCGTAACGCCGGCCGCTCGCAGATGAGCCAGGCGCTGTTCGAGCGGGACGCCGACGGCCGGCACACCGCCGCCTCCGCCGGTACCACGCCAGCAGAGCGCGTTCACCCCGAGGTCGTCGAGGTGATGCGCGAGCTCGGGATCGATCTCGCCGACCGCCGCCCCCAGCTGCTAACGCGCGAGCTCGCCGAGCAGGCCGACGTCGTCGTGACGATGGGCTGCGGTGATCAATGCCCGTTCATTCCGGGCAAGCGCTACATCGACTGGGAGCTCCAGGACCCACAGGGGCGGCCGGTCGACGAGGTTCGCGCCACCCGCGATCAGATCGCTCGCCGCGTGCAGCAGCTGCTCGCAGAGCTCAACGGTTCTCCCTAGCGGCGCAGATATCGGGTAGTTACCCGGCGCGTCTATCGGTGGGCAGTGCGGATGGCACGATCGCCCATGGTTCTTATCGTTGATTTGCGATGAAGAATTATGCGTCGGGTGTCGCCGGCGCCCCGCCGAAGGAGGCGACGATGAACTGCTACGAGTGCGCAACACAAGGGGAGAGCGTCCCCGCGGTCGCGACCTGTACCCACTGCGGCGTCGGGATGTGCCTCGAGCATTTCCAGGCAGAGCTGGACTACCGCGTCGGCGGCACGACCTACGGATGCCGCCACGACCTGGGCACGCGACCGAGAGAGAGCGCCGCGACGCCCTCCAACGGACATTTGCTGCACTGGCACAAAGCGGCCAAGTGAGCGCGACGCCCACCCAAGTAGAGGCGTCCGAGGAGAGCTTGGACGCCGAGGTCGGCGTGCTCGCGAAAGCGCTCGGGCATCCAGCACGCGTGCGGATCATGCGGCTGCTGCTCGCGCGAGACTCCTGCTTCTGCGGCGAGATCGTCGAGCACGTGCCACTCGCGCAGGCGACCGTCTCCCAACATCTGAAAGTGCTCAAGGATGCCGGCCTGATCGAAGGCGAGATCAACGGGCCACGCACCTGCTACTGCGCGAACCGTGAGCGCCTCGTGCGTCTCAGCGATCTCCTCGGCATGGTTCTCGCCGACGCGGTCGAGCTGGAGGACGACGGCCGTGGCTGTCGCTGAACGCCCGCCCACCACACCCTCCGGGGCGGGGTCCGACGCCTCGCCGTCCGGTGTTGTCTCTCGGCTGTCGACGCTGGATCGCTTCCTGCCGTTGTGGATCGCGCTCGCGATGGCCGCCGGGCTCGCGGTCGGCTCGCTGCTCCCGCACCTCAACCACTGGCTCGGCAAGCTGCAGGTCGGCACAGTGAGCCTTCCGATCGCGGCCGGCCTGCTGCTGATGATGTACCCCGTGCTCGCGAAGGTCCGCTATGAGGACCTCGGTCGCGCACGTGCCGACGGCGTCAGCGACCGCCGTTTCTTTGGAGTCTCGCTGTTCCTCTCCTGGGTCGTCGGGCCCCTGCTGATGTTCGCACTCGCCTGGATCTTTCTCTCTGACCAGCCCGCGTACCGGACCGGCGTGATCATCGTCGGGCTGGCCCGGTGCATCGCGATGGTGCTCGTCTGGAACGAGATCGCCCGCGGCGACCGCGAGCGCGCCGCCGTGCTGGTCGTCTTCAACGCGATCTTCCAGCTCGCCGCCTATTCCCTGCTCGGCTACTTCTACCTGACCGTGCTCCCCGGCTGGCTCGGTCTACAGACCCAGGGCTTTCAGCCCGGCATTTGGGAGATCGCCCGCACCGTCCTGATCTTCCTCGGCATCCCGCTCACAGCCGGCTACCTCACCCGACGCATCGGCCTGCGGCGCCGCGGCCGCGACTGGTACGAGCAGCGCTTCATCCCCAGGATCGCACCGATCACCCTCTACGGCCTGCTGTACACGATCGTGTTGCTGTTCGCGATCCAAGGCGACCGGATCACCTCCCAGCCGCTCGACGTGGTCCGGATCGCGCTGCCGTTGCTGGCGTACTTCGCGGTCATGTGGGTCGCCGGGTTCGCCGCCGGCAGGATCATGCGCTTCCCCTATCCGCAGACCGCGAGCATGGCGTTCACCGTCGCCTCCAACGACTTCGAGCTCGCGATCGCGGTCGCCGTCGGCGTCTTCGGCGCCGCCTCCGGCGAGGCGCTCGCCGGCGTCGTCGGGCCACTGATCGAAGTCCCTGTCCTCGTCAGCCTCGTCTACCTCGCCCTCTGGCTCTCCCGCAGACTCCGATGGCCCACCCCAGCGAGCGCGCGATGACAGCCGAGATCCCCCACCGGCGGCACCCCGGTCGCACGCCACCCCGTCAAACGCCGGCGTGACGGCCGGCTCAAGCGATGAGCCCGCCGGATCGGCCACGAATTGCACGGTCGAGGCCGACAGCGCGCACGGTGGCGTCGCGACGATCGCCGCCCGAGCAACCACGATCGCGTTCGACGGCTCGGCTAGCACCGATGAGCTGCTCCCCGGCCCAGCCGACCTCCTCGCCGCAGCACTTGCCGCCTGCACCCCCGCCTGGAGGAAGTTCACGGCATGGCGGTCCAAGAGCGCTTCGAGGCCCTCGATGTCATCCTCGTCGACGGCGCTCTCCGGGAGAATCACGACGTCGACACTGCCCGCCTCCTCGCGGGCGGCGACGAGCACGCGATCCAAGAGGTCCAGGTCGACGCCTTCATCGGGCGCGAACTCGAAAAAGTTGTAGGGCTCCTTCGACAGTCGTTGCACGGGGCCTTCGACCGGATGGAAGTCAGACGCCCGCACGCGCAGCGGCCACGGGAGCAGCAGCAGGTTCGCGTACTCGGACCGGGGGTCGGCACCGCGATGACGACCGGGCGTCTTGTGCCAGCGAGCGTTTATGCCCGGGCCGTGCACACAGGCATAGCGTGAGAACGACGCTCGTCCCGTCGGCGGGGTGCGAACCTTCGGAAGCACCCGCACAGAACGTGGGTTGATGCGAGCCATCGATCCAGTTCTGACCAAGAGCTCACGGCCGCGCGCGCGGTAGACGACCGCCTGGCCGTCTGAGTTGTCGAGGGCG